>NZ_JAAQWP010000005.1:0-556500 GCF_012985535.1 Pseudomonas sp. WS 5021 | reverse complement strand
CGCTTTTGCCCCACCACTCGGTGCCTCGCCTAGGCTCGGCATGCCCGCAGTCAGGCATTGCTCCGTGGGCCCGCCGCGATCGGCCATCCATGGCCGTGTCGCGGCTACCCCGGCATCCATGCCGGGGCGCCCACTGCGCAATACCTGCCTGCGGCCAGCGTAGTTTGACAGGGCACCTAAGATCAAAAGCCAGATCAAAAGCAGAGCAACAGCAGAACCAGAGCGCGAAGCTGCATTCCCCTGTAGGAGCTGGCTTGCCTGCGATGACGCCCGAAAGAACACATCAGAGTATCTGGTATTCATTCGTCATCGTTAACGACCATCGCAGGCAAGCCAGCTCCTACAGGGGTACGCGCACGCCTTGACGATCAGGTCGGCTGTCAGGCCGCCTCGCTTTGCTTGTGATTTTGATCTTAGGCGCCCCGTTAAACCACGCTGGCCGTCATCCGATATTGATTTGGGGGGCAAGAGCCCTTTTGGTTACTTTTGGCTGGGCCGGCACTCCGGGCTCTTTTCCAAAAGTGATCCGCCGTAAGGGCTGAACCAATAGCCGCCGTGACCGCAGCAACGGATATGTACACAAACCCAGAAAAGAGTGGTCTAAATACTCATGCCGCGATGGCGGTATATCAGGTCAGGAATACTTGCCTGACACACCGCTATCGCGGGCAAGCCCGCTCCCACACAAGCCCACACAAGCCTGCTCCCACATTTGCCTGGGGATCAGCCGCGTTCGCGCGGAATCAGGCTCTGCAACTGCAAGGCCAGGAAGTTGGCATCGAAGGCAAAGGTGTCCGGGTCTTTCAGGCCATTGGTTTTCTTCCACAACCAATCATTGGACCCCGGCAGCAGCACGAGGGATATGCTGCCGTAACGGGCCGCGGTCAGCCCCATGACCGACAACGAAATCAACCCACCCGCCCCCATCACATCCGGCACAAATTCCACCGGTTTGCCCGCGATATGAATGGTCAGTTTCTCGGTCTTGAAGGTCGAAGTCTCCACCGGCACGCTTGGGCCAGACGCCACATAAGCCTCACGCTGCACCTCCAGCAAACCATCACTCTTGACCGGCGCCAACCACTGCTCGATCTCGCCGTACAGCTCAGTGATTTTCTGGGTCCAGCGGGCTGACTGCACCTCGAACTGCTGGCGCTTGTGCGCTTCGCTGTCGGCGTAATGACGAAGCATCTCGCCCAATTGCTGTACATCGTCCATTGCGGTGTTCCTCGGGGGCTGCAAACAACGATCATGGCAGATGCTGCACCGGCGCGTATGACTAACGCTCGCGTGTTGGGTAAGGTGTAGCTTTCGCCCAACAGCTTGAGGAGCTTTGCATGCGCACCATCGGCCTTATCGGCGGCATGAGCTGGGAGTCCAGCGCCGAGTATTACCGGATCATCAACCAGCAGGTACGCGACCGGTTGGGGCCGCTGCGCTCGGCACAAATCCTGCTGTACAGCGTCGACTTCGGCCCGGTGGAACAAGCCCAGCACGCCGGGCGCTGGGATGACGCGGCGCTGATCCTGCAAGACGCCGCACGCCGCCTGCAGGCCGGTGGCGCGGACTGCATCGTGCTGTGTACCAACACCATGCATCTGGTGGCGCCGCAGATCGAAGCTGGCGTGTCGGTGCCGTTCCTGCACATTGCCGATGCGGCGGGCGCGGCAGCGGTCAAGGCCCAGACCCTGACCGTTGGCCTGCTGGGCACGGCGTTTACCATGGAACAGGATTTTCTCAAGGCGCGCCTGGCAGCCCAGGGCTTGCACGTGCTGGTGCCCGACGCAGCAGAACGCCACGCCGTGCACCGGATCATTTATGAAGAGTTGTGCGTCGGAGTGATCAGCGAAGCCTCACGCCAGGTTTACCAGCAGGCCATCGTCAACCTCGCGGCCCGTGGCGCCCAGGCGATTATCCTGGGGTGTACCGAGATCGGCCTGCTGATCAAGCCCGAGCACAGCGAGCTGCCGCTGCTGGACACCACCTTGCTGCATGCGCAGGCTGCGGTGGCGTTTGCCCTGGGCGATCAGGCGGTCTGACGCAGGCGGGCCATGCTCAGGGCATCGACAAATACGCCGTCGCGCACGGCGTAATCGCGCAGCCGGCCTTCAGTCTCGAAACCGAACTTGCGGTACAACGCCTGGGCCGGCTCGTTGTCGACATACACCGTCAGTTCCACCCGGTGCAGGTTCATCCAGTTGTCGGCCACCTCCAGCGCGGCGCCCAGCAACTGGGTGCCCACCCCCTTGCCCTGCCAGGCCACCGCCACCCCCATGCCGATGCTGCCGACATGGCTTTGCCGACTGCGCGCGTACTGCTCCAGGGTGCAACTGCCAAGCACCTCACCCGCCTGCACCGCCACCAGCCTGAGCAGTCGCTCATTGGTATCGGCCAGGCGCTTGCGCCACACCTCCAGCGACTGGAACGGCATCTGCAGCACCTGACGGCACACGGCCGGATCGTTGTAGAGCGCATGCATGCCTTGAAGATGGCTTTCGGCAAAGCGCTGGATCACGATATTGGTGTCATGTGTAGGCATTGTGTTTCATCCTTTGAAAGACAAGTGGCCGATCAGTGTAGGCGGCGATAACAAGCGCTGTCATCCGCCACTGCGCTGCGCGCCCAAGCGCCACACTCGCGCAATGTCCGCCGCCCGCTCACGCAGCAACCGCGGCGCTTCGCTGCAGGCCTGCTCCAGGCTCATCGGCCCGCCAGGCAAGGCAAACGCGGCGTCGACGCCATGGGCATACATCTGCTCGTAGCCCTCGCCCAGCGTGCCGGCGATAACGATCACCGCAACACCGTGCTTCTTGGCCACCCGCGCCACGCCAAACGGGGTTTTACCGCGCAGGGTCTGGGCGTCGAAGCGGCCTTCGCCGGTGATCACCAGGTCGGCGCCGCGCATGGCGTGTTCCAGGCCTACCAGGTCGGCGACCACCTCCACGCCCGCACGAAAGCTAGCGCCGAGGAAGGCCTTGGCGGCAAAGCCCAGGCCACCGGCCGCGCCGCTGCCCGGCTCGTCGCGCACGTCCCGGGGCAAGACTTCGGCGCAGTGGTCGGCGAAGTGTCCGAGGGCCTGGTCCAGCTGCTCGACCTGGTGTGGGTTGGCGCCTTTTTGCGGGCCGAAAATCGCCGAGGCACCGTGGGGGCCGCACAGGGGGTTGTTGACGTCGGCGGCGATATCGAAACGCACCTGGGCCAGGCGCGGGTCCAACTGTTCAAGATTGATCCGTGCCAGGTGCGCCAGGGCCAGGCCGCCACGCGCCAGGCTGTGGCCTTGGGCGTCGAGCAGTTGCACGCCAAGGGCCTGCATGGCACCGGCGCCGCCGTCATTGGTGGCACTGCCGCCAATCGCCAGGATGATCCGCCGGGCCCCGGCATCGAGGGCGGCGCGGATCAGCTCACCGGTGCCAAAGGTGCTGCTGGAACAGGCATCGCGCTGCTCCCGCGGGACCAGTTGCAGGCCGCTGGCTTCGGCCATTTCGATGATTGCCGTGGCACTTTCGGCCAACCAGCCCCAGCGCGCCTCAACGGCGCCGCCCAACGGGCCTTGCACGGTGCAACTGCGCAACTGGCCATGGCAGGCCGCGAGCACCGACTCCACCGTGCCTTCACCGCCGTCCGCCATCGGGCACTGGATCAATTCGGCCTGCGGCCAAACCTCAGCCAGGCCTTCGGCAATGGCCTGGGCCACGCCTTCGGCACTCAGGCTGTCCTTGAACGAGTCGGGGGCGATGATGACTTTCATGGGCTTTCTCCGGTTTTTATGACGCCCATGCTGCCAGTTGGCACCGGCAATGACGCCTGTCCGATGCACAAGCGCGGCTGGGGTTTGTTGTTCATTTCTACAAAAGCGCCTCCTAAGGGGTTTGGGGCAGCAGTTGCACGCCCAGGTACAGCGCGAGCATGCCATCTAAGGTCAACGGGTCGACACCGCTCAATTCGGCGATGCGCTCCATGCGGTAGCGCAGGCTGTTGCGGTGAATGCCCAATGCATCGGCACAGGCCTGGCTTTGCCCGTCGTGCTCACACCAACTGCGCAGCGTCGCCTGCAGTTGGCCGTTGGCGTCCTTGGCCAGGACCTTGCGCAATGGGTTAAGCAGTTCGTCGAGGGCATCGTCATTGCGATGGCGCCAGAGCATCACCGGCAACCGGTAGCGATTGAGGGTCAGCAGGCGCGACTGCGGCAGCACATCGCGGCCATAGGCGAGCAAGTCCGCCACCCGCCGATAACAGCGGCGCAAGCCTGCCAATCCGTCGGCCTGGCCACCGACGGCCACCCGCAGGATGTTCCAGCCCGAGGCCTCGAGTTTTTCCAGCAGGCGCGGGTTGTCCATCGGCACCGCCGCCGGGCGACACCACAGCAACGAAAACTGTGCGCTGCTGACGCACCAGCTGTCCGGATAACGCGAAGCCAGCCAGGCAGCCAGGGCTTCGGCAGTCTGGCCCGGGCCCAGCTCAAACAGATAGGGGGTTCGCGGCAACTGCGGCTTGAGCCCCAGTTGCTGGGCCTCGTCCACCAGGCGCGGCGACTCGCCGCTGTCGGCCAGCAGCAACGCCAGCAGATCATCACAGCGTTGGCGCCGCCACTGCTGCTCCGCCTGCTGATGGCGCTGGCTGACCAGCATCTCGGCAGTCATGCGCACCAGTTCGGCATAAGTGCGCAGCAACTGCGGTTCACCGCTGATGCCCAGCACCCCGATCAGGCGCTGGTCATGCAGCAGCGGCAGGTTGATCCCCGGCGCCACGCCCTTGAGGTGCTTGGCGGTCTGGCTGTCGATTTCCACCACGCGACCGTTGGCCAACACCAATTGCGCGCCTTCATGACGGGTATTGATGCGCTCCGGCTCGCCGCTGCCGAGGATCAGGCCCTGGCTGTCCATGACGTTGACGTTGTAGGGCAAAATGGCCATCGTGCGATTGACGATATCCTGCGCCAGGTCATGATCGAGTTCGAACATGGGGCTAAATTCCTTGAAAGCGCTGCATTAAGCGATTGTTCAAAGGCACAGCGCAATGGATGGATCGCTGTGCGGGGGCACAAAGACACGGCACCGTCCCGTGACCGAGACTCTTGGGGCGATCAACGTTACCCTCGCATCGCGAAAAATCATAATAAAGAGAGAACGCCATGTCACAGAGCGCCGCCGCTACCCTGGCCAACGATGACGACAAAAACGCCGTCTACAAGCGCATCACCCTGCGCCTGATCCCCTTCATTTTCATCTGCTACCTGTTCAACTACCTGGACCGCGTCAACGTCGGCTTTGCCAAGCTGCAGATGCTCGACGCCTTGAAGTTCAGCGAGACCGTGTACGGCCTCGGCGCCGGGATTTTCTTTATCGGCTACGTGCTGTGTGGCGTGCCGAGCAACCTGGCGCTGACCAAGTTCGGTCCCAGGCGCTGGATTGCGCTGATGATGATCACCTGGGGCACCCTGTCTACCTGCCTGCTGTTTGTGACCACACCGACGCACTTCTACACCTTGCGCCTGTTTACCGGTGCCGCTGAAGCGGGCTTCTTCCCGGGCGTGGTGCTGTACCTCTCGCAGTGGTTCCCGACCTTCCGCCGTGGGCGGATCATGGCGCTGTTCATGTCCGCAATCCCGGTGTCGGGCCTGCTCGGCAGCCCGTTCTCCGGCTGGATCCTCAACCACTTCGCGGCGGGCCAGGGCGGTCTCGCGGGCTGGCAGTGGATGTTCCTGCTGCAAGGTGTGCCGACGGTGATCCTCGGTGCCCTCGCCTACTTCCTGCTCAGCGACAGCTTCGCCAACGCCAAGTGGCTGACCGCCCATGAGCGCGCAGTGCTCGAGGCCGACCAGGCCACAGACCTGGCCAACAAGCCCAAGACCACCACTGATTCGCTGCTGGAAGTATTCAAGAACCCGGCGATCTGGGCGTTCGGCCTGATCTACTTCTGCATCCAGAGCGGCGTGTACGCCATCAACTTCTGGCTGCCGTCGATCATCAAGAACATGGGCTTTAGCGATAACCTGGTGATCGGCTGGCTCAGTGCGATCCCCTATTTGCTGGCGGCGGTATTCATGCTGCTGGTGGGCCGCTCTGCCGACCTGCGCAAAGAGCGCCGCTGGCACCTGGTGGTGCCGATGCTGATGGGCGCTGTCGGCCTGATCATCGCGGTGAACTTCGCCACCACCCCGGCCATTGCCATCCTTGGCCTGACCATCGCCACCATGGGCGCCCTCACCGGCCTGCCGATGTTCTGGCCGGTGCCTACCGCCATGCTCAGCGCCGGCGCGGCCGCGGGCGGCCTGGCATTGATCAACTCCATGGGCCAGATGGCGGGCTTTTTAAGCCCGTATGTGGTGGGGTTTGTGAAGGATGCGACCGGCTCCACCGACCTGGCGCTGTACCTGCTGGCGGCGGTGATCGTCGCGGGTAGTGTGCTGGCGCTGCGCATGACCCGTACCCTGAAGGCCTGACACGGCACAAAAAATGTGGAAGCGGGCTTGCCCGCGATAGCGGTGGATCAGTCAGCCTATGTATTGACTGACACGCCGCCATCGCGGGCAAGCCCGCTCCCACATTGGGTTCGGTGTTTACAGCAACCCACCGCCGTCGATATCGATCACGCTGCCAGTGATAAAGCCATTCTCCATGGCCATCAAATAACCCGCCGCCACTTCCTCCGCCTGCCCCACCCGCCCTACCGGCAACGCCCCGCCCACCTTGGCGAACATGCCCTGACGCTGTTCCTCAGGCATCCCCGCGTATGCCGGCGTGTCAATCACCCCAGGGCTGACCACGTTGACCCGCCGTGGCGCCAGTTCCTTGGCCAACTGCTTGCCCAACGCTTCGGTCGCGGCATTGATGCCAACCTGGATAAATTGCCCCGGCACCAGCTTGCGCCCCAACTGCCCCGAGGTCAGGACGATGCTGCCGCGCTCGTCGAGAAAAGGCAGCGCCTGCTGGATTGCGCGCAAGGCGCCCCAGAGCTTCACATTGAAGTTGTCCTGGGCAAGTGGCAGGTCGGTGTCCTGCAGGTGTTTGGCCTGGACCGCAGGGCCCGAGCCTTAAAACAATCGCCGCTAAAAACCCATATAAATTCAGAGCAAGACAATCCATATAATTACTTTGCGCTATCTACAACATAACAAATCAATCTTAAAAACTGTCATTTCTTACAGCTGCAAAACCACCAAAACCCTCCAAAATCACTAACAGTCCTAGCCAAACAAGCCATTGACCAGAACAAATCAAATACCCGACACGATACTAAACCCCAACAAAATTAAAAAGGATATTAAAAATGGAGAAGCTGACAGGTACAATTAAAAGCTTCACTGTTGAAACTAGCTTTAGAGGTTCCGACTATGAGGCCGTCGTAACTCCAGACAACGGAGGCCCGGACATAAAAATAAAAGGAAGCAACCTTAATCCATCACTTAAGCCTGGAGAAAAAGTAACTTACCTCACCACGACCGACCCGAAGGGGAACCGTTACTATACATTAAACAGTTGATAACTTAACGTGAGATTCGAACTGGCGCACAGCATACGGCGTTACATACGTCACTGTAGGCCTGACGCGTTGTTGACGCAGCGTGCGGCGGCAAGTACTAACCCCCGGCCTCAGGTGAGCAGCCCTACCGGCAACGCCCCACCCACCTTGGCGAACATGCCCTGACGCTGTTCCTCAGGCATCCCCGCGTATGCCGGCGTGTCGATCACCCCAGGGCTGACCACGTTGACCCGCCGTGGCGCCAGTTCCTTGGCCAACTGCTTGCCCAACGCTTCGGTCGCGGCATTGATACCAACCTGGATAAATTGCCCCGGAACCAGCTTGCGCCCCAACTGCCCCGAGGTAAGGACGATGCTGCCGCGCTCGTCGAGAAAAGGCAGCGCCTGCTGGATTGCGCGCAAGGCGCCCCAGAGCTTCATATTGAAGTTGTCCTGGGCCAGTGGCAGGTCGGTGTCCTGCAGGTGTTTGGCCTGGACCGCAGGGCCCGAGCCTTAAGACAATCGCCGCTAAAAACCCATATAAATTCAGAGCAAGACAATCCATATAATTACTTTGCACTATCTACAACATAACAAATCAATCTTAAAAACTGTCATTTCTTACAGCTGCAAAACCACCAAAACCCTCCAAAATCACTAACAGTCCTAGCCAAACAAGCCATTGACCAGGACAAATCAAATACCCGACACGACACTAAATTCCAACAAAACTAAAAAGGATATTAAAAATGGAGAAGTTGACAGGTACAATTAAAAGTTTCACTGTTACAGATAGCTTTAGAAGTACCGACTATGTGGCCATCGTAACTCCAGACAGCGGAGGCTCGGACATAACAATACGAGGAAGCAACCTTAACCCATCACTTAAGCCTGGAGAAAAAGTAACTTACCTCACCACGACCGATTCGAAGGGAAACCGTTACTATACATTAAACAGTTAATAACTTAACGTGAGATTCGAACTGGCGCACAGCATACTGCGTTACATACGTCACTGTAGGCCTGACGCGTTGTTGACGCAGCGTGCGGCGGCAAGTGCTAATCCCCGGCGTCAGGTGAGCCGCCCCACGGACGTCTCACCTCCCGGCGCAAGGATCAAGTCACAGCAACCCACCGCCGTCGATATCGATCACGCTGCCAGTGATAAAGCCATTCTCCATGGCCATCAAATAACCCGCCGCCACTTCCTCCGCCTGCCCCACCCGCCCTACCGGCAACGCCCCGCCCACCTTGGCGAACATGCCCTGACGCTGTTCCTCAGGCATCCCCGCGTATGCCGGCGTGTCGATCACCCCAGGGCTGACCACGTTGACCCGCCGTGGCACCAGTTCCTTGGCCAACTGCTTGCCCAACGCTTCGGTCGCGGCATTGATGCCGACCTTGATAAATTGCCCCGGCACCAGCTTGCGCCCCAACTGCCCCGAGGTCAGGACGATGCTGCCGCGCTCGTCGAGAAAAGGCAGCGCCTGCTGGATTGCGCGCAAGGCGCCCCAGAGCTTCACATTGAAGTTGTCCTGGGCCAGTGGCAGGTCGGTGTCCTGCAGGTGTTTGGCCTGGACCGCAGGGCCCGAGGTGAACACCAGGTGGTCAAAACGCCCCACCGCTTCGAACAGACGTTGCAGGGAGGCGCTGTCGGTGACGTCTACCGGCTCGCTGCGCACGCCGTTGTCGACCGTCGACGTAAGGCGTCGCCCGGCCAGTACCACCTGCGCGCCACGGGATGCCGCCTGTTGGGCGACTTCGGCGCCAATGCCGCTGCTACCGCCAATCACCACCACGGTTTTGCCCTTGAGGGGAGATGTCATGGGAACTGCCTCGTGCGGAAAAATGAGCGTTCATCTTCCCAGCTTGGCAATCGCGGAAAAATCCCGGTAAAACGACAGGATCTTTAAGGGATTTTTACAAATGAGCTCAATCCTCGACCTGGAAGTGTTTGTACGCACCGCCGACAGTGGCAGCCTCTCGGCGGCCGCCCGCAGCCTTAGCCTGACCCCGGCCGCCGCCAGCATTGCCCTCAAACGCCTGGAAACCCGCCTGGGCATGCGCCTGCTGGCCCGCTCCACACGCAGCATGCGCCTCACCGAAGAAGGCCGGCGCTACCTGGACAGCGTGCGGGTGGCCCTGGAAGCCCTGGCGGAAGGCGAACAGGCGATCAAGCAACACGGCCAGAGCCTCAGCGGCTTGCTGCAACTGTCCGCGCCCTCGGATTTCGGGCGCAATGTACTGCTCGGTTGGCTGGATCAGTTCAAGCGCGAGCACCCGAATATCCGCCTGCAATTGCTGCTTAACGACAGCAACGCCGACCTGTTCCGCGAAACCGTGGACATCGCCCTGCGCTTTGGCGTGCCAAGGGATTCAAGCCTGGTGGCGCTGCCGGTGGTCGCCGATCACCGCCGTATCGCCTGCGCCAGCCCCGCGTACCTGGCGCGCCACGGCACACCCCAGGTGCCGGCCGATCTGGAGCAGCACAGCACCCTGCGCTACATGCGCCAGGGCCGGCCCAACAGCACCTGGTATTTTCGCCAGGGCACGCTGCTTGAGGAGGTCGAAGTGGGCGGCGATTACCTCAGTGATGACGGGGAAATCGTGCGGCGCTGGGCCCTGGCCGGCCACGGTATTGCCTACAAGGCGAACCTGGACGTGGCCGGCGATATCAAGGCCGGGCGCCTGGTGCCGTTGTTCGGCGAATGGCAAGGCGAACCCACGCCCTTCAACCTGATGTGCCCCCATCGCCTGCAAGTGTCGGAGCGGGTCAAAGTCCTGCATCGCTTCTTGCAGGCGCGCGCTGGCGAATTGCTCGCCGAATCAGCGCAACACAGGGCAAAAACGCTCTAGCGCGGGCCCCTCGGCACTGTTCAAAATCCAACAGCAGTTCAACACAGGTGTGGGTTTTTGGCATAAGAGACCCGCTGATTAAAACCAAATACCCCGCAAAAACCCGCTTTGGCGCTTGGCATGCTTTCTGCTCTATCCCTGCCAGAGATTGACTATACGAATAGAAACTCGCCTCCACTCGTAGCCAATCACAGGGAATGCACAATTGAAGTTGATCTCAAGGCCTCTGCCGCCACTCGCCTCCAGTTCGTTTAAAACCGTCAGCGCCCTAACCTTGATCCTCGCCGCCCAATGGGCCCACGCCGAAGATTCGCGCCTGCAGACCGTAACGGTGCAGGCCAGCAAGGTCACCGCCAGCGAAGAAGCCCAGCTTAAGCTCGACGAGGTGGCCGGCGGCGTCAGCCTGGTCAAGGCCGCTGACGTCGAACGCGGCCGCTCGGCAACACTGGAAGACACCCTCGCCTATCAGCCCGGCGTGTATGCGCAGTCGGCGGGTGGCAACGATGCAATCAAGATTTCCATCCGTGGCTCCGGGGCCAATACCTCGCCGGGGTATTTTCGCGAAGGCACCAAGTTCCTGTTCGACGGCCTGGCCCTGACCGGCTCCGGCGGCACGCCGTATGAGCTGCTGGAAACCCAGGGCCTGGACTACACCGAAGTGCTGCGCGGGGCCAATGCTTTCCAGTACGGCGCGCTGTCGTTGGGTGGCGCGATCAATATGGTGACCAACTCCGGCCTGACTGCGCCGGGCAATCACGTGCGCTTGGAGGCCGGCAGCTTTGGCTGGCGCAAGCAACAACTGAGCACCGGCGGCGTGGTGGACAACGGCGACTACTACGTCAGCCTGAGCAACTCCGAACGCGACGGTTACCAGGACTGGACCTTCACCAAGGCCAAGGGCGTGGTCACCAACTTCGGCTACCGCTTCAACCCCAAGCTGGAAACCCGCCTGTTCGTACGCTACCGCGAGGAATACCACGAAAGCTCCGGCACCCTGACCAAGGCCCAGCTCAAGCACGACTCGTCGCAAACCAACCCGGTGGCCCTGGCCAGCCGCGATGATTCGACCAAGCGTGGTTCGACCTGGGTCGGCAGCAAGACCACCTACACCTTCGACGATGACGCCACCCTGGATTTTGGCCTGGTCTATCACAACTATCCCCAGGTGCTGTACCGCAAAAGCACGGTCAACCCCAACTACTGGGACTGGCGCGACCTGAACCTGTCGCTGACCTATAACCGCAGCGACCAGATCCAGGGGCACACCAGTAACACCTCCCTGAGCCTGACCAGCACCCAGCACCTGCAGGCCGGGGTCAAGACCTACAACGGCAACCCAGCCTCCAGCACCTACGGCGCCTTGCAGAAACAGGCACGCTACACCGGCTCGTTCGACCGCGTGTTTGCCGCCGGCAATGACCTGCAACTGACCGACCGCCTATGGCTGTCCACCGGCCTGTCGTTGAGCCAGATCAAGCGCGATATCGAGGTGCGCTACTCGGACCGCGCCAATACCTCGCCCTACCCGGACCACTACGACTACGACAGCTGGAACGTCGCGCCGCGCCTGGGCCTGCGCTACGAGATCACGCCGGACTTCCAGGTGTTCGGCAACGTCAGCCGCTCCATCGACCCGCCCAGCAGTTGGTCGTCGTCGGGCTCCGGGGTGGCCAGCAACTACGCCAAGACCCTCACCGAGCAGAAGGCCAATACCGTTGAGTTCGGCGTGCGCGGCAAAGCCGGGATTTTCGATGGCAGCCTGGCGGTGTACCGCTCGTGGATCAAGGATGAACTGCTCACCGTCGAAGTGATTCCGGCCACCCGTACCACGGCGGCGGTCAACTCCACGTCCAACGCCAGCCCGACCATCCACCAGGGCATCGAAGCCGGCCTGGATACCGCGCTGTGGCAAAGCGCGCGCGGCGAAACCGTCAGCCTGCGCCAGGCCTACACCCTCAACGACTTCTACTACCGCAACGACGCGCGCTTTGGCTCCAACGAGCTGCCGGGGCTGCCCAAGCACGTGTACCAGGCCGAGCTGCAATACCGCCATCCGGACGGGTTCTACGCCGGGGTCAATGTGCGCTCGGTATCGAGTACCGCCGTGGACTACGCCAACACCCTGTATGCGCCCTCCTACACGATTTTCGGCGCCAAGCTGGGGTATGAAGCCCCGAGCAAGAAATGGCAGGTGTACCTGGACGTGAAAAACCTCACCGACCAGAACTACGTCACCGCCATCCAGCCGATCTATGACGCCCAGGGCAAGGACGTTGCCGCGCTGTATCCGGGGGACGGCTTTGGCGCATTCACCGGCGTGGCGTTCAACTTCTAAGGTGGGAGCCTTGACGATGCCGATCAATCACTGGAGCAGGCACGCCCTGCTCCTGGGGTTGCTGCTGGTGGGCGCCTGCTCGCCGGACGCCCCACCGCCCAGCTCGGTGCAGCGGGTGGACGGCCACCTGGACGCCCAGGGCCTGCTCAGCTATGACCCCAGCGACTACCACGAAACCCGCCAGGGCACGCCGGGCGGCACCTTGCGCGTTTCGGCCGCGCTGGATACCGGCACCTTCGATGTGCACTCCAGCTACCACGGCAACGTGCAATGGCTGGCGCGCATCGTCTACGACTGCCTGTTGTACCAGGACGAAAACGGCAAGCTCTCGCCCTGGCTGGCCAAGTCCTGGGACGTCTCAGAGGATGGCAAGACCTACACCTTCCATTTGCGCGACGACGTGACCTTCAGCGACGGCGAAAAATTCAACGCCCAGGCGCTGCGGGCCAACCTGGAACATATGCGCGACCCGGCCACCAAATCACCGCTGGCGGCGGCGTACATCGCGCCCTACGTCGATGGCCGGATCATCGACGACTACACCTTTGAGGCGCACCTGCGCGAGCCTTACTCGCCGTTTTTGTATGTGCTGGCGCAGTCGTGGCTGAGCATGGTCTCGCCCAAACAGATCCGCGAAGCGCCCAAGAGCATCGCCGAGCACCCCATCGGATCCGGGCCGTTCGTGCTGCAAAGCTATACCCGCGAACAAGGCGCGACCTTTATCAAGCGCGCCGATTACCACTGGGCACCGCCGGTGACCCGGCACATCGGCCCGGCCTACCTGGACCGTATCGAGCTGAGCATCGTCCCCGAGGCCATGACCCGCTACAGCACCCTGCAATCCAAACGCTCGGACTTCACCCTGGATGCACCGGCGCAAAATACCGCGGCGATGCGTGCTTCGCAGAACCTGGTGGTGCGCAACCGGATCCGCATGGCCAGCCCTTACCGCAGCCTCACGTTCAATACCCTGCGCTTTCCATTCGACGATGTACGGGTGCGCAAGGCCATCGCCCAGGCCATCGACCGTGACGGCCTGGCCTGGATTGCCGGGTTCGGTGAGTTCTTGCCCAAAAGCGATTACCTGGCGGTGAACACGCCGTTCTATGACCCGGCCTACCGCGACGTATTGAAATACGACGTCGACGCCGCCAACCGCCAGCTGGACGACGCCGGCTGGACCCAACGCGATGCCGAGGGCTATCGGGTCAAGGACGGCCGGCGCCTGTCGGCGCACTTGCTGGGTTTTGAAAGCCCGCCGTTCCCCAGCAGCGTCGCGGTGGCGGTGCAGGCGGATGCCAAGAAAGTCGGCATGCAGTTCATCATCGAAATGATGCCCCTGGCCCAGCTCACCGACCGCCGCACGGCGGGCAACTACGACGCCATCGGCGGCGGCTATTGGCACACCAACACCCCCGACGGCCTGTACATCCTGTACCACAGCGACTCGCGCGCCTCGCCAAGCAAAAGCGGCAACAACCTCAGCAACCTCAGCGACCCGCGCCTGGACCAGTTGCTCAGCGCCGCCCGCCGCTCCCATGACCCGGTGCAACTGCAAGCCCTGTACAGCGCCGCGCAACAACGCCTGACCGAAGTGGTGCCGGCGGTGCCGGACTTCGAGAGCCAGGTGCTGATTGCCTATCGCACGGCGGTCAAGGGGCTGATTTTCGACACCGTGCACAACACCCCTTTCTTTACCAGCGTCTGGCTGGACCAGGAGGCACCATGAAACGGCTTGCCGCTCGACTACTGGCCGGTGTGGGCGTGCTGTGGGGCGCGGCCACCCTGACCTTCGTCGCCATCCATTTCAGTGCCGGCGACCCGGTGCTGGCGATTCTCGGCGGGCCGGACGCCATCCCCACCCCGCAGCAACTGGCACAGGTCCGTGAGGAATACGGCTTTGACCAACCGTTGTGGGTGCAATACGGGCGCTACGTGGGGCGGATCGCCCACGGTGATTTCGGCGAGTCGTACCGCTTGCGCATTCCCGTCACCGAGGCCATCGGCAAGCAGATTGGCGCGACGCTGCAACTGGCCCTGAGTGCCGCCCTGCTGGCTATCGGCCTGGCGCTGGCCAGCGCCGTGCTTACCGCCAAGCGCAATCCCTGGGTGCGTCGCGTGGCTTCGGCCAGCGAGCTGGTGCTGTCGTCATCGCCGTCATTCGTGCTGGGGATTTTGCTGTTGCTGGTGTTTTCGTTCCAGTGGCCGGTGTTGCCGCCAGCCGGCTCCAACGGCTGGCAAACCCTGATCCTGCCGACCCTGGCCCTGGCCCTGCCGATTGCCGGGATGCTTAGCCAGGTGCTGCGCCAGGAACTGGAAGACATCCTCGAACAACCCTTTATCGCCATGGCCCGTGCCCGCGGCCTGTCGCAGACCGCCGTGCGCCTGCGCCACGCATTGCGCCATGCGCTGGTGCCGCTGGTGACCTTGTCCGGGTTCATCTTCGCCAGCCTGCTGGGGGGTGCGGTGGTCACGGAAATGCTGTTCGCCCGCCAGGGTATCGGGCGAATGATGCTTGATGCAGCCGTGGCCAAGGATGCGCCGGTGGTGCTGGGGATCACCTTGTTGGCGGCACTGGTTTATGTGGTGGTGAACCTGTTGGTGGATGTACTCAACGGGTTGATTGATCCACGGGGTAAACCGCGATGACGGCTGATTCACACAGGCTGCTTTATGTGGGAGCGGGCTTGTGTAGGAGCGGGCTTGCCCGCGATGACGGTGTATCAGTCAACTATTTATCAACTGACCCTCCGCTATCGCGGGCAAGCCCGCTCCTACAGTGGATCACCGACAGCTTCAGATACTGTATTCAAGTAAGGAATCGAACATGAGCGACACCCCACTGCACGAACGCTTCGCCCCGGTTTTCCAGCGTATTGCCCAGGGCGCGGTGCAACGCGAACAAGAACGCACCCTGGCCTTCGACGCCGTCGATTGGCTGAAAACCGCAGGTTTCGGCGCCCTGCGCGTGCCCCGCAGCCAGGGCGGCCTGGGCGCCAGCCTGCCGGAGCTGTTCGCCCTGCTGATTGAGTTGGGCAGCGCCGACTCAAACCTGCCACAAATCGTGCGCGCGCATTTTGGCTTCGTCGAGGGCCGGCTGGTGAGCCAGGACCCCGAGTCCCAGGCGTACTGGTTCCCCAAGGTGGTCGCCGGGCAATTGTGGGGCGCAGCCATGGCCGAGCGCAGTGACACCACCACCAACTCGGTGACGCTCAAACCCACCGCCGAAGGCTGGCAACTGGACGGCCAGAAGTACTACTGCACCGGCACCTTGTATGCCGACTGGATCGCCGTGGCCGCCGCCGACGGGCCCGACTTTATCAGCGTGGTGGTGCCCACCGATGCGCCCGGCGTGACCCGCGTGGATGACTGGGACGGTTTTGGCCAGCGCCTGAGCGGTAGCGGCACCACGCGCTTTGAGCAGGTGGCGGTGCCCGAGCATCAGGTACTGCGGCGCTTCAAGCCCGGCGAGCTGCGCGCCGAATCGTATATCTCGGCGTTTTACCAGCTGTTCCACCTCGCGACCCTGGCCGGGATCGCCCGCGCCGCGTTGCGCGACGCCGTCGATTTTGTCCAGGGCCGCACCCGCGCGTTTGGCATCCCCGGGCAATCCAGCCCGCGCCTGGACCCGCTGGTGCAGCGGGTGATCGGCAAGCTGTCGAGCCTGTCCTATGCCGCCGACAGCCTGGTACAGGCCACCGCGCAGGTGCTGCAAAGCACCCATGAGGCGGTGCTCGACGGCTCCATCAGCGAGGCGCAATACGTCGATGCGGATGTGCGCACCTACCAGGCACAGCAAGTGATCCTGCCGCTGGTGCTGGAGGCCACCAGCCTGCTGTTCGAAGTCGGCGGCGCCTCGGCCACCAGCCAGGTGCGCCGCCTTGACCGGCATTGGCGCAATGCCCGCACCCTGGCCTCGCATAACCCGGCGATCTACCGCGAGCGGGCCCTGGGTGACTTCTACCTCAACGATGTCAGCCCCGCTGCCGCCTGGCGCGCCGCCCAGGAACAGGCCGTGGCCGACCACCCCGAGCATGCCAGCGCCCGCGATGAAGCCAGCGCCGTCTAACCCCAGGAACCTGCATGAAAAAGCACATGAGCATTGGCATGAACATCCTCGGTTTCGGCGCCCACGCGGCGGCCTGGCGCGTCGGCGAAGTGCCGGCCGATGCCTACCTGGATGTGGAGTACTACCGCACTATCGCGCGCATCTCGGAACGTGGCTGCCTGGATGCGATCTTCCTCGCCGACGGCCCGGCCCTGGCGGGCGATGTGGCCACGCAACCGGTAGGCCGCCTGGAACCGACCCTCCTGCTGACCGCCGTGGCCCTGGCCACGCAGCACATCGGGGTGATCGCCACCGCCTCCAGCACCTACAACGACCCCTACAACCTGGCGCGGCGCTTCGCCTCCCTGGACCATATCAGCGGCGGCCGCGCAGCCTGGAACGTGGTGACCAACGCCACTGACGCCGCCGCGCAGAATTTCGGCCTGGCCAACCAGTTGCAACACGGGGAGCGCTACGCCCGCGCCGAAGAATTCATCGACATCGCGTGCAAGCTCTGGGACAGCTGGGAAGACGACGCGATCATCGGCGATGCCGGCAACGGCCGCTACGCACATCCCGACAAGATCCACAGCCAGGACTTTGTCGGCCGGCATTTTTCCATCAAGGGCCCGCTGAACCTGCCCCGCTCGCCCCAGGGCCGGCCGGTGCTGGTGCAGGCGGGCTCATCGGAGGGTGGCAAGGCCCTGGGTTCGCGGTATGCCGATGCGATTTTCACCACCCAGACCAGCCTGGAAGATGGCCAGTACTTCTACCGCGACATGAAGCAGCGCGCGCGCCAATGGGGGCGCAACCCCGAGCACCTGAAAATCATGCCGGGCCTGTCCACGGTGATCGGCAGCAGCGAGGCTGAAGCCCATGCGCGCTTTGATCAACTCAATGCCTACCACGGCGAACATGGCCTGATTCAGCAAGTGGCCGCGCGGATCGGCATCCCCGCCGAGGAACTGCAGTTGGATGCGCCGCTGCCGTGGGCGCGGATCGGTGAAGTGGGCACCTATGAGAAAGGCTCCCAGGGGTTTCTCGAAGCCCAACTCAACCTGGCCCGCCGCGAAGGCCTGACGGTGCGCGAACTGTCGCGGCGCATCCTGGTCGGCCATCGCCTGCTGGTGGGCACCCCGGAACAGGTGGCCGACACCCTCGAACACTGGTTCCTCGCGGGCGCCGCCGATGGCTTCAACATCATGCCGGACATGTTTCCCTCGGGGGTCGAGGTGTTTGTCGATGAAGTGGTGCCGCTGCTGCGCAAGCGCGGGGTGTTCCGCCATGAGTACAGTGGCAGCACGCTGCGTGAGCACTTGGGGTTGCCGTACCCACAGAGTCAGTATGCGAGGGGCCTGGCATGAGCACCTATACCCTGCCCTGGCGCTTGCCCTTGGCGCTGCCGAGCACCTTTCGCCCCGGCCTGTCACTGGCCTGGCTGTTTGTGATTGGCTTGTTGATCGCGGCGCTCGTGCCGCATTGGCTGACCGGCGTCGACCCCCTGGCCGCCGCCGCCCGCAACGCCTACCTGCCACCCAGCGCCAGCCACTGGCTGGGCACCGATGAAAACGGGCGCGATGTGCTCGCCCGCTTGATCCACGGGGTGCGTCCTTCACTGTTGATGGGCCTGGTGTCCACGGCCATCGGCCTGGGCGCCGGGATCATCCTCGGCTTGGCGGCCGGCCTCGGCCCGCGCCTGGTGGATGGCGCGATCATGCGCCTGATCGACGTTTTGCTGGCCTTTCCCGACCTGCTGTTGGCCCTGGTGATCATCACGTTCTGGGGCCAGGGCCTGTGGATCACTCTGATTGCAGTGGGCGTGGCGAGCATCCCGCGCTTTGCGCGGATGGTGCGCGCGCAGACCCTGGTGGTGCGCGATGCACCCTACGTCGAAGCCGCCACCACCCTCGGCCGGCATCGCGCAGCCGTGGTGTTGCGGCATGTGCTACCCAATGCGATCAAGCCGATCCTGATCCTCGCCACCATTGGCATCGGCCACAACATCATCACCGGCGCGGCGCTGAGCTTCCTCGGCTTTGGCGCCTCGCCGCCCGCGCCGGAATGGGGTTCGATGCTCGCCATGGGCCGCAACTACCTGGCCAATGCCTGGTGGCTGGTCGCCTGGCCGAGTGTGGCGATCATCCTGACGGTGGTGTCGATCACCGCCCTTGGCCGGGACTGGCTGGCGCGCAGCGAGGGTAAATCCCGATGAGTACGTTAGTGGAGGTACAAGACCTGCGGGTACAGTTTGGCCACACGCCGATTATCAAGGGCATATCGTTCAGCCTGGCCGCCGGTGAATGCCTGGCGCTGGTGGGCGAGTCCGGCTCGGGCAAGACTGTCACCTCGCGCACCCTCAGCGGCCTGAGCGGCGAAGGCTCACGGGTACAGGCCGCGCGCCTGGCGTTTGCCGGCACCGACCTGCGCCAGTTGGACGACCGCGCCTGGCAAACCCTGCGCGGTGCGCAGATCGGCTTTGTGATGCAGGACGCCCTCGGCTCCCTCGACCCGCTGCGCCCGGTAGGCAAGGAAATTGCCGAACCGCTGCGCCTGCACACGCCACTGGGTCGCGATGAGCGCCAGGCACGGGTCATCGAACTGCTGCGCGCGGTCGGCGTGCCGCAGCCCGAGTTGCGCGCCTTGCAGTACCCCCATCAACTGTCGGGCGGCCTGCGCCAACGGGCGCTGATCGCTTCGGCGATTGCCGCCGGCCCGCGCCTGCTGATTGCCGATGAACCGACCACGGCGCTGGACGCCACGGTGCAGGCCCAGGTCCTGGCGCTGTTGGAGTCCCTGCGTTCCCAGGCCATGGCGATGCTGGTGGTCAGCCACGACCTGGCGGTGGTGTCGCGCCTGGCGGACCGGGTGGCGGTGATGCATCACGGGGTGATTGTCGAGCAAGGCCCGGTGGAGGCGATCCTGCATGACCCGCAGCATCCCTACACCCAGTCGCTACTGCGGGCCGGGCGAGCGGTGCATTTCCAGCGCCCGGCCCTGGCGGCGCCGAAAGTGGCCAGCGCCGAGCGCTTCGACCTGCCGTTGATCGAGGCGCGCAACCTGCAAAAAACCTTTATCGGCCCCGACGGCCAGCCCCATGTTGCAGTGCACAACGCCAGCTTCAGCCTGCGCGCCGGGGAAACCCTGGGAATTGTCGGCGAGTCCGGCAGCGGCAAGACCACCCTCACCCGCATGCTGTTGGGCCTGGAGCGCCCGGACGCCGGCGATGTATGGCTCAACGGCCGGCCCTGGAGCGCCCTGAACGATCAACAACGGCGCCAACTGCGCCAACGCATCCAGGTGGTGTTCCAGGACCCGCAAAGCTCGTTCGACCCGCGCTACACCGTGGCCCGCGTGCTTAACGAGGCGCTGCAAGTCGCCGGTCTGCCCCGCAGGGAATGGCCGGCGCGCACCCTGGAGCTGCTGCAACTGGTGCGCCTGGATGCCAGCGTGCTCGAGCGCCGCCCCCTGGAGCTTTCCGGCGGCCAGCGCCAACGTATCGCCATTGCCCGGGCGCTGGCGCCCAACCCCCAGGTGCTGGTATGCGACGAGCCGGTGTCGGCCCTGGATGTGTCGGTGCAGGCGCAGATCCTCGCGTTGCTGGCCGACCTCAAGTCACGCCTGAAACTGGCCTGCCTGTTCATCTCCCACGACCTGGGGGTGATCAACCAGGTCAGCGAACGGGTGCTGGTGATGAAGGACGGCGAGGTGGTCGAAAGCGGCCCTGTGCGCGATGTGTTTGACCACCCGCAGCATGCCTACACCCGCGCCCTGCTCGATGCCATCCCGCAGATCGACCGGCCCGCCCCGGTGCCCGAGCACCACTTCATTACCTACGCCATAGCCATATAAGGATTGTCATGAGTTTTTTGTCCGTGCCAGAGCTGTTGCAGCGTGCCGCTGTGTTATTGCCGCAGATCGCCGAGGGCGCCGCCGAACGCGAGCGCACCCGGCAACTGCCCCATGAGCAGATCCGCCAACTGGCCGCAGCGCGCCTGCTGACCCTGCGTATTCCCCAGCGCTACGGCGGCAGCGAGTCCAGCGTGCGCGAGGTGGTGCAGTTCGTCATCGACCTGGCGGCGGTGGACTCCAATATCGCCCAGTCCCTGCGCCCCAGCTTTGCCTTTATCGAAAGCCTGCTGGTGCAGAAGTCCGAAGCCGAGCGCCAGCTGTGGTTTGCCCACTACTTGCAGGGCGAGGTGTTCGGCAATGCCGGCTGGGAAATCGGTGGCGCCAACGGCCAGGTCAGCGCGCGGATTGTGCCCCAGGGCGAGCACTTTCGCGCCAATGGCAGCAAGTACTACAGCACGGGCGCGTTGTATGCCGACTGGGTCAGTGCGGTGGCACTGGATGAAAACGAGGAGCCAGTGTCGTTCGTGGTGCCCCGCGACCGCGAAGGCCTGGAGCTGGTGGATGATTTCGACGCCATGGGCCAGCGCCTGACCGCCAGCGGCACCACGCGCCTGAACAACGTGCTGGTGCGCCGCGAGGAAATCCGCACGCGGGTGGTGGAGGAAGGCCAGCGTTCGATCATCACGCCGTTCCTGCAACTGTTCCTCGGCGCGGTGCAGGCCGGCATCGCGCGCAATGCCTTGAACGATGCGGTGGCCTTTGCAAGGGACCATGCGCGGCCGATCAAGCACAGCAGCGCCAGCCGCTCGGTGGACGACCCCTATGTGGAGTTTTCCGTGGGTGAGATCTCGGCCCGTGCGTTTGCCGCCGAAGCGGTGGTGTTGCGCGCCGCCGACACCCTCGACGCGGCCTGGGCCGAGGAGTTGAGCCATGAGGCCGTGACCCGCGCCGCTATTGATGTGGCCCAGGCCCAATACATCGCCGCCGAGTCGGCACTCAAGGCTGGCGAGCTGCTGTTCGACGTCGGCGGCGCCTCCACCACCGGGCGCAGCCATAACCTCGACCGGCACTGGCGCAATGCGCGCACCGTGGCCAACCACAATCCCCGGCACTGGAAAGCCGCGGTGGTCGGCGCCTATCGGCTCAAGGGCACCGAGCCACCGACGTCGGGCTTGTTCTAGAGCCTTGCTCTCTGGTATTGCATAGCAACTGTCTGCGCTTTTGAGGAGTTCACCATGATTTACCGCACACTGGGCCAGTCCGGGCTCAAGGTCAGCGCACTGACCCTGGGCACCATGATGTTTGGCGAACAGACCAACACCGAAGACTCGCTGCGTATCATCGACAAGGCCTGGGACCAGGGCATCAACTTCATCGATACCGCCGACGTCTACACCGGCGGGCGCTCCGAGGAAATCGTCGGTGAAGCCATCAGCCGCCATCGCGCCGACTGGGTCGTCGCCTCCAAAGTCGGCTTTGGCCCGCCGGACGGCCTGCCCAACCGCAGCGGCCTGAACCGCAAGCGCATTTTCAACGCGCTGGAAGCCAGCCTCACCCGGCTCGACACCGATTACCTGGACATCTACTACCTGCACCGCGAAGACCACGACACCCCACTGGAAGTCACCATTTCGGCGATCGGCGACCTGATCCGCCAGGGCAAGATCCGTTACTGGGGGCTGTCCAACTATCGCGGCTGGCGCATCGCCGAAGTGGTGCGCGTGGCCGAGCGCCTGGGGGTCGACCGGCCGATCATCAGCCAGCCGCTGTACAACATCGTCAACCGCCAGGCCGAGGTGGAGCAGATCACCGCGGCGGCGGCCTACGGCCTAGGCGTGGTGCCCTACAGCCCACTGGCCCGTGGCGTGCTCAGTGGCAAGTACGCACCGGATATCAGCCCCGAAGCCGGCAGCCGCGCCGCACGCCAGGACAAACGCATCCTGGAAACCGAATGGCGCGTGGAGTCATTGCGCATTGCCCAACAGATCCAGCAATACACCCAGGGCCGTGGCGTGGGGATTGTCGAGTTTGCGATTGCCTGGGTCTTGAACAACCAGGCGGTCAGCTCGGCGATTGTCGGGCCGCGCACCGAGGCGCAGTGGGATGCCTATACCGGGGCGCTCGATGTGAAGATCAGTGCCGAGGATGAGGCGTTTATTGACTCACTGGTGACGCCGGGGCATGCGTCGACACCGGGGTTCAATGATGTAGGGCACTTTGTCTCGGGGCGCATTCACCGCCCCTGACCCCCTGTGGGAGCTGGCTTGCCTGCTCCCACATCAACCCAGCGGCACATCCAGGCTGACCTTGACCCGGTCCATCACCACGATGCTGCGAAACCATTTGATATTGCGGTTCTCGTAGAACAGCGTGCGGGCCAGGGTTTCGTAGGCCTTCATGGTTTCCACCACGATCACCAGCATGAAGTCGGCATCGCCGGTGACGTAATAGCACTGCTGCACCTCGGGGATCGACATCTGCACCTTGAGCACATCAAGGTCTTCGATATGGGTGCGCTCGGCGTGCACCTCCACCAGGATCGTGATCGGCTTGCCCACTGCATCCTGATTGATCACCGCCGTATTCGCGATGATCGCCCCACTCTGCTCCATGCGTTTGATGCGCCGCTGTACCGCTGCGGTCGACAGGTTTACCTGCTCGCCAATCACCCGCAGTGCGGTGGTGTTGTCGCGTTGCAGGTGCTTGAGAATCGCGCGGTCGAAATCATCCAGGGGCGGCTGGGGGCTGACGGGCATGCTGGCGAACCTTGGGCGTGAGAAAATTTCCCATAAGATGCCGCAAAACAGAGCAAACGTCTCACCTCAAAAGCAATATATTCCCACCTGAAATTCCCCCCTCTTTTGTTTGAATCGGTTTGGCGAGGACTGCGTGTCTAAAGGCGTTGTTTTATCGGTAGCGGCCTCGGTGTTGTTTGCCGTGATGTATTACTTCACATCACTGCTCACGCCATTGAGTGGCCTGGAGATTTTCGGTTGGCGCATGTTGCTGACCGTGCCGTGCATGACCGTGTTCATGGTGGTCAGCGGTGAGTGGCGCCAAGTGTGGGAACTGCTGCGATTGCTCGCGGGCAAGCCACTTCTGATCGGTGGGATTGTGCTGTCGTCGGTGCTACTGGGCGTGCAACTGTGGCTGTTTATGTGGGCGCCGCTTAACGGCCGCAGCCTGGATGTGTCCCTGGGCTACTTCCTGCTGCCGCTGACGATGGTCCTGACCGGGCGCCTGGTGTATGGCGAAAAGCTCTCGCGGCTGCAACTGATCGCGGTGGTGTTCGCGGCGATTGGCGTGCTCAACGAGCTGTACCAGGTGGGCGGTTTTTCCTGGGCCACGCTGCTGGTGATCATCGGTTACCCCATCTACTTCGTGCTGCGCAAACGCCTGGCGACCGATCACCTGGGCGGCCTGTGGCTGGACATGGCGCTGATGCTGCCGGTGGCGTTGTGGTTTGTCCAAAGTGGCGAACAGGGCTTCGCCGTGCTGGATGCACACAAAGGGCTATATGGGTTGATCCCGATGCTCGGGCTGATCAGTGCTTCGGCGCTGGTGTGCTACATCATCGCCAGCCGCTTGTTGGCGTTCAGCCTGTTTGGCCTGCTCAGCTATGTGGAGCCGGTGCTGTTGCTGGGGGTGGCGTTGCTGCTGGGGGAAAGCATCGGGCCGGGTGAATGGCTGACCTACATCCCGATCTGGCTGGCGGTGATGGTGCTGGTGTTCGAGGGGTTCAAGCACCTGATGCGCCAGCGTAGAGCCTGACCCAATAACTGCAGGAGCGAGCTTGCTCGCGAAGGACTCAAAGACACCGCGCCACCTCAGGTGGTACGCGTTATCGTTGACGTCAATCGCGAGCAAGCTCGCTCCTACAAAAAGCCAGGTCAGTCGGTGGTCAGTACGCCGCGACGGACCTGGTCACGCTCGATGGATTCGAACAGGGCCTTGAAGTTGCCTTCGCCGAAACCGTCATCACCCTTGCGCTGGATGAACTCGAAGAACACCGGGCCCATCAGGGTTTCCGAGAAGATCTGCAGCAGCAGGCGCTTGTCGCCGGCCACGGACGAGCCGTCCAGCAAGATACCCCGCGACTGCAACTGCTCCACCGGTTCGCCGTGGTTTGGCAGGCGGCCTTCGAGCATTTCGTAGTAGGTGTCTGGCGGCGCAGTCATAAAGCGCATGCCGATCTTCTTCAACGCGTCCCAGGTCTTGATCAGGTCGTCGGTGAGGAACGCCACGTGCTGGATGCCTTCGCCGTTGAACTGCATCAGGAACTCTTCGATCTGGCCTGCGCCCTTGGACGACTCCTCGTTCAACGGGATGCGGATCATGCCATCCGGCGCGCTCATGGCCTTGGAGGTCAGGCCGGTGTATTCGCCCTTGATGTCGAAGTAGCGCGCTTCACGGAAGTTGAACAGCTTCTCGTAGAAGTTGGCCCAGTAGACCATGCGCCCGCGATAGACGTTGTGGGTCAGGTGGTCGATGACCTTGAGGCCGGCGCCCACCGGGTTGCGGTCCACGCCTTCGATAAACACGAAGTCGATATCGTAGATCGAGTTGCCTTCACCGAAACGGTCGATCAGGTACAGCGGCGAGCCGCCGATGCCCTTGATGGCCGGCAGGTTCAGTTCCATCGGGCCGGTTTCGATATGGATCGGCTGGGCGCCGAGTTCCAGGGCGCGGGTGTAGGCCTGTTGCGAATCCTTGACGCGAAACGCCATGCCACACACCGACGGACCGTGCTCGGCGGCAAAGTACGAAGCGATGCTGTGGGGTTCGTTGTTGAGGATCAGGTTGATCGCGCCCTGGCGGTACAGGTGCACGTTTTTCGAGCGGTGGGTTGCCACCTTGGTGAAGCCCATGATCTCGAAGATCGGCTCCAGGGTGCCCGGGGTCGGCGATGCGAATTCGATAAATTCAAAGCCCATCAGGCCCATTGGGTTTTCGTATAGATCTGCCATGATTTGGCGCCTCATCATCTTTTTTAGAATTAAGTAAATTAATTGCCAGCAAGGATGAGGTGGGCAGGTGGCGCACAGGAAATGCCCCGCACGCTGCGGGCGAGGAAGTCACCGTAGATGAGTTGGAACCCGAGTAGCTTCATGGTTGAGTCATTCTCTTACGGGCGTCTCTGACGGACGAGGCCTGCATGGAAACAGGCGCTTATTCTTGTATGCGTAAACGGATTCTACACAGCGTAAACAGCTTTGTCCGTATTCCTTATCAAATCCTTATGCCCGTACGGGTGCAAGGGGTTTATTGCACAGTGTTCGCTACATGAGTGCGGGTGTTGCCATGGTCGTCCAGGGTGGTGAAGTGCACCAGCGCCACGCCCGACGCCTGCCCCGGCGCGCCATGCAGGGTAACGATTGCACTGGATCGGGGGGCAAGCATCGGCGGATCATCGTTGCGGTACTGGCGCCCCTCGCTCCCCAGCACAATGCTGGTCAAGCTCACATGGTAGGCACTGGCGTTGTGCACATGCAGGGTGCCCGCCTTGGGCAAGCGCCACTCCAGGCCTTCGGCGGCCTCCTCCGCTCGCCCTGGCAACAGTGGCGGGCGCAGGAACAGTTTGATGCGGCTGCGCAAGGCGAACTGCACGCTGTGGGCCGCATCCGTCTGCGGCGGGATACCCAGTACGTTGAGCCAATACACCTGCTCCACGCCCCCTTGCGCCGGCTCGCCATCATAGGCCACGCGCAACGCCTGGGCCTGGCCGGCGTCCATGCGCAGGATCGGCGGGGTCACGGTGAACGGTACGTCACTGTATTCAGGGCGCACCAGGGGGTCGCCTGCGTCAATCCAGACCTGTACCAGCCGTGGGTTATCCGCCTCATTGCTCAGGTTGAGCGTGACCTGGCCCACGGCTGCCGGGTAAATCAGGCGGGTGCGGTCAAGCACGATTTCCCCATGGGCACTCCAGGCCAGCAGCCAACCCAGTACGCCCGCTGCCAGACGTGCCCTGGCCCCGCTCATCGGTAGCTCAAGGTAAAGGTGGCCAGCCCGTTGGCCGTGCCGGGATGCACGGTAGGCTCGGTTTGCAGGTACCGCGCCGTCAGCGGTATGCGAACCGTGCCATTGCCCGTACTGCCGGCCGACCATTGGTTGGGGTTGCCAATACCACTGGCGTCCGGCCCGTAGCTGACGACGGCGTTGCCGTGCAGCAGTTGCAGGGCGAGGCCACGGGCGGTGGAATCTTGCGTCAGCGTCAGGCGCTCGCCACGGTTGGCCGGTTGAGTTTGGTCGGTGAGTGTCACCCACACATCCAGCCTGCCCCCTGTGCCGCCCGCGCACTGCAACTCAATCTCGCGGCTAGCACCACCGGCGACGCTGCCCACGCCGGTGAACGCGGTGGCTGCCACGCTGCCCAGATCGATCGGCACCGAGGGTGTGGATACCGAACAGGTAGGTTTCAACGGCGGCCCCACCACCACGGTGGCGAAAGTGAACAAATGGACCGCGTGAAAATCAGGATGGACCCTGAACTCTGCAAAGGGCTGCGCGAATACCACCCCACCCTGGATCGCACCGGTGACAAAAAACACCACGCGCACGCGCACGCCCCAGGAGGCCAGGCCGGGACGTAGCGGCCCGCGCAGGATCGACACGCCTTGATTGATGCTTTTCCATTCACCGCCATCGCGGTCCTGTGCCATCAAGCCATAGCCCACACCTTGCAGGCCGGTGGTAAAGATCGGCAGCGATAACCCGGAGTGGCCAAAATACTTGCCGGTAAAGCGCATGTTCCTTGCCACGCTGATATACGACCAATGATCCACGCTCACGCCCACGCCATAGGTGCAATCCTGCGCGTCTGGGGATTGCAGCGCATAGCCCTGGGGGTCGCCCAGCACTTGGCCCACCCGGGGGTTAGCCGGCACGCTGATGGAGGCAATCGAAAGCGCCACGGGAGGCGCGGGCGTGCAACTGGCATTGGCGTGCACCTCGGCTGCGGCCAGCAGCGCGAGCAGGCCTAGAAGGCATGCCTTGGCGCTCATCGTGCGGTCACCTCGCGCCCGGCCGCCACGCCTACGCATTGCCCTTGCAACAGGTCGGCGTGGGCTTGGCGCCGCGTTGCCTGGGGTTGCAGGCGATAGTGGATGTAGCAACGGTCAGCGGCGGTCTCGCTCCACTTCACAGTGAGCGTGCCCTGCTCGGCAATGCCCCTGACAAAGGCCTTGCTGGCCTGGCCAATCACCCCGACTTCGCTGCCGTGCTCATCAAACACCTGGGCGGCGAATGGCAACGGCTTGCCGTTCTCGCGCAGGGCCTTGACCACCACTGCCCGCCCGACCACCGTGGCAAAGCGCAAGCGGGCGATGGCCCCGGCGGTGGGCACGATGCGTTGGCTGGTCTCTTGCAGTTCCACGTCATAGGCGCTGCCCTCGGGGTCGATACCCACGGTATTGGCCTGGAACGCCCGCAGCGACGGCACCACGGCGTAGCCGTTGCGGTCGACCCGCAGGTGATTGCCATTGCTCAACCGTGCACCCTGGGCAGCGGGCACATGGACCAGGGCGGCCGCCTCGCCGAGGTAGTGCGAGAACGTCAGGCCGTCTGCATGGGCCACCAGGCCGCCGTCGGCGCTCAATGAAAGCTGGCTGCTGTCGCGGTTCTGCCCATACCCCAGCCGCAGGGCGGCCGTGCTGGCGTTGTACCCGGCATAGGCATTGACACTGCCCTGGCTCGCCCCCTCGGCCGAGGCGCGGGTGCCGGCGATGCCGTAGTTGAGCGTGGCGTCATCATCGAGCATGCCGTTGATGCCCAGTTGTTGCTGGCTGCCGCGACTGCCTCCGGTACTGCGAGTCAAGGTGCTGGTCAGGCTCGGTGCGCGCGGGCTGCTGCCCAGGGGCAGAGACACTGTCAGCATCACGCGATTATCGACGTTGCCGGCGTTATCCGAACGGGCCAGCAATACCGGCGCGTGTTCGTCTTGATGATTGCTCCGGTCTGGGGCTTGGACCCGCGAACGCTGGGCGCTGAGGTTCCAGTTGAGGCGGCGCCAACTGGCGCCATAACTCAGGTGATATGCGGTTTCGCGCCCCAGGCGCGGGCCCCAGTATTGGGTCGAACTGGCATAGAACCCCAGGGTGCCCGCCCCCGCCTGCTGGCTGATGGTCAGGTCCAGGCGCGTCTTTTGCCGGGCGTAGCTGCCAATATCCTGGCCCCGGCGCCCCAGCTCCCGCACATTGACTGCGTCGGTGAGGTTCAGGTAGCCCTCGGTGGAAAAACGATAGGCGCCCAATACCAGGTGCGTACCGGTTTGCGACAGTTGCCGGTCGAAGCCCAGGCCGACGTTCTGCCCCGACAGCACCCCCTGCCCAGGGACATGCGTGCGCGAATCGGTGGCGTCCAGCGAAAATGCACCCAGGGTGGTATTCAGCGCCACACCCGCTTTGCCCTGGGCGTAACCTTCAGAAAAACTGCTGCCGCCATACAGCGTCAGGTCGTCCAGCAGACCATGCTGGAGTGTCCCTTCAAACGCCAGGGGGGCCCGGCCCTCGACGCCATTCTGGCGGACCTGGCCCAGGGTCATGCCGTACCGGCTGGCGCTGCGCCGCAGCAGGTGCGGTGCCACGGAAAACGGCACGCTGTAACTGTATTGGCGACCGTCGATTTCCTTGACGCTGACGCTCAGGTCGCCGCCACCTGTGGGGTACAGGTCGTTGATCACAAACGGACCGGGGGCCACGGTGGTTTCGTAGAGCGTATAGCCGTTCTGACTGACGGTGACGGTGGCATTGCTGTCGGCCATTCCTCGCACCACTGGCGCATAACCCTGTTGTGAAGGCGCCAGCATTTGCTCGTCGGTGCCCAGGCTGAGGCCACGCATGCGGGTACTCTCCAGGATCTGCCCGCTGCTGAAGCTGTCGCCCAGGGTCAGGCGCGATTGCCAGGCCGCGAGGCTGCGTTGCACATAGATCGCGCTGCTCTGGTAGCGCTCGGCACCGCTTCGCGAGTTCCAGGCCTGCGTGCCCTGGTGGCGCAAACGCCAACTGCCGAGGTTGAGGCCGGTGTTGAGCCCCAGGTAGGCCCGGTCTTCGCCACTGCCGGCGGTCATGGTCGAGGCGCTGAAGTTGTAGCTGAGCAAGCCGGCATTGATGCCTTCGTCCCATTGGCGGGGGTCGATGGCATCTCGGGCCGTCGGGGTCAGGTAGAGCTGGGGCACGCTAAGGGCCAGCTGCAGCGCACCGCTATCGACGCTGCTGGAGGCCATGGGGATCCATTGGCCAAGATCCCCGCACAATGGGCCTGGGGAGACGGGCTGGTTTGGCGCCACGCCCAGTCGGGTCAACAGCGGCCAGTCCAGGCACGGCACGACGTCGTCCTGCACCGCAATAAAGTCCAACGCATGGCGCCCGGCAGGCGCGCCGTTGAGCAGTACATCGACCCGGTACTTGCCGGGCGCCAGGGTGTCGTGGCGGTTGAAGCGGGAAATATCCACGCCCGCTGCAAGGCCACTGGAAAACGCCTCAAGGTCGAAGGTGACCGAAGCTGCCAGGACCTCGGGGCAGATCAAGGCCACCACCATTGCGGGAAAGTACAGAGCACGCAGGGCAATACACCCCCGCGCCCACCGTTGCAGGTAAAAAAACATAAGTCAGGCTTCGCGTTACTAAAGAGGCGCCCAGCGCGGCACGGAGAAACCACCGAAATCGTCGATGTACTGGAATTGCACCCGGGCGTCGGCGGGCACCGTCTGCACCAGAGGAGGCAGGGCAAGGTCGAGGCTGGCATAGGGCGCGACCATGCCTTGCTGGTCGGTGGGCACCGCTTGGCCGCCCATCACCAGCGCGACCTCATGGAATGTCACATGGAAGGGCGACGGGTTGGTTACCCGCAGCACCGCCGGCTTGCCGGTATGCAAGGTCCAGGTCAGTTGCCCCGGCGCATCATGGGCGTTGCCCGTCAGGCCCTGGGGCCGGAAAAACACCTTGGTGCGAATGCGAAAGGCAAACCGCAGCTGGTTCTGGCGCTCCTCCTCGGCCTCGGTTTGCGCCGGTCGGGCCTGGGGCGGCACCTCCAGCACGTTGAGCCAGAACAGCGACTCCCTGTCCCCGGCCAGCGGCTCCCGGGTATAGGCCAGGCGTATGGACTGGCTCTTGCCCGGGTCCAGGCGAAACACCGGCGGGCTGATGCTGAACGGTACCTCACTGTGTTCCGCCAACTGCCGTGCATCACCGTCGTCCATCCACACCTGCACCAGGCGTGCGGCCTGTTGATCATCGTTGCGCACCTGTACGGTGATTTCCCTGCGCGCCTCGGCGTAGACCTGGCGTGTACCACTTAGGATCACCCCGGCCTGTGCCTGCGCGAAGGCCAGGCACAGGCACAGCGCAACCTTTAGGCGTGATAGGCAACCCATGCTGCGTACCCTCGATTTTTCAGGCGATCAGGGAAAGATCACCGAGTACTGCACCGCCGTAGTCACCAGCCCGACTCCCGCCGCGCCGCCGGTGGCGATGTAACGTGCCGCAAAGGGCATGGTCGCCAGCCCGCCGGTGACCGTGGCCGTGGTCGAGGCGTGGCCGCTGCGCAAATCCATGGGCCTTTGGGTTGCACCGTCGACAATTTGCACTTCCACTTTGGCCGCCGCAGTCTTGGGCGCGGTATTGCGCAAATTGCCCGTGGCCGGGTTGATGGCCGGGCTGGTGCTCTCATACAGCACCGCCACTTTGGTCGCATCTGCGCAACTGGCGCCGCCGCCCACGTAGATAAAGAACGGTTTGGAGCTGGCGGTTGCCCCCGCCGTGGACAGGGCGCTGGCCTGGACCTTGTCGAGGACTACCGGGAAGTTCGCCCCGGAGCCTGGGGCACCGCCGGTTCCACCGCTGATGGTGCAGGTGGTGCCGGTGATTTCGCCGGTCAGGGTGATGGTGCCGTCGGCAGCAGAGGCCGTAGGTATGACGAAACCACAAGCAAGCAGCAGGGCAATGGCCAGGACATTGTTTTTCATTACGCACGTGTTCCTATGTGTTAGATCGAGCCCCGCTCAAACGCCACGCAGGCATAAGCCCGCCCGCGAAATTTGGGCTTGATGACGCGAAAGAGTTGGTTTTTGAATGCAGCGTCTATATGGGGCTGCAGTTTTTTTGACAAGCATTGATCCAGGCAATAACGCAATAGACCAATCAGCTTTTCCTCGTCAAAATATGTTGCAAAGTTTGGCAAGGTTGAAAAACACGCACAACTGGCCAAGTAGCTAGGTCAACGCGTTTAAAGTGCTTATTTCCATAGGGCAACTATCATTTCATTCGTGTATCTGACGCCTCGCCTGTAGCCGTTGCCAGGCCCCTCCCTCATTCTGCTACAGGCCGCGTAAATGCCACTCACCATCAAAGGCCCGCGCAAGCGCGCCGCCCGCTACTTGATCACGGTCCTGTGCGGCATGCTGCCGATTCTGCTAGGGGTGGTGATCCTGTACCTGCAGGCCCAGCGCACCCTGGAAAACAGCACCGCGCAGACGGCTATCGAGGCCGTGCGCCAATTCGACCTGATGCTCGACAACACCGCCCTCGCCGCCCAGGACCTACTGCCGCTGGCGGGCCAGGACTGTGACAATGCGGCAAAACTGGCGCTGCGCGAGCAAGTCACCCGGCGCCCCTTTGTCCGTGCAACCACCCTGTCGTTTAAAAAGTCCATTTATTGCAGCTCGTTGTTTGGCGGCGACTATGTGTCACCGGTCAACCCGGACGATTACGTCAATGGTCGCCTGTGGCTGATGAAGGGCAACCCCGTCACCCCCGATACCGCCTTGTTGGTTTATCGGCTGGTGGACGGCGACAAAGCGGCGTTTGCCTCGATTGACGGTTACCACCTGACAAACGCCCTGCGCCTGATCAGCCGTTATGCCGACCTGGTATTGCAGGTCGGGCCCAATTGGCTGGGTAGCGACGGCAAAGTGCGCGACACTGCGCTACCGGTGTTTGCCGTGGCCCATCACCACCTCGACTCCCAGCGTTACGCCTACAGCGTGGAGGCCGGCATGCCCGAAGGGGAAGTCTGGCGTTACATGCAAGCCCGGTACCCGCCACTGTTCAGCCTGCTGGTGTTTTTCGGCGTATTGGCCGGCGTGCTCGCGCACTGGCTGCAAAAGCGCTCCAGCGCACCGACCCATGAACTGCAGCGGGCGCTGGGCGCCAATGAGTTCGTGCCCTATTACCAACCGGTGGTGCGCGGTGACAACCTGCAATGGGCCGGCTGTGAAGTGCTGATGCGCTGGAAGCATCCAAAAGAAGGCCTGGTTCGCCCGGACCTGTTTATTCCCCTGGCCGAGCATTCAGGGCTGATTGTGCCCATGACCCGGGCATTGATGCGCCAGGTGGCCACACAGCTGGCACCCCATGCCGATCGCCTGGGCGGGAATTTCCATGTGGGGATCAATATCACCGCCCGGCACTGCCAGGACCTGGAGTTGGTGCAGGACTGTCGGGAATTCCTCGCGGCCTTCCAGCCCGGGCAAGTCCTGTTGACCCTGGAGCTGACCGAACGCGAACTGATCGAGCCCACCGACGTGACCCGCCAGTTGTTCCAGGCCCTGCACGAACTGGGGGTGATGATCGCCATTGATGACTTCGGCACCGGCCACTCCAGCCTGGGTTATTTGCGTAACTTCAATGTTGACTACTTGAAGATTGATCAAAGCTTTGTGGCAATGATCGGGGCCGATGCTTTATCGCGGCATATACTCGATAGCATCATCGAGTTATCGGGCAAGCTTGACTTGGGCATCGTCGCCGAAGGCGTGGAAACCCAAGAGCAATGCGATTATCTGGCAGCGCAAGGCGTGGACTTTTTGCAAGGTTACCTGTTTGGCCGCCCAGTGCCTTTTGACGCATTCATTAAGTCTTTGCGTGGTGCTTGAATATCGATCTAGCATCATCATGAAATATTGTTATTTATACAAAGGACATGATTTACTCGTGGCTCATTAACTACTACAATTTTTCCTGCCTGTGCTGAATCGGCAGGAGAGCCACTTTTACCGAGTCATGCCGAGGCTCTTGGCTTATAGCTTTGTTTACAGTTGGTATCAGCCAAATACACTATTGGAGTAAATATTTTGTCCAGACTCGCCGAATTTCGTGCCGCAGAAAAAGCCCTTCAAGAGCAGCTCGCCCAGCTGGAATCCCTGAAGAACGATGCTGGCTTGAAGAAAGAAATCGAATTTGAAGAAAAGCTTCAAGGGCTGATGAAAACCTACGGCAAGAGCCTGCGTGACATCATCTCCATCCTTGATCCAAACCCGGGCAAATCGGGAATCCAAGCGGCAGCCGCACCTAAAACCCGCCGCGCACGCGTGGTCAAGGTGTATCACAACCCACACACTGGCGAACTGATTGAAACCAAGGGCGGCAACCACCGCGGCCTGAAGGCCTGGAAAGAACAGTATGGCGCAGCCACTGTAGATTCCTGGTTGCGCGGCTAATACCGGCGCACTAATAAAAAGCCCCGCAGATGCGGGGCTTTTTTTGTTTGTGCACTGCGATTTCGCGGCCCGTGGCTTTGGAACGTGGACTTCCAAACACATTCCACTTGGTACAAATTCACCGACCAGTGGCTGTTCGCTGCGCCCTTATAGTTATGTGTTTTTTTGTAACTGCGCCATGTCAGGCATCTAGCCATCGCCCATCAAAGTTTCAGGCTCGCACGTACCTCACTGACTTCTTCCTTGCTCGACTCATAGGCTTGAGCTTGCCCGGCGTATGAAAAAACATAGGCCTTATTCGCATCAACAGCGCCTACCAGTGTTTGCGAGAGCACATGCCGACCATTCTCGGTAATCACGCAGGTAGTTTCCAGGGCCTCAAGATGACTCAAGGTAGTCGGGTGCATCTTGTTGCAGACACTTTGATAACCACTGCGGGCAAAGTCCTTCTGGATGGACTTGCGCATTTCCAGCAGCACACCTTGCAGATTGACCACATGCCCAGGCTCGATCGGGGTGCCCGTCAGCTCCATGACCATCTGTGTCTCGCCGTTTTCGTTGTTCTTTATCGCACGTTGGCGAGATACCGGCGACGGTGTGGCCGGTGCATCGGCATCCGCCACCACTTCCTCCACCTGCCAGCCGCTGGGCCAGTGAATCTCGGGATCTGCCGCCAATACAGCAGTACTGGCCAAGATCAGGCACACGGTGCTCAACAGCGGTTTGTTCAGTCGGCTCATTGCAAAAAACACTCGGAGTTCAAGCCGCAAAGTTTGAGCCTGCACGTAGGATAGTCGCAAGGCCCGTGTCAGCTTTTTCATTTGGCGTGGCTGGCGCGGCTTGCGTATCATGGCCCGGCTGCACGGATGCCTGTCAGCCGCAAGCCAAAGGACCGCTCAAGTCACGAGCCGCGTCTGCCCCATTTTTTTCTGGAGGGCCCATGAGCCTGCACGAATTGAACACCTTCCCGGGCGTCACCGCCCAACCCGACACCGCTACTGCGAACTTCGTGTTCAACCACACCATGCTGCGGGTCAAGGACATCACCAAATCGTTGGACTTCTACACCCGCGTCCTGGGGTTTTCCCTGGTTGAAAAGCGCGACTTCCCGGAAGCCGAATTCAGCCTGTACTTCCTCGCCCTGGTCGACAAGGCGCAGATCCCAGCCGATGCCGCCGCACGTACCCAGTGGATGAAGTCGATCCCGGGCATCCTGGAACTGACCCACAACCACGGCACCGAGAACGATGCCGACTTTGCCTACCACAATGGCAACACCGACCCGCGCGGGTTTGGCCATATCTGCATTTCGGTGCCGGATATCGTGGCGGCCTGCGAGCGGTTTGAAGCGTTGGGCTGTGACTTCCAGAAGCGCCTGACGGATGGGCGCATGAAAAGCCTGGCGTTTATCAAGGACCCGGACGCGTACTGGGTTGAGATCATCCAGCCAGCACCGCTGTAAACCGGCTTGATGCCCCAGCAGGAGGGTATCACCGTGGTGTTTGCCTGCATCGCAGGCAAACCAGCGCCCACAAAAGCAACGGCCACAAAAAACCCATGATCTCTCATGGGTTTTTTAGTTTCAGGCCTTACGCTCGGATCAGGTGATCAAAAGCACTCAAGGAAGCCTTGGCGCCCTCGCCCACCGCAATCACGATCTGCTTGTACGGCACCGTAGTCACGTCACCTGCGGCAAACACGCCTGGCAGTGACGTCTCGCCACGGGCATCGACAATGATCTCGCCACGGGGCGACAACTCCACCGTGCCCTTGAGCCAATCGGTATTGGGCAGCAAACCGATCTGCACAAAGATGCCTTCCAGGTCGATGGTCTTGAACTCGCCGGTATCGCGGTCCTTGTAGGCCAGGCCGGTGACTTTCTGGCCATCACCCTTGACCTCGCTGGTCAGCGCACTGGTGATCACGTCAACGTTCGGCAGGCTGTAGAGCTTGCGCTGCAATACCGCGTCGGCGCGCAACTTGCTGTCGAACTCGAGCAACGTGACATGGCTGACAATACCGGCCAGGTCGATGGCCGCTTCAACACCGGAGTTACCGCCGCCGATCACCGCCACGCGCTTACCCTTGAACAGCGGGCCATCGCAGTGTGGGCAGAAACACACACCCTTGGCCTTGTACTCCTGCTCGCCCGGCACGCCCATTTCGCGCCAGCGCGCACCGGTGGCCAGGATCACGGTCTTGGACTTGAGGGTCGCCCCGCTCTCGAAGCGAATTTCGTGCAGCTCACCGGGATTTTTCGCCGGGATCAGGCTGCTGGCGCGCTGTAGGTTCATGATGTCCACGTCGTACTGACGCACGTGGGCTTCCAGGGCGCTGGCCAGTTTCGGGCCTTCGGTTTCCTGTACCGAGATAAAGTTCTCGATGGACATGGTGTCCAGCACTTGCCCACCAAAACGCTCGGCGGCCACCCCCGTGCGGATACCTTTACGCGCGGCGTAGATAGCCGCGGCAGAACCTGCCGGGCCACCACCGACGACGAGTACATCAAAGGCGTCCTTGGCGCTGATTTTCTCGGCCGCTTTTTCGATACCGCTGGTGTCGAGCTTGGCGAGAATTTCTTCCAGGCCCATGCGGCCCTGGCCGAAGTTCACACCGTTGAGGTAGACGCTGGGCACTGCCATGACCTGGCGCTCGTCGACTTCAGCCTGGAACAGTGCGCCGTCGATAGCGACGTGGCGGATGTTCGGGTTGAGCACAGCCATCAGGTTCAGCGCCTGGACCACGTCCGGGCAGTTCTGGCAGGACAGCGAGAAGTAAGTCTCGAAGCTGAACTCGCCTTTCAGGCTGCGAATCTGCTCAATCACTTCGACACTGGCCTTCGACGGGTGGCCACCGACTTGCAGCAGGGCCAGCACCAACGAAGTGAATTCATGACCCATGGGGATGCCGGCAAAACGCAGGCTGATATCGGCACCCGGGCGGTTGATGGAGAACGATGGCTTGCGCGCGTCATTACCATCGGTTTTCAGGCTAATCAGCGTGGTGAGGCTGGTTACGTCCTGCAAAAGGGCAAGCATTTCCTGGGATTTCGCACCGTCGTCGAGGGAGGCGACGATCTCGATCGGCTGGGTGACCCGTTCCAGGTATGACTTCAACTGAGCTTTAAGATTGGCGTCCAACATACGGGCGATTTCCTATTTCAAATCAATTCGGTAAAAAAAAACGCCCGAGCGAATCTCGCCCGGGCGTTTTTGAGGGCGGTGCGGCTTACTTAAGGTGCGGCAATCCGCCCTTGATACTTCACAGACTTAGATCTTGCCGACCAGGTCCAGGGACGGAGCCAGGGTAGCCTCGCCTTCTTTCCACTTGGCTGGGCACACTTCGCCTGGGTGGGCAGCAACGTACTGGGCCGCCTTGATTTTGCGCAGCAGTTCGGAAGCGTCACGACCAACACCGCCGTCGTTCAGCTCAACGATCTTGATCTGGCCTTCAGGGTTGATCACGAAGGTGCCACGGTCTGCCAGGCCAGCTTCTTCGATCAGCACGTCGAAGTTGCGGGAGATGGTCAGGGTCGGGTCGCCAATCATGGTGTACTGGATCTTGCCGATGGCTGGCGAGGTGTTGTGCCAGGCAGCGTGGGCAAAGTGGGTGTCGGTGGACACGCTGTAGATCTCGACGCCCAGTTTCTGGAATTCGGCGTAGTTGTCAGCCAGGTCTTCCAGTTCGGTTGGGCAGACGAAAGTGAAGTCGGCTGGGTAGAAGAACACGACAGACCACTTGCCTTTCAGGTCAGCGTCCGACACGTCTACGAAGTTGCCGTTTTTGTAAGCGGTGGCTTTGAACGGTTTTACTTGGCTGTTGATGATAGGCATCGTTGACTCTCCGTCAGGGGTTAGTAAGTTGATGGGTGAATCCTACCCAGTCTCATCGCCGATGGCTCATTGGCAAACCTGATGCTTGCGATTGGTTTTGGCTATCAACCAGCTGTATTAATAGAAGAAATCTTAAAGCAGCGGTTCGCGGGCCTGAGTCATGCCAAGAAAGGGCGTCGCTTCAACATAGCGCATGGCTGACTTCATGTCCTTCCAGCCGACATACGTCATCAGCGACTTCAAATCCCAGCCGCTGCGATGGGCCCAGGTGGCAAAGCCACGGCGCAGGGAGTGGCTGGTGTATTGCTCGGCGGCAATGCCGGCCCGCCCGAGGGCCTGGCGCAGCAGCGGGATCACGCTGTTGGCATGCAACCCCTCCTCACCCAGGTTGCCCCAGCGATCGATCCCGCGAAACAGCGGGCCGCGCACCAGGGCCGAGGCACTCAGCCATTCGCTATAGGCCTGTACCGGGCACAGGCGCAGCAGCGCCGGGGTTTGATAGGTCTGGCCGAGGTTCTCGCGGTCGCTCTTGCTGCGCGGCAGGTACAGGGTGATGCCCGCGCCTGGTACCGCCTGGACATGCTCGATCTGCAAACGGCACAGCTCATCACTGCGAAAGCCGCGCCAAAAGCCCAGCAGGATCAAGGCCGTGTCGCGCTTGGCACGCAGCCAGCGCGGTCGATCGCCCTCTGCCCGCGCCTGCTCGGCATCACGCTCAAGCCAGCCGACCACTTGCTCCAGATGCTTGAGTTGCAAGGGTTCAGCCTGTTTTTCCTGGGCCGGGTGCAAGGCGCGAATGCCCTTGAGCACCTTGCGCACTACCGGCGCCTTGGTCGGATCGGGAAAACCCTGGCTGGTGTGCCATTGCGCCAGCGCCGAGAGCCGCAGTTTCAGCGTATTGACCGCGAGCATCCCGGCATAGGCCACCAGGTATCGGGCCACGCTGTCGCTGGTGGCGGGCAGGAAGCCGCCCCAACTCACCTCAAAGTGTTCGATGGCAGCGCGATAGCTGCGACGGGTGTTATCGCGGGTGGCGGCGTTCAGGTATCGATCTAGTTCACTCATGCCGCGATCGCCGGCAAGCCGGCTCCTACAGAGGTTGGTGTACGGGAACTGCGCCCGGAGAGGGTCCGGCACGTCATGACACGGGATAATACGCCAATATCCCACCTGTTAAATGATGAATTTCAACGTGTTTTTATTCGTGATATAGTATGTATGTACATAATACATACCACAGTATCAAATCGACGGAGACCCCATGGCACGCGGTGGCATCAACAAAGCAGTAGTTCAAACGGCACGCCTGGCAATTCTCGCCCGCGGCGAAAACCCCAGCATTGATGCGGTGCGCATCGAAATGGGTAATACCGGCTCGAAAACCACCATTCACCGCTATTTAAAAGAGCTCGACGAGAGCGAAACCCGCCTCACCATCACCGAAGCCCCCATCGACGACGAGCTCGGCGAACTGGTGACACGCCTGGCCCAGCGCCTGAAAGAGAAAGCCCAGGAGCCCATCGACCTGGCCCTGGCCCAGTTCGAACAGCAAAAAAGCGCCCTGCTCGCCCAGGTAGAAGCGCTTGAAGCCGCACACAGCCAACTCCAGCAGCAATTTGATATCCAGGGCACCGCCCTCGCCGAAGAAAGCGCCGCGCTGCAAACCGCCAGCACCAGCCTGCAGACCGAGCAAACCCGTAACGCCGGGCTTAGCCAGGCGTGCAGCGACTACGAGCTACGGCTCTCGGACAAGGACGAACAGATTCGTTCGCTGGAAGAAAAGCACCTGCACGCCCGCGATGCCCTTGAGCACTACCGCAATGCCATCAAGGATCAGCGCGAACAGGAGCAGCGCCGCCACGAAGGCCAGCTGCAACAACTGCAGGCTGAATTGCGCCAGGCACAGCAGAGCGCCCTGGTGCGCCAGGACGAGATCACCCAACTGCATCGCGACAATGAGCGGCTATTGATTGAACACCGGGTTACGGCGAAGGAATTGGCTGCCCTGCAGGAGCAAAGCCGCAAGGCTCAGGCCCAGCAACTCAAGCTGAGCGAACAGGTGAGCGTGATCGACAGCGAACGCACCCTGCTCCAGGAGCGCCTGCGGGTAGCGGTGCTGGACAGCCAGTCACGCCAGGAGGCACTGGCCGAGCAACAGCACAGCTACAAAGCCGTGGAACTGGACCTGATCAAGGCCCAGGCCACCATCGAGGCGCTGCGCCTGGCTGCCGTCGTTGCAACGACGCCAGAGGCAGCGGCCCAGGCCTGATCAGCCAGCAACTGGCGTGCGCATGGTGACGAATTCTTCCGCCGCCGTAGGATGCACGCCGATGGTCTCGTCGAAATGCTGCTTGGTCGCCCCCGCCTTGAGGGCGATCGCCAGGCCCTGGACGATCTCGCCCGCCTCCGGCCCAACCATGTGGCAACCCAACACCTTGTCGGTGTCGGCATCGACCACCAGCTTCATCAGGGTGCGCTCCTGGCACTCGGTCAGGGTCAACTTCATCGGCCGGAAGCGGCTTTCGAAGATCTGCACGTTATGCCCATCGGCCCTAGCCTGCTCTTCGCTCAAGCCTACGGTGCCGATGTTCGGCAGGCTGAACACCGCCGTCGGGATCATCGCGTAGTCTACCGGGCGGTATTGCTCAGGCTTGAACAGGCGACGCGCCACGGCCATGCCTTCGGCCAATGCCACAGGCGTCAACTGCACGCGGCCGATCACGTCGCCAATGGCCAGGATCGAAGGCTCGGCGGTCTGGTACAGGTCGTCGACCGCGACAAAACCACGCTCGTCCAGCTTGACCCCGGTGTGCTCCAGGCCCAGGTTATCCAACATCGGGCGCCGCCCAGTGGCGTAGAACACGCAATCGGCCTCCAACACACGACCGTCCTTCAGGGTGGCCTTGAGGCTGCCATCGGCCTGTTTGTCGATACGCGCGATATCGGCGTTGAATTGCAGGTCCAGGCCGCGCTTGGTCAGTTCTTCCTGCAAATGCTTGCGCACCGCACCATCGAAGCCACGCAGGAACAGATCGCCGCGATACAGCAGCGATGTCTGTGCGCCCAGACCATGGAAAATCCCGGCAAACTCCACCGCAATATAACCGCCGCCCACCACCAGCACACGCTTGGGCAGCTCTTTAAGGAAGAACGCCTCATTGGAGCCGATAGCGTGCTCGCGCCCCGGAATCTCGGGAATCTGCGGCCAGCCGCCAGTGGCGATCAAGATATTCTTGGCGGTGAAGCGCTCTCCATTGATCTCGACCTCGTGCGCCCCGGTCAGGCGCGCGTGGCCTTCGTGAAGGGTCACGCCACTGTTGACCAGCAGGTTGCGGTAAATGCCATTGAGGCGATTGATCTCGCGGTCCTTGTTGGCGATCAGCGTCGCCCAATCAAAGTCCGCCTCGCCCAGGGACCAGCCAAAACCGCTGGCCTGCTCGAAGTCTTCGGCAAAGTGCGCGCCATAGACCAGCAGCTTTTTCGGCACACAGCCCACATTCACACACGTCCCGCCCAGGTAGCGGCTTTCCGCCACGGCGACCTTCGCGCCAAACCCTGCGGCAAAGCGTGCCGCCCGAACGCCACCGGAACCGGCGCCAATTACATAAAGATCAAAATCGTAGGCCATTTCACTCTCCTCGGCAGGGCATCAGGATACCCGCTTGTACCCAAAAAACCAGAAAGCCACCCGAAGGTGGCTTTCTTGAGACTCAACAGGCCATGCTTAATCAGTAAGCCTTGCCAGTCTTGTAGAAGTGCTCGTAGCAGAAGTTGGTCGCCTCGATGTAGCCTTCGGCGCCACCGCAGTCAAAACGACGACCCTTGAACTTGTAGGCAATGACGCAACCGTCCTTGGCCTGCTTCAACAATGCGTCGGTGATCTGGATTTCGCCGCCCTTGCCGGGCTCGGTTTCTTCGATCAGCTTGAAGATATCCGGGGTCAGGATGTAGCGACCGATGATCGCCAGGTTCGACGGGGCATCTTCCGGCGCTGGCTTCTCGACCATGTCGCGCACACGGATCAGGCCATCGCCAATGTCGTCGCCAGCGATCACGCCGTACTTGTTGGTTTCCGAAGGATCGACTTCCTGCACTGCAACGATGGTGCAGCGGTATTTCTGGTACAGCTTGACCATCTGGGTCAAGACGCCGTCGCCTTCCAGGTTCACGCACAGGTCGTCCGCCAGGACCACGGCAAATGGTTCGTCACCGATCAGCGGGCGACCGGTAAGGATGGCATGGCCAAGGCCTTTCATCTGGGTCTGACGGGTGTAGGAGAACGAGCACTCGTCGAGCAGCTTGCGGATACCGACCAGGTATTTTTCCTTGTCGGTGCCCTTGATCTGGTTTTCCAGTTCATAGCTGATGTCAAAGTGGTCTTCCAGGGCGCGCTTGCCACGACCGGTGACGATGGAGATTTCGTTCAGGCCGGCATCCAGTGCCTCTTCGACGCCGTACTGGATCAGTGGCTTGTTTACCACCGGCAGCATTTCTTTAGGCATGGCCTTGGTCGCTGGCAGGAAGCGAGTGCCGTAACCGGCTGCTGGGAACAAGCATTTCTTGATCATATAAGTCCTTAATAAGGGCTGTGCGTACGAAATTCGGCGCAGTCTAATCAGGCCGCAGCCACCTTACAATGGGCGCTGCTGGCGTTGCGATGTCAACATAGAGAAAAAATGTCGGCGTTAGTTCCGCCCATGTTCAAACAAGCGGCCCCAACGGCACCGGAGAAAACCCAGCATCCCCTGATTTCAAAGGGCCATATCCTTTTTAGCACGCTTTATGGGGTTCGGCACTGACCTGCAACAACTTACGCGCCCCCATGGCATTTGGCGCTATCATTGCCAGCTTGAACACCAGACCACGAGATTGTTAATAGATGTCAGAACCCAAAGGCGTAAACGGCTACCTGATCACCAAGCGAGCAGACGGCTGGCACCTGATCAACTTTCACGGCGACAGCGTTGCCGGCGTATTCGCCACCGAAAGCCAGGCGATTGCGGTAGCCGAAGTATTTGTGGATGAAGCCGGCCACGCGTCGAGCAAGCGACCCAAGGGCAAATAAGCCTCTGCGGTTGCGCATGAAGCCCCGGTGAACGGGGCTTTTTTGTGATTGTCTGTACCTTGATGGCCGTTCGCTATAATCTCGCTGAAACGCCCCACAACAGTGTCAGCGCGCCCCTTAACACTTCTCAACGACGAACCTTACATGAACAAGATCCTGGCACTGACCTCGGTACTGGCGCTCGCCGGCTGCACCACCACTTCCGACATTTACCTGAAAAACGGCGAACAAGGCCTGACCATTGACTGTTCGGGCGAGGCCAATTCCTGGGCCAGTTGCTACGAAAAGGCCGATGCCTCCTGCGCCGGCACCGGTTACCGCATCGTCGGCACCGAAGGCACGCCAGCCTTGAAGGAAAGCGACAAGACCCTGGGCGCCGATGTGGGCAACTTCAAGGGTCGCAGTGTAGTGGTGGTCTGCAAGTAAGCTGGGCGGCTACATGTGAATCTCGGCGAACTTGATGCCGAGGCTGCGAATGGTGTCGATCAGGTCATCGAGTTTTTCAAAGGATTCGACCTCGTCCTGGTCATCCACCAGGAAAAAGCTGCGCCCGCCGCTTTTCTTGAAAAACACGATCCACTCCCCCGAATTGGCCGGATTTTGAATCACATGGGTCGCAGAGATATGACCCTCTGCATGCCGCTCTTTGACGCGCTCACGTTTCATAATTGCTTTTCCAGAATGACAATGCCGCTCAAACCCCGGGGCTTGAGCGGCATTTTTTGTGTTCAGACAACAGTTTAACGGATGCCTTGGCCAATCAGCACGCCGTCTACCGTTTGCCCGTACAGGTTCACCCCATCATTGGCATGGAACTTCACGCGGGTTTTCTCCACCGAGCCATCTACCAGGCGCGGATCCTGCGGGCGCTCATGGCGATTGACATAGGCCGCTACGTCCCAGGCCTGCTGGTCGCTCAAGCTGCCGCCCTTGCCCAGCGGCATGTTGTGCTTGATGAAGGACGCTGCGGTGTTGACCCGATGCATACCGGCGCCCCAGTTGTAGGAATCCTTACCCCACAACGGTGGCATCACGTAGCTGTCGCCCACCTTCTGCCCCTGCCCTTCGGCGCCATGGCACACCGCACATTGCGCCTTGTACACCTCGGCACCCTGCGCGAGGTTGTAGCCTTTGGCCGGTTGTGGCACCTCCGGGTAGCCACGCCCCGGCAACTCCACGCCCAAGGGTGCCTTGCTCGCCAGCCAGTAGGCATAGGTCGACAGCGCAGCAATCTCATGGCTGTCCGCTGCCGGTGGCGTGCCGCCATCCATGCTGAACTGGAAACAGCCCTGCAGGCGCTCGGCAAAGGAGTTGACCTTGTCATTCTTCTTACGGTACGCCGGGTACATAGGGTACGCCCCCCACAGGGGCGTGGAATTGGCCAGGCGCCCCTGATCCAGGTGACAGTTGCTGCAATTGAGGCCGTTGCCGACAAACTGCGGCGCCAGGCGCTTGGTATCGACGAACAACGCATAGCCCTGCATCACCAGCTTGCCGTAGGCGTTGTCAGGCAGTTCGCTTTCCTGGGGCGGCTGGAACGCCTTGGCGGCGGGGACCGCAGCCGGCACCTGCAGTTGCGACTGATCTTCCATGGCAATCGGTGCGGCCAACGCCGGGACACTGATCAACGCGGCCAACACGGGTGCAAATGACAGATTCTTCATGGCTTGACCTCCTGGCCAGGCAAGGAGGCGAAGTAATTGGCGATACCCTGCACTTCGTCATCCGTCAGGGATTTGGCCACGTGCCCCATCAGGTCATTGGGGTCGTTGCGCCGAGTGCCACCGCGCCAGGCATTGAGCTGGGCAGCCAGGTAGGCCGCGGACTGCCCGGACAGCGGCGGGAACGCCTCGCCAACCCCCACGCCCGAGGGGCCATGACAGCTGACGCACGCCGGAATCTGCCGTTCCCAGGCGCCTTGCAGCGCCAGTTTTGCAGCGGGACTGTTCGGCGTAGCACTACGATGGCCGACGGCCACGGCAGGTGCCGGCATCGCCGCCAGTGTCTGGGTCACCGCCGCGATTTCTTCCTCGGTAAGCGCCTTGGCCAGCGACGTCATCACCGGGTTGCTGCGCGTGCCACTCTTGAAATCATGCAGTTGCTTGCTCAAATAAGCCGCCGGCAACCCCGCAAGCCTCGGAAAACCCGCAGCAGCCAACCCCAGGCCATCCGCCCCGTGGCATGCCATGCACGCCGCCGCGCCAGGCTGCGCGCCACCTTCACTGAATATCTTGTTGCCCTCCAGCGCCTGCGCGCTGCCGAGCATGAGTAGCAAGGCGCCACCCATCAACACTCTCTCCACAGACATCATCACGACTCCATTTTTATAGTTATATGCTTAGACCTACAATGCATAAGCCTACAAATGGTAGGGTAATGAGCCGACAGTCACAACCGCCATGTAAGAAATTGCCGACAATAAAAAGCCCGGCACTGCAACCGCAGGCCGGGCTTTTTGATCGGAGTTGATCGCGTATGAGCGGCGTCGTGGACTCAGCCGGAAATACAGTCTTCCGCAGCTTTTTTCACGTCACCCGGACGAATCGGCACATTGGACATGCTCTCGTAGAGCTTGATGCTGCTTCCGCTGGAGCGGTCTTCAATCTCGAAAATGGCCGACGGGTCAGCCGAAAACTTCTGCGGCACAATCACCCGAACACCTTCCTTATGAGGCTCGATCTGCGACGGACGACGGGTCGACGACAGTTTCTGCACCACACACGCCGCGTATTCCTGCGGTTTTTTCCCGGAGATAACCGCCAGGGTTGGCGGTGTCTGCTTGATGTCTGAAACCGAAGCACATCCACCTATTGCCAGGGCCAGAACCAATACACTCCACTTCATACAAAACCTCCGATAAAGACCCTACGACAGCGGAGATGGTATTTTTCTCCCGCCCACGTAGGATTTATCCCTGATATATCGGTAAATAACTGTTTTAAATTGTCGAAGACGTCGACGACGACCCGATAATAAACGTGCTGGGGCTGATAAACTCCATCTTAACCTACGTATCGTTCTGATTTTTCAGAAAAAGCCCTTCTGGAGACACCCCCCCATGAAATTCATCCACCAGCGCGAACACTTGAACGAAGGGGATATTGTCGTCATTGAATGCTCTCAGACCTGCAATATCCGCCTGATGAGCGATGCGAATTTTCGCAGCTTCAAAAATGGCGGTCGCCACACTTATCACGGTGGCGCCTTCGACAAGTTCCCGGCCAAGATCACCGCGCCAAGCACCGGGTTCTGGAACATCACCCTGGATGTGGTGACGCGCCGTGCCATCAGCGTTACCCGCAAGCCAGCGTTGTCCCATAAGATCCGCATTGTTCGCCGCACCAGCACCAAACTCAGCTGATTGCCACCCAAGCCACAGGAATCACCGTGACTCAAACCACCAAATACGTCATCAAGTACAAACTCAACGGCGAACGCCGCTTCGAATTTGCCCAACTGCACGCTGCGAGCATCGAAGAGGCCCAGGAGGCCTTGGCGAAAATTCACGATGCCAGTGACGAAATCACTGAGATCACCGTGAGCAAGGCCCTGTAAAACCACGACCAGCAGCGGAGTGATTGTGCAACCTGATTCCACGGGTGACCTGTTCAGCGACGAGGCCTTGCAACAACCGGCCCGTCGCGAGCAAATCGGCGAACAATCCTACGTCCTCAGGGGCTATGCCCTGCCCTGGCTTGAGCGTGTATTGCCCGAGCTTCGTGCCGTCCTCGCCCAGTCACCGTTCCGGCAGATGGTCACCCCCGGTGGCTTTACCATGTCGGCGGCCCTGAGCAGTTGCGGCGAACTGGGCTGGACCACCGACCGCCAGGGCTATCGCTACAGCCCTCTGGACCCCGAGCGCCAACAACCCTGGCCGAGCATGCCGGCCGTGCTGCGCGAACTGGCGATCGACGCGGCCAGGGCTGCCGGCTTCGACGGCTTTGCACCCGACGCCTGCCTGATCAACCGCTATGTACCCGGCGCCAGAATGTCCCTGCACCAAGACAAGAACGAGCGCGACTACAGCGCCCCGGTGGTCTCGTTGTCCCTGGGGCTGCCGGCGGTGTTTCTGTTTGGCGGCCATCAGCGCAGTGACAAGACACAAAAGATCTCGCTGTTCCATGGCGACGTAGCGGTCTGGGGCGGCGTCGATCGCCTGCGCTTTCATGGGGTGCTGCCGATCAAGGAAGGCGTGCACCCGCGCATGGGGCCGCAACGGATCAACCTGACGTTTCGCAGGGCCGGCTGACCCCGGTGAATTCCACCGCAAGCAACGGAGTGCCCGGGCGCCCGCGGTTTATTATCCTGGCCACTGATCCATTGCCGAGCTATTGCCATGAGCACTGAAGATGATCTGCGCTGGGCAGCCATTGTCGCCCGCGACGCCACGGCCGACCTGACCTTCGTCTACGGGGTCAAGACCACCGGCGTGTATTGCCGCCCCAGCAGCAGCGCACGTCAGCCACTGCGCAAGAATGTCGAGTTTTTCGACACACCGCAGCAAGCCGAAGCCGCCGGGTACCGCCCCAACAAACGTACCTCGGCCGACCAGACCCAGGTTGCGCAACGCCATGCGCACCTGGTTGCCGCCGCTTGCCGTCATATCGAACAGGCCCAGACCCTGCCCGCCCTGGAAGACCTGGCCAACGGCGCCGGCTTGAGCCCGTTCCACTTCCACCGCGTGTTCAAGACCCTGACCGGGCTGACACCCCGGGGCTATGCCCGCGCCCATCGCTCACGCAAGGTCAGGGCGCACCTGCAGGACAGCCAGTCGGTGACCGATGCGCTGTACGACGCGGGTTTCAACTCCAACAGCCGCTTCTACGCGTCAGCCGACCAGTTGCTCGGCATGAAGCCCAGCGACTACAAAGCCGGTGGCATCCATAACGATATTCACTTTGCCGTCGGCGAGTGTTCCCTGGGGGCGATTCTGGTGGCGCAGAGCAATCGCGGGGTCTGCGCAATCCTCCTGGGTGACGACCCGGACCAACTGGCGCGCGACCTGCAAGACCAGTTCCCGCAGGCCAATGTGATCGGTGCCGACCCCGGCTTTGAACAGTTGATTGCCCAGGTGGTGGGGTTTATCGAGGCGCCTGCCCTGGGCCTGAACCTGCCCCTGGACCTGCGCGGCACCGCCTTCCAGGAGCGGGTCTGGCAGGCACTGCGGGAAATCCCGGTGGGCAGCACCGCCAGCTACGCCGAGATTGCCAAGCGCATCGGCGCACCCAGCGCCTTTCGCGCCGTTGCCCAGGCGTGCGGCGCCAACAGCCTGGCCGTGGCGATTCCCTGCCACCGCGTGGTACGCAGCGATGGCCATCTATCGGGTTACCGTTGGGGCGTGGAGCGCAAACAGCTGTTGCTCCAGCGCGAACGCCACACCCCGCATGAACCACAGCCGGCGTCCAGTGAATAATACAGACTGGCCTTGCCCCGGCCGGCCCTGTTAAAAGGGCCGGGCAGCCCTTCCTGAGCGTTCCATCATTGGAGAAGCGATCCATGAGCACCTGGCCAGACACCCGCATTCTCGACCTGCTGGGCATTGAATTGCCGATCATCCAGGCGCCCATGGCCGGCAGCACCAGCCCCGAGATGGTGATCGCCGCGAGCCAGGCCGGGGCGCTGGGCTCGATGCCCACGGCCACACTCAGCATCGAGCAACTGCGCCAGGCGTTGACCACCATTGCCCAGGCCAGCGCCCGCCCCTTGAACGTCAACTTCTTCTGCCACCGGCCACCGGCCCCCAACCCCGAGCGGGATCGCCAGTGGAAGGATTTGCTGGAGCCCTACTACCGTGAGCTGGGCGCAGATTTTGACGCGCCCACCCCGCTCTCCAACCGCGCACCGTTCGACAATGCCAGCTGCGAGGTGGTGGAAGAATTCCGCCCGGAAGTCGTCAGCTTCCACTTTGGCCTGCCGGAAAAAGCGCTGCTGGACCGGGTCAAGGCCACCGGGGCGAAAGTGCTGTCGTCCGCCACCACCGTCGAGGAGGCGATCTGGCTGGAGCAGCACGGCTGCGATGCAATCATCGCCATGGGGTATGAGGCCGGGGGGCATCGCGGGATGTTTCTCAGCGACCGCCTCACCAGCCAGATCGGCACAATGGCCCTGGTGCCGCAGATCGTCGATGCAGTCAGCGTGCCGGTAATCGCCGCCGGCGGGATTGGCGATGCGCGGGGCATGGTTGCCGCGTTCGCCCTCGGCGCCTCGGCGGTGCAGATCGGCACGGCCTATCTGTTCACGCCCGAAGCCACTATCACCCCCGCCCACCATCAGGCATTGCACAGCGCCCAGGCCAGCGAAACGGCACTGACCAACCTGTTCACCGGCCGCCCGGCGCGGGGGATCATCAATCGCGTGATGCGCGAACTTGGGCCAATCAATCCCACCGCCCCGGCGTTTCCCTTGGCCGGTGGTGCATTGCTGCCGTTGCGCGCCCTGGATGCAGCCGACTTCAGCAGCCTGTGGGCCGGCCAGGCGCTGCGCCTGGGGCAAGACCTGTCCACCCGCGAGCTGACCCTGAGCCTGGCCCGCCAGGCGCTGGCGCAACTCAACAAGGGCTAGACCCCTGAGACAACTTTGCACTGTACCGACGATGGCGAACCGCTATATATTCTCATACATAGCGATTAACTATAACAAGCCGCCACGTCGGCACCCCAAGGAGCTGCTTCATGATGATTCGCGCCCAACGCCTGGCCCCCACCGGCCTGGCCACCCTGATCGCCCTCTTTACCTTGGGCACAGCCCACGCCGATGAAGTGCAAGTGGCCGTCGCCGCCAACTTCACCGCGCCGATCCAGGCGATCGCCGCCGACTTCGAAAAAGACACCGGGCACAAACTGGTCGCCGCCTACGGGGCCACCGGGCAGTTCTATACCCAGATCAAGAACGGCGCGCCGTTTGAAGTGTTCCTCAGCGCCGACGACACCACCCCGCAAAAGCTCGAAAGCGAAGGCGACACCGTCAAGGGCTCGCGCTTCACCTATGCCGTGGGCACCCTGGCGCTGTGGTCGGCCAAGGAAGGTTATGTGGATGCCAAGGGCGCGGTGCTGCAAAAAAATGAATACCAGCACCTGTCCATCGCCAACCCGAAAGCCGCACCCTACGGCCTCGCGGCTACCCAGGTCCTGGCCAAGCTGGGCCTGACCGACAAGGTCAAGAGCAAGCTGGTCGAAGGCCAGAACATCACCCAGGCCTATCAGTTTGTGTCCACCGGCAATGCCGAGTTGGGCTTTGTCGCCTTGTCGCAAATCTATAAAGACGGCAAAGTCAGCAGCGGCTCGGCGTGGATTGTGCCGGGCGAGATGCATGACCCAATCAAACAGGACGCGGTGATCCTCAACAAAGGCAAGGACAACCCGGCCGCCAAGGCACTGGTTGACTACCTCAAGGGGCCGAAAGCCGCTGCCGTTATCAAATCCTACGGTTATCAACTGTAAATGCCACTATCGAGTGCCGATTTTTCCGCGATCTGGCTGACCCTGAAACTGGCGTCGCTGACCACCGTGATTCTGCTGATCATCGGCACTCCCATCGCCCTGTGGCTGTCGCACACCCGTTCCTGGTGGCGCGGGCCGATTGGCGCGGTGGTCGCCCTGCCCCTGGTGCTGCCGCCGACGGTGATTGGCTTCTACCTGCTGCTGACCATGGGTCCCCATGGCTACCTCGGGCAGTTCACCCAATGGCTGGGCCTGGGCACCCTGACCTTCAGCTTCGCCGGCCTGGTGATTGGCTCGGTGATCTATTCCATGCCGTTTGTGGTGCAACCGTTGCAAAACGCGTTCTCGGCCATCGGCAGCCGTCCCCTGGAAGTTGCCGCGACGTTGCGGGCCAATCCCTGGGATACATTTTTCACGGTGATCCTGCCGCTGGCCCGCCCCGGCTTTATCACCGCGTCGATCCTCGGCTTCGCCCATACCGTGGGCGAGTTTGGCGTGGTGCTGATGATTGGCGGCAATATCCCCGACAAGACCCGCGTGGTCTCGGTGCAGATCTACGACCACGTCGAAGCCATGGAATACGCCCAAGCCCACTGGCTGGCCGGGGCCATGGTGGTGTTTTCTTTCCTGGTGTTGCTGGCGCTCTACTCCAGCCGTAAAACCAAAGCGGGTTGGAGCTGATGTCGATGATCGAGGTGCGCCTGCAACTGCACTACTCCGGATTTGCCCTGGACGTGGACCTCAAGCTGCCAGGGCGCGGCGTCACCGCGCTCTACGGGCATTCGGGCTCGGGCAAGACCACGTGCCTGCGCTGCATTGCCGGGCTGGAACGGGCCGGCGACGGATTTGTGCAAATCAACGATCAGGTCTGGCAAGACAGCCGCAACGGCGTGTTTGTGCCGCCGCACAAGCGCGCCCTGGGTTATGTGTTTCAAGAAGCCAGCCTGTTTCCCCACCTGTCGGTGCTGGCCAACCTGGAGTTCGGCCTCAAGCGGATCCCCAAGGCCCAGCGTCGCGTGGACATGGCCCACGCCACGCAATTGCTGGGGATCGGCCACCTGCTGGATCGCCACCCCCAGCATTTGTCCGGTGGTGAGCGCCAACGCGCAGGCATTGCCCGCGCCCTGCTCACCAGCCCGCAGCTATTGCTGATGGACGAACCCCTGGCCGCCCTCGACAGCCAGCGCAAAGGCGAGATCCTGCCCTACCTGGAACGCCTGCACGATCAACTGGAAATCCCGGTGCTGTACGTCAGCCATGCCCAGGATGAAGTGGCGCGCCTGGCCGATCATATTGTCCTGCTCAGTGAGGGCAAGGCCCTGGCCAGCGGGCCGATTGGCGAGACCCTGGCGCGGCTCGACCTGCCGCTGGGCCTGGGCGACGATGCCGGCGTGGTGATCAACGGCACGGTCAGCGAGCATGACGCCCATTACCAACTGCTGACCCTGCAATTGCCCAACAGCCCACTGCAAATGCGCGTGGCCCACGCGCCGCTGGAGCTGGGCAAACACTTGCGGTTCAAGGTCCAGGCCCGGGACGTGAGCCTCAGCCTGCAACCTGGAGAGCACAGCAGTATCCTCAATTGCTTGCCCGTGACCGTGACCCAGGAGATCCCTGCCGATAACAGTGCGCATGTGCTGGTACGGCTCGACGCGGCGGGTACGCCGCTGCTGGCGCGCATCACCCGTTATTCCCGGGACCAGTTGCAAGTGCATCCCGGCCAGGCGTTATGGGCACAGATCAAGGCGGTCGCCGTACTGGCTTGAACGCACGGCCCGGTGCTGCGGTCAATCAGGCATACCGGCCTGATTTGTTGCCAAGGACTCTGCCATGCCCGACTCCACCCTGCCCGTCGACCTGCCCCGTGACCTGCACTACGTTGACGACAGTCAGCCGGGCCTGAGCCGCCGCAAACTGCGGGGCAAGTTCCAGTACTTCCAGAGCGACGGCCAGCGCATCAGCGACGCCAACGAAATCCAGCGCATCAACGCCCTGGCCATCCCGCCGGCCTATACCGATGTGTGGATCTGCGCCGACCCCAAGGGCCATCTACAGGCCACCGGCCGCGATGCCCGCGGCCGCAAGCAATACCGTTATCACCCACGCTGGCGTGAAGTGCGCGACAGCGACAAGTATTCGCGCCTGCAGCAGTTCGGCAACGCGTTGCCCAAATTGCGCAAGCAGCTACAAGCGCAAATCGATGCGCCGGGTTTCAACCGCGAGAAGGTCCTGGCCACCGTCGTGCTGTTGCTCGATGCCACGCTGATCCGCGTCGGCAACAGCCAATACGCCCGCGATAACCGCTCCTATGGCCTGACCACCCTGCGTACCCGCCACGTGGATATCAAGGGCAGCGAAATCCAGTTCCAGTTCCGTGGCAAGAGCGGCGTCGAGCACCAGGTCAGTATCAAGGACCGGCGCCTGGCCACCGTGCTCAAGCGCTGCCTGGAGTTGCCGGGGCAGAACCTGTTCCAGTACCTGGACGAGAACGGCGAGCGGCATACCGTCAGCTCCACCGACGTCAACGCCTACCTGCACAGCCTCACCGGCGCCGACTTTACCGCCAAGGACTACCGCACTTGGGCCGGCAGTGCCCTGGCCCTGGCCGTGTTGCGCGAACTGGCATGGCAACCGGAGTCGGATGCAAAACGGCATGTGGTGGAGATGGTCAAGAATGTCGCCCGGCAACTGGGCAATACCCCGGCGGTGTGCCGCAAATGCTACATCCACCCGGCCGTGCTGGAGCACTTCAGCCTGGGCGGCCTGGCGAAACTGCCCCGGCCCAGGGTGCGCAAGGGCTTGAAAGCCGAAGAAGTGGGGTTGGCGATGTTTCTTGAGCAACTGTAGGCACTGACGCCACCGATGTAGGAAAAATGACTGAACTGCGCTAGGCTACCAATCCCTCCCGACTGCAGGACGACCGCCGACGTGAACAACTAAGCCTTCCAACATGTAAACGCAACGAGCCGCCTGGCGCGCTTGTTGGCTTGTGCCACATTGTTCTGGAGGTGCTGATGACTGACGTCAACCGGCTGCCTGTACTTGTTTCCTTGCATCACCTGGGTTTTCAGTTCGCCGATGGCGAGACTTTGCTGGAAGACCTCAACCTGTCCATCGATTGCACCCCGACCGGGATTGTCGGCCGGAATGGCATGGGCAAGAGTGTGTTGGCGCGCCTGCTGGCCGGCGTGCTTGAGCCATCCCATGGGGTTATCAAATCCTCGGCGCGTATCGCCTATGTCCCACAAAGCATTGAGCTGTTACCGGGGCAGACTGTGGCCCAGGTCTGCGGTTGCGCGCCTATTCTGGCGGCACTTGAGCGCCTGGCCGCGGGACGCGCGCAGGCCGACGACCTGGAACTGATCGATGATCGCTGGGACCTGGCCGAACGCCTGCGCCAGGCCCTGGATGGCGCCGGTCTGGCCGAGATCGACCCCGATCAGCCCGCCGGCCAACTCAGCGGTGGGCAACTGGCCAGGATCGCCCTGATTGGTGGCCTGCTGGGCGCGCCGCATTTGCTGATTCTCGACGAACCCACCAACCACCTCGACAGTGCCGGCCGCGATTGGCTGCTGGCGACCCTTGGCGCCTGGCGCGGCGGCCTGGTGGTGGTCAGCCACGACCGACGCCTGCTCAATACCCTGGGGCGGATCATCGAACTGTCGCCCCTCGGGGCCCGGCTCTATGGCGGCAACTACGATGACTATCGGGCGCAGCGTGATGCCGAGCAACAGGCCGCTCAGGCCGCCCTGGAACATGCGCGGCTGGATCGGCGGCGCGAGCACCAGCGCCTGAAAAAGGCTATCGACAGTTTCCAGCGCCACGCCGCCAGTGCCCGTAAACATGCAGAGAACGCCAATGTCGATGCCTTCACCAAATCCCGCTGGAAAGGCGCCGCCAATGAAATCGTCAGCAACGTGCGCAGCGCCCATGTGCAGCACAAGCAGGCCTTGAACGAACGCGTGCGCACGGCCCACGAACGGGTGGTGGACGAAACGCCGACCTTCCTTGCCTTGCCCGGCACACCCCTGCCGGCTGGCCGCCAAGTGCTAACCCTGATCGACTGCCAGTTGCCCTGGCTCGATCCCCGCGCGCCGAGCACCCTGATCAACGCGAGCCTGTGCGGGCCGGTCCGGGTTGCGGTCCACGGGCCCAATGGCTGCGGCAAGTCCACCCTGCTCAAGCTGCTGGCGGGGCATTGGCAACCTGTCAGCGGCGCATGCACGGTTCATGTACCCAGCGCCTATCTCGACCAGCACTTGACCCTGCTCGATGACCAGCAGTCGATCGTCGAACAACTGAAATTGATGGACACGCCACTGGCCGAAGCCGAACTGCGCACCCGTCTGGCGCTGTTGCAACTGGATGCATGGCGCGTCACCCAGCCCATCGGCCAGCTCAGCGGTGGCGAGCGCTTGAAGGCTGCCATGGCGATTGCCTTGTGGCGCAAGGTTCCCGCGCAATTGCTGCTCCTGGATGAGCCGACCAACCATCTGGACCTGGAGTCGGTGATGGCCTTCGAACAGGCTTTACAGGGATTTACCGGGGCGCTGATTGCGGTCTCCCATGACGCAGCGTTTCTCAAGGCACTGGCGCCGACTCACGTTCTGAGCTGGGACGTCATGGGCTGGCGCTTGGAAGTGAACTGAAGGATGTGCCAAGTCATTGCAGTCAACCGGAAAGCGTCCTACGGTAGTGGCCGGATAATCTCATAGAGGAACCTCTCGCCGTGCTGCCCTCTTCCCCTAAACCCATGGTCAATACCGCCCTGCAGCACCAGCACAAATGGCGGGGGCGCATCGGCCTGACGCTGGTGGCCAGCCTTTCGGTGCTGGCCGGCATGACCGACGCCATCGGTTTCATGGCCAGTGGCGATTTTGTCTCGTTCATGAGCGGCAACACCACGCGGCTGGCGGTGGCAATCAGTGAGGGTGACCTGGGGCTGACCGGGCGCCTCACCCTGTTGGTGGCAACGTTTATCCTGGGCAATGCGCTGGGGGTGATCATCAGCCGCGTGAGCAAGCGCCATGCGCTGCCGTTGTTGCTGTGTATTGCCACGCTATTGTGCGGCGCCGCGGCGTGGCCGATGGCCGAGCAGTTGCCGGCAGTACTGGCTGCGATCATTGCCATGGGCATGCTCAATGCGGCGGTGGAACAGGTCAATGGCTTGCCCGTGGGGCTGACTTACGTGACCGGCGCGTTGTCGCGTTTCGGTCGCGGCCTGGGGCGCTGGATGCTGGGGGAGCGCCGCAATGGCTGGCGCGTGCAGTTGATTCCCTGGGCCGGAATGTTTGTCGGCGCGGTGATCGGTGCTGTGCTGGAGCACCAGATGGGGATCCGGGCACTGTTGGTCAGCGGCCTGCTGTCGGCGCTGCTGGGCCTGGTGTCGCTGAAGATTCCGCGGCGCTGGCACCTGGGCTATATGCCACGTTGAAAAGGTGCTTGCCCGACATTTAGGCCTCGACATCCATGTACTGGTAAAGAGCCATCATGTCGGGCAAGCGCTGGCATTTTAAGACAAAGCCGGCGCAGTGTCCGCTGGGCATTTCTGAAGATTTCTAAAGAAACAACCTACAGGCAGGTCGCCAAGGCGGCCAGACGGCGCTTGGCGGCCCAATTGTCCTGCACCGCGTAGTAACTGACCGTGGTGCTGGTACCGGCGCTGCGCACATCGACAAAGTAGTCACCGCCCGTGGTGTACACCGTATGGCCACCGCCTTGCGCAGGCTCCATGAAGCCGCCGGCGTCGACGCCGAATACCGCCTCGTCCTGCCAGCCAAACTGGATGCATTGGGCTACGACCAGGGCCGCCTTATCAGACGCCAGGGTTTTATAGGGCGCGCCAGCGCGTGCGTCTTTCATCTTCGAACCTGCGCAACCGGCCAGCGCCGCCAGGACCAACGCACCTATCACCACCTTCCGCATGCCATCGCTTCCTTGAAAAAAACGCGACTGTACCACTGCCTACAACAACCAGCGAAACAGATAGAACAGCGCCATGCTCAACAGCACCGTGGTCAACACGCTGCGGGTCCAGAACATCAGGGCCACCGCACAGATCCCGGCCAGCAGGTAGGGGTTGGTGGGGCTCAGGTTGAGCTTGTGCTCGGCGAGGAAAATGATCGGCCCGCAAATCGCCGTCAACATGCCGGGTACCGCGAACCCGAGAAACTCCCGGGCGCCGCGGTTCAGGCGCACCGGCAAGCGCGGTTCAAGAAACAGATAACGGTTGAAAAACACCGCCAGGCCCATGCCGATAATCATCACAAAAATCATCGCTGCCCCACTCCCAAGCGTTTGCAGGCATACCCTGCGCTCATCCCCAACAACCCCGACACCACCACCGCAGACTCCCAGTGCCAGTAGCTGAGCAGCACCGAAAACAGCAGGGCCACTGCCACGCACACCACCGTCGGCACATCACGCACAACCGGGGTGATCAAGGCGATGAAGGTCGCGGCGATGGAGAACTCCAGGCCCAGTTGATCGAGGTTGGGGATGCTCTTGCCGAGCACGATGCCGGCCAGGGTGAACAGGTTCCAGGCCACGTAGAACGTCAGGCCCACGCCCAGGGCATACCAGCGGTTGAAGGTCTGGCGGTCGTATTGGCTGACCAGGGCGAAGAATTCGTCGGTCAGCAAAAAGCCCAGGCTCATGCGCCAGCGCGCCGGCAAGGGCGACAGGGTGCTACGCATATGCATGCCATACAGCAAGTGCTGGGAGGTCAGCAGCAAGGTGGTGAGCAAAATGGCGATCAGGCTCGCGCCGCTCTTGACCATGCCAATCGCCACCAACTGTGCGGCACCGGCAAACACAATGGCCGACAGGCCCTGGCTTTCCAGCGGGGTGAATTGGGCGTCAATCGCCAGGGAACCGGCGAGCAGGCCCCACGGGGCGCAGGCCAACGACAGGGGAATAATCGCAATCGCGCCACGGGCGAAGGCGTAATGCGGCAAGGCAGTAGGCATGGACAACAGGCTCATCGACAGACAGTCGGCAAGCATGGCAGCGCCAAACAGGATTGTCTTGAACGATCTTGCAGGCAACACCCCGACGCCAGGAAGGAATGTTGCCTGCCTGATTTATGGCTGCAGGGCCGTGGCGGCCTTGTCGATAAATGCCGCCACTTCGCCTGCCCTTGAGGCCAGCGAGGCGTGACTGGCGTCCAGCGTGAGAATCTCCCGGGGCTTGATGCGCTCGGCCATGCGTACCTGGTTATCGGGGTGAATCATGTGGTCCTGGGTGGACACCTGATACCACGACGGCTTGTTCTTCCAGGCCGGATTGCTCACTTCATCGCCAAAGGTACTGGCCAGGGGCGCCTTCTGCGTAATTCCCAGCACGTCGCCCTCTGACTGCGGCAAGTCCTGGCAGAAGCTCTCATGGAACAACTCGGGCTTGACCCACAGGTAGCCATCGCTGTCCGGCACCAGGTTGGCGGCGGCCTCGGGCAGGTGTTGCTGGGTGATTGCGCCCGGACTTTCCCCCGCATCCGGGGCAAACGCGGCAATAAACACCAGGCCCTGGACGTTGGGCTCGTTGCCTGCCTGGGAAATGACCGCGCCCCCATAGGAATGCCCGACCAACAACACCGGCCCCTTGATCTGGGCCACCATCTTGCGTGTGCGTTCGGCGTCGTCGGCCAATGAAGTCAGGGGAATTTCCACCGCGTGCAAGTCGCGATAGCCCTTTTTCTGCAGTTCGACGATCACTCGGCTCCAATGGGCTGCGCCGCCCCAAAAGCCGTGTACCAGGACAATTGCCGGTTTTTCACTCATTCGATGACTTCCTGTGGATTGAGCATGGGGTCTTGCGGACAGCCGCGACCATGCCCAGTGTCAGCGCAGCCGGCTCGATCGTCACCCCCCAATCGCCGAACGGCTACGTGCCATTATCAGGCCAGCTTGACCGACACCCGCTCTACCGCATCCCGGGCCTCACGCAGTTCATGGGCATCCTGGTTAAGGCGGTGAATGGTGTTGAGCAGGCGCTGACGCAGCACTTCATCGCTGAGTTTTTCGACGGCGCGCATCAAGTCAAAAGCCGCGGTTTCGTTGTTGTCCGCGACAGAATCGAGGGTCTTGCGCAGGTTGCGAGTGGCACGGGTCACACCGTTACTTCCTTTATCACCAATGGCGGGCACTTTAGGACAGTTGTGTTTCATTTTAATTTCAACCACTTGGCACAGAACCTCGGTACCTTGTCACAGGTCAATCAAACGTCGAATCCCCCCCACAGAGAATGCCTTGATGCTTGCTGCCCTCGCCATCTTCCTGTTCACCATTGTCCTGGTCATCTGGCAACCCAAGGGTCTTGGCGTAGGCTGGAGTGCAACCATGGGCGCGATCCTCGCCCTGGCCTGTGGCGTGATCAGCCTGGCGGATATCCCGGTGGTGTGGCAGATCATCTGGAACGCCACCGGCACCTTCGTCGCCCTGATCATCATCAGCCTGATCCTCGACGAGGCCGGCTTTTTTGCCTGGGCCGCGTTGCATGTGGCGCGCTGGGGGCGGGGCCGGGGCCGCCGGCTGTTTGCTTATATGGTGTTGCTGGGGGCGCTGGTCTCGGCGCTGTTCGCCAATGACGGGGCGGCCCTGATCCTCACGCCGATTGTCATGTCGATGCTCCTGGCCCTGCGCTTCTCACCCGCTGCTACCCTGGCCTTCGTGATGGGCGCAGGGTTTATCGCCGACACCGCCAGCCTGCCGCTGGTAGTCTCCAACCTGGTGAATATCGTTTCGGCAGACTATTTCAACATCGGCTTCAACCAGTACGCGGCGGTGATGGTGCCGGTCAACCTGGTCAGCGTTGCCGCGACCCTGGCGGTGCTGCTGTGGTTCTTCCGGCGCGATATCCCGCACAGTTATGACCCCGCCGACCTGCCCGAGCCGGCCAGCGCGATTCATGACCCGGCAACCTTCCACGCCGCCTGGTGGGTGCTGGGCATTCTGCTGGTCGGCTGCTTTGCCCTCGAGCCCCTGGGCATTCCCATCAGTGCCATCTCGGCCGCCTGCGCCCTGCTCCTGCTGGTGATCGCCGCCAAAGGCCACAAGATCTCCACGCGCAAGGTACTCAAGGAAGCGCCCTGGCAGATCGTGATTTTTTCCCTGGGCATGTACCTGGTGGTGTACGGCCTGCGCAACGCCGGGCTGACCACGTACCTGGCCACCTGGCTCGACGCCTTCGCCAATTACGGCGTGTGGGGCGCCGCCCTGGGCACCGGCTTGCTGACGGCGCTGCTGTCTTCGGTGATGAACAACCTGCCGACGGTGCTGATCGGCGCGCTGTCGATCGAGACCAGCCATGCCGTGGGCGTGGTCAAGGAGGCAATGATCTACGCCAATGTGATCGGCAGCGACCTGGGGCCTAAAATCACGCCCATTGGGAGCCTGGCAACCTTGCTCTGGCTGCATATCCTGGCGCGCAAGGGCATCCGGATCACCTGGGGCTATTACTTCAAGGTCGGCATCGTGCTGACGCTGCCGGTGCTGCTGGCCACCCTGGCCGCGCTGGCCCTGCGCCTGAGTATCTAAACAGGTATGCTTTGCCGCACCCGCCGCCACTGAGCCCACCCCATGAGTTCCCCGCACCACGCCTGGCTGGGCCATTACGAAATCAGCAGCACCACCTGCAGCGGCCTGACGTTTGCCCGCCATAGCCACGACGAATGCGTGATTGGCGTCAACCTGGTGGGCGCCGAACAGGTGTGGCTGGACCGCCGCACTTTCGAGGCCGGGCCCGGCAGTATCACCCTGTACAACCCTGGCCAGATCCAGGGCGGCGGTGCGGCCGAGGGGGCGCCCTGGCACTTTGTCAGCCTGTACGCCGGTGCCGATCGCCTGGCCGACGACCTGGGGCTGGCCCACCTGGAGTTTGATCGCGCGCTGTGTTTTGCCCCTGCCCTGGCGGCGCAACTGGCGCACGCCGCCAAGGGCGCGCTGAGCGCCGACCCGCTGCTGCGGGGGCTGAACGAAGATGCCCTGGTGGTGCTGCTGGGCGAGGTGGTCAAGCTCAGTGGTGTGCGCCTGCCGGGTGGCGCCAGCGCCGGGTCACGGCTCGTCGCCCAGGCCCAGGAGTTACTCGCCGCGCAGTTGCATCAGGGTGTGGCACTGGACGCCCTGGGTGACGAGTTGGGCCTGTCGAAATTCCACGTACTGCGCACCTTCCAGAAAGAAACCGGCCTGAGCCCCCGCCAGTGGGCCATGCAACTGCGTACCCGCCGCGCGAAAGGCTTGCTGCGCAGCGGCCTGAGCGCCGCCGAGGTTGCCCATGACCTGGGCTTTGCCGACCAGAGCCATCTCAACCGGCACTTCCGTGCGGCGTACGGGATTACCCCTGGCCGCTATCAGAGCGCAATCTGGTCCAAGACCCCTGCGTGCCCCCAGCCTCAGACTGACCTGTAGGAGCCGGCTTGCCGGCGATGGCATTTATGGGGATGGCGATGTTGACGATCTTTTTTTGCGCACTGGTATTCGGCTTTGTGTTTTGCCTGTCCCCTGGCGCGGTGCTGGCGGAAACCCTGCGCCGCGGCCTGCTGCATGGGTTCACCCCAGCGTTGCTGGTGCAAATAGGCTCGCTGGTGGGCGATGCGACCTGGGCGGTAATCGGCCTGACCGGCATGGCCCTGCTGATCCAGCACGAAGCGGTACGTGTGCCGCTGACCGCCGTTTGCGCGCTGTACCTGGCCTGGCTCGGCCTGCGCAGCCTGCAAGATGCCTGGCAGTTGCCGCAACCCGACAGCGCACCGCCCAGCACCGGGCGCAATGCGCTGATGGTGGGGGCCGCCATCTCGTTGGCCAACCCCAAGAACATCGTGTATTGGGGCGCCCTGGGCAGTGCCTTGTCAGGCATCGTCGGCGCCACGCCGAGTCATGGCCAGACCCTGGTGTTCTTCGCCGGTTTTATGCTGGCCTCGATCCTGTCGTGTTTTTTGATTGCAGGCTTGGTCAATGTCTTGCGAAAGAACGCCTCGGCAACTTGGCAGCGAGTCAGTCATGGTGCCTGCGGCTTAGTACTGATTTATCTCGCATTATTGGCCGCATACAATCTATGAACTTATATAGCCAATCAGGCCAATCTGAATAAAGTCTGAACGGACAACAAACAAGTTCATTACAGATTGACATCCCCTGCCTGCCTGAGTAAATTGCCCGTGCCTGCAACTAGGGCCTTTTTTCAACCTCACAAAAGAAGCCAATGGACACAGTATCTAGTCGCTGTCCGCTCCCCGTGAATACAGGGGTCGGGCGCCAAACCCAGAGTAATGACGGGACTCGCCTTCCAGGCCGGGTAAGCTGCGCTAGAGCTTGATGCTCCAACGTAACTGCCTTGAGCCGGCACAGTCCGGTCCCGAGGTGTGTTATGAATTTCCAGACCCTTGTTCTACCTGATGTACGCACGCTGGCCTCAGCCCTGCGTGCCAAGCTGTGCCGTGCTTCCATGGGCGTTGCCCCGGTGCGCCTGGCCTTGGCTTCCCCTTCCCCGCGTATCAATGTGCAACACCTGCAGGCGCACTGGCGCCTGTGCCCCACCACCGGCCATCTGGTCCAGCATTGGGACCATGCCGACCCTCAAGATCCGCAGAGACGGAACGTTTCCAGCCGGCTTGCCCAAGTGCGCCTGAGCCTGAGCGCGCGCGCGGCATAAGCCGACTGGAAACAGCAACTTCCTGATTATTGGTCAATTAATTAACTGGCGTTCCTTGCGAACTAAGCCAGCCGTAGTTTTCTGCGCGCCCGTTAATTAACTCGCCTCGTTAAAGTTATTAGACCCGATCGCAAAAACTGCGACTCGGCGTGCCTGTGTTCGCCTGCCTGACGGCAAGTAACGGGTATGTCGACAGGAGTAAAAATCATGAGCGCCGTAAAAACCACGCAACTTGCAAACAAAAACAGCACCGCCCACGACAGCAAACTGTCGATGCGTGCCGCCCGCGAAGCGCAAAACGGCCTGGCAGCGACCCTGGCCAATGTCCGGGCGACCAAGGACGGCCTGACCGAACTGGATGCCAGCGCCCGCCTGCAACGCGAAGGCTATAACGAGGTGGCCCACGACAAGCCGCCCCACGCGGTGGTGCAGTTCCTCCAGGCCCTGAACAACCCGTTTATCTACGTACTGCTGACCCTCGCGGTGATCAGCTTTGTCACCGACTACTGGCTGCCGCTGCGCGCCGGTGAAGAAGTGGACCTGACCAAGGTCATTATCATCATGACCATGGTCGCCCTGAGCAGCCTGCTGCGCTTCTGGCAGGAACACCGCTCGGCAAAATCCGCCGAAGCCCTCAAGGCCATGGTACGCACCACCGCCACCGTGCTGCGCCGCGAGCAGGTCGGCGCCAAGCCCACCCTGCGTGAAGTGCCGATGCGTGAACTGGTGGCCGGCGATATCGTGCAACTGTCGGCCGGCGACATGATCCCGGCCGACATCCGCCTGATCGAGTCCCGCGACCTGTTTATCAGCCAGGCCGTGCTGACCGGCGAAGCCTTGCCGGTAGAAAAGTACGACACCCTGGGCGACGTCACGCAAAAATCCGCCACGCTTCAAGCGCCGGACCAGAGCAACCTGCTGGACCTGCCCAACATCTGCTTCATGGGCACCAACGTGGTCAGCGGCCGCGCCCAGGCGGTGGTCGTGGCGACCGGGCCGCGTACCTATTTCGGTTCGCTGGCCAAGGCCATCGTCGGCTCCCGGGTGCAAACCGCCTTTGACCGTGGGGTGAACAGCGTCAGCTGGCTGCTGATCCGCTTCATGCTGGTGATGGTGCCCATCGTGTTTTTCCTCAACGGCTTTACCAAGGGCGATTGGGGCGACGCGTTCCTGTTTGCCCTGGCGGTGGCCGTGGGGCTGACCCCGGAAATGCTGCCGATGATCGTCAGCGCCAACCTGGCCAAGGGTGCGAATGCCATGGCCAAGCGCAAAGTGGTGGTCAAGCGCCTCAACGCGATCCAGAACTTCGGTTCGATGGACGTGCTGTGCACCGACAAGACCGGCACCCTGACCCAGGACAAAATCATCCTCGAGCACCACGTCAACGCCTTCGGCCAGCGGGACGACCAGGTGCTGTCCCTGGCCTGGCTCAACAGCCATCACCAAAGCGGCATGAAGAACCTGATGGATCAGGCGGTGCTCGCGTTCTCCCAGCACAACCCCAAGTTCCAGGTGCCGTTTGCCTACAGCAAGGTCGATGAACTGCCCTTCGACTTTGTGCGCCGGCGCCTGTCGATTGTGGTCAAGGACAGCCACGGCGATCACCTGCTGGTGTGCAAGGGCGCCGTGGAAGAAATGCTCGGCATTGCCACCCATGTGATGGAAGGCGCTAGCGCCGTGGCCCTGGACGAGGGTCGTCGCCAGGAATTGCTGCGCACCGCCAACGAGTTCAACGAGGACGGTTTCCGCGTGCTGGTAGTGGCCACCCGCAATATTCCCAAGGCCCTGGCGCGCCAGCAGTACACTCCCGCCGATGAACGCAACCTGGTGATCCACGGTTTCCTGACCTTCCTCGATCCGCCGAAGGAAACCGCCGGCCCGGCGATTGCCGCGCTGCAAGAGATCGGGGTCGCGGTCAAAGTGCTGACCGGCGATAACGCCGTGGTCACCCGCACCATCTGCCGCCAGGTCGGCCTGGAACCCGGCGAACCACTGCTGGGTGTGGACATCGAAGCCATGGACGATGCCACCCTCAAGCAGCAGGTCGAACAACGCACGGTGTTCGCCAAGCTGACCCCGCTGCAAAAGTCCCGGGTGCTCAAGGCCTTGCAGTCCAATGGTCACACCGTGGGCTTCCTCGGCGACGGCATCAACGATGCACCCGCCCTGCGCGATGCCGACGTCGGCATCTCGGTGGACAGCGCGACCGATATTGCCAAGGAATCGGCCGATATCATCCTCCTGGAAAAGAGCCTGATGGTCCTCGAAGAAGGTGTGCTTAAAGGCCGCGAGACCTTCGGCAATATCATGAAGTACCTGAACATGACGGCCAGCTCCAACTTCGGCAACGTGTTCTCGGTGCTGGTGGCCAGTGCGTTCATTCCTTTCATGCCGATGCTGGCGATCCACCTGCTCCTGCAAAACCTGATGTACGACATCTCCCAACTGGCCCTGCCGTGGGACAAGATGGACAAGGAATACCTGGCCAAGCCACGCAAGTGGGACGCGCAGAACATCGGGCGCTTCATGATCTGGATCGGGCCGACCTCGTCGATCTTCGACATCACCACCTTTGCCCTGATGTGGTACGTGTTCTCGGCCAATAGTGTGGAAATGCAGACCCTGTTCCAGTCCGGTTGGTTCGTTGAAGGGCTGCTCTCCCAGACCCTGGTGGTGCACATGCTGCGCACCCGCAAGATCCCGTTCTTCCAGAGCACCGCCGCCTGGCCGGTGTTGCTGATGACCAGCCTGGTCATCGCCCTGGGGATCTATGTGCCCTTCTCGCCCCTGGGCACGATCGTGGGCTTGCAGCCGTTGCCGTGGGCGTACTTCCCTTGGCTGGTCGGCACCTTGCTCGCCTACTGCTGCGTGGCACAACTGATGAAGACGATCTACATCCGCCGCTTCAAGCAGTGGTACTGAGCCGGAGCATAATCCCATGCACAAACACACCTTCCTGGCTGCCTTCGAGTGGCTGCCGGCGTCGCGGCAACGAGCGCTGCGCCGCAACCTGGTCTTTATCGGCGCGACCCTGGCCGTTGGCCTGGTGTCCAAGGCGTTCGCCGCAGGCGGTTCCTACGTGGTCGATGATGGCGCCATCAACGCCCCCGGCGAATGCAATGTCGACGCCGGCTACACCCGTTCAACACAGCGCACCACGCTCTCTACAGCCTGTACGTCGAGGGCATTGCCCAACCTGCAATGGGGCACGGCCCTCGAGGATGACCCTGAGCAGACCCAACTCAGCCCGCAACTCAAGGGTTCATTGTGGGCCTGGCAGGATGCGGGCGTGGAGATCGCCTGGGCGGCGGCGGCGCATATCGCGCTGGATCGCCGGCATCCGTTCGACGGCGCCGACCTGGGCCTGCCGCTGACCTGGCAAGCGTTCGAGACACTGAGCTTGAACCTCAATGCCGGCTGGGCCCATGCCTATGACAATGGCGAACAAAACCACCGACTGACCTGGGGCACAGGCCTGGAATACCGCTTGGCGGACTCATTGACGCTATTGGCAGAACGCTATGGCCAGCAAGGCGGCGACCAGGCCTGGCAAGCCGGGCCGCGAGTGCATCTGGGTCAGCAAGTGGATGTAGACCTGGTGGTCGGGCACAACCTGACCGGGGATCGCGACCGCTGGCTGACGACGGGGGCTACCCTGCGGTTCTGAAACACCGGAGGGAAATCAATGTAGGAGCTGTCGAGCCCCGGCGAGGCGGCGATGGCGGCGGCATGGCTGGCATTGATGTTGGCTGAGCCACCGCTTTCGCCGCCTCGCTGGGGCTCGACAGCTCCTACAGGGTTCATCGGGATTTGCGGGATCTGCGGATCCTTGACGCTGGCGGCCTACAGCGAACACGTCATGCCAACCGAGCAAAAATAATGTAGGAGCTGTCGAGCCCCGGCGAGGCGGCGATGGCGGCGGCATGGCTGGCATTGATGTTGGCTGAGCCACCGCTATCGCCGCCTCGCTAAAGCTCGACAGCTCCTACAGGGTTCATCGGGGTTTGCGGGATCTGCGGAGCATTGACGCTGGCGACCTACAGCGAACACGTCATGCCAACCGAGCAAAAATAATGTAGGAGCTGTCGAGCCCCAGCGAGGCTGCGATGGCGGCGGCATGGCTGGCATTGATGTTGGCTGAACCACCGCTATCGCCGCCTCGCTGGGGCTCGACAGCTCCTACAGGGTTCATCGGGATCTGCGGAGCCTTGACGCTGGCGGCCTACAGCGACCACGCCATGCCAGCTGGGCAAAAATAATGTAGGAGCTGTCGAGCCCCAGCGAGGCTGCGATGGTGGCGGTATGGCTGGCATTGATGTTGGCTGAGCCACCGCTATCGCCGCCTCGCTAAAGCTCGACAGCTCCTACAGGGTTCATCGGGGTTTGCGGGATCTGCGGATCCTTGACGCTGGCGGCCTACAGCGACCACGCCATGCCAGCTGGGCAAAAATAATGTAGGAGCTGTCGAGCCCCGGCGAGGCGGCGATGGCGGCGGTATGGCTGGCATTGATGTTGGCTGGGCCACCGCTATCGCAGCCTCGCTAAAGCTCGACAGCTCCTACAGGGTTCATCGGGATTTGCGGGATCTGCGGACCCTTGACGCTGGCGACCTACAGCGAACACGTCATGCCAGCCGGGCAAAAAATAATGTAGGAGCTGTCGAGCCCCAGCGAGGCGGCGATGGCGGCGGTATGGCTGGCATTGATGTTGGCTGAGCCACCGCTATCGCCGCCTCGCTGGGGCTCGACAGCTACTACAGGGTTCATCGGGATCTGCGGAGCCTTGACGCTGGCGGCCTACAGCGACCACGCCATGCCAGCCGGGCAAAAATAATGTAGGAGCTGTCGAGCCCCAGCGAGGCGGCGATGGCGGCGGTATGGCTGGCATTGATGTTGGCTAAGCCACCGCTTTCGCAGCCTCGCTAAAGCTCGACAGCTCCTACAGGGTTCATGCTGCACTCAAAATCTACAACCGGGCAGATCCATGGGGGAGCTTGCCTGCGACAGCGGTCAACCAGCCGGCAAAAATGGTAACTGCACCACCGTCATCGCGGGCAAGCCAACGCTTACACTGCCTGGGCTATCGCGCTATAACGGCAAAGGCTCCCGCGAGCGCAGTAACATGCCCTGCGCCGGCACTCGCGCATGCCATTTCACCACGCCCTGCGCTTCGACACGGTACTGGCTGCGAAACCGCTGGCCATCCAGGTCGATGTCCAGTTGCAGCAGGAAGTGGTCACCATTGAGCTGCAGACCTTCGCTCAAACGCTCAAACATCGCGTCATCCATCGCCCCCAGCGCCTGGCGCAGTTCGCCTGCATCGCGATAGCCCCCCGCCGGGCGGGCGCTGACCAGGCGGGTCAGCACCGAACGCGACACTTCGCCCTCGTACAACGCATCCAGCAGCGGCAGCATTTCCAGGTTCAGCGCATTGGCGTTCAGGCGCCAGCCGGCGGTCTCGTCCAGGCTGCATAGCTGCGGGTAGCGCAACGCCCGCAGTGGGTCGGGCAGCGCCAGCAGGTTCAGCTCGCTGATATCGCGCATGCGTTGATTGGCCGCCAGGCGCGGTGGCGACTGGCGCAGGTATTCGTTGCTTTCGGCACCTTGCAGGCGGGTCTGCTGGTCGGCGTCGAGCCAGTCGGCCAGGGTCTGGGCCAGGCGTTCGGCAGCCATGTCCGCCCCCAGCAAATGCACCAACTGACGCTGGGCACGCTCGGCTTCAGGGCCGATCAGCGCGTTGACGTTGAAGCAGGTGTGCAGGTCGCGAATCTGAATGCTCGCCTTGCCCCCCTTGAAGTCATAAGCCAGCGGCTGCCCGCGCATGGCCTGCCAGAACAACGGGCTGGCGCGCCACAACGGGTCTTGCAGGGCCTGCTCGGTAAAGGCCAGCGCCGCCCGCTCGATCGCCCGTGCCTGCACGCGCTGCTGCACCAGACGCACGCTGTCGACCTGCTGGCGCCCCTGCTCGACCATCCAGGCCATGCCGCCCGCCAGCATCGCCAGGGCCACCAGCACCATCAACAACGCCGCCCCCTGCTGCCGATTTCTGTCCATTGCCCAGCCACCTTTTATGTAGATCCTGGCGACAGTCAACACAGTGGATGTTTCAACCAGGTGGCAGGCTCACACAATTCCCGCAAAAACGTCACCGCGCCGTCATAAAGCCTCGGCAAACTGCGCCTTCATATTTCAAATCAATGGCTTGGAGTGGCGTTATGGGTGGTATAGGGATTTGGCAACTGGTCATCGTGCTGCTGATCGTGGTGATGCTGTTCGGCACCCGGCGCCTCAAGGGCCTGGGCAGTGATGTGGGTGAGGCCATCAAGGGCTTTCGCTCCTCCATGGGCAACGAGCCGGGCGCCCAGGCGGCGCAAAAGACCAGCCTTGAGGTGCAAGGCGAACCTCAGCGACCTGCAGACAGCAAACACTGATGTTCGATATCGGGTTTAGCGAACTGCTGCTGGTGGGCCTGGTGGCACTGCTGGTGTTGGGCCCCGAACGCCTGCCGATTGCCGCGCGCAATGCCGGGCTGTGGCTGGGCCGGGCCAAGCGGGCGATGAATACGCTCAAGGCCCAGGTCACCCAGGAACTGGACCACGAGCACCTGTTGCAAAGCATCGACCAGCAACCCTTGCGGCAACTGGAGCAGCAACTGCGCGACGGTATCCGCCTGGAGGCCCCGCCGCCGCCAGCCACCATCACCTCCCCAGGACAACCTGCCCCATGAGCGACCTGCCCTTGCCTGCCCCGCGCCTGTCGGTGACCGGCCACCTGACCCGGCTGCGCTCGCGCCTGGTGCGCTGCGTCCTGGCGATCCTCCTGGTGTTTTGCGCGTTGTTCCCCTTTGCGCAGCAGCTCTACAGTTTCGTCTCGCAGCCGTTGCGCGATTTCCTGCCCAGCGGCGCAACCATGATTGCCACCGGGGTGACCTCGCCGTTTCTGGCGCCGCTCAAGCTGACCATGATGATCGCCCTGTTCATCAGCATGCCGCTGTTGCTGCACCAGGCCTGGGGCATGATCGCGCCAGCGGTGTACCGCCAGGAACGCCGCACCGCCGCCTGGCTGCTGGCCGCCAGCGTAGTGCTGTTTTACGCGGGCATGGCGTTTGCGTTTTTCCTGGTGTTCCCGATGATGTTCGGCTTCTTTACCAGCGTGACCCCGGACGGCGTGGCGATGATGACCGATATCGCCCTGTACCTGGACTTCATCCTCGCGCTGTTGCTGGCGTTCGGCTTGGCCTTTGAAATCCCGGTGGCCACCTTCTTGGTGATCTGGGCCGGGATTACCGATGTCCAGACCCTGCAAAAGAGCCGGCCCTATGTGATCGTCGGCTGCTTTGTGGTGGGCATGCTGCTGACCCCGCCCGATGTGTTTTCGCAAACCATGCTGGCGGTGCCGATGTGGATTCTGTTCGAGCTGGGACTGCTGGCCAGCCGGTCGGTGAGCAAGCCGCGCACCGAGGTGACGTAGGGGCCTCACGGCGCATGGGAGCGCCGCACCAATGAGGCGCTACGCCATGATCACAACGGTAGCGGACGGTCCTGGATCACCCGTTTCATCACCAGGGTCGAAGTCAGGCGCTGCACGTTGGGCAGTGTCGACAGGCTCTCATCGTAGAGCCGTTGAAAGGCCGGCAGATCCTGGGTGATCACATGCAGCAGGTAATCCGGCTCGCCGAACAGGCGCTGGGCATCCACTACCTGGGCAATTTCCAGCAGCGCCGCTTCAAAGGCCGCCACTGCGGGCCGGTCGCCTTCGCGCAGGGTGACAAAGACCATTGCCGAGAAGTTCAGGCCGACTGCGCCGGGGTCCAGCAAGGCGCGGTAGCCGAGCAGCACCCCGGACTCCTCCAGGGCCTTGACCCGTCGATGGCACGGGGAAAGGCTCAGCCCCACACGGTCGGCAAGCTCGGTGACCGACAGGCGCCCGTCTTTTTGCAGCTCGCAGAGAATCTTTCGATCAATTCGGTCCACTTAGAAGATTCTCCCAATTCAAGGCCTTTTGCCAGGTATCTTTGAAAGCAAATTCTAACTGCATTTCATTATTCTTCCTGCACATTCCTACAGGGAGAACAAAACAATGACGTGGACCGCTGTGCTTGCCTTTTGGGCAGTGTCGATTCTGTTTGTGCTGACGCCCGGCGCCGATTGGGCCTACGCGATTGCGGCGGGCTTGAAGGGGCGCAGGGTCATCCCCGCAGTGGCTGGGCTGCTGTGCGGCCACTTACTTGCCACCCTGGTCGTGGCGGGCGGCGTGGGTAGCCTGGTGACCCGTCACCCTGCTGCGCTGTCAGTGCTGACGGTTGCCGGGGCCGGCTACTTGCTGTGGCTCGGCATCAATATGCTGGCCCACCCTGCCACACCCCATGCGCACGCCAGCCGGGAGGCCAATAGCTGGCAGCGCTGGATGCTCAAGGGGTTGTGCATCAGTGGGCTGAACCCCAAGGTTTTCCTGCTGTTCCTCGCGCTGTTGCCCCAGTTCACCGAGCCTGGCGCCACCTGGCCGGTGTCGCTGCAGATGGTGCTGCTAGGGCTGATTCATACCCTCAGCTGTGCGGTGGTCTACCTGCTAGTGGGGTTTGGCGCGCAGGCCGTGTTGCAGGCACGTCCGGTTGCCGCGCGCTATGTCAGCGGCGTTTCGGGCGCGGCAATGATCGTGATTGCCGGGGTGCTGCTCGGCGAAGAACTCCTCGGTTGAGCGCGGTCAGTAGTTGCCGGCCACTGACAATGCTCGCCCAAAAACTGGCATCCGCCTCAAACATACTCACTGTGGTTTTGCACCACAAACCTTGCCGATCGAAGCGCCCTGCCCCGTGCTTGCAACGAAGAATAAACAAAATGTTGACTTAGTAAGGCACCAAGATAAACTGCGCCTTATGAATATTTTAGAGAACAAACACCACATCATGCTGCGCGAGCTTGACGGGGTGCCAGCCGAGGTCAGGGACAGCGTCAAGCTGTGCTTCGAGCTGCTGTCGGCTGCGGCCGCGATCAATCGTGTGTGTGCCATCCGCCTGGCCCGCTACAACCTGTCGGAGGGCCGCTTCGTCATCATGCTCACCCTCAAGAGCGCCGGCGGGAAACTGTCGCCACTGGAATTGGCGACGCGCCTGTCGATCACCACCGGCACCGTGACCGGCTTGCTCGATGGCCTGCAGGGCGACGGCTTTATCAAGCGCAAGACCGACCCTACCGACCGGCGCAAGCTGATCATCAGCCTGACCGCCGACGGTAAGCGCGTGGTCGATGAAGTGTTTGCCGAACACACCGATTGGATCAGCGGCATCATCCAGGGCTTGAGCCTTGAACAGCGCCAGGCGTTGTCCGAGTCGATCTATTGCATCTCGGCCAGCCACGCGCTGTCCCAGCAACTACCGGATGGGCATTAGGCCCGGGCGTCAATTGCTTCAATCGCGGTAGTCACACAAGGAGGTGTTTGATGCTGCACAGTCAACGAGTGATGACCAATTTCGGCAGGAAGCCACGCATTCACAGTGGCGTCGATGTCATCCGCCACAGCATGGTTTCCCTGGAGCGCTACATTCCCCCGGCGCTGTATCGGCGCCTGTTTATCCAGCGTATCGCCCGCCATCCCCTGGCCATCGAAGGCTTTGAGTTTCGCCCGGTGCAAAGCCTGTTCGAACTCGAAGAGGCGTTGCGCCTGGTCAACGACAGCTATGCGCGGCGCGGTATCTCTACGGTGTGCCGGGCCGGCATGCGCTTTTGCGCGTTTCATCTGCTGCCCAGCACTACCACCTTCGTGGCGATCAAGGACCGACAGATCGTCGGCACGGTGTCGTTGATCGAAGACTCCATGCTCGGCCTGCCCCTGGAAGAGGTGCATGGCAATGAGGTGGTGCTGCAACGCCTGGCGGGCGGGCGGCTGGCCGAGGTCGGCACCCTGGCCGTGGCCGCCGGGTATCGCGGCAAGGGTGTGCCGTTGATGCTCTACAACGCGATGTTTCGCTGGGCCATGCATTTTCGCGGGGTGCAGCGGCTGCTGATCGCCGTGCACCCACGGGCGGGGGCGTTTTATCGCAATGTGCTGTTCTTCTCGCCCATGGGCCGGGTGCAGCCCTACACCAAGCTCAACAACGCCTTGTCGCTGCCCCTGTCGCTGGACCTGGGCGAAGCGCCGGCGATATTCCAGCAGGCCTATCAGCGCCCCTCCCTGGGGTTTGCCGTGGAAGGCCAGCGCACGCACTTCTTCGATTTTTTCTGCCGCAGCGACTACGCCCACATCCGCCTGCCCGCCACCGGCAGCGTACGCCACTGGGACGCGCACGAAGTGCTGACCCATATGGCCCGCTGCGGCGTGCATGGCCGCAACCTGTCGCCACGGATCCAGCGGGCGCTGGCCCTGGCGTAAGCACGTTCAAACGTCATTTCATGGAGGAAGCAGTATGGACAGCGGATTGCTGCGCGCGATATTCAGAGAAATAACGATCAAGCAGCCCTTCGAGCGTATACCCGAGCCTGCGTTGGTCATGGAACAGCAGCAGAGTGTGGCGTCCTACGCCGACAGCGCCGCCCAGGGCCAGGCCTTGTCCGGCACCCACCTTTATCACTGTGCGCAGATGTGCGCGCTGATCAAGCCCGGCGACGTGGTGCTGGACATCGGCTGCGGCCCGGCGGCCCTGTTGCTGCAAGTGGCACGGCTCAACCCACGGGCCGAATTCATCGGCATGGACCTGTCGCAGAATATGCTGGAGGTGGCCCGTGAAGCGTGCCACCAGCAAGGCATCGACAACGTCCAGCTGATTGCAGATGACATGACCCGGCTCGCCACGATCGCTGACCGCAGCGTGGATGTGGTGATCTCGTCGATGGCCCTGCATCACCTGGAAAACCTCGGCCAGTTGGAAGGCACTTTTCGCAATATCTCCCGGGTGCTGCGCAATGACCGGGCGATCTACCTGAATGACTTCGGGCGCCTGAAAACCATCGAGTCCGTCGACTACTTTGTCGAGCGCGCCAGCGACGGCGCAGACGCCGAAACCCTGCTGGACTACCGCAATTCGCTGCTGGCCGCGTTCTCCCTGGAGGAATTCCAGACCCTGGCCGCCAGCTACCTGGGCCCTTGCGCCAAGGTCTACAGCACCGCGTTCAGCCCGTTGATGATGGTGATCCGCACGCCCAAGCGCCGTTGCGTCAGGGTGCTCAAACCCGAGTTCCGCCGCCGCTACAGTGCGCTGCCCGCCAGTCGCCAGGCGGATGTGAACCAGCTGCGCCTGTTCCTGCGCCTCGGAGGCTTGGCCAGTGCCTTTTGAATCCGCCCACCTGACGCTCGCCCAGCAGCAGTGGCGCGAGGTGCTCGGTGACGCGGGGGTGCGCGTCGACGCGGCAAGCATCGAGCGCTTCCAGCAAGACACCATGTGCTCCGCCGCGTATGCCAGGGTGGTGATTGCGCCACGCTGCACCGAGCAAGTTTCGGCGTGCATGGCGATCGCCCGGCGCTATGGAGTTGCCGTGCACCCGATCAGCACCGGGCACAACTGGGGCTACGGCACCGCTTCGACCACCGACGCCCGCTGCGTGCTGATGGACTTGAGCGCAATGAACCGGATTCTGGCGTTCGATGAGGCGCTGTCGGTGGTGACCCTGGAGCCTGGGGTGACCCAGGGCGACCTCGCTCGCTACCTGCAGGAGCACAACCTGCCCTGGATGACGCCAGTCACCGGCGCCGGCCCGACCTGCAGCGTGCTCGGCAATGCCCTTGAGCGTGGCTTCGGCATCACCCCCCATACCGACCATTTCCAGGCGGTACTGGGCCTTGAAGCGGTGCTGGCAGACGGAACCTTGTACCGCTCGCCCATGGCCCTGGGAGGCAGCGCGCCCTGTTTCAAATGGGGTGTGGGGCCGTACCTCGACGGCCTGTTCAGCCAGAGCGGGCTGGGCGTGGTGACGCAAATGTCGATTGCCCTGGTGCGCAAGCCCGAGGTTATCCAGCCGTTTTACTTCTGGGTGGATGAAGAACAAGGGCTGGAAGCAGCCCTGGCAGGTATCAAGCGCATGCTTGACCTGGCCCCCGGGCAGATCGGCGGCATCAACCTGATGAACCGTACGCGGCTGCTGACCATGGCCAGTGAAGACACCCAGGTGGTGGGCATGAGCGAAGAACAGCAACGGGCCGCCGCCGATGCCCTGGGCCTGCCCGCATGGATGGGCGTGGGTTCGATCTATTGCCAGAAGGCGCAGCACGCCTCGCTCAAACGCATGATCAGCATTGAGCTTGAGCCCTTCGCCAGCAAATCGCTGTTCAAGACCCGGGGCCAATTGACTGCGGCACGGCGCCTGCTGGGGTATCTGCCCGGTGGCTGGTCCCGGCGCTGGCAACTGACCCTGGGCAAAATGCTGCAAGGCATCGACCTGATGGAAGGCCAGCCCAGCGAAGTGGCCTTGCCGCTGGCCTACACCGCCGGCGCCAAGCCGCTGCCGGATGCGCCGCTGAACCCGGCACGGGATAACTGCGGGCTGATCTGGTACGCGCCGATCCTGCCGCTCAAGACCCAGGAAGTCGCCGACTTTGTGCGCACCCTGCAGCGTCGGTGCCGCCAACAGCAAATGCCTTGCCCGGTGACGCTGACCAGCCTGTCGAGCCGTGCCATTGACTGCACCGTGCCGCTGCTGTTCGACCGCACGCACGCCCAAGCCTCGGCCCGTGCCCACGAGTGCTATCGCCAGCTGTTTGCCGAAGGCAAGGCGCTGGGTGTGTTGCCGTATCGCGTGCCCGCCAGCTTCATGCACCTGTTGACTGACTCCCAGGGGCCCGCCTGGCAACTTGGGGCGCGGATCAAGGCGGCACTGGATCCCGACAACCTGCTTTCCCCGGGGCGCTATTGCGCCGCCAGCCCAACCCCTGAACAGCCCACGACCGCGTCGGTGGTATCGATATGAGTGAAGAACGCAAAGACCTGATTGACCAGGGCCGCCTGGCCACGCGCAACCTGGGCGAATGCCTGGCCGTTGACCAGGTGGCGCTGGCGCGCGCCATTGCCCCGCAGTTGGAGCCTACCCTGGCCCAAACACTGCTCGGCGCAGCCCAGGCCAGCCAGGCGCTGGGTATTTCCAAGAAAGTCGCCGGCCTGGGCCTGGCGCTGGGGCAGTGGCTGGAAAGCACCGCCCTGCCCTTGCGCGAGCAGACCTGGCGCCTGCTGCTGGAGCATCCTTCGGACACCGTGCGCAGTTGGGCCGCCTTCGCCAACGCTTATTGCGAACGCCACAGCGAGCTGGAACAGGCCTTGCTGAGCCAGTTCCAGTTCGCCACCGACCCGCACTTTGGGGTGCGCGAATGGGCCTGGATTGCCTTGCGACCGCTGCTGGCCCAGGACCTGGCGGCGGCGCTGGTGCTACTACGCGGCCATGCCCGCAGCGACGACCCGCTGATCCGCCGTTTCTGCGTGGAAATCCTGCGCCCGCGCGGGGTTTGGTGCGAACACATCGCCCAACTCAAGAGCGAGCCGCAAATCGCCGAGCCACTGCTGATTGCCATGCTCGATGAAACCGACAAATACGCCCAGGACTCGGTGGCCAACTGGATCAACGACGCCAGCAAGACCCGCCCGGACTGGGTGCGGGACTTGTTCGAGCGCTACCCACCCAGCGGCAAGGCCGCCAGCAGGATTTTTACCCGGGCTACCCGCAGCCTCTCTCAATAGCCGTGAACAGGAGTCACCCATGTCGCTCAAGGAAAAGCTACAAACCGTCAAGGACCAGATGGCCCAGCTGCCTGCCGAGGTCCTGCACAAGTTCCAGGCGTCGCTGCAAACGCTGCTCGACAGCCATCTGGACGACAAGGCCCTGAAGGCCAACGACAAGGCGCCCCTGGCGGTGCTCAAGGATGCTGATGAGCAGGATGTGGACCTCAATCAACTGCTGAAAAAAGGCCCGCTGGTGCTGGTGTTCTACCGAGGCCTGTGGTGCCCCTTCTGCGGGCAGGCGTTGACGGCCTACCAGCAAATGGTCGCGGACCTGGCGGCCTCGGGCGCCACCCTGGTGGCGGTGTCGGCGCAGACCCCGCAGTTCTCGCGCAAGACCCGTGAAGCCCTCGGCCTCGACTACCTGTTGCTCAGCGATGCCGACAACCAGTTGGCGCGCCAGTACGGCATCGTGTTCAAGCTCGAAGACGAGCTGGATGAGGTCTACCGCTCCCTGGGCGCCGACCTCAAGCTGTTCAACGGCTCCGACGCCCTGACCCTGCCGATGGCCAGCGCCTTTGTGATCGGCCAGGACGGGCTGATCCGCGCCGCCTTCGTCAACGTGGACTACTCGCAACGGGTAGAGCCACAGGTATTGATCACGGCCGCCAGCCGCGCATAACCGGCAACGCTCGCCGAAGGCACCCACGCCTTCGGCGACCCCACTTGTTCAGGGACTGACGACATGAAACGAATCGCAATCATGGGGGCCGGCGTCGCCGGTCACCTGGCCGCGCTGTACTTCAAGAAAAGGCTACCGGGTGTCGAAGTCATCCTGATCGGGCGCCCGGACCGCAAGCGCCCGATCGTCGGCGAGTCCACGGTCGAGTTGACCACCCACTTCTTCAAGGGCCTGGGGCTGGGGCGCCTGCTGGAAGAAAAGCACTACCACAAGTACGGCCTGACCTATTACCTGAAGCTGCGCAACAACCCCGAGTGCCGCAACTACGTGGTCCACGAGGCACCCGGCGTGATCCGCATGCCGGCCTACAACCTCAACCGCTTCAGTTTCGACAAGGACCTGCGCCAGATCGTCGGCGAGCATCAAGTAGACATGATCGAGGCCGACGTCACCGCCGTCGACCTCAACGCCGGCGAGCACGCCACCCATCTGCTGACCCTGCGCAGCGCCGCCGACGAGCAACAGCAACTGACCGCCGACTGGGTGGTGGACGCCACCGGCCGCAATCGCTTCATGGCAAAAAAGCTCAAGCTGCACAAAGAGGCGACCTACCAGCGCAGTACCTTCTGGCTCAGGCTCAAGGACTTCGACCGCAGCATCTTGTCCAGCATCACCGCGCACAAGGACAAGCATCACTGTTACGACCCGTACTACGTGACTCACCATTTCTACGGCAAGGGCTACTGGATCTGGATGATCCCGATGCGCAGCGATGATGGCAACGAGATGATCAGCATCGGTATCACCTACCGCCCAGACATGATCGAGGAAAAAATCAGCACCCTGGAGGCCTTCAAAAACAAGGTCATGGCCGACCACCCGGTCATCACCGAGCTGATCGAGTCGGGCCAGTTGGTCGATACCCAGGCCATGCACAACTACATGTACGAGGCGCGGCAGTACTACTCGACCGAAGGCTGGTTCCTGCTGGGTGACGCGGCCTTTACCTTCGACCCGGCCAACAGCGCCGGGCTGGCCTATGTGGCGCAGCAGATCCCGCAGGTGGCGGCGATGATCGAGAAGGACATCCATGGCAGCCTCACGCCCGCCTACGTCAACTGCCTGGAATCGCATATCCAGGCGCAACTGGCCCTGCAGGACACCTGGAGCAAGTGGTACGAGGTGATGGACGACCCGTTCATGATGGGCTGGACCCTGCTGTTCGCCAACATGGCGTACTTCCATGTGGTGCTGCCGATGTACATGACCGGGGACTTTCTCGATGGTCACCAGGCCCAGCAGTTTGCCGACCTGCTGCCGCGCTATACCCGCGAGATGCAACCCTCGCCGCTGCCGTTTGCCTGCCTGCTGCAAGAGATCCGCCGCTCCAACCCGGGCTTGAGCCCGACGATGATGCCCAACCTTTACTCGCGCACCATCAACTTCGACCTGTACAAGGCCGAAAACCGCGCACGGCCGATCTACGCATCCAACTATTACCTGCGCTCGGCACTGCTGCGGGTGCGGCTGATGAAAATGGTCAAGTGGTCGCTGTCGGCACGTCACCTCACGTTGCTACTGCGCCATGGCTGTGGCGCCGTGCAGGACCTGGCACGGGCGGCGGTCCTGCGCCTGCGGCCTTCGCTGTTCTACAAATATGGCGAGTCGCCGGAGCTGCTCAAGTCGCCGTTTGGCAAAGAAGGTGGCTTCCTCGACCTGGTACGTCGCGGATGAACGGCATGGCGCAGGTTGGGGCAGACCTGTTGGAACTGAGTGCCGTGCAACTGGCGGGGTTGATCCGCGGCAAACAGATTTCCCCCGTGGAGCTGATCGAGCAATGCATTGCGCGCCTGGAGCAGGTCCAGCCACTGTGCAATGCGATGGCGGTCGACCTGTTCGCGGCGGCCCGCGACGCCGCTCGCCGGGCCGAAAATGATGTGCTTGAGGGGCGGCCACTGGGACGCTTGCATGGCGTGCCCTTCTCCATGAAGGAGGGCCTGGGCCTTGCGGGGCAGCCCAAGACCTGCGGCTCACGCCTGCGCCGCAACACCCGCGCCCACAGCACCGCCACGGTGGCCGCACGGCTGATGGCCGCCGGCGCCATCCCCCTGGCCCTGGGCAATCAGGCCGAAATGGCCCTCTGGCCCGAGACGGACAACCTGGTATATGGCCGCACACTCAACCCCTACGACACCTCGCGCACCGCCGGTGGCAGCAGCGGCGGCGACTCGGTGCTGGTGGCCAGCGGATGCGTGCCCTTTGCCCTGGGCACCGACGGTGGCGGCTCGATCCGGATCCCGGCGGCGTTCAATGGGATCTTTGGCTTGAAGCCATCGCGGGGGCTGGTGCCGCTGAGCGGGCATCTGCCGCTGGACGAACACCGCGTGTCGCTGCCGGTGTCCCAGGCCGTTGCCAGCCACTTTGCGGCCGGCCCGTTGTGCCGCTACGCAGAGGACCTGGGCGCCGTGCTGGAAGTCATCGCGGGCAGCGACGGGATCGACCGCAATATCCACTCGGACTATCAACAACCGGCCCGGGCGACAACGCTCAAGCGCGTGTTCGTGTGCCTGCCGGACCCTCTGAAGTGGGGTACGCCACTCTCGCCCGCCGTGACGGCGGCGGTGATCGAGACCGGCCAGCGCTATGCAGACCAGGGCGTGGATGTGCAAGCCTGGAATGAGGGGTGTTTTGCCAACGCCTTTTTTATCTGGCTGGCCGTGCTCAAGTGCGAGACCCGCATCCACCTGGCCGACTACCTCGGGGATGGGCAGCCACTGAATTATCCACGGGCGTTGTATGCCGCCCTCGCCGGCAAGCCGCAGTTTTCCCGGGGGCCACTGCTCGCCAGCCTGATGGACAGTTGCGGCGATCGGCTAGGCAACCCCGGGCTCTCGCGGTTCCTCAAGCAGCGCGATCATTTGCAGCAGGCCCTGGCCGGGCTGTTCGACGGCCAGAGCATGCTGGTGCTGCCTGCCACGCCGACCGTGGCGCCGGCGCATGGCAGTGCCCTGAAGCGCCCGTTCGATATCGGCTATTGCGCGCTGTTCAATGTGCTCGGTTTCCCGGCCCTTTGCGTGCCCATGGGGCGCCTCGACGAGGGCTGCCCGGTGGCCGTGCAACTGGTCGCCGGGCTGGGACAGGACGCGTTGTTACTGGACGCCGCGCGCTTTCTGGAAATGGAATTCGGCGGTTGGCGCAAGCCCCCGCTCTGACACCTCAAGTACTAGGACATCCCCATGCAAACCAACACCAGCGCTATCACGCTACAAGCCCCTGCGCCTGCGGGCGGGCAATCGGCCGTGGGTTCCCAGGCCGAGCATTTGACCCTGTTGTTCCTGATCCAACTGATCGTGATTTTCAGCGCCAGCCGCCTGATTTCCTGGCTCAGCACCCGCTGCCTGGGGCAAACCCCGGTGGCCGGGGAAATTCTCGCCGGGCTGGTCCTGGGCCCGAGCCTGCTGGGCTATTTTTTCCCGGAGCTGCTCAGCAGTATCTTTGTGCCGCAAACCTCCACCGCCTTTGTCGCCACGGCCCAGGTCGGCCTGATTCTGTTGATGTTCCAGGTGGGCCTGGAATTTGAATTCGGCGCCCACCTCAAGGGGCGTAAACGCTCGATCATGGCGATCAGCCTGGGTGGGCTGCTGGTGCCGTTTGCCAGTGGCTTCCTGGTGGCCGAGTATTTCTGGCAACAGATCGTCGGCGACAAGCCACCGCTGCTGGCCTTCCAGCTGTTTTTTGCCACGGCGCTGTCGATCACCGCCCTGCCGATCCTCGGGCGGATCTTCATGGAACTGGGGCTGTCCCGCTCCCGCGTGGCCACCCTGACGATTGGCGCGGCCGCGATCGATGATGTGTGCGGCTGGCTGATCCTCGGTGGGGTGACGTCGATCATCGCGTCCAACTTCAGCGTGTGGGCCTCCCTGGGCAGGATCCTTGCGCTGGCCGTGTTTATCGTGCTGGTGCTGTGGGTGGTGCGACCCTTGGTGCTGCGCTGGATCATCGGCGACCTGGAGCGCAAACCGCTGTCGGCCCAGGGTATTTCCCTGATGCTGATCGTGCTGTTTGGCAGTGCGGTGATTACCAACCTGATCGGCGTATTTTCGATTATTGGCGGCTTTATCATCGGCGTCGCTTTGCACACCCACCGACCCTTTGTCACACAGTGGAATGCCAAGGTCAGTGGCCTGGTCAATGCGTTTTTCCTGCCGGTGTTCTTTGCCTACACCGGCCTGCGCACCGACATCGGCTCGCTCAACGGCGACACGGCGCTGCTCAATTGCTTTTTGGTGTGCCTGGTGGCGTTCGCCAGTAAATTCTTCGGGGCCTACGGCGCCAGCCGCTGGCTGGGCGAGACACCGCGCAACAGCGCGCTGATCGGCGTGTGCATGAACACCCGGGCGCTGATGGAACTGGTGGTGCTCAACGTGGGCTATGACCTGGGCGTGTTGCCCAAGGAGTACTTCACCATGCTGGTGATCATGGCCATCATCAGTACCTTTATCGCCTCGCCCCTGATCCGCCTGCTGACGAGCGAGGAGCGTCGCGTGCTGGTGGGCCAAGCTGCGGTGAAATAAGAGACCTGACACTCGGCGTCATCGTTGACGATTTTCGCCGGCAAGCCGGCTCCTACAGGGTCAGATGAGCCCCGGCTTTTTGTAGGAGCTGGCTTGCCAGCGAAAAAAGCAAACTTGCTACGTTTCGGCAGGTTGCCCGCATTATCGTTGACGATTTTCGCCGGCAAGCCGGCTCCTACAGAGTCAGATGAGCCCCGGCTTTTTGTAGGAGCTGGCTTGCCAGCGAAAAACGCAAACTGGCTGCGTTTTTGCAGGTTGCCCGCATTATCGTTGACGATTTTCGCCGGCAAGCCGGCTCCTACAGGGTCAGATGAGCCCCGGCTTTTTGTAGGAGCTGGCTTGCCAGCGAAAAACGCAAACTGGCTACGTTTCGGCAGGTTGCCCGCATTATCGTTGACGATTTTCGCCGGCAAGCCGGCTCCTACAAGGTCAGATGAGCCCCGGCATTTTGTAGGAGCTGGCTTGCCAGCGAAAAACGCAAACTGGCTGCGTTTCTGCAGGTTGCCCGCATTATCGTTGACGATTTTCGCCGGCAAGCCGGCTCCTACAGGAGGTGGGGGCTGGGGCTTACTTGCCCTCGGTCAACGCGTTGTAGCTGGTGAACAGGTTGCGATAGTCCGGGATGTGGTTGGAGAACAAGGTCCCCAGGCCTTCGATATCGTTGCGCCAGTCGCGGTGCAGCTCGCACGCCAGGCCGAACCAGGTCATCAGTTGGGCGCCGTTGGCGGTCATGCGGGCCCAGGCCGATTGCTGGGTCAGTTCGTTGAAAGTGCCGGAGGCATCGGTCACCACAAACACGTCATAGCCTTCGGCCAGGGCCGACAGTGCCGGGAACGCCACGCACACCTCGGTCACCACGCCAGCGATGATCAGTTGCTTCTTGCCGGTGGCCTTGATGGCCTTGACGAAGTCTTCGTTGTCCCAGGCGTTGATCTGCCCAGGGCGGGCAATGTACGGCGCGTCCGGGAACAGGGCCTTGAGCTCGGGCACCAGCGGGCCGTTGGGGCCGGTTTCGAAGCTGGTGGTGAGGATGGTCGGCAGCTTGAAGTATTTGGCCAGGTCAGCCAGGGCCAGGACGTTGTTCTTGAACTTGTCGGGCTCGATATCGCGGACCAGCGACAGCAAGCCAGCCTGGTGGTCAACCAGCAGGACAGCTGCGTTGTCTTTGTCCAGGCGAACGTAAGGTTTAGACATCATGATGCTCCTGATAAAAAAGGTGCTTGCCCAAATGGACCGCACCGGGGAAGGTCAGCCGTATTTACTTGCGCTGGGAGTCTAGCTCTTCGTGATTGTTTGCCACTTGCTGGGCCTTGATGTAGCTCTCGATCAGCAGTTGGTAGTGCGGCATGGCCTGGGTGTAGACGTTCGCCCACTCCTGGGCATCCGGACGGTTCCACGAGCCTTGCAGTTCCGACAGGGTGCCCATGATGTCGATCGGCACCACGCCGGCCTGGGCCAGGCGCGCGACGGTCAGGTCGGTGGCCAGTTTCGAGTGGTTGCCCGACGCGTCGACTACGGCGAACACCTTGTAGCCTTCATGCACCGCCGCGATGGACGGAAACGCCAGGCACACGCTAGTCAGGGTGCCGGCAATCACCAGGGTCTTCTTGCCGGTGGCCTTGACCGCCGCGTGGAACTCGGGGTTATCCCAGGCATTGATCTCGCCGCGCCGGGCCACGTACTGGGCATGGGGCGCCGCCTCGTGGATCTCCGGGATCAACGGGCCGTTCGGCCCCTGGGGCACTGAAGCGGTGGTGATGACCGGGATTTTCAGCAGGGTCGCGGCCTTGGCCAAGGCAATGGCATTGGCGCGCAATTGAGGAACATCAATGTCCTTGACGATCTGGAACAGGCCACTCTGGTGGTCGATCAGCAACATGGCGGTGTCGGTGGGGTCAATCGTCGGCTTCTGACCATTAAAGTTTGCAGCGTTACCTGAAGCGCTCATTTGCATTTCCTCTTGCGTGGATGAACCTCCCTGGCATGACTGCCTGCCAAATGCCCGGCAGGCTCTGCACGTCCTGTGCAGATATGAATGGGTTACGACTCGCCAGGTTAGTTCGCTTTCGGACCTCAGGCCTCGAAGCGCCTGGCAACAGCTGACAATTCCAACAATGGAACGCCTGCGCACAGCAATTTTTGTTAGCGCAAGGCGATCATTTTTTGCATTCCTGCAGATTTACCCTGAACGGAGCCAACGCTAATGGCCCACCCGAGCCAGTCCAGCCCACCGAGTGCCAGCCCATATGCCCCCTGCCGCTACCGTGATTCACTGCGCGTGTGTGGCCTGAAACAAACAGCGGCTCCACCTTAGTCATCACTCTAGGTGTTCGGTAGTGGTTGAATTAGACTTCACCATCTCAAAATTGGAACGATGCGCATGTTCGACCTGAATGAACTCTTCCTCTACGCCAAGGTGGTGGAGCATGGTGGCTTCGCGGCGGCCGGTCGGGCACTCAACATGCCCAAGTCGACCTTGAGCCGCCGGGTCAGCCAGTTGGAGGCGCGGCTGGGGGCACGCCTGATACAGCGCTCGACCCGGCAGTTCCAGGTCACCGACATTGGCCTGGCCTATTACCGCCACTGCGTGGCGATGACCGCCGAGGCGGAGTCGGCCGAGGACCTGATCGCCTTCAACAAGGCCGAGCCGCGTGGGGTGATTCGCCTGAGTTGCACCACCGCCCTGCTCAATTACTGGGTGGCGCCGATGCTGGGCCAGTTCATGGCGCAGTGCCCCAGCGTCGAGCTCAACGTGAAGAGTTTCAACCGTAAGGTCGATGTGATCAGCGAGGGCTATGACATTGCGCTGAACCTGTGCTTCCCACCGTTGGAAAGCAGCGACCTGGTGATGAAGCTGCTCGCCAGGAGCACCCAGGTGCTGGTAGCGAGCCCGGGGTTTTTACAGGAGCATCCACGGCCCCTGGTCCCTGCCGATTTGTCAGGACTGCCGACCATCTGCTGGGGCAACCCGACAGCGCAGTACGTCTGGGGCCTGACCGGGCCAGCAGGCGAGACGGCCGAGATCTGCCACGCACCACGGCTGATCAGCGATGACATGCCCACCCTGAAAAGCGCGGTGCTCCAGGGCGTGGGCGTCGCCAACCTGCCGCTGGCGGTGGTCGAGGATGAGATCAGACACGGGCGCCTGATCAGCCTGCTCCCCGATTGGCGCCCCACCGAAGGCGTGATCACCGCCGTCTTCCCTTCAAGGAGGGGACTGTTGCCGTCGGTGCGCACGTTGATCGACTTTCTGGCGCAGGCGTTTGCCGCGCAGCAACAGCAGCACAGCTGAGGCCGCGCCCAAGGTGACGAAGTGTGACCGCGACCATTAACCGTACCCTGCTCGGCCCATATCCTGCGTACCTCCCACGGCGTGAAAAGCACTGCACCCCGGGCAACCTCCCTTGATCGCCCCCGGCGTCTGTGACTGGACGCCAGTGGCGGGAATTACATCAGCTCAATAAACGTTATGTATAACGACCAGTTAACCATGTCGCGCATTTTGTAGGATAAGTCGTCTATCCCCCGCTTTACACCATCGTAGTTACCGAACAAGAATGAACACCCCACGCAGTACCATTAACTAATTCAACCAGAAAAACATTTTTCCGGAGAATACAGAATGGCCAGCGAAAACTATGCAAGCAATGGCGTCGCAACTGCCCCATTAACTTCCGTGAATCAGGCACTCAACTTTGGTCGTGACTATTCGCGTCTAAAGAACTACTACGAGACCTGGTCAGCCGATTATGACAATGATGTCTCTGAAGAAAATTACTGCGGCCCCAGCATGCTCGCAGATCTCTTCGACTCATTGCACCGAGCCCCGCGGGAGCGCCAGTCGCTGCGTATCATGGATGCCTGCTGCGGCACTGGCCTGGTGGGTAAAGAGCTGATGCTACGGGGGTTTGCGCCGGTAGACGGGTGTGACCTGTCGCCGGCCATGATCCACCTGGCGCACAAGACCCAGGCCTACGCCAGACTGTATGGCGGGGTGGATCTTACGGAACACAATCCATTGATTGCAGATAACCAGTATGACGCGACCTTTTGTTGCGGTGCGTTTATCCAGGGCCACTTACCCATCGAGGCGATCCATGAACTTATGCGCATTACCACGCAGGGTGGAGTGATTCTGTTCAGTACTCGCTGTAGTTTTTATCAAGACGAACACTTTGATAAATTCCTGGACAAGTTAACCGCCTCTGCACAACTTTGTGCACTGCCCTCCTTTATGAACGCTGCTTACTTAAACGACGTGCAAGCCCACTACTTGGCGTTCGCCGTCAACAAATAATCAGGAGTCGAACATGGATGTGCTCAAAAGTATCTCCCTTGAGCGCCTTGCATCGACCCAAGCAGATTATGAAGTCAGCCGTTTGCGCGATTGTTGCGTCAATGATGGATTCTTCTACCTGGCCGATCATGGTATCCGGCTCTCGTTGATAGAGGATGCCTTGGCCACGGCGCGCCAGTTCTTTGCGCTGCCACTGTCGATCAAAAAGCAGTTCGGCCAGGACCGCCAAGTAGTCAGCCCCAAGACGTGCCGTGGGTATGTCGATACGTTTGGCGAGACCCTGCATGCGCCCACCGGCCCCGACCGCAAGCAGCATTTCGACATGGGCCGGGAAGCACCGGCCTGCGACTTGCCTTTTACCGGGCCAAACCTGCTGCCCAGCGACGACCAGGCGCCCGGATTTGCCATGGCCATGCTGGCTCTGCAACACGAAGTAATGAGCCGCGTAGTGCCCGCGCTGTTGCGCGGCCTGGCCCGGTCCCTGGGGCTGGATGGCGAATTTTTCCAGGGCTTTTTTTCCGACCCGGTGTTGATCCAGCGCGCCCTGTATTACCCGCCGTCGGGCAGCGGCGCGGGCAAGCACACCGATAACGGCATGTTTACTTTGCTGTTCCAGGACCCGCGAGATGCCTGCGCCCTCAGTGCGTTTTCCCAGGGGCGCTGGATCGACGTGCCGTGCCGCAAACACGAGGTGGTGGTCAATCTCGGCGATATGTTGATGAAGTGGAGCAACGGCCTGTTCACCAGCACACCGCACCAGGTCATCCACCGCGCCAGCACCGCCAGAGTGTCGTTGCCGTTTTTTGTGTACCCGAACATCGATGCGGTGTTCACGCCCCTGGGCGGCGACGCAACGGTCGCCTGCCAACAGGTGATGCTCGACAACTTTAATTCCATCTGGGTGTCCGGCCAGGGCGCCGGCAGGGCGCGCGAGTTCGCTTGAAGCAGCCCCACAGGAGAAGCGATATGGACAGCGCAACGCCAAGCAAAATCGCCTTCATCGGCGTCGGAAATATGGGCCGCCCCCTGGTGGAGCGCCTGCTGCACGCCGGCTACGCCGTGCAGGTGTATGACATCGACGCGGCACACACACGCTCGGTGATCGCCGCCGGTGCCTGCTGGAAGGCCACCCCGGCACTGTGCGCCAGTGGCTGTGAGGTGGTCGTGACCTGCCTGCCTCTGCCCCATCATGTACTGGAAAACATGACCGGGCCGCACGGCGCGCTGGCCGGGATGGCGGCGCATTCGGTGTGGATCGACACCTCCACCACCGACTACCACAACACCCGCTACATCGCCGGGCTGGCCCGGCAAAAATCCATCTACAGCCTGGAAGCCCCGGTCAGCAACCTGTCGCACATGGGGGTGGATTTCGCCAACGTGTGCTTTTACATCGGGGGCGATGAGCGCGGTTATCAATTGAGCCGCAACGTGTTGGAGACCATGGGCCGCAAGGCGTTTTACGTGGGCGAGATCGGCGCCGGGCAGTCCGTCAAGCTGCTGACCAACCTACTGTTCTACGCTGCGACCGCCGTGTGGGCCGAGTTACTGGTATTGGCCAGGGCCCATGAGATCCCGCTGCATTGGCTGTGGGATTTCGTCAAGACCTCCCGTGGCAACTGCTTTGTCAGCAACCAGTTGACCCCCTTTATGCTCGACGCCAGCTATGACCATTCCTGCACCCTGGAGATCACGGTCAAGGACATGAACCTCACCGAGGCGCTGGCCGATGAGCTGGGAGTGGCGATGCCGTTGGGGCGCATCGTCGCTGAGCGTTATCGACAGGCAGGCGCACAGTTCGACAGCCAGGACAATCACGTCAAGATCGCCGCCTTGAGCGAACAGGAAAATCGCATTGCCCTTGCCCTGCCGGGCTTCCAGGCGCCCTCGCCCTACGGAGCCAATCGCGCCTACCGCCATAGCGGCGCCTTTACCGAGGATGCCTTAGGTCGCATCACCCCCACCCTGCCGCACGCGTTCCATTGCGGCATCACCTTTACCGACAATCAGAAGATCAAGCTGGCGGCGCACCTGGTGGAGTTTCTCGCTTGCATCAACCGGGTCATCCTTGGCGAAGCGGCTGAGATCGGCACCGCCATGGGCCTGTCACCGACGCTGATCACCCAGGTGGTCAACTGGAGCTGTGGCCCCAGCTGGGTGGCCGAACACCTGGACAGCTACGAGCCGTGTTTCGACAGCATCGCGGTGGTCGAGCAAAAACGCCACGCGCTGCAACTGAGCGTGATCAACCGGATCTTCCAACAATCGATCCTGGATGCGGCCATCCCACGCCGGATACCGGGCCTGGCCCTCGCCGAGGGGGTATGTGCGCCATGAAAATAACGTCGATCAAGGTCTATCAGTTCGATGTGCCGCTCAAGGAAAAATACAGCCTCAGCGGCGGGCGCCTGCACTATGCCGCGCTGGACTCCACCGTGGTGGTGATCGGCACCGACAGCGGCTTGCAGGGGGTGGGAGAAAGCTGCCCATGGGGCGCCACCTACCTGCCGGCCTATGCCAAAGGCGTACGGGCGGGGATCGCGGAACTGGCGCCGCACCTGCTGGGGGAGAACCCGCTGTACCTGGAGCAGATCAACGAGCGCATGGACGTCATGCTGCCCGGGCACCCCTATGTAAAAGCGGCCATTGACCTGGCCTGCTGGGACATTCTGGGCAAGCACTGCCAGTTGCCGGTGTATGCCTTGCTGGGAGGCAAATTCCAGGCCTCGATTGCCTTGCAGAGCAGCATCCCCACAGGTGATCCCGAGCACATGGCGACGCACCTGCAAGCCGCCCGCCAGCAGGGTTATCGTACCCATTCGTGCAAGGTGGGTACCGGTGTCGTGGAGGATGTCGCGCGGATCAACAGCCTGATCGAGCAACGCCTGCCGGGCGAGGTGATCACCTTCGATGTCAATCGCGCCTGGACGGTGGCCGATGCCGTCGCGGTGATGAACAGCGTGCAGGATCCCACGGTGTGTTTCGAACAGCCCTGTGAGTCCATGGACCAATGCCGCGCCGTGCGCGAGCTGACCCGCAACCCGATCATCCTGGATGAGTCCATCGTGACCCTGGCCGACCTGGTGTACGCCCAGCGCCATAACATCACCCAGGTCATCGGGCTGAAAATCGCCCGGGTCGGCGGCTTGACCAAGGCCCGGCAACTGCGCGACTTCTGCCTCCATCACGGGATCCAGATGAACATCGAGGACGTCGGCGGCACGCTGGTGTCCGACAGCGCCGTCATGCACCTGGCCACCGCGACGCCGGCGCGTTTTCATCGTGCGAGCTGGAACTGTTGCCGCCACCACGATGTGCAACTGGCCACGGGCGGGTTCGATATTCGCCAGGGCCGCGCCTATGTACAGGACAGGCCGGGGCTGGGGCTTGACCTTGACCCCCGGTGTTTCGAATCGGCGCTCGCCCAGTACAGCTGAGCCCCCCCACCCCTTTATCCCCGTTGATCCATGGAGGTTCCATGTCCAGCGCCCCATCGTCCCCGCACCTGGCTCGAGGCTTTGCCGCCGACCCCTTTGCATCCTTCACCTTGCCCAGCGAACACTATGTGGACAGCGGGCTGTTCGAGCAGGAAATGCAGCTGATTTTCTGCAAGACCTGGCAGTACGTATGCCACGTGTCAGCCCTGGCCCAGGTCGGCGACTATTACGTACGCGACCTGGGCCGCCAGAGTGCCCTGGTGGTCAAGGACCAGGATGGCACCTTCAAGGCCTTCCACAATGTGTGCCAGCACCGTGCACATCGGCTCGTGGAGGGCCGCGGGCATGTGCCCGGGCTGCTGACCTGCCCTTACCATGCCTGGGCCTACAACACCCAGGGCCAACTGATCAGTGCGCGCAAGTCCGAACACGTCAAGAACTTCAGCACCGCGCAGGTGCAACTCGCACCCATCCGCCTTGAGGTATTTTGCGGGTTTATCTTTATCAACTTCGACAGCCACTGCGCCTCCATGCAAACCCTGCTGCCCGGCCTGGAGGACTCCATCCGCGCGTTCGCCCCCGCACCGGAACGCTTGGTCCATGCCTACTCCAAGGACTACAGCGTGCAGTCGAACTGGAAGGTTTCGGTGGAGAACTATTCGGAGTGTTATCACTGCCCGATGTGCCACCCGACGCTGTCCATGGCCACCCTGGACCTGAAGAGCTACCACTTGGCGATCCATGAGCATTACCACGCCCATGTCAGCCACGACAGCGGTGAGAACCAGGGATATACGATGAAGCAGACCTCAGCCCAGTCCCGCCAGTTTGGCGCCTGGTACCTATGGCCGAATTTTTGCCTGGAGGTTTACCCAGGAGGCTATATGAATGTGCTGCATCACATCCCGCTCGCGGTGGATCACACCGTGCAGGTGGTCGAATGGTTCTGCGAGGCGGCCACCCCCACGCGCGAAGAACAGGAAGTCATCGACTTTGTGGCGGTGATTCGTGAAGAAGATGTGCCGCTGTGCGCCAGCGTGCAGCGCGGCTTGAGCAGTGATGGCTACCAGCAGGGGCGCTTTATCGTCGACCCAGGCCTGGGCGCCAACAGCGAACACGCCGTGCATGACATCCAGAAAAAAACCCTGGCAGCCCTCGGCCTGCTGCTCGCCGAAGATCCCTAAGCCCCGTGTAGGCCGATGCCCCCTGACTGAGCCGGCTTGCCGGTTCAGCCAGGGCACAAACGCTCCCCCCATGTGCTGGGCAGCGCTTAGCCTCAGTCGGCGAACGACGACTTCAACCATTCCAGCAACTGCCGGGCTGCCGGGCCCAGGTTGGCGTCTCGCCACTTGTAGACGCTCAGGGCTTGCGGCAAGTGGGTCGATTGCGCAAAGGGCCGCACCAGCTCACCGCTGGCCAGCATTCTTTCAGTGGTCCTGCGCCACCCCAGGGCAAAACCGAAGCCCGCGACGCAGGCCTGCATCATCACCGGATAGCTGTCGAAGAACTTGCCCTTGGGGTCGCCCAGCTTGATGCCGTACTCCAGCAACCAATCGTTCCAGGTGCTCCAGTCCTGCGGCACCGCGACATGGTGCAGCAGCGGCAGGTTGGCCAGGTCTGCCAGGGCCAGCGATGTACTGCCAAAGGACGCGAGATAACGGGGGCTGCACACCGGGTAGATTTCGTCGCTCAAGGTAAACAACCGCGTGTGGTCACCAGATGCCCGGCCCGAGGTCTGGATGGCGATATCAAATTTATCCGCGGTTTCGGTAATGGGCTGGGTCGATGCGTTAAGCCGCACCTCGATCTCGGGGTGCTTGTTGTGCAACGCGGGAATATTGGGAGTCAGCCAATAAAAGGCTTCGCACAGTTGCGCCACCAGCACCACTTCGCTGTTGTCCCGGCCTTTTTTCAGGTCTTCGGCTTGCGACGCAATGCCCAGGAAGGCGGTGCGCACGGTATCGCGAAATTCGACCCCCGCCGCCGTGAGGAACACCGCGCGGTTTCTACGGGTAAACAAAGCAACACCGAGAAATTCTTCGAGGGCACGGACCTGTTTGCTGATGGCTGCCTGGGTCAAGTGCAACTCTTCTGAGGCTTTGGAAAAGCTCTCAAGTCGCGCCGCCGCTTCAAAAGGCACAAGGCTGGACAGTGGAGGCAGTGAGCGTTTGAAATTATCCATAATTTTCAGTCCTTCTGCGTAACCATAAGTCACTTTAAATACAACCAGTGCTCACCCAGAATCCTTACTGCAGGCCAATCAAGGAAAACTCATGTCTGGAAGCACTACGATAACCGCCACCGATAACCGACAAAGCATTCTTATCGTGGTGGGTTCGGTATTTTTGCTGTCGGTGTCAGACGCCATCATCAAGGCGACCAGTCCCGATACGTCAATGTGGCAATTGTATGTGATCCGCTCCGTCCTGGCCTGCGCCATTCTGCTGGCGTTAGTGGTGCACATGCGCGGCGCCGCGCAGTTGCGCCCACTGTCCCCGCTGTGGGTGGTGATAAGAAGCCTGCTGCTGTCGTTGATGTGGATCGCCTTTTACGGCGCCCTGCCCTTTATCAGCCTGACCATCGCTGCCCTGGCAATCTACACCACGCCCCTGTTCATTGCGTTGTTCGCGGCCCTTTCATTGAAGGAAGACGTGACCCTGCGCAAATGGCTGGCGATCGGCCTGGGTTTTGTCGGGGTCTTGATCACCCTGGCGCCGAGCACCGAAGAATTCAATACCTATGCCCTGCTGCCGGTACTCGCCGCCATCCTGTACGCCCTCGCCGTGGTGGTGACCAAGGGCAAATGTGCCGATGAGGACCCCATGCTGCTGGCACTGGCCATGAATGCCGCGCTGCTGGTGATCGGTGTGCTCGGCAGCCTGGTGGTGATGCAGACCGGCCCGCATTTCCCGAGCAATGAAGGTTGGCGCTTCCTGATCGGCGGCTGGTCGGCCATGGGCCAGGCCGACTGGTGGATCATGATCGTATTGGCGGTGTTGATGGTGCTGGTCAGCATCGGGATCGCCAAGGCCTATCAAATTGGCGAGACCTCGATCATCGGCGCGTTTGACTACACCTACCTGATTTTCGCCATCGCCTGGGGCGCCCTGCTGTTCAACGAAATGCTCAACGGCCGAACCGCCACCGGCCTGGTCCTCATTCTGCTCTCGGGTTTCCTTGCGCTGAAAAAACCCGCTGGCGAGCTGTAGATACCTCACGTGCACAGGCCCTGCCCAGGAGCTGTTTATGCTGACGTCATCTCATCTGCCCAATGTGATTGTGTGGGCCGTTTCCAGGAGCCGCTCAACCGCCTTCGAGCGCGCCGTGATGCAACACCCGGGCGTGAAGGTGCTGCATGAACAATTGTCGGAGCCGTTCCTGGCCCGACACTTCCCGGCAAAGCATGCGCTGATCGAGCGCAACCGCCAGGCCGCGCAAGGCCCTGCGGGCATCACCCACTACAGCCAGGCGCTGGCCCTGCTGAGCCAACGTCCGGCCGAACCCCAGCACCTGCAATGTGCCAAGGAGATCGCCTATTTCTTCGACTTCCAGGCCATCGATGGCGCCTGGTTGACCGCATTCAAGCATGTTTTCCTGGTGCGCCAGCCGCTGGCGGTCATGCAGTCGCTGTATCGCGTCAGCCAGGGCGGCGGCACCACCTATTTCGATGCCGACGAGTCGGGTTTCGATGAACTGGCACGCATTCATGGCCTGGTGCTGGAGCATTGCCCCAGCGATCACGTGCTGTACCTGGACAGTGACGCCGACTTGATGGCAGACCCCCAGGGCACACTGCTGCGCTTCTGCGATTTTGCCGGCATCGAGTATTCCCCAAGGCTGTTGGCGTGGCAGCCGGAACAGGTCGCGCAATGGCAGTTTTTCAAGGGCTGGCATGATGACGCCGAGCGCTCGTGCGGGTTCGCCCAGGTGACGCACCCGGCCATGGATTTCCCACCTATCGTCGAACAGACGGCCCGGGACAAACAGGTGATTTATCGGTTTTTCCAGCTGTGCGCCACCTGGCAACGCCAGGCTGATACAGCCGATCACCTCAAGTGCCTGCATGAACCCGCCACCACTCGGCTCCAGGTGCTGTTACTGGCCCACACCGACGAGCAGCGCCAGCGCGCCCTGCAACTGGCGGCGCATTTGCCCGACGACTATGCCCTTTGGCTGCTGGACAGCGCCAGCCACACCCTGAGCGACCAGACCCTGCGTGAACTGGCGCTGTTGCAGGACGGGCCGCTGGTGCTGCTGACGGCCAACGAGCACTTGACCTATTGCTCTCCCGAGCAGGCGCGCCAGCGGTTCCTGTGCCTGGTGGCCCCGGATACGGCCTCGGCCAGGGCCCTTGGCCTGCCACTGATTACCCTCGAGCCAAACACCCCTGCTGCACAGGGGCCGCGAATCAGTGCTCAGTTGGCCACCCTTGCGCGCAACGCAAGCCTGCACAGCCGCGCACGCCAAATCGCCAGCAACCGCTACGCCAGCGCGGCCATCGCACCGGGCCTGTCGTGGCAGCAACATTTCTTGCGCCTGCTGGAGCAGGCTCCCGAAAGCCTGGTCGCGATGACGCCCCACAGGCAGCTAAATGCGCGGCAGCTACACGCCCATGCCGTGACGCTGGCCGAACGCCTGTCGAGCCAGTGTGCCCACGGCGGCTGGGTGGCGATCCGCCTGGACAAGGACCTGCGCAGCCTGATCAGCATGACCGCGTGCAGCCTGCTGGGCTGGCCCTACCTCGACATCCCCCATTGGTATGGGCTGGAGGCCACTGCCAAGGCCCTGGCCAATCTGCGGCCGGTGGTGGTGATCGGCGACAGCAGCAGCCTCAATGACCTGCCGCCCGGCTACCCCAGCCTGGTGTTCGATGAACTGCCCGCCACGCCCGCCCGGCCCGCCACCTTGCTCCACCGGGTACCGGGGGCAAATGACCTGGCCTACGGCCTGCTCACGTCCGGCACCACCGGCACGGCGAAGATCGTCACCATCGGCGAGCACGGCCGCCTGGACTCCCTGGCGTTGTGGCAACAGCACATCCGCCCGGGTGATCGGGTGGGCCTCAACGCCTGGATGGCCGGGTATGTGTATTACCCGATTTTCAGCGGCGCCACCGTGTGCCTGATGCCCGACGCCATGGTGCTCGACCCCCAGGCCCTGCGGGCATTCGTCGAGCATGGCCAGCTCAGCCAATTGATGATCACCCCCAGCCTGGCCGCAGGCCTGATGCACGATGAGCCCGCGTTCAAACAGGCCTTTGCCGGCGTGCGGTGCCTGTGGCTGAGCGGCGAACAACTGCCGCCGTCCACGCGGCAGAACCTGGTGCGCTGCCTGCCCAATTGCCGGGTGATCGACCTGTATGGCTCCAATGAAGCGGGCGACGTCGCGTTAGTCGCTCCCGACGGCCATCTGCAATGGACCCCTGGCACCCAGGCCTACGTGCTCGACCCGGCCCTCGATTGCACCCCACTGGGTGGCCACGGCGAACTGTACGTGCAGACCCCGGGGCTCAGCGTCGGCTACCTGGAGGACGATGCGGCCAACCGCAGCGCATTCGTGGCCAACCCACTGGCCCAGGAGTGCCCAGCGCTGGCCCCGCGGCTGCTGCGCACCGGCGACAGGGTCCGCCTGGACGAGGCCGGCGAGGTCTACCTGATCGGGCGCGCGACCACCCACCTCAAGGTGCGCGGCTTCAAGATCTTCAGCGCCGACGTCGAGCGCGTGTTGATGGCCCATCCCGAGGTGCGCAGCGCCCTGGTCACCACCCGTGGCGAAGGCCCGGACTTGCAGCTGGTAGCGTTTATCTGCGCCGTGGACTCCGGCAAGCCCCCCACTGCCGGCGCCCTGCGCCAGTGGGCGGGCCAGCACCTACCCGCCTTCAGCGTGCCGCTGGGGTATTTTTTGGCCGCCTCGATTCCGGCAGGTGCCAGCCAGAAGCGCCTGGGCGCCCAGGCCCTGCTGCAACAGCCACTGACACCGCTGGCCGACGAGCAACCGCCGTTGACGCCGCTGCAAACCCGCCTGGCCCGGTTATGGGCGCGCTGCATGAACCTGCAAGGCGTCACCCTGGGGCCGGACAGCGACTTTATCGAGATTGGCGGCAGCCTGTTGCTGCTGGACTTGATCAATCGCATCAACCGCGCGTTCGACACCGACCTGACGATTGCCGACATCACCCGTGACTCGACATTGGCCGGGATCAGCCGGCAGTTGGCCCATCGGCTGCAAGGCGCGCCGCTTTTGGAAGTGGCTTTTTCGGTCGCGGCACACGCCAAGCGTTATCTGGCGCACTTGAACACGGCCGTGGCGAACCTGCCCCAGGTGCCACCCCGCCTGGCCCGACGCACGCTGCTGGTCACCGGCGCCACCGGGTATCTGGGGCGCAGGGTGGTTGCCGAGCTGCAACACAGCGCCGGGGTGCAGACGGTGTTGTGCCTGGTGCGCGCCGATGATCCGGCCCAGGCCCAGCGGCGCATCGCCGAACTGGGCCTGACACCTGGCAGCGCACGGGTCGTGGGCCTGGCCGGGGACCTGGCGCAACCACGGTTGGGCATGTCGAGCGCGGCCTATCAAAGCCTGTGCCAGGAGGTGGACTGCATCATTCACTGCGCCGCCGACGTCAACTGGCTAAAAAGTTATGAACGCCTGGCCCAGACCAACGTCGGTGGCGTAGTCGAGGTATTGGGCCTGGCCGCCGCCAGCGGTGCGGCCGTGGTGTTCGCCTCGACCCTGCCAGAGCCGGTCCCCTCCACCGGCTATAACCGCGCCAAGCTGGTGGCCGAACAACTCGCGCTGGGTTTTTGCCAAAGCCGTGGGCTGTGCCTGAACATCCTGCGCTGCGGTGACATCAGCGCCCCCGCCAACCCGGGCAGTGGTTCATCGATCAACCAGGAAGACTATGTGGGGCTGCTGATTCGCAGCTGCCTGGCGCTCAAGGCCTGGCCTGACGAAGCCCATTGGTCGCTGAACCTGACCCCCGTGGATTATGTCGCACAGGTGTTCACCCACACCGCCCTCCACGGCCAGGCCCTGGGTTTGCCGCCGCTCCAGCACCTGTACAACCCCGCACCGAACCTGCCCTGGACGCAGCTATGCGCCTGGATGCAAACGCTGCTGGGCCACGCGCAGTTCGCGCCCCTACCCCTGGCGCAATGGCAAGCCCGACTCAAGGCGCAGGCCCCGGGCCAGGCCGTGCTGCAACGCACGCTGCTGATCCTGGCAATGATCATCGACGACTTCAGCCACTTCCACCCGCCACCGCCGCTGCTGCTCGATCACCTCAAGTGCCCGGCAATCGACGCCGAATGGACCCAGCACTATCTCGCGGCCTTAACCCTTACACAGGAGTGACCCCATGACACGCACCACCCACGGCTGGGCCGCCTATGGCCCGGGCTCGCCACTGGAACCTTTCACCTACCCGCGCCCGGACCCGGGGGCCAACGACGTGGAAATCCAAGTGACCCATTGCGGCGCCTGCACCAGTGACCTGCACCTGATTGAAGGCCATTGGGGCGAAGCCTCCCAATACCCTCAAGTGTGCGGCCACGAGGTCGTGGGGCGGGTGGTGCGTTGCGGCTCGGCGGTCACCCACCTGGCTGCCGGCCAGCGCGTTGGCGTGGGCTGGTACAAGGGCGCCTGCCTGGCGTGCGAATGGTGCCTCAAGGGCGAGGAGCAACACTGTGCGGCGGTGGTGGCGACCTGCGCCGATGGGCAAAAAGGCGGGTTTGCCGACTTCATGACCTGCGACAGCCGGTTCGTGTTCCCGATCCCCGACAACCTGCCCTCCCATGTGGCTGCGCCGTTGTTCTGCGCCGGGCAGACCGTGTTCACCGCGCTGCTGCGCGGCACCCGCCCGGGCATGCGCGTGGGGGTGCTGGGCATCGGTGGGCTCGGCCACCTGGCCATCCAGTTTGCGGCCAAGTTCGGCTGCACCGTCACCGCACTGTCGAGTTCCACCAGCAAAAAAACCCAGGCCTTGCAGTTGGGGGCCCGTCATTTCCACGGCCTGGACCCGGCCACCTTGCAGGCCCAGGAAAACACCCTGGACTTCCTGCTGGTCACCGCCTCCAACGACCAGGACTGGGAGCGCGCCATCGCCCTGCTGCGCCCCCACGGCACCCTGTGCTTTGCCGGGATGCCCGGCCCGGTCACGCTGGATATTGCGGCCATGACCTACAAGACCCTGACCGTCAGCACTGCCAACGTCGGCGGGCGCCACGACATGCTCAAGATGCTGGAATTTGCCAGCGAACATCATGTGTGGCCCCTGGTGGATATTTTTCCCACGGCGCAGATCAACCAGGCCCTCGACGCCCTACGCAACAACACTGTGCGCTACCGCGCGGTGATCGAGTTTTGACTGGCGTGCGCGCCCCAGGAGATGCCCCTGATGCCTCCCTTCGCTCGCCCCCAGGAAACCCCGGACCTGGTGCCCCACCCGTTCGATGTCGAGCGCCAGGCCCAATGCAACCTTAAAGGGCATCGCTCATTGCTGTTGTGGTTCACCGGGATGTCGGGCGCCGGCAAGTCCTGTATTGCCAATTGCGTGCAGGCCAGCCTGCACGCGAAACAGCTGCACACCTGCCTGCTCGACGGCGACCGCCTGCGCCAGGGCTTGACCGCCGACCTGGGCTTTGCCGACAGCGACCGCAAGGAAAACATCCGACGCACCGCCGAGGTCGGCAGGTTGATGGTGGATGCCGGGGTCATCACCCTGGTGTGCCTGATCTCGCCCTTCGAACAGGAAAGACGCATGGCCAGGGCGCTGTTCGCCCCTGGCGACTTTATTGAAATCTTCATCGACGCACCGCTGCCGGTCCTCGAACAGCGCGACCCCAAGGGCCTTTATGCCAAGGCCCGCAAAGGCCTGATCAAGCACTTCACCGGCATTGACTCACCTTACGAGCGCCCGGTAGCCCCCGACATCGTGATTGACAGCGCCAACACCTCGATCGAACACGCCGCCCACACCATCGAGACGTTTGTCCTGCGCCAACGGCTGTGGACTTGACCCACCAATGGCCACCCCTGCCAACTGAGGCGTATTAACCCTCGCCTGGTGTTTGAGACCGGTCTTATGGTCGCCGTGGCCATGGTCACGATGAACCGCGCCAACTGGCGTAACTCGCGAAAGAAAACCACCACCATGACACTTTACGCACCGCAAGTAGAGGTCAGTTGATGGGGGGCGCAATAGGAGTTAGAAGGGTCGGGGCAACCCCTAGGACTTGTCTCAGTCCGGTCCAAGGGCCGGCTTGAATCGACGAACGCCCCCCCCAGTGCAGGAGCTGGCTTGCCAGCGATGGCGTCCGGCACGCCAGGTACCTACAGGCCCGTCACCTGCTCCAACAACCATTGCTTGAACGCCTGCATCGCCGGGGTTTCGGCGCGTGATTGCAGGCGCGTCAGCCAGTAGCTACCCGTGGTGATGCCCACGTCGAACGGCTGGCGGATCACGTCCTGGGCCAGCTGGCGGGAGAACATCAGTGCCGGCGCCAGGGCCACGCCATTGCCCTGCAAGGCCGCTTCCATCATCGCCAGGGACGAGTCGAACACGATGCTGCGCGGCACCAGGGTGTCGGCGGGCAAGCCCGCGGCCTGGAACCACAGGCTCCATTCATCCGCCCGGTAAGAGCGCAACAGCGTGTGCTTCAACACATCGCCCGGGCCTTGCAATTGGCGGGCAATCGCCGGTACGCACAGTACGGTCAGCGGCGCCGCCAGCAACTCACAGGCGTGGGTGCCATGCCACGCGCCGGCGCCGAAGCGGATCGCATAATCCAGGCCTTCAGCCGCCACATCCACGCGGTTGTTGTGGGTCGACAAACGCAGGTCGATAAACGGGTAGCGCGCCTGGAAATCCGCCAGGCGCGGCAGCAACCAGCCCACCGCAAACGTGCCCACCGCGCCCACCGTCAGCACCTCGCGGTAATGCCCGGCCTGGAACTGGCCCAGGGTCTGGGCGATGCGATCGAAGGACTCGCGCAATACCGGCAACAGCGTCTCCCCTTCGCGGGTGAGCATCAGGCCACGGGGCAGGCGCTTGAACAGGGTGACGTTGAGTTGGGCCTCCAGGCTCTTGACCTGATGACTGACCGCCGCCTGGGTCACGCACAACTCGATGGCCGCCCGGGTAAAGCTCAAATGCCTGGCAGAGGCTTCGAACGCGCGCAGTGCGTTAAGGGGTAAATGGGAACGCAACATGGTCTTAACCCAAATTTTTCTAATGACTGGTGCGAGATATCATCGGTTGTCCGGGACCGGCAAACTGCCTATCTTGGCGGCGCCTGCGCAGGCCGTGATTCCCCCGACAATCCTCAAGGAAGCGACCTCATCATGTACCAACACGTGCGCAACGTCACGATTCTCAGCCTCTTGCTCGGCGCCGGCAACTGCCTGGCCGCCACCGACCTGCGCCAGGTGGTGGACGCCACCGTCAAGCCGCTGATGCAGCAGCAGGCAATCCCAGGCCTGGCTGTCGCCATCGTGCAGGACGGCAAGGCCCGATACTTTAACTACGGTGTCGCCGCGCAGGACAGCCAGCAGCCCGTCAGCGAAAACACCCTGTTCGAGATCGGCTCGGTCAGCAAGACCTTCACCGCAACCCTGGCCGGCTATGCCCAGGCCACCGGTAAGTTGAAGCTCTCGGCCCCGGCCAGCGACTACTTGCCAGCCTTGCGCGCCAGCCAGTTCGAGCACATCAGCGTACTTGACCTGGGCACCTACACCGCAGGCGGGCTGCCGTTGCAGTTCCCCGGCGAGGCGGACAATGCGCAGCAGATGATCGGCTACTTCCAGCACTGGAAAGCCACTTTCGCCCCCGGCACCCACCGCCAGTATTCCAACCCCAGCCTGGGCCTGTTCGGCTATCTGGCGGCGCAGAGCCTGCAGCAACCGTTCGACGTGGCGATGGAACAGACCCTGCTGCCCAAGCTCGGCCTCAAGCACACCTATCTCAAGGTGCCCAAACCCCAGATGGGCTTGTATGCCCAGGGCTACGACAAGGCCGGCAAGCCGGTGCGCGTCAGCCCCGGAGCGTTGGACAGCGAAGCCTATGGGGTGAAGACCAGCCCGGCAGACCTGGCCCGCTACATGGCGCTGAACATGGACCCGACATCGCTGGAGCAGCCGCTACAACAGGCCATCGCTACCACGCATACCGGTTACTACACCGTGGGCACTACCACCCAGGGCCTTGGTTGGGAGATGTACGCCTACCCGCTGAGTGTTGACGCCTTGGTCGACGGCAATTCCACCCCCATGGCCATGGAGCCGCATCCGGTCCACTGGCTGACCCCGGCACAGCCGTTGCGCGCCAATACCCTGGTGAACAAGACCGGCTCGACCGGCGGTTTTGGCGCCTATATCGCTTATGTACCGAGCAGAGGCATCGGCGTGGTGATCCTGGCGAACAAGAACTACCCCAATGCCGAGCGGGTGAAAGCCGCCCACGCAATCCTGCAGGCCATGGAGCAATAGCCCAGCTTTTTTAACCCGTCATCTTGCCAATGTGGGAGCGGGCTTGCCCGCGATGGCGGTGGCTCAGTCGACATATCCGGCGACTGACACACTGCTTTCGCGAGCAAGCCCGCTCCCACAGGGGATCTGCGCTTGACTGACTGGCATTAGGGCTTGCCCGCTCCCACAGGGGCGCAGCTACGCGAGCTTGATCTTCAGGCCGCCAGGCCCTTGCCGGCTCGTTCCAGGTTGCGCCACAACCAGGGCGGCAACACGTCTGGGTCGAGGCTGTCGATCAGATTCTTCAGGCTCAAACCCAGCTCCGTATCACCCTCGATCACCAACCGCCGGCGGAAGAACAAGGTATCCGGATCCTCCTGGCGGCTGGCCAATAACAGGAACTCGCGCCAGTTGCCGCTGATGGTCACCTGGGCCTGGGCCTGTTCGGCGATGCGCAGTCCGTCGCGACCCAGGGTCAAGTACCAGCGCAAGCCCAGGTCGGGAATGCGCAGGCACATCCAGCGCCCGCGCAGCAGTTCAAAACCGCCATCGCGCAAAGGTTCGGCCAGGCAGCGGTTCAGCGCCTGTTGCAAGGCCAGGCGCTGCACCACGAACGGCACCTTGCGCATCAACGGTAGTAAGCGGTCGGCGCCCTTGAGCAGCCATTGCTTGCGGTTCAGCACAGTCCCACCTCCTCGACCCGCAACATCCCGGCCTGGCCATGCCAGTAGCCATTGCAGCCTTCGACAAACACCGGCGGCGTGGCGCCCTGGCGGACCCGGTCAAAGGCTTCGACGATGCCCACCATGCCTTGCGCCCGTGGGCTCAGGCGCAGCAGGTCGGCGCCGCAACTGATCAGCCCCGGGTAGTCGGCCAGCAGGTTGGTGACCTCCGCCGACAGGGTCTGGATACCATTCAAGGTAAACAGCGCCTGCCCTTCCTGGCTGGTCAAGGCCATGCCATCGGGGTAGTTGAGGCAGCAGAACTGGCAGTCATCCTTGGGCCGATTTTCCGCCCGCGCCGTAAAGCAGCGCGCCGAATAGGCCAGGGGCAGATGCCCATAGGCGAAGACTTCGACTTGCGGCAACGGCCGGCCCAGTTCACGCACCTGCTCCAGCACATCGCCAATCAGCGCCGCCGAACACTCCACCGGCGGCACCCAGCGCATCATCCCGGCATCCAGCAGTTGCACCAAGGCATGGCCGTTATACAGATTCAACGCCGGCCCACCGACAAAGGGCAGCTTGCGCTCGGCGAGCAGCTGCACGGCGCCCATGTCATTGGCCTCGACCAACACCTCGCCGTTGTCACACAGGCGACGCAGGCTCGACAGCTCCGAGGCGGCCTCGATCAGGGTCAGGCTCGACAGCACGATTTGCGCATGGCCCGCCGACTGCAATTCGCGGCCCAGGCCCAACCACTGGTCGAGGTTGAACGCGCGGCGCTTGGAGCACACGGTTTCCCCCAGGTAGATCACATCCAGCGGCAGGCTGGCCATCTCGCTGTAGAACTGCCCCAGTTGTTGCTTATCCCAATAAAACAGCACCGGTCCCAGGCTGAGTTTCATGTGCGGTTCCTCATTGCCACGAACGATGGTAGGCGCCCAGGGTGGTCTGGCTGCCTTCGGATAGACCGGCCAGCACGCTGCGCCACTGGTCCTTGACCACAAAGCGTTGCGGCGCGCTGCGGTGCGCGTCCAGTGCCGCACGCCAGACCCCGGTGACTTGCTCGACATACGCCGGGCTGCGCTGGCGGCCTTCGATTTTTACCGCTTCGACGCCCATGGCGATCAACTCGGGGATCAAGTCCAAGGTGTCGAGGCTGGTGGGTTCTTCGAGGGCATGGAAGCGCTTGCCATCGACCATGAAACGGCCCTTGCACAGGGTCGGGTAGCCCGCCGGTTCGTCCGGTGTGTAGCGGTCGATCAGCACTTCGCTCAGGCGCGCGCTCAGGCCGTCGGCATCTTCGCTCCAGCGCACCGCCTTGGCCGGCGAGCACACGCCGCACAGGTTCGGTGACTCACCGGTGATATACGAAGACAGGTGGCAACGGCCCTCGGCCATGATGCACAGGCTGCCGAAACCGAAGACTTCGATGGGCACCGAACTGCTGGCGGCTACGTGTTTGACCTGGGCCAGCGACAGCACCCGGGGCAACACCGCGCGGCGGATGCCATAGCGCTCGGCGTAGAACTGCAACGCCGCCGCATGGGTCGCCGAACCCTGCACCGACAGATGCAAGGCCATCTGCGGATGGCGGCGGCTGGCGTACTGCAGCACCCCCGGATCGCCGGCAATCAGGGCATCCACGCCATGGTCGGCAGCACGGTCCACCGCCCGTTGCCAGCGCTCCCAGCCCTTGGGCTGCGGGTAGGTGTTGACCGCCACATACAGCTTGCGCTGGTGCTGGCGGATGTGGGCGACGGCGCCGTCGAACTGCTTGTCGTCCATGTTCAGCCCGGCAAAATGCCGGGCGTTGGTGTCATCGCGAAAACCCACATACACCGCATCGGCACCTTGGCGCACGGCGGCTTTAAGCGCAGGCAGATTGCCTGCCGGGCAGACCAGTTGCATGGTTGATCCTCATCAGAAAATTCATCACCAACACCGCATATCCCTTGTGGGAGCGGGCTTGTGTGGGAGCGGGCTTGCTCGCGATTACGGTGTGTCAGGCAATTTAAATGTTGACTGATCCACCGCTATCGCGAGCAAGCCCGCTCCCACATTGACCATCACCACCATCGGCACCGCTGGCAGTTATTGCATCAGTTCGGCAAAAGACACGAACCGCACCAGCCCGCCCTTCTCCACCAACTGCTCACGCTCCACAATCGCCAGGCCATCGGCCCAGCACGCGGCGCTGAGCATCGCCGAGCTTTGCCGGGGGTGCAGCGTGACCCGCGCCTGGCCGTCGATGCCCGGGGTCAGGCGTGCGCGCAGGTATTGGCGGCGGCGGTTGCGCTGGGCCCAGGTAAAGTCGGCGGGCAGCAGCATCGGCACCGGGGTGACGTCAGTCACACCCTGGGCGCGCAACAGGAACGGGCGCACCACCACCAACGCGGTAATCAGTGCCGCCGAAGGGTTGCCGGGCAAGCCGATCCACGGTTTGCCGGCCACATCGCCAAAGGCCAGGGGTTTGCCCGGCTGGATTGCCAGGCGCCAGAAATCAACGCGCCCCAGCTCCTTGATCGCCTGCTTGAGGTGATCTTCCTCGCCCACCGACACCCCGCCAGACGTCAGCAGCAAGTCGCATTCCGAGGACGCCAGGGTCAACGCATCGCGGCTGACGGCCAGTTCGTCGGCCATCACCCCATAGTCATGTACCTCCACGCCCCAGCCTTGCAGCAGCGCGGCCAGGCAATGGCGATTGCTGTTGTAGATTTGCCCCGGCGCCAGGTGATCGCCCGGCTCGCGCAGTTCATCACCGCTGCTCAACAGGCACACCCGCAACGGCCGATAGACCTTGACCTGGGCCAGCCCGGCCGCCGCCAGCAGGCCCAGTTCCTGGGCGCGCAGGCGCTTGCCGGCCGGCAGCAGCAAGGCGCCCTGGGTCACTTCTTCACCCTGCTTGCGCACATGCTCGCCAGTGCGCATCGGCGGGCACCAGATGCGTTGGCCGTAGACCCGGCAACGCTCCTGGGGCACCACGGTGTCAGCCCCGGCCGGCAAGGGTGCGCCGGTAAAAATGCGCATGGTTTGCCCACTGCTCAACGCTGTGGCTGCGCCCTCGCCAGCGGCGATGCGCCCGGCCAGGCGCAGGTAGCCGCCCTCGGCCGGCAGGTCGGCGGCGCACAGCGCGTAGCCGTCCATGGCACTGTTGTCCCAGGCCGGCAGGTTGACCGGGGAAAAGATATCGCTGGCCAGCACCCGGCCCAGGGCCTGGGCGGTTTTCACTTGCTGGGTGGACGGTGGAGGGGGTGCCTGGGCCAACAGGCGTTCGATGGCCTCGTCCACCGGGATCAGTTCGCCGCTTTCACACACCGAGGTGCTCATGACCGCGCCTCGCAGGGTTCCAGCGCTTGCGCGGCCTGGGCCTTGAGGTGCGGGGCGAAGTTGCACGGCCCGGTGCGGCTGTCCAGCTGCCCCAAGAGGATCTTGTCCCAGCCCGTGCGGCAGGCCCCGGGCGAGCCGGGCATGCAGCACACCAGCACGCCATTGCTCATGCCGGCCAGGGCACGCGATTGCAGGGTCGACATGCCGATCTCTTGCAGGGACACCTGGCGAAACAGCTCGCCAAAGCCTTCGACATGCTTGTCCAGCAATGGCAGCACCGCTTGCGGGGTGTTATCGCGCGCGGTAAAGCCGGTGCCGCCGGTGGTGAGGATCACTTGCACCTGGGGGTCGGCAATCCATTGCGAAATCCGCGCGCGGATCTGGTAGATGTCGTCCACCACCAGGGCCCGGTCGATCAGCGCATGCCCGGCCCCTTGCACGCGGTCGCACAGGGTTTGCCCGGAGGTGTCGTTGTCAAAGTTGCGGGTATCGCTGATGGTCAATACGGCGATATTCAGTGAGACAAAATTGCGTTGAGTCAGATGTGCCATGGTGAAAATCCCGGGATAAATGAGCAATGGCCCCAGCCTGCACCGCAAAGGCCGGCGGGCCTATTCCTCCGAGGAGGTACCTCTAGGCGGATTCAGGGGGCCAGGCGGCTGCGCTGCCAGGTGTCGTCGTGCCGGCGATAGTCGAGGCGGTCGTGCAGGCGGTCGGGGCGGCCTTGCCAGAACTCCACGCGCTCGGGTTGCAGGCAATAGCCGCCCCACTCTGCCGGGCGCGGCGGTGATTGCCCGGCAAAGCGTTGGGTGACATCACGCAGGTGCCCTTCCAGCTCGGCGCGATGGGCCAGGGGCTGGCTTTGCGGCGACGCCCAGGCGCCGATCTGGCTGGCCAGCGGCCGCGAGTGGAAATACTCGTCGGACAGCTGTGGCGCCAGGCGTGCGACCGTGCCTTCGATGCGTACCTGGCGCTCCAGGCCGGGCCAGAAAAAGGTCATGGCCGCGCTGGGGTTGCTCGCCAGTTCCTGGCCCTTGGCGCTCTGGTAGTGGCCGAAAAAGGTAAAGCCCTCGGCACCAAAGCCCTTGAGCAAGAGGATCCGGCAATGGGCACGGCCCTGGGCATCGACCGTGGCCAGGGCCATGCTGTTGGCCTCCACCGGCGCCACTTCGGTCTTGCGCGCCTGCTCCAGCCACTGGCCGAACAACACGAGGGGATCGTCCTGTACCAGGTCATCCCGCAAACCGTACAGGGTGTAGTTGCGGCGCATCTGCGCCAGGGAAAGGGGCATGGGGCAAACCTCCGGTCAATTCGCCACAGTCTGATCAGCCGACGCCCTGCGCACCTTGATCGCGATCAACTGCGCGCCGCGGCATGGGGTCGCAGCCCGGCTACTTGAGCCCCAGGCGCCGCGCCAGTTTGTGCAGGTTGCTGGAGTCCAGGCCCAGCATGCGTGCAGCGCTGGCCCAGTTATCGCCAGACAGGCTCAACGCCTGGCGCACCTTCTGACGCTGGCAGTCGTCCACCGCATCGCTCAAGCTCTGGAATGCTGGCGCCGGCACTTCAGGCACAGGGGCCTGGGCCAAGGTGGCGCTGTCGAGATCCAGCAGCTCGGCTTCCAGGGTCATGATCTGGTTGCGATTGCCGCCACGGCTCAACTGCTTGAGGGCAGCGCGGCTGATCACGTGTTCCAGCTCGCGCACATTGCCCGGCCAGGCATAACCAAGCAGGCTCTGCTCGGCTGCCGGTGACAGGCGCAAGCCGCGCAGGCCCAGGCGCGCGCGGTTGAGCTCCAGGAAGTGCCCGGCCAGCAGCAGCACATCGTGGCCGCGCTCGCGCAATGCCGGGATCGGCACCGGGTACACCGACAGGCGGTGGTACAGGTCGGCGCGAAACAGCCCTTGGCGAATGCTCTCGGGCAGGTGGCGGTTGGTGGCGGCGATGATCCGCACATCCACATGCAACGGCTTGTCGGCGCCCAGGCGCTGGATCTCACCGTTCTGCAAGGTGCGCAGCAGTTTGGCCTGCACACTCAACGGCAACTCGCCCACTTCATCGAGGAACAGCGTGCCGCCGTTGGCCGCGTCAAAACGCCCGGCGCGGTCGCTGGTGGCGCCGGAGAACGCGCCTTTGACATGCCCGAACAACTCGCTCTCGGCCAACGACTCCGGCAGCGCCGCGCAGTTGACCTGGATCAGCGGCTTTTTACTGCGCCGCGACAGGCGATGCAGGCGCCGCGCGAACAGCTCCTTGCCGACCCCGGTTTCGCCAAGCAGCAACACCGGCAGGTCCGAATCGGCGAGCACATCCAGCTCGTTGAGCAACTGGTGCAGGACCGGGCTCTGGCCGAGGATTTCGCCATCTTCGACCCTGGGCAAACCCGCCAGCGGTTCATGGCGTGACAGGCGCAGGCTGCGGTTCTCCTGCTCCAGCCGCGTGACCCGCACCGCAGCCTCGATCTGCAACGTACAACGCTTGAGCTGCTCGCGGGCATTGGCGTCGAAGGTCCCGGCGTGCAGGGCATCCAGGGTAATCGCACCCCAGGGCCGGCCTTCGACGAACAGGCTCACGCCCATGCAGTCATGCACCGGCAGCGGTTCGCCGACCTGGGTGTCCAGCAGCCCGTCGTACGGGTCCGGCAGGCGGCTGTCGGGCTCGAACCAGGTCGGCTCGCGGGACGCCATGATCGCCGCCAGCCGTGGATGCTGGGCAATCACAAAACGCCGGCCGAGGGCCTCATGCACCAGCCCCACCGTGGCCACCGGACGCAGGCTGTCGTCGCCATCCAGGCGCAACAGGCCCACGGCGCCGCTATGGAAATATTCGCGCAGGGTCTGCACCAGGCGTTGCAGGCGCACCGCGTTGGGCAATTCGACAATCAGGTCGGCCGACAGACTTTCACGCAACATGGTCATTACTACCCTTGTATGGTCGGTTCTACCGTGCAGCATCAGGGTGATCCTGACCACTACAAAAAATTAAATGCGGTTTTTCAATGGGTTGGCAATGGCACACGGCATGCAATCAGCGGTGTATCTGTTCACTTGATGAGGAAAGCCGATGAACACCATCGCCCCGGACAGCCTGCCCCAGGCGCAACTGATCGAACATTTGCTGGAGCGCTACCACGCTCGCCACCGCGAGCAACTGCCGGAACTGATCCGCCTGGCCAGCCGTGTGGAGCAGGTCCACGGCCATCACCTGGCGTGCCCCAATGGCCTGGCCGACCTGCTGCGGGATATCGAACAGGAACTGGAGGGCCATATGCTCAAGGAGGAACAGGTGCTGTTCCCGATGCTGCAAATGGGCATGGGTCCCCAGGCCGCGCCGCCGATCCAGGTCATGCGCTATGAACATGAACAACACGGCCAGGCCCTGGAGCAGTTGCTGGCGCTGACCCATCGCATCCAGCCGCCCGCTGACGCCTGCAATACCTGGCGTGCCCTGTATCACGGGCTGGAGGTGTTTCATGGGGATTTGCTGGAGCATATTCATCTGGAAAATGACGTGTTGTTTGTTCGTGCGCTAACAGCCTGACCCCTGCCTGTAGGCGCGAGCTTGTTCGCGCCTACAGGACTCAGCGCAGCATCAGCTTGGCCAGGATCACGATCAGCACCATATGCCCAAGGATGCTGCGGCGGATCCACACCGCCCGCAGCGGGCTCAGGCGTTTTTGCGTCAGCCAGTACGCGAGCAACAGGTAATGCCCGATGATGCTCAGCGCCAACACGATCTTCAGGCTCAACATCGCCGAAAACTGGCTGGCCCAGGGCGCGCCCAGCACGCCGCGGTAGTGCCAGGCCAAGCCGATGCCCGCGCCATACAACAGCACCACCACGCCATGCAGCACCTGCCGCGAACGCCGGGCAATCGCCTGGTCGCTGGTGAACTGAGCCGACCACGCCAGCTCATCACGGGCGCGGTGCCAGATAACCACCTCAAAGAACAGCGTGCCGATAAAGGCGATGGCCGCCAGCAGATGCACGATCAATAACCACGAATAGAGCATTCCCGTTCTCCTAGCCCGGATGGCCGTCAACCCGCGCACGCCACAGCATTGGGGCATAGCGCCATAGATACACACCCAGGCCCAGGGTCCAGCACAGGCCCGCCAGCCACAACGCGGCATACGGCCAGATCAGCACCAGCAGCACCCGGCTCAGGCAGGCCAGGTTCAATAGGCTGAAGGCCAGGGTCATGCCCTTGGGTGGCGTCAGTGGGCGGCCGGTATGGCCCAGGCTGACCCGCGCGATCATCGCCAGGATCAACCCGCCCATCGCCCCCACCGTCAGCGCATGCACCGCCAGGCTCGGGTTCAGCGGCACGCCGAAATGCCACAGCGCCATGCCCAGGCAAGCCACGGCCAGCCAGGCATAGGCCAGGTGCAGCGACCACAGCAGCGGCACGCGCCACAGGCCTGGGTCGTGCCAGCGCACCAGGCGCAGCAGATGACCGAGCCCCAGCAGGGCAAACACCAGGCCAACCCAAAGGCTGGGCATCAGCGCCACACCGCTGGCATACAGCAGCGCCACCAACGCCGAGCCTGCCAACAGCAGGTAATCCAGCCACGGCCAGGGCTTCACTGCTTCAGTGCGCCCCAGGCCGCGCTGGGTGAAGAACGGAATCACCCGCCCGCCGATCAAGCCCATCATCGCCGCCACCAGCCACAACCCGGTCAACACCGCCTGGCGCTGCCAGCCTTCGTCACCGCGCGGCAGGCCATACAGGGACAGGCCATCGGCCAGGGTCAACAGCAGCAGGACCAGCACAATCGGGTAGTTGCGTTGTTGCCGCACTTTCCACAGGGTCCAGCCCATCAGCCCGGCGACCGCCAGGGGAAAGCTCAGTTCCAGCACAGCCAGCAACGGCCATGGCAGGTTGAACAGCCACGCCAGGCGTGCGCCCAGCCATAACCCGGCCAGCACCGCGAGGGGCGCGCCACTGATGCCGGGGCGGCCGGTCCAGGTCTGCACCGCCGTCAGCAGGAACCCGCCGATAATTGCCAGGGCGAAACCGAACAGCAACTCATGGCGATGCCACGCCAGCCAGCCACCCGCCGGCTGCCAGCCCGCATCGCCGGCCAGGGCCAGCAGCCACAAGGGAATCGCCAGCAGCGCCAACAGGCAGCCACCGAGGAAAAATGGCCGGAAAGCCAGGCGAAACAACGGGGTTATCGACATGGCCTTGCGTCGATCCAGCACGTGCATACCACCACTCCTCAAGTCATTGCCGGCCCGATCATCCGGGATTGCCCGTGCCCGGCCCTTGTCGCAGATCAAGCAGGGCTCCTGGGCGGCGCAATATCCTTGGGGCCGTCGCGCAATCAGTGTTGCAAAGGCCGGGCCGAATTCCCCAGTGCGCCGCCCTACACCTGTAGGAGCTGGCTTGCCTGCGATGCAAACACCTCGGTCTGGTGGGTACACCGCAGCGATGCCATCGCTGGCAAGCCAGCTCCTACAGGGGGTTAGCGTTGTCCAGGAGGGTTTAAATGACCATTAGAGGGTTATTTAAACCCACAAAGGCAGGGTCATTTTGACCATGTAGGCGCTACAGCCCAGGTTTTACACGGCCCGTGCCTTGGCCCAGCTCTTGCTCTAGCCGGTTATCCCTTATTACTGCCCCCACGGAGTCCCCATGAAAAAAGTCATCCAGCCCCTGGCCTGGTTCGTGATTCTCGGTTCGATGATGGCGGCGGCCAGTGGCCTGTCGTTGTGGCTTGTATGATCAGCGACACGCCGAGGGTCCTGCACCGCGTGCATCATCAGATCCTGCGCAGCCATCACCTGTTCGAGCCGCTCAACGAAGAGCAGATGGACGAGCTGATGGCCAGCAGTCAGTTGCTCAGTGTCGACAAGGGCGAGCCGCTGTTCCGCCAGGGCGAACCGGCCGATGGCTTTTACTTTGTGATTGCCGGCGCGGTGAAGATCTACCGCCTGACCCCGGACGGCCAGGAAAAGGTCTTTGAAGTGATCGGCGAGCGGCAGACCTTCGCCGAGGCGATGATGCTGATGGACACGCCCAACTACGTGGCCTGCGCCGAGGCGGTGTGCCCCACGCAGTTGTATCGCCTGTCCAACGCCACCTATATGCGCCTGCTCCACAGCAACAGCCGCCTGACCTTCGCCCTGCTGGGCAAGTTGTGTGTGCGCCTGCACCAGCGGGTCAACGAGATCGAGACCCTGTCCCTGAAAAACGCCACCCACCGCGTGGTGCGCTACCTGCTGACGCAACTGGTGCGCCTGCACAGCGTCGACAGTTCGTTCGAACTGCCCATGGCCAAGCAGTTGATCGCCGGGCACTTGTCGATCCAGCCGGAGACGTTCTCGCGGATCATTCGCCGGTTGATCGATGAAAAAATCATCACCCAGGACGGTCGGCAGATCGCCATTCTTGATCGCCTGCGCCTGGAGCAATTTGAATGAGCGCAGCGCGAGTCTGCCTGTATTGCCAGCATGCCAACCCGCCACCCCACGCGGCCTGCGAACGCTGCGCCATGCCCCTGCCCGCCTCCACCGCCAGCCTTGAGGCGCGGCGGCTCAAGCGCTTCCAATGGTTCTGCCTGGGGCTGGCGGTGTTCTGCATCACGATGTTCTTCTGGCTGCCCCGGGACTTTTACTGATCTTCGGTCAACTGCCGGTAGAGCTGCGGCAAGCGCAGCGGCAGTTGCTCCGGCTGGCGGATCAGGGTGTAGCCGTGGGCACCGAACATGTACGGCAGGTACTCCCCGGCCTGTTTATCGATGGTGATGCAGAACGGCACCAGGCCCTGGCGCCGCGCTTCTAGCACGGCCTGGCGGGTGTCCTCCACGCCGTAGCGGCCCTCGTACAGGTCCAGGTCATTGGGCTTGCCATCGGTCACAATCAGCAGCAGTTTGCGCCGTTGTCTACAGGCGCCCAGGGTCTGGGTGGCCTGGCGGATGGCGGCGCCCATGCGTGTGTAGTAACCCGGTTTCAGGCCCTGGATGCAGCCTCGGGTGTGGTCGTCGTAGGGTTGCTGGAATGACTTGAGCTGTTGCAGGCGCACCTGCTGGCGACGCAAGGACGAAAAGCCATACAAGGCAAACGCATCGCCCAGGCCCGCCAGGCTTTCGCCAAACAGCAGCAGGCTGTCGCGGATCACGTCGATGACCTTTTGCGTATCGTTCAAATGGGCGTCGGTGGACATCGACAAATCGGCCAGCAGCAAACAAGCCAAGTCGCGCCGGGTGCGGCGCTGCTCCTTGAACAGGCCACGCTCGGCGCATGCGCCGTGCTGGCGCTCGACATAAAAATCCAGCCACGCCTGCAGGTCCAGTTCCGCGCCCTGGGGCTGTTGGCGCAGCCATTGGCGGTCGGTGCGCAGTTGCTGGAACTGGCGGCGCAAACGCGCGGCCTGGGGCAGCAGGCGAGCCGGCAGCGGCTGGGGCGCGCTGTCGCGGGGTTGCAGCAGTTGCAGGTTGACGAAGTTGGCTTGCAGGCGCTGCTGACGGTAGTCCCACTCTGGCAGCTTGATGCCTGCGCCCAGGGGGATGTCATCGACATCGGCCGGCGGCAAATCCAGGTGCAGCTTGAGCCCGCCGCTCTTGCGCACGCGCTGGCGTGACAGGCTCAACTGGTCGAGGTCTTCGGCGACCCGCGCGGCATCTTCGTCTTCGGAGTCGTCGGCCCAGCGGTCCAGATCGACGTGCTCGGTCCAACTGAACAGGTTTTCCAGGCGCACCACCAACAGGCCACCGTCGCGGCTGTTGTCGTCGACCCGGTTGGCCTGCTTGGGCGCGCCCTGTTGTTCGCCAGGCCGCGTCGTCAGGTCGTCGCCCTCGTCGTCCTGATCTGCGGCCTGTGGGCTGTGCAGGTGCAAGGGTGGATACAGCCACAGCGGCAACGGCCAGGCGGCGCGCTCGCTGCGGGGTAGCTGGCGCACGCTGCCGGGTTCACGCAGGGCCTTGCGCAAGGCCTTTTCCACGGCGGCTTCGGCGGGGTTGAGGGTAGCGGGATCGGGGCGCAATTGCAGGTGGGCGTCCACCAGGCGCTGATAGCTGGGGAGCATGGCCGGGTAACGCTGCAACAGCAGCCAGGTCCAGCGCTGGTTATCCCGGGCCCAGTGGGTCATCGGCCCGGCATGGGCGGCCAGCAGCGCCAGCCAGCGGTACAGCTCCAGGTTCAGGGCCACCGAGGGAAACACCGCCAGGCTTGCCGGCAGGCGCAGGCGATGGCCGTCGCACGAGGCCAGGGGCGCCTGCCGGCAGGTGCCGGCGATGCGCATCAACAGGTTGCGGCGCAGCAGCAGGTCGCGCTCGCTGGCGGCTTCCACGGCTATCCCATGGGCACCGCCCAGGGCGCGGAACAACAGGGCCAGGCTGCGCTGGCGGTCGACCAGATCGACCCGCGCCTCGGGGAAGTCGGCACTGGCGCGACGGGTGATAAAGCGGTGCCAGACACTGCCGACCCACTCTTCCAACTCAAGGGTAAAGGCCATGTGAAGTGCTCCAGACGTAAAACGGCCCGCAGTACCTGCCGGGCCGCCCTCTTGGGGATTAACGTTGACGTTTTAAGCCGGCACGGGGGCGACAGAGTCCAAGCCTTTGCCCCGCTGCCGGAAGCTCCACAGGTAGCAGAGCAGGCCCAGCAGGAACACCACGCCACTGGCCAGCCGTGCCCAGAACAGCACCGTCAGGTGGTCCATGGTGGCCATGAACGGCAGCGCCACACCGTCCACTTGCCAGCGTTGCAACCAGACCTGCACGGCACCGGCAGCGGTGAGGAACAGGGTGATCATCACCATCGACAGGACCATCATCCAGAAGCCCCAGATCTCCAGGGTCTGCGAGCGTGCATCCGGTGCTTCACCGATACCGCGCAGGCGGGGCATGGCGTAGCTGATCAAGGTCATGACGATCATGGCGTAGGCGCCGAAGAACGCCAGGTGGCCGTGGGCGGCAGTCAATTGGGTGCCGTGGGTGTAGAAGTTGACCGGTGCCAGGGTGTGCAGGAAGCCCCAGACCCCGGCGCCGAAGAACGCGGTGACCGTGGTGCCCTTGGCCCACAACGTGGCCGCCCGGTTCGGGTGCTGGCGCCGACGCTGTTTGACCATGGTGAAGGCGAACATCACCATCGCCAGGAACGGCAGCGGCTCCAGGGCCGAGAAGATCGAGCCGACCCACAACCACACCTCGGGCGCACCGATCCAGAAAAAGTGGTGACCGGTGCCGATGATCCCGGTGATCAGGGCCATGGCGATGATCACGTACAGCCATTTTTCCACGACCTCGCGGTCGACGCCGGTGACCTTGATCAACACAAAGGCGAGCATCGAACCCATGATCAGCTCCCACACGCCTTCAACCCAAAGATGCACCACCCACCACCAGTAGAACTTGTCCCGCGCCAGGTTGCCGGGGTTGTAGAACGAGAACAGGAAGAACACCGCCAGGCCGATCAGCCCGGTCATCATCACCATGCTCACCGTGGTCTTGCGGCCCTTGAGCAGGGTCATGCCGATGTTGTAGAGAAAGCCCAGGCACACGACCACGATGCCCATCTTGGTGATGGTCGGCTGCTCCAGGAACTCCCGGCCCATGGTTGGCAGCAACTCGTTGTGGGTCAGCTTGGCCAGGGCCGCATAGGGCACCAGCAAGTAGCCGAGGATGGTCAACACGCCGGCGGCGGCGAACACCCAGAACAGCAGGATTGCCAGCTTGGGGCTGTGCAACTCACGGTCGGCCTCTTCCGGCACCAGGTAATAGGCGGCGCCCATGAACCCGAACAGCAGCCAGACGATCAGCAGGTTGGTGTGGACCATGCGGGCCACGTTGAAGGGGATCAACGGGAACAGAAAGTCGCCGACCACGTATTGCAGGCCCATGATCAAACCGAACAGCACCTGGCCCAGGAACAGGATCAGGGCGAATACAAAGTAGGGTTTGGCCACGGCCTGGGATTGGAATTTCAGATATGGATTGACGGTACGCATCCCTTAGCCCTCCTTGTTTGGCGGCCAGCCATTGGTGTTGATCTTCGAGCTCCATTTGAGGAACTCGGCCATATCGTCCACCTCCTGGTCGCTGAGGTTGAATTGCGGCATCGCACGCCGGCCGGGAACGCCCAAGGGTTGCATCTTCATCCAGGCGTGCAGGAATGGCTTGAACGCTTCCTCGCCGCCGCGGCGGTTGAACACATTGCCCAACTCCGGCGCAAAGTACGCACCCTCGCCCAGCAGGGTGTGGCAGCCGACGCAGTTGTTGCGCTCCCAGACGCCCTTGCCGCGTACCACCGATTCGGTGAGTTGGTCCTGGTTACTGCGCGAGGGAAAGGTTTGTTCGGTGTGGTAGGTCAGGGCCAGGAATATCAGGAAGAAGAACACGCTTCCTCCGAAGTAGATATTCCTGGCCATGCCCTTGGTGAAGGTCTCTGACATGGTCGCTTCCTCATTGCTTGGCAGGGGCCATGATAGAAAGCTGGGGGGTAAAAGCTGCTTGATGGCGATCAAGAAATGCCGATGGTTTTGGTCGGGTATTGATTGTCGAGACGTACGTGCCCCTGTAGGAGCCGGCTTGCCGGCGATGCCGGCGATGGCGGCGGCCCAGTCAATACCTGTGTCGACTGATACACCGCCATCGCTGGCAAGCCAGCGCCTACAAAAGTTTTGTGCTGCCCGCTGAACAGCCACTGCTGCTCAGGTGTTGCTACAGACGCAATCCCCACATCGCTCCTGCCCCCCATCCGCAGGCATCCCCCCGCCCGCAGGGGCCGCAGCCGCCATGGCATGGCCGTTGCACTTGCTGCTGCAACAGGTCCTCGCACCTTGCATGACTGAATCAGGAGCACCCATGAGCACTGAATTTTTCTGGCGCCTGCCGCTGGGCACCGATGGTCCGCAGTTGACCACTGACAAACACAACCGGGGCAATGCGCAATACCGCCCCGGCCATATCGCCCCGGGGCGCTTGCCCAATGGCGAGCCGGACGGTTTCACCTACATCGACTACATCGCCCAGGTGGCCAAGGCCGCCGAGTTGGCCGGCTTCGAAGGGGCATTGCTGCCCACCGGGCCCGAGCCATGGATCGTCGCGGCCGCGCTGGCCCGGGAAACCCGGCGTATCAAGTTCCTGATTGCCTTCCAGGCCACCTGGACCCTGCCCGCCTACGCCGCGCAGCAAGCAGCGATCCTGCAGAACCTGAGCCGGGGCCGCCTGGACTGGAACATCATCACCGGTGGCAACCCGGCCAGTCAGCGGGCCAATGGGGATTTCCTCGAACACGACCTGCGCTACAAACGTACCGGGGAGTTCCTCGACATCATCCAGGGCCTGTGGGAGCAGGAAAAGTTCTCCTATGACGGTGATATCTACCAGTTGGAAAACGGCGCCCTGCCCCCTGGCCTGCACCATGAGCGCAAACCGGGGGTGTACTTTTCCGGGTTCTCCGATGCCGCTCTGGACGTGGCCGCCAGGCATGCCGATGTGTACCTCAATTGGGCCGAGCCCATCGACAAGCTCAAGCCGCATATCGAGCGGGTGCGCGAGTTGGCCGACAAACAGGGGCGCAGCGTGCGCTTCGGCCTGCGGGTCGACCTGTTTGCCCGGGAGACCGAAGAGCTGGCCTGGAAAGACCTGCGCCGCCAGTTCGACAAACTCGAAGGCCAGGGCAGCGTGCTCGCCAAAGGTTTCACCAACGGTTCGGATTCGGTGGGTGCGGCGCGCCAGACGGCCTATCACCAGAATGTCGACCGCTTCGACGACCTGATCATCGGCCCCAACCTGTGGGCCGGGTTTGCCAAGGCCAAGCCGGGGCCCACCGTGGGCCTGGTGGGCAGTCACGAGAACATTGCCGAGCGCCTGGTGGAGTACCGCGACGCCGGGTTCTCGACCTTTATCCTCGCCGGCAACCCGCACCTGGAAGAGGCCCTGCGCATTGGCCAGGAAGTCTTGCCGCTGGTGCATCGACAGGCGGCCACCCAACCTTTGCGCGCCAGCGCCTGACTGCTGCGGGAGACCCTGAATGAGCCAACACCTCGATACCCTCTGGTACACCCGCTGCCCGGTGCCCACCGGGCTGGGGATTGCCGTGCAAAAAGGCTGGCTGCAAGAGACCGTCGGCGCCCTGGGCGCCGAGGTGCAGTCGCTGCGCGAGTCCAACGACCAGGCCGTGCGCGAGTCGCACTTTGATCACAGCTTGCGCAACTCGGTGCGCCACGGCGGCAATATCCCGGCGATCTGGGCCCGTGCCCAGGGCCGCGAGACCCGGGTGATCGGCTTGTCCTGGGCCGACGAAGTGCAACTGATCCTGACCCGCCGGGGCAGCGGCATCCAAACGGTCAAGGACCTCAAGGGCCGCACTTTCGGCCTGCCCGACTGGTCCGGCGCGCAGATCGATTTCACCCGCGCCCAGGCCTTGCGCGGCCTGGAAAATGCCCTGTCGCTGGAAGGCTTGCAGGTCGGCGATGTGAAGCTGGTGAACTTCCGGTATGGCGGCACCTTCAGCGACAGCCCGGTGCGCAACATCGCCGGCACGCAGGTCTCTGCGCCGCTGGCCGAACGCAACCTGGAGTTGATCGGTCTGCTGCGCGGCGAGGTGGATGCGATCTTTCTCAAGGGCGCCAGCGCCGCCCAGCACGCCCATGACTTTGGCCTGCACACGGTGATCGACACCGGTTCGCACCCGGACCCGCTGATCCGCAGCAACAACGGCACGCCGCGCACCCTGGCGGTGGACCTGAACCTGTTGGACAACCACCTGGATGTGGCCACCGGTATCCTCGATTCGGTATTGCGCGCCGAGCAATGGGCCCACACCCACCCGCAAGAAACACGGCGCTACCTGGCCCGGGAAACCAACAGCAGCGAATACTGGGTCACCGCCGCCTATGGCGAGGATGCCCACCTGCGGCTGCATACGGCCCTGGATGAACAGGCGATTGCCGCGCTGCAGGACTTTGTGCAGTTCCTGCACCGCTGGCGCTTTATCCCCAACAGCTTTGATGTGCGCGCCTGGATCGATGCGCGGCCCCTCAACCACCTGACATCGTTGCAGGAGCCCGGCTTGCCGGGTTCCTACAGGGCATAGGGATTTGAACGAAGACCTTTATGAGCAAACCACTCGATACTCTCTGGTACACCCACAGCCCGGTGCCCACCGGGCTTGGCATTGCGGTGCAGTCCGGGCGACTGGCCGAAGCCTTCCAGCCATTTGGCACCAATATCCAATCCCTGCGCGAGTCCACCGAGCGCGAAGTACGCGAAGCCCACTACGACCATCACCTGAAGAACTCGGTGCGCCACGGCGGCAATATACCGGCGATCTGGGCCTACTCCAGCGGGGTCCAGACCCGTGTGCTGGGGCTGTCGTGGAGCGATGAGGTGCAGTTGATCCTGACCACCGCCGAAAGCGGCGTGAGAAGCGTGCGCGACTTGAAAAACCGGCGCTTCGGCCTGCCCAAGTGGGCCAACGTGCAGATCGACTTCACCCGCGCCCAGGCCCTGCGCGGCCTGGAAAACGCGCTCAAGCTCGAAGGCCTGAACGTGGCGGATGTGGAGTTGGTGGACTATCCCTACGGCGGCACCTACAGCGACAACCAGACCCAGTACGTGTACGGCACCCCGGCCAGCCTCGGGGTGAGCCGCTTCAGCCGGCGCAACAACGAGCTGATCGGCCTGCTGCGCGGCGATATCGATGCGATTTTCCTCAAGGGCGCCCACGCCGTACACCTGGCCAATGAGTTCGGCTTGCATGTGGTGGTCGATACCGGCTCCCACCCGGACCCGTTGATCCGCAGCAACAACGGCACGCCGCGTACGCTGACGGTAGATACCCACCTGCTGCACGAGCATTTCGATGCCAGCGTGAAGATTGTCGATACGGTATTGCGCACCGAGCAATGGGCCTGGGCCAATCCCGACGAGACCCGGCGCTTTCTCGCCCAGGAGCTGAACACCAGCGAGTACTGGGTGACGGCGGCCTATGGCGAGGATGCCCATCGGCGGCTGCGCACCACCCTGGACTCTCGCTCGATCGAGGCCTTGCAGGACTTCACCGATTTCCTGCATCGCTGGCACTTCATCCCACGGCATTTCGATGTGCGCGACTGGATCGACTTCAGCGTGCTGGAAAAAGTCATCGGCTCCACCTCCCGCGTCGCAGTCTGACCCCCTCAACCCCTGTAGGAGCCGGCTTGCCGGCGATGACGCCCCTGAGTGATGCAGTGCTTTCAAGGGCGCCATCGCCGGCAAGCCGGCTCCTACAGTGTTGGCCACGCAGCACTTTCTGTGCTGCTCCAGCAGCACTGGCCACGCAGTTTTTGCTGGATCCTCGACAGCCCGGATTCGCCGCGTTTAATCACGTCCAAACAAAAACTTTTTATCCTTAAATATCAATAACATAAATACACGTATCGGGATTGGCACGATCTCTGCTCTAGCCCCTTCAAGGACACTTTTCCGGGGGAGATTTACATGCACAAACTTAATCCAATCACCAAGGGCTTGTGGCTCGCATTGCTGTTCACTGGCAGCGATTACGTGCTGGCAGCCGACACTGAAAACGAGCCGGCACTCAAGACCGTCACCGTCACCGCGCAACACCGGGAGCAGACCTTGCAAGAGGTGCCGGTGGCCGTGTCGGCGGTCCAGGGCACCAGCATCGTGGCCGACGGCGTGCGCTCGATGGGCGACATCACCACTTTCATTCCCAACGCCTCGGCGAAGAACCCCGACGGCGACGGCCGCCCACGCTGGTACATCCGCGGCCTGGGCACCGGCGACACCGGGGCGGCCACGGTGTACCCAGTGGGCATTTATGCCGATGACGTTTACCTCAACGCGCCGATTGCCGGCGGCGGCCCGCTGTTTGACCTGGAGCGCATCGAGATCCTGCGCGGGCCCCAGGGCACCCTGTATGGCAAGAACACCACGGCGGGCGCGGTGAATATCATTTCGAAAAAACCCGCGTTCGACACTGACGGTTTCGGCACCATCGGCTTTGGCAGCAAGAATGAAAGGATCCTCAGCGGCGCCCTTGGCGGCGCGCTGGTGGACGAAAAACTCGCCGCGCGGATCTCGCTGTACTCCGAGGAGCGCGACGGCTTCCAGAAAAACCTGGTGGACGATCACACCTACGGCGACGTCAACAAAAAGGCCGTGCGCCTGCAGTTCCTTGCCCAGCTCAACCCGGACCTGGACGCGCTGCTGAAGATCCACAGCCGCGAGTTCAAGGGCGACGGTTCCAACGGGGCACTGACCCTGGGCCGCTACTACAACGTCGGCTACCAGCGCCCCGAAGGCCGTAATATCGCGCTCAACGTCAAGGACGATTCCAAGCTCAACCATGACGGCACGTCCCTGACCCTCAATTGGCACCTGGGCGACTACACCCTCACCTCCATCAGCGCCTATGACTACATTCGCGGCCAGTCCAGCAGCGATGCCGACTACACGCCTTATGAGGTCAACGGCACGTCCACCAGCGATAACAAATACACCCAGTATTCCCAGGAAATCCGCCTGGCCTCGCCGCAGCAGGAAACCTTGCGCTGGCTGGCCGGTGCGCACTACTTCCACGAAGACCTGGACAGCAGCGGCGGACGTTTCATTGCCCCCGGCCCGACGCCCAATGGCACCGGTTCCAACCAGATCAATGGCGCGACCGACCTGCGGGATCTCAATTACGACCACAAGACCAACAGCTACGCGCTGTTTGGCAACCTGACCTACGACTTCACCGACAACTTCACCGTGACCGGCGGCCTGCGCTGGACCCAGGAAAAGAAAGACATCGACCTGAACCTCACCCAACTGACCCGCAATACCGCCAACGGCCCGCTGGTGCCCCTGGCCGGCAGCGGCACCAATGGCAGCCGCCAGGAGAACAAGACCTGGGAAGCCTGGACCTACGATGTCACGCCCGAATACCGGATCAATGACAACGTACGAGTGTTCTTTCGCTATGCCCACGGCTTCCGTTCCGGTGGTTTCAACACCGGGCTGTCCACCAGCCTGGCGCAGTTGACCACGGTGGACCCGGAACAACTCGACGCCTATGAGTTCGGGGTCAAGTCCGAGTGGTTCAACCGCCGCCTGACCGCCAACGCGAACATTTTCTACTACGACTATTCGGATATTCAGGTCAACCTGCTGACAGTCAACAACGGCGTGCTGACCACGGCCCTGACCAATGGCGCCAAAGGCAAGGTCAAGGGCGCCGAGCTGGAACTGGAAGGCCAGCCCACCGACTCCCTGCACCTGCGGGCGGCGGTGTCGTTCCTCGATACCGAATACACCGACTTCAAGAACACCAACCCCAACACCGGCGCGGTCACCGGTGACTACAGCGGCAACAGCTTTGTGCGCTCGCCGCGCAATGTGGTGTCGGTGGGTGGCGACTACACCATCGCGCTGCAGATCGGCGGCAAGTTGGTGGCCGGGGCCGACGCCAGTTTCCGCGACAAGGAATACTTCCTCGCCGACCGCCAGAGCAGCGCCGACAAGACCCTCAGCCAACCCCACTACACCCTGGTCAATAGCCGCCTGAGCTGGTACAGCGCCGATGAAAAACTCAGCGTCACCGGCTTCGTCAACAACCTCACTGACCGCCGCTACCAGGTGCATGGCAGGCCAAACGGTGGACTGGGGCAGTACGTGATCACCTACGGCGACCCACGCACCGTGGGCGTGAGCGTGACCAGCCGTTTCTAAGCCCAAGCCCCTCTCCCAAACAACACAGACCCACTGTAGGAGCCAGGCTTGCCTGCGATAGCGTCCTTGAGCTCGCCATCGCAGGCTTGCCGGGCTCCTACAGGTGATCTGCATTGTTTGGAGGGCCAGCCTTGTTTGAAAGGAATACGTTTATGTTCCAGCACACTCCACTGGCCGGCGCCATCGCGCTGGTCCTGGGCAGCCTTGCCGTGCCCGCCATTGCCGCACCAATCCAACCCACGGCCAAGGCCGACCACCTCGACACCGTGGTGGTACTGGGCACCCGCCGCAGCGACCTGACCGCCCTGCAAAGCGCCGCGCCGGTGGATGTGCTGTCCGGCGAGCAACTGCAAGAGACCGGCGCCAGCGACCTGTCTGGCGCGCTGACCGCCCTGTCGCCGTCGTTCAATTTCCCGCAGTCACCCCAGGGTGCCTTCGCCGGCTCTATCGCCCAAGGCGCATCGCTGCGCGGCCTGGCGTCGGACCAGGTGCTGGTGCTGGTCAACGGCAAGCGCCGCCACAGCAGCGCCAATATCACCCGCCAAAGCCTGGTCAATGGCCGGGGCGCAGCGGCGGTGGATTTGAGCCTGATCCCCCTGAGTGCGATCCAGCGCGTGGAGATCCTGCGTGACGGCGCGGCGGCGCAATACGGCTCGGATGCCATCGCCGGGGTGATCAATATCGTGCTCAAGGAAAACGACGACGGCGGCAACGTCGGCTACCGTTTTGGCGGCTATGACAAGGGCGATGGTATCCAGCGCAAACTCAGCGGCTGGAAAGGCTTCAGCCTACCCAACGACGGTTTCCTGACCCTGAGCTTCGACGCCGGCAGCCAGGATCCGGCCAGCGACACCAACCCCGACAACCGGATCTTCTATCAAGGTTCCACCAGCATCAACACGCCCCGGGAACAGAACAACCGCTACCGCACCTGGCGCTGGGGCTCGGGCAATGTCTCCGACCAGTACAACTTCGTGGCCAACAGTGAGATCGGCGTCGGCGACGGCCTGACCGCCTATGGGTTTGCCACTTACGCCCACAAGAACACCGACGCCGAAGGTTTCTTCGACCCGCCGACCACCCTGCGCAGCAACTACGGCAGTACCGCGTTGCAGCGTTACCCCGACGGGCGCCTGCCGGTGACGCGCTACAGTCTGCAGGACTATGCGGTGACCGGCGGCCTGCGCTACGAGCACGAGCAACTGGGCAAGTTCGACCTGGCGCTGAACCACGGTAACAACACGCTCGAATCCACCGATCGCAATGCGATCAACCCCAGTTGGGGCACCAACAGCCCGTCGAATATCTACACCGGCCAGCGCGAAAACGAGCAGACCAACCTGACCCTGGACTGGGTGCGCGACTTCCCCACCGACCTGCTGTTCAAGCCGCTGACCCTGTCCGCCGGCCTGGCCTGGCGCAAGGAGAACTACCAACTGAGTGCCGGTGATGCGGCGGGCTGGCAGAACGGGCCGCTGTTCAACACGGTCGACCCGATCACCGGGCGCCGCATCCCTGGGTATTACTCGGGCATCACCCAGGTCGATGCCGCGTCCCTGGAGCGCAAGGTGCTGGGCGCCTATATCGATGTCGAAGGTCAGGTCACCGAGAAATTCCAGGCCGGGGTGGCAGTGCGTACCGAGCACTATTCGGACTTCGGCGACACCACCAACGGCAAGCTGTCGCTGCGCTACGACTTCACCCCACAGATCGCCGCGCGCGCCACCGCCAGCACCGGCTACCGCGCGCCGTCGCTGGTGCAGAGCGGCATGTCGTCGTTCAGCGTGCAGGTGGTGGAACAGCCGCCCGGCAGCGGCAACTATGTGGAAGTGCAGCAACGCACCCTGCGCGCCGACAGCCAGGAAGCGCGGTTGCTGGGCGGCAAGGCACTCAAGCCCGAGGAGTCCACCAACTACTCCCTGGGCCTGGTATGGCGCCCGCTGGACAACGCCTCGGTGACGGTGGATGCGTACCGGATCAATATCGACAACCGCATCACCCTCTCCGACCAACTGCCGTCTGCGGTGGTCACGCCGATTTTTGCCGGCACGCCCTACGCCAATATCCAGAGCGCGGCGTTCTACACCAACGTCGCCGATACGCGCACCGATGGTATCGAGCTGACCGGCAACTATCAGTGGAACCTGCAGCAATGGGGGCGCCTGAACCTGAGCAGCGGCTTTGCGAAGAACCGCACCACAATCACGGCGTTGCGCGACGTGGGCAATATCAAGGGATCGCAGATTGTCGGGCGCAACACCCAGGGCCTGATCGAAGAAGGCACGCCAGAAACCAAACTGACCCTGAGCGCCAACTGGCTGTATGAGAACTGGGGCCTGACGGTTGCCCAACGCCGCTATGGCCAATGGATCAGCCGCAATGCCACCAACCCCAGCCTGGACCAGACCTACAGCCCGCAGTGGGTCACGGACGTGGACCTGTCGTACACCTTCGACAAGGGCCTGAAGGTCTCGGTAGGCGCGATCAACCTGTTCGACAGCCACCCGGACAAGGCCGATGGCGCGCAGTTGTACGGCGTGCCGATCTACTCGATCACCAGCCCAGAAGGTGCCCAGGGCGCGTTCTACTACACCAGCGTGAGTTACGACTTCTAGACGCGACTGCTGAACGGGTGTTGCCACAGCAGCACCCAACCACCATTTCCCCCTGTCGGAGCCGGCTTGCCGGCGATTGCGGCCTCATGCCCTGCGCATGGCAGAAGGGCGCCATCGCCGGCAAGCCGGGCTCCTACAGGGTTTACGGGTTTATGGCACATGTCTTGCGATGGTGGCTGGGTACTTCGCTGAAATAAGACCTGCCATGCGCCTGAATCACTTACTGAACCCTCTTACCTGGCTGATCTCCCCCCTGGCCTTGCTGGCAGTGTGGGCGTGGGTCGCGCACCTGGGGCTGTTCCCGCGCAACCTGCTGGTGCCGCCCGCGCAGGTGCTGCAGACCTTTGCCGATCTGCTGGCCAGCGGCGAGTTGCAGGAACACCTGGGCAACAGCCTGTCACGGCTGGGCATTGGCTTTGCTATCGGCTCGCTGTGTGGCCTGGGCTTTGGCGTGTTGATGGCTTTGTCGAAAACCGTCGAGGCTTATTGCGGGCCGCTGTTCCATACCCTGCGCCAGATCCCCAGCATCGCCTTGATTCCGATGTTCGTGCTGCTGTTTGGCATCGATGAAACCTTCAAGATCATCATCGTGGCCAAGACCGCGTTTTTCCCGGTGGCCCTGGCGGCCGGCGAAGGGGTCAAGGGCATCCCGCGCAGCTACTTCGAGGTCGCCGACGTGTACCGCCTGCGCTGGCCGAGCTTTGTGCGCCTGGTGGCCCTGCCCGCCGCCGCGCCGCCGATCATCACCGGTTTTCGCATCAGCCTGACCCGCGCCTGGGTGGTGCTGGTGGCCACCGAGTTGCTGGCGGCCGACAGCGGCCTGGGGCAGATGATCGAGATGGCCCGGCAGATGCTGCGCATCGACATTGTGATGGTCGGGGTGGTGGTCACCGGCGTGATCGGCTTTGCCATCGACTACCTGTTGCGCCATATCGAACAGCGCCTGTTTCGCTGGCAGACGCGCTAGGAGCCCTCTATGACGAACCTGCTGAAAAAGTCCCGCGGGCTGTTGCTCCCGCTGCTGCTGGTCCTTGCCTGGGAATACGCCTCGCGCCAGGGCGCGGCCGGTGCCTATGCGTTCGTGCCGCTGTCGGCGATTGGCACGGCCTTGCTGGATATGCTCGGCAACGGCGAGTTGCTGGTCAACCTGCTGGCGAGCCTGGCGCGCACCAGCAGCGGCCTGGCCCTGGGCATTGTGTTCGGCGTGGCGTTAGGGGTGCTGATGGCGTTGTCCAGCGTGGCCAACCGCTTGATCGGGCCGCTGTTCCATAGCATTCGCCAGGTGCCGATGCTTGGCTGGATCCCGCTCATCGCCATGTGGTTCGGCAATGGCGAGTTCTCCAAGGTGCTGATCGTCAGCCTGGCCGCGTTTTACCCGATGGTGCTGAACACCTGGCAGGGCTTTACCCATGTCGAGCAGCGTTACCGCGAAGTGGGCCTGGTGCTGGTGCTGAGCCCCGTGCAGCGCTTCACCCAGGTGCTGCTGCCGGCCGCGCTGCCGAGCATCGCGACCGGCGTTTTGCACGCCCTGGCCTTTGCCTGGGTCACGACGATTGGCAGCGAGTTATTCCTGTCTTCCGCAGCGGGCCTGGGCAACTTGATGATGAATGCCGAGGCCGGCTCGCGCATGGAAGTCATCGTGCTCTGCGTGTTGTGCATCGGCCTGCTCGGCTACCTCATGACCCTGTTGTTTAACCGCCTCGTGCGCCACCTGCTGCGCTGGCGCCACCTTCGTTGAAAGGCCCTGACATGAATGCAATCGCTCACCACGCCTTACACCAGCACCTGCAAACCGGCGCCTTGCAGATTCGCGGCCTGAACAAGGCCTACCGGATCGAAGGCCGCTCGTTGCCGGTGCTGCACAATATTCACCTCGACGTGCAACCCGGCGAGTTCGTCAGCATCGTCGGCGCCAGTGGCTGCGGCAAATCCACCTTGCTGCGCCTGATTGTCGGCCTGGAGGCCGAGTACGAGGGCGATATCCTGCTCGATGGCAAACGCATCGCCGCCACCAGCCTGGAGCGCGGCATCGTGTTCCAGGACCACCGGTTGTTCCCGTGGATGACCGTCAGCCAGAACATCGCCCTGGCCCTGAAAAACCATGACCTGCCCCAGGCCGAGAAAAACCGCCAGGTGGCCGAGCACATCGCCCTGGTCAACCTCGGCGGTTTCGAGAATGCGTACCCCCATCAGTTGTCCGGCGGCATGGCGCAACGCGCCGCGATTGCCCGGGCGCTGATCAACAAGCCCAAGGTCCTGCTGCTGGACGAACCGCTCGGCGCCCTCGACGCCCTGACCCGCGTGCACCTGCAACGGGAACTGCAGCGCATCTGGGTGCAGCAGCGCTGCACGGTGCTGATGGTCACCCATGACATCGAAGAAGCACTGTACCTGGGCGACCGGGTGATTGTGATGGACGCCCATCCGGGGCGGATCAAGCACGAGATCCGTGTCGACCTACCCCACCCACGGGATCGTGCTTCAGCGGTGCTGCAACAGCACAAGCGGCAATTGCTGGAGGAGCTGACAGGCCACTGAGGTCAGCCCGCCGCAACCTTCAGGCGCTGGATCTGTGGCGTGCCTGTGGATGATCCCGGCTTGCGCGGGTCAATGACACTCATCATCACCCCATCGCTGGTGATGAATACTGGCCGTGACTTGCCTTGGTCTTTCGGGTCATTGGAAAAAGCCCCCTTGAACTCGACGGACCGGCGTTGCTCGGCAGTGCCGCCGTCCAAGGTCACCTTCAGATCCCCCGCGGGCGTCACCTGCCAGTCCGAGATTTGGGCGTCGGTGTAGTCCAGTTGAACGGTACTGCCCTGCAGGTCTTCAATGTGAACACTGCCTGACCCCTTATTGATGATGTACGTATTGCTGCCGCCTTCAGCGACCACCCTGGCCCCCCCATTGATCACCACGACATCGGCCCCCTTGCCTGTGCGGGCAATGTCCTCGCGGCCATTGAGGGTCAGCAAATTATTCTGATCATCACCTTGAACATAACTTTCGCCGTTCTTCACCGTGGTGACATTGGAAAAGTTCTGCACACTGGCGATTTTTTTCACCCCCTCGGTGTTGGATTTTTCAGTTTTTACCGAGACGCTATGGTCTTTCAGATTAATGACATGCCCTACGTAGCTGACACTTTCTTTCTTTCCAACATCGTCGCGTGGCGAACTTAATTCTCCAGAAAAAACCAGGGTGTTACGTCCCTCGCCACCCTCCAGGGATATTTGCCTGGGACTGAAATCTTTGTTTCCCGTTTTCTCGACCTCCCGCGCCCGCTCCAGTGTCTGGCGTGCATCGGCATTCATGACCACCGTGTCATCAGCGCGCCCGCCACTGACCACCTTCTTGCCGGTACCTAGCAAGAAGACGTTGGGTTTGTTTTCCACCCCTCTTACATAATCATCACCACCACCCAGGTCCCATAACGTGGCTTTTCCATCACCCAACTCGCCTTCAACCTGTTTGACCGGTTTGCCGTTAAATGATGAATAGCTTTCATCCACGCCTACCCGGTCAGTGCCATCACGAACCGCCACCGACGGGACCTTGCCGGGTACTGGAATCAGATTCAGCAGCCAGGTGACCGGCGAAAACCAGACTCTTGGCGTCAGTGGGACTTTGCCGTCCACTTGCTTGACCTCAACCTGCGACGAGCCGTAGACCACCCGCTCGAAGGTGTTCTTTGCATCACCGCTCAGGAACGCTTTATAGCGAGCTTGGCGTTGCTCATCGATTTCGTGGGTGTATTGGGTCTGCAGGTAAGGCTTGAGCACATCAAATCCAGGCTCCAGACCCAGGAACGCCCTCACACCGGTGACGGCCTTTTGTTCGCCCGAAAGCGGCGTGACCTTATCCAGGTCTTCCACGCTGCGCACGGAGTGGTAAATCATCTGGCTCATCATGAGCGTCCCGGCCACGACCAGGCCCACCGGCCCAGCCGACGCCGCCCCCATCATGAATGCGGCGCCCAACGTTACCGAGGTCGCGGCGTTGGCCACCGCGAAAGCACCGTCAACATAATGGTCCTGGGCTTGAGCACCGCTGCTCTTACTGGCCTTTTTAAAGGAATCGACAGCACTGTAGATATCAAACGGCACGCTGACCGCCGCACCCGCCCCGGTGCCGACTTTGCCAATCAGTTGCCCAACACTCGACGCTTTAAATCCCATGATCGAAGGCGCAGCCTTATGAATGACACTTTGCCCCAACTTGTTGAGCGAAGCCCCAATCGCGTCGCCCCCATACTGGGCAGCCACTGCACCTAAACTGATACTGCCTTGGGTCACGTCTCCATTGTGAAAAGACTCTATCGCGCTGCGCAGCCCCTGGAATGTACTGAATGCCTGGAAACCCAAGCCGGCAGCCCGCGTTTTTCCAAACTTGTCCACCCCACCTGCATCAAAGAAATTCGCAGGCATCGCTTGTTTAGTGCGAACCATCTCTTGAATCTGAGCCGAAATCTTGTGCACTTGCTGCATCTGCTTTTCGAAGTTGTCAGGCACCTTCGACACTTCGGTACTGGGGATCAGCGGTCCAGCGGACGGATCACGATGAATCGCAATTTCAAAGAACAGCTTGGTTGCCTGGTCACTGAACCGAACATCACCGGAATCGGACCATGCCTTGAAACGCGCAAAATCAATTTGCAGGTTATTGGCCAACAGCTTGCCATTCGGGTCACCTGCAGGCTGAGCAACTATCGGCTTGCCGTGGATATGGATGCCCATTTTGTAAAGATCGACGCGACTGATATCCAGGGTGCCGATACGGATCGGCGCCTGGCTGTCATCGAGGGCCTGAAGGCGCTGCACTTCCCCCGTATTGTTGATGACAGCGGGTGCAGCCATCCTGGCAAGAGGCGTCCCCCCCTGGTGTGTGGCAAACAACTGGCGATCGCGCTGCATCTCTTTGTCGATGTACGGATAACCGGGAGGTGGGGTTGCTTGGGCTAAGGTGCGCAGCAACTTTTGCTCAAGCCCCTGCATGCTGCCAATGTACGGGGAACCGGGGTACTGTTTTATAAAGCCCTGAACGGTTTTCAATGAATCGAAGGTGGCGTGATACTGGGCCATACCTTTCTTGGCATGTATGTTGTCCACGCTTTCCAGAACATTTTGATAAACCGCAGCTTCCATACCCGCAACAGGCCTTGCATGTTTTCTAAAATCAGCCGAGGAAGGCAGGTGCGCACTATCAACTACTTTTATCGTATCAAGATCGGCCAAGGGCGCATTATATGCCAGTTGCATCCGCGTGGACGTCGGTCTAATCCCCGAGACATGCTCTGGATTAAATACGCTGAACCTGTATTTAGGGTTATCCAGATCGTTGTTGTATGGCCTAATTAATTTTTTCAGATCTGGATCGGTAAAGATTTTTTTCATTCCGCTTTCAAATGCCTTGGCAGAAGAAAACCTGACCAAGCCAATATTGGGGTCGGCGTAGTAATAGGTCCGTTTACCGTCCGCTCCCGCCGTCACTCCTGCCGATAGACGATGCCCACTGGCAGAAATAATCAACGTCGTCGGGGCTGGGGCTTTGAGGAGCTGCGCTACGATTGACTTGTAAGACCCGAGCCTGTCAGTGGCCGGATCATGAGCCTTGTCGGCATACCCGGCGTACTTCTGGGCCCTGGCAACTGCAGCAAAGAATGCTTGAGATTCAGGCGTATCAGGAGAAGCCAGCGCCTGGTAAATATTGCCCAGGAAAATATCAGCCTTGCCCTCCCTTGTCGCCAAGGACAGCAGGTGCGATATGCCCGCACACTCTCCGTCGCTCGATTGGTTAATCATTGCCAGATAATAACTTTGCGGCATGGGTGTCAACTTAGTTTCTTTACCCGAAACTACGTTCGAAAACTCCATCACCCTTTCTTGTGTTTTGATAATAGTGCGCTTTTCGGCCAAGTGTTTGAGCATGCCTAATTGCTCATCGGTCACCCCGGGCTGCAATGCCATTTTATAAAACTCGGAACTACTCATCAAATCCGAATAACCAGCCGGCAGCGGCACTGACCCCGGTGAGTTATACCCTCGCATATAGGCCACTCGGCCCTGGCTTTGTTTGACACTTTCTACTTTTGAAAAAAAATCATCTGCGCTGCCCGTCTCGCGAACAGCTGCCGCCGGTACTCCCCTACGCAGGCGGCGCTTGTCTGGTACATCGTTCTGCGTCGTCAGTTGCCCCGATGATGGTTCTCGACGTTCTTCATGGGAAGTTGGAGGGGCGGTTTGAGCGGACTGATTTTGTCTAATAAACGACAAGGTATTGGGCAGGGACGATACGTGCATAATCACTCCAGCTAACAGGTTTTGTTCATTCAATATCCTTTTATGTGAAGGGCTCCTGGAGTGATAAAACCTAGCACCAGACGCAATGCCACCCTGACAGACAAATCTGAGAGCAAACCACAAGGTATTACCAAATGCAGCGCGCCCCTCACTACAGAATGCGCGCCATCTTGATGATCTCGATAGACACCGGGCTGTTGCCACGGCTGAAGGTGCCTTCGCCAATCTTGCGAAAACCGCACGCGGCGTAGAATTTTTCGGCGGTCAGGGTCGCTTCCAGGTAGGCGCTGGTATGCCCGGCTGCGGCGATCTGCTGCAAAGCCTCGGCCAACAGGCGCTTACCCACCCCCTGCCCGGCCGCCTCGCCACGAATAAACAACTTGCTGACTTCCAGACCCTCGATCTCCACGAAGCCCTGGAGCACATCGCTGCAGGCCAGCCACAGGTTGCCGGCGGCGATGGCCGGGCGGTAAGTCTCAGGGGAGCGGCCATCAAGCCACATGGCGATCTGTTCGGCACCATAGTCGGCGGTGCACAGGTTTTCGACGGAGTTTTTATGCACCTGGAAGATGCTCTCGGCGTCGTCCTGGGTGGCTGGGCGGATCAGTAGATTTTTCATTCCTTTGAGATTCCGAGCAGGGCCAATAAACCCAGGCGTTATAGCTGATCTTGCGCCGGGCAGCGACCGAAGACCGCACATCTTGTGCGTTGACCAGCTTTCCCACACACCATATAGTGTGCCCACACACGCAGCCGACCACTACATAGTGTGCGATGCCGGCAACTATCAAGTTTTTTGGACGGTCTCACACACCGTCAGAACAGACCAGGAAGGAGTATTTCATGCTGAGTTGGGATGAAGTCGACACCGAAGACACCGGTGCAGCCGTGATCCGTGGCGCCAACGCCGGCCACGCCACCGAAGCCAACATGGACCGCCTCGACGGTGCCGGCGCCGCCGCCGCCATCGAGGCCCGCGCCGTCACCGCCAATGACTCCGCCGCCATCGTGCGCGCCAAGGCCGCCCTGGACAAACTCGACGTCGCCGAAGGCCTCGCCGAGTTGGAAGGCGCCTCCGCCCGTGTCGCCGTTGACGAAAAACGCATGATCAACTGCCGCGCCGACCTCAACCAACTCGTGCCCTTCAAGTACGACTGGGCCTGGCAGAAGTACCTCGACGGCTGCGCCAACCACTGGATGCCGCAAGAGGTCAACATGACCGCCGACATCGCCCTGTGGAAAAACCCCGAAGGCCTGACCGACGACGAACGTCGCATCGTCATGCGTAACCTGGGTTTCTTCTCCACCGCCGATTCGTTGGTCGCCAACAACCTGGTGCTGGCCGTGTACCGCCTGATCACCAACCCGGAGTGCCGCCAGTACATCCTGCGCCAGGCCTTCGAAGAAGCGATCCACACCCACGCCTATCAGTACTGCATCGAATCGCTGGCCATGGATGAAGGCGAGATCTTCAACATGTACCACGAGATCCCGTCGGTCGCGAAAAAAGCCGCCTGGGGCCTGAAATACACACGTTCTATCTCCGATCCGAAATTCGAGACCGGCACCGTCGACACCGACAAAGAACTGCTGCGCAACCTGGTCGCCTACTACTGCGTGCTGGAAGGCATCTTCTTCTATTGCGGCTTCACCCAGATCCTGTCCATGGGCCGACGCAACAAAATGACCGGCGTGGCCGAGCAGTTCCAGTACATCCTGCGCGATGAGTCGATGCACCTGAACTTCGGCATCGACGTGATCAACCAGATCAAAATCGAAAACCCACACCTGTGGGATGCCGAGATGAAGGAAGAAGCGACCCAGATGATCCTGCAAGGGACCCAGCTGGAGATCGAATACGCTCGCGACACCATGCCGCGCGGCGTGTTGGGCATGAACGCGGCAATGATGGAGGACTACCTCAAGTTCATCGCCAACCGTCGTCTGTCGCAGATCGGCTTGAAGGAAGAATACCCAGGCACCACCAACCCGTTCCCGTGGATGAGCGAGATCATGGACTTGAAGAAAGAGAAGAACTTCTTTGAGACCCGGGTGATCGAGTATCAGACCGGTGGGGCGTTGAGCTGGGATTGATCGCAGGCCATCGCCGGCTTGCCGGCGATGGCGCACGCATCAGTTGGAGACTTGCTCAAGAAAGATCAGCTTCAGAGGTTCCAGCAGCAAGTCATCCGCCGTGGCGGCAAAGCGCTGGAAGTACGGCATCGCAAAATGCGCATCGAGGGCCGCCTGGTTCTTGAACGCTTCACGCATATAGAACGTGCCTGGCTCATCACGCAGTTCGAACAGCACATAATCCAGGTTGCCTGGCTCGGTGCGGGTCGGCTCGACCAAGGCCAGCAGGCCGGCCTTGAGCGCTTGTTCCTGGCCCGGCTTGGCCTTGAGTACGGCGATGGATATCAGGGGTTTGCTCATGCTGGCGACTCCATTGGTAGGTTGGCTGGCGCATGCGGCGAGCATTACACACAGCGATAAGCCCAGGGCTTTGATCAGGGTGTTCATTGGAAATCCTCAAGCACAATCTTGCCCCGCGCCTGGCCGCTTTCCACCAGGGCATGGGCGCTGCGCATGTTGGCCGCGTTGATCGCACCAAAATGCGCACCGAGAGTGGTGTGCAACACGCCTTGGTCGATCAACTGCGCCACCCGGTTGAGCAGGTGGTGCTGCTGGATCATATCCGCCGTTTCAAACAGCGAGCGGGTGAACATCAGCTCCCAGTGCAAGGACAGGGATTTGAGCTTGAGCGGCATGACGTCCAGGCTGTCCGGGTCATCGATCAACCCCAGCCGCCCTTGGGGGCGCAGCACTTCGACCAATTGCGCCAGGTACTCCTCGGTATGGGTGAGGCTGGCGACATGGCTGACCCCATCGACCCCCAATGCCTGGAGCTGGGCCAGCATGGGCTGGCTATGGTCGATCACATGATGGGCGCCCATGCGCTGGACCCACTCGATGGTCTCCGGGCGCGAGGCGGTGCCGATCACGGTCATGTTGGTGAGTTGGCGGGCCAGTTGCACCAGGATCGACCCCACGCCACCACCGGCCCCGACCACCAACAGCACATCACCCTCGCCTGCGCCTTCAGTCACACCAAGGCGGTCGAACAGCAACTCCCAGGCAGTGATCGAAGTCAGCGGCAAGGCAGCGGCGTGGGCCGCGTCCAGCGTGCGTGGCCGGTGGCCAACGATGCGCTCATCGACCACCTGGAATTCGCTGTAGCTGCCTGCGCGGATCAAGGAACCTGCGTAGTACACCGCATCGCCTGGCTTGAACAAGCTCACGTCGCTACCGACCTGGCGCACGATACCCGCTGCATCCCAGCCGAGGATTTTCGATTCCTGGGCGTAGGTACCAGCGCGCACCTTGGTATCGATCGGGTTGACCGCCACAGCCTGCACTTCCACCAGCAGGTCCCGAGGGCCTGGCTGGGGGGCGTTGATGTTCACGTCGATCAGCGAACGTGGGTCGTCAATGGGCAGGCCATGTTCGGTAAAGGTGATTGCTTTCATGGGAACTCACGAGTGATGAGGGACGATGGCCCTCGATGGCGTGCATTTTTACCGTTCCCAGGACGAAGAAAAATCGACAAAATGCAGCAACACTTTCATTGCTGGAGTGAAAATGATCCGCATCGATGATCTCGGGCTGTTCCTGCGCAGCGCCGCCCTGGGCAGTTTTACCGCCGCTGCGGTGGAGGCCAACCTGTTGCCGGGCCAGGTCGCGGCAGCGATCAAGCGCCTGGAGCGGGAACTGGAAGTACGGCTGTTTACCCGCACCACCCGCAGCCTGCGCTTGAGCGCCGAAGGCGAACAGTACCTGCCCACCGCCCGCAGCGTGTTGGAGCAGTTGGAGCTGGGCCGCGAACGCTTGCGCGGCGATGACGCGCCGCTGCGGGGCACGTTGCAGATCGCCGCGCCGTCGGACCTGGGGCGCAACATCCTGCTGCCGATGCTCACCGAGTTCCGCCGCCTGCATCCAGAACTGACCTTGCGCTTTTTGGTGTCGGACCAGGTCACCAACCTGTTTCGCGACCCGGTGGACGTGGCTCTGCGTTATGGCTGGAACGAGGACGCCAACTACATCGCCCTGCCCCTGGCGCCCTGGAACCGCCGGGTGCTGGTGGCCTCGCCGGACTACGTGGCGCGCCACGGCGCCCCCGCGTCCACCGACGAACTGACGCACCACCCGTGCCTGCTGTACCTGCAAAACAGTCGTCTGCATGACCGCTGGGAGTTGGGCGGGCAGACCGTGCAGGTCGCGGGCCCCTTGTTCAGCGACGACGCCGATGTGGTACGGCGCTGGGCCGTGGCCGGCGAAGGCATCGCCTACAAGACCTGGCTGGATGTGTACGCCGATGTCCAGGCGCAGCGCTTGGTGGTGCTGCTGCCAGAGATTGCCGGGGATGTGTACCCCTTGAGTTTCGCCTGCCCCCATCGCGGGCAGATGTCGCGGGCGGTCACCCAGTTGTATCAATGGTTGAACCAACAGTTCAGCGCCATGGAGCGCCCGTGAACCCTTTTGTAGTGGATTAGGAAAGACGCGGTTTTTATGTCCAATCAAACCATCAAGACGCCGTGCGTCGGCCTGTGTTCCACCGTGTATGGCGACCTGGTGTGCCGTGGCTGCAAGCGCTATCACCATGAAGTCATTCAGTGGAATGGCTACAGCGCCGAGGAAAAACAAGCGGTCTGGCTGCGCCTCGAACAGTTGCTGGTGCAGGTCATGGCCAGCAAGCTGGAGGTGTTTGATCCTGCGCGCCTGCGCCAACAGTTGGAGGAGCGCAAGATCCGCTTTATGCCGCACCAGTCGCCGTATTGCTGGGCCTATCAGTTGATTGCCAGGGGCGCACGGGTGATTTCCCGGCTGGATGCGTACGGGTTGGTGTTGCTGCCCGAGTTTCGTGAGCGGCACCTGGCGGATTTGCGTGATGCGATTGATCGGGAGTTTTTCCTGCTATCGGAGGCGCATTACCAGCGCTATATCGCGCCGGATTTTTTGCGTGAGGCGTTTGGGCCTCAGTTGATAGCCACTCTCTAAAGCACACCACAAACCCCTGTGGGAGCGGGCTTGTGTGGGAGCGGGCTTGCCCGCGATGGCGGTGGGTCAGTCACCTATGCATCAACTGACACTACGCCATCGCGGGCAAGCCCGCTCCTACAATGAGTCCTCATATACCTTGAGGTGTCAGTGGGTCCACGACGCCGCACGCTCGGTGTGCAGGCCGTACCGTTCAATCGCCTGCTGGCACACCTGCGCCTCCAGGCTGCCCTGCTCCACCAGGGCGGCCAGCGCGGCAAGCACGATGTGGTGGCGGTCCACCTCGAAGAAGTCGCGCAACGCCGCACGGGTGTCGCTGCGCCCGAAGCCATCGGTGCCCAGCACGGTGTAGCTGGAACCCAGGTAGGAACCGATCATCTGTGGCACGGCGCGTACGTAGTCCGACACTGCAACCACTGGCGCACCCTCGGGCAGGCAGGTCGCCAGGTGGCTGCGCTGCGGTTCTTGTAGCGGATGCAGGCGGTTCCAGCGCTCCACCTCGCGCGCATCGCGGGCCAGTTCGCTGAAGCTGGTCACGCTGAACACCTCGCTGGCGATCTGCCAATCGTCTGCCAGCAACTGCGCGGCGGCCTGGGCCTCGCGCACCAGGGTGCCGGAGCCGAGCAGGCGCACCTTGGCCCCGGCGCTGCCATCGAGGCGGTACATGCCCTTGATGATCGCCGCTTCGACGCCCTCGGGCAGGCTCGGCTGCGGGTAGTTTTCGTTCATCAGGGTCACGTAGTAGAACTCGTCCACATCGTGCTCAAGCATCTGGCGCATGCCATGGTCGAGAATCACCGCAAATTCGCCGGCGAATGCCGGGTCGTAAGCGCGGCAGTTGGGCACAGTCGCGGCCATCAGATGGCTGCTGCCGTCCTGATGCTGCAAGCCCTCGCCGCCCAAGGTGGTCCGCCCTGCCGTGGCGCCGAGCAAAAAGCCCCGGGCGCGCTGGTCGGCGGCGGCCCAGATCAGATCGCCCACGCGCTGGAAGCCGAACATCGAGTAGTAGATGTAGAACGGCAGCATGCGCAAGCCATGCACCGAGTAACTGGTAGCCGCCGCGACCCAGGAACTGATAGCACTGGCTTCGCTGATGCCTTCCTCAAGGATCTGCCCGTCGGTGGCTTCGCGATAGCTGAGGATCGAGCCGATGTCCTCGGGCTCGTAGCGCTGGCCGACGCTGGAGTAGATGCCGATCTGCTTGAACAGGTTGGCCATGCCGAAGGTACGTGCCTCGTCGGCGACAATCGGCACGATCCGCGGGCCCAGGGCCTTGTCCTTCAGCAAATTGCTGAGCATGCGCACAAAGGCCATGGTAGTGGACATTTCCTTGCCTTCGGCCTGGGTCGCGAAGCCGCCGTAGCCACTCACCGGCGGCACAGGCACCGGCTCGGCGTGCTGGCTGCGGCTGGGCACATAACCGCCGAGGGCGGCGCGACGCTGGTGCAGGTAGCGCATCTCTGCGCTGTCGGCGGCGGGTTTGTAGAAGCTCAGGGATTCGGTCTGCTCGTCGCTCAAGGGCAACTGGAAGCGGTTGCGAAAGGCGATCAGCGCATCGCGGTCGAGTTTTTTCTGTTGGTGGGTGGTCATCTTGCCCTGCCCGGCTTCGCCCATGCCAAAGCCCTTCTTGGTCTGGGCCAGGATCACCGTGGGGCGCCCCTTGACCCGCCGCGCGGCGTGATAGGCCGCATGGATTTTCAGCATGTCGTGGCCGCCGCGCTTGAGACGGTCGATCTGCTCGTCGCTCAAGCCGGCCACCAGTTTGGCCAGGGACTCACTCTGGCCGAAGAAGTGCTCGCGGTTATAGGCACCGTCCTTGGCGGCAAAGGTCTGGAACTGCCCGTCCACGGTCTGGGACAAGGTGCGCACCAACGCACCATCCTCATCCTTGGCCAGCAAGGCGTCCCAATCCGAACCCCACACCAGCTTGATCACGTTCCAGCCAGCACCGGCAAACAGCGCCTCCAGTTCGTCAATGATCCGCCCATTGCCACGCACCGGGCCATCGAGGCGCTGCAGGTTGCAGTTGACCACCCAGGTCAGGTTGTCCAGGCCTTCGCGGGCCGCCAGGGTCAGGGCCGACATGCTTTCCGGCTCGTCCATCTCGCCGTCGCCGAACACGCCCCAGACGTGGCGGTCGGTGGTGTCCTGCAAGCCACGATGGTGCAGGTAACGCATAAAGCGCGCCTGGAAAATCGAACTGATCGGGCCAATCCCCATGGAGCCGGTGGGGAACTGCCAGAAGTCCGGCATCAACCACGGGTGCGGATAGCTGGACAGGCCACGGGCACCGGCCTTGACGGCGCCCAGCTCCTGGCGATAGTGGGCCAGGTCCTGCTCGCTCAAGCGGCCTTCAAGAAACGCCCGCGCGTAAATACCAGGCGCGGAATGCGGCTGGTAGAACACCAGGTCGCCGCCGACGTTGTCGTGGCGCGCACGGAAAAAATGGTTGAAGCCCACCTCGAACAGGTCCGCCGCGCTGGCATAGCTGGCGATATGGCCACCCAATTCGCCATAGGCCTGGTTGGCGCGCACCACCATGGCCAGGGCGTTCCAGCGCACCAGCGAGGCCAGGCGCTCTTCGGTGGCCAGGTCGCCGGGAAAGTGCGGCTGCTGGGCAACACTGATGCTGTTGATGTAGGGCGTGCCATGGCGCGGCTTCCAGCCGATGGCTGGGGTGTTGCCGGCGTCGGCCAGCATATCGAGGATCTCCCGCGCACGTTCGGGGCCGGCGTGGCGCACCAGGGAGTCCAGGGCATCGCGCCACTCGGTGAGCTCTTGCTGGTCAATGGCTGTTTGATTGACTGTCTTTACGAAACCGTTCATGGGCACCTCCGAGCTGTTTTTTCCAGTTTATGTCTGCCCAAAAGGATTTTTTGACTGTTCTGGCCAGGTGGCGCGGCGATTTGCAGCACAAAACGCTTAAACACAGCTGATTAAAAGCACGTTGTGCTCCAACCACCTGAAACACCGCAATTGTGTTTAAAATGCCGCCCGTTTAATGATCGACGCTGCCCGATGACCCCAGACGCCCTCGCCCTGCTCCATTCCCATTTGCTCGAAGCCCTGCGCGACGTGCCCACAGAAACCCGGCGCCTGTTCCACGGCCGGGGCCGCTGCTGGCCGGGCCTGGAACAATTGACCGTGGATTGGCTGCAAGGCGTGGTGCTGGTCTCGTTGTTCAAGGAGCCAGAGCCTGCGCAGTTGCAAGCCTTGCAACACCAGTTGCGTGAGCTGTGCGAAAGCTGCGAATGGCAACAGGCCGGCGCCCACACCCTGGCCCTGCAACATCGCTACCTGCCGCAAAGCACCACCGAATGGTTGTGGGGGCAGATGGTCGACGAATTGACCATCACCGAAGGCGGCCTGCGTTATCGCATCGACCTGGGCAAAAAGCAGAACAGCGGGCTGTTTCTGGATATGCGCTACGGGCGCAACTGGGTGCGCGAGCACGCCCATGGCCTGCGGGTATTGAACCTGTTTGCCTACACCTGCGGGTTTTCCGTGGCCGCCATCGAGGGCGGCGCCGAGCATGTGGTCAACCTGGATATGGCCCGTGGCGCCCTGAGCCGGGGTCGCGACAACCACCGGCTCAATGGCCATGACCTGGGCAAGGTGAGTTTCCTGGGGCACGACTTGTTCAAGTCCTGGGCCAAGGTCACCGGCAACGGCCCCTATGACCTGGTGATCATCGATCCGCCGTCCTTCCAGAAAGGCAGCTTCCTGCTGACCAAGGATTACCAGCGCGTACTACGCCGCCTGCCGGACCTGCTGACGCCCCGAGGCACGGTACTGGCCTGCATGAATGACCCGGCGCTGGGCGAAGATTTCCTCATCGAGGGCGTCACCCGCGAAGCACCGGGGCTGCGCTTTGAGCAGCGCCTGGCAAACCCGCCGGAATTTCCTGATATCGATCCGCAAAGTGGCTTGAAGGCCCTGGTGTTCCGTCAGGGCTGATGCCGAATCCGTCAACGCTTGCTACCCTAGACCTAACGCCGTGGTGGTGAACCTTATCCCCACCTTCCCGGTCGATACTTGCATCCCTTGGCCAGATTCGACGCTAACTCGCCGTCGGCTGCCCTGTTTCACCTTTTGGAGAACGCCCCTGTGATATCGACCCTGCATGTAGCCAGACTCAAAGCCTGGGGCGCCCATGGTTTTACCGCCACCGGCGTGGTGCTGGCCTTCCTCGCGACGCTGGCGCTGCTGGAGAACCAGCCCAAGGCCTGCCTGCTGTGGCTGGGCCTGGCGTTGATCGTGGACGGCGTGGACGGGTCGCTGGCGCGGCGGGTCAATGTGCAGACCGTGTTGCCAAGCTTCGATGGCTCGGTGCTCGACCTGGTGATCGATTACCTGACGTATGTGTTTATCCCGGCGCTGTTCATCTACCGCTATATCGACCTGCCGGACTTCACCCATCTGTTCACCGTCTCGGTGATCCTGGTGTCATCGCTGTTCTGCTTCTGCAACGTCAATATGAAGAGCAAGGACAACTACTTCCAAGGCTTCCCGGCGGCCTGGAACGTGGTGGCGCTGTGCGTCTACATCATCGATCCGGACGCCTGGATCACCCTGGCCACGGTGATCGGCCTGGCGCTGCTGACAGTCACGCCGATGAAGTTCCTGCACCCGTTCCGGGTCAAGCGCTTTATGCCGATCAATATTGCGGTGACCACGGTGTGGCTGCTGTGCAGCCTGTTGCTGGTGATCGACCGGCCGTACACCAACACGTTGACCATGGGCCTGTGGTTGTTGATGTCGGCGTACTTCCTGGGGATTTGTATCTGGCGCACGGCAGTGGAGTGGTTGGATAAATCGCGTAAGGCATGATGTGCGGCGCCATCGCCGGCAAGCCGGCTCCTACAAAAGCACAATCCCTTGTAGGAGCTGGCTTGCCAGCGATAATCCTCAATATAACGCTCGGTACCTGACACCCTGCGATCGATAACAGAGTGTGGGCAGGGTCAGAACGCCAGCTTGAAACCAATCAACCCCAGCATCACCGCCAGGCACGGGCGCAGCAGTTCGTCCGGCACCCGGCCTGACATGTGGCTGCCAACGTAGATCCCCGGCAGCGACCCCATCAGCAAGAACCCCAACAAATGCCAGTCCATGTTGCCCATGCTCGCGTGCCCTAGGCCGGCGACCAGGGTCAGCGGGACTGCGTGGGCGATTTCAGTGCCCACCAGGCGTTTGGTGGCCAGGAACGGGTACAGGATAAACAGCGCCACGGTGCCCAGGGCGCCGGCACCGATGGACGTCAGGGCGACCATGGTGCCGAGGATCGCGCCGGTGAATACCGTCAGCCCGTTGAGGTTGCGCGGGCTCATATGGTAGTGGTCGCCTGCATGGTGCTGGGCAAAGGCCAAGAGTTTTTTCTTGAACAGAATCGCCAGGGCCGTCAGCAACAGCACCACACCCAGGGCTTGCTTGATCACCTCGTTCATCGCGCTCGGATCGGTGTGCAGGCTCTTGAGGAACCACAACGTCAGCAACACCGCCGGCACGCTGCCCAGGGTCAGCCAGCCGGTGATGGTCCAGTCGATATTCTTGTTCTTGCCATGCACCAGCACCCCGCCGGACTTGGTGATGGCTGCATACAGCAGGTCGGTGCCCACGGCCGTGGCCGGGTTGATGCCAAACCACAACAGGATCGGAGTCATCAGCGACCCACCCCCGACGCCGGTCATACCGACGATAAAACCAACGATCAGGCCTGCAACTACAAAACCAAAATTACCCACATCCATTACAACTACCTGCGGCCTTATAAAATTCTGGCGGCAGCATAGCGATTTTTCTTATAACGACTTATATCAATACGATCTGACTTTATTCCTTTTTCAGCTCACAGATTTATTTGTCGCGCCGTGCATCCAGTCAGCCGCGCCATGAGTAGTACAGGAAGTAGCCCTTGCGCTGCTTTGCTGTTCACCCTTATGGAGAGACACCAATGAACACTAAACCCCTGCTCTGCCTGACCTGCCTGCTTATCGCCGCCCCAACAGCCTTTGCCCAGGCCACCCTGCCCGACAGCATCAAAGTGCCGGATGGCCACAAGGTGACCATGCAAACCACGGGTGTCGGCGAAATCACCTACGAATGCCGCGACAAGGCCAACGCTGCCGGCCAGACCGAATGGGTGTTCGTCGGCCCCAAGGCAGTACTCAATGATCGTAGCGGCAAGCAGGTGGGTACCTACTTCGGCCCGCCCGCCACCTGGCAGGCCCAGGACGGTTCGAAAGTCACCGGCACGCAACTGGCCGTAGCGCCGTCCAGCGCGGGCAACCTGCCCTATCAACTGGTCAAGGCCAACCCCGCCGAAGGCAAGGGTGCAATGAGCGGTGTCAGCTATATCCAGCGCGTGGCACTCAAAGGTGGCGTGGCGCCGAGCGCCGAATGCAGCACCGCCAACAAGGGCAAGCAGGAAGTGGTGAAGTACCAGGCGGACTACATCTTCTGGGCGGCCAAATAATGCGCCTGGCAAAAAAACTCGTCTAAGCTGCTGCGCTAGCACCCCGGCCATTCGCGGCCGGGGATTGACCCTGAAAAGGCGGCCCCAGTCCTTGCCCGAACCTCTCTTTGACTATGAAGCCTGTCTGTTGGCCTGCGCCCGCGGCGAACAGCACGCCTTGCGTCAGTTGTACGAACAGGATTGCGCCCGGCTGCTCGGCGTGGCCAAGCGCATTGCGCGGGATACGGCGCTGGCGGAGGACATCGTGCATGAGGCGTTTATCAACATCTGGAACGGCGCCGGCGGCTTCGACCCGCGCCGGGGTTCGGCCCGTGGCTGGGTGTATAGCGTGACCCGGCATATGGCGCTCAACGTCATGCGTAAAACGGGCCGTGAAGTCGCGCTCAGCGACGAGCATGAACACACACTGGTGGCTGAATCCAGCGCCGCGCATTTCGAATACCGCGCCCGTAGCGCCAAGGTTTACCAGTGCCTGGAACACCTGGAGCCGTCGCGCCGCAGTTGTATCTTGCATGCGTATGTCGACGGCCTGTCCCACAGTGAAATCGCACAGAAACTGGGCACCCCGCTGGGGACTGTCAAAGCCTGGATCAAACGCAGCCTCGCGGCCTTGCGTGAGTGCATGGCATGACTCCCGACGAATTGGACGAACTGGCCAGCGAATACGTGCTGGGCACCCTGGCAGCCGAGCAACGCCTGCACGTGCAGCAACGGCTGGAGCACGATGGGCCCTTGCGGGCGGCGGTGGATGCCTGGGAACAGCGCCTGTTGCCGCTGACCGAACTGGCCGCGCCGGTGGCGCCGTCGCCCTACCTGTGGCGGCGCATTGAGCGCAGCCTGGGCCATCGCGCGGTGGGCGATACGCCGTCGGTGCCGTGGTGGAACCTGCTGGCGCTGTGGCGTGGCCTGGCCGGTGCTGGCTTGTTGGCCAGCCTGGTCCTGGCCGCGCTGCTGCTGGCCCGCCCCGCTGCCGTCAACCCTACCGCCTACGTGGTGGTGCTGATGGCCCCGCAAAGCCAGGCGCCCGGCTGGGTGGTCCAGGCCAGCGACAGTCAGCAAATCCAACTGATCCCCCTGGGCGTGATGGAAATACCGGCGGACAAGGCACTGGAATTCTGGACCAAGGGTGAGGACTGGCAAGCCCCGGTTTCCCTGGGGCTGGTCAAGCCGGGGCAGAGCCTGTCGATCCCATTGGACAAACTGCCACCGCTGGCGCCGAACCAGTTGTTCGAGATGACTCTGGAAGGCCCCAATGGCTCGCCGACCGGTAAGCCGACCGGGCCGATCCAGGCGATTGGCCGCGCGGTGAAGGTGATCTAGCACTGGATTAAAACGCCGACTCGCGCCATCCTCCGCGTTTTACGCCGCCTTAACTGCGGCGCTTGACGCTCAAAGGATATGTTCATGCACGACCAAGCCCTCGCCCCTGCCGATTTCGACTTCATCGAAGACATTCTGCTCAAGTACGGCGACGACAACTCGGTGTTGAACCTGGCCGAGCTCGATGGTTACTTCACCGCCCTGGTGTCCGGCCCGGCACCGGTGGAGGTTGCCATCTGGTTCCCGGCCATCTGGGGAGGCCAGATCCCGGCATGGGAAAGCAAGGAAGAGCTGGGGCAGTTCATCGACCTGTGCACCCGCCATCTCAATAGCATTGCTCTGCAGTTGGCCACCGATGCCGAGGGTTTCCAGGCGCGTTTTGAACAAACCGAACACCAGAGCCTGCCGTTGACCCTCGCGGAAGAATGGTGCTTTGGCTATATCCGTGGCGCCGCGATCAGCGAATGGCCGCCCCTGCCGAGCGAACAGGCGGCACAGTTGGAAGCCATCTCCTGGTGCGCCGAGCAGGACAACTTCGAATTGCCGGCCGACCTGGATGTCCCGGCCCACCAACAACACGTCGCGCGCATCGAACCGGCCGCCAGGGCCTTGCATGCCTATTGGTTGAGCCAGCGCGGTTAAACCTGCGCCACGATTTGACCCTGCCGTGCCGGATGGTCGATTATTCGTCTCCGCCAGCCGGCCACTCCCAGCCACCGCGCCTTGAATCAGGAGCCTTGTACCTTGAGTTCGCAGAAAACCGTGACCGTGACACCGCCCAACTTTCCATTGCACGGCAAGGTAGCGCCTCCCGGCTCCAAATCCATCACCAACCGCGCCCTGCTGCTGGCGGCCCTGGCCAAGGGCACCAGCCGCCTGAGCGGCGCGCTGAAAAGCGACGATACCCGGCATATGTCCGTGGCCTTGCGCCAGATGGGCGTGACCATTGATGAGCCGGATGACGTGACCTTTGTCGTCACCGGCCACGGCAAGCTACAACTGCCGGCGCAACCGTTGTTCCTGGGCAACGCCGGCACCGCGATGCGCTTTCTCACAGCCGCCGTGGCGACCGTGGACGGCAGCGTGGTACTGGATGGCGACGCGTACATGCAAAAGCGTCCTATTGGCCCGCTGCTGGCGACCCTGAACCAGAACGGCATCCAGGTACAAAGCCCCACCGGCTGCCCGCCCGTGACCGTGCATGGTCGCGGCAAGGTGCAGGCCAAGCGCTTCGAGATCGACGGCGGCCTGTCCAGCCAGTACGTGTCGGCGCTGTTGATGCTCGCGGCCTGCGGCGAGGCCCCGATCGAGGTGGCCCTGACCGGCAAGGACATCGGCGCCCGTGGTTATGTCGACCTGACCCTCGATTGCATGCGCGCGTTTGGCGCCCAGGTGGACGTGGTCAACGACAGCACCTGGCGCGTGGCCCCGACCGGCTACACCGCCAATGATTACCTGATCGAACCCGACGCTTCTGCCGCCACCTATCTGTGGGCCGCCGAAGTGCTGACCGGCGGCAGCATCGACCTGGGCGTCGCCGCACAGGATTTCACCCAGCCCGACGCCAAGGCCCAGGCCGTGATCGCACAGTTCCCGCAGATGCCGGCCACGGTGGTCGGCTCGCAGATGCAGGACGCCATCCCGACCCTGGCGGTGCTGGCGGCGTTCAACAATACGCCGGTGCGCTTCACCGAACTGGCCAACCTGCGGGTCAAGGAGTGCGACCGCGTCCAGGCGCTGCATGACGGCCTCAACGAAATTCGCCCGGGCCTGGCGACCATCATCGGTGACGACTTACTGGTCGCCAGCGATCCGGCGTTGGCCGGCACTGCGTGCACCGCGCTGATCGACACCCACGCCGACCACCGCATCGCCATGTGCTTTGCGCTGGCGGGGCTGAAAGTCTCGGGCATCAAGATTCAGGACCCGGACTGCGTGGGCAAGACCTATCCTGAGTACTGGAACGCCCTGGGCAGCCTGGGCGTGCAACTGACCTACTGAGCCGTCAACACCAGCGTGGGGAGGGAGTGATCATGACAATTCGCCAGCCCTGCCCACCTGCTGTATGTGACTGCGAGCGCGAGCAACTGCTCGAGGCGCCCGGCACCGACCAGCGCATCCTGCAACTGACCCGCCAGGAAGAAAAAAAGCTGCTCGAACGCCTGGAAAACCTGCAAAGCCTGGCCGACCTGGAACGCATGCAACAGCTGATGCACCAGCAACTGGGCATCCGCGTGCACATAGCCCCAGGGCATACCGAAGTCAAAAGCATGCGCGGGATCCAGATCGTCATCGACGAACTGCCGGGCCTGTGTCGCAAGACCCGGCAGTCGATTCCGGCAGCAATCCGCAAAGGGATGGAGAAGCGGCCGGAGATTGCCTATCGGCTGCTGGATGCCCACGACCTTTTCCGCGACAGCCCAACCCTGTAATGCCATTCAGTTAAGCGAACGCAATGCTCAAAGCAGCGCAGATCAAATGTGGGAGCGGGCTTGCCCGCGATAGCGGAGTGTCAGTCGACAGATATACCGACTGACATGACGCCATCGCGGGCAAGCCCGCTCCCACAGGGGATCTGCGCTTAACTGAACGACATTACGGCTTGCCGTCTCCTACAGGGCGCAGCGGGTTTGTACGAACAGTTGGGCCTTGCGCGTCATCTGGTCAAAATGCCGGTCACGCTGTTTCTCGGCATCGATCATCGCGCGCTTGCCGTGTTTGTGTAGCAGGTAGGTGTGGATTTGCCGCACCTCCAGCGAACTGTAGATCGACGCCACATCCAACACGCCCATCAGGCCATCGGTGCTGTAGTCGCGGGTGTTCATCAACACCTGGGTGCCACGCACGCCGCGCACCTGGAAACCCATGGCTTCGAACGCCGGGACTTTTTCCACCGCGCAGGTCAATTCGCAATGGGGGTAGCGGCCGAGCATCTCGTCCATCATCGCCCGCGCCACGCCCTGGCGGCGGTGGCTGGCATGCACGGCCATATAGGCCACGCCGCAGGCCTCGGGATCGTCCTTGACCGGCAGGTACAGCAAGAAGCCGATGACCTTGGCCGGGTCCTGCTCATCCATCGCGACGATCAGCTCGACCGCAATGCCCTTGGCCCCGCCCACCGCTTTCAGGTACAGGTGCACTTCGTAGCCGATTGCATACTGGTAGACGTTGTACAGCAGGTTGCTCGGCGGGATGGCGACCATGCTGATATCAGTCAGGTAGTCGACCACCATCTGCAGGATCTGGCTGTTGACGGGCTCGGGGCATGGGCTGGCGTAGTGGGTAAGGGTGAACATCGAATTCCTGTTTCCTGGTCTTTCGCAATCAAGGCAGCGGGGATTGTACCTGTTCTGCGCCACACACCTCGCGCAAACAGCCGCGCAACCAACGATGCGCGAGGTCGGCATCCAGGCGTGGGTGCCAGAGCATCGCCACGCTGAACTCAGGGACTGGCACCGGCAGGGCAAAACTGCACAGGCCATCGCGCAGGCCGCGGGTATAGCGCTCGGGAACGCTGGCGATCAGGTCGGTCCTTTGCGCCAGGGCCACGGCCGTGGAGAACCCGGTGACGATGGTCGCCACGTCCCGCGTGAGGTGCAAGGCCTCAAGGGCATCGTCAATCTGCCCGCGCTCGCGCCCGCGCCGCGACACATAGATATGCCGGCCGGCGGCGTAGCGCGCGGTGGTGATGGGGCCCTGGCTCAGTGGGTGGCCGGCGCGTACCACGCCGATAAAACGGTCGCGAAACAGCAACTGGGTCAGCACTTCCGGGTTGGCCGTGCTATCGACCACACCGGTTTCCAGGTCCACCCCACTGTCGCGCAGCGCTGCACCGGGCTTGTGCACAAAGTGCAGGCGCACCCCGGGTGCCTGTTCGGCGACACGGGCGATCAGCGCCGGGCCGAAACTTTCGACAAAACCTTCGCTGGTGCGCAGTACAAAGGTGCGCACCAGGCCCTTGAGGTCCAGGACCTGCAGCGGCCGCAATAGCGCTTGGGCATCTTGCACCAGTTGGCTGACCTGCTCGCGCAGTTCCAGGGCGCGTGGTGTCGGCACCAGGCCGCGGCCGGCGCGCACCAGCAAGGGGTCGCCGGTGGTTTGGCGCAGCCGCGCCAACGCGCGGCTCATGGCCGAGGGGCTCAGGCCCAGGCGCTGGGCGGCACGGGCGACGCTGCCTTCGGTGAGCAGTACGTCCAGGGTAATCAGCAGGTTGAAGTCAGGCAGCGACACGGCGGCAATCCTCATCAGGCGTTTGACGCATGTATAGAGTGCAACCGATGCGTCTTCCGCCATGTTAGGCGACGCCGTAGATTGCGGGCAACGGCCACGGTGCAGCACGAGGACATCCCATGACATCCCCTACCCCACGCGGCGCACTCGCCGGTTTGTCGCTGTGCATGTTGTTGGCCTCGCTGGGCACCAGCATTGCCAATGTCGGCCTGCCCCAGATGGCCGAGGCCTTTGCTGCAACCTTTGCCGCGGTGCAGTGGGTGGTGCTGAGCTACTTGCTGGCGACCACTGCCGTGCTGGTAGGCGTCGGCCGTCTGGGCGACCGCTTCGGCCATCGCCGCCTGCTGCTGGCGGGCCTGCTGGTGTTCGCCGTGGCCTGTGCCCTGTGCAGTACCGCGCCGTCCCTGGGCATGTTGGTCGCGGCGCGGGCACTGCAAGGGTTTGGCGCGGCGATCATGCTGGCAATGACCATGGCGCTGGTCGCGGCCACCGTCCCCAAAGAGCAGACCGGGCGCGTCATGGGGTTGCTGGGGACCCTGTCGGCGGTAGGCACCGGCCTGGGGCCGGCCATTGGTGGCGCGCTGATTGCCGCGTCTGGCTGGCGCGCGCTGTTTCTAGTGATGCTGCCGTTGGCCGCCCTCGCTTGTGTGCTGGTAAGAGGCACACCGGCCGATAGCGATCCGCAAGCCTCGGGCGCTGGCCGCTTCAGTGTATTCGCGACACTCCATGACCGCGCCCTGGGCGCCGGGCTTGGCATGAGTACGCTGGTGGCGGCGGTGATGATGACCACCCTGGTCGCCGGGCCGTTTTACCTGAGCCATGGCCTCGGACTCGACCCCGCGCAAATGGGCCTGGCCATGGCCGTCGGCCCCTGTAGCGCGGCGCTGGCGGGTGTACCGGCCGGGCGCCTGACCGACCGCTGCGGCAGCTACGCCACCACGCTGGGTGGCCTGCTGTGCATGCTGGCCGGCTGCCTGGTGCTGGCATTGATGCCCCTGGACGCCGCCGGTTACATCGGCGCGCTGGTGATCCTCACCCTGGGCTACGCGCAATTCCAGGCGGCCAACAACACGGCGGTGATGAGCAATGTGTCGGCGGGTCGACGCGGGGTGATTGCAGGCTGGCTGAACCTGTCGCGCAATCTGGGCCTGATAATCGGCGCGTGGGCACTGGGTGCAGTGTTTGCCTGGGGCACGGGCGATATCCATTCTGCCCTGCCACCAGCGGTCGGCCAGGGCTTGCACATGGCCTTCGGGGTGGCCTCGGGGCTGGTCGTACTGGCGCTGCTGTTGGCCTTCACGCGCCGGGTAAAAACGCTGCAAGCCAGCACGGCGCCTTGACAAGGGAAAATCGTAACGGCTATTGTCTGACAACCTGATTACCTAGGTTTTGCCATGCTTGAGCTCCAGCGTCCAGATTCCCTCGTCGTGCGTGTTGTCAGCGCCATACGGGCCGAGATTGACTCCGGACAACTGGCGCCCGAGTCGCGCCTGCCTACCGAGCAGCAGTTGGCGGAACAGCTGAATGTCAGCCGTTCGGTGGTGCGCGAGGCGATTGCCCAGCTCAAGGCCGATGGCGTACTGACCGCCCGGCGTGGCCTGGGCTCGTTTATTTCGCAGACCCCGGCCGGCACGGTGTTCCGCTTTCCGGAAAAGAACGGCCGGCGCCCTGACCTCGCGCAAATGTTCGAGGTGCGCCTGTGGATCGAAACCCAGGCGGCCTCCATTGCTGCCCAACGCCGCGACGCGGGCGATCTGCAGCGCATGAAACGCGCCTTGCAGGAAATGCACGACAAGCGCGCCGACTTTGAAGCAGCAGCGCTGGCCGACGTGGAGTTTCACCGGGCCATCGCCGACGCCAGCAAAAACGAATACTTCGTCGCCTTCCACGACTTTTTGCGCAGCCAGTTGGCCAGCGCGCGCAAGACCGCCTGGGAAAACTCCGCCTCGCGCTTTGCCAGCGGCTCGGCCGATGCCACCCAGGAACACCAGGCGCTGTACCAGGCCATCGTCGACGCCGATCCCCAAGGCGCCGCCGCGGCCGCCGAAGCGCATTTGCGCGCGGCCGCCAAGCGCCTGCAACTGGAGCTGCCCGCTACCCACTGATCGACCCAAGACCGATAAAGCGTGCCTGCGGGCGCGCCGTTTTTTTAACAAAAACATTAGTCTGACAACCTGATAAGCAGACTGAAATGTACTGATTTAGGTAGCCCACATGATTTATGACTTTTGCATCATCGGCGGCGGCATTGTCGGCCTGGCCACCGCGATGGAGCTGCTCAAGCGCCAGCCCAACGCGTCCCTGGTGATCCTGGAAAAGGAAGCGTTGCTGGCCAAGCACCAGACCGGCCACAACAGCGGCGTGATCCATGCCGGCATCTATTACGCGCCGGGCAGCCTCAAGGCCGACCTGTGCAAGCGCGGCGCCGAGGCCACCAAACAGTTCTGCCGCGAACATGGGATCAAGTTCGAGGTATGCGGCAAGTTGCTGGTGGCCTCCACCGCCCTGGAAGTGCAGCGCATGGAAGCACTCTATGCGCGCTCGCAACTCAACGGGATGAAGGTCGAGCGCCTCGACGCCGAGCAGTTGCGTGCCCGCGAGCCGAACATTGTCGGCCTGGGCGGGTTGTTTTTGGATGCCACCGGGATTGTCGACTACCGCCAGGTCTGCGAAACCATGGCCGGGGTGATTCGCCGCAATGGCGGTGAGATCTGCCTGGAAAAAACCGTGACGGCGATTGCCGAAGACAGCGACAAAGTCACCGTCAGCACCCACGACGGTGCCTGGCAGGCGCGGCACCTGGTGGTGTGCGCCGGCCTGCAATCGGACCGCCTGGCAACCCTGGCCGGGATCGATATCGACCACCAGATCATCCCGTTCCGGGGCGAGTATTTCCGCTTGCCCGCGTCAAAGAACAACATCGTCAACCACTTGATCTACCCGATCCCCGATCCGGAACTGCCGTTTCTGGGGGTGCACCTGACCCGCATGATCGATGGCAGCGTCACCGTCGGCCCCAATGCCGTGCTGGGCCTGGGCCGGGAGAACTACAAGAAGTTCTCCGTCAACTGGAAGGATGTGGCCGAGTACGCGCGCTTCCCCGGGTTCTGGAAAACCATCTGGCAGAACCTTGGCTCGGGCAGCGTGGAAATGAAGAACTCGTTGTTCAAATCCGGCTACCTGGAGCAATGCCGCAAGTATTGCCCGTCCCTGGAACTCGACGACCTGCTGCCCTACGAAGCCGGGATCCGCGCCCAGGCGGTGATGCGCGACGGCAGCCTGGTGCACGATTTCCTGTTCGCCCAGACGCCGCGCATGTTGCATGTGTGTAACGCGCCCTCACCGGCAGCCACCTCGGCCATTCCGATTGGCGAAATGATCGCCGACCGCATGTTCAGCCCCAACTAAATACCCCCTGTAGGAGCTGTCTCGCCCCGCGAGGCTGCGATGGCGGCGGCACAGGCAACCAATATATCGCTCGAGCCACCGCCATCGCAGCCTCGCCAAGGCTCGACAGCTCCCACATTTGAGCGCGTTCGCAACACCCTAATAAATATAATGACTGAGAAGGAAGTACAGCATGACGGCAAAAGCCCACAACCCCGCCACGGTGGAAACCCCGGCACAAACCAAGAAACGCCTGCGCAAGGTCGCTGCCGCCACGATCTTCGGTTCGATGCTGGAGTGGTACGACTTCTACCTCTACGCAACCATGGCGGCGATTGTCTTTTCGAAGATCTTCTTTGATAACAGCGACCCGAAGACCGCGACCCTGATGGCGTTCTCCACCTTCGCCATCGGCTTCATCGCCCGCCCTTTCGGCGGCATTCTGTTCGGCTACCTGGGTGACAAGTTCGGTCGTAAACATGTGCTGGTGTTGACCTTCTGCATGATGGGCGTGTGCACCACGCTGATCGGCCTGATCCCCAGCTACGCCTCGATTGGTATCTGGGCGCCGATCATTCTGGTGTTTATCCGTATCATCCAGGGCCTGGGTGCCGGCGCCGAGTTGTCGGGCGCGGCAGTCACGTCCTACGAGCATGCGTCAGAAGGCAAGCGCGGCAGCCAGGGTGCCTGGCCGGCGCTGGGCTTGAACCTGGGCCTGCTGCTGTCATCGCTGACCGTGTACCTGCTGACCATCAATGGCAATGAGTTCCTGCTGGCCGGCGGCTGGCGCATCCCGTTTATCTGCAGCATCGCCCTGGTGGGCGTGGGCCTGTGGGTACGTAACAGTATCCCGGAAACCCCGGAGTTCAAGGAGCTGAGCAAGGAGCCGGCCAAGGCCAAGGTCTCGCCGCTCAAGGCACTGTTCAAGAACGACCTCAAGGGCCTCGCGGTGGTGTTCTTCGTGGCAATTGGCTACAACGCCCTCAGCTACATCTTCAAGACCTTCTCCCTGGCCTACCTCACCCAGTTCAAGGGTGTGGATGTGCACGTCACTTCGCTGTCGGTGACCATCGCCAGCCTGGTGGCGATTGTCGCCGTGCCGTGCTTCGGCTGGCTGTGTGACAAGTGGAGCAGCAAGTCGGTACTGGTGCTGGGCGGCGTGCTGTCGCTGCTGTTCGCCTACCCGTTCCTGGCGCTGCTGAACACCGGGGAAAGCCTGATGATCTACCTGGCCATCGGGATCGGCACCGGGATCCTCGCCCCCATGATGTTCGCGCCACAGGGTTCGTTCCTCAGCCGCCAGTTCCCGACCCAGACCCGCTCTTCAGGCTTCGGTACCGGGCGTGAAATCGGTACGGCCATCGCCGGTGGCCTGGCGCCGCTGGGTGCCTTGTCGATGGTGGCCGCCTCGACCACACACTCGACGGATGGCGTGGTGATCATCCTCGCCATCGCCTCGGTGCTGGTGGTGGTGTTTGCCCTGTGTGACCAGGGCCGCAAGCACTCGGCATTCAAGAACTAGGGGCAAAATGTTGTCCAAGGGGTGCATCTGCGCCCCTTGATCGCGCATCATGGGCACTTTCATGCTCAAGGGAAACGTCCATGCGCGTTCTGTCATTGATGATGGGTGTTACCACGCTGGCCGCCAGTCTGGCGTTTTGCGCCACGGCGTCGGCGAGCGAAGAGAGTCAATTGATCGACTCGATCAACCAGTACCGCAGCCAATTGCAGCGCTGCGCCGACCAGGGTTCCCAAGAGTTGCCGCCGCTGGCGGTCGACCCGCGCCTGGTACTGCCGGTCAATAATGTCGGCGATTTGCAGCAGGACCTGGCCCAGGCGGCCTACCCGATGGTGAATGTGCAGGCGATCAGCCTGTCCGGCCCGAGCGACGCGCAATCGGCGATGAAAGCGGTGCGCGAGAGTTTCTGCCGGGTAGTGCTGGACCCGCAATTCGTCGATATCGGCGTCAGCAACAATGGCCAGGACTGGCGCATTGTCCTCGCCCGCCCGCTGTTGAGCCGGGGCCTGGCCAGTTCCCAGGAAGCCGGCCCGCAGTTGCTGGAGATGGTCAACGCCGCCCGCAAGCAACCGCGCCAATGTGGCGAGAAGGCCTTCGCGGCCACCACCCCGCTGGCCTGGAACGCGCAACTGGCGAGCGCCGCCGACAGTCATGCACGCAACATGGCCAACCATAACTTCTTCGACCACCTGGACCGTGACGGCCGAACCCCGGGCGACCGCGCGGAACTGGCCGGTTATGCCGCCCAGCAGATCGGCGAAAATATTGCCGCTGGCCTTGATACGCCGCGCAAAGTGGTCGATGGCTGGCTCGCCAGCCCCGGGCATTGCGCCAACCTGATGAACCCGCAATTTCGCGAATTGGGCGCGGCCTATGGGCTGGATCCAAAAAGCGACGCAGGAATTTACTGGACCGCGCTGCTAGGCGTGCAGTAGCGCTGAACTGCCGGGCATTGCCCGGGTCTGTTGTTTGATATTGCGGTGCCATATCGCAGCGTGGGACGAACTAGGTGTTGAGTAGATGACAGACTGGCTACAAGGCTGCGGTGAAATGGCCGAACGGGTTCGCCGCCATGACTGGGCCAGCACCCCTCTGGGGCCAATGGACCAATGGCCGGATGTGCTCAAGACCACCGTGTCACTGAGCCTTGCTTCGCATTTTCCCCAGGCGGTGGTCTGGGGGCCGGGTTTGGTTACCCTGTACAACGACGCGTTCCTGCCGATCCTCGGTAACAAGCCCGACGCACTGGGCCAGCCCTTCAGTACCATCTGGCAGGAAGCCTGGAGCCAGATCAGCCCGATCGCCGACGCCGCATTTGCCGGGCACGCTACGTTTATCGAAGATTTCCCGCTGATCATCGAGCGCGGTGACGCACCGGAACAGGCCTATTTCACCTTTTGCTACAGCCCGATCCGCGATGCCGGCGGCACGGTCGTGGGCATTCTCGATACCGTCACCGAAACCACCAACTCCGTGTTCATGGCCCGCCGCCTCGCCGTGCTGGATGCAATCAGCAATGGGGTGGCCAATGCCACCGATCCGGCGGCGATCATGGCCGCCACCACACGGATCCTGGCGACCCACCTGAACCTGTCCAACTGCGCTTATGCAGACATGGAGGCCGATGAAGACGGCTTTACCATCCGCGACAACTGGGCCGCAGAAGGCTCGCCGAGCATCGTCGGAAATTACCGCCTGGCCGACTTCGGCCAATTGGCGGTCGAGCGCCTGCAGGCCGGCGAGCCGTTGATCATCAACGACAACCTGACGGAACTGACGCCCGAGGAAGCCGCGACCTTCCAGGCCATTGGCGTGACGGCGACCATTTGCATGCCCTTGATCAAGTCCGGGCGCTTGACCGCGCTGATGGCCATTCACGACCGCATCCCGCGCCGCTGGTCTTCCTACGACCTGGCGCTGCTGGGTGAAGTCACCGAACGCTCCTGGGCCCATATCGAACGGGTGCGGGCCGATGCCATCGTTCGCGAGGGCTTGTCGGCGCTGGCCGATTTGAATGCGACCCTGGAGCAGCGGGTGGTGGAACGCACCACTCTGCTTAACCAGACTGAGGCGGCGTTGCGTCAGTCGCAAAAGCTGGAAGCCATTGGCCAGTTGACCGGTGGTGTGGCCCACGACTTCAACAACCTGCTGACGATCATTCGCTCCTCGGTCGACTTCCTGCGCATGCCCAACCTGCCCGAAGAACGCCGCCAGCGTTATATGAGTGCCGTGACCGATACCGTAGAGCGTGCTAGCAAGCTGACCAGCCAATTGCTCGCCTTTGCCCGGCGCCAACCGCTGAACCCGCAAGTGTTCAATGTCGGCGTGCGCGTAAAGAACATCGGCGACATGTTGGAGACGGTCACCGGCGCGCGGATCCATGTCAGCGTCGAACTGCCTGAACTGGCCTGTTATGTCTGCGCGGACTCCAGCCAGTTTGAAACCGCCCTGATCAACATCGCCCTCAACGCCCGGGACGCGATGGACGGCCAGGGCACGCTGGTGCTGCGCCTGGAAAGAGACCAGCCGCTGCCGTGCATACGCGGGCATGGCGGCTCGAGCAAAGCCTTTGTCGCGATCTCCCTGGCGGACACCGGCAGCGGGATTGCCGGGGCGACCTTTGAACGCATCTTCGAGCCGTTCTTCACCACCAAGGAGGTTGGCAAAGGTACCGGGCTTGGGTTGTCGCAGGTATTCGGGTTCGCCAAGCAATCGGGAGGCAACGTCGATGTCGCCAGTGTGCTCGGCAAAGGCACCGTGTTTACCTTGTACCTGCCGCAGGTGGAGCCCGAAGCGATCCACGACTGCACCCTCCAGCCCCCCCTGGAACTGGACCCGGACGCCGTGCGCCGGCGCATCCTGATCGTGGAAGACAACCTGGAAGTGGGCCGCTTCGCCAACCAGATCCTGCAGGACCTGGGCTACCAGACGGTGTGGGCCACCCATGCCGAAGAAGCCCTGGAGATGATCGGCCCGGATGCCCGGGCGTTCGACGGGGTGTTTTCCGACGTGGTGATGCCAGGCATGGGCGGCGTGGCACTGGCCAGGGAATTGCGCCGGCGCCGGCCCGAGCTGCCGGTGATCCTCACCTCCGGTTACAGCGAAGAGCTGGCCAAGTCCGGCTATGACGGCTTTGAGTTCCTGGCCAAGCCCTACTCCGCCGACCAGATTTCACGAGTGCTGGCCAGGGCGATGGGCAAGGATTGAGGCTAGGACGCGACCGCCACCTGGTTGCGCCCCATGGCCTTGGCGCGGTACAGGGCCTTGTCGGCGCTGTTCAGTAAATGCTGCAAGTCATCACCCACGGCATGGGTCGAGGCCACGCCCAGGCTCGCGGTCAGGTCCAGCCCAGGGTCGGTAGTCAGGCCCGCAATGGCCAGGATCAGTTGCTCGCCGATCTCCCGGGCCACTTCCAGGGTGGTGTCTGGCAACAACACCGCAAACTCCTCGCCCCCCAGACGCCCGTACACGTCAGCCTGGCGGAACGACGCCCTGATCACCTGGCCAATCTGCCGTAACACCCGGTCTCCGGCCTGGTGGCCGTAGGTATCGTTGATCGTCTTGAAGTGATCCATATCCAGCATCAGCGCGCTCAGCGGCTGGTGCGTACGCTTGCATTGGTCATACAGCACCTGGGCCTGCTCGAAAAATGCCCGGCGGTTCATCAGCCCGGTAAGTTCGTCGGTCTGGGCGGCGCGCATTGAAATACTGTGGGCCCGCTCTATTTCGCGGGTCAGGCGAAACGCCGTCTCCAGTGCCTGCGACAACTTGCGCGAGGCGCCCACGACAAATGACGAGAACACTAGCACCGCGACCGCCATGCCCGTCTGCATCTTGGACGGTTGAAGCAGCAGCCACAGGGTACAGGGCAACAACACCAGGGCCATGGACACTATGGTCATGTACCGATAGGCCGAGTAGCACGAGACCGCGCTGACCGACATGCCCACGGCAAAGAGCATGACCAGCGCCTGGGTCAACCGGTCATCGGCGGGCATCACCGCAAAGGCGCCCAGCCCCCAGATTCCAGCCGACAGCACCAGGGTGAGCCAATAATGCCGCTCCCAACGTTGCGGCGTGCGCTCATTTTTGGGGCTGCGAAAATACTGGAGGAACATCGACAAACGCAGCAGCGACGAGCCGGCCAGCAATGCCAGCCAGCCGATCATCAGGCGCGGTTCAAGCCGGTCCCAGCACAGCCAGCACAGCATGCCAGCGGCCAGATAGCTGCCAAAAACCGCAGAAAAGGATTGGCGAAACAGCTGATGCAAGCGGTCGGTACGCACCTGCTCTTCGATAAACAAATCCTGGTCCTGCTCACGCCCAAGGCCATTCATTTGATTCGCCTGATCCCTAGTGCTGCGACAAAATGGCATTGTGGCACCCTGCCAGCACGCAGAACAGCAAAATCACCTGCCTGTGTCGCGGCAAACACCGGTGTTAAAGCCTTTGGATTATCACCATCACTGGCAAGCCAGGTTTCGCTGTTTAGTCTATGGGGCTTCAATCCTGAGCCATGGCCAACGAGCCTGATAGCTCTTGGCCTTGTGCTCGAACAGCTCTGGCTGCGGGGTGATGGGGTTGAGTCGAAGTATTCCCTGCCCGATGTCGGCCAGGCCGTAGGGCGCATAGATTTCGCCAGTGTCCACGGCCAAGGCGATACAGGTGCCCGCCACCAGGTAGCGATCCACCCCGCCACGGGCTGTGTGCAACTGCGGGTAAGGCATGCCGAACCGCTGCGGATACCACAGGTGCACGCGCGCCTGGTTCCTCACTTCAATATTCGCATCCAGGTCGCGCAAGAGTTCGCTGGCGCGCTCAATCACCTCATTCTCGGCTTCCCAGGACATATCGGTGTCAAAGTAGAACACGTCGTAATCCTTCACCCCCCAATCGGGGCTGAGCCCGGCCTGATGATTCCATACCGCCTGGAACAGGCAACCCGCCGTCAACAGGCATTGGTCCAGGCCAAGGGCTGGCAGACGCGCGGTCAATTGAGCGTTGATGGGGTTGGCCATCGCCAGCTCGACCAGCCTCTGGGCCGTCAGTTTCATCTGCATTCCCTTGCCATTCCTGTATTGAAAACGCACGTTATACCAGGGTTTCATCAACCCTTGAGCGCCGCCTCGATGCCCGCGATGTCGATTTTCACCATGCCCATCATTGCACTGAATGCACGCTTGGCCGCCGCGGGGTCGGGATGGATGATCGCCGCCATGAGCATGCGCGGGGTGATTTGCCAGGAAAGGCCCCACTTGTCGCGGCACCAGCCACAGGCAACTTCCTCGCCGCCATTGCCGACAATCGCCTGCCACAGGCGATCCGTCTCAGCCTGGTCGTCAGTGGCCACTTGGAATGAAAACGCCTGGTTGTGCTGGACACCCGATCCGCCATTGAGGCCCAGGCATGGGATGCCCATGACGGTGAACTCCACGGTCAGCACATCGCCCTGCTTGCCCGCGGGATAGTCGCCCGGCGCCTTGTGTACGGCCTCGACTGTGCTGTCCGGGAATGTGGCGGCGTAGAACCTGGCAGCCTCCAGTGCGGCGCCGTCGAACCAGAGGCAGATGGTGTTTTTATGGGGCATCTGGAGTCTCCAAAAAGGAAAGTGAGCCCTTGAGTCTAGCCCCTGTTTTCCAACATCAGCGCGTGCTGCGTGACGCCGACCTCATCTCCAGCCACGAGAGCGCACGTGCGGCGCTCATGGGCCGCGCGCAGAGATAGCCCTGCCCCTGATGGCAACCCAACTTGAGCAAGCGTTGGCGCTGGCTTTCGTGCTCTACGCCTTCGACCACGACCGCCATATCCAGCGCTTCAGCCAGGGCCAGGGTGCTGCTGATCACCGCACGGTTACGAGGGCTGCGGTCAAGGTCGCGAACGAAGCGCGCATCGAGCTTGATTTCGGTGAACGGTAACTGGCACAGGCGCTCCAGTGAGGAGTAGCCGATACCAAAGTCATCGATGGACAGGCCGGCCCCCATCATCCGCAGGCGGATCAAGGTTTCGAGCACCCTGGGAGAGACTTCCAGCAGGCCGCTTTCGGTGATTTCGAAAGTCAGGCGCGACGCAGGTATGGCGTAGCGCTCCAGCGCCTTGCACAGCTGTGGCAGCAGTGACTCATTAGACAGTTGCTCGGCCTCCAGATTAAACGCCAGGGACAGCACGTGCCCTTGTGCCTGCGCCGTTTGCACAAAGGCCAACGCCTGTTCCAGCAGGGCAAAAAACAAAGGGTCCATCAACCCGAACTGGCTGACCTGCGGCAGGAAATCCGCCGGGCATAGCACGCCGTACTGCGGATGCTCCCAGCGCGCGAGCACTTCAAGGCTGCCGACTTCACCGCTCGCCAAATTGAACTTGGGTTGAAAGAACGCCTTGAGCTCATGCCCTGCAATGGCCTGTTCCAGGCCGGCCTGGCTGGCGAGCGTGTGGCGTGCCTTCTGAGCGGCATGCCCGGGGGCGACAGTGGTTTCCAGGTATCGGCTTAACAGCGGGGTGATCGCCCCTGCGCGCACTGGCACATCGACATACCCGAGGACACTGACCCCCAGCATGCCGACCATACGGTCGATGGCGTCTTGCAGGTCGGGGGCAAGCACGCTGCAAATGATGAGCGACTTGACCCGGCGGGTACGGCTGAGCAATTCGAGCGTAGTGAGCCCCTGCATGCCCGCCTCGTCCAAGGCACAGAGCACGATATCCACCGGTCCTGCGTGGTCCAGCAACTGCAGCGCAGCCTTTACGTCGGCCACGCCCTCCACGCTGTCACAGCCGGCGTCCTTGAAGGCCTGAATGGCAACGAGCTGCTTGAAGGGGTGCTCTTCGAGGACCAGAACACGAATCGGTAGAAAGGACATGACACATCACAGATGAGATAGAAGTGCGCTCATTCTCACGACATCTCCTACCGACGTATTTAGGAAAGCTCTTAAATGGAAAGCGAAAAATCCATGGTTTGAAAACGCCGCCAATCAACTGTGGGAGTTGACTGGCCAGCGAATCATGACCCTACAGGTCGTAGCGCAACGCCAGGCCCACTGTGCGCGGTGCGCCCACATCGACGATATCGCCGCTGCGGTTGTTGGTGATGTATTCCTTGTCGAAGGCGTTTTTCACGAAGCCGGAGACCGCGACATTCTTGGTGACTTTGTACTCGGTGTTGAAGTTGACCAGCCAGTAGTTGTCGCTGCGGCGCTCGCCCGTGACTTTGCCTGCAGTATCGAACTCATACTCCGACGGCGCGGTGCTCTGGTACACCAGGTCGGTGTTCAGGGTCAGGCGCTCGTTCCAGCGGTAGAGGCCGCCCAGGGACAATTTGTACTTGGGCGAATAGAGGAAGTCCTCGCCGCTCATATCGCGGCCATCACCGGTCACGAAGTCCTTGTACTTGCCTGCGGTGATCGAGCCACCGGCAGTCAGGGTCAACTGCGCGCCGAGGTCTTTCTCGACAAACACTTCCAGGCCCTTGATATCGCTGCTGCCGGCGTTGAACACCTGGACGAAGTCGGTGTTGCGCTCGAGCACGCTGACCTGCTGGTCTTTCCAGTCGGTGTAGTACAGGTTGGCACGGGTCCGCAGGGTTTTGTCGAAGAACGAGCCACGGTAGGACAGCTCGTAGTTGGTGGTGTATTCCGGGTCGTAGCCTTCGTGGCCGCCACCGGCACGCACGTTGACGCCACCACCGCGATAGCCTTTTTGCACCATCACGCCAAGGTACTGGTTAGCGGCCAGTTCGTAATCGAGGCCCAGTTTCGGCAGGAGCGCATCAAACGACTTGCTGACCTTGCCAGGGCTGGAGAAATCGTCCTGTTTGATGTGGGTGTCGTTGGTTTCGTGGTCGTAGCGCAGGCCGGTGATCAAGGTCCACTGGGGGGCGAATGTCCAGTTGATTTCACCGAACACAGCCTTGCTTTCAATGGTGGTCTCGCCCTTGGCGGTGCCGAACAGGACGTTATTGAACAACAGGCGGTCGTGGAAGTTGTTGGTGTTGTGGCCGTAGTAGGCGCCGACAAAACTCTTGAGCGTGTCGCCGCTGTAGTTCAGGCGCAGTTCCTGGCTGAACAGGTCGCCATCCTGGGTGCGCAACACCACTTGGTTGGCGTCGGCGGACTGGTCGAAATCCAGACGCGCGTCGTAGTCGGAACGGGTATTGGCGGTCAGGCTGGTCAGCGACCAGTTGTCGTCCAGGCGGTAGTCCACCTTGGCGCTGAGCGTGTCCTGCGCGAGCTTGTCATAGGCCTTGGTGTTGGACGTCATCTTGTAATAACGGATCTTGTCGTTCTGGCGCATCGCCGAGTTGTCACCCTTGCGGCTTTCGCTATGGGCGTAGGTCAGCAGCACATCCAGATCGTCGTTGGGCAGGATCAGCAGCTTGCCCCGGGCATTGGCGGTGCGGTTAGGGTTGGCGTCGTCATGCAGGGCGACGTTGTCGATGTAGCCGTCGCCCTCCTGGTAATCCACGGCAATGCGCCCGGCGATCTTGTCATCGACCAGCGCGCCGCCACCGGCCACCGCTGCACCGCGCTCGCCATAGGTGCCCATGTTGGTGCGCGCGGAAAAACTCGGTTCGAAGGTCGGGTTGCGGGTCTGGATCACCACCGCGCCGGCCAGCGAGTTACGGCCCTGGGTGGTGGATTGCGGGCCGAGGAACACTTCGACCTGGTCGACGTCCCACAGCGGCATCGGGCTGAGGGTCAGGGCGCGGTTCGGTTGCACGGCGCCGTCGACGAATACCGACACCGCACCGTTGAGCGTGGCCGGGCCCTGGTCGTCGAAACCGGACACGGGCACGCCGCGAATCCCCCAGTTTTCATTGCCGGACTGGTTGTACACACCTGGCGTACGCGCAAACACATCCACCAGGTCACGGTCGTGCTTTTCACGCAGTTGCTGGTCGGTTACCACCACCACGCTGGACTGGGTCTGCTCCAGGCTACGGTTGATCTTTTCACCGGTGACGGTGATCGGCGCAATCTCCAGAGCACTCGCAGGTTCTGCGGCCCACGCAGCGTTGCACAGGCAGATCGCCGAACCCACTGCCACCGCCATTGTCGTTTTGTTGAAATTCACGCCCTGCTCCCCTACGCCTGTTTTTGTTTTTTCTGATGCCCAGAACGCTGTTTGTGCCCAGCGGGCGCGAGTCTAATCCAATCTTGAATTTAAAGAAATACAATTGATAACGACTCTCATTCACTTGCAGCGATCACGTTGTATCGCTACCGATACTCACGGATTCATGGCGCCTCTGCCCTGTTGACCGATCTAAAAGGTGCCGTTAACATCCGCACAACCTACCGACCGGTAGGATGTTTTAGTATCTGGAGTCTGTATGAATTCGCAACCCACCCCCGGGGTTCCCCTGAGGCTGGCTATCGGCCTGGGACTGATCGGCGCCCTCGGCCCGTCGGCTGTCGATATGTACTTGTCGAGCCTGCCCGAAATTGCTCGCGAGTATCAGAGCAGCTTCGCCAGCGTGCAGTTGACCCTGACGTTCTTCCTCCTGGCCATGGGCGCTGGACAGTTGATCTTCGGGCCCATCGTCGACGCCTACGGACGCCGCCGGCCCCTGCTGGCCGGCCTTGTGGTGTTTACCCTGTGCTCGTTGGGTGCGGCGTGGGCGCCGACCCTTGAAACCTTGATCGCCCTGCGCTTCGTCCAGGGACTTGGCAGCGCACTGACGCTGGTGGTGATCATGAGCATGGTGCGGGACGTCAGCGAAGGCGTAGCCGCGACCAAGCTCTTTGCATTGCTGATGACCATCGAAGGGGTTGCGCCGATCTTCGCCCCGGCACTGGGCGGGGTGATCGATACCCACTACGGTTGGCGTGCGGTGATGCTGGTACTCGCCGCCTTTGGCCTGGCAGTGCTGGGCAACAGTTGGCTGTCGCTGCCGGAAACCCTGCCCGCCAACCACCGGGAACCGCTGCGCCTGGGCGCCGCATGCCGGACGTACCTGGCGATTGCCAGGGACCGGCACTTCCTGCGCCCGACCCTCGCCGTGGCCGCAGTGTTCTTCTTTCTGTTTGCCTACATCGGCGGCGCAACCCTGGTCTACCAACAGACCTACGGCCTGAGCCCGCAAGCCTTTGGCATGCTGTTCGGGGTGACCGGCGTAGCCATCCTGATCGGGGCGATGAGCGCCGGGAAGCTGGTCAGCCGCCTGGGCTTGAACCGTCTGTCGATGATCGGCGTGACGTGCATGGCCGCAGGTTCGGCAATCGCGGTGGTTTGCACCCTGACCAACCTGGGCCTGCCCGGTATAGTGGCAGGCATGGCCATCGCCCTGTTTGGCCTGGGCATCGCCGAATCCACGCTGATGTCGCTGGTCATGTCTTCGCAAAAGCGCGCGCTGGGCTCAACCGCCGCACTGCTGGGCGCGTTCCAACTGTCGATCTCCGCCAGCGCAACGCCGCTGTCGGCATTGGCCCTGAACCATGGACCGGTGGCCTGGGCCACGCTGCTGTTGGCCAGTGCGTTGCTGACCTGCCTACTGACAACGCTCAGCCTCCCCCGGGGTGCAGGCGCAGCCTATGACCTGACCGGGCACTGATTGAGGAACCCCACCATGACATCCAACACCCTGACCTCGGCCGCCGAACGCATCGCGTACCTGGCGCTGGACCAATTTGCCGAGCACGGTTACGACGCGGCCTCGCTGAATGACATCGCCGTACGCGCGGGCATCAAGAAGGCCTCGCTGTACGCCCACTTTGCCAGCAAGGACGCGCTCTACGGGGTCGTGCTCGAACTTGCCTTGCAGGCCGAGCGCGACTACGTGCAAAGCCAGTTTGCAAAAAACGCCCGTTCGATCAAGGCCCCCGGCGAGGTCTACATCGACAACCTGCAGCGCCGCTACAGCGCCCATGCATCCCTGCGGTTCTTGTTGAGGGCCGCGTTTTACCCACCGGCGCCGCTGAGGGGCGTGGTCATGTCCGGATTCAATGACTATATGGCCATGCTCCGCAGCCACTTCCAGCAGGGGCTACTCAAAGCCTATCCGGCCGTAGACGAACAGACCGCGGAAGTACTGGCGCAGGCCTACCTGGTGATGATCGACAGCCTGCATGTAGAGCTGACCTACGGAGATGCACAGGCCTACTCGCGCCGACTGGAGGCGCTGCAACGGTTGTCACGGGCGGTGGGTTACGCTGAGATTATTCGTCGGTTGCGTGGGTAAGTATCTGATAGGGCTTGGCGAGCATCTCGCACAAGCCCCCTCGGTTTACTTGTTCACCTGCCTGTCTCGTTCAATGCGTATCGAATGACACTGGGGACACAACAACCCCAACCGCACCGCACGAGTGAAACGGTGCTCACACTTCTTGCAACGGAAGAAGTACGGAGGGCCGTCGATAAAACCACTCATGACTGTTTCTTTTTAAGGACCATTTTTCCCTTCTCAAAGGAGATCTCCTCGTAGCCTTTGAACAGGGCGATGATCAGACCCAGGCCAAGAGACGCCGCAGCGATAATGGCTGCTATCTCAAGTCCCGTCAGTGCCGCGATAGGTGCCGCCGCCGCCATCGATAGCCCGCCGGTAAAAGGCACAGCCGCCAGTGCGGCAGTCAACAACCCAACGGTGATCGTTCCCGCTACCGCGATCTTCTTGGACGACTTGAGCTTGTCTGCAAGCTCACCTTGGACAGTGATCTGCTCGTAACCGGCATTCTTGGCAGATTCAAGTTCCGTTTTGGTTCTCACCGTGATGACGCGCATGTCACTACCCTACTCGATTGATCTAAACGTAGATGATCGCACAATGCCATGCGCTAAACATCTGCTACAACGCCTGCGCGATGCCAGCCTTGAAAGTGCGCCAGGGCGTCGCATGCCCCTCCAGGGAAAATGTAGATCACTGATATAGCGGGCTTTTTTTCAAAGCTGACACGCCCGATCGAGCAGAAAAAGAGCACATGCAAACTTGCGCCAAGGTGCCTGGATCTATATATTCCCTAGCCTGCTGCACCGCTCAAGCGCTTTGTTCGACAAAGCCTATTGAGTTGCTTCATCGCGCTGCCGCCCGAATGGCGAAACTGGTAGACGCATGGGACTTAAAATCCCCCGCTCGTAAGGGCGTCCCGGTTCGATTCCGGGTTCGGGCACCATAGATATCAAGGGCTTGCATGATGAACTTTATGCAGGCCCTTATCTTTTCTGCTCCGCTATTTGACTAGTGGCGCCGCAAATCCCTCGCCTGCGAACTCTCGACATCCCGCAAACTCAAGAACCACCGTAAAACGCTGTTGCTCAAGAATCACATCAATCTGCCAGCCCAGTTTTGCGCACAGCTGCCGCATCAACTGCAGCCCCAGGCCGTAGCCGTAATCGCTGGATTCCTCCCTCGGCTTGGCCTCCCTGATGTGGTTGGCAATTACCAGGCGCGGGTAGTTGAAGCTGATTTCTACCTGGCCCTCTTCCGCGTATTGCAGGGCGTTGCGCAGGAAGTTACCGATCACGATGCGGCACGCGGTGGGGGGTAGTCGGCAGGGTTCGCTGTGGATGTCGACAAGCAGTTCGATATCCCGATTGCCGATCAGGTAGCGATGTTTGTTAATCAGCTCGCCGACCAACGCGCTCAGGTCGATGTCTTCTTCGGGCAGCGGTTCGGGACGTTCGCGGCTCATCCACAGCAAGGTCTCGGCGATAAGTTGCATGTTCAACACCGAGCGTTCGATGCGCTGCAGGGAGGATGGCAGGACACCGCCGGCCTGCAGGGCCAGCAGTTCTATATTGGCCTTGAGCACCGCCAGCGGGGTTCGCAGCTCATGGCTGGTGTAGCGCAACAGGCGGCCTTCACGCTGGCTGGCGGCCTGCACTTGCTCGACACTCTGGGCCAGGGCGTCGGCCAGGGTATTGAACTCCTTGAAGCTGAAATCCGGGCGCGCGCTGGCCATTGCGTCAGGATTTTTCAGGGTGCTGGACCATTGCGCCAGGCGCCCCAGCGGCCGCACCAGCCACCAGACCAACAGGGCGATGATGATCAGCGCCGGCACGAACACCGCCAGGCTGACAAACACCACGCCTTGCAGCACCTGGTCAAAGTAGGCATCGGACAGCGGCGTCTCGACCTCGCCGCCCTCTTCGTGGTCATGGTCGATGTCATACATATAGAGGGTCTTGCCGTCACCCAGGTCTTGGGAGAGAACCGCCCGGACCTCGGCGTCGTCGTCATCGGAGTCGGTATCACCGAACACCTGCACGGCACCGAAAGACATGCTCGGCGGCGCCTTGAGCAACTCACGCACGCTCGCCGGCAAGGCTTCCTTGCCAATGACGCCCTCGAAGAAGTAGTTGTGCGGAGGGGGTGTGGTCGGGTCCTTTTTATAGTGCCTGATGAAGTACTGCGCCTCTTCTTCCATCATCGCACTGGCGGTGTAGAGCAGGCCGCGCACGGTGTATACCGGCAATAGTTGACTGTAGATCAGTAACACCACGGCAATCAGCAGCAGGAAGCTGCCGCTGATCACCCACTTCAAGCTCAAGCCGTTACGCATGGGGTTTTACCTGGATACCGACCCCAGGCAGGGTGTGGATCAACGGCCGGCCGAAGGGTTTGTCTACCGCCTTGCGCAGTCGATGCATGTGCACTTTGAGGGTGTTGCTGTCCGGCGGTTCGTCGCCCCAGACTGAAGTTTCCAGGCGTTCCCGGGGCACGGGTTCAGGGCTGGCGCGCATCAGGTATTCCAGCAAGGTCCAGCAGATGGGTGACAAATGCAGCGCCTGCCCGGCGCGACTGACTTTGCGGGTGGTGAGGTCCATCACCAGATCGTCTACCTGCAGGCGGCTGGTCTGGCTGCTGCGGCGCATGCTCAGGGCGCGAATCCTGGCCACCAGCTCGGCCAGCTCGAATGGCTTGACCAGATAGTCGTCAGCGCCCGCTGCAAAGCTGGCGAGCTTGTCCGAGAGCGCGTCCAGTGAAGTGAGCATGAGGATGGGCGTCTGGCTGCCTTGCTGGCGCAACCGCTCGCACACCTGCTGGCCGTCGAGGCGCGGCAACATGATGTCCAGGAGAATGACGTCGTAATGCTGGGCGAGTGCCAGGTTAAGGCCAGCCTGGCCATTAGTGACGTGGTCGCAGACCATGCCGCTGATCTCCAGGTACTCGATGACGGTGGTGGCCAGATCCAGGTTGTCCTCGACCAGCAGCAGGTGAATATGCACTAAAAAGTCCCCTCGGACGGGTGTTGCGCAGAGGAGTGAAGGATAACGGAAGTCGAGCGATTTCCAGCGGATGTTTACCTCGCGTTAACCCGGCACTCTCTAAGCTGGGGCTCTTCAAATCCTGAGGTCAGCACCGTCATGAACCTTTATGCGATCGTCAAAAGAGTCCTGTTGGCCCTGATTTTATTCGCCCTGATGGCCAGCGTCCTGCCTTCGCGGGGGCAGTTGGTCAACCTGGGGGGCGGTAGCGGGTTCCTGGTGGGCCAGAGCATCGAGCAGGCAGCTGTATGCTGTGTCGCCAGTGCATTGCGATAAGGCGGGGGCCAGCTACACCTGGCAGTTGGTGCTATGCCTGGGGCTGATTGTGGGCGTGTCGCTTGCCATGGGGGCCTACATCGTCCAGTTGAATGCGCGCGTTGATAAGCAACGAGAACTGTCGCCGGTATACCTGCACCAATGTGGCAGCGGGCGCGGCGGTTTTATTGTGTACCGCGACGGCAGGCGCAGCAGTGATGACTGCTACCCCATCGACGAAGCTCAATCGCCGGGCATCGAACAGATGCGCGACCAGCCAGGCCCGCACCGCGCGCAGTGGTTCAAATACATCCTGCCTGCCGTCGAAAGCCTGCGCCGGCTGGACGCCAATCCCAGGCGCGCTAAAGTTGCCCGGACAGTCTGATCGGCACCTCCACGCCCCAGCCGAAACCTCGGTACAGCAGCGTGCAAGCTGCATCTGATACGCTTTTTTCTTTAACACCTGCATCTGTACCGAACAGACCACAACCGTGACAATGGCTCATCGGCAGGAACTCTCCAGCCGCCCTTCTTCCTTTTGGAGGCCCCATGGCTAAGATGGCATTTTTTCTTCTCGGGTTTCTGGCACTGACCGTTGGAATCGGCCTGCTGGCTACGATCTCGCCGGTCTGAAACCCGGGTCAAGGTGCGCGTGATACACCGCTGTACCCAGCGCACGATTTGGCGTGTTTAACCGCTAGTTGATCAACTCGGGATGGACGCTCATCAGGCTGTCTGGCTTGTCCTTGAGGCCATTGCAACAGACGTAGCCATTATGCAGATAGAGCCCCGGGTATTTTTTAAAGCTCACGGGGTCGAGGGTCACGTATCTCGCATTACTCCAGCCCGAATAGGCGTAGAGGTAGCTGCGGTCGGTAAACGAAAGATACTCTGCAGTATCGACCGTCATAATGTACCAATTCCCGTCGCCATAACTGATAACCAGGAATTTCGAGGCCTGGTTAATATCCTTGGTGGTCATGACGTATCCGCTGGACATCATCAAGTACCTGGCTGGGTTAACCGAGTTGTCTTTGAGATAGGCCAACTGAGAGGGCGGGGCTTTGAACCCCTCTACAGAACCTCCGGCTTCGGGATGGGGTTGCAACGCGTCTGCGCCCGGCGGGCTGATGAGTTCCTTAGACATTGGGTGACACTCCATTGACTCAAGATTGATGGTTTAACGACGCCCCAAAAACAACATTCGTTGAAAGGCTCGAAAACCGTGAACAGCAATTGATAGTGGGCAAGCCACTGACTGTCCGATACTGTCAATTCTCACAGTTCATTAGAGTCATTCACGATAGCCCCAAGGCTTGATATCCCGAACCTGTCACCCGAGGAAAAACATCGGGTACAACGACAACACCAACAACCCCGCCATCGACCAGTTGAATAGCTTCAACCAGCGCGGCTCACGCAAGACATTGCGCAAGCCGGTGCCACACCCGGCCCACACGCACACACTCGGCAAGTTGACCACAGCAAACACCACGGCAATGACCAGCACGTTAGTGAAGTAACCTTCCGCCGGCGTATAGGTGGTGATCGCCCCCAACGCCATGACCCATGCCTTGGGGTTGACCCACTGAAACACCGCAGCGGCGAGAAAGGTCATGGGCTTGCGCTTGCCGTCCGTGTCATCCGACATCGCGCTTGAAGTCGCGATCTTCCACGCCAGGTACAACAAGTACGCCGCGCCGATGTAACGCAATGCGGTGTAGGCCCAAGGCCACGCCTTGAACACTTCCCCCAGGCCCAGGCCGACCGAAATCACCAACACCATAAAACCCACGCTGATCCCCAGGGCATGGGGAATCGAGCGGCGAAAACCGAAGTTCACTCCCGACGCCAGCAACATGGTGTTATTGGGCCCAGGGGTAATCGAAGACACGAAGGCAAACAGCGCAAAGGCCGACAGCAGGCTGGTGGACATGAACATGGGGCGTTATCCAGGCGATTTATTGTTGCACTGACAGTAGAGGGTTCTGTGGCGCCTCGCCCCGTACAGCTGGGGGCAGATCGAGAGATACAATTCCCGATCAACGATGCTCCATCCTCGTGCCCTGCCCCCGCACAAATGGCACGATCGCTATTTAGCGCTGGCGTAGAATCAAGCCAACGTCACGATCATATTCAGGGGACTGCGGACAATGCTCAGTGCTGATAATCGCGGCCGATGGCTATAGCGCAGGTGCTGATTAGAAAGTAATTGATTGGGCTGGATAGAAGAGCATATTGAGCACAAACAGAATCATCCAGAAGCCGATCTCCAGGGTTTCAGTAATAGGCTGGATACGCTTCAAAGCCCCGTACACATGCACCACAAACATCAATGAGAAAACTACGAACAGCATATCGAACGCATAACTAAAGCTGGTGCCCGTAGTTGCCGAGCGCAACATCGCCACTTCCACCACCAGGATAAACGCCCCCAGGCAGCGCCCAAAATAAATGGCCAGATGCTGATGTTCGGGAATCGTCCAGCGCATCGCCCGGGCCCAGGCAATAGGCGCGATAAAGATCGGCAAGGCAAAAAACAGGGTGGTGAAGAGCATCAGCGTAGTGATGTAATACTGGCTGTAGTGCGCATAGTAACCGAGCATCAGGCGATTCCTTATCCTTGAGAATAACCCCTTTGGGGTAGAGCCCAAGAATTACAGCCAGCAATACCAGTGTCCAATGTAAGCAGGTCGCGCAACACCAAAGAGAATGGACTTGGGTAAAGGGGATTACTACCTAAGATGCACTGTGTAATCCCCTACGCTGCCAGGGCGCCCCGGACGACAACAACGTGTATAGCCTGCATTGCGGCGATATATGAGCCAGCTTGCGGGCAATAGCGATCTGAAGATCGTCATGGTCTGCAAGCCGACTACAAGGCGGGGGTTACCAGAAGCGCTGTTGGGTCAGGCGGCTCCACCAGGTCAGCAGTACCCGGTCTACCGAGCCGCTGGCCGCCAGGCCCACCCGCTCTTGCAGGCTTTTGCGCTCGGCATAGTGCAGGTGGAACAGTTCGGCGGTCTTGGCCCTGGTGGCCAGGTATTCGTCACTGGTCTGCAAGGCGTCCACCAGTTGCTTGTCCAGCGCCGCGACGCCCAGCCAGACTTCGCCGGTAGCCACTTCGTCAATGGCCAGTTGCGGGCGGTAGCGCGACACGAAGTTCTTGAACAGTTGATGGGTGATGTCCAGGTCTTCCTGGAACTTCTCCCGGCCCTTCTCGGTGTTTTCGCCAAACACCGTCAGGGTGCGCTTGTACTCGCCAGCAGTGAGTACTTCAAAGTCGATATCGTGCTTTTTCAGCAGGCGGTTGACGTTGGGCAACTGGGCCACCACGCCAATCGAGCCGAGGATGGCAAACGGCGCGCTGATGATCTTCTCGCCGATGCACGCCATCATGTAGCCGCCGCTGGCCGCGACCTTGTCGATGCACACCGTCAAGGGCACGCCCGCCTCGCGGATCCGCGCCAATTGCGAGGACGCCAGGCCATAGCTGTGGACCATGCCACCGCCGCTTTCCAGGCGCAGCACCACTTCGTCCTTGGGTGTGGCCAGGCTCAGCAACGCGGTGATTTCATGGCGCAGGCTCTCGGTGGCTGAGGCCTTGATGTCCCCGTCAAAATCCAGGACAAACACCCGTGGTTTGGCCTCGGGGGTTTTCTTCTGTTTTTTCTCGGCCTTGCCCTGGGACTTGCGCAGGGCCTTGAGCTGATCCTTGTCGAGCAAGGTCTGCTCCAGGCGCTCGCGCAGGCCTTTGTAGAAATCATTGAGTTTGCTGACCTGCAACTGCCCGGCATTCTTGCGCCGGCCCTTGCTGCGCAACGCCGCAAAACTGATCAGCACCACCAGAATGGCGACGACCAACGTAACGGTTTTAGCCAGAAAACTTGCATACTCAGCCAAAAACTCCATGGGACTCCTTACAGAAACGGTGCGCCAGGCGCGGATTGCCCCAGCATACCGATGGGACTGCCGGTGAGCCAGAGCTGAAACCCCTTGAAACGGGCCTCTAACGAGCTTTTAAAACAAGCGTATGTTTTTTCATTGACAGCTTCCCGGCATCCTCATAACCTCGCCAGACTTTCAACGTACCGGGTGAACGGACGTGGGCAGCATCTATTTGATTCGACATGGCCAGGCCTCCTTCGGTGCAGACGACTATGACGTCCTGTCGCCCGTCGGTGTGCAGCAGGCCCAGGTACTGGGCAGCCACCTGGCGGACCTGGGCCTGACGTTCGACCGCTGCGTATCGGGCGACCTGCGCCGCCAGCAGCACACGGCCAACGCCGCGTTCGAAGCCATCGGCGCCCAAGGCTTGCCGGTGCCGCCCCTGGAAATCGACAGCGCCTTCAACGAATTCGACGCCGACGCGATCATCCGCGCCCTGCTCCCAGACCTGCTCGACAGCGAGCCCGAAGCCCTGGAAATCCTGCGCAACGCCCCACACAACCGTGGCGAGTTCCAGCGCATCTTCGCCCTGATCATCGAGCGCTGGCTGAGCGGCACCTATGACACGCCCGGCCTGGAAAGCTGGCTGGGCTTTGTCGAGCGCGTCCAGGGTGGCCTGCAGCGCCTGCTCGAGACTGCCGACAATTCCCACAAGATTGCGGTATTTACCTCTGGCGGCACCATCACCGCCCTGCTCCACCTGATTACCCGCATACCTGCCACCCAGGCTTTCGAGCTGAACTGGCAGATTGTCAACACTTCGCTCAACCACTTGAAGTTCCGTGGTCGCGAAGTGGCACTGGCTTCCTTCAACAGCCATACCCACTTGCAACTGTTGAAGGCGCCGCAGCTCATCACTTTCCGATGACTGCGGCCAACCGTGACCCCAAGGTCACTGGCACCACCCATAAAAGGATCGAACCATGACTGACGTAGCTAAAGCCGTAGAAGCAATGAAAGCCAAATTCAACCCAAGCGCTGCTGCCGGCCTGGACCTGGTGTTCGGTTTCCGTATCGACGACACCCAGAACTTCTCGCTGATCGTCAAGGACAGCACTTGCGAATTGCAAGAAGGCGAGAACCCTGACGCCCAGGTGACTCTGGTGATGGATGCTGAAACCATGAAAGGTATCGTCAGCGGCGAAACCGATGGCATGCAGGCCTTCATGGGCGGCAAGCTGCGCGCCGAAGGCGACATGATGCTGGCAATGAAGCTGAGCGAATTGTTCCCAGGCTGATCCAGGGCAACCTGGGTTGACCAATCCCGCCTACCCAGGCGGGATTTTTGTTTATGCCTGTGGCGCTCATTCATTTGCAGAATGAAGTCCAGAGGAATCTTCGTTTGCACCCAAGGGCACCGCCCAACAAAATCTGGCTCACGGCCCATACCACCGTTATCGCAGCCAGGAATTTTTCTATGCCTACCCCGCGCCATATCAGCCCCGACGACATCCGCAAAGACTTCTCCAGGGCCATGTCCGACATGTACCGCGAGGAAGTACCGCTGTATGGCGCGCTGCTGGAGTTGGTGGCCCAAACCAATGCCCGGGTACTGGCCAGCGATACCGACCTGGCGCAGCAACTGCAGCGCACCGGTGAAATCCAACGCCTGGACATGGAGCGCCACGGCGCCATCCGCCTGGGCAGCGCCTATGAGCTGGCAACCATCCGCCGCCTGTTTGCGGTGATGGGCATGCAACCGGTGGGCTACTACGACCTCACCCCGGCCGGCGTGCCGGTGCATTCCACCGCCTTTCGCGCGGTGCATGAAAGCGCCTTGCAGGCAAGCCCGTTCCGGGTCTTTACCTCGCTGCTGCGCCTGGAACTGATCGAAAACCTTGAACTGCGAGCCTTTGCCGAAGCCGCCCTGGCCAAGCGCTCGATCTTCACCCCACGAGCCCTGGCGCTGATAGAGCAAGCTGAAACCGACGGCGGCCTGAATGCCAGCGATGCCCAGGCCTTTGTCCAACAAGCCCTGGAAACCTTTCGCTGGCACCACACCGCCACGGTCAGCGCAGCCCAGTACCAGCAACTCAGCGACCAGCACCGGCTGATTGCCGATGTGGTGGCCTTCAAGGGCCCGCACATCAATCACCTGACCCCACGGACCCTGGACATCGACCGCGTACAAGCCGACATGCCCGGCAAAGGCATCACCCCCAAAGCCGTGATCGAAGGCCCGCCCCGCCGCCAATGCCCGATCCTGCTACGCCAGACCAGCTTCAAGGCCCTCGACGAAGCCATCGCCTTTACCGATGCCAAGGGCAGCCACAGCGCCAGGTTTGGTGAAATCGAACAGCGTGGCGTGGCCCTTACACCCAAAGGCCGGGCACTCTACGACCAATTGCTCAACGCCGCGCGGGATGAACTGGGCGCCTTCCCCAACGAAGCCAACGCCCAGCGCTACACCGAACTGATGGCGCAGCATTTCCAGGCCTTCCCGGATAATCACCGGGCCATGCGCGAACAAGGGTTGGCGTTCTTTCGCTACTTCGTGACCGACACGGGCCGCGCAGCCGACAAGAGCCCGCAACCCAATCTGGACGCACTGCTTGCGGCCGGCTGCGTGGCAATCGAACCATTGGTGTACGAGGATTTTCTGCCGGTCAGCGCGGCGGGGATTTTCCAGTCGAACCTGGGCGATGCGACGCAGAGCCACTACACGGCCAACGCCAACCAGGCCGAATTTGAACAGGCCCTGGGCCGCCGGACCCTTGATGAATTGCAACTGTATGCAGACACCCAGCAGCGCTCGATCGACGCTTGCCTACAGGCGCTGCGCACCTAGAAAAGAGAGTTCGCCCGACACCACAACGCATTCCATGCGCAGTCAACGTGCCCCAGGGTCGGGCGAACGGTTGGGATAATAGGCAGTGGAGGGGCTGCTGTCCTTCGGTCAATTCTGAACAAATATGGACACCCCCGCTCCCAACGTTGGCTAGTGCCCCTTGGTCTGTTCCAGTTGTTCGACGATTTTATCTTTGATCAACAGGCGTTTCTTTTTCAGGTTCTCTACATCATCGTCATTGGCACTTGCGGATTCTGCTTCCAGCACCTCCTTGTCGGCGACGTCATACTGGGTGAGCAATACATCTAACCGATGGTGGCTTGCCCGACGCTGCTGAACGTCTTCCTTGCTCAACCCCAAATCCTGATAAAGATCATGTTTCACTGGCATGAAGTACCTCCGCAAGTTAATCAATGACTGGTACACCTTGAAGCTAGCCCATCCATGGGCCTCTTGTCATGCCCAAGGTCAATTCCCCTGGCCCAGTTCCCGTGCGAGGAACGGGGCGGTGCGGCTGGTTTTGTTCTGGGCGAGGTGTTGGGGCGTGCCGCTGGCGACGACTTTACCGCCACGGTCGCCGGCGCCTGGGCCGATGTCGATGACCCAGTCGCTCTGGGCCACCACGCGCATTTCGTGTTCGACCACGATCACCGTGTGACCGGCGTCCACCAGGTGGTTGAGTTGCAGTAGCAGGCGGTCGACGTCACGAGGGTGCAGGCCGGTGGTCGGCTCGTCGAGCACATACAAGGTCGCGCCCCGCGCGGTGCGTTGCAGCTCGGTGGCCAGCTTGATCCGCTGGGCCTCGCCGCCGGACAGCTCGGTGGCCGGCTGGCCCAGGCGCAGGTAACCCAGGCCGATGTCGCGCAGGACTAGCAACGCACGCAGTACGCCCGGTTGTTCGGCGAAAACGTCCACCGCCTGCTCGACGGTCAAGCCCAGCACCTGGGCGATGTTCAGGCCCTGCCAGGTAATCGCCAGGGTCTGGGGGTTGTAGCGCGCGCCGTGGCAGATGGGGCATGGTGCGTAGACGCTGGGCATAAACAGCAATTCGACGCTGACAAAACCCTCGCCCTCGCAGTTCGGGCAGCGGCCCTTGGCGACGTTGAAGGAGAACTGCCCGGCATCGTAGTGGTGTTTTTTCGCCGCCGGGGTGGCGGCGAACAGCTTGCGCACGTTATCGAACAGGCCGGTATAGGTCGCAAGGTTGGAGCGCGGGGTGCGGCCGATGGGCTTCTGGTCCACCTGCACCAGGCGGCGGATCTGCTCCAGGCCCGCGCGGATGCGCCCGCCGCTGGTTTGCGGTGCGTCTTCCAGATCGGGCTCGTCGTCGCTGACCACCACCCGCCCCAGGCCCTCCCCCACCAGGTCCAACAGGGCCTGGCTGACCAGGCTGGATTTACCCGAGCCGGAAATCCCCGTCACCGCGGTAAAACAGCCCAGGGGGAAGTCCACGCTCACCCCGTCGAGATTATTGCGGCTGACCCCTTCCAGGCTGAGCCAGCCACTCGGCGCACGGTGCGAGGTGTTCAACGGGCGCGGCTCGGCAAACAGGTACTCGCGGGTCTGTGACGCTTCAATCTGTGCCAGGCCCGCCGGTGGGCCGCTGTATAGCACCTGGCCGCCTTGCTCGCCGGCTGCCGGGCCGACATCGATCAGCCAGTCGGCGCGGCGCATGGTTTCCAGGTCGTGCTCCACCACAAACAGCGAGTTGCCGGCGGCTTTCAGGCGTTCCAAGGCAGTGAACAAGGCTTCGCCATCGGCCGGGTGCAAGCCCGCCGACGGTTCATCCAGCACGTAGATCACGCCGAACAACTGCGAGCCCAATTGCGTCGCCAGGCGCAGGCGCTGCAACTCGCCAGAGGACAGGGTCGGCGTGCTGCGCTCCAGCGACAGATAGCCCAGGCCCAGGTCGGTCAGGGTGCTGACCCGCTCCAGCAAATCCTGGGCGATGCGTTGGGCGGCTAGGCGTTTTTCCACCGAGAGTTTTACCCGCCCCGTGCCCTCGGCCACCGGCCGTAAAAGCTGTGCCAGTTGCAACAACGACAGCTGCGACAACTCGCCAATATCCACTCCGGCGAATGTCACCGACAGCGCAGCCTTGGTCAGGCGCTTGCCCTCGCACAAGGGGCACGGGCTGCCTTGCATGAACTGCGCGACACGCTTTTTCATCAGCGCACTCTGGGTGTGGGTGAAGGTGTGCAGGATGTAGCGCCGGGCGCCGCTGAAGGTACCCTGGTAACTGGGTTCGAGTTTGCGCTTGAGGGCGTCGCGGGTTTGCGCCGGGGTCAAGCCGGCATACACCGGCACCGTGGGCGTGTCCTCGGTGAAGAGGATCCAGTCACGCTGTTTTTTTGGTAGCTCGCGCCAGGGGACATCGACGTCATAGCCCAGGGTCACGAGGATGTCCCGCAGGTTTTGTCCTTGCCAGGCCAGCGGCCAGGAGGCGACGGCGCGTTGGCGAATGGTCAGCGAGGGATCGGGCACCATCAGCGCCTCGGTCACCTCATACACGCGCCCCAGGCCGTGGCACTGCGGGCAGGCGCCCTGGGGCAGGTTGGGCGAGAAATCTTCGGCGTACAGCATCGGCTGCCCCGGCGGGTAGCTGCCAGCGCGGGAATAGAGCATGCGGATCAGGCTGGACAAGGTGGTCACGCTGCCCACCGATGAGCGCGTGCTCGGCGTGCCCCGCTGCTGTTGCAAGGCCACGGCGGGCGGCAGGCCTTCGATCGAGTCCACATCCGGCACGCCCACCTGGTCGATCAGGCGCCGGGCATAGGGCGCCACCGACTCGAAGTAACGCCGCTGCGCCTCGGCGTACAACGTGGAAAACGCCAGGGACGACTTGCCCGACCCCGACACCCCGGTGAACACCACCAGGGCATCCCGTGGGATGTCCACATCGACATTGCGCAGGTTGTGTTCCCGGGCGCCCCGCACCCGGACAAAACCGGGGCGCGCGGCAGGCAGATCGGTGGCAGGCGGCAAGTGGCGCTGTGAAGTCATGGTCAACCTTATAGGAGGCGGCAAGTCCAGTGGTGGATCCGGCACCTTGGCAAACGTTCAATCGCAGTGGTTTATCCGCGCGGTCAGCACCGAGCGTACCTGTTGCGTCAGCTCTTCGGGGCTGTAGGGTTTGCCCAGCAGATGTATTTCGCTGCCCAGCAAGTGGTCGCTGGAAAGAATGTCACGGGTATGCCCGGAGGTGAACAGTACCGCAACCGGCGGCTGTTGCGCCTTGGCCCACTCGGCCAGGTCGGTGCTTTTGATTCGCCCCGGCATCACCACATCGGTGAAGATCAGGTCCGGCCGCAAGCCGGTGCGCAGCATCAGCATCGCATCATCGCCATCCTCGGCGGTGAGCACTGTGTAGCCGGACTGTTGCAGCAACTCCACGGCCGCGCCGCGCACACCTTCGTTGTCCTCCACCACCAGGATGGTTTCCCGGCCGCCTTCTTGCAGTGCCACGGCGGCAGGTGCCTCCTGGCTTTCCGGCTCAAGGCTGTGGGGAAAGTACATCTGCACCACGGTGCCCTGCCCTGGCTCGCTGCTGATCTGCACGTGCCCGCCGCTTTGCTTGACGAAACCAAACACCATGCTCAAGCCCAGGCCGGTGCCGTGACCGTCCGGCTTGGTGGTAAAGAATGGCTCGAAGACCCGCCGCAGCACCGCCGGCGGCATGCCCGCCCCGGTGTCACTGACCGACAGGCGCACATATTCACCGGGGGCAATCCCGTTGCGGCTGCCATCCTCGGGTGACAGGGTGATGTTTTCACCGGTGATGCGGATCACCCCCTCGCCCTTCATGGCATCCCGGGCATTGATCGCCAGGTTGAGCACGGCGTTTTCCAACTGATTGCGATCGACATGGATGCACCATGGATCTTGCGGTAATTGCACATCGATCTGGATCGTTTCCCCCAGGGCCCGCTGCAGCAATTCACCCAGGCCTTCATAAATGCGCCGGGGGTTGAACACCGCAGGTGACAGGGGCTGGCGCCGGGCAAAGGCCAACAGTTGCGAGGACAGCTTGGCGCCGCGCTCGACAGCCGCCAGGGCGGCACCGACGCGCCGTTGTACCTGGGGATTGTCCCGTTCATGGCGGGCCAGCAAGTGCAGGTTGCCGGCAATCACCTGCAGCAGATTATTGAAGTCATGGGCCACGCCCCCGGTCAGCCCGCCAATGGCCTCGAGCTTTTGCGACTGGCGCAACTGGTCCTCGGCGGCCGAGCGCGCCTGGACTTCGGCAGCGACGCGCTGCTCCAGGTTATGGGTGAGTTTGAGCAGGGATTCTTCGGCAATCTTGCGCACATGGATATCAATGATCACCCCCGGAAAACGCAGCGGCCGCCCGCCCGCATCCAACTCGCAACGCCCACTGGCCAGTACCCACAGATAGCTGGCGTCAGGGCGTCGCACGCGAAACTCGACGTTATACGACCCACCGGTTTCCAGGGTGCGGGCAATCAGGCGGTTGACCCGCGCCAGGTCATCGGGGTGGATGATCTGGGTGGCGACGGCAATGGACAGGCCCTGCTCCACGTCGTCCAGGGACAGGCCCAGGGTGCGGGCAAAACGCTCGTCGCCCGACAGCCGATCCGGCAGCACATCCCAGACAAAGGAGCCCAGCAGCGCCCCGGCATTGAGCGCCAGTTGCAAGCGCTCGTCCGCCACGCGGTAAGCGCCCTCGGCTTCCTGGCGCAAACGCTCGGACAGCACATGCGCGGTGGTTTCCACGACAATCGCCAGCACCCCGGCCGGCTGCTGGTCGTCACCGGCCACCGGGCTGTAATAGAGGTCGAGCCACAAGTCTTCGGGGCGGCCATTGCGCAGCAGCATCAAGGCCTTGTTGCGATAGGACAAGGTGCCGCCAGCCAGGCAGGTGTCCATGACATGCCGGTTGAAGTCGGCCACTTCCGGCCAGCCTTGCTCCACCGGCACGCCCAGCAGAAACGGGTGGCGCCCGCCGGCGAACACCGAGTAACTGTCGTTGTAGATCATGTGCCCGGCGCGCCCCCAGAGCATCACCATCGGCACCGGCGAAGCCAGGAGCATCTGCACGGCGCAGGTCAGGCTGGTGGACCAACTGTCAATCGAGCCCAGGTCCGTGGTCGACCAGTCAAAGGCACGAATCCTTTGGGCCATTTCACCGCCCCAGCCGTCACAACCATGGGTATTGGATAAAAATTGCATGGATCAACTCGGTGCAGAGAGAGGACAGTCGCCAATGTTGGAGCATAGCCGGACGCGATGGTTTCACTGCATCTGCGAACCATTGCAGGAGCAAGCTTGTCGGCGATGGTCGTTAACCATGACGTGGGCCCTAGGTGTTCTTGCTGGCAAGCCTGCACCTACAGAGGATAGCGCTCCGCGCGCAGGCTCTGCCCGTTAAACCACGATGGCCGCAGGAAGGTTGCCCCCCTCAGCGGAAATCCCGGCTACGCACGCTGATCCCCGCCAACAGCGGCGTCAGGTCGCTCAAGCGGCCAGCGATCAAATGGCGCACTTCGCCTACCGCTTCCCAGCGCCCATCCACCTTGAGCAGCCGGGAGCCCACCAGCACCTGGCGCTGGCGCTCGGCCAGGTCGCGCCAGACCACCACGTTGATGTTGCCAAACTCATCTTCCAGGGTCACGAAGGTCACGCCGCTGGCGGTGCCCGGTCGCTGACGCCCGGTGACCAGGCCGGCAACGCTGACATTGCGCCCATGCTCCACCGCCTGTAGCTCCTGGGAACTGCGACAGCGCCGTGCGCGCAGTTGATCACGCAGCAGCGCCAAGGGATGGGGCCCCAGGGTGGTGCCCACGCTGGCATAGTCGGCGTACAGGTCTTCGCCGACGCTGGGGGCCGGCAGTTGCACCGCCTCTTCCTGCGGGCTCGACACCCCGGCAAACAAGCCCAGCTGTTTTTCCACCCCGGCCACGTCCCAGCGCGCCCGATGCCGGTGCCCGGCCAACTGGCGCAAGGCCCCGGCATCTGCCAGCAGTTCCTGGGCCCGGCTGTCCAGTTGGGCGCGCTCACCCAGGTCGGCGATAGTCGCAAACCTGGCGGCCTGGCGAGCTTTTTCGATACGCCGGCCCTCTTCTTCGCGAAAGCCGCTGATCATGCGCAACCCCATGCGAATCGCCGGTTGCTCGCCGTCGATGGGTTCCAGGCTGCAATCCCAGTCACTGGCGGTCACGTCCACCGGGCGAATCTGCAAGTGATGGCGGCGTGCGTCCTGCAGGATCTGGTCCGGGCTATAGAAACCCATGGGCCAGCTGTTGATCAGGGCACAGGCGAATGCCGCCGGTTCATGGCATTTGAGCCAGCAGCTGGCATAGGTCAGCAAGGCGAAACTGGCCGCGTGGGACTCCGGAAAACCGTAGCTGCCAAAACCCTTGATCTGCTCGAACACCTGGGCGGCGAAGGCCTCGCTGTAGCCGTTTTTGAGCATGCCGGTGCGCAATCGCTGGCGATGGGGCTCCAGGCCGCCATGGCGCTTCCAGGCCGCCATCGAGCGGCGCAACTGGTCTGCTTCGCCAGGGGTGTAGTGCGCCGCGACAATGGCGATCTGCATCACTTGCTCCTGGAACAGCGGGATACCCAGGGTGCGCTTGAGTACCGCCTCCAGCTCGGGCGACGGATAGGTCGTAGGCTCTTCCTTGTTCCGCCGCCGCAGATATGGATGCACCATGCCGCCCTGGATCGGCCCGGGGCGCACGATGGCCACCTCGATCACCAGGTCATAGAACGTCTCGGGCCTGAGCCGGGGCAGCATGGACATCTGCGCCCGGGACTCGATCTGGAACACGCCTATCGTGTCGGCGCGGCTGATCATTGCGTAGGTTGCCGCATCGTCCGGGGGCACTGTCGCCAGCGTCAGGTCGCGATGGCGATGGCGGCGCAGCAGGTCGAAGCAGCGGCGGATCGCGCTGAGCATGCCCAGGGCGAGGATATCCACCTTGAGTAGGCCCACCGCGTCCAGGTCGTCCTTGTCCCACTGGATGATGGTGCGCTCGGCCATGGCGGCGTTTTCCACCGGCACCAACGTGTCCAGCGGCTGCTCGGAAATCACGAAGCCGCCGGGGTGCTGGGACAGATGGCGCGGAAAGCCGATCAGTTGTTGGGTCAGCCCCAGCACCCGCCGCAATACCGGGCTGTCCGGGTCGAAACCACCCTCGCGCAAGCGTTCCAGGGGCGGCGCCTCATCGCTCCAGCGCCCACAGCAATCGGCCAGCGCGTTGACCTGATCCGGTGGCAGGCCCAGGGCCTTGGCCACATCCCGCACTGCGCCGGCACCGTGGTAGCTGCTGACCACCGCGGTCAAGGCCGCACGACGCCGGCCATAGCGCTGGAACACGTATTGCAGCACCTCTTCGCGGCGTTCGTGCTCGAAGTCCACGTCGATGTCCGGTGGCTCGTTGCGTTCGCGGGACAGGAAGCGTTCGAACAGCATGTTCATCCGGCCCGGGTCGATCTCGGTGATGCCCAGGGCAAAGCACACTGCCGAGTTGGCCGCCGAGCCACGGCCCTGGCAGAGGATCGAACGGCTGCGGGCGAAGCGCACGATGTCGTGCACCGTCAAAAAGTAGCTTTCGTAGCCCAGTTCGCTGATCAACTGCAGCTCATTATCGATCTGCTCCAGGGTCTTGGCTGTCGCGCCCTCGGGCCAGCGATGGGCGATGCCCTCTTCGGTCAAGGCACGCAGCCAGGATTGTGGGCTCTGCCCTTGCGGCACCAACTCCCTGGGGTATTGATAGCGCAACTGGCTCAGGTCGAAAGTGCAACGGCTAGCAATGTGCAGCGACTCCGCGAGCAAGTGCGCCGGGTACAGCGCGCGCAGGGCCTCCAGGCTGCGCAGGTGCCGCTCGCCATTGGGGTACAGGCGCTGGCCGGCCTGCGCCACCGGCAGGTGGTGGCGGATGGCGGTCATGGTGTCTTGCAAGGCGCGCCGGCTGCGCACATGCATATGCACATCGCCACAGGCCACGGCCGGCAGGTGCAGGCTGGCGGCCAGTTGCAGGCGCTGCGCCAGGCGGCGGGCATCGTCCTGGGCGCAATGCAGCTCTACCGCCAGCCATAGCCGCCCGCTGAAGGTCTCGCACAGCCACTGGCCGTCGGCAGGCGTATCGCCCTCCTCGGCCAGCCACAGCACCAGCAACCCCGGCAGCGGGTCGGCAAAGTCTTCGCGCAACAGGCGGTACTGGCCTTTTTCGGCACGCCGCCGGGCCAGGGTGATCAACCGGCACAGGTGCTGATAGCCCTGCAGGTTCTCCACCAGCAACACCAGTTTCGGGCCGTTTTCCAGGCGCACCTCACTGCCGACGATCAACCCCAGCCCGACCTCCTTGGCCGCCTGCCAGGCGCGCACGATACCGGCCAGGGTGCATTCATCGGTGATTGCCAGGGCCTGATACCCTTGCTGTTTGGCGCGCTCGAACAACTCGCGGGCACTGGACGCGCCACGCTGGAAGCTGAAGTTCGACAGGCAATGCAGTTCGGCGTAGCCCTCCATCATGCAAACCAGCCTTGCAGCCACAACCCGGCGCTGTCGCCCACGGTGCGATAGGCCCAGCCTTGCTGCCCGGCGCGGGTGCGCACCAGGTAGTAATCGCGGCGGATATCGGCGCCATCCCACCAACCGGATTCGATACGCTCCGGGCCCAGCAGGATCTGGATGCCCTGCTCGGCCAGCAAGGTCGGTTCGTTGAGCAGCCAGCCAGGGCGTTGCACCGGGCTCAAGGCTGGGCAGGCGCGGCTGTCGGTGCCCGGCAGCCAGGCACACTCGGGGCGATGGTCAGCATTAAAGCGCAGGCCCTGCACCGCCTCATCCCCCAGGCGCGCCCGCAGACGTTCGCGCAATTGCACCCACGGCAGGGTTTGCTGCGGGCGCTCATCGAACAGATCCTGGCGCTGTGGCACAAACACCGGCAGATCCTCGGCCAGCAGGCGCAGGCCACGCACCGGTGCGGCCACTTGCACCTGCTCCAGGCGGCCACGGGCCAGTTCAAACAGCATCGAGGGTTCGCGCTCGGCACTCAGCAGGCCCACCGTGATCACGCTGTCTGGCGCCTCGGCATGCTCCAGGTGCAGGGCAAAACGCTGCACGCCACTGTCGCGGCCACAGAGGAACGCGGCGAGGTCGCCAGTCAGGCGCCGCAAGGGAAACAGCAACGCCTGGTGGGACTGCACATCGAAATTCAATTCGATGCGCAGGTCAAACCGATCCGGCGGCTGATAAAAATCCAGGCCCAGCGGCCGCAGCCCGGTCAAGGCATCCAGGTGCTTGAGCAACCCGGCGTCGAAGCGCCTGGCCAAGGTATGCCGGGGCAACGCCTGGACCTGGGCCAGGGTCCGCAGGCCCATGCGCGACAAGGCTGTGGCGGCTTGCGGGTCGATGCCGACGCGATCGATCGGCATCGGCCCAAGGGCTTGCTGGAGCGCCTCGGCATCGGCCACCGCCAGGCCATCGTAGGCATTGGCCAACACCCGCGCGGCGGCCGGGTTGGGGGCGGCGACGATACGGTGGCGAAAGCCCAGGTCGCTCAGTTCCTCGCGCAAGCGTGCTTCCAGCAGCGGCCACGGCCCGAACAGGCCCAGGCTCGATTCGATTTCAAACAACAAGGCCCGTGGATAGAACACGCTGACCTGGGAACTGAAACGGTAGGCCCAGGCCGCGAGCAGTTGTTGGCAGCGCTCGATATCCACCGGGTCGTATTCGACGCAGGCAAAGGCCTTGGTCAGGGCATGGGCCGCCGTCAGGGATAGGCCGGGGCGCAGGCCCAAGGCACGCGCGGCGCCATTGACGGTTTGCAGCACCCGGCGTTGCGGCGGGCCGGCCAACAACGCCAAGGGTTGCTCGGGCTCGGGACGTCGACGCAAGACCCCGTCCAACGCCAATTGCGGGAAGACAATACACACCCAGCGCATATCAACCTCAGTGCCCGCTGGCCAGGACAATGGGTGCGGGATGGGCCAGGCCACCGCGGCACTTGAGCACCCGCACCTGGCTCGGCTCGACGGCCAGGCGCAGGGCGGCCGGTGACGGGTTGATCGCCTCGCCCATGGCCCGCCAGGCAAACGCCAGGGTCTGGCCGGTCTCGGCGGCCACCTGCAAGCGGCGCAAAGCCCGGTCATCGGCCTTGCGTGGCCAGCACAGCACCGCGCCGCAACTGCCGGAGCGCAGGCACTGCTCGGCCGCCCACAAGGCATCGCGCTCATCGGCCTGGATCACCGAGAGCTGGCGCAGGTCCACCCCGGCGTTCTGCCAGGCGTGGGGGTATGGGGTATACGGCGGCGCCACCAGCACAATGCGCTCGCCGGCCGCCGACAGCCGCGCCAGGGTCGGCCAGACCAGTTGCAACTCGCCCACGCCCTGCTGGGCCACGAGGATTTCACTCAAGGCCGCCGCCGGCCAGCCACCGCTGGGCAACACCGCATCCAGGGCCGCCAGCCCGGTGGGATACACACTGGCCGGCGGCGCGGCCGGCCGCCCCTTCCACACCCGCCCGCCATTGAACAGCGAGTCCAGTGCAACCACGGCGCCCATCACCCTTGCCTCACCAGGCCACAGAACACGCCTTCGATGGCCAGGTCCTGGTCGGCACGGACCACGATAGGTTGATAGGCCGGGTTGCGCGGCAACAGGCGCACGCTGTGGCCCATCCGCTCGAAGCGCTTGATGGTGACCTCGCCGTCCAGGCGCGCGACCACGATCTGCCCGTTCAGCGCCTCGGCACTGCGGCGCACGCCCACCAGGTCGCCATCGAGGATGCCGTCTTCGATCATCGAGTCACCCTGGACCCGCAGCAGATAATCCGGGACCCGGGCAAAGGTCGCCGGGTCCAGCATCAGCCGCGCATGCACTTCGGCGTCGGCGCCGATGGGCAGGCCGGCGGCCACGCGGCCCAGCACCGGGACCTCCAGCCATTGCGGGCGCGCCGGTTGATTGAGCAGGCGAATACCCCGGGCCTGGTTCGGGTTGACCTCGATAAACCCGGCCTCGGTCAGCGCCAGCACGTGTTTGCGCGCCACACTGCGCGAAGCAAAACCGAAGGCCTCGGCGATCTCGGCGAGGCTGGGGGACTGACCTTGCTGCGCGATACGTTCGCGGATGAAGTTCAGGATGGCGGAGCGGCGGGGAGTGAGAGTCGTCATGGAGTACATTTGTACTCCTGTGGGAAATTTCTGACAATAGCCGCCAGTCAGACAAACACCTTGGCGGCTCCGACAAGGGTGGGCGGGGTCAGGGCTTGCGCTGCAACACCCGATCCATGATGCGGTCGGTCTTCAAGGCCTCGATCGCCAGTGCCGGGTGTACGCTCTCGCCACGGATATGCGCGTTCATGCCCAGCACGTGATGCCACTGGATATGGGGGTGATGGGCAATATGCAGGGTCTGGCTGACCTCGGCCTCAAGGTGCAACGGCTGCTCGTCGAACACTGCAAAGCTGATCCGCCCTGTGCTACCGATCAACTCGACCCGGTCTTCACGCCGGTCCGCCACAAAGTTCCAGCAGCCCATCCCCAGCGCGCCCGAGCTGAAGCTCCAGCAGGCGGTGACCGCATCTTCCGCCGCATAGCGCCCGGCCTGGCGCGCGGTATACCCCGTGACCTCGACGATATCCCCCGCCAGGTACTGGAACAGGTCGAAACCATGGCTGGCGAGGTCGGCAAAATAACCACCGCCGGCAATCGCCGGGTCGGTGCGCCAGTTGCTGGCGTTGGTGTCCGTGGGCGATGGCGGCTTGCACAACGTCCAGCTCAGGTGCCGCAACTCACCGATTCGCCCTTCTTGCAGCCAGGCACGGACCTGCTGGAAGCGCGGCAGGGAACGGCGGTAATAGGAAACAAACAGATGCAGCCCGGCCCGCTCGAAGGTGCGCTGCATCAACGCGCTCTGCTCGGCATTCAGCGACATCGGTTTTTCTACACAGCAATGCTTGCCCGCCGCTGCCACCAACAGGCTGTACTCCAGGTGGCTGTCGGGTGGTGTGGCGATGTACACCGCATCCACTTCGGGGTCATCGATCAGCGCCTGGGCATCCGTGTAAAAGCGGGCAATCCCGTGGCGTGCCGCATAATCGCGCACCGCTTCCTCGCGACGCCCCATCACGGCCACCAGGGCCGAGCCTGGCGCTTTGTAGAAAGCGGGTCCACTCTTGAGTTCAGTAACACTGCCACAACCGATCATGCCCCAGCGGATGGTGCTCATCAGACTTTCCTTCAGCGGTATTTTTTCAGTCGGGCAGTATCGGCGTTTTCCTGCGTGGTCTCCAGCCTCCCCCTATAAAGACCTAGCATGACAATTGCATTACACTTTTATGACAATCATCCAGCTGCGGGGGCACAGACGATGAAAATACGCGCAACGGTGATTTGCGAACACGAGGGGCGCATTCTGTTCGTGCGCAAGGCCAGGTCGAAATGGGCATTGCCTGGGGGCAAGGTCGAGCGCGATGAGCGCCCGGTCGGCGCGGCCGAGCGGGAGTTGCAGGAGGAAACCGGGCTGAACGTGGATGGGTTGCTGTATCTACAGGAATTGAAAGCCAGTGACACGCTGCATCACGTGTTTGAAGCCTCGGTGGTGAACATCGACCAGGCCCGGCCCTGCAATGAAATCATCGATTGCCAGTGGCATGCCTACAGTGCGTTGGAGCAACTGGACGCCACCGACGCCACCAAGCGCATTGTGCGCTCGTTTCTGCGCCGGCTCTGACGCCTAGCCGAATGCCGCAAACCCACGGCGCCCGGCCTTGAGCTCGGTGCGCAGCTCGCCGATCAGGTTGGAGATGGCACGGATGCTATCCAGGCCCTGGGGCGACACGCCGGTCAACAGCAGGTCGACGCGACCGGACTCCGGCTCAAAGACACGGATGGTCAAGAAACCCTGGGGGTTGACGCTACAGTCGCACGCCAGCGGGACGAAACCGGACGCCATGATGCGGCTCAACTCAACGATCGGAATCATCCTGGGCACCCTTGCTCGCACATGACGCGATGGACGTGATCCATGCAGGGTAGATCAGGTTGTGCAACGCGTGTAGGCAATCCTACGAAAGTGTTAGCCACCCCACACTTTTCCCCGAAAGCGCCGGCGCAATGACGCCAGAAAAACCACGGACACTTATCTGCCAAGCAGGTATGAAGGTCAAATCCCGGGCAAAAAAAATCCCAAGTAGCTGATGGAAACTTGGGATTTAAAAATGCATAAACCGTGGGAGGTGAACGCCCGGTCATAATAACCACCGAGACAACCTGTAACAAGTTTATTATTAGCCTTTCGTCGGATTGAAACAGCGCTAAGTCATTCAATAACCACACATTTTTCATGGTTCGCGATATCTTTAGTGCCACTTTTTGGTGCAACTTCCAAACTTGCCGGGTTAAAACCCTAATAACTATCAGGTTAATAAACCAGTCTGCAGCGTGTCTATCTACGCGCCAGTTTGTAGCGCACGCACTCTTCATAAAAACTCGAACGCACCGCCGTCGGCTTGAGCCGCGAGGGGCTGTCATAAGTCTGCTCGGTGATGCCCATGGCCATCATGCGCATCCACGACTTGTCGAACTTGTACCGCTGGATCTTCTGCCGCGCCGCATACAACGAAACGCCAGCCAACTTCAGCTCCTGGGCCCTGGCCGCCGTACCCGCCCCCCAACTGCACATGTACCGATCCCCTTCACGCAGCGCCTTGCCCTGGGCTGCCGCCGCCCCGCTCGCCAGGGCCAAGGCAATCAGCGTGATTTTTACGTTGCGCATTGGAATCCACCTAACCACCTGAAAATAAAAGTGATTTTGGCGAAACATGCAGCAGATGGGGGCCAGCAAAATGCCTTCTTGGCGATCTCCCCTTCCCGCGCGGGTTGCCGCCCTACCAGCGGCTGACCATAATCGCGCCCCCCTACCCCCCTCACGCAAGGAAATGCCGTGAAGAAGTTTCTTATGTTGGCCCCACTGGTCTTACTGCTGCTGCAAGGTTGCGGCGTGACCATGACGCAATACGAGCCCAATTTCGACAACGTCCAGCGCCTCAAGCAGACGCCAGCGCTGCAACCCATCAGCCAGGCCAAGGTTACTGCCGCCTCGGGCCAGGGTTCGTTGATGGTCCGGGCCAATCCGATCAGCTCGCCCACCGGCAGTATCCCGGCCCATGTGCAGGCGGCGCTTACCCAGGAACTGTCCCTGGCCGGCCTGCTGAATCAAAGCGCGCCGCGGCGCCTTGACGTACTGCTGGTGAAGAACGAGCTGACAGCTGGCGTGGGTTCCGGCCACGGCACACTGGCCGCGCGCTTTACGTTGCTCAAGGATGACGCCGTGGTGTACGACGCCACCAAGGAAGTGACCAGCGTATGGTCCAGTTCATTCTTCGGCCCCATTGCGATTCCGAATGCGGCGAATGCCTATAACCCGCTGGTGCGTGACTTGCTCAAGGCCTTGTACAGCGATCCGCTGTTCATTCAGGCACTCAAGTAAAAACCCGGGTAAAAAAAAGGGAGCCGGTCAGCCGGCTCCCTTTTTTTGCGGCCAAAATCAGGCCCGCGGCACACCGGCATCCAGTGCCGAGTACTTCAGGTTATTGCTCTCGACCATCTGCTTGAGCAGCGCATTGACCTGGCGCGTGAAGGTATCGGTCACCGCTTCTTTTGGCGTGTAGGCCATCATCGGGATAAACCAGATACCCAACCAGGTGTTGATCGCATCGTGGTTGCTGCCTTTGCTCAGCGCCTGGCCCTGTGGGTCCAAGGCCTCCAGGCTCATGGTGTACTGGTCGGTACCCAGCGCCGGGATAATGGTGAAGGTGAAGCCGCTGATAAACGCCAATGCCATCTGACCGCCACCTGGCGGATGGTTGTAGACCTTCAGGCGCAGGCTGTAGTCGCCCGGCTGCTTCTGGAACTCATCCAGGGTCACGCGGCCGAACAGGCCGGAATCGGTGAGGATCTTTTGCAGTTGCGGACGCAGCATGTCCCGCGCCTGGGGGACTTCGGCAGCGGCAGCGTTGGTCGGTTCGCCCTGATAGAAATCAAAGTCGACATAGACGTTCGGCTTGTTGGCGAAGCTCGCCTTCGATGGCAGGGTGACTGGCGCGACTTCGTCCTTGGTGAAGCTGGCGCAGCCACTCACTGCCAACATCATCAGGGCCAACCCCAGCATTTTTCCAATGTGCATTACGACTTCCTTAGTTGATGGAGCGTCTCCATGGCCGGAGGTGCTGGGGGCGGATAATAGAGAGTCAACGGCCCGGGTAAAAGGCCGCTGTAGGAAAAATCCTCACTCGTTATCGGCATTTACCACTGATACGTCGCACTGGCCTGCACCGTGCGTTGCGAGCCGTACCAGCACCACGAGTACGAATAGCAGGACGCAACGTACTCTTTGTCCGCCAGGTTGGTGGCGTTCAGCGCCAGGCGCAGGTTGTCGCCCAGGGTGTTGATGTGCGGGATGTCGTAGTGCACCGACGCATCGAACAAGGTGTAGCCGGGAACCTTCAAGGTGTTGGCCGTATCGCCCCAGGACGAGCCGACATAACGCGCACCCGCGCCGACGCCGAAGCCCTTGAGGTTGCCGTCATGCAGGGTGTAGTCAGCCCACACCGAAGCGGTGTGGCGCGGCACAGCGTAGGTGGTGGTGCCCTGGGTCGGCACGGCCGGGCCTACGCCGATGTCGGTGATCGGCGCGTAGCGCACGGTGCTGTTGGATTTGCTGATGCGGTTATCGAGGTAGGCATAGGCCGCCGTGATATCCAGGTTGTCGTTGAGGCTGGCCTTGCCTTCGAGTTCAAAGCCACGGGAGCGCACTTCACCGTCCTGGACCTGGCAGCGACCGTTGCCACACAGGTGGGTGGGATCCGGATCCATGGTCGGCACGTTGTTCTGGCGCAGGTCGAAGATGGCTGCGGTGATAAAGCTGTTGCTGCCTGGCGGCTGGTACTTGATGCCGATTTCGTACTGCTTGCCTTCGGTGGGCTTGAACACCGAACCGCCGTAGCCGGTACCGGTTTGCGGCGAGAAGGATTCGGAATAGCTGGCGTAAGGCGCCAGGCCGTTATCAAAGAGGTAAACCACGCCCAGGCGGCCGGTGAAGGCTTTGCTGTCCAGGGAGGATTTGGTTTTCTTGCCGTCGGTCAAGCTCAACGAGCTGTTATCCGTGCTGGCCCAGTCATAACGACCGCCCATCAACAGTACCCATTTATCCCACTTCGCCTGCTCCTGCAGGTACACACCGGTCTGCTCGCTACGCTGGGTCGCGTCGCTGGAAAATGCCGGGGTGGTCACCGGCGCACCGTACACCGGGTCGAAAATATCCAGGTCCGGTCCCTTGCCGTAACCGGCCTTGGTATCGACGCTGGTGTTCTGGTAATCAAGCCCCATCAACAGCGTGTGCTGCACCGGGCCGGTGTCGAACTTGCCCTGCAACTGGTTATCCAGGTTGTAGGCGTCCATGTCGACATCGGTGGCGATGGTCGAGCGGTTCAAGGTGCGGTAATCGGCCTGCAGGTTGCTGCTGTAGATACTGCGGTAGATCCCTTCGCTGCGCATATAGCGGGCGTTCTGGCGCACGGTCCAGACGTCGTCGAGGTGATGCTCGAAGGCATAGCCGATGGAGTAATGCTCGCGGTCACTCTTCTCGAAGTTTTTCTCGCCATCGTAGAAGTCGACATCGATCTTGCGCCCTAGCGGGCTGTGCAACACCGAGCCCCAGGCCGGCATCGAGCCGTAGGAAGCCCCCTTGGGATCCTTCTGAAAATGCCCCAGCAGGGTCAGCGAGGTGTCCTCGTTCGGGCGCCAGGTGAAGGCCGAGGACAGCGATTGACGACGGGTCTCGGTGTGCTCCACCTGCCCGTCGGCATCGTCGAACAATCCGGCGACGCGGTAGGAATACACCCCTTGCTCATCCAGCGGGCCGCTGAGATCGAAGGTGGTGCGCTTTTTGTCGAAGGTGCCGTACTCCACGCCGACTTCATGGAACGGCGTATCCAACGGGCGCTTGGTGACCATATTGATCACGCCACTGGGGCTGCCCTGGCCGTACAACACCGAGGCTGGGCCGCGCAGGACCTCCACGCGTTCCAGGTCGAAGGCATCCTTTTGCGGCGAGGCATCGCGGCTCGATGCCACGCGCAGGCCGTCGAGGTAAGTCACCGGCGAGAAGCCGCGAATGGTCAACTGGTCCAGGCGCGAGGCGGTGGCGCCACGGGTTTCCGGGACGACCGCGGCGCTGTAGCGCAGGATCTGGTTGAGGCTCTCGGCATTCTGCGCACGCATCTGGTCTTTGGTGACCACCGAGATCGACTGCGGGGTCTCGATCAGCGCGGTGTCGGTCTTGGTGCCCGACAGGCTGCGCGTGGCCACATAACCGGACACCGGGCCGACGGGGCTTTCACTTTGAGCAGCGCCGCTGATGGTGGTGGCCTGCAACTCCACCGAGCCATCCGCCTGGGGAATCGGCTCGATGCGATAGCGCTGGGCAGACAGCGCCTGGGCACGCAAACCGCTGCCCGCCAGCAACTGGGCGAGTGCCGCGTCGCTGCTCAACTGCCCGTTCAAACCGCTGCTGCGCTTGCCGCGGGTCAAGGCCGGATCAAAGGCCAGGACCAGCCCGGCCTGTTCGGCAAAGCCGTTGAGGGCCTGGCTCAGGTCACCGGCAGGGATCGAGAAATGGCTGCTTTCATCAGCCCATGCGGTGTGAATGGTCAGGGGCACAGCGGCAAAAGCCATCGCCACTGACAGCGCCAGCGGGTGCAACGGACGAGCAAAGCGTGACATGAGAGGTCCTGGAAAAGAGGGTTCTATATTCCATGACGGCCATGTCGGGAAATCGGGTATGAATGAGACCGGTTTTTATTTGAACGGGTGTCTTCAGGCAGATCAGAGGGGCTTGATCACCACCAGCAGGTCGGTGAAATACTCCACCTTGATCGGCAGGTTATCCGCCAGGGTCGCCAGCGCCGCGTCGCTGTCATCGAGCTTGAACACCCCCGACACACGCATCCCGTGCAACGCCTGGGCATCAAACCGCACCACCCCATGGCGATAGCTGGCCAGGGTTTGCAGGACTTCGCTCAACGGCCGGTCATCCACCGTGAGCAAGCCCCGGGTCCAGGCCGCCGGGTCGCCGCTGCCGACCGCTTGCGCTGGCTGGGCGTGCCCCTGCCTGAGAATCGCGCGCTGGCCTGCCGTCACCTTCACGGCCTCGCTGTCAGTGCCTTTGGCGGCCACCGCTGACTCGATCACCGTGACCACGGTCGAGCCATCCACCGCACGCTGCACCAGGAAACGCGTGCCCAACGCGGTCGCCGTGCCCTGATCGGTGCGCACCACGAACGGCCGTTGCCCATCCTTGGCCACCTCGACCCACATCTCGCCCTTGAGCAATTCGATCACACGCTGTTGGCCGTCGAACTTCACGTCCAACGCCGAGTTGCTGTTGAGCTGCACCTGGCTGCCATCGGTCAAGACCACCTGACTGCGCTCGCCGACGCCGGTGCGTTGGTCGGCCATCCACAGCGGCAGTTGCTCGACGCTCGCCCAGCCGGCCACCAACACCCCCAACAACGCCAGGGCTTGCCCGCCGCGCACGGCGTACCCGGCTTTGCGTGGGATGAAGGCTTGATTCAACGCCAGGCGTGCAGGTGCCGCAGGCAGTTCATCGAGGCTGCCCCACAACGCCCCCATGCGCTCGAAGGCCACCCGATGGCGTGGATCGGCCGCACACCAGGCTTCAAATGCCTGACGGTCGGCGGCGCTGACGTCCTCGTCATTGAGCAACGCCAACCATTGCGCTGCCTCGCTGACAATCTGTTCGGCGGGCATCAGAGCGGGTCCGCGCCATAAAGGGTCTGGTAGCAATGCACCAGCGCGCTGGAGATGTAGTTTTTCACCGTGCTGGACGAGACCTGGAGCTGGGCCGCGATTTCACTGTAGGTCAGCCCATCCAGGCGACTGAGCAGGAACGCCTCGCGGGCCTTGTCCGGCAGGCCGGCGAGCATCAGCGCAATGCGTTCCAGGGCCTGCAACGCCACATGAATAGTCGCAGGGTCAGGCATGCCGGCGTCTTCGTATTGGATGGCCAGGGCTTGCATATAGGTTTTCTCGATCTTGCGCCGCCGCGCACCGTCAATCAGCAAGCGCCCGGCAGTGGTCGCGAGAAATGCCCGAGGCTCCTGAATGTTGTGGGGCTCGGCCAGCAGCAACACCCGCACGAATGCATCCTGGGCCAGGTCCGCCGCATGCTGCGAACAGCCGAGCTTCTTGCGCAGCCACCCCTGGAGCCAGGAATGGTGGTCGCTGTAGAGCGCGGTGAGTGTCTGCTGGCGGCGGGCTGTATCACAATCGGCCACGGGAAAGTCATGCATGCGCAAAAATTTCTCAAACAAGAAAGATTACCAATCGCGCAAACGATGACAGTAAAACGATGGCAGAGCAAGGGCCCAACGATGGCGCCTGGGTATCGGCGTAGGCACCGGCTTGCCGGCGCCTACCAGGGTTTAGCGCAAGCTCCAGGAAACGCCGGCGTACACGCCCATGCCGTCACCCGGCGTCGAGCGCGCCATATCATTGCCATGGTCGTCATAACCCGGGGTCACGGTATTGGCGTAGCGCTGGTTGGTCAGGTTGCGCAGGTCGACCCAGGCTTGCCAGTCCTGTTTCGGTGCGTCGTAGCCGAGGGTGGCGCCCAACAAGCCATAGGCCGACGCGTAGTAGGAGTTGGCATAGTCCACCGCCACCCGCGAGGAATACTCGCCATTGAGGCTGCTGAAAAAGCCGCTGGGATGGCTGTAGCGCAACTGCGCCTGGTAATAGTGCTTGGGGATACCGGGCAATGTGTTGTCGCCAAAGCGCGGGTCGTCGCGGTAGTGGAAGTTACTGAAGGTGTAGGCCTGGCGCAGGGCCAGGCGACCGGTATTGCCACCGTCCCACAGCGCGCTGGTGAGGCTCAGTTCCAGGCCTTGGTGGAGGGTCGGGCTGGCGTTGGATTCGGCGACCACCTGCGACAAGTTAGGCGTAGCCGCCTGGGTTTCGACGCTCAGCAGTTCATGGCGCACCAGCGAGTGGTACAGCGCCAGGTCCCATTGGCCGAACCACGCTTCGCCGCGCCCGCCCACTTCCAGGGTGGTGGCCGTCTGGTTTTGCAGCTTCACGCCTTCGCGGGTCAAGCCGGCCTCCGGCCTACCCGAGTCTTTGGCAAAGAACTTGTTGGAACCCCAGATCATCGACCAGGCATGCGGCGGCTCCACCGAGCGGCTCAGGTTGCCATACACCTGCAACTGCGGGTTGAAGTCATAGCGCAGGCCCACGCGCGGGGCATAGTCCCAGTCATGAGTGCTCAAGGGGGCATGGGTGTCGGGATAGGTGACTTCGGTTTCGCGACGGGTATAGATCGCCGCCAGGCCGGTGGTCAGCCACAGGTCGGGCAGCAGCTCCAGGTCGTTGCTCACGTGCAGCACGGTATCCGACCCCAGGTAACTGTAGTCACGAGTCTTGGTCCCCGGGGCGAAATCGGCGGTGGCACCGGCAGGCACCCGCACGTACTCCGACACACCGTTATTGGGCAGGCCCTGGGTGGTGCGCAGGCCGACTGTGGTCTTGCTGTCGCGCCCCAGCAGCGTGTCCTGGCGGATGTAGTTCAAGGTGCCGCTGATATCGGTATACGCCACCTTGAGCCGGTTGGTGCCTTCGCGCAGGTCCATGGGGTAGTCGTGGTACACCAGCCCCGCTTCGACGCGGGAGTTATCGTCCAATTGCAGCGTGGTCTTGTTGGCGATCCAGGTAGAACCCGGCTGCAAGCGCTTGGAGTCGCGCGCCAGGTTGACGGCATTGGCTGCGCGCGGGCTGTGCTCGATCTGCTGACGCGTGAGTTTGCCGGGGCTGTCGTTGGCGGTTTCGCGGTAACGGAAATAGAAGCGGGTTTCCAGGTCCGGGTTGAACCGGTAGCCGAAGTTGGCCGCCACGCCTTTGCCGCTGCCGGCGCTTTGTTGCTGGAAGCCATCGTAGTCAGTGTCGGTCAGGCTGATGTAATAGTCGGCATCGCCCAGCACTTGCCCGGAGCTGATTTCCCGCTGGGCATACCCATGGCTGCCGGCCTCGTAGCGCACGCGCAACTTGGGCGCATCGTAGCCGGTGTGGGTGACATAGTTGACCGCCCCGCCCAGGGCCAGTGCGCCGCGATCAAACCCGTTGGCGCCGCGCAGCACTTCGACGCGGCTGAGCCACAGCGGGTCTTTGAGCTCATAAGGCGTTCCGCCGGGGCCGGTCAGTGGCAGCCCGTCGATGGTTTCATACAGGCCAGATGCATGGCTGCCGGGGCCACGGTTGATGCCCGAGCCACGAATGGAGATTTTCACCCCTTCGTTATTCGCCGCCTTGGCGTAGATGCCAGCCTGGTACTTGAACACATCTTCATTGCTGCTCACCCGCCCCTGCTCGACGCTGGCCATGTCGACGTAATTGGTAGCGCCGGGCACCTGCCGGAGTTGCGCCTGGGCCGCTTCGCCTTCGCTCAGTTCGGTGCTGGTGACTTGCAGCGGCGACAACTGCAGCGCCTCCTGGGCCTGGGCCAGATGGGTGAATGTCAGGGCAACGCCAAAACCGAGCCAACGAGGAGGGAGAAACAGCAAAGGTTGTGGCAGGCGCATGGGGCCGAATCCTGGGAAAGTTCAAGCGTTGGAAGAACATCGGATACGGCAGGTCACGTCTGTTTTTAAGTCCAAAATAGAATTAATAAATGCAAACTCAGTATTTAAGGAAATAAGCTGCGCGCAGTAATGTGGAGCAACCGAGTCACCACCGTCACCCGAGACTGCGCCATGTCGATATCCGCCAACGTCATTGATTTCACCCTCCACCGCAAACGCCGCCAGGCTCGTGCAGCGGCCCAGTTGATGTGGGCAATGTACGCCGCGCGCGCCGGGTTGTCGGTATTCACGTTGCAGGCCAGTAACGCGCCCAGCGACACACGCCGGGCGTAACGCCGATGAGTTTTCTCCAGGCCCTTCCCGACGTGCTGCCCCCCATCGCTCAACCCAAGGATTGCGCCAGCCGCGACGACGATGCCATCGGCCAGTGCGTCGCGCACAACCTGCATCGCCTGCGCAGTAAACGCTACCTGTCCCTGGATGCCCTGGCCCGAGCCTGTGGCGTCAGCCGGGCGATGCTCGCGCAGATCGAGTCCGGGCGCAGCGTACCGTCGATCAAGGTGCTGTGCAAAATCGCCAAGGGCCTGAAAGTGTCGGTGGCGGCGTTCCTGGAAAACCGCTCGTTCGAAGGGGTTGAATTACTGCCCGCCCACCAAAGCAAACGCCTGGTGAGCGCCGACGGCACATTCGTCAGCCGGGCATTGTTCCCCGACGACATGTCGCGCCAGTCCGAATTCTATGAGGTACGCCTGAGCGCACGCGGTGAAGAGGTGTGCGAAGGCCGCCGGCCTGGGATCCAGGCAAACCTGGTGGTGGCCCAGGGCGTGCTGGAGGTCAGCGTCAACGAGGAACGATACTTGCTGTCCACCGGCGACTCGATCCTGTTCTATGCCGACCAGCCCCACCGCTATCGCAACCCGGCAGACAGCGATGCGCTGGCGTTCCTGGTCATCCTCCACCCCGAACGCCTGGACTGAACGCAAAAAGCCCCGCCTGATTGCTCAGGCGGGGCTTTTTCATGCGCACGAAACGTCGGTTCAGCAGGTGCAGCACATCATCGGCATGCCGTTGCAGCTGATCATCATCGGCATGGCGCAATCGTTCATCATTTTCTTCATCAGCATGCACCAGTTGTCCATCATCACCATGCTCATACCAGGCATCGGCATCATCTTGCAGGTCATGCCATCGGCTTGCAGGGTGCATTCCATGACGCACTTCATCATCGGCATGGTCATCGCTGGCATGTTGTTGAGCATTGCCATGGTGTCCTGCGACATGCACATCATCGACAGGTTGGCGCACTGCATCATCATCGGCATGCCGCAGTTCATCATCATCGCCATCATTTCGGCGTTGTTCTTGAACATCGCCATGTCCATACCGGCGGCCGGCTTCATGGTGCACACCATGGCATCGCCGGTTATCTCGCACTGCATGGTGGCCATCATCATCGGCATGCCCATCATCGGCATCATGGGCATCGTGTTGTTCATTGGCATCTGCATGGCATTCATCATGTTCGAAACTCCGTAATCGACAGGAAAGGTCTAAATTCTGGGGCCGATTCTAGAGATGACGCGCCGCGCTGCAAGACGCTGGCCGAGCAGCAGGAATCGACGCCAGACCGTCCACTTCTGATTAAAAGCAGACTGCAAAAACGTGGCAGCAGACGAGCGTTTGTTATTACATCCAGGGTCTTTGCTGCGACCAGTAAATGGACGCAATGGATATTCACTAAAATGCTATGCACCTTCGATAAGGAAATAAACGATCTAACCCTGATGAAAATAAGCGTCTGATGCAGGCTGGGGAGCAATACTGCGCTACTGTGCCGGGCCTGATCATCGATCCGCGACCGCCATTTTTGAGGCCGACTCTTTTTATGCGTCTTATGAATTTCGCCGGCGTATGCCTGCTTTCTTCGGTGCTGCTGGGCTGCCAACAGCATCCACCCGCCAACGATCAACTGGATGCGGTGCTGTGGACCCAGACCTCCATCGAACACGAGATGATCTATCGCCAAGTGTTCGCCGACGCCACCCGCCAGCTCGATGTGGCCCTGGCCACCAAGGACTGGGACGCCCTGCCCTTTGCCCCGCGTAACCTCAGCGGCCTGCCGCCGGCAGTGATTGTCGATATCGACGAAACCCTGCTGGACAACGTGCCCCTCAACGCGCGGGACATCGTCAACAACCAGGTCTACTCCTATGACCGCTGGAACACCTGGGTCGACCAGGCCAAGGCCCAGGCCCTGCCCGGTGCCGTGGCGTTTTTGCAGGCGGTGCAGCAACGGGGAATCAAGGTGTATTACCTGACCAACCGCGAGCACAGCCAAGTCCAGGCCACCGTCGCCAACCTGCGCCTGCGCGGCTTCCCGGTGCAGAGCAACGAACACGTACTGGCGGCCGCCACCCCCACCGGCCATTGCGCACCGGCGGGCTACGGCAAGAACTGCCGCCGCCAGTGGGTCGCCAGCCAGGCACGGGTGCTGTTGATGGTCGGGGATTCCCTGGGGGATTTCGTCCAGGCCGAACACAACACCCTGGCCGCCCAACGCCGGGCGGTCGAACCCTATGTGGCCTGGTTCGGCCAACGCTGGTTCCTGCTGCCGAACCCAACCTACGGCAACTGGTACAGCGCGCCCTATGGCGACCGCGAAGAGATTCCATTTGAGCAGAAGCGTTTTTTCAAGCGTGAGGCCCTTCAGTTGCAGCAATGAGGATCAGATGGGGCAGCTGAAATGCAAGCCTCCAAACCCTGAAGATCGAGGTGGGAGCTGTCGAGCCTTGGCGAGGCTGCGATGGCGGCGGCATTGCTGGGATTGATGTTGGCTGACCCACCGCTATCGCTGGCAAGCCAGCTCCTACATTGGATCTTCAGTACATTGAGTACCGTGTGCATCCTGCGGTGGCAGTGAAATGCAATCCTCCAATCCCTGAGGATCAATGTAGGAGCTGTCGAGCCTTGGCGAGGCTGCGATGGCGGCGGCATTGCTGGGATTGATGTTGGCTGACCCACCGCTATCGCTGGCAAGCCAGCTCCTACATTGGATCTTCAGTACATTGAGTACCGTATGCATCCTGCACTGGCAGCTGAAATGCAATCCTCCAATCCCTGAGGATCAATGTAGGAGCTGTCGAGCCTTGGCGAGGCTGCGATGGCGGCGGCATTGCTGGGATTGATGTTGGCTGACCCGCTGCTATCGCTGGCAAGCCAGCTCCTACATTGGATCGTCGTACATTGAGTACCGTATGCATCCTGCGGTGGCAGTGAAATGCAATCTTCCAACCCCTGAGGATCAATGTAGGAGCTGTCGAGCCCCGGCGAGGCTGCGATGGCGGCGGCATTGCTGGAGTTGATGTTGGCTGACTCGCAGCTATCGCTGGCAAGCCAGCTCCTACAGGGACGTGCGCCCACTCATTAGCGGGTGGCCTGGCGATACTGGCGTGGCGTAAAGCCGGTCAACGCCTTGAACTGGCGGGTGAATGCACTGTGGTCGGTGTAGCCGCATTGCAAGGCCACTTCGGTGATCGGCAACTCGGTATGCAACAGGCGATGGGCATGTTCCAGGCGTACTTTCTGGATCATTTGCCGGGGAGTCAGGTGGAACACGCGCTTGCAGTAGCGCTCCAGCTGAGCCACCGACGTGCCGGCGATGCGCGTCAGTTCACCCAAGGTCACGCGCCGGTTGAAATGGGCCCGGATGTGCTCGTCCACCGCCGCCAATCGCTGATAGGCCGGGTGGGTCTCGCTGGCGGATTGCAGGTCGACCGAGATCCCCGCCAAGCCAATGATCGCGCCCTCGCGGTTGTATAACGGCCACTTGTGGGTCAGGCACCAACCGGGTTCGCGGCTGCCGTACAGGTGCAACTCCAGTTGATCCTCCAGCACCAGGCCCTGTTCGAGCACGCGCCGGTCCTGCTCGGTGTAGCCCGGCCCCAACTGCGCGGGGAACACCTCGGCGCTGGTCTTGCCCAGTAGCGGGCGCCGGTCTTTCAAGCCACAACGCTGTACCAGGGTGTGGTTGGCCATGACATAGCGCGCCTGCACATCCTTGATAAACATCGTCGCATTGGGAATCACGTCGAGCATCGGCAACAGCATGGCCACGCCCGCCAGCAGCTGTTCGAGGCTGCGTGGCCGCTGCTCGCCACCTTGGCACAGGGTTGCAAACGCGTTGTGCATCATGCCGCTCACCGCCTTGTTTATCGCCTCGCCGGGCCAGCAGATTGCCCGATGGCCATGGCCCTGTCGAGCACCGCTGCGCATCCGGCAATTGTGCTGAATTCGTCATTGATGACCGCGCAAAACATCAATCGCCAGCGGGCTGATGGGTTCACTGTAGCGCCACTGCATGCCTATCCAATAACCCACAAGAAGGCGCCGCTATGTCAGCCCAAGGCAAGTTCAAGAAACAGCTGTCTCTGATCGACCTCACCTTTATCGGACTGGGAGCGATCTTCGGTTCCGGTTGGTTGTTTGCCGCCAGTCACGTGTCGTCCATCGCAGGCCCGGCAGGGATTTTTTCCTGGTTGCTCGGCGGTTTTGCGGTGCTGTTGCTGGGCATTGTGTATTGCGAATTGGGCGCGGCCCTGCCCCGTGCCGGGGGCGTGGTGCGCTACCCGGTGTATTCCCACGGCCCGTTGCTGGGCTACCTGATGGGCTTTATCACACTGATCGCGTTTTCCAGCCTGGTGGCGATTGAAGTGGTCGCCTCAAGGCAATACGCCGCCGCCTGGTTTCCCGAGTTGACCAAGGCCGGCTCCAGCGACCCCACCACCCTCGGCTGGCTGGTGCAGTTCGGCCTGCTCTGCCTGTTTTTCGTGCTCAATTACCGCAGCGTCAAGACCTTCGCCATCGCCAATAACCTGGTCAGCATTTTCAAGTTCATCGTGCCGCTGCTGGTGATCGGCGTGCTGTTCACCTTCTTCAAGCCGGCCAACTTCCACTCCCAGGGGTTCGCCCCGTTCGGCCTGTCGGGGATTGAAATGGCAGTGTCCGCCGGCGGGGTGATTTTTGCCTATCTGGGGCTGACGCCGATCATCTCGGTGGCCAGCGAAGTGAAAAACCCGCAACGCACCATTCCCATTGCCCTGATCCTTTCGGTGCTGCTGTCCACGGCAATTTATGTGCTGCTGCAAGTGGCCTTCCTCGGCGGCGTGCCCACCGAAATGCTCGCCAATGGCTGGGCCGGCATCAGCAAGGAACTGGCCCTGCCCTATCGCGATATCGCCCTGGCCCTGGGGGTGGGCTGGCTGGCCTACCTGGTGGTGGCCGACGCGGTGATCTCCCCCAGCGGCTGCGGCAATATCTACATGAACGCCACGCCACGGGTGATCTATGGCTGGGCGCAGACAGGCACCTTCTTCAAGATTTTCACGCGCATCGATGAGAAATCCGGCATCCCGCGCCCGGCGTTGTGGCTGACCTTTGGCTTGTCGGTGTTCTGGACCCTGCCGTTCCCGTCCTGGGAGGCGCTGATCAATGTGGTGTCCGCCGCCCTGGTGTTGAGCTACGCCGTGGCCCCGGTGTGCGTGGCGGCGCTGCGACGCAATGCGCCGGACATGCCGCGCCCGTTCCGGGTCAAGTGGATGAGTGTGCTGGGGCCGCTGTCATTCATCATCGCCGCGCTGATCGTCTACTGGTCGGGCTGGAGCACCGTGTCCTGGCTGCTGGGCCTGCAAATCGTGATGTTTGTGGTGTACCTGCTGTGCCGTCGCCTGGTGCCGACCCAGCACCTGAACATCGCCCGGCAAGTGCGTTCCAGCGCGTGGCTGATCGGCTTCTACGCCGTAACCATGGTGCTATCAAAACTCGGCAGTTTTGGCGGCCTGGGCGTGCTCAGCCATCCCTTCGACACCCTGGTCGTCGCCGCCTGCGCCCTGGGCATCTACTACTGGGGCGCCGCCACCGGCGTGCCGGCGCACCTGGTGGAACTGGAACACGAAGACGACGAAAGCGAAGCCGTGCTGCCCGCGAGCGGCATGCACCCGGCGAACGCATAACTGGCCAATCACCAAGGAATAGCTGGATGAAACGACTGCATGTGATTGACTCCCACACCGGCGGCGAACCGACGCGCCTGATCATCAATGGCTTCCCGCAGCTGGCCGGCCAGACCATCGCCGAGCAGCTCGACAGCCTGCGCACCACACACGACCAATGGCGCCGCGCCTGCCTGCTGGAGCCCCGTGGCAACGATGTATTGGTCGGCGCGCTGTACTGCGAGCCGGTCACGCCGGGGGCCACCTGCGGGGTGATTTTCTTCAACAATGCCGGCTACCTCGGCATGTGTGGCCACGGCACCATCGGCCTGGTCGCCTCGTTGCACTACCTGGGCCGCATCAAACCAGGGGTACACAGCATCGACACGCCGGTGGGCCAGGTCAGCGCCACCCTGCATGAGGACGGCGCGGTCACCCTGCGCAACGTGCCCGCCTATCGCTATCGCCAGCAGGTGCCCGTGGAGGTGCCGGGGCATGGCCGGATCTACGGCGATATCGCCTGGGGTGGCAACTGGTTTTTCCTGGTGTCCGAGCACGGCCAGGGTGTGCACATGGCCAATGTCGAGGCCCTCTCCGACTTCACCTGGGCGATGCTCAAGGCCCTCGAAGCCCAAGGCATCCTTGGCGCAGACGGCGCGTTGATCGACCACATCGAACTGTTCGCCGATGACGAGCAGGCCGACAGCCGCAACTTCGTCATGTGCCCCGGCAAAGCCTACGACCGCTCGCCCTGCGGCACCGGCACCAGCGCCAAGCTGGCGTGCCTGGCCGCCGACGGAAAACTTCAGGCCGGTGAGCCCTGGGTGCAAGCCAGCATCACCGCCAGCCAATTCGAAGGCCGTTTTGAATGGGAGGGCGAACACATCCGCCCCTTCATCACCGGTCGCGCCTATATGACCGCCGACAGCACCTTGCTGATCGACGAACAGGACCCTTTCGCCTGGGGCATTTGAGCACCCGGCAGCTTTTAAACAGACCCTTCCAAGGAGCTAGAACCATGAGCGATAACATCTTCACCGGCTGCATCCCTGCCCTGATGACCCCGTGCACCGCCGAGCGCCAGCCGGACTTCGACGCCCTGGTCGCCAAGGGCCGCGAGCTGATCGATATCGGCATGAGCGCCGTGGTGTACTGCGGCTCCATGGGCGACTGGCCGTTGCTCACCGAAGCCCAGCGCCAGGAAGGCGTGGCGCGCCTGGTCGCGGCGGGCATCCCGACCATCGTCGGCACCGGCGCGGTCAACAGCCGTGAGGCGGTCTCCCATGCGGCCCACGCGGCCAAGGTCGGCGCCCATGGCTTGATGGTCATCCCGCGGGTGCTGTCCCGTGGCGCTTCAGCCAGCGCGCAAAAAGCCCACTTCGCGGCGATCCTCAGCGCCGCGCCGAACCTGCCGTCAGTGATCTACAACAGCCCCTACTACGGCTTTGCCACCCGCGCCGAGCTGTTCTTTGAACTGCGCCGCGAGTACCCAAACCTGATCGGCTTCAAGGAGTTCGGCGGCGGCGCCGACCTGCGCTACGCCGCCGAACACATCACCTCCAAAGACGATGCCGTGACCCTGATGGTCGGTGTCGATACCCAGGTGGTGCACGGTTTCGTCAACTGCAACGCCACCGGCGCGATCACCGGCATCGGCAACGCCCTGCCACGGGAAGTCCTGCAACTGGTGGCCCTGAGCAAGCAGGCCGCCAAGGGCGATGCCAAGGCCCGGCGCCAGGCCCGCGAGCTGGAAGCGGCGCTGGCGGTGCTGTCGTCCTTCGATGAAGGCTGCGACCTGGTGCTCTATTACAAGCACCTGATGGTGCTCAATGGCGACCTGGAATACAGCCTGCACTTCAACCAAAGCGATGTACTGAGCGATGCCCAACGCCGGTATGCCGAGCATCAGTACGCGCTGTTCCGCCAGTGGTACGCCAACTGGTCGGCAGAACAGAACGTCGACTGACTGCTCGTACGCCGCTGTTGCACAGCGGCGTTCCTTCTTATTTCAGGAACAGGCCATGACTCTGACAGGCACTATGCTGATCGGTCAGCACTCCATTCCCGGCACCCGCGCAGCCATCCGCGCGATCAACCCGGCCACCCATGCTGCGCTGGAGCCGGCCTATCCCGGCGGTTCCACCGAGCAGGTGGCCCAGGCTTGCGCGTTGGCGTGGTCAGCCTTCGACAGCTACCGCGAGACATCCCTGGCGGCGCGTGCTGAGTTTCTCGAAACCATCGCCAATGAAATCGAAGCCCTCGGCGATGAGTTGATCGAGCGTGCCGTGGCCGAAACCGGCTTGCCCCTCGCGCGGATCCAGGGCGAACGGGGCCGCACCTGCCAGCAACTGCGCACCTTCGCCCGCACCGTACGCGCCGGCGAATGGCTGGACGTACGGGTCGATAGCGCCCAACCAGGCCGCCAGCCCCTGCCCCGTGCCGACCTGCGCCAACGCCAGGTGCCGCTGGGGCCGGTGGCCGTATTCGGCGCCAGCAACTTCCCGCTGGCGTTCTCGGTGGCCGGCGGTGATACCGCTTCAGCCCTCGCCGCCGGTTGCCCGGTGATCGTCAAGGCCCACGGCGCCCACCCCGGCAGCAGCGAACTGGTGGGCCGTGCGCTGGCCCGTGCCGTGAAGCAGTGTGGCCTGCCCGAAGGTGTGTTCTCGCTGCTGTACGGCGCTGGCCGCGAAGTGGGGATTGCCCTGGTCAGCGACCCACGGATCAAGGCGGTGGGTTTTACCGGCTCGCAAAGTGGCGGCATCGCTTTGTGCCAGGCAGCCCAGGCGCGGCCGGAGCCGATCCCGGTGTATGCGGAAATGAGTTCGATCAACCCGGTGTACCTGTTCCCGGCCGCCCTCAAGGCGCGCGGCGAAGCGCTGGCGCAAGGGTTTGTCGCCTCGTTGACCCAGGGCGCCGGGCAGTTTTGCACCAATCCCGGGCTGGTGATTGCGGTTCAAGGTCCGCAACTGCAGCAGTTTGTCAGCCTCGCCAGCGACTTGCTGCAACGCAGCCCGGCGCAGACCATGCTCACCCCGGGCATCTTCCAGGCCTATGAAGCGGGCGTCGGCGCACTGGCCGAGCATGCCCATTGCGTAGCCAGCGGGTTGCCGGCGCAAGGGCCGAACCAATGCCAGGCGCAGCTGTTTACCACCCACGCGCAAGACTTCCTTGCCAACCCGCATTTGCAGGCCGAAGTCTTCGGCGCCGCCTCGCTCCTGGTGCAATGCGCCGATAACCAACAAATGCGCCAAGTGACCGAGCACCTCGAAGGCCAGTTGACCGCCACCTTGCACCTGGATCAGGACGATCTTGAGCAGGCACGGGCATTGCTGCCGGCCCTTGAGCGCAAGGCTGGCCGGCTGTTGGTCAATGGCTGGCCGACCGGGGTCGAGGTGTGTGATGCCATGGTGCATGGCGGGCCCTTCCCCGCGACCTCGGATTCGCGCTCGACCTCGGTCGGCACCGCCGCGATCCGGCGTTTCCTGCGGCCGGTGTGCTACCAGGATTTCCCCGACAGCCTGCTGCCCGCAGCCCTGAAACAAGACAACCCGCTGGCGTTGCGACGCTTGCTCGACGGCCAGAGAGAAGCCTGAACATGCAAGACAACCGTCAACCCGAGATCGACATTGCAGTGGTCGGCGCCGGCATCATCGGCGTCGCCTGCGCGCTGCAACTGGCGCGCCAGGGCCGGCGCGTGGTGGTCATCGACCAGCAGGAACCGGGGATGGGCGCCTCGTTCGGCAATGCCGGGCATTTGGCCACCGAACAGGTGTTCCCCATCGCCGACCTGTCGATCCTGATGCGCCTGCCCGCGATGCTCATGGACCCCATGGGCCCGCTGCGCCTGGACTGGAAATACCTGCCCCGTGCGCTGCCCTGGTTTGCTCGCCTCTTGTTAAACCTGCGCCCGGCCGCTTACCAGCGCACGGTCGCCGGTATCCGTGCCCTCAACGAAAGCAGCCTGGGCGCCTGGCAGCGCTTGTTGGCGAACATCGACCGGCCCCAGTTGATGCGCGAGGACGGCTCGCTGCTGGTGTTCGAGCGTGCCGAGTCGCGACAAGCGATTGAAGGTTTGCAAGCACGCATGACCCAGCAAAACGTGCCGGTGGATTGCTGGTCGGCCAGCGCCGTGCAACAGGCGGCACCGCAATTAAGCGAGCGGATCCAGGGGGGCTTGTTCTTTCCCCGCACCGGGCATTTCCTCGATCCGTATCGCGTGGTGTGCGAACTGGTCAAGGCCGCCAAGGCCAGCGGCGTGACCTTTCTCAAGCGCCAGGTCCAGGACGGCCAGCTTCAGGCCCAGGGCGTTGCACTGATCACTGACCAGGGCCGCTTGGCCGCACGCCAGGTGGTGATCGCCTGCGGCGCCCACTCGGCCAGGCTCACCCAGGCGCTGACCGGCAAAAAGGTGCCCCTGGACACCGAGCGCGGTTATCACCTGATGCTGCCCCACGAGCAAGACCGCTTGCCCTTCGCCGTCACCTCGTTGGAACGCAAGTTCATCATGACGCCCATGAGCGGTGGGCTACGGCTGGCCGGCACCGTGGAATTCGCCGGCCTCGACCGCCCGCCGAACATGCGGCGCGCCTGGCAGTTGCACCGGCTCAGCCGCGGCCTGTTGCGTGACGAACTGAGCGCTGAGGACGCCACGCCGTGGATGGGCTTTCGGCCCTCGTTGCCGGACTCGCTGCCGATCATCGACCGGGTGTGCGACGGTAAGGTGTTGCTCGCTTTCGGGCATCAACATTTGGGGCTGACGCAAGCGGCCGTCACTGCCGAGCTGGTCGCCCAGTTGGTATCGCCGATCTACCTGCCCCAGCCCCTGGGATTGCCGGCATTGGCGGCCTATCGGTTGGATCGGTTCTGACGCAGGCCTTGCAGGAGCAATCACTGGTAAATAATCGTAAACGTCGCCGAGGCATTCGCCGGGCCGGGGGTTACCGTGCTCGCCGTCTGCAGGTAACGGGCGCGCAAGGGGATCGTATAACTCCCCTCGTTGGGGCGCAGGGTGAGGCCGCTGCTTTGGTTGGCCCCAAGGATGACCGAGTTGCCGTTGCGGTTCTGCACCTGCACGCCAACCCCTGTGGCGGCGGGCGCACTGCCCATGGCGCCAGGGTCGAGGCTCAGTACACCGTTATTCGTGTTGATCGCCGTACGCGCGGGGTCGATGCGGTACTGCAGGGTGTTACGCACCAGAGAGCCACTATCGACGTTCGTACCAAGAGGCGACGTGCCACTTTGCGATGACCAGGCCGGCCCCGTTGTCGTATAGATCCCGTTGAACGCCGGGCAGTCATTCAAAGCGATGGAAAAATCCGTCCAGCCCGTGCTGCTGTTGAGCCCGGTGAACTTGGAGGTCAGATGAGAGCCCATGGGCACCGAGACATCCGGTGTACGGCAGGTACTCGAGACAATCTGGATATTGCCGGAGATCCCCATACTGAAGCCGCGCATTCTCGCATCGCCGAAGTTGCCGAACAGACTGACGACCGGCAACGTACTGCCCACCAATACACCAGGCGTTACATCGCCCAGTTTGATCAAGATCAGCTCAAAGTTCGAAGGCCCGTCAAATGGGACCAAACACCTGTAGCCAGATGTGCATGTGGTCCATGCCTTGCCAGATTGCCTTGGCAGCAGGCCGCCCGAGCTGTTGAAGGCAACCCCCAGCCCCGGAATGCTGGTTCTATAGACCTTGTTGGCGTAGGTCCCGCTGGACACATTGGCCATGGCATAACTGGAGTCGACTGTCATCTCAGTCCACTGCTGATACGGGGCATAGAGGCATTCAAGCTTGGGCGCCTGGCCCGCAGCCATGCTGAAGCGCTGGCGATATACCTCGGTACCCACCGGCAGATCGCGCCCGATAGTGATCGCCGAAATCTGCAATGGCATGGAGCCCACGGCCGGCTGGATACCCTCCATGTAGGTGCAGGTGACCGCCATGGCCGTCCCCGCCGCCGCCCACAATGCCGCGACGGCCAGGCCCGCCTTGATCAAAGCGCCAATATTCATAACTGTACCTTTTGAAGAGTGTTGGGCTGCACGCTGCCAGCGACTTGCTTACCGGCCGCACAAACCGCGTCTACCTGTTGCAATTGCTGCCCTTCGCCGGGGCCCGCCGGGATGACCAGTGCGCACTGTTGATGGGTCTTGCTTCCCCAGTTGATCAGTAACTGACGGGTTTGCGGCTTGATCCGTGCGTAGAGCTGGCCACCCTGCCCGACCACGCCGACCGAGGTGCCGTCGATATCTGTCACGCCAGCACCAAAGGGCAGGCTGCTGCCATCGTCGAGGCGTACGTTGAGCAACACTGCGCGGCCCTGGTTGGTGGTGTACTTGAGGTGCACCACCGCACCGGCACGCGGGGCCACCTGTTGGCTGGTTTCGCTGAGTTCGACGTCCAGCGAGCTACCAATAGGGTCGATTGCCACTTCGTTCAACTCATATGGCCGCAGGTACGGCACCACGGCATTGCCGCGGCTGTCGAGCTTGAGGCCAGGGTAGCCGGACACCTTGGCCCCCTGCGCACCCGGGGCACTGACCACCGCCATGGTTTCACCGCGATAAGGAGTCATGGTCACCCCATCGGCATGCGCCACCACGCTGCCGCTCGCGCCCACCGAGGCGCTGGTGTAGCCATCACCGCGTCCCAGGGCAGCGCTGAGCATGGCGCGCGCGCCGGTGTATTGGCCATTGAGGGCCGCGCTCTTGCTGTTACTGGCACCGTCATGGCCGACTGTCGCGCCGTAGCCATATTGACGGTCCTCGCCAGCGGTGCCGCTGATGCCGGCCTGCTCGCTGTAGTTGCCTTGGGAGTCACGTCCTACCTGTGCGGTCATTTGCGGGCTGAAGCCTGGACCGCCAAATTCCAGAGGCATGCTCATGGTCAGCAAAAAGCTGTTTTCCATGTCCCCCAGGCCCATGCGGCTGCGGTTGGCGTTCACACTGAAGCTGATGCGATTGAACTGCTTGCTGTAGCTGAACTGGTACTGCAAATCACTGCCCGGCAGGTTCCAGTAGTTCTGCGCATAGCCGCTGATTGCCACTTGCCCCCACTCCCCCAGGCTCTGGTCGGCGGTGACCGAAAAGCGACTGCGCGGGCGCCCGAACATGCTGGTGTCCCACCCCGTTTTCTCGGCATCGAGCAGTTGCATGGCGTTACTGAAGTCCAGGTATTCGCTGGTAGAAAAACGATAAGCCGCAACGGTGAAGTTACTGCCCGTGCTGAGCACATTTTTGCTGTAGGACACCCGCATGCTCTGCCCTTTGGCGGCACCGGCGGCCAGGTCGGTCTGGGCGTGAGTCAAGTCGATGGCCATGGCACCGATCGGCGTGCCAAACGCCAGGCCGGTGAGCACGGCGGTGTAGTCATCGCTGGACTGCATCCCGGCAAATCCGGTGAACGTATTGTTCAGGCCATATTGCACAGTGCCTTGTAGCAGACGCGATTGCTTGTCGACGTAGTTGTTGCGGGTCTCGCCTGCGGTCAGGCTGAAACGCGAGGTACCGGGGCGCAGCAACTGGCTGACCGAGGCATAGGGCACGATGAAGTTCTGCTCGGTGCCGTCGGCTTCCGCCACACTGACACTGAGGTCGCCGCCATAGCCGGTTGAATACAGGTCATCAATCACAAATGCCCCGGGCGCCACGGTGGTTTCCAGCAGGATGTTGCCGGCCTGGCGAATGGTCACACGGGCGTTGGTGCGGGCAATCCCACGGATCACCGGGGCATAGCCGCGCATGGAGTCGGGCAGCATGCGGTCGTCACTGGCCAGTTGCACACCACGGTAGGCCAGGGTGTCGAAGATCTCGCCGGTGGTGTTGGACTCGCCCACCGTCAGTTGGCTTTTCAACGCGGTGATGTCGCGTTGCGCATAGGAGTCCAGGGCTTGGTAATTATTGCCCTGACGTGACTGCCAGCTCATCGACGCGTTGTGGCGCAGGCGCCAGTCACCCAGGTTGAGGCCGGTGTGCAGGCCCAGGAATGCCGAGTCAGAGTTGCCACTGCGGGTGCGGTTACGGCTGCCATTGAAGCTGTAGCTGAGCATGCCTGCGGTCACGCCGCGATCCCACAGTTCCGGGCTGACGTATCCCCGGACATTGCGCCGCAGCGCCGCCTGGGGAATGCTCAGGTCGAGGGCCTGGTTTTCCGGGGAAAAATTCGCGGTTGCACCCGGGATCAGACTGCCCACGGCGGCACAGCCCTGGCTGTCCAGCGCCAAAGTGCTTTCAGGCGACAGCTTGCTCATCTCCACGCCCTGACGCTCAAGCAAGCTACGCGTCATGCAGACCACCGGCTTGCTGCCGTCGGCCTGGGCGTCGATGCGAATGTCCTGGCGGCTGTTCAACTGGCCGTTAAGCACTACGTCTGCACGGTATTGCCCGGGCATCACCGGGTTGCCGGTCTGGTAGGCGCCCAAGTCGAGATTGCGCGAGTCTTCAGGCAGGAACGCATCGTTGAACTGCACCTCTTGCGCCAGCGCACCCTGTATACCCCATGCACCTGGGGCGATGGCCAATACCCTGAGGATCAAGGCAGAGAGCGGATTCAAGGCGAAGCAAGGCCGCGCCCGCAGAGAAAGCCTGCAGCTGGAAGAGGTCGACATAAATGACTCGCGACTAAAAAACTTGAGGTTTAATCAGGGCTTGAGTGCTTTACGGGTCGGGATCAGTGCGCCGTAATCGTTGATAGCGCTGAACTCCACCTGAGCACCCGCAGCCGGTCGGACCTTGAGCGTTGGGAGCACAAATTGGCGGGTTTCACCCGGAGCGATCATGCCGTCTTCACTGCGCTCACGCTGGGCGCCAGCCACCAGTTCCAACTCGATCAGCGAAACATGGAACGCCGACGGATTGAAGGCCTGCAAGGCCAAGCCTTGCCCATCGCGTGCGGGCACCAATTGCCACTGCACCTGCTCGATCGCCTCGCTGGCAGTGCCTGGCAAGCCGGTCGGGCGATAAAACAATTTGATCCGCGAACGGAATGCCATTTGCAGCGTATTGATATCTGCACCCGCCTCGGGCTTGGGTGGAATTTCCAATACGTTGAGCCAGAACACCGACTCTTTGTCCTGGGCCATTGGAGCCCCGGTAAACAACACCCGCAGGCTTTGGCCCTTGGTCGGATCGATGCGCGCCACCGGCGGTGAAAGCAGGAACGGCGCCTTGGAGCTGGTCGGAGTCGACTCGACGCTGCCGGTGTCGATCCACGACTGGATCAGCGCTGGCTGCGTGCCATTGTTGTTGAGTTTTACCGTGATTTCTTTCTGGTCCGCCGGGTAGAGCAGGCGTGTTCCGGTAATCACTACACCCCCGATAGCCTGGGAACACGTCAGTGTCACAAGGCTTGCCAGGAGCAATTGTCTGAGGGCAGATGTGCAAGGCATTACGTAATCCCGTTGCTGCCTGGAAGCACGCCCTTTTGTTGCTGAACAGGGCGTGTATCCATGAGCGGCGACTTACTGATAATTGATGGAGTAAGTCACGGAGCCAACTACGGTACCCGGAGTGGTCGGGGCTTGAGCGTAGTACTGGACAGCGTATGGCAGGATGGCGGCCTTGGAGGTTGCATTGATGGCAATACGGCTGGTGGAAGTGACCTGCGCAGTGTTGCCGGCCTTGATCGCGTTGCCATTGGTTGCGTCAACCAATTGCAGCTGAACCTGGGTGGCAGTACCGCTCACGTTCTTCAGGTTGCCGCTGGTTGCATCAACGCTGCCGCTCGACTCAAAGAATGCAGCCGCTGTTTTCAGCGCGGCAGAGCAATCGCTCAGCTCGATATTGAAACCGGTCTGGCCTGCCACTTGGCCTTTTGCTCCCAGGGCAGCGGTAGAGATGGTTGGCAGCGTGACAGTCGACGGGCTCGCACCAGCCGCGCCGTTAACCGCAACCTTGCAGGTTTCGGCTTTCAGTTCGCCGTTGAAATCGATTTTGCCGTCTGAAGCCAGAGCAACGGTAGAGGCGGTGGCAGCGACCAGTACAGCGAGGGCGCGGGCTTTGTAATTCATGAGTAACTCCGAGAGAGCGATGTTCTACAGTAAGTTTTAAAGCCTCCGTTTATCGGAGAGCTTCTGTGCTGTTGCGGGGCTAAGTTTAGGGAGCCCACATCGAACTCAATATAGGAGTGCTCTGAAAAACAATTGAGCACGGTAAATCCCCAACAATTAAAACCACTATAAAACTTACTGTTGCACTGCACTGTTTAATGGAAAAACATTAATAGCCCGTCTATAGGAGCACTCCTAAAAACAGGCGCTGCAATGTTTATCAATAGAGAAGCTGCGAACAACCGGTGGCCGCCATCGAGCTTTATCGAGGCAGTGAGGCATATGTTGCGGCAGGGCATGCAATTCGCGGCGATTGCATCATTCCCAGAGCAACCTGTCCTGCTGTGAAGCCCCTACTCTACCTAGGCTCCGCAGGGAAGCCCGGCCCTGTGCTCAAGCAGGCTACGGGCATGACCCGCAACCGCTTCTGCTGGCCAGTTCACTTCGTCCTGCAACAGCACTTCGATACGCTGCGCCGTGGCCGCGAAGTCCTCCCAACCGACGTCCAACGCGGCAGTGCGCAGCCTGTGTAGCGCCTCCAGCGCCATGCCGCGATCGCGCAGGGCAAGTAGTTCTATGAGGCTGTTAAGTTCCTGGCGCACGGCCTCCGGCGACCCTGGAGTTTCCGGGTACTCTGCAACTTGTGGCGCCGGGGTTACTTCGCACCAGAGTTCAATCATCTGCTGCAACATGGCCTGTTGGAGCGGTTTGCTCAGTACACCATCCATACCGGCATCGAAACAACGTTGCAGGTATTCATTCCCGCTAAATTGCGAGAGCGCGATGATCGGGCAATATGAGCGTTCCTGTTGGAGCTGCGACTCACGAAACGCGCTGACCATGCGCTCGGCGTCGCCCTCTGGCGAGTCACAGTCGATCAGCACCATATCGACCCGGTGCGCACTGAACAACGCCACCGCCTGGTCGGCATCAGCCGCCAGCAGCACCGCGCAACCAAGGCTGTCGAGTTGTGCCTGCAACACTTGCCGACTGGGTAGCGAGTCGTCCACCACCAACACCTGCAAACCGTTAGCCGATTCCGCGCTCGGCGCAGGCTCAGGTGCCGGCAGTTGCGGGGAAACAGCCGGCTCAACTGGCAACCGCACCTCGACCTGGGTACCGACCCCCTGCAAGCTGCTGAGCACCAACCTGCCGCGCATCAACCTGACCAGGCGCCGGCAGATCACCAGGCCCAGGCCGGTACCGCCAGTGCGTCGATAGGATTGCTTGGCCTGGGCATACGGCCGGAACAGCGAGGCTTGCGCCTGCTTGGACAAGCCTATGCCCGTATCGATGACCCGGATCACCAGTTGTCGCACCTCGACCGCAGGCTTTTCCAGCTGTTGCAACTGCACCTCTACCCGACCCACATCGGTGAACTTGACGGCGTTGCAGATCAGGTTGCGCAGCACCTGCGCCAGACGCAGTTCGTCCAGCAACAATGGGTCGCCGGGACGCTCGCCGGTGACGAGCAGCTCAATGCCCTTTTCCTGCGCCTGCGTTCGATGCTCGTCGACTACCCGCAAGACCAGCGCCCATGGGTCCACCGGTTCAAGATTGAGGGCCAGTTGCCCGGCTTCCATCTTGGAGATATCCAACACATCATCCACCAGCCGCAGCAAGGTATTGGCGCCCCTATTGGCCAAACCGGTGAAATGTCGCTGCTGCTCATCGAGCGGGGTGTGCTCCAGCAGTTCCACGGCGGCCAGCACTGCGTTCATCGGCGAACGCACTTCATGGCTGATGACCGCCAGGAACATCGCCTTCTCCCGTTCGCTGTTCATGGCCTGGCGCCGTTGCAGGCGACTTTGCACGACCAGTCCGACGAGCACTGCCACCACGGCCAGCAGCAACCACAGCTCACCTTGGTAGTGCTCGGCAATGGCCTTGACGGTAGGAATGTCCAGGTCCATATCCGCAAACCAGGCGTCATAGATCGCCTTGCGCTCTTCGCCGCTGATGGACGCCAGCACCTTGTCCAAAATAGACAGCAGGAGCACATCGCTGTCACGTACTGCCATGCTCACACCGGTATGCAGCAACGGCAGCACCCCAGAAATCTGCAGTACCCCATGATATTGGCGGGACAGGTAGGGAATCAGCAGCCACTCCGAAGCAATCGCCGCGTCCGTGCGGCCGTCCTTGACCATCGCCATCATGTCCAGCGCATTCAGGGCAGAAACAATGGTTATCCCCGGGGCCTTACGCTTCAAAAAAGCGACGTAATCCTCCTCGCGCCCCAGCATCACCACCCGCTTGCCGGCGAGTTGCTCCAAGTCGGCAAACGGTTGATCGCCAAAACGGCTGACGATAACGGTCGAGCTGGTGTTGTAGGGCGTGGTGTAACGCAGCCCGAGATCCTTTGCCGGGTCATCGTCCCGGCGCCGGGTGGACAAGATATCGACTTCGCCGCTGATCAGCATGTCCTTGCGGGCGCTGCGCGTAGTGGTGGTGACGGGTTCGAAATACAGGCCCGTGCGCGATGCAATCAACCCCAGGTATTTGGCTGACAACCCTCTGAGTTGGCCATTGCTGATGTATTCAAAAGGCAGCAAGTTATCGAATACGCCAACACGCAGCACCGGATGGGCAGCAATCCAATCACGCTCCTGCTGGGTCAACTCCAGCGGCGTCGGGCCGGCCTGCACCCCGACGCCCAGGTTTCCCAGCACGAACGCTATCAGCAGCAGGCGTAGCAATTTGGCGTTCATCGCTGGGTCACCCGCGTGGCACGCGCGGGCGGCAGCACTTCCAGGGGAGCATCCCCGCCCAAGGCCCGCCAATGCTCAACCAACGCCCGCAGGGCCTGGGCGTAGGCCGGGCTATCCCAGCCCTCCTGCGCACGCAGCAGGCGCTCCAGATACTCGGCACTCTGCCCCAGGGCCAGCCACTCCATAATCAGCGCAGCACCGTGCAGACGATGGGCAACGTGGACGGCGCTGGGGCGGTCACAGAGCGCTATGGCCTTGATCAGGCTCCCCAGGTCACTGGCCATCTCCCGATTGATCGCCGCCTGATCCAGCTGTGGGGCCATCAGGCTCGCACGGGGTGCAGCCAGGGTGACGTCGCACCAACGCTCGATCACTTCGCGCAGTTGCCCAAGGCGTATCGGCTTGCTCAATGCGGCGTCCATCCCAGCATCCATGCAACGTTTGAGGTGCTGTTCACCGGTCAGGGCAGAAATGGCAATGATTGGGCAGCGTGGACGCCCCAAGCCGCGCTCGAACTCACGCAGTTCGCGAACCAGGCTGTAACCGTCCTGGTCCGGCAGGTCACAGTCCATCAGGATCAATTGGTAGGCCTGCTGCGCGAACAAGCTGTGGGCCTGGGCGGCATCGGCGGCGATCACCGCCTCGCAGCCAAAGCCGCCGATCTGCGCCCGCAGCACTTCCTGGTTGGCCAGGGTGTCTTCCACGACCAGGATTTGCAGGCCGCCCGTCTCGGCCTCTGGCGCGGAATGCTGAATCTGCGGTGGTTCAGCAGTCTGGGGGGCAACCGTTACCGGCACGCAGAGGATGAAGGTCGTGCCAACCCCCGGCTCACTGCTGAGTGTGAACGACCCCTGCATCAAGTTCGCCAGTTGCTGGCAGATCACCAGGCCCAGCCCGGTACCACCGGAGCGCTTGTAGGATTGACTGGCCTGGGCATATGGCCGGAACAACGACGCCTGTACCGCTTCGCTGATACCGATCCCGGTATCGCGCACCTTGACTTGCAACTGTTGACCACCGGCCGGTAGGGCCAACAGGCACAGCTTGATGTCGACACCGCCGGCATCGGTGAACTTGATGGCATTGGAAAGCAGGTTATGAAGAATCTGCGTCAGGCGGGAGCTGTCGAGTAACAGCAAGGGCAGCGCGGTGTGGATGCTCACATTCAGGCTCAGGTGCTTTTCCCGGGCGCGCAGGCGGTGCAAGCCCACTACGCCCTGCACCAGCGCCGTCACATCGGTCGGTTCAATGCTCAGGCGCAACGCCCGCGCACCCGAGCCTGGCGTGTCCAGCACGTTATCCAGCAAACGCACCAACGCATTGGCGCCGCCATTGGCAAGGTGCACAAAGTGGCGCTGCTGCTCATTGAGCCGGGTGTGCCCCAATAACTCCATGGCCGCCAGCACGGCATTCATAGGCGAACGAATTTCATGGCCCATGACCGCCAGGAACATGGTTTTTTCCTGCTCGTTGCGCACAGCCTGACGCCGCCTGCGATGGCCGCGATAGACCAGCACACACAGGCTGGCCAGCACCAACGCCCCCATGATCAGGACATGCCAGTAGTGGCTGGAGATGGCAAGCAGGGTTGGAACATCCAGATCCAGCTCGTGATACCAGTGGTCGTACATGTCATTGCGTTGCTCGGCAGTGATCGAGCCCAGGACTTTTTCGAGGATCGAATGCAGCAGTGCCTGGTCCGAGCGAACCGCCATGCTGACATCCAGCATCTGGCTGCCGACCACACCTGAAGCCTCCAGGATGCCCTGGAACTGGCGGTACAGATAAGGCATCAGGAAGGTTTCCGTGGCAACGGCCGCGTCAGCACTGCCGTCCTGGACGCGGGTCAGCATCTCCAGGGCCGATTTGCTTTTGATCAGCGTGACCTCGATTCCTGATGCTCCGACGATCTCTTCGTAATGATCCACGTCAGGAACCATCACGGTTTTGCCATGCAGTTGGTCGAGGTCGAAAATATCCGGGCCTTCGAAACGCGTCACGATGATCGGCGAGGTGGTCTGGTAGGTCAGCAAGGCAAGGCCCTTGGTGGCCGGCTCAGACCTGAAACGCAAGTAAGAGGACAGCAGATCCACCTGGCCATCGAGGAGCATTTGCTCGCGTATCTCAATGGTCTTTCCCGGAACATAGGTGAATTCAAGGCCGGTGGCATCGGTCACCAATTGCAGGTAATGCACTGAGCGTCCCTGCAGGGTGCCATCACGCATGTACTCAAAAGGTATCAGGTCTTCGACCACGCCCACCCGCAACACCGGATGCTGCTGTATCCAGCGCTGCTCCTGCTCGCTCAGTTGAACCGGGCCAGCAGCGAAGACGGCCCCTCCAAGCGACCACAACAACAAGCCCCCCAACCACCACCGCCTCATGGCGAGCCAATGATTTTGTTGAGCTTGAACAGTTCGTTGTTCGACGTAACCCCCAGCTTGCGAAACGCCGAGGTTTTCTGGGTGCTGATGGTCTTGATGCTGCGATTGAACTTCTCGGCAATTTCAGTGATGGTCATGCCCGCCAGGTAACAACGAATGACCTCCTGCTCGCGACTGGTCAACTCCGCCAGGATCAGGGCGTCCGGCACTTCGCCAGAGCCTTTGCGGGTATCACTGGTGACGGTTTCGGCCAAGCGATAGGTCATGTCGGGACTCAGGTACACCGCCCCCGATGCCACTTTGCGGATGGCCTTGACCAACTGGTCCATGTCCTCACCCTTGCCGACAAACCCGCGGGCTCCGACACGCATGGCCAGGCCCACGGTCGCCGGGTCGTGGTGGGTGGACAACACAAGGATGTGGCTAGCGGGAAACTTGACTCGCAAGGCACGGATCAATGAGACGCCGTCCAACTCCTCGGGACTCAGGGAGAAATCCAGTAGCAGCAAGTCTGCAGGCGCCGTGGCGAGACCGGCGATCAGGTCGCGGCTGCGCTCATAAATGCCTACCACTTCAAAGTTCGCCTCGGCCGCCAGGGTATTGGCCAGACCATGTCGAACAACCGCGTGATCATCCAACAAAGCAATACGTATAGATTTCATTATGATCGAGCCCACTCAACCCAGCGCAAGCCGCGCTGCCGAAAACAGGGATACCCAACGATAGAACAGTATATGCAACAAGCGGCAAATGACACGGCGCCAACCCGCCAGGTTCAGATACCTTCAATGAGGTGCTTGATCTTGAATAGCTCGTTGTTCGATATCACACCCAACTTGCGAAAAGCCGAAGCCTTTTGGGAGCTGATGGTCTTGATGCTACGGCTGAATTTCTCAGCAATTTCGGTGATGGTCATGCCCGTCAGATAACAGCGAATCACTTCTTGCTCACGGGCAGACAGACTGACAAAGCGCAACGCATCCTCGCGATTGCGCGCCTCGCCGTCATAGTTGACCGCAGTGGCTTCGGCAACCCTGTAGGCCATGTCCGGGCTCAGGTAAACCGCCCCCGATGCCACCAACCGGACGGCGTCGACCAACTGACCCATGTCTTCACCCTTGCCGAGAAATCCCCGGGCACCGGCACGCAAGGCCAGGATCACGGTGGCGGCGTCATGGTGCGTAGAGAACACCAGGATGCGGCATTGTGGAAACTTCACCCGTAACGCTCGAATCAGTAACACGCCATCCAACTCGCTGGGCCCCAGGACATAGTCCAGTAACAGCACCTGCGCCGGGTCCTTGGCCAGCCCTGCCAATAGTTCACGCGTACGGGCGTAGACACCGACCACTTCAAAATCAGGTTCCTGCAGCAATCGATTGACCAGGCCATGTCGCACGATTGCATGATCATCCAGCAAAGCAATTTGTAAGCGTTTCATAGATCACAGGACACTCTGTATAACGAGCAAAAAGATGAAAAATAACGCTATCTCATCATTGGTAAGTTGCCGTCAGGGAAGACGGACCTACAACATCAATTCCATCCGTGCAACTGAGCCATCGCACATTAAAAACAAACAGGCGAACTTTCGATCAGGCAATACAACACCCACCGGCAAACTTTAAGTTGCCAGGCAAGTAGTCGACTTTTTGAGATTCAAGACATCCAGCAGTGGTTATCGAATGGGCAGAGCAGTTAACTCCAGCGGCATACAATTTAAAAAAATCGATGATGGAAATTTAAAGCCATGACGAAACAATTGAAATAAGAGCACTCCTAAAAACCGCCTCCTCCCAGAGCCAGACGGACAGAAGTATGTTTACGGGTGTTTACCCCGCTCAATCAGGAAGCTCAAAAAGGCCTCGATTTCCATCGGCCGCGCCAGCGCATAACCCTGCCCGACGCGGCAGCCCAGGCGATGCAGCAAAGGGATCGTGGACTCATCCTCAATGCCCTCGGCCACCAGGTTCAGATTCAGCAGGCCGGCCCAACTGACGATGCCCGCAATCACCTTGCGTGATGACGAGTGCTGCTCTACGGCACGCACGAATGAGCCGTCGATTTTCATTTCATCGAACGACAGGTTCGCCAACAGGTTCAACGTGGCCGCGCCGGTACCAAAATCATCCAGGGACACCTGGAAACCCTTGGCGCGGATTGCCGTCAGCGATGCGGAAAGATGCAGTTCGTCCGGTTCGGGTACGTCCTCGGTAAGCTCGATTTTCAGCAAGTGGTTTGGCAATTCGGCCTGCTGCATCCGTGTGGCGAGGCGGTCGGCAAAGTATGGGGTGCAAATGGTTTTTGCCGAGGCATTCACCGCGATGGGGATCAGAATGTTTTCACGCTTGAGGGCCAGCATCGCCCGGATGCTCCACATTTCCACCAGGCTGAACAGCAACAGGTCCAGGCCCAGTCGGTTAACCAACGGCATCAGCACCGACGGCGGGATTTCACCAAAGCGCGGGTGCTTCCAGCGCACCAATGCCTCGGCTCCCACTACACGCCGGCTCGACAGCTCGAATTGTGGCTGGAACACAAAGCGCAAGCCCTCCCCCGTGGTCAGCGCATTGATCACTTCATCCTCGGCCAAGGCGTCGAATGTGGTCATGTGCAACTGCGGGTCCGGTTTCGCGCGGGTCAGCATCACGGCTCGCAAGGCATCACCCAGTTCCAGGGTTGCGCCTTCGCGCAGGATCTCCACCAGAATCCCGGCGGCGCGGGCCAATCGGGCATGGGACTCCAACGCACTGATGGCGACCCCGCCCATGTGCTTGATCCAGCGCTGCTGGGTGCCGCCATGCAGGGAAGCCACGCCGCCCTCTTCCACAGCACGCACCTGCGCATTCAAGGTGGCTTCACCGGTCCAGAAGATGCTCGGCAACTGCGCCACGGCGCCGGCTTCGTGCAGCCCCTTGAGCAGGCTTGGCAGCATCAGCCCATCATCAGACCCCGGACGAATTTCGCAGAAGATGACGTCCACCGGCTGGTCGACCAGCCAGGCCTCTACGTCGCTCAAGGATTTAGCGTTGGCCAGCGCTGTAACGCCCATACTGCTCAACGCGCCGGACAGCCAATTGGCACAGGTGGCGTCGGTTGCCAACGTGATAACGCGTAGGGCGTTGAACTCGTTGGGTACGGCGGCATTTACGATCATGACAAGAATTTCCCGATACTTTTCCAGGAAAAAAGCTTATCAGTGGCAAAAAAGAAGCAAATAGGATTGGGACTAAAAGCACCCTTGTCTGCGGGGTGGGCGACCCAGAACGGAGCGCTGTGCGGCGGGTATCAGGGCAGTTGTGCTGCGTCAGCGTTGACGAACATCGCCGGCAAGCCGGCGCCTACAGGAAAAAAAACATTAAGCGGTGAATTATTTCGTGTCCTCATGTATCTGACCGAGTAGACCATGCCATTAAAACAATGGCATCGACACCGTTCAGTGACAGAGTGACCTGTATGAAATCACGCAAGAAAAGTGTCAGCCCAATCGGGTTGAAAGACATCACCATTGTCGACGACGCCAAGATGCGCAAGGCGATCACCGCCGCAGCACTGGGCAATGCCATGGAGTGGTTCGACTTCGGGGTGTATGGCTTCGTGGCTTATGTGCTGGGCAAGGTGTTCTTCCCCGGCGCCGACCCTGGCGTGCAGATGATTGCGGCGCTGGCGACCTTTTCCGTGCCGTTCCTGATCCGCCCACTGGGTGGCCTGTTCTTTGGTGCGCTGGGGGATAAGTACGGGCGGCAGAAAGTCCTCGCGGCCACCATCGTGATCATGTCCATCAGCACCTTTGCCATCGGCCTGATTCCGTCCTATGCCTCGATTGGCATCTGGGCCCCGATCCTGTTGCTGTTGGCCAAGATGGCCCAAGGCTTCTCGGTGGGTGGTGAATACACCGGGGCCTCGATCTTCGTCGCCGAATACGCCCCCGACCGCAAGCGCGGCTTCCTCGGCAGTTGGCTGGACTTCGGCTCCATCGCAGGCTTTGTGCTCGGTGCGGGCGTAGTGGTGGCGATCTCCAGCGTGCTGGGTGAAGAACAGTTCCAGGAGTGGGGCTGGCGCCTGCCGTTCTTCCTAGCCCTGCCCCTGGGCATGATCGGCTTGTACCTGCGCCACGCCCTGGAAGAAACCCCAGCCTTCCAACAGCATGTTGAAAAGCTTGAACAGGGCGACCGCGAAGGCCTGGCACGTGGCCCGCGCGTATCGTTCAAGGAGGTCGCCACTCAGCATTGGCGCAGCCTGCTGACCTGTGTCGGCGTGGTGGCCGTGACCAACGTCACCTATTACATGCTGCTCACCTACATGCCCAGCTACCTGACGCACAACTTGCACTACAGCGAAAACCACGGGGTGCTGATCATCATCGCGATCATGGTCGGCATGCTGTTCGTGCAACCCATGATCGGCTTTATCAGCGACAAGGTCGGGCGCCGGCCCTTTATCATCGCCGGCAGTATCGGCCTGCTGGCCCTGGCTATTCCGGCCTTTATGCTGATCAACAGCGGCAAGCTCGGGCTGATCTTCGCAGGCTTGCTGATGCTGGCGGTGGTGCTGAACTTTTTTATCGGCGTGATGGCGTCCACCCTGCCCGCGATGTTCCCCACCCACATCCGCTACAGCGCCCTGGCCAGTGCGTTCAACATCTCGGTACTGATCGCCGGCCTGACCCCGACCGCCGTGGCCTGGCTGGTGGAAAGTACCAACGACCTGTACATGCCTGCGTACTACCTGATGGTCATTGCCGTGGTGGGCCTGGTCACCGGCCTGACCATGAAGGAAACCGCCAACAAACCCCTGCGCGGCGCGGCCCCGGCAGCGTCGGACATGGAAGAGGCACGGGAGCTGTTGCAGGAGCATCACGACAATATCGAACAGAAGATCGAAGACCTCGACGAACAGATCGCCGAGCTGGAAGCCAAGCGCCAGAACCTGGCGCAACAGCATCCGCGGATTGACTGATTGCGCTACACAACAAATGTAGGAGCTGGCTTGCCAACGATAGCGGTGGGTCAGCCGCCGACAATGGTGACTGAACCACCGCCCTCTCGAGCAAGCCCGCTCCTACAGGGGATGACGGCGGACCAATCGACAGTATCGCCGACTCGCCCTGGCTCATCTGATTTCGGAACCTGTGGCTTAGAAAGCGTATTGCAGGCGCATCACCACCCCATCACCGGTGTCATCACCCAGGGTGTTGCTGACGTTGTCCGTGCGGGCCTTGACGTAGTTGGCGCTGACCTTGACCGCCTCATTGGCGTACCAGTTGACGCCCAGGGTATGCGCCTTGCCCTGGCTGTCACCTACCTGGCGCACATTGGTGCTGACCACGACATTATCGTCTTCGACGGTAAACGCGTCGTAGCGGTAGAACACCTCCCAGGCGCCGATTTGTTTGTTTTGCGGTTTGATGGAGTCGAACTTGGCGCCATCGAGTTTGTAGATGCGAGGCTCGCCGGTCAGGGTATAGGCCAGTTGTGCGTAGTAGCCGCTGGCCTTGATGTCACTCTGTGCTGCATCGGCCTTGAGGGTCCGTCGCAAGTACTCACCCTGCACCGAGAACGCATCCAGCGCCCAAGCACCTTCCAGGCCCCACACCGAGTCGTCCTGCCATAAGCCTTGCTGGGCCGCACTCCCGCCAAATACCGAGCGGGTGCCATTGGTGCCGGCACTGTTGCCGCCGTTGGTCTCGACGCCACGCATGCCCATGCGTGAGCGGATGCGCGTGTCGATGGCGGCGTCCTTGAGGTCTCGGTAGGCGTATTGCAGCCCTACGTGCAACACATTGCCGGATTCGTGCAGGGGCGCAAACACGCCGCGCAGGTTGTAGCGCTTGACGCTGTCGCCGTCAGTGTCGTTGTTGTTTTCGCTGAACACACTGCCGGACAAATAGGCCATCTGTCCCACCACGCCGTTGGCCTGTACGCCCATGCCGACGTTGTCGTTGACCCACTCGGCCACATCGTAGGAAAGGTTACGCTCCAGGGCCGTGACCCATTTGGAACTGGTGGCTTTCTCCAAGCCAAAATCGGTGTAGAAACGCCCTACTTTTACATTCAACGGATTGAACCCGGTGTAGGTCACGCTGCCTTCGTCGAAGTAGCCTGCGCTGTCATTGCCCACGTTACGGGACAGGTCGTAGTTGATCTGGTATTTCCAGTCCTTGTAGACCGTGCCGCCAAACTCCAGATAGGCACGCCGAAAATACGCGGCGTCCGCCGTGTTGCCGTTACGGGTGTAGTAATCATCAAACCGGGCGTAATCGGCCTGGATACGCCCGCCCAGCTTGAAGCTGAACTCTTTGTCGGCAGTGGCCACTTCCAGGCCGCCCTTGGTTTTGAGCACAATATCGGCGCCATCGGTGGTTACCGTGCCTGCCTGCGCCGAAATGGCCAATACGCTGCCCGCCACCGCCAGGCTGAATTGAGTTAACCGAACGCACTTTGAATAACTAATCGACATCAACTTCCCCTCACTATCGTTAAGTATTACTTGGCGACGGGGAGTTTCCAAAGACCAAATGACATTTTGGATTTATTCACAAGACAGTTTTGTGACCATGGATATTTCTTGCCCTTTAACCGCGACAAGGACCTTATAAACAAGGGAATTACAAGTTACACAGGCATTCACATCGAATATTTCAGAATGGTTAAAACCAATACCAACTTAGATGACTCTTTCAAACCAGTCACGCCGTTCTTCGAACACTTTGTGAATCAACGCCACCAGCGCTTGCACATGGGGTTGCTCAGCGGTCAAGGGCGCCGTGGACAGCCATGCCAGCCGTTCCATAGGCTCACCAAACAAGGAGGTCAGGGCCAGCAGGTTTTTATCCAAATGGCCGATGTAGTCCGGTAACAAACCGACACAGGCACTGTGCCTGACCCACTCCTGCACCCACGCCTGGGAATGCACCTGGGCCACTGCGCGCTGGCGCTGTTTGACCAGGCGGTTCCAGGGTGCAAACGCCGCAACCGGCGCATTCGTACGGCCTTGCACCAACATAAAGTCGGACAAGTGCGCAATTTGCGTCGGCAAACGGTTGCCGCGACAGTAACGCTTGGCCATATGCGGGCTGAAGTCAATGCGCGCCAGACGTTGCGGCGTGGTCATGGCAAACCCCGGCGCGGGACGAGGACGGTCAGCATCCGCCAACCACACCATGACATCCGCCTGGCGTGTTGGCTCGCCCGTCAGCGGGATGACTTCCAACTGCATTGCCGGGTGCTTGCGCATAAAATCCAGCACCTCACGCGCCAGCAGGTCGTGCATGAGGGAGTCTTCCACGGCCAGACGCAACAGCGGTTGAGGCACGGCGCCCACTTGTGGTTGAACATCGCCAAACCGCGCTATCAGCAGCGCTTGCAGGCGCTGCCCCTTGAGGGTCAGGCGTAGGGCATTTTCTCGTAATACAAACAGCGGGCTACCCAGCCGCCCCTCCAACTGGGCCAGTTGCTTGCGCAGTTCTGCAGTACGGATATTCAGGCTACGGGCAGCCTGGCGAAAGCTGGCACAGCGTGCGCATGTCAGAAAACGCTGCGCCAGTTCGCGGTCAATCAACGGTGCCTGCGCAGTCATAGGGCAACCTTTCAGCGGCCATTATTACGGCACTGCCCCATGACTTGATATTCGATAGTGTTGAGCTTGCCGCTCGAGTCCTCGTAAGTCATGCGCGACGGGACGATGTCGCAGGAGCTGATCTTAGGGGTCACGTTGACCACCTTGGCGATGTCCAGTTTCATGCCATAGCGATAGTCCTGGACCTGGGGTTGTTCCTTACCTTGTTTTAGCGCATAAGCAGCCATGGCTTGCTGGTTATCGCTCATCAACTTCTCATACCCACGATCACCGCCGTTTGTGGCGAACGCGACCGTGGATAATGACAACGCCAATGCAGCAATACTTAGTTTCAACAGGTTCATCAGATTTATCTCTCAAGTCATTTTTCCAGACTTGAGATTAACTAACCGACCCTTTCACCAAGGTAGCTTAAAGATTACCTTTCTGTTATGTGCAACTAAGCCTGACGATAATCACCGCCCCAGTGCCGCCGCCGCCAGGTGCGCCACCCCGAGGGTGATTCCCGGCTCTTCACCGTCTTCGAGCATCCAGGTCGACGACAAACCTGCCCAGGCGAGCACCCATTGCAGGAGCCTACGCCGCTCGATTCCAGAGGCTTTGGCGACCACTTCGATCCGCCGCGCAAAGCACTCGGGAGCCAGGGCGCTTTGATCGGGGTTGCAGAAGAGGTTGGCGTAATCAAAGCCGCGCTCGCCGTAGAGGCCCTTGGGGTCGATAGCCAGCCAGCCGGCCGCGGCAAAATCCAGGACATTGCCATGGTGGATATCGCCATGCAGTACCGCGACATCCTGGGGCGCCGCCAGCAGATCGCGTGCGGTGCTGGCGCACTGCGCAAGGATCCCGCCGTGCCTCGCCGCCCCCGGCCATAGCGCTTCGAACCACCGCGCCAGGGGAACCAGCGCGGGAATCGGCTTGGCCCGTGGCGCATGCAGGCGCGCGGCCACGCCACAAAGGATGCGCGTGGCCTCGTCATCGCGACCGCCGTTGGCCATCTGTACAAGCGAAGCCGAGCCCAGCGCACGCGCCATCAGCAAGGCCTCCCCGTCATGGGCCAGCACCGGCGCTGCACCGTCACCGCCCCACCAGGCCATCAGCACGCTGCCGGCTTGCTCCTCGGCCACTTGGGAGACCTTGAGCATTGCCGGCACACCGTCCTGGCGAACAGGCAATAGATTGCCGTTGCGCGAGGCGAATGCATCGCCATCGACGGTCAGGTCCCATCGCTCCAGGTATTGATCAAATAGACACATCATGGCTGAGGCGGGAACTTCACAAAGCCCATGGCAAACAGCCAACCGCTGAGCATGGGCAGGTAGAGGGAGGTATATGAAGCAACGGTGTAGTCCAATAAGAAGTTGAGCGCGGTGAACGCAATGGCAGCGCACAGGAACTGCGTGCGGGTAAACCGCCTCACAAAGCGTTCCATTGCGGCATTCAAGGTGCGCAGGTACTTCATTGGTTTTCCCCTGGAAATGGTGACGGCATCTACACAGTTGCGCCCGTCGGCCCTGAAAAGCGCAAGAATAGTGCTGCATGGAGTTGACGAGAATCAACCACCGAGATGCCCTGGTTGCCCGTACAGCAAAACTGGCCGAGGCGGCGACAGCGCACGCGTTGCCCGCCCTAGGCCAGGGTATTCCACACCTGCGCCAACCCCACCAGGTGCACCAGCCCGTACACCACGCAAATCCCCGAGCTGATCATGATAAAGCGCGTACTACGGCCCGTGCCGGCCAACACGAACGGGCCCAGCAGACCACGCAACAGATACACCAGTGTGATTACGCACAACGCAGGGCGCAGCAGGGGCAAGGGGTCGATCACTCCGGCGCCGGACAGCGCATAGGCCGACCACGCGGCGAGCACCAGGGCAATCCCCGACGTCACCACCGCCGGGAAGCGGCGACCGGCCTTGGCTGCACGTACAAAGCGCTCGCCCGCGCCAAACAGGTGATACCAGGACGGCCCTTTGACGATGACCCCGATATGCATCAGCGCCACCAGCAGGTTAAGCCCGGCAGCGACCAGCAGTGCCGTGTTGTATTCCATTCCATCACTCCCTGATGCCAATTAGCCACATTGCGCGCAAAGGTATCATGCCCCCTCTCCCACGGCGATCAGCGCATTAAAATCGGCCCCGCAAGCCTGATCACTATCGACTGCCGCGAGACTGGACCGACCGGCGGCAACCCTTTCGGCCAGTTGATGCCGCACTATATCCGGCATGCCTCTACGCCCGACTCTCCCCGCCCCGCCCTTTGAATACCCTGCCCACCTTCGCGCCCAGGCCGAGGCGGCACCGCGTGCGCCCGGCGTGTATTTTTTCTACGCGCAAGGTGAATCGATGCCGCTGTACATCGGTAAAAGTGTCGATATCCGCAGCCGCCTGCTGGCGCACCTGCGTACCCCCGAAGAAGCGCGCATGTTGCGCCAGGCACAGCGGATCGAATATCAGCAAACCGCGGGAGAAATCGGTGCGCTGTTGCTGGAGTCGCGCCTGATCAAAGAGATGCAGCCTTTGAAGAACAAGCGCCTGCGCCGGCAGCGCCGCCTGTGCTCGTTACGCCTGCACGGGGGCAAACTGCAGATCATCGACACCACCGCGCTGGCCGAGGGGCCGCAGTTGTACGGGCTGTTCCGCAGCCGGCGCATGGCAATCGAAGCATTGATCCTGCTCGCCGACGAGCACCGCCTCTGCCATAGCCTGCTGGGTATAGAACCACCCAGCGCGAAGGGCTGTTTCCGTGCGCAGATCCGTAAATGCGCCGGGGCATGCCGGGGCGACGAAACCCATGCAGCCCACACCGAGCGTTTGCTGCAGGCGTTGGCCCACTGGGCCGTCCACCGCTGGCCATACCCCGCCGCCATTGCACTGCACGAACGCCATGGCCAGCTGGAGCAATACCACGTCGTGGATAACTGGCGGTACATCGGGACTTACGCCTGCGAGGCCGAAGCCCGATTGGCGCCGGCCTTGCCATCGCAGTCGTTCGATGCTGACAGCTACAAAATCCTTGTACGGCCCGTGCTGTTCGAGAGTGCTCGTGTGGTGCTGCTGTCGTAAGAGGCGCCTTGCAGAGCCAGCGCGCCAGGAACCTTTTGCACAATCGGGAATCAGTGCTGCATGTTTTCACACCAACAACTCAGCGAATTCCCAATGATTTTCAGAAGATCCCTGCTCTGTATCGCCTTGGTGTCCATCGGCTTTATTGCCGGGTACGCCGCAAAACCCAATGATGTGCTTCAACTGACCGCTGGCCAACTCATAGAGTGTGGCGAGGTGACCATTCCTACGCTGGGCATGTGAGCCCGAAATCCGGCCGCTTTCGGTAGAGGTTACTCAGGCTTGGATTCCGGAACCCGCAGGTGCGCGCCGCAACCATAGCTGCCTGAACTACTTTGATAAAACGTCTCCCCCGTATGATGGGCGGCATTCTGTTTCAGGAAATCAACGCCGTTAAGATCGCGAGATACTGGTTCATGGACTCGTGGCGAGCGATCTGCGGGAGGAAACTTAATGAACAAGATGCCTATAATTCTGGCACCGAGGATAGAGAGCAGCAAAATTGAAAAAGAACTCGTACCTTTATTTGGTGCCTATGATTTTTGGAACGATGCTGACTATTTCATTGCTTTTCGCATGGCGTAGCCACATTTACTCAGTGATTTTTTTCAAGCCAAACTTTCAAAAAATCTATATCACCAGCTCACTAATCTTGACAGCTATAAGCTCGTTAGGCTTTATCATCTTTAAAAAAGACATATTGTCTGGAAACCTCATAAACACCCTAAAAAAGATTACAGCACTTCCACTGGCATTATTTTTAGTGTGCCTGCTAGCCCTACAAATTCCGCTCTCACTTTTAATTTATTTATCCGACGGAACTCAAAGCACTTACACAACGGCATATACACAATCCCCTGGCGGTAGAAATAGCTGCCGCGGCATTGAGATTTTTGAGCCAGAGCTAAATAAGGCAATAAAAATATGTCACTCCAGTGGCGACAGCAATAAGGGTTTAGTCAAGATTTATAAAACCAGCAATACGAAAGGCATCGTCATAACAGGCGCCGCATTTTATTGACGGTTTTTCCAGGTTTGAGATGACTGGCTGGAACAGCTGTACTCCCCTAACCTGCCTTCAAGCTGCGATGCGTAGTAAGCACGCCTTTGTCGTCAAACAGGAAAATCATCTGGTTCCCCCCATTATCCTGGCAAACCACACCTTCAGCTTCCCCGTCAACGATCCCTTGGCAAGCCATGTTCCAGACATAAGGACGGATTTGGCACTTCAGCGTCTTACCGTCTTCAATCACCAGATGATGGGTGGCGGAGATGCTTTCTGGAGCGGGTTTTGGGCAGGCTCCCTCCCCCCAGTTGATACCTTGGTGATTAGGTTGGGAAACACAACCAGCCAGCAGGAGCATGGGCAACAGGCATTTGTAATTCATGATCACCATCCTTAGTTGTTGCTCTGTAACAGGGCGCGGGATGCTCGACCCCGTAAAGATGTAGCAGATACTCTAGAACCCCGGCGGAATGTAACCAGGGACGTAAGGAATATTTTTACACTTATTACTGACTATACGGCCATTATCAATCTTGAAATCCACAATCTTGCCAAACGGGTTGACGGTGGCCTCAATCGTACAATCAGAACTGTGCCCTACAGTTTCATAATACTCCGTGTACACCATGCCGTTACCGGTATGATTCATCGAGGTTCCTGCAGCTTCGGTATTGGTCCAGCTTGAAGACTTCTCCCATGTCAGGACAATAAGTTCCTCTCCATTCGCGCCCTTTACCTTCTTGACTGCTGCTGGTTTACCAAATAGGTTCAAGGCTTCCTGATCTGACCTTCCCACCCATCGCTCCTGAGCAATCACCCGACAACCATTAACAAGCAAGATAACCGGAATTATTGTGGCAACCAGCAACACCTTCGAGATGCGATTAAACATAAAACCTCTTTCACAATAAAAACAAAGTAAAAAAGTTAGCATTGATGCCCTTACTGGGGAATTAGCACAGATGTGCTAATGGCTCATTGCCCCGTTGTAAAACAAGTAGTGATTGCGCCGATTGTTTAGCTGATACCCTTGCGGTTCAACGTGCTACCTACTCAACTGTTTTGACCCCCTTCCCGGCGTCCTGCCGACAGAACACAAGCTCCCGAATAGCACACGAGTCCTGAGACTTATCGTATGCCCGCGCTCAAAAAGGTGTAGGCCGAGTATCGTCAGCCGTCCTGCAGAGCGGCTCCTGCCAGCCACATAAGGAACGCACTCACAGGCACCTGCCGCTCCCGTCCTGGCACGCACACCGCAACGTAACGCGGACCAAGCAGGCTTACTTCTGGTCTATAGGCCACTAATTCTCCATGCCTGAGGCTGTCGGCTACCAGTACATTGCTTGCCAGCACCAGCCCATGACCAGCAATCGCAGCGCTCAAGGCAAAATACTCATCGTCGAACTCACGCATCTGCGCCGTTTCAAGCCAGGTCTGGCATTCTGCGGCCGCGCACCAGCTTTCCCAGTTGATTGAGAATGCTCCCGGAATTTTCCAGTGTAAGTTGATCAGTTCGATCTGATTTACATTCAACGAGGCCACCAGGCCTGGGGCGCCGTAAACAGAGAATTGCTCTTTCATTAGCTCCTGACAGAACAACTTCGGGTCGTCGCGGCTGACTGAACGAATAGCGACATCGATACTGGAATCACGCAGTAGATCGACTAGTTCGTTACCTGTATCGACCCGCACCTTGACTTGTGGAAAGCTTCGATAGAAACCACCCAGTCGTGGAATTAGCCAGGCAGCGGCCAAGCCCGGCGTAGTGGAAATGGTTAGGGTTTGGGGAACGGTGTCCGGATAAAAAGCCTCCAGGCTGCGGCGAATGTCTAACAAGGCGCGGTGAGTCTGGCGATATAGCAACTCGCCCTCTTCGGTCAATGCGACGCCTTGTCCAGCTCGCTTGAACAGCATCGCTCCGAGGCGGGCTTCCAACATCCTGACCTGGTGGGAAATGGCCGCGGGGGTGACTGAGAGTTCCTCAGCTGCCGCTTTAAAGCTACCCAGTCGCGCAGCCGCCTCGAAGGTGCGCAGCGCGTTCAGCGGAAGAGTCGAAAACACGCATCGTTCCCTAGATGAATTGAATTGATGAATATTTAATTTATCTCATTTTTCTTGGTGTGTACGCAGCGATACCGTCGCAGGTATTCGATCTCGCCACCCTTGGGAAAAAACCATGCAAGGACCTTCGCGAAAAATTCTTCAAGCCATCCTCTATGAATCAATCGCTGTTGCGGTGCTATCGCCTAGCATCTCGTTGATATACGACGAAGGTTTGGCCCATGCGGGTGCGCTGTCGGTGATGTTATCTGTATGCGCGCTGCTGTGGAACGTGCTGTTTAACTACGCTTTTGAACTCTGGGAAGCGCGTCAGCCACAGCGTGCTCGCACGTTGGGCAGACGCTTGCTGCACTCACTGGGCTTTGAGGGTGGGCTAGTTCTAATGTTGGTACCACTGGTGGCATGGTGGCTGGAGATTTCTTGGTGGGCTGCACTGGTCACCGATCTGGGGCTGTTCGTTTTCTTCTTCTTTTACGCGCTGGCGTTTCAGTGGGTCTTCGATAGGATGTTCGATGTACCAAATTCCGCGAAGGGGGAAGTTTCGGTTAACCCATAATTCACGCGGAATCCAGATTCGCCAATCTGTAGCAGCATTAGGATTTGTCCATGAAAAATGCCACCAGAGCGATTGAGAGCTACATCTTCGGTAAGGACGGAAATCGGCCTGACTTATTGCAACATGCTTTCAGTCTAGACGCAGCTCTTAACGTGCTAGTGCAGAGAGGCAACGTCCTTTTTCCTCCCAACGTCCAGGGGCGCGAAGATATTGCTGAAGTACTAGTACGCAGCTTTAGCCTGCAATATGAGAACGTTTATACATTCTGCCTCGGTGACGCTCCAAAGCCCGACGCCAATGTTCATAAGTGCAAATGGCTGGTTGGCATGTCAACAAAAGCGACTGGGGAGTTACGTGTAGGCTGCGGGGAATATCATTGGATCTTTTCACCGCAAAGCGGCTTGGCCACTCAGCTGTCCATTACCATCGAACACATGTTGGAGTGTCCTTCCCAGCATATGCGAAAAATAATGGACTGGCTTCAAGGGCGCAGCTATCCATGGTGTGAACCTACCGAAATACTTGATTCGGCACCGCCGCTCACTTGCCTCCAGCCGGTTCTTGTCTACGTTGCTACATGACCCCTACTGATATAAACGTACGCGTTTGGCCGATTGCGGACCTCATGATAGGCAGCAAACGGCCAAAAGCAGCCTCTCAACGCGTCGCACATTGACCTCTGCGAAGAAAATCTTTAAGCGCCGCCTGATAGAGCGTCAATGGCTGATTGCCCGTATTGAGAAGTGCAAACGGAATCATCGTCAGATGTGAAAACGACGTGGAGTTTATCGAGTAGGTTTTCTGCCTGCAAAAGCGCTGGTCCTTATTCAATATAAAATCAAACTTGAAAAGGTTTGTCCGCGTACACCAACTGGGGATCAAACCCAGACTCAGACCCGTCAAGTAATCTTGTCCGCAAGCGCCGCCAGATGAAAACTCCGAGATCTTTATTTCTAATGCTGGCAGGCTCGGGGCGGCAAGGCTGGAGTTCTTATCCTGCGCACCGGGAATAACGTTGAGTGTCGCTGCGTATGCGTCCTTGCCGAAGCGACTGTCTTTCCATGGAGAATTTATTGCGTAACTGAAGCTGGAGATAATTTCTTGTGTTTCGGGTTCAACGGGTTCGTTGATTGTCGGCTGGGACGAATAAGATGTGCAGCTGCAACAGAGTATAGCAATGCTGACAAACACAAACCCGTTGGCTATTAAACGACGCATACTCAGTTTTCCCTAATTATCAATTAGCCAACATACCTGTCACTTACTGCCGTATCGCATCTTATCTACACGCCGGACGGCTGAATCAGCAGAACAGGACAGACTGTACACGCGCACTTCGGGAGAGAGAAAAGGCCGCCGCTATGCTCTCTTTGCCCCAACCCAGTGCGAACCCGCGAACGTTGAAGGCAAACGCTGAACGACAACACCTGCCCAAGCTGTCCAGCGGCTCCTATTGGCCGCAAGCTGACGTTGATCATACCGTGCAAAAGCAGGAAAAAGTGGACGTTAGGCACGAGCCTGTTGAAACTGACGTCGAATTGACCCAGAGGCCTATGCCACTGCCCCATCCCGTCAGTAAATATCTAGCGCTGGTAATAGTTCACAGGGTAGGATCCTGGATCAGTAAAGTTTCTGTAACAGGGCCAATCCAGCACTGGCGATAATAATCCCAGGCGATATACACGTTTTACCAGAGGTGAAGTAATGCCGTTAGATAAAGATTGGCAGCCAAGTTTTGGGACTATCTTCACGTGGTTCGCCATGGATCGACATGGGCGTATAGCTGTAATGGTGAATAACTGTTTCGGTCCTATCCCTTCGAGCTTGTTGGCTATTCCAGAGCTAGAGGAAAAACTCGACAGTATAAATGAGTTTATGTGGGAAGAGTCGCGTGAGTTTCAAAGTTATCCAAAAAACAAGGAAGGTCGAACTCTTTTAGATATATATAGGTTTCGCAGGCACCTCAAACCCTCGTCGCGCGACGAAATGGAACGCATAGTCTTAGAGAGTTCGAATTTTTATCAAGAGCTCACGGAGTATTCACTTCCATCAATAAAAGGCTTCTATGTTTATCACGCGCTAGAAGATTACGTGTCCAGCGAAGACAATCCGATTGGTTATGAGGGAGACGCGGAAATTGGAGACTACTTTCGATATTTGATTCCAACGGTATGCGCTAGCATCGAAGACTTCCCTGAAGAATTAAGGTCACTAATCGCCGTATCCGACACATTAGATTTCACAGTTGACCGAGCCATATTTAGTATGTCAATCAATCAGAGTTTTAAGCGATCTTTTAATCAACGGAAGTGAAAGATTAGCAGTTTTTAAAAAGTAGTCGTTTCATCGGCTACGCAGTGAAGCGCTCCTGGATTTGTAGACAAACGGAGTGTCAGCTATTGGCCGTTTTCAGTCGGTTGTCACCGGCAGAAATCGGCCAAAAGCGGTCATCGAGAGTCTCCAAAAACAGGAGCGATTCTGGCAGCTGAAATGCAGGGCCGAGATTTGATATCTCAAATTACTGAGCTAGGATCTTGGCTAAATGCCATCACTCGAAAAGGAAATCACCTTGGCCTTACCTGATACCCTCCGCCTCGCTGTGCTCGGTGTTTCAGCGGACACTCCATTTGAAAGTGCATAGAGCAATGTCAATACGAGGGCATTGGATATAAACCCTTTCATTACTCAGAAACATTTAATGATTGAAAATTAAAGTCCGTGAGCCATGGTAAGCGATTACTGGAAAGGGCGTCGAACCGCCTAAAACGGAGTGTCGGTGAGAGGCTGCCATTGATCGAAAGGAGAAACCCCTAAAGCAGGCGTACCAAACACCAACTGCTACGCTGTTCACTCCAAGGAGGAGCACCGATGCCGAGCTCAGACCTGCTTCCTTCCCCGCTGTCCAAAATCAACGAAAACCAACTCGCCCTTGAAGCAGCCATCATGGAGCTTACGAACTGGGTTGAGCAGAGGGGCCGATATCCAGGCTGGCACAGACCTCGGTAACCGGCTGACCCTCATCAAGCACCATGCTGGCAGCCTTGAGCTCGAACTCATTCGAAGACGATTGACGCATATCCAGACACCTCAGATTTGGGCGCTATCATAGCGCCCGATTGAAGGGTCCAAAATCATCAGGCCACCGGCAAACTCGCCGAACTCCAAGCGATGGCCGACACCAGGAAGAACACCGTCGGCAAGCTCGTCGAGTACCTGCGCAAAAACATAGAGGCCACCGATACAAAAACGATCAGGCGGCCCTTGTTCACGATCACTTTGGCTCTAGCGCCCGAAAAGGTCATCGTCGATAAAGAGGACGATATCCCGGGCGACGTCATCGACACCAATACCGTGTTCTCTCCCGACAAGCGCACCGTCACGGCCAAGTTCAAGGAAATCCGAGAGCACAACGTAGCCGTACGAAAACGCATGGCCGCCGGTGAAGATGCAGAACACGAACTACTCGAAGAGCCGATCTGGGCACACCTCGAGCGCGGTGACAGTTCCATACGGATCAAGTAAGACAACAGGGTTTTGTAGCAAAAGTGGCGTTATGACGGTGATCATACGCTTCGGGCCAGCTCGGCCTGCACTCATACGCACTTCACTTAAGGATGAGTAACATGAACGATGATTTGAAGCAGTCAGGCTCTACTACCACCTCGCAAACCACCACCTCGTTAGAGCAGGTTAAAACCGGCAGGGTCTTGGATTTCACCTGGGCGCCAAACGCCAACACAACGACCACCACCGTCTCGGCGGACTTTGTCGACTACAAGGTCGACACCTCCCAGGGCAGCCCTACTGGAGACAGCCACTCCATTGCGCGGTTTACCTATGTCCAAGGTAAGGGCGGTGGCCAGATCAGTCAGCTGTTCCTTGAAGAGATGCGTGCCGGCGTACGTGCCAACACCCAGATCGGGCTGATGGTAGGACGCAAATGGGTTCTGGATCCCAACGCTGAAGTATCAGGCAGCATCGGCACCTACGTGGTCGAGCAATTCGATGACATGCGCGCCAGTGTCAATTATGTCGGCGCCTTCGCCCGCGTCTTCGCAGACCCACGAATGGTCAGCTACCACGCCGGGGGCCACGTACACACCAACGTCTCCATCACCGGCAGCAGACCACTGACCATGGTGGACTCAGGTAAGTCGGTTCTGGTTATCAGCGATACAGACGTCACGCTCACCATTGGTGATGACGTGACTGAAGGGTTCAGGGTGAATCTGATCCAGGCGGCCACCGGCAAGGTCAACATCGAGGTATCGAGCAGCCATGTGATCTACAGCAATGCTGGGAGTCGCACACGCACGCTCAACCCACTGGATGAGCTGGAAGTCAGTACCTTCCCATTCGGCCCGGTGTTCCTGGCCTTCCGGGTCAGACCTACTGCCTAACGATCCATTGCGCGCTGGCAGAGGTGGGTCTTACTGCCAGCGCCGTAATCACCGACAGTCCTGGCTCACACTGCGGGCCAGCGGAATAGAAGAGGCAGGCTAGTTCGGGAAATTTCAGGGAGGAATGCCGCCCATCCTTCCAAGTATCTGCTGATCAACAAGCATGGAAAAGGATGACGAGGGGGATGCTGCGCTTGCGCTGGGACAAGGCACGAGAGATGGCTTGCGAGAAAGCTATCGAACAAGGAGATCCGACGCTCGCCGCGAAGATCGGCGGGTTTCAGTTGCGAGATATTCGACCCAAGGCGGCGTCGGAAATCGTGGATATCGGCGACGCAAGCCTGTTGCTGGGGCAGAGCAATCAGGAAATCACAAAGTGCGTTGACAGAAGGCTCGGCGCCACTACGAAGCCGTCAAAATAGAAAAGTTATGGAACGGTTCCATAAAAATACAAGCCAGCCACAGCCGAACCCCAGAAACACAAAAGCCCCGAATAAGCGGAGCTTTTGTCTGAATCTTGGCGGGAAACCAGAGACTCGAACCCTCGGAACGCTATTAACATTCGTCGGTTTTCAAGACCGCTATGCAAACTCAAGCGGTCTGCGGCCTTGAGGGCTCGCGGAGTTCCATTATCCAGTAGTACCGACCAGGCTGGAGGCCCTATTCCACAAAGGGTGTTTTTTTAGTTTTGGAACTGTACCCCCTTCCCGGCGTCCTGCCAACCGATCATGCCCCTCATCGCAAACCTGCTGCTACTCTTTATGCTCCACGGAGGAACAGCCATGCCGAACTCAGACCTACTCCCTTCCTTGCTGTCCAAATTCAACGAAAGCCAACTCGCCCTTGAAGCGGCCATCATGGAGCTGATGGACCGGGTTGAGCAGCAAGGCGGCACCGAAATCGCCGACAACGTGCGCGGAGCACTGGACACCATCGACAGGAACGAAGAGTTCATCAAGCTAACCTTGGCAGTTCTCAATATCCACTGATTGATCGCGCGGACATCTACAGCCCGTTGCCCAAATCGCACAACCTATAAACCTGGATAACGCGAAGGCGCTTATTGAATCGCCTCAGGTCTCTTAGATTCATCGCGAGTGTCCGTTTCTGGCCGATCGTGTTGAAAAAGTCGGTTTTCTCGAACTTCCCGGAACCTGATCGGTGAAAGAGCCTGTTTTTCGCAATGCTACGTGAGATCTGTCAGAACACCTTTGCAGCTATTTAAGATTGCAATCTCATGCACTTACTTTTATACCCTGAAAATCACGTCCGACTTTTTCAACAGAATCGTTCCAAAGCAGAGCCCCTTAGAGCAGACATGCCGCACACATTGCCCGGAAACTAGTATATCGACCCGCCCTGCCTATCCCAAGCCGTATTCTTGTCAACCCCCACTTGCACTGGGAGCACGCACTGCGTGTAAGCACCAAAAAGCCCGGGCTGACCTCACAGGGCGGAGTTGAGTTGAAATGGATAGCTGAAGGATAATAGCGCGTGATGATTAAATAGCTTTAGAACCTAGAAGCAAATCAACAAAGAGGGTGAACTCAACTCAACCCTCTAGCAAAAAATCACCCGCCACTACTTACGAAAATAAGTATTAATATTTTTGGCTGCATCGTAATGCTCCCTCAACTTCAAAAGTAGATTCCTCATATCTACAGGACCCCAGACTTTTTTATTGCGATCCTGAAAAACGGGAATACCTTCGATATTAGTAGTTCTCGCATGAGCAAATTCTATTCTGTGCTGATTAATTTCATCAGAAAAATTAGAGATTATATGGTGACAATTCAAACTTAGCTGCCCCCCATCCTCTTCCAAGAGCATCAAAAGCAAATCCACCTTGACCCTCAAATTTAACTTTTTAACAATCCGGTCAACAGGCATGGTGTCAAATCGAGGAATATTAACATTTTGAAGCTCATCAATATATGCTTGCAGCGATTGCTTGGCCATCCCTCTAACCTCTTCAACAGAAGGCGATCCTTTTTTTGAGATGATGGAATTAATAGTATCCTCAAAAAGACCTTCCAACTCTCCTACCGACCCGACAACTAAACCTCGCATGTAATTCGGATGTACAACTCGCCTGATGGCGTTTTGGGCCAGCGAGAAGACCTCTTGAGCTAAAGACTCTCTTTGCATGCAATACACACCATCAACTCTCTCCTTATAAAGCTGCTCTCGTAGTTCTTCATCTGGAGCCGAACTATAAAAAACCATATCTCCATAAGTATGACTCCTGATGAGTTTAGTTAGTCGATGCCCAACCTTTCCCACTCCAAGATCGTAATCAACCATTATGAGATCGTAAGGAGAATGCTTCCTCAATGATTCAACCAGAGGTTTGACGCTCTCATCATCAAACTTTTCATGCCATGTTATATGAACATTCAACCCAACACTATATAGACGACTTTCGAGATTCTTTACAACACCATTAAGCTCATCTTTCTGATCATCAAGCCAAAGAATGCAGTAGGTTGCGTCCATTAATTATATATCCTAATCTCGAAAGTTGTACCATTGAAGCTAGTTTCAATCAGCTCAATCGTCCCATTGATATTCTGCAACAACTGCCTTACGTTATATAAACCCAAACCAGAACCGCTAGTGGTAGTCACACCCTTGCTAAATATTGATGATCGCTCAACATCACTAGAAAGCCCAACACCATTATCTTTCAGAACAACCGACAATACATTAGCCTGAGGCTTACTTATAGTTACCGCCATAGTCGACGCATTAGCTTTAATTGAATTATCTATTAGGTTATCTATTATAATAGATATCTCGATTGGCTTAAATTGAATCCTAAAGTCTTTAGCAAGCCTTGTAGTATCAATGGAAATCTTACTTTTATATACCTTGCAAATCTTTTCTATGTACTGCTCAAGATATAATGACAGATCCTCGCTAATCGAGTTCGAGTCCAACTTAAAGTTGGCCTTCGTTGCAAACCTCGACGCAGCAATTACCTGCTGATTTAAAAGAAGAAGATTTTCAAAAGTTTTTTCTATCTCCTCGCGAGGAACGTTTCTATTTCCATGCATGGAAAACAAACTTGCTTCTATAAGATTCTTAGCGTTACTTGCGTAGATAATAACCTGATGATGCAAGCTTTCCAGAACATCTTTGTCATGACTCTGAAGCGAAGTAAGGAATAAATTTCTATCTTGCTCACTTTTTAACGCCTTTTCAGCTTTTTTTGCTAACGCCTCAGCTCTATGACGCTCCTCTCTTTCCCGCTCCGCATACCGAATAGCTTCAGATTCGGCCTTAAGCATTTCTTGATAACGAGATTTGGCATTCTTCGCTTCTTCAAAAAGGGCTTGGTTACCAGTTTTCTCAGCTATATCGGAAAGGTTGTCGATAGTCTTATCAAAATCTTTAGCCTTGCTATCTATAAGCGTAAGAAAATCTTCAGCAAAATATTCGACCTGAACACCAGGAGAGTTAGAGAGCTTATTAATTACTTCAATTATTTTCGACCGTAACTCATCTCGCGTTAGATGGCTCGAGTCATGCAAGTCAGCATCATACTTAACTCTCCAACTAACACCGACAACATAGTTTTCAAGCCGCATTAAGCACTTTTTCCAAAATGCGTCTTTCAGCTGGAGGTAAGCGACAGTCTCTATCAATCCCTTGTCACGACTAGAGGATTCCTTAAATTTTGAATCATCGCCATGAACATCAATTTTTCCGAGGATATCCCTAGTACCTAGATAACGCGAATAACCTTGCTGCTTCCGCCGATCAATACCAAAACTATCATCTGCCTCCTCACCTATCGGATAAACTCTGAATCCATTCTTGAATAAAAAAACCGACCCAAAAGAAATCGAGTTTATGCCCATACGGCGTGCGAAAGTCGCTTTCGCGGAACGATTCAAATAAAACAGGTTACATTCAAAACCTGATCCATTAAGCGCTTTAAATTCGTTAACCTCAGAAACCCTATAGATCACTTTTCCGCGATCAATAAGTTCAGTTTTTATAAAATCGCCTTCAATAGTTGTTTTTAACCAGGTAGTTTTTTCTTGCAGCGTTTGAAATATGAAGTTATCTACTGGCCCGTTAATTATCTCGTTAGGATGAGGTTCTTCAGTACTATTGAGGATACGTTCATCTTCGGCAGTTTCGCGCTCGGCATAAATTTGTACAGAAAAACTTTCTTTATGAGCACCAAAAGGATTTATCAACTTTGCCAATGAAGACTTAAGATCTCTCAGCTTAGGGCGATCCCAATACTCCCTTAAAATCCCTATTTCTAAGACTGTTCCGCTTTCATGCTTGAAAGCTATTTCAGGAGGCAATTTAAATTCTTTTAATCTAGTATGGCTCACATCCACCTTTATGAAGTCTTTTTTTGATGAGCCTTCAAAGTCGGACCAAACAATTTTAAGGCAATTTACCTCACTACTGCCTTCTTTCTGAGTTTGGAGCGTTAGTAATTCCCCGAGCCGATCACATGAAAACCGACCAACTCCTTTACTACCAGCATATCGTTTCGACGAAAACGACTCCCTATAGTCGGTTTTGGGGTCGTCTTCAGTACCGTCTTGCTTAGCTGAGTAGGCGACAAACAACCATTTGTTGATTAGATCGTCATATGACATCCCCTTACCATCATCGATAATAAAAATACTATCATCGGTAAAGTGAATACTTACCTCACTTGACCCGGCATCAAATGAGTTTTTTACAAGTTCAAAAACAGCAACAAAATCATCCGTTATCAGATCGCGTCCAATTATCGATTTCAGATGCGAGCTAACTCTAAAATTAAGAGCCTGCATTTATAGCACCTTCCTGTACTATTTCTAATTCATCTTGTAAAAAATGCTGATTTCGTTCTGTTAAAAACACCCCTATAGCCTCAGCAAGAAGTGGCGGAACCGCATTACCTATTTGAGTATATCTTGGGCATTCAATTTTTCTTTTTTTTCCGCCAGTAGTATATTTACCCGTGAATTCAAACCAATCAGGAAAAGATTGAATCCTGGCTGTTTCCCGAGCTGTCAGTATTCTTAGCTCGTCATAGTGAATTATGTCATCCGGTAAAGTGGTTATCGTTGGTGAAGGAGCGTTTTTTGTCAGTACTGTTATAGCGTGTTTTTTCAAACCAAGCTTCTCCCGAGCTTCTTTTGAAAGAGACCTGCCTGGTTGCGATTCACGTTGTATTTTTGCAAACTGTACGATTGTTTCCGGTTTATGCTTGGGCAACCGTCTACTATTTGGTGCACCTCTATAGTCCTCTCGCATAATAGCCAAATATGGAGAATATACTTCCGGAGCTTCGTAAACTGCTTCAACAAAACCACGTACGCCCGAATCTTTATTTTCTTCTAGTTTTCTATCTCTTATCTGCAGATCCGCTATTGCTTCATAGACGGATACAGGCCTACTCTTAGGCAAAGACTTATCTTCTAAAAAGCGGTCTCTACTTTGCAGAAGCTCATCTAGATGGTTCGGATCACCCTCAAGTGAACAAATTATTAAGTACCTGTACCTGTTCTGTGGGACACCAAAGTCTGCGCAATTTACTTTTCCACGAGAAACGGTGTAACCAATCTTAGAAAGCTCCTCACTAATAAACTCAGCATAAGACTTTTTAAAATATTGTTCGCGCTCACCGCCGGTGCGTTTTCTCTCGGTAAACTTGCTATTAAACCCACTGACATTTTCTATAACGATATGCTTAGGCTGGACAATTTTAACAAGCTCAAGATATTGCTCAGCCATTTTATTTCTTGGATCTGTAGGATTTCGTCTTCCTGCAGTCGAGAAGCCTTGACACGGAGGGCCTCCAACCATAAGGTCGATCTCGCCCTTTAACTGACCGATTTCTCTGCCATAGCCGTTCAAAAAATCTTCGCAGCTCATCGCCTGTTTGGGTAGCCAATCTGGCCAGTTAAACTGGTAGCGTTCGCCTTCAATAAGGTTATGACGCAGCGTCTCAAAAGCCATAGAGTTTTTCTCTACGGCGATAATACCCTCGCAGCCAGCTTTCAATAGGCCGAGAGAGAGGCCGCCACATCCGGCGAAAACATCAATAAATCGCATGTCTTCCCTTCCTAAAGATTATACAAAAAGTCATTAAAAAATTTACTCTCTGTAGAGCACGGCATTCATTCATCTGAACACTTCAGACTAAGACTTAGCCTAACGAACTAGGTAAATAGAACTCATCTTTTTCATTATTTCTAATTGCACACCGTTAGCCTGATCAATAAAAGAACTGAGCTCATCAACGGACGCTAATCTATCTGAACTATAGCCCCCAACGACTAGACCAATAGCAGCCAAGTAACTTTTATACATTTCAGACAACTCATCGTCTCCCAACAACATAACATAGGACTTTACTGCAGCATGTCTTTGCAGGGAGTCTAGTGCCTTTTGAAAGCGAGCAGTAATAACCTCTTGCTCGGCCTCCAACCAGGGATCCATATTAGCCAAAGTATCAACTTTTGCATAAAACATGATCCCGAAAGAAACAAAGTCATCATGCAGCGAATTGATTTGTAGTGAGCACTCTCTAACCAAATCGCCCGTCCGACTGTCTCTTTCTTTCTGTATATCGTGGAGGTATTGTATTTTTTTTATAAAAAGACTCTGTTTGTGCCCCCACCATGCAAGTATTAAACTACTTAGAGTTCCCGCCAACGCGACAACTGACGGTATTCCAATTTTTATCAGGTCAGAAATTAGCTCGTTATTATCCATTTCAGGATCCATCCTCAGCCGGCGCCTCGTCCCTTCGGACACTCGAACATCCCGCAGTTTCTTTATAGACTGAATCCTACTCGGTTTCGTATGAAGAATGCAGTGGTATTCAAGCCGCTTTTCCTAAATTTTTGAATCAGGGCCTGATCAACGGGAGAATTACCCTTCAGTTGCATGGCATCGCGACGCACGCACCGCCAAGGTCAGGGCCAACAGGGAAATCGCCCTTCTGTCTCACGTGTTCAATATGGCCCCCGAGTGGGGCCTCACCGAGCGGAAGAATCCTTGCCAAGGCGTCAGGAAGAACAAAAAGATACCACGTGACTACTACGCCAATGCGGTGGTTTGGGACGCTGTCTACGGCATGGCGGGCCCAGAACTCAAGGAAGCCATGGACCTGGCCTACCTGACCGGCCAGAGGCCGGCCGACGTAATAATCATGCGTAGCAACGACACCGAGGGCGATTACTTCCTGGTCACCCAGGGTAAAACCGGGCAGAAACTCAGAGTTTTGATGCGGACAGAATCAGCAGAAAACAGTCTCGGGAAATGGGTTAGAGATAACCGAAAGAAATGCCAACCACCCGTCTAAGTACCTACAAATCAACAAGCACGGAAAAAGGATGACGAAAGGTATGTTGCGCCTGCGCTGGGACAAGGCAAGGGAGAAGGCGCAGCAGAACGCGCTGGATCAGGGCGATCCTATGCTGGCAGTAAAGATCGGAGGGTTTCAGTTTCGTGACATCAGACCCAAGGCGGCATCGGAAATCATCGATATTGGCGACGCCAGCCTACTACTGGGACATAGCAAGCAGGAGATCACCAAACGGGTTTACGGGAGGATTGGTGCCACTGCCAAACCATCAAAAGAGGCAAAGTTTCGGAACGCCTACCCGAAAGTTCCGGAACGCCTATCAAAAACCGCCGTTACCTACCCAAACCCCAGAAACACAAAAGCCCCGCATAAGCGGGGCTTTTATCTGCATCTTGGCGGGAAACCAGGGACTCGAACCCTGGGAACGCTGTTAACGTTCGCCGACTTTCAAGACTGGTGATTTTTTCTTTAAATTCAGCAAGTTAACATTTTTAGCGCTTCCGCATCCCTCCATATTTCGATACGCTAAAAGCTCCATAACTCAAGGGGTGCACATCAGATTGCGGAAATGATTTACTCCCCGCCCCAACGTCCTGCCGACCAGCACACAAACTACCAAATTGCCCACGATTCGTGGCGTTTGTCCTATGGCCCCCCAGCGGCATTTGTAAAAGGCAAAGGGGTAAATACGTCTGAAAGGTAGGATTGATCGGTGAGTCAGCAGAATGAGGGTAAAAATCGCCTCATGAAACGCCCAAGGAGTTATCGCCTGGCCCTCCCGCACCACCTCTGTGCATTTATTTTGTGAATAACGCTGCATTCCCCACGTTTTACGTAAAAAATCCTACAACTGATGTGGCAGACAGTTTAATGATGGCTCAACTGTGCAAGATCCCTGAGTTCACCGTTTGGCTAGGGGTATGGATTGTGTGTATTTCTACGTTAAGGATGTCGAGTGCCGAATCAGCCCTCAACCCAACGCCTGTGTTGTATCCAGAGCCTGGGCGTCGCCCTGCTCTGCCTGTGCGCGCTGCCGGCCGCCGCCGATGGGCGGCAAGCGGGCCAGGAAGCGTTGCGCTTGCAGCAACAACAGCAGCGCGACTTGCAGCAATTACACCTGGAGCAGCGCCAACGGCAGCTGCAACGCGGTAGTTTCGGTACGCAAGCGGCCACGCCGGCCTTGCCAACAGACATAGCCAAGGATGAACGCTGCTGGCCGCTAAGTGGCACGCGCCTGGCCGGGGTCACGCTGTTCAGCAAGGCTGAGCTGAACCAACGCATCGAACCCTACGTGGCGCCGTGCATGGGCGTCACCCAGATCAACCGCCTGCTGGCCGAGATCACCCAGCTGTATGTGCAAGCCGGCTATATCGCCAGCCGCCCGTACCTGATCAGCCCGCCAGCGGCCGGGCAGTCGCTGGATATTCACGTCGAAGAGGGCTACCTCGAAGCCATCGAACTGGCCGACCAGAGCCTGCCGGTGTCGTTAGGCGGCGCGTTCCCCGGGATGCTCGGCAAGCCGCTGAACCTGCGCGATTTGGAACAAGGCCTGGACCAGCTCAACCGCCTGCGTTCGGTGGACCTCACCGCCGACATCGCCCCTGGCAGTGAAGCTGGCGCCTCGCGCATCATCCTGCGCTCGCGCAGCACGGCGTCACGCTGGGGGCTGGGGCTTGGAGTGGATAACCTCGGCAGCGCCGGCACGGGGCGTGATCGCAATGCCATCAACCTGAGCCTGGACAGCCCGCTCACGCTCAACGATTCGCTCAACCTGAGCTTCAGCGACACGCTCAACCACGGGCCGCGCTACAGCCGCAGCAACAGCCTGTTTTATTCCATCCCCTACGGGTACTGGACTTACAGCCTGTTCGCCAGCCACAACGAATACCGCTCGCCGTACAAGCTCAGCCGCGCCACGTTTTACAACAGCGGCCGTACCGACCAGGTCAGTTTGCGCACCGACCGCGTGCTGTGGCGCGACCAGGGCCATCAACTCAGCGCCAACCTGCAGCTGGCCTACAAGGACGTCGACAGCTACCTGCAAAAGGTTCGCTTAGGCATCCAGAGCCCGACGCTGACAGTGGCCGAGGCTGGCCTGAATCTGTTCTGGCTCAACAGCGCAGTGTGGAACCTCGACGTCAATTACGCCCAAGGCCTGACATGGTTCGGCGCCGACCGTGATGCTGAGCAAACGCAAAAAAACCTGCCCCAGGCGCAATTCCATAAGTACCGCGCCAACCTCACCCAATGGCGCAACGGCCAATGGCTGGGGCAACCGTGGCAGTGGCAGAGCCAGCTGTCGGCGCAATACAGCCCGGATGCGTTGCCTGCCATCGAACAACTGCTGGGCACCGACGATTCGGCGGTGCGTGGCTACCGCGAAAACATCGCGTCCGGGGCCATCGGCGCGGTATGGCGCAACACCTTGCGCCTGCCGCTCACCAGCGACCTGCCGGTAAAAATCACCCCGCGCCTGGGCCTGGACAACGGCTGGATCAAGCGCGAACACGGCGCTCAAAGCCAGCGCCTGAGCGGTGCCAGTGCAGGGCTCAACCTGAGCTGGAAAAACGTGCAACTGGACCTCGATTACCAACGCAACCTCAACACGCCCACAGGGTTTGGCCAGGAGCGGGAGGTCTGGCTGACGCGCCTTAGCGTGCAGATTTGAGCAACACCTGTTTAGCCTGAGTTTACCGCCGTACCTGACCACCACAGCAGCGTTGCAACGAACAACGCACGTCGCGGATCAGCCAACACAGAGCGAATTTATTTATGCCGACTGACACCCATACGTTTCACCTTTCACCCCAGGGCAAACTGCGCTGGGCCATCGCCAGCCTGTTCCTGCTGCCGCAGCTGGTACTGGCCGGTGGCTTAACCGTCGTCGAAGCGCCTGGCGGTACGCCGCAGCTGCAAAACCAGGGCGGCGTGCCCATCGTCAACATCGTCGCGCCGAATGCCGGCGGCCTGTCCCATAACCAGTTCCTGGACTACAACGTCGACCGCCAGGGCGTGGTGTTGAACAACGCCTTGCAGGCTGGTCAATCGCAACTCGCCGGGCAGCTGGCGGCCAACCCGCAGTTCCAGGGCCAGGCGGCGAGCGTGATCCTCAACGAAGTGGTGAGCCGCAACGCCTCGGCCATCAACGGCGCTCAGGAGATTTTTGGCCGGGCTGCCGATTATGTGCTGGCCAACCCCAATGGCATTTCCGTCAACGGCGGCAGTTTCATCAACACCCCAAATGCCAACCTGGTAGTGGGCCGCCCTGAACTCAACGACGGCAAGCTGCAAGGCTTGAACACTCGCGATGCAAGCGGCCAACTGACGGTGCAAGGCCAGGGCCTGCAAAACGGTGCGGGTTCGATCAACCTGATCGCGCCGCGTATCGACAGCGATGGGCGCCTCAGTGCGCGTGACCAATTGAACCTCACGGTCGGCCGCAATCAGGTCGACTACGCCAGCGGCCAGGTGCGCCAGGTCGACCCGGCGAGCAAAACCCAGGACCAGCGTATCGACGCCCGCCTGTTCGGGGCAATGCAGGCCGGCCGTATCAACATCATCAGCACCGCCGAAGGTGCCGGGGTGCGCGTGGGTGCGGTGCAAGTCGCGGGCCGTGATGGGGTGAAGGTCAGCTCGGCCGGCAACCTCGATATCAGCGGCCAGGTCTACGCCAACAGCCTCGACGCCACCCGCGCCGGTGTGCAGAGCCGCCAGGGCGATGTCGAATTGCACAGTGCCAAAGACTTGAGCCTCGCCGCCACCGACGTCGGCGGGCGCAACGTCAAGCTCGACGCCGGCCGCAACCTCACCCTCAGCAGCCTGGAAAGCAAAAAACTTCAGGAAAAACGTGAGCAGTGGAACAACAGCAACTTCCTGTTCACCTACGAAACCTATGACCGCACCACCACCGACAAGGACTCGCGTCAGCACGGCAACAACGTCGTCGCACAACAACAGGCCACGCTGTTGTCCGGCGCCAACACCCAGATCAAGGCCAGCAAGGTCGAAGCAGGCGACGCATTGCGCGTCAACAGCGGCGCCGACCTGCAACTGAGCGCCGCCACCGAAACCCACGAAACCCGCGACCAGAGCAACCACCGCAAGCACCTGTGGAAAGCCAACTGGGACAATTCCAGCAGCGAACAGCGCAGCGTCACCAGCAGCCTCAAGGCCGGCAAAGCCCTGGAGCTGACCAGCCAGCAAAAACTGCAACTGCAAGGCGCCGAACTGAAATCTGCGGGCGACATTCAATTGGCCGCTCGGCAAGTCGACATCACCAGCGCCAGCCGTACCCAGCGCAGCAGCGACAACGCTTACTCCGGCGACCTGACTGGCGGCAGTTTCTTCGGCAAGAACGGCGATGGCGATAAGGGCAAGACCCTGAACACCGGCAGCAAGGTCAACGCCGATGGCAAGCTGATCGTCAAGGCGGACGACGTGCGCATCAATGGCAGCCAGGCGCGTGGTGGCCGACAGGCCAGCGTCATCAGCGACAAAGGCTCGCTGGTGATCGACGGCGTGCAAAACACCTCCCACGACAATAGCTACAGCAACGACAGCAAGTTCTTCGGTATCACCAAGGATGAAAGCCGCAAGAACCTCAAGGACAGCACCGTCGTCGCCAGCAACCTGCGCTCGGACAGCAACCTCAAACTGCAAAGCGCCAAAGACATCAGCGTCAGCGGCTCCAAGGTCTCTGCGGCAGGCGAACTGCAAGCGAATGCCAAGGGTGACATCAAAGTCGCGTCGGCTGAAAACACCTCTCACACCACTACCAACACTCACACGCGGGGTTTCGATGGCTACGCCAAGGAGACCGCCGACGGCACGCGTCAGTACCGCGCGGGTGTGAACTATGCAGACCAGCAGCACGCCAGCAAGACCGACACCACCCAGCAGCAAGCTTCCAGCCTCAGCGGCGGCAGCCTGGCCGTCACGGCCGGTGGCGACGTTAGCATCAAGGGTTCCGAGCTGAAGGCGACCCAGGGCGATGCGACCGTGAGCGGCAAAAACGTCGAGCTATTGGCGACCGATGACAGCACCCGGAGCCAAACCGACACCACCACCACCGCTGGCGGCGTGTATTACACCGGCGGCCTGGACCGAGCCGGCAATGGTGCGCAGTTCAGCCACCAGAGCAGCAATGACACCAGCCACAAAACCACCGCGCAAACCAGCAGCGTGGCGTCGGCCGGCACGCTGACGATCAACGCCGGCAACACCCTGACCAGCCAGGGCGCGCAGGTGAAGGCCGGTTCTGAGTTGCAGGTCAACGCGGCGCAGGTCGATAACCAGGCGGCGCATAACACCGAGACCGGCACCCACAAAGAGAACGGTTGGACCGCCGACGTCGGCGCCAATGTTGAATACAAAGGCATCACCCGGCCGATCGAAAAAGCCGTCAACGGCGTGGCCCAGGCCAAATTCCATCAGCCCGGCCTGCTGGATGCCTTCGAGCAACCGAATGTCGGGCTCGATGTGGAAGTCGGCCATACCAACAAGACCCGCACACAGCAGGACAGTACCGCCGTGGTCAGCCAGTTCAGCGGTGGCACGGTGCAGGTCAATGTCGCCAACACCGTGAAAGACGAAGGCACCCAGTACCGCGCCAGTGAGGGCGGGCTGAAGATCAATGCCGGCGAGCACCTCGCCACGGCGGCCGCCAACACCCACACCAGCAGCGAGCAAGGCGTTGACGCCAAAGTGGGCGTGCGCGTCTACACCACCACCGGTGAAGACTTGAACGTGCGCGGCAATGGCGCAGGCGGCAGCAGCGATGTGCGCGAATCCAGCAGCACGGCGGTGGTCGGCAGCTACGCCGGGACCCAGGGTGTGAACATCGAGACCCAAGGCGACGCGCGTTATGAAGGCAGCCAGTTCAACGGCGGCCAGGCGGGCGTCAACCTCAAAGCCGGTGGCGAATTGGCGCTGAACCAGGCCAGCGATACCCAGAGCAGCACCAATAACAGCCTGCGTGGCAGCGGTTCATTGACCGTGGGCACGGCGCCGGGCAGCAACGGTACGAACGTCAACCTCGGTGCCGGTGTGCAACTGGACGACAAGCACCTTAACACCCAGGACAGCCAGGCGCGTGTCGCGACGCTGCAGGGCAACGGCCCGATCCAGCTCAGCAGCGGTGGCGACATGACCCTGCAAGGCACCAAGGTCGGCAGCAGCACCGCGAAGACCGGTGACATCAGCCTCAACGCTGGCGGCAAGCTGAACCTGCAAGCAGCCACCGATACTCATGTGAGCAGCGGCAGCAACCTGGGCGGCGGCCTGACGGTCGGTGCCGGCAAGACCAGCAGCGCTGAAAGCAGCGGTACCACCGGCAGCCTGAGCGCCAACTTCAACATCGGCAAAGTCGCCGAAAACGACCAAGGCGTTAGCGTCGGGCAGTTGCACAGCAACGGCAAGGTGAGCCTCACCAGCGGCGCCAACGCGGCGGATGCGATCCACCTGCAGGGGACTCAGGTGGTGGCTGACAGCGTCAATCTGGATGCGCAAAACGGCGGCATCCTGCAAGAATCGGCGCAATCGACCCAGGCGCATAACAGCTGGGGCGTGACCCTGGGCGCAGGCGGCAGCGGCGGCAAAACCACCCTGGCCGACGCCGGTGAACATGACACCCCCAAGACCCAGCACGGCATCAATGCGCGGGCCAAGGTCGACGTGGATCACCTGCAAGGCACCACCCAGCACGACAGCCTGATCAAGGCGAATAAGGTGGTGATCAACAGTGCCGGTGACACCCATCTGGCCGGCGCGCGGATTGAGGCCGAGCAGGTCAGTGGCAATGTCGGCGGCGACCTCGTCATTGAGAGCCGCAAGGATCAAGTCAGCAGCACCCAAGTCAACGTCGACGCCAAGCTTGATGTCGAGAAAAACCAGCCCGGCGTGGTCAACAAACTGGCCAAGGCCAGCGGCCCGCTCAAGGACAAGGTGCAAGCCAAGGCCGAGGGCGCGTTTGACAAGCATCGCGAAAAGCTCGAGAACGCCGTGGACAAGGGCACCGAGCACCTGGCCTCGGCCAAGGACAGCGTGGTCAACAGCGTTGGTAACGCCAAGGAACGCCTGGGCGAAAAACTCACCCGCAGCGGTAGCTACGACGTGAACCCCGAGCCCCGCGGCGCCTTCGGTACGAGCGTGGACAAAGCCAAGGCTTACCTGGCGGACAAGAAGGATGCCGTGGGTACTCGCCTGTCCGACCTCAAGGAAAAGGCCTGGCCAAAAACCACTGACAGCTACGCCGTCAGCGGCAAAAACACCACCGGCAGTTCGGTGGCCAATACCACCGCAAACGTGCTGTTCGGCGACAAGAGCGGCAACACGTCCTACACCCCGACGTTGAACCTGGACGTCAGCCATGTGGTGAAAGACAGCGTCACTCAAGCGTCGGGCATCCGCACGCAAGGCGTCAACCTGCAGGTGAGTGGCGAAACCCACCTGACTGGCGCCCGGATCAGCGCGGACCAGGGCAAGGTCGATTTGGGTGGTTCCAAGGTGACGGCAACGACGTTGGCCGGCAGCGATTACCGAGCGGATGTCGGGCTGAACCTGTCGAAGTCACCGGTCAATCTGGTGCTGGGCGCCAAGGACGAATTGACCCAGAAACAGGACGACGCCATACGTAAGGATCAAGCCTTCAACCTTGGACCGCTGAGAGTCGGCGGGCACAGTGATCGCCAGGCGTTACAGGCCGGGATTGATCAGCAAACCAATTAACTAGCAATCCACTCGTGGAAGCAGGAGGCTATCCTGCTTCCACTACTGATCGCGTAAACACCAAAATCCGTATGCGTGAATTAGAGTTTTTCTATGTTAACCAACCCTCGCTGAAATCCATCGACTTCCACGAAAAGCACATCTGCGCCATCATCAGCCTACGCTGTTCACTCAAAGGAGGAACACCGATGCCGAACGCTGACTTACTCCCTTCCCTGCTGTCCAAAATCAACGAAAACTAACTCGCCCTTGAAGCAGCCATCATGGAGCTTACGAACTAGGTTGAGCAGCAAGGCGGTACAGAAATTGCCGACAACGTGCGTGGTGTACTGGATACCATCGACCGCAACGAAGAGTTCATCAAGCTGACCTTGGCGGTCCTTATGACGCCTGACTAATCAACAGAGACCGTTAGCTCTTAACGCCCCCCACTCCCCGGTCAGAGAGGTGGGACTCTTTCGAGCACAGCACTACAAAAAGCTCATTATCATCAGGAGGGTTGCCGACCTTCCGGGTCAGACCTACTGCCTAACGATCCATTGCGCGCTGGCAGAGGTGGATCTTACTGCCAGCGCCGTAATCACCGACAGTCCTGGCTCGCACTGCCGGCCAGCGGAATAGAAGAGGCAGGCTAGTTCGGGAAATTTCAGAGAGGAATGCCGCCCACCCTTCCAAGGATCTGCTGATCAACAAGTATGGAAAAAGGATGACGAAGGGGATGCTGCGCTTGCGCTGGGACAAGGCGCGAGAGATGGATTGCGAGAAAGCTATCGAACAAGGAGATCCGGCGCTCGCCGCGAAGATCGGCGGGTTTCAGTTGCGAGATATTCGACCCAAGGCGGCGTCGGAAATCGTGGATATCGGCAACGCAAGCCTGCTGCTGGGGCAGAGCAATCAGGAAATCACAAAGTGCGTTGACAGAAGGCTCGGCGCCACTACGAAGCCGTCAAAATAGAAAAGTTATGGAACGGTTCCATAATAGTTATGGAACACCGAGCAAATACAAGCCAGCCACAGCCGAACCCCAGAAACACGAAAGCCCCGCATAAGCGGGGCTTTCGTATGAATCTTGGCGGGAAACCAGGGATTCGAACCCTGGGAACGCTATTAACGTTCGCCGGTTTTCAAGACCGGTGCATTCAACCACTCTGCCAATTTCCCTTGTGCAACACAGGATTATAGTAGCCCATCCTGTCTCAGCGGGCGCCATAATACCCGAATGAAACACACTGTCAAACTCTCTGCATAGCTTGTTACAGAGCGTCTGTTATGATCTTTGCGACTGAACGTTTCAAAACTGAAGGAGTGTCGCCATGCGCGAACAGGATTACGCAGTTAATAGCAACGTGCAGGCTGAGCAGCTAGAGGTTAGCCGCGTCCTGCGCAATACATACGGCCTGCTCGCCCTCACCCTCGCATTTAGCGGCGTGATGGCGTATGTGGCGCAACAGATGCGTGTCGGCTACCCGAATATCTTCGTGGTACTGATCGGTTTCTACGGCCTGTTTTTCCTCACCAACAAGCTGCGCGACTCGGCCTGGGGCCTGGTGTCGGCGTTTGCCCTGACCGGTTTCATGGGGTTCCTGCTCGGCCCGATCCTTAACCGTTACCTGGGCATGCAGGGCGGCGCGGAAGTGGTCAGCTCGGCATTTGCCATGACGGCCTTGGTATTTGGTGGCCTGTCGGCGTATGTGCTGATTACCCGTAAGGACATGAGCTTCCTCGGCGGCTTCATCACTGCAGGTTTCTTCGTGTTGCTGGCGGCTGTGCTGGCGAGCATGTTCTTCCAGATCAGCGGCCTGCAATTGGCAATCAGCGCAGGTTTCGTGCTGTTTTCCTCGGTCTGCATTCTGTTCCAGACCAGCGCTATCATTCATGGCGGCGAGCGTAACTACATCATGGCGACCATCAGCCTGTATGTATCGATCTACAACCTGTTTGTCAGCCTGTTGCAGATCTTCGGCATCATGAGCCGCGACGACTGATCCCTGCCTTACCAAAAAGCCCGCTTCGGCGGGCTTTTTGTTGCCTGCGGCTTTATCATTGGCAAAGGTTTGCCAACAGAGTGTTCCATGAAGTTCGCGATTGCGCTTTTTTCCGCCGCCCATGCGCCCTCCTCGCGCCGCGCCCTGCAGTTTGCCCAGGCTGTGCTGGCCGGTGGGCATGAGATTGTGCGGCTGTTTTTCTATCAGGATGGCGTCTACAGCGCCGCCAATTCGGTGGTCACGCCCCAGGATGAGCAGGATATCGCCCAACAATGGAGCGCCTTCGTCAGCAAGCATCAGCTTGATGGCGTGGTCTGTATCGCTGCGGCGCTGCGCCGTGGGGTGTTGAATACTGAAGAAGCTGCGCGCTACCAGCGCAATGCGGTGAATCTGGATGCGCCGTGGGCGCTGTCAGGCCTTGGGCAGTTGCATGATGCCATCCAGGATGCCGACCGCCTGATCTGCTTTGGAGGGCCATAAAATGTCCAGATCCTTGTTGGTAATCAGCCGTCAGGCGCCGTGGTCCGGACCCAGTGCGCGAGAAGCGCTGGATGTGGTGCTGGCCGGCGGCGCATTCGACTTGCCGATTGGCCTGCTGTTTCTCGATGACGGGGTGTTTCAACTGGCAACCGCCCAAGATGCCAAGGCCGTGCAACAAAAGGATGTGACGGCCAACCTGCAGGCACTCTCGCTGTTTGGCATCGACGACGTGTTCGCCTGCAGCCACAGCCTGGCAGAGCGTGGATTGACCGCCCCTGATAGCGCGCAGCCACTTAGCAGCGAACAGATTTCCCAGATGATTGACCGTTACGACCAGGTGATGACCCTCTGATGTCGACCTTGCATGTGTTGTCCCACTCCCCTTTTTCCGACACCCGCCTGGACAGTTGCCTACGCCTGTGTGGCGCGCAAGATGTGATCTTGCTGTGCGGCGATGCAACCTATGCCCTGCAAGCCGGCAGCGCGCCCTTCCAGGCCCTGCAAGCCAAGGCCCTGGGCATCTTTGTACTGGCCGAAGATGCCCAGGCCCGCGGCCTGGTGTTGCCGCAGTGGGCCAAGAGTGTCGACTACCCGGGGTTTGTGCAGCTGTCGATCGAGCATGACAAGGTCAACACTTGGCTATGAACACCCTGACCGTAGGCACACACACCCTTGAGCTGGACAAGGATGGTTACCTGGTTGACCTGGATGCCTGGTCGACCGAGGTGGCCAACGCCCTGGCGAGCGCCGAAGCGCTGGAGCTGACTGACGAACACTGGGAAATCCTTGAGCTGCTCAGGGGTTTTTACCAGGAGTTCCAGTTGTCCCCGGCCACCCGCCCACTGATCAAGTACACCGCCCTGAAGCTGGGCCCGGAAAAGGGTAACAGCCTGCACCTCAACCGACTGTTCAAAGGCACTCCCGCCAAACTTGCCGCCAAGCTGGCGGGCCTGCCCAGGCCGACGAATTGCTTATGACCGACTTTGCTCCGTTGATCACCGAAACTCCCGCCGAACACCCCTTTGCGCCGTTTGTGCGGATCCTCGGCAAAGGCAAGCGCGGCGCCCGCAGCCTGACGCGCGAAGAAGCCCGGGAAGCCATGGGCATGCTGCTCGACGAGAAAGTCGAGGACTCCCAGCTCGGTGCGTTCCTGATGCTGCTGCGCCACAAGGAGGAAAGCCCGGAGGAACTCGCAGGCTTCACCGAGGCCCTGCGCGAGCGCCTCAACCCGCCATCTCTGAGAGTGGATGTCGATTGGCCCACCTACGCCGGGAAAAAGCGCCACCTGCCGTGGTACCTGCTGGCCGCCAAGTGCCTGGCGCAGAGCGGCGTGCGGATTTTCATGCACGGCGGCGGCGCACACACGGCCGGCCGGCTGTACACCGAACAGTTGCTGAGTGAACTGCAGATTCCACTGTGCCGCAATTGGCAACAGGTCGAGACCGCCCTGGAGCAAGGCAACCTGGCGTTTATGCCGCTGGGCGACTGGGCCCCACAGCTGCAACGCATGATTGACCTGCGCAATATCCTCGGCCTGCGCTCGCCCATCCACTCCCTGGCCCGCATCCTCAACCCGCTGGGCGCACGCTGCGGCCTGCAAAGTATCTTCCATCCCGGTTACCAGGGCGTACACCGCGATGCCAGTGGTTTGCTAGGTGACAACACCATTGTGATCAAGGGTGATGGCGGCGAGATCGAGATCAATCCCGACACCACCAGCCACTTGTACGGCACCACCGGCGGCACAAGCTGGGATGAGGAGTGGCCAGCCCTCTCCGCCCAGCGCCACGTCAAGCCGGCCAGCCTCGACCCCGAGCATTTGAAGGCGATGTGGCGCGGCGAGGTGCAGGACAGCTACCCGCAATTGGCGCTGATCGCCACTATGGCCCTGGCCTTGCGCGGTCTTGGGCAACCACGGGAACAGGCCTTCACACTGGCACAACAGTACTGGGACGCGCGGGACAGATCGATTTAATCGATCATTAACCCCGACCCTTTGCGCTATTTGTTCGAACCCAGACGATTAGACTGCACTCCAACGCTTAATAGCCAAGGAGTCAGTCATGGGTTTGCTAATAGAAGGACGCTGGCACGACCAGTGGTACGAAAGTAGCGCAGATGGCGCCTTCCAACGGGAACAGGCGCAACGCCGCAACTGGGTCACCGTCGACGGCCAACCTGGCCCGAGCGGTGATGGTGGCTTCAAGGCCGAAGCCGGCCGCTACCATCTCTATGTTTCACTAGCCTGCCCGTGGGCGCACCGCACCCTGATCCTGCGCAAGCTCAAGGGCCTGGAAAGCCTGATCGACGTGTCGGTGGTCAGTTGGTTGATGCTGGAAAATGGCTGGACCTTCGACAAGGCCCATGGCTCCACCGGCGACAAACTCGACGACTTTGCCTACATGCACCAGCGCTATACCGCCGATACCGCCGACTACACCGGGCGTGTCACGGTGCCGGTGCTGTGGGACAAGAAGCTCAAGCGCATCGTCAGCAATGAATCGGCGGAGATCATCCGCATGTTCAACAGCGCGTTCAACGGGCTAACTGGCAATAACCTGGACTTCTACCCCGAACCGCTGCACCCCACCATCGACGCGCTGAACGAGCGGATCTATCCCGCCGTGAACAATGGCGTGTATCGCGCAGGCTTTGCCACGTCGCAGCAGGCGTATGAAAGCGCATTTGATGAGGTGTTTGCCGAACTGGATCACCTGGAACAACACCTGGGCAAGCATCGTTACCTGGCCGGTGAATACCTGACCGAGGCCGATGTACGACTGTTTACCACGCTGATTCGTTTTGATGCGGTGTATTACAGCCACTTCAAATGCAACCTACGGCGGATTGCGGATTATCCGAATCTGTCGAATTGGCTGCGGGAGCTGTATCAATGGCCGGGGGTGGCCGAGACCGTGGATTTTGCGCATATCAAGGGGCATTACTATGCCAGCCACCGGACGATCAATCCGACAGGGATTGTGCCGAAGGGGCCGTTGCAGGTGTTTGATAGCAAACATGATCGAGAAGGATTGAGCGGTAAAGAGATCTGGCGCTGATGCGCCAGCCTCATCGCGGGCAAGTCCGGCTCCCACAGTGGGTCTGTGTGCAGCCGGGCGAACAGGTTATACCTGGGACTGGGCGCCTTCAAACCACTTCAGCTTCTCACGCAACACCACCACTTCGCCTACGATCACCAGGGTCGGCGCATGCACTTCATGCTCCGCCACCAGGCGCGGCAAGTCGGCCAGGGTGCCGGTAAACACACGCTGGTTGGACGTGGTGCCTTGCTGGATCAGCGCAGCCGGGGTGTCCGCCGAACGACCATGGCGAATCAATTGCTCGCAGATGACCGGCAAACCGATCAGGCCCATGTAGAACACCAGGGTCTGCGACGGTCCCACCAGGTCATTCCAGGGCAAATCCGAGGTGCCATCTTTCAGGTGGCCGGTGATGAAGCGTACCGATTGCGCATAGTCGCGATGGGTCAAAGGGATGCCAGCGTAAGCCGCGCAACCACTGGCCGCGGTAATCCCCGGCACCACCTGGAACGGGATGCCATTGGCCGCCAGCTCCTCGATCTCTTCACCGCCACGCCCAAAAATAAACGGATCGCCGCCCTTGAGGCGCAGTACACGCTTGCCTTGCTTGGCCAGGTTTACCAGTTGCTGGTTGATCTGGTCCTGCGGCACCGCGTGATCGGCGCGGCGCTTGCCGACATACACGCGCTCGGCGTCGCGCCGGCACAGTTCAAGAATCGCTGGCGCCACCAGGCGGTCATACAGCACCACATCGGCTTGCTGCATCAAACGCAGCGCGCGAAAGGTCAGGAGGTCCGGGTCACCAGGGCCTGCGCCCACCAGATACACCTCACCTGGTGCATGGGGCGGCTTGCCGTTGACTTTTTCCACCAGCAAACGCTCGGCTTCATCGCCTTGCCCAGCCAGTTGCCGATCAGCAATCGGGCCCTGGAAAACCTCTTCCCAGAAAGCCCGGCGTTGCTGCACATCAGGATACAAACCCTTGACCTGGGCGCGAAAGCGCGCGGCCAGCCCGGCCAATTGGCCGTAGGTGGACGGAATCCATGTTTCCAGCTTGGCGCGAATCAAGCGCGCCAGCACCGGCGCATCGCCGCCGCTGGACACTGCAATCACCAAGGGCGAACGGTCGACAATCGCCGGGAAGATCACGCTGCACAGTGCCGGCGCATCGACGACATTGACCGGTACGCACCGGCGCCGGGCATCGCTGGACACTTGCGCGTTCAGCGGCTCGTCGTCGGTTGCCGCGATGATCAGGGTGCAGCCATCAAGATCCGCCTCCTGGTAACCACGCACAATCAGCTCACCGCCACTGCCCTGCACCAGTTCACGCAACTGGTCTTCGATCAGGGGAGCAACCACCCGCAACAACGCGCCGGCATCGGCCAGCAGCCGGGATTTGCGCAAGGCAATCTCCCCGCCACCGACGACCAACACACGACTGCCGCGCAGGTTATGAAACAGTGGCAGAAATTCCATTTAGCCGATGACCTCAACGCCCGCCATGTACGGCTTGAGCACTTCAGGTACGCGGATCGAACCGTCGGCCTGCTGGTAGTTTTCCAGCACCGCGACCAGGGTCCGCCCTACCGCCAGGCCCGAGCCGTTGAGGGTGTGGACCAGCTCCGGCTTGCCGGTTTCCGGGTTGCGGAAACGCGCCTGCATACGTCGGGCCTGGAAATCACCGCAGTTGGAGCACGAGGAAATCTCGCGGTATTTGTCCTGGCTCGGCACCCAGACTTCGAGGTCGTAGGTCTTCACCGCGCTGAAACCCATGTCGCCGGTGCACAGCGCCAATACGCGATACGGCAGCTCCAGCAGTTGCAGGACGCGCTCGGCGTTGGCGGTCAGGCCTTCCAGGGCTTCCATGGAGGTCGATGGCTCGACGACCTGCACCATCTCGACCTTGTCGAACTGGTGCTGGCGGATCATGCCGCGAGTGTCACGCCCCGAGGCACCGGCTTCGCTGCGAAAGCACGGGCTGTGGGCGACGAACTTGATCGGCAATTGCTTGGCGTCGAGGATCTCGCCGGCCACGATGTTGGTCAGCGACACTTCGGCGGTCGGGATCAGGTACAGATCGGCCTCGCCGTCGCGGCTGATCTTAAACAGGTCTTCTTCGAATTTCGGCAGTTGACTGGTGCCCATCAGCGCCGGCGCCTGCACCAGGTACGGGGTGTAAGCCTCTTCGTAACCATGCTCGCCGGTGTGCAGGTTGAGCATGAACTGCGCCAGGGCACGGTGCATGCGCGCGATCGGGCCGCGCAGCAAGGCAAAGCGCGCGCCGGACATTTTGGCCGCGGTTTCAAAATCCAGGCCGCCGGTCAATTCGCCCAGGGCGACGTGGTCCTTGATCTCGAAATCAAAGGTTTTTGGCGTGCCCCAGCGGCGTACTTCGACGTTGCCGTCTTCATCTTCGCCAACCGGTACCGACTCGTGCGGCAGGTTGGGAATACCCAGCAGGATCGAATCCAACTCGGACTGAATCTTGTCCAGCTCGACTTTACCGTCGGACAGCTCGCTGCCCATGCGCTCGACGTCCGCCATCAACGGCGCGATGTCTTCACCACGCTGCTTGGCCTGACCGATGGATTTGGAACGTGCATTGCGCTCAGCCTGCAGTGCTTCGGTGCGGGTCTGGACGGTCTTGCGCTGTTCTTCCAGCGCTTCGATGCGCGCAACATCCAAGGCAAAGCCACGGGATGCAAGGCGGTCCGCTACGTCCTGAAGGTTGCTACGTAACAGTTTGGAATCGAGCATGTCGGTCTCTCGTTTATCAAAGTTTGGTCAAGGACAGGCCAGCCCAGGTGGCAAGCAGCCCGCCGAATACACTGATGGCCACATAGCTTAAAGCCAGCGGCACTTGCCCGCTTTCCAGCAGGCGCACGGTATCCAGTGAAAAGGATGAAAAAGTCGTCAGGCCGCCAAGGAAGCCCACCATCAACCCGGCGCGCACTTCAACAGGCACTTCCGGGCGTAACAGGAACAGGCCGTATAACACCCCGATCAGCAGGCAGCCCACGATATTAACGGCCAGCGTCGCGGTATAGAAGTGTTTCGGCCAATTGGCGTTGATCCAATTGCCGGTGGCAAAGCGCAATAGGGTGCCGGCCACACCGCCTACGGAAACAGCAATCACCAAGGGAATCATGGTTTTCTCCGCTGTTTGGGACTCAAGCGGTCAAGTTGCGCCAGGTGGTTGAGCTTTTCCCCGATCTTCAACTCCAGGCCACGAGGCACCGGCTGGTAGAACGGTTGTGGCTCAAGGTCGTCGGGAAAGTAGTCTTCACCGGCGGCATAGGCATCTGGTTCATCGTGGGCATAACGGTATTCGTCGCCGTAACCCAGTTGTTTCATCAGCTTGGTCGGCGCGTTGCGCAGGTGCAGCGGCACTTCCAGCGAGCCGTGCTCGGCCGCCGCACGCAGCGCCGACTTGAAGCCCATGTAAACTGCATTACTTTTCGGCGCGCAGGCCAGGTAGGTGATGGCCTGCGCCACCGCCAACTCGCCTTCCGGGCTGCCCAGACGCTCCTGGACCTCCCACGCCGCCAGGCACAGGCTCAGGGCCCGCGGGTCGGCGTTGCCAATGTCTTCGCTGGCCATGCGCACCACACGCCGGGCCAGGTACAACGGATCGCAGCCACCATCGATCATGCGCGCAAACCAGTACAGCGCGCCGTCCGGGTTGGAACCGCGCACGGATTTGTGCAGCGCGGAAATCTGGTCGTAGAAGGCCTCACCACCCTTGTCGAAACGCCGCCGGGTATCGCCCAGTAGGCTTTGCAGCAGGTCGACGCCAATCTCGCTATTGTCTTCAGCCAGGTCAGAGGCGTTTTCCAGCAGGTTGAGGAAACGTCGGCCATCGCCGTCGGCCGCCGCCAGCAGGATCTTGAAACCCTCGTCACCCAGGCTCAGGTGGCGCTTGCCCAACCCCTTGTCCTCGCCCAGCGCCCGCTGCAGCAACCTCTGCATCGCGGCTTCGTCGAGGCTCTTGAGCACATACACCCGCGCCCGCGAGAGCAAGGCGTTGTTCAGTTCAAACGAGGGGTTTTCCGTGGTGGCGCCGATAAAAATCAACGTGCCATCTTCCACGTAAGGCAGGAATGCATCCTGCTGCGACTTGTTGAAGCGATGCACTTCGTCGACGAACAGGATAGTGCGCCGGCCATACTGCCCCGCCTGCTGCTTGGCGACTTCCACCGCCTGGCGGATCTCCTTGACCCCGGCCAATACCGCCGAGACCGTTTCAAAGTGCGCATCCGAGACTTTCGCCAGCAGTCGCGCCAGGGTGGTCTTGCCCACGCCCGGCGGCCCCCAGAAGATCATCGAGTGCAGGGCACCCTGCTCCAGGGCCTCACGCAGGGGCTTGCCGCGGGCCAGCAAGTGCTCTTGCCCGACATACTCATCCAGGTTGGTCGAGCGCAAGCGCGCGGCCAGGGGCTGGGCAATCGGGTCACTGCGAAACAGGTCCATGGGCAGCGATTTACTCCTGGATCACATCGGCACCCTTGGGGATGTCGAACTTGAACGTGGAGGCCGGGACCGGCTCATTGGCCTTGACCCCGGTGAACAAGATATTGGTGCGTTGGCCGACGCTGTCGACCAGTTGCATATCGTTGATCACGCCATTGCGAAACGACAGGCGCAGGCTGTCGAACAACGTGTCCTTGGACTTGGGCTTGAGGGTGAAGTCGATCACGTTGCTTTGTTGCTTGGAGGTAATCTCGAAACTCTCGCTGATCTGCGACACATCACCCGACAACAGCAAGGCCGGGGTCTGGCTCAGGCGTGGGTCGAGGGTCTTGATGGTCGCCTGCTCCAGGTCCGGGTCCCACAGCGTGACTTTCTTGCCATCGGAGACGATGGTCTGCTCGTTGGGCGCGTCGGTCTTCCAGAAGAACAGACCTGGGCGTTGCACGGCCATTTCACCGGCTGTTTCCTGCAACTGGGTGCCGCCACCGTCCAGGGTCAACTGGGAGAAGCGCGCAGTCAGGGTCTTGGATTTGTCCAGCAGGTTGGTCAGGCTCGCGACGGATGCCTGGTCTGCGTGGGCCGAAAACGCGGTCAGGGCCAATGCCGGCAACAACAGCATGCGGATAAGACGCATGGGAGTCCTCATAGAATAATGTGAAAGGCGCGCCGCATGCTGCCACGCGGCACGAGGTCAGTCGCGCATCGGCCCTGGCGCGATCACTTCGCGCGAGCCGTTGGTGTTCATGGCCGTGACGACGCCGGCCATTTCCATGGATTCGATCATACGCGCGGCGCGGTTGTAGCCGATCTTCAGTTTACGTTGCACCGCCGAGATCGAGGCGCGACGGCTTTCCAGCACGAACGCCACCGCTTCGTCGTACAGCGCGTCGGTCTCGGCATCATCGTCGCCGCCGCTGCCACCGTCGAAGCCGCTACCGGCCTCCTCGACACCGGCCAGGATATCGTCGTTGTATTCCGGCGCGCCGCGCAGTTTCCAAGCCTCGACCACACGATGCACTTCGTCATCGGAAACGAAGGCGCCGTGAACACGGATCGGTAGGCTGGTGCCGGGCGGCATGTAGAGCATGTCACCATGGCCCAGCAGTTGCTCGGCGCCGCCTTGGTCGATGATGGTCCGTGAGTCGATCTTGCTCGATACCTGGAACGCCATACGGGTCGGGATGTTGGCCTTGATCAGGCCGGTAATCACATCCACCGACGGCCGCTGGGTCGCGAGGATCAAGTGGATCCCGGCCGCACGGGCCTTCTGCGCGATACGCGCGATCAATTCTTCGACCTTCTTGCCGACGATCATCATCATGTCGGCGAATTCGTCGACCACCACGACAATGGTCGGCAGCTTGGTCAGTAGCGGCGCTTCATCGTGAATGCTTTCGCGCTTGTACAGCGGGTCGGTCAGTGGCGTACCGGCGTCCTGGGCTTCCTTGACCTTGGCGTTGAAGCCAGACAGGTTACGCACGCCCATCTTCGCCATCAGTTTGTAGCGCCGCTCCATCTCGGCCACGCTCCAGCGCAGGGCGTTGGCGGCGTCCTTCATGTCGGTCACCACCGGGCACAGCAGGTGCGGGATGCCTTCGTAGATCGACAGTTCAAGCATCTTCGGGTCGATCATGATCAGCTTGGCGTCTTCCGGGCCGGACTTGAACAGGATCGACAGGATCATTGCGTTCACACCCACCGATTTACCGGAACCGGTGGTACCAGCAACCAGCAGGTGAGGCATTTTCGCCAGGTCCGTGATCACCGGCTTACCGCCAATGTCATGCCCGAGAGCCAGGGTGACCGGCGATTTGAAGTTGTCGTATTCCGGGGTCGACAGCACTTCGGAGAAGCGCACGATCTGCCGGTCTTCGTTGGGAATCTCGATACCCACGGTGGTTTTGCCGGGAATTACTTCCACCACGCGCACGCTGGTCACGGCCAGGGAGCGCGCCAGGTCTTTGGCCAGGTTTGCAATACGGCTGACCTTGACCCCAGCGGCCGGCTGAATTTCGTAACGGGTGATCACAGGGCCCGGGTGGATCGAGTCCACCGACACCTCGACGCCAAACTCCTTGAGTTTGATTTCCAGCAGATGGCCGACCGCCGCCAGGGATTCCGGGGAATAGTTGAGCTGTTTCTTTTCCGCCGGATCGAGGATCGAGATCGGCGGCAAGGTGCCTTCGACGGCGCTGTCGATAAATAGCGGCGCCTGCTTTTCTTTCTGCACCCGATGGCTTGGCTCGGGCGCCTTGACGGGCGCCGGGGCGATAACCGGCGGCACTTGCTTCTCGCGGTCGGACATGTGCTTGGTCAGGGCCTGCTCGCGTTCGATCAGACGCTCCTTGACCTTGGCCTGCTCACGGCGGTCCGGCGTGCTCGGGGCCACTACTTCGTTGACCCGGGTATCGACTTCACGCAATTGCGCAACCATGCGCTTGCGATCCACACGAGCGGCCCACCAGCGGTTGGCGGCGCCCTGGAACAGCTCGAACAGGTCGAGGGTGATCTTGCCGGTCACATCCATGACCTTGAACCACGACAAGTCGGTAAATACCGTCAGGCCGAACAGGAACAGGGCGATGAACATCAGCGTGCTGCCCTGGATATTCAAGGTCTTGCGCGCCAGGTCACCCAGGCTTTCGCCCAGGGCACCACCCGCACCCGCCGGCAGGCCAGTCGGCGCATGGAAATGAATATGTGCCAGCGCCGCGCCCGACAACACCAGGAACACCAGGCCGATCAGGCGCCAGGAGAACAGCCAGCCGCTCCACTGCCACGGTTCATGGCGCTGGCGGAAGATCTGCCAGGTCTTGATCGCCAGCAGCAGCGGGAAGATATAAGCGAAATAGCCGAGGATCATGAACAGGATATCGGCGCTGTAGGAGCCCACGGGCCCACCGAAGTTCTGCACATCGTCGATCTTGCTGTTATGGCTCCAGCCTGGATCATCCTTGCCATAGGTCAGCAAGGCCATCATCAGGAACAGGCACAAAGCACCGATGGCAATCAGCGCGCCTTCCTTAAGCCGATAGTGCAGGTGCTGGCGCCAGGCCGGTACCACTGCTGTTTTGGGTGCTGCGGCGGATTTCTTCAAAACGGGTCTTTTCCTGCGCCTTAAGCGCGTCCAACAGTTGAATGACTATAAAAATACTGCCCAATCCGGGCAGATGAAAAGTGAACGAGCGTCGTCAAACGTCCTTTAACACTCCGTGACTCATTCATGAACGGGCGTTAATGCCGGCCCACAAGGACATAGTGCCGCCATTGTACGGGTTTGTGTGCCCGTTGCCACGCTGCCGGCCTCGCTCATGGAGCATAGACAAGCGCATTGCTCATACGCTTCAATTTGAGCATGCATTGTCTTTACTGACAAAGGCTTATGAGCTGTTTTTATCAGACTGGACAAGCTTTACCCAGCATTCCCGCCCAACGGATGGCGACATGACGCGATTACGACCGCACCACCGCTATAGAGTTGCAGAAACACGCGCTCATGCATCAGGGCATTGATTACATGATCGGGCTGGCCGAGTGGCGCCGGGTCGACAATAATCACTGCTTACACGACGGGCCCTGGCCTGTCACCGCCCTCCCCTTCCGTAAGCCCGACTACCCATGCTCACCTGGCTGCAACGCAACACCCTGACGTTTCCACCGCTGGCCAAAGCCATGCGTGAACCCAACGGCCTGCTGGCTGCCGGTGGCGACCTGTCTGCCGACCGCCTGGTCCAGGCCTATCGCCATGGCTGCTTCCCCTGGTTCTCCGAAGGCCAGCCCATCCTGTGGTGGTCGCCAGACCCGCGCACGGTGCTGTTCCCCACAGAGCTGCACGTGTCCCGCAGCCTCGCCAAGCTGCTGCGCCAGCAACGCTACGAGGTGACCTTTGACCAGGACTTCGCCGCCGTCATCCAGGCCTGTGCTGCGCCTCGCAGCTATGCAGACGGCACCTGGATCACCGAGGCCATGCAGAATGCCTACCTGCAACTTCACCAACGGGGCTATGCCCATTCCGTCGAGGTATGGGACCAGGGCGAACTGGTCGGCGGCCTGTATGGCCTGGCCATGGGCCAGCTGTTTTTTGGCGAATCGATGTTCAGTCGCGCAGACAACGCCTCGAAATACGGCTTTGCCACGCTCGTCAGGCAATTGCAGGCCTGGGGCTTTGTGCTGATCGACTGCCAGATGCCCACCGATCACCTGCACAGCCTCGGTGCCCGCGCCATTCCCCGCAGCGACTTTGCCGGTTACCTGCGCGACCATCTTGATCAAGCCAGCAGTGGGCCATGGGTTTCTTAGGCGACTTGCGCGCACCTGGCTTACACTTATTTCAAAGCTTATCCGAGGGTTGATCATGACCGAGTTGGCGCGCTTGAAGTTTTATGCCACTCAACCCCACTCTTGCAGCTACCTGCCCGAAGAACAGGCCACTACGCTGTTCCTCGACCCCAGCCAGCCGATGGACGTGCATGTGTATGCCGATCTGTCAGAGATGGGGTTTCGGCGCAGCGGCGACCACCTGTACCGGCCGCACTGCCAGAACTGCAACGCTTGTGTGCCGGCGCGCATCCCCGTAGCGCAATTTTTGCCGGACCGTAATCAAAAACGCATCCTCAAGCGCAATGCCGACCTGATCGTGACCCCCGCCAAGCCCGGCTTCAGCGAAGAGTACTTCGATCTTTACCAGCGCTATATCGAACAACGCCACGCCGACGGCGATATGTTCCCACCCAGTCGCGACCAGTTTTCCACGTTCCTGGTGCGCGACCTGCCGTTCTCGCGCTTCTACGAGTTCCGCCTTGAGGGAAGGCTGCTGGCGGTCGCGGTCACCGACCTGCTGCCCAATGGATTGTCGGCGGTCTATACCTTTTATGAACCCGCCGAAGAGCGTCGCAGCCTAGGGCGTTTTGCCATTTTGTGGCAGATCGGTGAAGCATCCAGGCAAAATCTGGAAGCGGTGTACCTGGGATACTGGATCAAAAACTGCAAAAAGATGAACTACAAGACCCAATATCGGCCCATTGAGCTACTAATTAATCAAAGATGGGTCACGCTTAACTAGAACCCCTTGGCTTAAACACCCTTTTTCGGGCACAATGCACGCCGCTTTTGCCTGGCGCAGTTGCACCGGGCCATTCACTGGATACCGAGGGCTTTACTGCATGTCGAAAGAAGACAGCTTCGAAATGGAAGGCACTGTCGTCGACACCCTGCCCAACACCATGTTTCGTGTGGAGTTGGAAAATGGGCACGTCGTAACCGCGCATATCTCCGGCAAGATGCGCAAGAACTACATTCGTATTCTTACCGGTGACAAAGTGCGCGTCGAGCTGACGCCCTATGACTTGAGCAAAGGGCGCATCACTTACCGCGCCCGCTAAACAAGTCAATACAAGACGCCCGGTTATGCCGGGCGTTTTTGTGTGTGTGGGATTTAACCAGCACCGCAGAATGAGTGTGGGAGCTGGCTTGCCTGGGATTTGGCGGACAGCAAAAAGGCGCCTTTCGGCGCCTTTTCTACTGCTGCGAAGCATCAGGCCATTTCAGCAGTGGTCTCGAACTCGAAGGTCAGCTCGCCGTCCTTCAAATCGATATGCACCACGCCACCATGGTCGGAGAGCTCGCCAAACAGGATCTCTTCGGCCAACGGCCGCTTGATCTTGTCCTGGATCAGACGCGCCATTGGACGAGCGCCCATTGCCGCGTCGTAACCACCCTCGGCGATCCAACTGCGTGCCGCTTCCGTCACCTCCAGCTGTACGCGCTTGTCTTCCAACTGCGCCTGAAGCTCGGTAAGGAACTTGTCCACCACGCTCTTGATAACCTCATGGCTGAGGCGACCAAACTGGATAATGGTGTCCAGGCGGTTGCGGAATTCCGGCGTGAAGCTCTTCTTGATCACTTCCATGGCGTCGGAAGAGTGATCCTGATGAGTAAAGCCAATGGAAGCCCGCGCGGCCGTCTCGGCACCGGCGTTAGTGGTCATGATCACGATCACGTTGCGGAAATCCGCCTTGCGCCCGTTGTTGTCGGTCAGGGTCCCGTGGTCCATCACCTGCAGCAGCAGGTTGAAGACTTCCGGGTGAGCCTTTTCGATTTCATCGAGCAACAGTACGCAATGCGGCTGCTTGGTGATCGCCTCGGTCAACAGGCCGCCCTGGTCGAAGCCGACATAGCCCGGAGGCGCACCGATCAGGCGCGACACAGTGTGGCGCTCCATGTATTCGGACATGTCGAACCGCACCAGCTCAATGCCCATGGCCTTGGCCAACTGCCGCGCGGCTTCGGTCTTGCCGACGCCGGTAGGGCCGGCGAACAGGAACGAACCCACCGGCTTGTCCGGCGACTTGAGGCCGGCCCGGGACAGCTTGATCGCCGTCGACAGCGAATCAATCGCCGCATCCTGGCCAAATACCGTCAGCTTGAGATCGCGCTCCAGGTTACGCAGCAGCTCCTTGTCGGAACTGGTGACGTGCTTTGGCGGAATACGCGCGATTTTCGCCACGATATCCTCGACCTGGGCCACCTCGATGCGCTTCACGCGCTTCTCTACCGGCTGCAGGCGCTGGTAGGCACCCGCTTCGTCAATCACATCGATGGCTTTGTCCGGCATGTGCCGGTCATTGATGTAGCGCGAAGCCAGCTCGGCGGCTGCACGCAGCGCCTCATCACTGTATTCGATGCCGTGGTGTGCTTCGAAGCGTCCTTTCAGGCCGCGCAGGATGCCAATAGTGTCTTCAACCGAAGGCTCGGACACGTCGACTTTCTGGAAGCGCCGTGCCAGGGCACGGTCTTTTTCGAAGATCCCGCGAAATTCCTGGAACGTGGTCGAGCCGATGCAGCGGATATCACCCGAAGACAGCAGCGGCTTGAGCAGGTTGGACGCATCCATCACCCCACCGGAAGCCGCACCGGCGCCAATGATGGTGTGGATCTCATCAATGAACAGGATCGCCTGCGGACGCTTTTTCAGCTCGCCAAGCAAAGCCTTGAAACGCTTTTCAAAGTCGCCACGGTACTTGGTCCCGGCGAGCAGCGCCCCCAGGTCCAGGGAGTAGACGACACTGTTGGCCAGCAGGTCAGGCACCTGGTTATCAACAATGCGCTTGGCCAGGCCTTCGGCAATCGCGGTCTTGCCCACGCCCGCCTCGCCCACCAGCAAAGGGTTGTTCTTGCGACGACGCGCGAGGATCTGCGCAACACGCTCAACTTCCATCTCGCGCCCCACCAGCGGATCGATCCGCCCCTGGCGCGCCAGTTCGTTGAGATTGCTGGCGTAGGCATCCAGCGGGTTGCTTGAAGAAGAAGACTCACCGCCCTCGTCGTCCTGCATATCCTGCTCACCCTCGGAGTGATCGCCATGCCCTGGCACTTTCGAGATGCCATGGGCGATGTAGTTGACGACATCGATACGCGCCACGCTCTGCTGCTTGAGCAGGAATACCGCCTGGCTTTCCTGCTCGCTGAAGATGGCAACCAATACATTGGCGCCCGTCACTTCCCGCTTGCCGGAGCTCTGCACGTGGAAGACAGCACGCTGCAACACCCGCTGGAAGCCCAGAGTTGGCTGGGTCTCGCGGTCCTCGTCATGCACGGGGATCAGTGGCGTGGTGGAGTCGATAAACTCCTGCAAATCATGCTTGAGCTTGTCGAGGTTGGCGCCGCACGCACGCAGGACCGTGGCGGCAGCTTCGTTATCCAAAAGTGCCAGCAGCAGGTGTTCGACGGTCATGAATTCATGACGCTTCGAACGGGCCTCCTTGAAGGCAAGATTGAGGGTGACTTCGAGCTCGCGGTTTAACATAGCTTCACCTCATACCCAAGTGGTCGGAGTTAACCGTCCTTCTCGATTTCACAGAGTAGCGGATGCTGGCTTTCCCTGGCGTACTGGTTGACCTGCATGGCCTTGGTCTCGGCGATGTCGCGGGTAAACACTCCACATACTGCCCGTCCTTCTGTGTGAACGGCCAGCATTACCTTGGTCGCCAACTCGCGGTTCAGATTAAAAAACACCTCGAGCACTTCGACGACGAAATCCATCGGCGTGTAGTCATCATTGAACAAAACCACCTTGTACATCGGCGGCGCCTGTAAAGCAGGCTTGGCCTCCTGAACAGCGATGCCTGCAGAACCGTCATCGTCTTCTAGATGATCCGGGCGATCCTGATTGAATGTTAGTCGAATCTGGCTGAATGCATGCATGGAAAGAAAGGTTCGTCTGTTGTGCATTTACAGTGATGGGGGCGACCTGTCAGAAATTCAACTCCGACCGACTGGTCACCTTGACTATCGGCAAAACGGTGTTACAACCAATAGAACCCACAGTGGGTAAAAAAGGTCCGCGCAGTCAACCTTATTTATTCGGGTTAGGACGGATAAACTGGATGATACTCCAGTGATGGAGTCTGGTGCAGAGGGATATGGGTATGTCTGGCGTCAAGATCAGTGGCAAGGTCAAATGGTTCAACAATGCCAAGGGGTACGGCTTCATTAATGAAGACGGCAAGGAAGAAGACCTTTTTGCGCATTATTCGGCAATTGCCATGGAGGGCTATAAAACGCTGAAAGCAGGTCAATTGGTGTCCTTTGAAATCATCCAGGGGCCCAAGGGCCTGCATGCTGTAGCTATCAGTGCAGCAGGCGCGACCGCACCCGGGAAACAGCACGAAGACAAGCACAACAATAAAGGTAAACCCGCTCATTCCAAAGAGCAGCAAACGGCCTGATCAGCCACTGCGCATTAAAAAACGGCCACCCTGAGCTATCAGGATGGCCGTTTTTTATAGCCTTCGACTTACATATGTGAAATCAGCGCATCACCGAAACCCGACGACGACACCAACTTGGCGCCGTCCATAAGACGCTCGAAGTCATAGGTCACGGTCTTGGCCGAAATCGCCCCGTTGGTGCCCTTGATGATCAGGTCGGCCGCCTCGGTCCAGCCCATGTGGCGCAGCATCATTTCCGCCGACAGAATCAGCGAACCCGGGTTGACCTGGTCCTTGCCGGCGTATTTTGGCGCAGTACCGTGGGTGGCTTCGAACATTGCCACGGTGTCGGACAGGTTGGCGCCCGGCGCAATACCGATGCCGCCCACTTCTGCCGCCAGGGCGTCGGAGAGATAGTCACCGTTGAGGTTGAGGGTGGCGATCACGTCGTATTCGGCCGGGCGCAGCAGGATCTGCTGGAGCATGGCGTCGGCAATCGCATCCTTGACCACTACATTGCGGCCAGTGCGCGGGTTCTTGAACTGCATCCACGGCCCGCCATCAAGCAGGGTTGCGCCGAACTCTTCGGCCGCCACTTCGTAGGCCCATTCCTTGAAGGCACCTTCGGTGAACTTCATAATGTTGCCTTTGTGCACGATGGTCAGCGACTCACGGTCGTTATCCACTACATATTGCAGGGCCTTGCGCGCCAGGCGCTTGGTGCCCTCTTTGGAAACCGGCTTGATGCCAATCCCGCAATCCTGGTCGAAACGAATCTTGGTAACACCCATCTCTTCCTTGAGGAACTTGATGACCTTGATGGCCTCAGGCGAACCGGCCTTCCACTCGATGCCGGCGTAAATATCCTCGGAGTTCTCACGGAAGATGGTCATGTCCACATCGCCAGGCTTCTTGACCGGGCTTGGCACACCTTCGAACCAACGCACCGGACGCAGACATACATACAGGTCCAGTTGCTGGCGCAGGGCCACGTTCAGCGAGCGGATACCACCACCGACCGGCGTGGTCAGCGGGCCCTTGATGGAAACTACGTAGTCCTTGACCGCGTCCAGGGTTTCCTGGGGCAGCCAGGTGTCCTGGTCGTAAACTTGAGTCGCCTTCTCGCCGGCATACACCTCCATCCAGGAGATTTTGCGCTTGCCGCCGTAAGCCTTGTTAACAGCTGCATCGACCACCTTAATCATCACCGGGCTGATGTCGACGCCAATACCGTCACCTTCGATGAAGGGAATGATCGGGTTGTCAGGAACATTGAGAGAATGGTCTGCGTTGACGGTGATTTTGTCGCCGACTGCCGGAACCTGAATCTTCTTGTATCCCATGCTGAACTCCGTTTGTGGATTGAACATCTGGCTGTGCCCGAGCCTACTCCAGTTGTATGTGGACTGGAACCTTGCACCCGGCACATTTGCTGCGAAAACCGTAGATTTAGTCGCCTACAACCTTGAAACAAAAGGGAAAAACGCCAAACTTGAGCACTGTGTGCGACTTTAGGCGCAATCCGGTCCCTGCGACCTTTAGACCAATGGACGACCCACCTTTTGTATGAAGGCTCGGCGTAAGCATAGCGACCTATGTATAATGCCGCCGCTGACCAAAGAGTCACGACGGCCGACCGCTCTATATCGAGCACCTGCGCCTGAAAAAGCCGGGCTGCCACCGTAGCCCACCCGCTTGACGCTCGACTGATGCAACCCAACATCACCGCGAAGAAACATCGACATTCGGCTCATGGATGACTTTGAACGAACGCGCTTTACCCGGCGCATCTCGAGTTTCCGCGCACGCTTTTAGCAAAGAAGAGAGTTAATCCGAATATGCCCACCCGCTCGAAGATCATCTATACCTTCACCGACGAAGCCCCAGCCCTCGCCACCTATTCACTGCTGCCTATCGTAGAGGCCTTCACCGCTTCCGCTGATATTGAAGTGGAAACCCGCGACATCTCCCTCGCAGGGCGCATCCTCGCAAGCTTCCCCGAGCAACTGGGCACCAAGGCCGTTGCGGACCACCTCGCCGAACTGGGCGCCCTGGCCGTTACCCCCGAAGCCAATATCATCAAGCTGCCTAACATCAGCGCCTCGACCCCGCAGCTGCAAGCCGCGATCAAGGAACTGCAGGCCCAGGGCTACGCCCTGCCGGACTACCCGGAAACCGTAACCACCGACGCGGAAAAAGAAACCCGTGCACGTTACGACAAGGTCAAGGGCAGCGCCGTAAACCCGGTCCTGCGCGAAGGCAACTCCGATCGCCGCGCGCCACTGTCGGTCAAGAACTACGCACGCAAGCACCCGCACAAAATGGGCGCCTGGGCCGCTGACTCCAAGTCCCACGTGGCTCACATGAGCAACGGCGACTTCTACGGCAGCGAAAAAGCCGTACAGATCGAAGCCGCCGATGCTGTCAAAATCGAGCTGGTCGGCAAGGATGGCAGCACCACCATCCTGAAAGAAAAAACCTCCGCACTGGCCGGCGAGATCCTCGACAGCGCCGTGCTGAGCAAGAACGCCCTGCGCGCGTTCATTGCCGCCGAAATCGAAGACGCCAAGAAACAAGGCGTGCTGCTGTCGGTCCACCTCAAAGCCACCATGATGAAGGTCTCCGACCCGATCATGTTCGGCCAGATCGTTGCCGAGTTCTATAAAGACGCCCTGGCCAAGCACGCCACTGTGCTGGAGCAGATCGGCTTCAACCTGAACAACGGCATCGGCGACCTGTACGCCCGCATCAAGGCCCTGCCGGCCGACCAGCAAGCGCAGATCGAAGCTGACATCCAGGCGGTCTACGCCGCTCGCCCTTCCCTGGCGATGGTCAACTCCGACAAAGGCATCACCAACCTGCACGTGCCGAGCGACGTAATCGTCGACGCCTCGATGCCGGCCATGATCCGTGACTCCGGCAAGATGTGGGGCACTGACGGTCAGTTGCACGACACCAAGGCCGTGATCCCGGATCGCTGCTACGCCACCATCTACCAGGCGGTCATCGAAGACTGCAAGGCCAATGGCGCCTTCGATCCAACCACCATGGGCAGCGTGCCAAACGTTGGCCTGATGGCGAAGAAAGCCGAAGAGTACGGCTCCCACGACAAGACTTTCCAGATCAAGGCCGACGGCGTAGTCCGCGTCACCGACAGCCAGGGCAAGCTGCTGATGGAACAGTCGGTTGAAGCCGGCGACATCTTCCGCATGTGCCAGACCAAAGACGCTCCGATCCAGGACTGGGTCAAACTGGCCGTCAACCGCGCCCGCGCCAGCAACACCCCGGCCATTTTCTGGCTGGACCCGCTGCGCGCCCACGACGGCGTAGTGGTCGAGAAAGTCCAGGCCTACCTGAAAGACCACAACACCGAAGGCCTGGACATCCGCATCATGTCGCCGGTCGACGCGATGAAGTTCACCCTGGAACGCACCCGCAAGGGCCTGGACACCATCTCGGTGACCGGCAACGTACTGCGCGACTACCTGACTGACCTGTTCCCGATCATGGAACTGGGCACCAGCGCCAAGATGCTGTCGATCGTGCCGCTGATGAACGGTGGCGGCCTGTTCGAAACCGGCGCTGGCGGTTCGGCGCCAAAACACGTGCAGCAACTGCTGGAAGAAAACTTCCTGCGTTGGGACTCCCTGGGCGAATTCCTGGCCCTGGCAGCCTCCCTTGAGCATTTGGGTGTGAACTACAACAACCCGAAAGCCCTGGTACTGTCCAAGACCCTGGACCAGGCTACCGGCCAGTTCCTCGACAACAACAAGTCGCCATCGCGCAAAGTCGGCAACATCGACAACCGCGGCAGCCACTACTACCTGGCGCTGTACTGGGCACAAGCCCTGGCCACCCAGACTGAAGATACCGCGCTGCAGGCGCAGTTCGCTCAACTGGCAAAAACCCTGGCCGAGAACGAGGCAACCATCGTTGCCGAACTCAACGCAGTACAGGGCAAGCCAGTGGACATCGGCGGCTACTACGCGCCGAATCCTGAGCTGACCAGCAAGGCCATGCGTCCGAGCGCTACCCTCAATGCGGCCATCGCTGCACTGAAGTAATGCTGTAGGGCGACATCACAAACCCCGGCCATGTGCCGGGGTTTGTGTTTTCAGCCTTTTAAAACCGCGCCGTACTCCGCACGCCAGGCGCTCTCGATAATCGCCAGCAACTGCGACCTGTACCACGGCTCCCAACCCGCCCGCGGCCTAAGCTCGACGCCAAACCGGGGTAGCTGCGGCAGATGGGCAAGCGCCTCCAGGCTTTTGAGGCCCTGCACCTGGGCGAACCAGGGCAGCAGCGTCACGCCAACCCCGGCCTGGACTGCTGAACGCAACGACACCAAGTCCTCGGACTCATACACACAGCGCCATCTGATCCCACTCTCCTCTAAGCGCCGGATCGCCAGACTCCTGAATATGCAAGGCGCCTTGAACAACGCCAACAAGAGCTCCTGCCCCTCGGCAGGCACGCCAGCATGCTCGCCACCCAGCCACCTCAGTGAAAGCGCATGCAAAGGCTCCCCGCTGACCTTGGGCAGCTCGTCAATCATCAGGCCAATATCAATCCCGCCCTCGTTGAACGCCTGCGCAAGCACCAGGGAACGCGCCACTTTGACCCCGATCCGGACTGACGGCAATTCAACGGCCACCGCTGCGATAACGCGCTGCAGGATCTGCTCGGAAAAATATTCGGGGATGCCGAGCGTCACGGACTCCTGGCTACGGCTGACATCGAACAGCCCACCGACCTTGTCGTTGAGCTCCAGGATCTGCTGGGCATAACCGATCAGTCGCTCACCTTCGAGAGTCAGCAACACTTGGCGGTTATCGCGGACAAAAAGCCCGACGCCGAGTAATTCCTCCAGACGCCGGACCTGCTGACTAATCGCAGGCTGCGTCAGACTCAGCGCCTGGGCAGCCCGGGTAAAACTGCCCAACTGCGCAACCTTGAGGAAGCTGCGCAGGGACTGAACATCAAGATTGACTCTCATGGCACACCGAAGCGAATGAGTAAATGCGCCCGAGCATTAGTGCAAGGTGGCACCCCGATCTGTCAAGAACGCCAACCTCCCTAACGGGTGTGCGCATGGTTCATCAGGTAAACACCCACTCCGGACACCACAAAACCTGCAATCGCCAGCGCACCTGGAGCCTCCCCCAACGTCACCGAGGCCATGATCTGAGTGACCGCTGGAATCACATGAAACAGATTGGTGGCCTTGCTCGCCTCGCCTCGCCGAATCATGAGGTACAGCAACGTCAGTGCGCCTACCGAGTTCATCAGGGTGATCCAGGCCACCGAAGCAGCGAAGGGCACCCATTCTGTGACGTGCATGGTTTCTGTGGTGTAGGCCAGCGCCAGCATTACCAACGACGCGGTGACCATCTGAATGAAGCAGCCCACCCACAGGTTGACCCCACCCAGAAAGCGCTTTTGATAGAGCGTGCCAAGCGTAATCCCGACCAGCGCTAGACCTACTGCGCCGTAACCGCCCATTGATGCCCCGGAGCCAAAAAAACTGTTGGCCACAACGATGGCGACACCGCCCACGCCCAGGATCGAGCCCGGCAGATCACGCCAACTTAATTGTTCACCCAGGCAGAAATAGGCACCGATCACCACGAACACTGGCATCAACCCGACAATCAGCGCAGCTTGCCCAGCCGGGACGCCCTGACTTATCCCGGTGTATAGGCCGCCAAATTGCAGAGCCTGCAAGAGCAAGCCCACGGCTGCCGCGTGAAGGTAAGGTGTAAGCCGCCTGGGCCACTCAGCCTTGATGGCGAGCGCAACCCCCAGGAAAACCAAGGCCGCCAGAGCAAAACGGTAGAACGTCATGGTGAAAGGCTCGCCATAACGCACACCAAAAGCGCCACCGATATAACCAGAGCTCCACAGCAGGATGAAGGCAATGGGCAGCGGGGAGGTAAGACGCGCCTCGTAGCTTTTGTGGGCAATCGGCTTCATGACACTCTCCAATAACGACTGTTCTGGAGAGGTAAACTGCGCCCCGGCTTGCCAGCGGTAAAATCATATAATGTGCGGCGCAGCATGCATTTTGCTTATGCACCACCTGCCCACTGCGGAAACCGAATCAGAATGCGGGAGCTGGCTTGCCGCTCCCCCATTGATAGCAACCCTGTCCAAAAACAGCGCCATCCCTTGAACCGAGGCACTCCATGACCTGGCAACCCCACATCACCGTCGCCACCATCGTCGAAGACAATGGCCGCTTCCTCATGGTCGAAGAGCTCAAGGGCGGCCGCGCCGTGCTCAACCAGCCTGCCGGCCATCTCGACCCGCACGAAACCCTGACCGAAGCCGCCGTGCGCGAAACCCTCGAAGAAACCGGCTGGGACGTCGAAGCCACCGGCATCGTCGGCATCTACCTGTACACCGCCCCCAGCAATGGCGTGACCTACCAACGGGTCTGCTTCATCGCCAAGGCCCTGCGACACCACCCGGACTATCAACTGGACGAAGGTATCGTGCGCGCCCGCTGGCTGAGCCGTGACGAGCTGATAGCCTTGCGCGACGACTGGCGCAGCGAGTTGATCATTCGCTGTATCGATGACTATTTGGCCGGTCAGCGCCATAGTCTAGAGCTGATCCGCCCTTCTCTTTAGCCTTGCGGGCTCGGGCCTGCTAGAATCGCGTCCTTTTTCAAGACACCCGTTGAAATCCTATGCGTGATCCAGCCCCTTCTGACACACAAAAGAAGCGCGTCATCGTCGGCATGTCCGGCGGCGTGGATTCTTCCGTTTCCGCCGTTCTGCTCATGGAGCAGGGTTATGAGGTGGAAGGCCTGTTCATGAAGAACTGGGAAGAAGACGATGGAACGGAATACTGCACCGCCATGGACGACCTGGCGGACGCCCAGGCCGTGTGCGACAAGATTGGCATCAAGCTGCACACCGCCAACTTTGCCGCCGAGTACTGGGACAACGTGTTCGAACATTTCCTGGCCGAATACAAGGCCGGTCGTACGCCGAACCCGGACATCCTGTGCAACCGCGAAATCAAGTTCAAGGCGTTCCTCGATTACGCCATGATCCTCGGCGCCGACCTGATTGCCACTGGCCACTACGTGCGCCGTCGCGATATCGATGGCCGCACCGAATTGCTCAAGGGCCTGGACCCGAACAAGGACCAGAGTTACTTCCTGCACGCCGTGGGCGGTGAACAGATCGCCAAGACCCTGTTCCCGGTGGGCGAACTGGAAAAGCCCGAAGTGCGCAAGATCGCCGAGAAACATGGCCTGGCCACCGCCAAGAAAAAGGATTCCACCGGGATCTGCTTTATCGGCGAGCGCCGCTTCAGCGACTTCCTCAAGCAATACCTGCCAGCCCAGCCGGGCGAGATCAAGACCACCGAAGGCGAAGTCATCGGCCGTCACCACGGCCTGATGTACCACACCATCGGCCAGCGCCAGGGCCTGGGTATCGGCGGCTTGAAGGACGCCGGTGAAGAGCCGTGGTACGTGCTGGTCAAGGATCTGGAACACAACGTACTGATCGTCGGCCAAGGCAACGAGCATCCGCTGCTGTTCTCCGGCGCACTGCTGGCTTCGGAGATTTATTGGGTCAACCCGATCGACCTGAGCAGCCCACGCCGCCTGACTGCCAAGGTGCGCTATCGCCAGAGCGACCAGCCCTGCACCCTGGAAAAAACCGCCAATGGCTACCGTGCCACGTTCGATGACCCGCAACGCGCGGTCACGCCCGGCCAGTCCGTGGTGTTCTACGACGGTGAGATCTGCCTGGGGGGCGGCGTGATTGAAGTCGCCGAACCCTGGAGCACCCCGGCATGAGCCCGACCCAGGAGCAATTGACAGCACTGGGCGGGGTGTTTCTCGCCGCCGTGCTGGTGGACAAGATCGCCAAGACCGGCCAGGTGACCGAGGCAGGCCTGACCTGCATGCTCGGCAGCCTGCTGGTGGTTGACCCGAAGGACACCCTGGATGTGTACGGTGGCGATGACCTGAGCCTGCGCGAAGGTTATCGCGCGCTGATCGGCGCCCTCGAGCGCGACCCCAGCACCCTGCAGCGCGAGCCGCTGCGCTATGCGTTGTCGATGCTCGGCCTTGAGCGGCAACTGGCCAAGCGCGACGACCTGCTGGAAACCATCGGCAAGCGCCTGCCGCAGATCCAGTCCCAGGTAGAGCACTTCGGCCCGGCCCACGAGAACGTGATCGCGGCCTGTGGCGCTTTGTACCAGGACACCTTGAGCACCTTGCGCCAGCGGATCCAGGTCCACGGCGACATGCGCAACCTGCAACAACCCAACAACGCCTCGAAAATCCGCGCCCTGCTCTTGGCCGGTATCCGTTCAGCGCGGTTGTGGCGGCAGTTGGGCGGTCATCGTTGGCAGTTGGTCATCAGCCGTCGCAAATTGCTCAAAGAGCTTTACCCGTTGATGCGCAACGAATAAGTCGCAGCCGCGGGCTATTTTCAAGCCGTTACGCGTAATACGCCGGTCAGTTGGCAACGGACCGGCGGATTTTTTCATGTATGATACGCGCCCCATTTCGTTGCCCGACTGTCCGAGAACACCCCATGCAGCTCTCTTCGCTCACTGCGGTTTCCCCTGTTGACGGCCGCTACGCCGGCAAGACCCAGGCCCTGCGCCCTATTTTCAGCGAATACGGCCTGATCCGTGCTCGCGTACTGGTTGAAGTGCGCTGGCTCCAGCGCCTGGCCGCTCACCCTGCCATCAGCGAAGTGCCGGCGTTCTCCGCCGAGGCTAACGCTGTACTGAACACCCTGGCGGAAAACTTCTCCCTGGAGCACGCCGAGCGTGTGAAAGAGATCGAGCGCACCACCAACCACGACGTCAAAGCCATCGAGTACCTGCTCAAAGAGCAAGCGGCCAAGTTGCCGGAACTGGCCCAGGTCAGCGAGTTCATCCACTTTGCCTGCACCAGCGAGGACATCAACAACCTGTCCCACGCCCTGATGCTGCGCGAAGGCCGTGATGACGTGATGCTGCCACTGATGCGCCAGACCGCCAACGCCATCCGCGAACTGGCTATCCGCTTCGCCGACGTGCCGATGCTGTCGCGCACCCACGGCCAGCCGGCCTCGCCGACCACCCTGGGCAAAGAACTGGCCAACGTGGTGTACCGCCTGGAACGCCAGATCGCGCAAGTGGCTGCCGTGCCACTGCTGGGCAAGATCAACGGCGCCGTGGGCAACTACAACGCGCACCTGTCGGCCTACCCTGAGATCGACTGGGAAGCCAACGCCCGCGCCTTCATCGAAGACGAGCTGGGCCTGGGTTTCAACCCGTACACCACGCAGATCGAACCCCACGACTACATCGCCGAGCTGTTCGACGCCATTGCGCGCTTCAACACCATCCTGATCGACTTCGATCGCGATATCTGGGGCTACATCTCCCTGGGCTACTTCAAGCAGCGCACCATCGCGGGCGAAATCGGCTCCTCGACCATGCCGCACAAGGTCAACCCGATCGACTTCGAAAACTCCGAAGGCAACCTGGGCATCGCCAACGCCTTGTTCCAGCACCTGGCCAGCAAGTTGCCGATCTCCCGCTGGCAGCGCGACCTGACCGACTCCACCGTACTGCGCAACCTCGGCGTGGGCTTTGCCCATAGCGTGATCGCCTACGAAGCCAGCCTCAAAGGCATCAGCAAACTGGAACTCAACGCGCAGAAAATCGCCGCTGACCTGGACGCTTGCTGGGAAGTCCTGGCCGAGCCGATCCAGACCGTAATGCGCCGCTACAACATCGAAAACCCCTACGAAAAGCTGAAAGAGTTGACACGCGGCAAGGGCATCAGCCCCGAGGCGCTGCAAACTTTCATCGACGGCCTGGACATGCCAGCCGCGGCCAAGGCCGAGCTGAAACTGCTGACCCCGGCCAACTACATCGGCAACGCTGTAGACCAAGCCAAACGCATCTGATTGCGGCTTGATCCCTTGAGACGCCCGGCAGCGCCGGGCGTTTTTATTCCCGTCTGAAAAGTGCTTTTTTTCAATAGGTTACACATGAATCCTGATATTCCTCTTCAACTTCTGGGCGGCATCACGGCACGGGAATTCCTGCGCGACTACTGGCAGAAAAAACCGCTGCTGATCCGCCAGGCCATCCCTGATTTCGAAAGCCCGATCGACGCCGACGAACTGGCCGGCCTGGCGCTGGAAGAAGAAGTCGAGTCACGCCTGGTGATCGAGCACGGCGAGCGCCCATGGGAACTGCGCCGCGGCCCGTTTGCCGAAGACGCCTTCAGCACCCTGCCAGAGCGCGAGTGGACCCTGCTGGTGCAGGCGGTCGACCAGTTCGTACCGCAAGTGGCCGAGTTGCTGGAGCAGTTCCGCTTCCTGCCAAGCTGGCGCATCGACGACGTGATGATCAGCTTTGCCGCCCCCGGTGGCAGCGTAGGCCCACACTTCGATAACTACGATGTGTTCCTGCTGCAAGCCCAGGGCAAGCGCAACTGGAAGATCGGCCAGATGTGCAGCTCGGAAAGCCCGCTGCTGCAACACGCCGACCTGCGCATCCTCGCCGAATTCGAAGAGAGCGCCGAATGGGTGCTGGAGCCGGGCGACATGCTCTACCTGCCGCCGCGCCTGGCGCACTTTGGCATCGCTGAAGATGACTGCATGACCTACTCGGTAGGCTTCCGCGCACCGAGCGCCGCTGAAGTGCTGACCCATTTCACCGACTTCCTCAGCCAGTACCTGACAGATGAGGAGCGCTACACCGACGCCGACGCCCAGCCTGTCAGCGACCCGCACCAAATCCAGAGCGACGCCCTCGACCGCCTGAAAAGCCTGCTGGCCGAGCACATGAGCGACGAACGCATGCTGCTGACCTGGTTCGGCCAATTCATGACCGAGCCACGCTACCCGGAACTGGTCGCCGGCCCTGAAGAGCTGGCGCAGGATGAAGTCATCAGCAGCCTGGAAGACGGTGCAGTCCTGATCCGCAATCCGAGCGCACGTCTGGCCTGGTCGGAAGTGGACGACGATGTACTGCTGTTCGCCAGTGGCCAGAGCCGTTACCTGCCGGGCAAACTGCGCGAGCTGCTGAAGCTGATCTGCGCGGCCGACGCCCTGCACGTCGACAACCTGGGTCCGTGGCTGGCCGATGAAGATGGCCGCGACCTGCTGTGCGAACTGGTCAAGCAAGGAAGCCTGGGGTTTGCCGATGAATAAAATTCACGTAAGTGTCGCAGACTGGCAAAAGGATATCGCCGAGATCCGGCGCATTCGTGAAGCGGTATTTATCGCTGAGCAATCGGTTCCACCTGAGCTGGAATGGGACGCAGACGACGCCGGGGCCATGCATTTCCTCGCATTCGAAGGCGACTTTCCGATTGGCACTGCGCGCCTGCTACCCAGCGGCGAGATCGGTCGCGTGTCGGTCCTCAAGGACTGGCGCGGGCTGAAAGTCGGCGACAAGCTGATGGAAGCAGTGATCGGCCAGGCCGAAAAACGCGGCCAGACCCGGCAGTTCCTCAGCGCACAGGTGTATGCCGCGCCGTTCTATGAGCGGCTGGGGTTCAAGATCGTCAGCGGGGAATTCCTGGAAGTCGGGATTCCCCATGTTGATATGGAGCGCGAGGGTTGATTTAAGACCATGGCGCGGCCATCGCAGGCAAGCCAGCTCCCACATTCGACCGCGCATGCCTCGAGCGACGCAGCCGGTGCGGGAGCTGGCTTGCCTGCGATGACGATATCAGCAACACCCAAAAAGGCCCTGCCATCCCCGATGCCAGGGCCTTTTGCCGTCTACGATTCAACTCGCGCCCCTCCGGGCCGATAAACTGGCACCATCAAGCCCAAATGACTTGCAGAGATAACGGACATGTCCCTACGCACCCTAGTCGCCAGCCTGCTCATGGCCGCCAGCTTTTCAGCAATGGCAGCCACTGAAGTCGTACCCCTGAACAACCGCACCAGCGCCGACCTGTTACCCGTGGCGCAGAATTTCATTGGCAAGGACGGCACGGTCAGCGCCTACGGCAATCAACTGATCGTGAATGCCGAACCCGACAAGATCCAGGGCCTGCGCGCCCTGCTCACACAGCTGGACACCCCGTCCAAGCGCCTGCTGATCACCGTCGACACTAATGAGAACAATCAGCAGGCCAACCGCCAGGTCATTACCTACAGCACCGAAAGCCGAGAGGGCGGGATCCAGCAGATCCAGGCCAGCGAAGGTGTGCCCGCGCTGATCCAGGTCGGCCAGAGCGTCCCCCTGACCACCACCCAGCCCGACGCCTACGGCCGCCCGCAAAACCAGACCCAGTACCGCAACGTCACCCAGGGCTTCTACGTGACCGCCAGCGTCACCGGCGAGACCGTGCACCTGAGCATCAGCACCAATCGTGACCGCATGAGCCAGGAACGTCCCGATGTAGTGAACGTGCAAAGTACCGACACAACCGTCAGCGGGCGCCTGGGCGAGTGGATCACCCTGGCCGGCATCAATCGCCAGACCCAGGCCGACAAACAGGGCACAACCCGCACCTACTCGACCCAGGGCCGGGATGACCTGACAGTGCGGGTCAAAGTCGAGGCCTTGAACTGAAGCACCAAAAACTGACTGATTAGTCGTATTAGACCAAAGATGTAGTGCCATAAAAAAAGCACTACAAAACATTTGACGATCCAAAAAAGCATGGGCATGATGGCCTCGCTCCCGCTAATCAGGGGCCCTGGCAAGGGCCTTCGGATCGTCGCTCCAAGTTACCCACCTGAGCCGATTCGTGTCTGTACCGCCCACAAGGCGTGTTTGACGAGGTTGCGACTGGAACGAAGTTGTCCCGAGGGACGGAAGCTAACCAGGTAACCCGGCAACACACTGATGGATCGTACCAAGGCCCACGACGCCCGAAGACTGTTCTCGGTTCGCCTCTACCTGCTCACTTTCTCCCTTGAGCCTATCGTTCATCCCGTCGCCTTCCCCGCCAAGCCCAACTTGACCGCCTAAGCTTCTGGTCAGCGAGCAGCCATAACCACGCACTGAATACGTGGCTGGCAAACGGAATTTTCAACCCAGTAGTTTTTCCACAAAGACGCGACGAGGTTTTTCCCCATGGCACTGACACGCGAACAGCAAATTGCAGCCCTTGAAAAAGACTGGGCTGAAAACCCACGCTGGAAAGGCGTGACTCGCGCTTACTCCGCTGCTGACGTCGTCCGCCTGCGCGGCTCGGTTCAACCTGAGCACACCTTTGCAAAACTGGGCGCCGAGAAGCTGTGGAAGCTGGTTACCCAGGGCGCCAAGCCGTCCTTCCGCCCCGAGAAAGATTTCGTCAACTGCATGGGTGCCCTGACCGGCGGCCAGGCTGTGCAACAAGTCAAGGCCGGCATCCAGGCGATCTACCTGTCCGGCTGGCAAGTGGCTGCGGACAACAACTCCGCCGAGTCCATGTACCCTGACCAATCGCTGTACCCGGTGGACTCCGTGCCAACCGTGGTCAAGCGCATCAACAACTCGTTCCGCCGCGCCGACCAGATCCAGTGGAAAGCCGGTAAAGGTCCGGGCGACGAAGGCTACATCGACTACTTCGCGCCAATCGTGGCGGACGCCGAAGCCGGTTTCGGTGGCGTACTGAACGCCTACGAGCTGATGAAAAGCATGATCGAGGCAGGCGCCGCCGGCGTGCACTTCGAAGACCAACTGGCTTCCGTGAAAAAATGCGGCCACATGGGCGGCAAGGTCCTGGTTCCAACCCAGGAAGCCGTACAGAAGCTGACCGCTGCCCGCCTGGCAGCTGACGTAGCCGGCACGCCGACCATCATCCTGGCCCGTACCGACGCCAACGCCGCTGACCTGCTGACTTCGGACTGCGACCCGTACGACCAGCCGTTCGTGACTGGCGAGCGCACCCAGGAAGGTTTCTACAAGGTGCGTGCAGGCCTGGATCAAGCCATTGCCCGTGGCCTGGCCTACGCGCCGTACGCCGACCTGATCTGGTGCGAAACCGCCAAGCCAGACCTGGACGAAGCCCGTCGCTTCGCCGAGGCGATCAAGAAGGAATACCCGGACCAACTGCTGTCCTACAACTGCTCGCCTTCCTTCAACTGGAAGAAGAACCTGGACGACGCGACCATCGCCAAGTTCCAGCGCGAACTGTCCGCCATGGGCTACAAGCACCAGTTCATCACCCTGGCCGGCATTCACAACATGTGGCACAGCATGTTCAACCTGGCGCACGACTACGCCCGCAACGACATGACTGCCTACGTGAAGCTGCAGGAGCAGGAATTCGCTGACGCCGCCAAAGGCTACACCTTCGTGGCGCACCAGCAGGAAGTGGGCACTGGCTACTTCGACGACATGACCACCGTGATCCAGGGCGGCACCTCGTCCGTGACCGCGCTGACCGGTTCGACCGAAGAAGAACAGTTCCACTGAGTAAACTGAGTACACGGCCATTGCGGGCCCGATAGAAAGCTAACCGCAGTGCCGCACGATCTGACGCCCCGACTGGTTCGGGGCGTTTTTTTTGCCTGAAAAATCGCTCCGGACCCAGTGAAGATCAAAATGTGGGAGCGGGCTTGCTCGCGATGGCGATATGTCAGTCAAGAAAGTGCTGGCTGACACACCGCTATCGCGAGCAAGCCCGCTCCCACAATGAAAATGCGCTCAGCCTGGCGTTTTTTGCGCAAAACCTTGATCCAGAGCGGTATTCGCCCAGAAAAAATCAGTTAAAAGTTGCGCGCTGGCAACTTGCGCCAAACGGGCAAGTAACAACAACTTTCCCTGCGCCCCGCTCATTATCCGCTTAAAACTCTTGCAAACAATATTCATTATCATTTAGAGCAATAAAACTTCGTTACACCCTAAACAAAACACAATTGATTAAAATCAAGCTAATGCCCGCAGCGTCTGGGCTACAGCCCCATAAAGGTGCACTATGTCCTTATTTCAGCGAATAATTTAGCTACAGGAATTTTACTTGCTAGGTGTTTAGCCATAAAATCACCGCGATTGATTGCGCTGCGACATATCGTCACTGCGTCGTTACTTTTTCGAGCTCAGAGACCTTTGCTCTCTGTTAAGGATTTCCAGCATGACCGAAGCGACAGGACTCATGGCCCACAACTGGGGCTTTGCCATTTTCCTCCTCGGTGTTGTCGGCCTCTGCGCCTTCATGCTCGGTGTCTCCAGCCTTCTCGGGTCAAAAGCCTGGGGCCGCAGCAAAAACGAACCGTTCGAGTCCGGCATGCTACCTACAGGTGGCGCCCGCTTGCGGCTCTCAGCCAAATTCTATCTGGTCGCGATGTTGTTCGTGATCTTCGATATCGAAGCCCTCTTTCTCTTTGCCTGGTCTGTGTCCGTCCGCGAAAGCGGCTGGACCGGATTCGTCGAAGCCCTCGTTTTCATAGCAATTCTGTTGGCAGGCCTTGTCTACCTATTTCGAGTGGGCGCCCTTGACTGGGCTCCGGAAGCTCGTCGCAAGCGGCAAGCGAAGCTGAAACAATGAGGCTTTGGCGATGCAATACAATCTCACCAGGATCGACCCGGATGCTCCTAACGATCAGTACCCCATCGGCGAACGGGAAACCGTCTCCGATCCGTTAGAAGACCAAGTCCACAAAAACATCTACATGGGCAAGCTGGAAGACGTGCTGAGTGGCGCGGTCAACTGGGGGCGCAAGAATTCCCTGTGGCCGTACAACTTCGGCCTTTCGTGCTGCTACGTGGAAATGACCACCGCCTTCACGGCGCCCCACGACATCGCGCGCTTTGGCGCCGAAGTTATCCGGGCATCACCGCGCCAGGCGGATTTCATGGTTATCGCCGGCACCTGCTTTATCAAGATGGCGCCGATCATCCAGCGTCTCTACGAGCAAATGCTCGAGCCGAAGTGGGTTATCTCCATGGGTTCGTGCGCCAACTCCGGTGGCATGTACGACATCTATTCCGTAGTTCAGGGGGTGGACAAGTTCCTGCCTGTGGACGTTTACGTGCCTGGCTGCCCGCCCCGCCCTGAAGCTTTCCTGCAAGGCCTGATGCTGTTGCAGGAATCGATTGGCAAGGAGCGTCGCCCACTGTCCTGGGTCGTCGGCGATCAAGGCGTGTACCGCGCCGAGATGCCTTCGCAAAAGGAACAGCGCCGCGAACAGCGAATCGCAGTCACCAACCTGCGCAGCCCCGACGAAGTCTGATCCAGCCCGCTTCTTTTATAGAACGAAAACCTGGCCTCATTCTTTACGTTGACCGAAAGCGATAAAAAACCATGACTACAGGCAGCGCTCTGTATATCCCGCCTTATAAGGCAGACGACCAGGATGTGGTCGTCGAACTCAATAACCGTTTTGGCCCTGACGCCTTCACCGCCCAGGCCACACGCACCGGTATGCCGGTGCTGTGGGTGGCGCGCGCCAAGCTCGTCGAAGTCCTGACCTTCCTGCGCAACCTGCCCAAGCCGTACGTCATGCTCTATGACCTGCATGGCGTGGACGAGCGTCTGCGCACCAAGCGCCAGGGGCTGCCGAGCGGCGCCGACTTCACCGTGTTCTATCACCTGATGTCACTGGAACGTAACAGCGACGTGATGATCAAGGTCGCCCTCTCGGAAAGCGACCTGAGCATCCCGACCGTGACCGGTATCTGGCCGAACGCCAGCTGGTACGAGCGTGAAGTCTGGGACATGTTCGGGATCGACTTCCCGGGCCACCCGCACCTGACGCGCATCATGATGCCGCCGACCTGGGAAGGTCACCCGCTGCGCAAGGACTTCCCTGCCCGCGCCACCGAATTCGATCCGTTCAGCCTCAACCTGGCCAAGCAGCAGCTTGAAGAAGAAGCCGCGCGCTTCCGTCCGGAAGACTGGGGCATGAAGCGTTCCGGCACCAACGAGGACTACATGTTCCTCAACCTGGGCCCGAACCACCCTTCGGCCCACGGTGCCTTCCGTATCATCCTGCAACTGGACGGCGAAGAAATCGTCGACTGCGTGCCGGACATCGGCTACCACCACCGTGGTGCCGAGAAGATGGCCGAGCGCCAGTCCTGGCACAGCTTCATCCCGTACACCGACCGTATCGACTACCTCGGCGGCGTGATGAACAACCTGCCGTACGTGCTCTCGGTCGAGAAGCTGGCGGGCATCAAGGTGCCAGACCGCGTCGACACCATCCGCATCATGATGGCCGAGTTCTTCCGGATCACCAGCCACCTGCTGTTCCTGGGTACCTATATCCAGGACGTCGGCGCCATGACCCCGGTGTTCTTCACCTTCACCGACCGTCAGCGTGCGTACAAGGTCATCGAGGCCATCACGGGCTTTCGCCTGCACCCGGCCTGGTACCGCATCGGCGGTGTGGCCCACGACCTGCCGAACGGCTGGGAGCGCCTGGTCAAGGAATTCATCGACTGGATGCCCAAGCGTCTGGACGAGTACCAAAAGGCTGCGCTGGACAACAGCATCCTCAAGGGCCGGACCATCGGCGTCGCTGCCTACAACACCAAAGAGGCCCTGGAATGGGGCGTCACCGGTGCTGGCCTGCGATCCACCGGTTGCGACTTCGACCTGCGCAAGGCGCGCCCGTACTCCGGCTATGAGAACTTCGAGTTCGAAGTTCCGCTGGCAGCCAATGGCGATGCCTACGACCGTTGCATCGTGCGCGTCGAAGAAATGCGCCAGAGCCTGAAAATCATCGAGCAATGCATGCGCAACATGCCGGCAGGCCCGTACAAAGCGGATCACCCGCTGACCACGCCGCCGCCAAAAGAGCGCACCCTGCAGCACATCGAGACCCTGATCACGCACTTCCTGCAAGTCTCGTGGGGCCCGGTGATGCCGGCCAACGAGTCCTTCCAGATGATCGAAGCGACCAAGGGTATCAACAGTTATTACCTGACGAGCGATGGCGGCACCATGAGCTACCGCACCCGGATTCGTACCCCAAGCTTCGCCCACTTGCAGCAGATCCCTTCGGTGATCAAAGGCGAGATGGTCGCGGACTTGATTGCGTACCTGGGTAGTATCGATTTCGTTATGGCCGACGTGGACCGCTAAGCATGAACAGCACGCTTATCCAGACAGACCGTTTCACCTTGAGTGAAACCGAGCGCTCGGCCATCGAGCACGAGCTGCATCACTACGAAGACCCGCGCGCGGCGTCGATCGAAGCCTTGAAGATCGTTCAGAAGGAACGTGGCTGGGTGCCCGACGGCGCCCTCTACGCCATCGGCGAGATCCTCGGCATCCCGGCCAGCGATGTGGAAGGCGTGGCGACGTTCTACAGCCAGATCTTCCGCCAGCCGGTCGGCCGCCACATCATTCGCGTGTGCGACAGCATGGTCTGCTATATCGGCGGCCACGAGTCAGTGGTCGACGCGATCCAGAGCAAGCTGGGCATCGGCCTAGGCCAGACCACTGCAGACGGGCGCTTCACGCTGCTGCCGGTATGCTGCCTGGGCAACTGCGACAAAGCGCCGGCGTTGATGATCGACGACGACACATTCGGCGACGTGCAGGCCTCTGGCGTCACCCAATTGCTCGAGGGCTACCCATGACCCTGACTTCCTTTGGCCCGGCCAACCTGATCAAGCGTTCGGCCGAAACCCACCCGCTGACCTGGCGCCTGCGTGACGACGGCGAGCCTGTATGGCTTGACGAGTACCAGGCCAAGAACGGTTACGCCGCTGCGCGCAAAGCCTTTGCCGACATGGCTCAGGACGATATCGTCCAGACCGTGAAGGACGCTGGCCTCAAAGGTCGCGGCGGCGCAGGCTTCCCCACGGGTGTGAAGTGGGGACTGATGCCAAAAGATGAATCCATCAACATCCGTTACCTGTTGTGTAACGCCGATGAAATGGAGCCCAACACCTGGAAAGACCGCATGCTGATGGAGCAACTGCCCCATCTGCTGATCGAAGGCATGCTGATCAGCGCCCGTGCGCTGAAAACCTACCGGGGCTACATCTTCCTGCGGGGCGAATACACCACCGCCGCCAAACACCTGAACCGTGCCGTGGCCGAAGCCAAGGCCGCAGGCCTGTTGGGCAAGAACATCCTCGGTTCGGGTTTTGACTTCGAGTTGTTCGTGCACACCGGCGCCGGGCGTTACATCTGCGGTGAAGAAACCGCACTGATCAACTCCCTCGAAGGCCGCCGCGCCAACCCGCGCTCCAAGCCGCCCTTCCCCGCCGCCGTTGGCGTGTGGGGCAAGCCTACGTGCGTGAACAACGTCGAGACCCTGTGCAACGTGCCGGCGATCATCGCCGACGGCGTGGACTGGTACAAATCCCTGGCCCGCGAAGGCAGCGAAGACATGGGCACCAAGCTCATGGGCTTCTCCGGTAAGGTCAAGAACCCTGGCCTGTGGGAACTGCCATTCGGCGTGACCGCCCGCGAGCTATTCGAGGACTACGCCGGCGGCATGCGCGACGGCTACACCCTCAAGGCCTGGCAGCCAGGCGGCGCCGGCACCGGTTTCCTGTTGCCCGAGCACCTCGACGCACAGATGTATGCCGGTGGCATCGGCAAGGTGGGCACCCGGATGGGTACCGGCCTGGCGATGGCGGTGGACAACACCGTGAACATGGTCTCGCTGCTGCGCAACATGGAGCAGTTCTTCGCTCGCGAATCCTGTGGTTTCTGCACCCCGTGCCGCGATGGCTTGCCGTGGAGCGTCAAGCTCCTGATGGCGATCGAGAAAGGCGAAGGCCAGCCGGGGGATATCGAAACCCTGCTGGGCCTGGTCGGTTTCCTCGGCCCTGGCAAGACCTTCTGTGCTCACGCACCGGGCGCCGTGGAGCCACTGGGCAGCGCAATCAAGTACTTCCGCTCGGAGTTCGAAGCCGGCATCGCGCCCAAAAGCGCCGCCGTCCCGCCTCTGGCAAAGCCGATCGTAGTCGGCGCGTAACGCTTCAATAGGCGAAGGGTCCGTGCCCTTCGCCTTGTCATGTGCTGACGCCGTGAAGGCTGTGTTGATGCACATGAATAACAAGATTCCATTAGCCACGCCCGCTGACAACGGGCCAACGAAGAACTTTGAACCATGGCCACTATCCACGTAGACGGCAAAGCGCTCGAAGTCGATGGGGCGGACAACCTGTTACAGGCGTGTCTGTCACTAGGCCTCGACATCCCTTATTTCTGCTGGCACCCCGCGCTTGGTAGCGTCGGTGCCTGTCGCCAGTGTGCGGTCAAGCAGTACACCGACGAAAACGACACCCGTGGTCGTATCGTCATGTCCTGCATGACGCCGGCCACCGACAACACCTGGATTTCCATCGACGATGATGAGTCCAAGGCGTTTCGCGCCAGCGTTGTCGAATGGCTGATGACCAACCACCCCCACGACTGCCCGGTCTGTGAGGAAGGCGGTCACTGCCACCTGCAAGACATGACGGTGATGACCGGCCACAACGAGCGCCGTTATCGCTTCACCAAGCGTACCCACCAGAACCAGGACCTCGGCCCGTTCATTTCCCACGAAATGAACCGCTGCATCGCCTGCTATCGCTGCGTACGCTTCTATAAAGACTACGCCGGCGGCACCGACCTGGGCGTATTCGGCGCCCATGACAACGTGTACTTCGGGCGCGTTGAAGATGGCGTCCTGGAAAGCGAGTTCTCCGGCAACCTCACCGAGGTCTGCCCGACCGGTGTGTTCACCGACAAGACTCACTCCGAGCGCTACAACCGCAAGTGGGACATGCAGTTCTCGCCGAGCATCTGCCATGGCTGCTCCAGCGGTTGCAACATCTCCCCGGGCGAGCGCTACGGCGAACTGCGTCGCATCGAAAACCGCTTCAACGGTTCGGTCAACCAGTACTTCCTGTGCGACCGTGGCCGCTTCGGCTATGGCTACGTCAACCGCGAAGACCGTCCTCGCCAGCCATTGCTGGCCGATGGCGCCAAGCTAAGCCTGGACGAGGCGCTGGACAAAGCCGCCGACCTGCTGCGCGGGCGCAACATCGTCGGTATCGGTTCGCCACGCGCCAGCCTCGAAAGCAACTACGCGCTGCGTGAACTGGTGGGTGCCGAGCACTTCTACAGCGGTATCGAAGCCGGCGAGCTGGAGCGTATCCGCCTGGTCCTGCAGGTGCTCAATGACAGCCCGCTGCCAGTGCCGAACATGCGCGACATCGAAGACCACGACGCAATCTTCGTGCTCGGTGAAGACCTGACCCAGACCGCCGCGCGTATCGCGCTGTCCCTGCGCCAGTCGGTCAAAGGCAAGGCCGAAGAAATGGCCGACGCCATGCGCGTACAGCCTTGGCTCGACGCTGCGGTGAAAAACATCGGCCAGCACGCGCTGAACCCGCTGTTTATCGCAAGCCTTGCCGAAACCAAGCTCGACGATATCGCTGAAGAATGCGTGCACGCAGCACCTGACGACCTGGCCCGTATCGGTTTCGCCGTGGCCCACGCCCTCGACGCCAGCGCCCCTGCCGTCGAAGGCCTGGACGCAGAAGCCGTGGCCCTGGCCCAGCGTATTGCCGACGCCCTGCTCGCGGCCAAGCGTCCTTTGATCATTGCCGGTACCTCGTTGGGTTCCAAGGCGCTGATCGAAGCCGCCGCCAACATCGCCAAGGCCCTCAAGCTGCGCGAGAAGAACGGCTCCATCAGCCTGGTCGTGCCGGAAGCCAACAGCCTTGGCCTGGCCATGCTCGGTGGCGAGTCCCTGGACAGCGCCCTGCAAGCCGTGATCGACGGCAGTGCCGACGCCATCGTGGTGCTGGAAAACGACCTGTACACCCGCACCGATGCGGGCAAGGTCGATGCCGCGCTGAGTGCTGCCAAAGTGCTGATCGTCGCCGATCACCAAAAGACCGCGACCAGCGACCGTGCCCATCTGGTCTTGCCAGCCGCAAGCTTCGCCGAAGGCGACGGGACCCTGGTCAGCCAGGAAGGCCGCGCCCAGCGCTTCTTCCAGGTGTTCGATCCGAAGTACATGGACGCCAGCATCCTGGTTCACGAAGGCTGGCGCTGGCTGCACGCCCTGCGCGCAACCCTGCTGAACCAGCCGATCGACTGGACCCAGCTCGACCACGTCACCGCAGCCGTCGCCGCGAGCGCACCGCAACTGGCGCGTATCGTCGACGCCGCACCGTCCGCCGCGTTCCGTATCAAGGGCATGAAGCTGGCCCGTGAACCGCTGCGTTATTCCGGGCGTACCGCCATGCGTGCTGATATCAGCGTGCACGAACCGCGTACCCCGCAAGACAACGACACCGCGTTCGCCTTCTCCATGGAAGGTTACTCGGGTTCGGTCGAGCCCCGTCAGCAGGTGCCGTTTGCCTGGTCGCCGGGCTGGAACTCGCCGCAGGCCTGGAACAAGTTCCAGGACGAAGTCGGTGGTCATATCCGCGCTGGCGACCCGGGCACCCGCCTGATCGAAAGCACTGGTGATTCGCTGAACTGGTTCGCTGCAGTACCGCGTCCGTTCAACCCGGCCCAGGGCACCTGGCAGGTTGTGCCGTTCTTCCACCTGTTCGGCAGCGAAGAGACCTCTTCCAAGGCCGCGCCGGTGCAAGAGCGCATTCCCGCCGCCTACGTATCCGTGGCCAAGTCCGAAGCCGATCGCCTGGGCGTCAACGACGGTGCCCTGCTGAGCTTGAACGTAGCCGGCCAGACCCTGCGTCTGCCGCTGCGCATCAACGACGAGCTGGGTGCTGGCCTGGTTGCACTGCCAAAAGGCCTCGCCGGGATTCCTCCTGCGATCTTTGGCCAAACCGTTGACGGTCTGCAGGAGGCAGCGCAATGACCTGGTTCACCCCTGAAGTGATCGACGTGATCATCTCGGTCGTCAAGGCCATCGTGATCCTGTTGGCCGTGGTCGTCGCGGGCGCCCTGCTCAGCTTCGTCGAACGTCGCCTGCTGGGCTGGTGGCAGGACCGTTACGGTCCGAACCGCGTTGGCCCATTTGGTATGTTCCAGATCGCCGCCGACATGCTGAAAATGTTCTTCAAGGAAGACTGGACCCCGCCGTTTGCCGACAAGGTGATCTTCACCCTGGCGCCGGTCGTGGCCATGAGCGCCTTGCTGATCGCCTTCGCGATCATCCCGATCACCCCGACCTGGGGCGTGGCGGACCTGAACATCGGCTTGCTGTTCTTCTTCGCCATGGCCGGTTTGTCGGTCTATGCGGTGCTGTTCGCCGGCTGGGCCAGTAACAACAAGTTCGCCCTGCTGGGCAGCTTGCGGGCCTCGGCCCAGACTGTGTCCTACGAAGTGTTCATGGGCCTGGCGCTGATGGGCATCGTGGTGCAGGTGGGCTCGTTCAACATGCGCGACATCGTCGAGTACCAGGCACAGAACCTGTGGTTCATCATTCCGCAGTTCTTCGGCTTCTGTACCTTCTTCATCGCTGGCGTGGCCGTGACTCACCGTCACCCCTTCGACCAGCCGGAAGCGGAACAGGAACTGGCCGACGGCTACCACATCGAATACGCCGGCATGAAATGGGGCATGTTCTTCGTCGGTGAGTACATCGGCATCATCTTGATCTCGGCCCTGCTGGTCACGCTGTTCTTCGGCGGCTGGCACGGTCCGTTCGGCATCCTGCCGCAGTTGGCGTTCTTCTGGTTCTTCCTCAAGACCGCGTTCTTCATCATGTTGTTTATCCTGCTGCGCGCTTCCATTCCGCGTCCACGATACGACCAGGTGATGGATTTCAGCTGGCGCTTCTGCCTGCCGCTGACCCTGATCAATTTGCTGGTGACTGCTGCCGTTGTGTTGTTGAACACGCCAGCGGGCGCGGTTCAGTGAGGATTTGACCCATGTTCAAATATATTGGCGACATCGTTAAGGGTACCGGTACCCAGTTGCGAAGCCTGGTGATGGTTTTCGGCCATGGCTTTCGCAAACGCGACACCCTGCAATACCCGGAAGAAGCGGTGTACCTGCCGCCGCGTTATCGCGGCCGGATCGTACTGACCCGCGACCCCGATGGCGAAGAGCGTTGCGTAGCCTGCAACCTGTGCGCCGTGGCGTGCCCGGTGGGCTGTATCTCCCTGCAGAAAGCTGAAACCGAAGACGGTCGCTGGTACCCGGACTTCTTCCGCATCAACTTCTCGCGCTGCATTTTCTGCGGCCTCTGCGAGGAAGCTTGCCCGACCACCGCGATCCAGCTGACACCGGATTTCGAGATGGCCGAGTTCAAACGTCAGGACCTGGTGTACGAGAAAGAAGATCTGCTGATCTCTGGTCCCGGTAAAAACCCTGATTACAACTTCTATCGTGTTGCAGGTATGGCCGTTGCCGGTAAGCCGAAAGGCGCCGCACAAAACGAAGCCGAGCCGATCAACGTGAAGAGCTTGCTGCCTTAAGGAAGAAAGATGGAATTCGCTTTCTATTTCGCATCGGGTATTGCAGTGGTGTCCACGCTTCGCGTGATCACCAACACCAACCCCGTGCACGCCCTGCTCTACCTGATCATTTCGCTGATCGCCGTGGCCATGACCTTTTTCAGCCTCGGCGCACCGTTCGCCGGTGTGCTGGAAGTGATCGCCTACGCTGGCGCCATCATGGTGCTGTTCGTGTTTGTGGTGATGATGCTCAACCTGGGGCCGGCTTCGGTCGCCCAGGAGCGCGTCTGGCTCAAGCCCGGCATCTGGCTCGGCCCGGTGATCCTGGCAGCGCTGCTGCTGGCTGAACTGCTGTATGTGCTGTTCGCTCACCAGAGCGGCCAGGCCATCGGCCACACCACCGTAGACGCCAAGGCCGTGGGCATCAGCCTGTTTGGCCCGTACCTGCTGGTGGTCGAACTGGCTTCGATGCTGCTGCTCGCTGCAGCCATCACTGCCTTCCACTTGGGCCGCAACGAAGCCAAGGAGCAATGACGATGCCTGCTATCCCTTTGGAGCATGGTCTGGCGGTCGCCGGCATCCTGTTCTGCCTTGGCCTGGTCGGCCTGATGGTTCGCCGCAACATTCTGTTCGTGTTGATGAGCCTGGAAATCATGATGAACGCTGCTGCACTGGCCTTCATCGTGGCGGGTGCGCGTTGGGGCCAGCCGGATGGGCAAGTAATGTTCATCCTGGTGATCAGCCTGGCAGCTGCCGAGGCCAGTATTGGCCTGGCGATCCTGTTGCAACTGTATCGTCGCTTCCACACGCTTGATATCGACGCTGCCAGTGAGATGCGCGGATGAACATGATCTTTCTGACTTTCGTATTTCCCCTGATCGGTTTCCTGCTGCTGTCGTTCTCCCGTGGACGCTGGTCGGAAAACCTCTCGGCCCTGGTCGGCGTGGGTTCCATTGGCCTGTCGGCGATTGTCGCCGCCTACGTCATCTGGCAGTTCAACGTGGCGCCGCCCGAAGCCGGTCACTACACCCTGGTGCTGTGGCAATGGATGGCGGTCGAGGGCTTCAAGCCTGACTTCGCCCTCTACGTCGACGGCCTGTCGATCACCATGCTCGGCGTGGTGGTGGGCGTGGGTTTCCTGATCCACCTGTTCGCGTCCTGGTACATGCGCGGTGAGGCCGGTTATTCGCGCTTCTTCGCCTACACCAACCTGTTTATCGCCAGCATGCTGTTCCTGGTGCTGGGCGATAACCTGTTGTTCCTGTACTTCGGCTGGGAAGGCGTGGGCCTGTGCTCGTACCTGTTGATCGGTTTCTACTACAGCAACCGCAACAACGGGAACGCGGCCCTCAAGGCCTTTGTCGTGACCCGGATCGGCGACGTGTTCATGGCCATCGGCCTGTTCATCCTTTTCCAACAGGTGGGCACGCTGAACATCCAGGAACTGCTGGTGCTGGCACCGCAGAAATTCCAGGTCGGCGACTTCTGGATCACCCTGGCGACCCTGATGCTGCTGGGCGGCGCTGTCGGTAAATCGGCGCAACTGCCACTGCAAACCTGGCTGGCAGACGCCATGGCCGGTCCTACCCCGGTGTCGGCACTGATCCACGCCGCCACCATGGTGACCGCCGGTGTGTACCTGATCGCCCGTACCCACGGCCTGTTCACCCTGGCGCCGGAAATCCTGCACCTGGTGGGCCTGGTGGGCGGCGTGACCCTGGTGCTGGCCGGCTTCGCCGCGCTGGTGCAGACCGACATCAAGCGGATCCTCGCCTACTCGACCATGAGCCAGATCGGCTACATGTTCCTGGCCCTGGGCGTCGGCGCCTGGGACGGCGCAATCTTCCACCTGATGACCCACGCCTTCTTCAAGGCCCTGCTGTTCCTGGCGTCCGGTGCGGTGATCGTTGCCTGCCACCACGAGCAGAACATCTTCAAGATGGGCGGCCTGTGGAAGAAACTGCCGTTGGCCTACGCCAGCTTCATCGTCGGTGGTGCCGCGCTGGCAGCCCTGCCACTGGTGACCGCAGGTTTCTACTCCAAAGACGAAATCCTCTGGGAAGCCTTTGCCAGCGGTAACCAGGGCCTGCTGTACGCCGGTCTGGTTGGCGCGTTCATGACCTCGCTGTACACCTTCCGCCTGATCTTCATCACGTTCCACGGTGAAGCCAAGACCGAAGCCCACGCAGGCCACGGCATTTCCCACTGGCTGCCGCTGTCGGTGCTGATCATCCTGTCGACCTTCGTCGGCGCCATGATCACTCCGCCACTGGCTGGCGTACTGCCACAAAGCGTCGGGCATGCCGGCGGCGACGCCAAGCACAGCCTGGAAATCGCCTCGGGCGCCATCGCCATCGCCGGTATCCTGCTGGCGGCCATGTTGTTCCTCGGCAAGCGTCGCTTCGTGACCGCCGTGGCCAACAGTGGCATTGGCCGCTTCCTTTCGGCCTGGTGGTTCGCCGCCTGGGGCTTCGACTGGATCTACGACAAACTGTTCGTCAAGCCTTACCTTGCGATCAGCCATGTACTGCGCAAAGACCCGCTCGACCAGACCATCGGTTTGATCCCGCGTGCCGCCAAGGCCGGCCACACAGCCCTGAGCCGCACCGAGACCGGCCAATTGCGTTGGTATGCAGCTTCCATGGCGGCCGGTGCCGTGTTGGTGATCGGCGCCATCGTAGTGGTAGCGGTCTGATATGAACTTTGCGAACTTGCGAAAGGAAACGAGCCCGTCATGATTCTGCCCTGGCTAATCCTGATCCCCTTTATCGGCGGCCTGCTCTGCTGGATGGGCGAGCGCTTCGGCGCTACCCTGCCCCGCTGGATTGCGTTGCTGACCATGTCCCTGGAACTCGCACTCGGCCTCTGGCTGTGGGCCCATGGCGACTATTCATTTGCTCCGGCACCGGGTGTCGATCCAACCTTCGCGCTTGAATTCAAGCACGTCTGGATCGAACGCTTCGGCATCAACGTGCACCTGGCCCTCGATGGCCTGTCGCTGTTGATGATCCTGCTGACCGGCCTGCTGGGTATCCTCTCGGTACTCTGCTCCTGGAAAGAAATCGAGCGTCACGTGGGCTTCTTCCACCTGAACCTGATGTGGATCCTGGGCGGCGTTGTCGGCGTGTTCCTTGCGCTGGACCTGTTCATGTTCTTCTTCTTCTGGGAAATGATGCTGGTGCCGATGTACTTCCTCATCGCGCTCTGGGGTCACAGTTCTTCGGACGGCAAGAAAACCCGGATCTACGCGGCGACCAAGTTCTTCATCTTCACCCAGGCTTCCGGCCTGATCATGTTGGTGGCGATCCTGGGCCTGGTCCTGGTCAACTTCAACAACACCGGCGTGATTACCTTCAACTACGCCGACCTGTTGAAAACCAAGATGTCGATGACCACCGAGTACATCCTCATGCTCGGTTTCTTCATCGCCTTCGCGGTGAAACTGCCGGTGGTGCCGTTCCACTCCTGGTTGCCTGACGCTCACGCCCAGGCGCCCACCGCAGGTTCCGTGGACCTGGCCGGTATCCTGTTGAAGACGGCGGCCTATGGCCTGCTGCGTTTCGCCCTGCCGCTGTTCCCGAATGCTTCGGCCGAGTTCGCGCCGATTGCCATGACCCTGGGCCTGATCGGGATCTTCTACGGTGCGTTCCTCGCCTTCGCCCAAACCGACATCAAGCGCCTGATTGCCTTCTCGTCCGTTTCCCACATGGGTTTCGTACTGATCGGCATCTACTCCGGCAGCCAGCTGGCGTTGCAAGGCGCGGTGATCCAGATGCTGGCCCACGGTGTTTCGGCAGCCGCACTGTTTATCCTCAGTGGCCAACTGTACGAGCGCCTGCACACCCGTGACATGCGTGAAATGGGCGGCATCTGGTCGCGTATCGCCTACTTGCCGGCGATCAGCCTGTTCTTTGCAGCCGCCTCCCTGGGCTTGCCGGGCACCGGTAACTTCGTCGGTGAGTTCCTGATCCTGATGGGCAGCTTCGTCAGTGCGCCATGGATCACCGCGATCGCCACCTCCGGCCTGGTGTTCGGTTCGGTGTACTCGCTGATCATGATCCACCGTGCCTACTTCGGCCCGACCAAGTCGGACGCCGTCCTCAAAGGGATGGATGCTCGCGAACTGATCATGGTGCTCGGCCTTGCGGTATTGCTGGTGTATATCGGCGTGTATCCGCAACCGTTCATCGACACCTCTGCCGCCACGATGCATGGCGTGCAGCAGTGGTTGAGCACCGCCTTCACTCAACTCGCTTCGGCCCGGTAAGAGCGCTATGGAATTCACGATCCAACACTTTATCGCGCTTGCGCCGCTGCTGATTACCAGCCTCACCATTGTGGTGGTGATGCTGGCAATCGCCTGGCGCCGCAATCACTCACAGACGTTCCTGCTGTCCACCGCAGGCCTGAACCTGGCCTTGCTGTCGATTATCCCGGCACTCAAGGTAGCCCCGCTGGCGGTGACCCCGCTGGTCATGATCGATGACTTCGCGCTGCTGTACACCGCGTTGATCCTGGTTGCGACACTGGCCTGCGTCACCCTCGCCCACGCCTATCTCGGCGAAGGCGGCACCGGCTACCCGGGCAACCGCGAAGAGCTGTACCTGCTGATCCTGCTGGCTGCGGCCGGCGGTATCGTGCTGGTCAGCGCGCAGCACCTGGCCGGCTTGTTCATCGGCCTGGAACTGCTGTCGATCCCGACCTACGGCCTGGTGGCCTACGCCTTCTTCAACAAGCGCTCCCTGGAAGCCGGCATCAAGTACATGGTGCTGTCGGCCGCAGGTTCCGCGTTCCTGTTGTTCGGTATGGCCTTGCTCTACGCCGAAGCCGGCAGCCTGAGCTTCAGCGGTATCGGTCACGCCCTGGCCACCACCAGCATGCCTGCGCCAATCGCCCAACTGGGCCTGGCCATGATGCTGATCGGCCTGGCGTTCAAGCTGTCGCTGGTACCCTTCCACCTGTGGACCCCGGACGTGTACGAAGGCGCCCCGGCGCCGGTAGCCGCGTTCCTGGCTACCGCGTCGAAGGTTGCAGTGTTTGCGGTGATGGTGCGTCTGTTCCAGATCTCCCCCGCCGCCAACACCGGTGTGCTGAGCGACGTACTGACCGTGATCGCCATTGCGTCGATCCTGTTCGGTAACCTGCTGGCCCTGACCCAGAACAACCTCAAGCGTCTGCTGGGTTACTCGTCCATCGCGCACTTCGGCTACCTGCTGATCGCCCTGGTGGCGAGCAAGGGCCTGGCGGTGGAAGCCATCGGCGTGTACCTGGTCACCTACGTGATCACCAGCCTCGGCGCGTTCGGCGTGATCACCCTGATGTCCTCGCCTTACAAAGGCCGTGACGCCGACGCCCTGTACGAATACCGCGGCCTGTTCTGGCGCCGTCCGTACCTGACCGCCGTACTGACCGTGATGATGCTGTCCCTGGCTGGTATCCCGCTGACCGCAGGCTTTATTGGCAAGTTCTACATCGTCGCGACCGGTGTCGAAGCCCACGAATGGTGGCTGGTGGCATCCCTGGTACTGGGCAGCGCCATCGGCGTGTTCTACTACCTGCGCGTGATGGTCACCCTGTACCTGATCGAGCCAAACCTGCGCCGTGTGGACGCCGAGCTGCACTGGGAACAGAAAGCCGGTGGCGTGATGCTGCTGGCCATTGCCCTGCTGGCGTTTTTCCTGGGTGTCTACCCACAACCGTTGCTCACCCTGGTGCAGCATGCGGTGATGGCGGGTTGATCGCTTAGGCTCAAGCAGTAAACAGAACGGCACCCTTGGGTGCCGTTTTGCGTTCCTGGGGGCAGATGTGCGGTGCCACTGGCGTCGCCATCGCGGGCAAGCCCGCTCCCACATTTGACCCTGTTCTCATGATGAAACCGGATCAATGTGGGAGCGGGCTTGCCCGCGATGGCGGCAGCAAAGACACCACAAAAAACGGCACCTCACGGTGCCGTTGTGCTATCTGCCCTACCTCACTTACGTGCCGCCTCCCAGGACTTGAGCAAGTCGGCATAGTTGACGGTTTCACCCTTGGGCTTTTCGTTTGCCAGTTTCGGCTTGGGCGCGCCCGGCTGATCGAACCAGTACTGGGCATCACGCTCGGGGTTCATCTTCGGCCCACAGATCGGCTGCACCTTGGAGCGTTCCAGGCGCGTCATGATGGCGTCCTGGTCCTTGGCCAGGCCATCCAGCGCTTGTTGCGGGGTTTTCTCGCCGCTGGCGGCTTCCGAGATGTGGCTCCACCACAGCTGCGCCAGGCGTGGATAGTCCGGCACGTTGGTGCCGGTCGGCGTCCATTGCACCCGCGCCGGGCTGCGATAGAACTCCACCAGGCCGCCGAGTTTCGGGGCCAGGTCGGTCATGGCCTGGGAGTTGATGTCCGATTCGCGGATTGGCGTCAGGCCGACGATGGTTTTCTTCAAGGATACGGTTTTCGACGTAACGAACTGCGCATACAGCCAGGCTGCCAGTTTTTGCTTCTCAGGCGTGGACTTGAGGAAGGTCCAGGAGCCCACGTCCTGATACCCCAGCTTCATGCCCTCCTCCCAATACGGACCGCGGGGCGACGGTGCCATGCGCCACTTCGGCGTGCCATCGGCGTTCATCACTGGCAGGCCGGGTTTGGTCATGTCGGCGGTAAAGGCGGTGTACCAGAAGATCTGCTGGGCGATGTTGCCTTGGGACGGCACCGGCCCGGATTCGGAGAAGGTCATGCCCGCCGCTTCTGGTGGCGCATAGGCGCGCATCCAGTCGACATACTTCTGCGTGGCAAACACCGCGGCCGGGCCGTTGGTGTCGCCGCCACGGGTCACGCTGGAACCCACCGGGTGGCAGTCCTCGACCCGAATCCCCCACTCGTCCACCGGCAAGCCATTGGGCAAGCCCTTGTCGCCGCCACCGGCCATGGAGAACCAGGCATCGGTAAAGCGCCAGCCCAGGGACGGATCCTTCTTGCCGTAGTCCATATGGCCGTACACGCGCTTGCCATCGATTTCCTTGACGTCTTCGCTGAAGAACTTGGCGATATCTTCATAGGCCGACCAGTTCACCGGCACGCCCAGTTCATAGCCGTATTTCTCCTTGAACTTGGCCTTGAGGTCGGCCCGCTCGAACCAGTCGGCGCGGAACCAGTACAGGTTGGCGAACTGCTGGTCGGGCAACTGGTAGATCTTGCCGTCCGGCGCAGTGGTAAACGAGATGCCGATAAAGTCCTTGAGGTCCAGGGTCGGCGAGGTGAAGTCCTTGCCTTCATTGGCCATCAGGTCGGTGATGGATTCGGTCTTGCCATAGCGAAAGTGCGTACCAATCAGGTCGGAATCGTTGACCCAGCCGTCATAGATGTTCTTGTCCGACTGCATCTGGGTCTGCAGTTTTTCCACCACGTCCCCCTCCTGCAGCAGGTCGTGGGTCAGCTTGATCCCGGTGATTTCACTGAAGGCCTTGGCCAGTACCTTGGATTCGTACTCGTGGGTGGTGAGGGTTTCCGACACCACATTGATCTTCATCCCACGAAACGGCTCGGCGGCCTTGATAAACCACTTCAACTCTTCAAGTTGCTGGGCTTCGCTGAGGGTGGACGGTTTGAACTCGCTGCCGATCCATTTTTTCGCGGCATCTTCATAGGCATCGGCCCAGGCTGCAGCACTCAGGCCGCTGAGTGCCAAGACTGCGGCCAATGAAATGCTATGTCGCAGCTTATTGTTTTTATCGAACATAGAGACCTCCTGGTTGGGATCAAAAGGGATGCCTGTGGCTATCCCCAACGCATCACAGACAACAGCCACACCACAGACAGCGCGGACGCCACCCAGATGCTCCAGCCGGTTACGCCAATCACCAGCAGATGCAGGTAGGCGCTCCCGAGAAGACCGATAAACAGGCGATCACCACGGGTGGTGCTGATCGGTAACAAACCGCGCCGAGGGATGCTCGGCGAGCGCAATTCCCACGTGGTCATGCCCGCCAGCAACAGGGCAATCGCCGCAAAAAACAGCGCAGTCGGGGTGGTCCAGGCCATCCATTCCATCATCGTTTCCTCAGACCCGGCCGAGGGCAAAGCCCTTGGCCACATGGTTGCGCACAAACCAGATCACCAGCATGCCCGGCAGGATGGTCAGCACCCCGGCGGCCGCCAGCACGCCCCAGTCAATCCCCGAAGCGGACACGGTGCGGGTCATCACGGCGGCAATCGGCTTGGCATTCACGGACGTCAGGGTGCGCGCCAGCAGCAGTTCGACCCAGGAAAACATAAAGCAGAAAAACGCCGTGACACCGATCCCCGAGCCAATCAGCGGGATAAAGATCTTCACGAAAAACTTCGGAAAGCTATAGCCATCGATGTAGGCCGTTTCGTCGATCTCCTTGGGCACCCCGGACATAAAGCCTTCCAGGATCCACACCGCCAGCGGCACGTTGAACAGGCAGTGGGCCAGGGCCACGGCGATATGGGTATCGAACAGGCCGATGGACGAATACAGCTGGAAAAACGGCAGTAGGAACACCGCCGGCGGCGCCATGCGGTTGGTCAGCAACCAGAAGAACAGGTGCTTGTCGCCCAGGAAGCGGTAACGCGAAAACGCGTAGGCCGCCGGCAGTGCCACCGTCAGGGAAATCACGGTGTTCAGGCTCACGTAGTACAGCGAGTTCAGATACCCGGTGTACCAACTGGGGTCGGTGAAGATCACCTTGTAGTTGGCCAGGGTGAAGTCCTGCGGAAACAGCGTCAGGCCGCCGAGGATTTCGGTGTTGCTCTTGAAGGACATGTTCAGCAGCCAGTAGATCGGCACCAGCAGGAACAGGATGTAGATCAGCAGCGGAATGACTTTGCGCTTGCTCATGTTGGCGGCCTCAGCGGTTGGCGTCGGAGTGGGTCATGGCGGTGTAGAACAGCCAGGACACCAACAGGATGATCAGGAAATACACCAGGGAAAACGCGGCTGCAGGCCCCAGGTCGAATTGCCCTACCGCCATCTGGGTCAGGGTCTGACTTAGGAAGGTCGTTGCGTTACCCGGCCCGCCTCCCGTCAGGACAAACGGCTCGGTATAGATCATGAAACTGTCCATGAAGCGCAGCATCACCGCGATCAACAGCACGCTCTTCATCTTCGGCAACTGGATATGTCGGAAAACCGCCCAGGCCGATGCCCGATCAATCCGCGCAGCCTGGTAGTACACATCCGGTATGGCCCGCAGCCCCGAGTAGCACAGCAGCGCCACCAAAGAGGTCCAGTGCCATACATCCATCACCAGCACCGTGACCCAGGCGTCCATGGTGTTGGCGGCATAGTTGTAGTTGATGCCCATGGCATTCAGGCTCGACCCCAGCAGGCCGATATCGGCACGGCCAAAAATCTGCCAGATGGTGCCGACCACGTTCCACGGGATCAGCAGCGGGATGGCCATCACAATCAGTACCAGGGAGGACCAGCGGCCCTTGGTGGGCATGGTCAGGGCGATGGCAATGCCCAGCGGGATCTCGATCAGCAGCACACACGCGGAATAGATGAACTGGCGCAACAGCGAGTCATGCAGGCGCGGGTCCAGCAATACCTGCTTGTACCAATCAGCCCCGACGAAATAGCGGCTGGACTGATCGAAAATGTCCTGCACCGAGTAGTTGACCACGGTCATCATCGGGATCACCGCGCTGAACGCCACCAGCAGGAACACCGGCAACACCAGCCACCAGGCCTTATTGTTCTGCACCTTGTTCATGGGCGCGCCTCCAGCAGGTAATCGTCGGCATACACCATCAACCACTGCGCCGGGAAGCTGATCGACGCCCGCCCTTCGGGTACCGGTTTGTCTTCGGCCAGGCGCACCTTCAAGGGCGCGCCGTCGAGGTTGAGGGTCAGGATCTTGTAGGTGCCCAGGTCTTCGACATGCATGACCTCGGCCTGCAACGCGTCGGGATTGGGCTCATCCCACACATGAATGAACTCGGGACGTATGCCGACCTGGAGTTTCTTGTAATCCTTTTCCGATATCTGCCGTTGCTGCACTTCGGACAACGCCAGATGTGTCCCGGCAAACCGCACCCCACCGGCATCGGCCTGCACCTCAATCAAATTCATCCCAGGGCTGCCGATGAAATAGCCGACAAAGGTATGGCTGGGACGCTCAAACAATTCCCGTGGCGTGCCGAACTGCACAATCTGCCCGCCGTACATCACCGCGATCTTGTCGGCAAAGGTCGAGGCCTCCAACTGATCGTGGGTGACGTAGACCATGGTGATATTGAACTGCTCATGGATCTGCTTGAGCTTGCGCCGCAGTTTCCACTTCAGGTGCGGGTCGATCACCGTCAGCGGTTCGTCGAACAGGATCGCCGACACGTCATCGCGCACTAGGCCACGGCCCATTGAGACCTTTTGCTTTTCATCGGCACTGAGGTTGCGGGCTTTTTTACCCAGCAGGTTCTGCAGGTCGAGCACCTCGGAAATTTCCTGCACCTTGCTGTGCACTTTCGCCTCGGCCATGCCCTGGTTGCGCAGGGGGAATGCCAGGTTATCGAACACCGTCATGGTGTCGTAGACCACCGGGAACTGGAACACCTGGGCGATATTGCGCTTTTCCGGGGTCAGGTCATTCACCACCTTGCTGTCGAACAGCACCTGGCCTTCCGAAGGGCTGAGCAGGCCGGAGATGATGTTGAGCAGGGTTGATTTGCCACACCCCGAAGGACCGAGCAATGCGTAGGCACCGCCCTGCTCCCAGACGTGGTTCATTTCGCGAATGGCGTAGTCTTCAGGCCCTGTGGGTGTAGGGCTGTAGCTATGCGCCAGGTTCTGCAAATGGATCTCGGCCATCAGGCAACCCTCGCGACACGGCGCCCGGGAGCCTGGACCAAACGACCCTGGCCATCGAACACAAACAGTTTATGGGTCGGTATGTAGATGCGGATCGGCGCATCCACGTCGTACTCGTGTACCCCCGGTAGGTGCAACACCAGCAAAAAATGCTCGCTGCGCACATGCAGGAAGGTTTCCGAGCCGCTGATCTCCGCAACTTCCACGGTGACCGCCAGTTCCAGGTCATCGTCGTTGCTGGGCACCAGGCTGATATGGCTGGGACGCACGCCAAAACGGAACTCGCCCTCGCCAACCGGCCGCAGGTCTACGTTCAATGGGAAGTGCACATCGTTGGCGAAACTCACTTCGTTACCGCTGATGCGCCCCGGCATCAGGTTGATCGGCGGCTCGGAAAACAGTTCGGCGGCCAGCACGGTCTGCGGTTGATGATAGACCTCGGCGGCCTTGCCGCTCTGGATCACCCGGCCTTCGTGGAGGATGGTGGTGGTACCACCCAGCGCCAGTGCCTCGTTGGGTTCGGTGGTGGCATAGATGGCAATGGTGTTGCGGGCCTTGAACAACTCGCGCATTTCCTGACGCAGCTCTTCGCGCAGTTTGTAGTCCAGGTTCACCAGGGGCTCGTCGAACAAAATCAGTTCTGCATCCTTGACCAGCGCCCGAGCCATGGCCGTGCGCTGCTGCTGGCCACCGGACAGCTCCAGGGGATGACGTTGCAGGAACTTGTCGATGCGCAGCATCTTCGCGGTTTCCAGCACTTTGCTGTGGATCAGCTCGATGCTCACCCCGGCCTGGCGCAGAGGGGAGGCGATGTTCTCGAACACGGTCATGGTGGGGTAGTTGATGAACTGCTGGTACACCATCGACACATTGCGCAAGCGCACCGGTTTATGGGTGACGTCGACGCCGTTCATCAGGATGCGCCCTGCATCAGGCTTGTCCAGGCCGGCCATCAGGCGCATAAGGCTGGTCTTGCCGGACAGCGTACGGCCCAGCAACACATTGAAAGAGCCAGCTTCAAAGCGCAGGTTGGCGTCATCGATCCAGGTCTGGCCTTCGACGACACGGGTCACATGTTCCAGGGTCAATGACATGACACGCCCTTTTTCTTATTGGAATTGTTCTTCCAGGGGCAGAGCCAGTTTCGTGCCAATAATAAAAAGTGTTGATTTACCAGAGACTTGAGCAAAACCAGTGCTCGGTGCTGAACAGAAATGAACATTCACAACTGAACAATTGAACAACCAGCGGGTTGACAATGAACAGTTCTGAACAACACTGAGTAAGCCCAGTAAAACCGTTCAACCTGTGGGAGCTGGCTTGCCTGCGATAGCGATCTCACGGACGCCATCGCAGGCAAGCCAGCTCCCACAAGGTGAGCGGTGCACGGTTCATAACAACAATAAAAAGAAGGTCACCACCATGGCCGCACCTGCCCCGCTTTTGCCCCACGACACCATCATCCAGGACTCCTGGCGCCGCTGCCGCGCCTTTGGCCTGGATCACCAGAGCACCCCCAGCTTCGACCAGTTGCCCGCCGAGGGCATCAGCCAGTTGCTGGAGAGCCAGCACGCGCTAGTCCAGACTACTCACCAGGAAGTGCTGCCCTATTACGAGAACATCCTCAGCAATTCCAACTGCCTGATCATGCTCGCCGACAACCAGGGCCAGGTCCTGACTTCCTGGGGCACCCAGCGTTTTATCGAACCCAAGCTCGCCCGTGGCTTCAGCGCCGGGGCCAGTTGGATGGAGCGCGCCACCGGCACCAACGCCATCGGCACCGCGCTGGCCTGCGCCCAGGCAGTGCATATCGAGCATGACGAGCATTTCCTCAAGGCCAACCGGTTCATGACCGGTTCGGCCGCGCCGATCTTTGATGCCAACCGCGAAATCATTGCGGTGCTGGATGTGTCCAGCGACAGCTACCTGCCGCCCTCCCACACCCTGGGCATGGTCAAGATGATGAGCCAGACCGTGGAAAACCGCCTGATCCTCAACCTGTTTGGCGGCGAGCACTTCCAACTGACGTTCAATACCGGCCTGAACAACCTCGACAGCCAGTGGGCCGGCCTGCTGATTTTCGATGAAAGTGGCCAGGTGCTGTCGGCCAACCGCCGCGCCGACAACCTGCTGGGCATCAGCCTGTCACGGGTGATGATCGACAGCCTGTTCAAAGTCTCGCTGCTGGAGCTGCTCAACCAGCCCGAAGGCCTACCCTTTGCCCTGCAAGCCGCCGGGCGCAACCGTTTCCAATGCCTGCTCAAACGCCCCAGGCAGGTGCCGGTGCAGGCCAGGGTCTTTACCGAGCCGGCCCCCACCGTCATCGGCCTCAAGACCCTGCACTTTGGCGACAGCCGCGTGGAAAAAGCCGTGCGCCAGGCCGAGCGCCTACTGGAAAAAGACATCCCGCTGCTGATCCACGGCGAAACCGGCGTAGGCAAGGAAGTCTTCGTCAAAGCCCTGCACCAGGCCAGTTCCCGCAGCCAGCAGGCGTTTATCGCGGTCAACTGTGCGGCAATTCCGGCGGAGCTGGTGGAATCGGAACTGTTTGGCTACGAAAAAGGCGCGTTCACCGGCGCCAATCAAAAAGGCAGCATCGGCCTGATCCGCAAGGCGGACAAAGGCACACTGTTTCTCGATGAGATAGGCGACATGCCCCTGCCCACCCAGGCCCGGCTGCTGCGGGTGTTGCAGGAGCGTTGCGTACAGCCGGTGGGCAGCAGCGAATTGTTCCCGGTGGACCTGCGCATTATCTCGGCCACCAACCGCTCGCTGCGCGAACAGGTGCAGCTCGGCCGGTTTCGCGAGGATTTGTACTACCGCATCGGCGGCCTGACCCTGGAGCTGCCGCCCCTGCGCGAGCGCAGTGACAAGCAGGCGCTGTTCAAGCAACTGTGGCAACAGCACCGCGAACCCACGCAGTGGGCCGGACTCAGCGCCGAAGTGCTGGGATTGTTCGAGCAACATCCCTGGCCGGGCAACCTGCGCCAGGTCAGCAGCGTGATGCAGGTGGCACTGGCCATGGCCGAGGACCAACCGATCCGCCCGGAGCACCTGCCGGATGATTTTTTTGTCGACCTGGGGCACACGTCTCCCAGCGCACCGGTGGTGGTGGGCGAGCTGGACGATAGGCAACACCTTGAGCAACGACTGGCGGCGGTCGGCGGCAATATCTCCCACCTGGCGCGGGAGCTGGGGGTTAGCCGCAATACGCTATACAAGCGGTTGCGCGCCGCTACGTAACGGTAACCGCCCCAACATGCATCTACCCTCAGATTTATCCGACAGCGTTTTAGGGTTGCTGCTCGGAAGATGCCCCAATAATCTTCGGTAGTCGCTGCAAATTCAGCGACCGGGTTTCGCAGCCCGGTTAAACTCTAGACGCACAGCGTCCACCATAAGATAACGGGCGCTTTTTTATGCCTGATGTTATGGCGGCTGTGCGCGGGATACCTTTGGGTATGCCGGGTTCCTAGAGTCCCGGTCTGCGAACCTGCGTACAGCTGCCACCCGGGTATCGTTTCGCAGCGATGGGTAGCGGCTCCATAACTCTGGGAGCTTTACCATGATCAAACACAGTCCAAACCCGCCGTTAGACTCAACCTCGCTTCAGGGGGCTGCTCAACGAGCGATTGACTACTACCTGAACCCTCCTGCCGAAACCAAGCGGCCTGCTGAAGATCACCGCCTTTTCACCGTGCGCGAAGGGTTAGATGCAGAGGTGTTGTTGATTAACGCTTCGGAAGACCTTGCATCGCTTCAAGTATTAGCAACCCATTTGGCTTTTGAAGTAGACGGCACTGCACGGCGTGTGGCACTAGGAATTTGTCGGATGCTCGAAGGCGTTGAGCTATTGGTAAACAACGCCGTCGTTCAATATGGAACAGAGCAAGAAAGAGGAAGGCCGACTCACCATCCAGATTAGTCTGCGATCGCCGGTCCGCCATCGCTGGCAAGCCAGCTCCTACAGTTGAGCGGTGCTGATTTGCAAACCAGCACGCACAAAAACGCTCCGAACCAGGCGGGGCGTTTTTATTCAGTGTGAGCCATCAGTCGGCCAACCGCCCTGTCGTTGCGCCATCCGCCGCCGTTTGTAGGCGTCAAAGTGATACCTTCCTGATTCCACTTGGTAAAAAAGGAGTGTTACCACCCATGAAGATCAAATGTTCCGTCTTTATCGCGGCAAGTATCGACGGTTTTATTGCCCGCCCGGACGGTGATATTGAGTGGTTGCACCGACCGAAATATGAAAGTTCGGGCTTGAACGGCATCACGTATGACAGCTTCATCGCAACGGTTGACGCGTTGGTCATGGGACGCAAAACCCTGGAGAAAGTACTGTCCTTTCCCGAGTGGCCCTATGAGGGCACGCCGGTCATTGCGCTTTCTCACAAGACCTTGGAGATTCCTGTGCACCTCCAGGGCAAGGTAGAAGTGCTGGCCGTCGATGTGAGCACACTCGTCGAACAGCTTGCCGAGCGCGGTATGAAGCATCTGTATATCGATGGTGGCCAGACCATCCAGGCATTTCTTGAAGCAGGCCTGCTCAATGAGTTGATCATCACTCGCATCCCGATCCTGCTGGGCCAGGGGGTTCCCTTGTTCAGTCAAGACGGTCGTGAATATGACCTTCGCCACATCGATACCTGCGCCTCGGACAATGGCTTTGTCCAGAGCCGGTATGCAGTTGAGCACCGTTGACTGATAAACCAGCACACACAAAAACGCCCCGAACCAGTCGGGGCGTTTTTATTCAGCGTGCAGCCATCAGCCGTCAGTCAGCCAAGCGCCATGTCGTCCCGCCCTTGCCGTCTTCCAATACCACGCCCATGGCGGTGAGTTGGTCGCGGATGCGGTCGGATTCTGCCCAGTCCTTGTTGGCACGGGCATTCAGGCGGGCCTGGATCAGTGCGTCGACTTCGGCTGCATCCACACGCCCTTCGGCGCCGGCTTGCAGAAAGTCGTCGGCTTCCATTTGCAGCACGCCCAGCACGCTCGCCAGCTCCTTGAGACGGGCCGCCAGGCCGGCCGCAGCGGTGAGATCGCTCTCACGCAGGCGGTTGATCTCGCGGACCATCTCGAACAGCACGGCGCAGGCTTCGGGGGTGCCGAAGTCATCGTTCATCACCGTGGTGAAGCGCTCGACAAACGCCTCGCCACCGGCCGGCGCCACAACCGGCAGGCCTTTCAATGCGTGGTAGAACCGCTCCAGGGCGCCCTTGGCGTCCTTGAGGTTGTCTTCCGAGTAGTTGATGGAGCTGCGGTAATGGCTTGATACCAGCAGGTAACGCACAACCTCTGGGTGGTACTTTTCCAGCACGTCGCGGATGGTGAAGAAGTTGTTCAAGGACTTGGACATCTTCTCGCCATTGATGCGAATCATGCCGCAATGCATCCACGCGTTGGCGTAGGTCTTGCCGGTGGCCGCTTCGCTTTGGGCGATTTCGTTTTCGTGGTGCGGGAACTCAAGATCGCTGCCGCCGCCATGAATGTCGAAAGTCTCGCCCAGGCAGCAGGTGGACATCACCGAGCATTCGATGTGCCAGCCCGGACGCCCGGCGCCCCATGGCGACTCCCAGCTCGGCTCGCCAGGCTTGGTGCCTTTCCACAGCACGAAGTCCAGCGGGTCTTGCTTGGCTTCGTCGACTTCGATGCGGGCGCCGATGCGCAGGTCTTCGATTTTCTTGCGCGACAGCTTGCCGTAGCCCATGAACTTGGCGACGCGGTAGTACACGTCGCCATTGCCCGGGGCGTAGGCATAGCCCTTGTCGATCAAGGTCTGGATCATCGCGTGCATGCCCGGGATGTGGTCCGTGGCGCGCGGTTCCATGTCCGGCTTGAGGATGTTGAGGCGCGCCTCGTCCTCGTGCATCGCGGCGATCATGCGCTCGGTCAGCGCGTCGAACGACTCGCCGTTTTCATTGGCGCGATTGATGATCTTGTCGTCGATATCGGTGATGTTGCGCACATAGGTCAAGTCGTAGCCGCTGAAACGCAACCAGCGGGTCACCAGGTCGAAGGCAACCATGCTGCGGCCGTGGCCGATGTGGCAGTAGTCGTACACGGTCATGCCGCACACGTACATGCGCACCTTGTTGCCATCCAGCGGCTTGAAGACTTCTTTGGTTTTGCTCAGCGTGTTGTAGATCGTTAGCACGATGCTTCCTTTTCTCTCTATGCAAGCCGCTCACGGCTGCATCACTGGCCCCACGAATCACGCAAGGTCACGGTACGGTTGAATACCGGATGACCAGGTTTGGAGTCCTTGATATCCGCGCAGAAGTAGCCTTCGCGCTCGAACTGGAAACGGTCTTCCGGCTGTGCGTCGCCAAGCGATGGCTCGGCACGACAACCCGTAAGTACTTGCAGGGAGTCAGGGTTGATGTTGTCGAGGAAACTCGCGCTGTCTTCGGCCTTTTCAGGGTTCGGCGAGCGGAACAGGCGATCGTACAGGCGCACTTCGCACTCGACGCTGGCAGCCGCCGGCACCCAGTGCACCACGCCCTTGACCTTGCGGCCTTCAGGGTTCTTGCCCAGGGTTTCAGGATCGTAGGAGCAACGCAGTTCGACGATGTTGCCCTCGGCATCCTTGATCGCTTCATCGGCACGAATCACGTAGCTGCCGCGCAGACGCACTTCACCGTTCGGCTCCAGGCGCTTGTAGCCCTTGGGCGGCTCTTCCATGAAGTCGTCACGGTCGATGTAGATTTCACGGGCAAACGGCAGCTTGCGCACGCCCAGTTCTTCTTTTTGCGGGTGACGCGGCAGTTCGAGGTTCTCGACCTGGTCTTGCGGGTAGTTGGTGATCACCACTTTCAACGGACGCAGCACGCACATTGCGCGCGGGGCGTTCGCGTCGAGGTCCTGGCGGATGCTGAACTCAAGCATGCCGTAGTCAACCACGCCGTCGGAGCGGTTAGTGCCGACCATCTCGCAGAAGTTGCGGATCGATGCCGGGGTGTAGCCGCGACGACGGAAACCCGACAGCGTCGACATGCGTGGGTCGTCCCAGCCGAACACGTGTTTTTCATCGACCAGTTGCTTGAGCTTGCGCTTGCTGGTGATGGTGTAGTTCAGGTTCAGGCGGCTGAATTCGTACTGACGCGGGTGCGCCGGTACCGGCAGGCTGTCGAGGAACCATTCGTACAGCGGGCGATGGCTTTCGAACTCCAGGGTGCAGATGGAGTGGGTGATGCCTTCGATGGCGTCCGACTGACCATGGGTGAAGTCGTAGTTGGGGTAGATGCACCACTTGTCACCGGTCTGGTGGTGATGGGCATGACGGATGCGGTACATGATCGGGTCGCGCAGGTTCATGTTCGGCGAGGCCATGTCGATCTTGGCCCGCAGTACACGGGCGCCGTCCGGGAACTCGCCGTCGCGCATGCGGGTGAACCAGTCCAGGTTCTCTTCTACCGAACGATCGCGAAACGGGCTGTTCTTGCCAGGCTCGGTCAGGCTGCCACGGTATTCCTTGGCCTGCTCCGGGGTCAGGTCGTCGACGTAGGCCTTGCCGGCCTTGATCAGCTCCACGGCCCAGTCGAACAACTGGTCGAAATACTTGGAGGCGTAGCGCACTTCACCGGACCATTCAAAGCCCAGCCACTTGATGTCGCTTTCGATGGCGTCGATGTATTCCTGGTCTTCCTTGGCCGGGTTGGTGTCGTCGAAACGCAGGTGCGTGACGCCACCGAACTCCTGGGCCAGGCCGAAGTTCACACAGATCGACTTGGCGTGGCCGATGTGCAGGTAACCGTTGGGCTCCGGCGGGAAACGGGTGACGATCTGCGTGTGCTTGCCCGAATCCAGGTCCGCCTGGATGATCGGGCGCAGGAAATTGACCGGGACGGCAGGTCCGGCCTTGGAATTCGAGGTAGGGTCGACAGTGGGCTTGCTCATAGGATCCTTGAACAGACAGGTACGTGGCCGGGTCGGGCCAGACAAACAAAGGGCTTATCATAGCCGATGCTGTCAAACACCTGACAGGGCATGGCCAAAAACTGCTGCATTTATTGCATGGGCGGTGAAAAACCACCTCGAAATTCCTGCAGGGCACGCTAAACTGCGCGCCTTGGCCGCAATTTAGCCAACCCGGTAAGGTGCCCAGGCGGCCGAACCCACGAATTCCCTGAAAAGAGTAATGAACATGACTCAAGTCAAACTGACCACCAACCACGGTGACATCGTCATCGAGCTGAACGCCGAGAAAGCGCCGACCACCGTCGCCAACTTCATCGAATACGTTAAAGCCGGCCACTACGAAAACACTGTTTTCCACCGTGTCATCGGCAACTTCATGATCCAGGGCGGCGGTTTCGAGCCAGGCATGAAAGAAAAGAAAGACAAGCGTCCAAGCATCCAGAACGAAGCGGACAACGGTCTCTCCAACGACAAGTACACCGTCGCCATGGCCCGCACCATGGAGCCGCATTCGGCCTCCGCGCAGTTCTTCATCAACGTGGCCGACAACAGCTTCCTGAACCACAGCGCCAAGACCGTACAGGGTTGGGGTTACGCGGTATTCGGTAAAGTCACCGAAGGCACCGACGTCGTGGACAAGATCAAGGGTGTTTCCACCACCATGAAGTCCGGCCACCAGGACGTACCAGCAGAAGACGTGATCATCGAGAAAGCCGAGATCATTGCGTGATATTGCTGATTTCAGATTTGCATCTGGAAGAGGAGCGCCCGGACATTACCCGGGCGTTTCTGGATTTACTCCACGGCCGCGCCCGTGGCGCGCAAGCGTTGTACATCCTGGGGGACTTCTTCGAAGCCTGGATTGGCGACGATGGCATGACCCCGTTCCAGCGTTCGATATGCGCGGCTCTACGTGAGCTGAGCGACAGCGGCACCCAAATATTCCTGATGCACGGCAACCGCGATTTCCTGATCGGCAAGGCGTTCTGCAAAGCAGCAGGCGCGACCTTGCTCAAGGACCCCAGCGTCGTGCAGATGTATGGCGAGCCCGTGCTGTTGATGCACGGCGACAGCCTGTGTACCCGCGACCTCGGCTATATGAAGCTGCGGCGCATCCTGCGTAACCCCCTTGTGCTGTTTATCCTGCGCCACCTGCCCTTGCGCACCCGCCATAAGCTGGCGCGCAAGCTGCGCAGTGAAAGCCGCGCGCAGACGCGCATGAAGGCCAACGATATTGTCGATGTAACGCCCGAGGAAGTGCCACGGGTAATGCAGGCCCATGGCGTGCACACCCTGGTCCACGGCCACACCCACCGCCCGGCCATTCACAAATTGCAGATTGGCGAGCAGGCGGCCAAACGCATTGTGCTGGGGGATTGGGACAAGCAGGGTTGGGCGTTGCAGGTGGATGAGCAAGGTTTCCAGTTGGCGGCATTCGACTTCGTCAATCCGCAGTTGGCGTTGCCTGGCGCATAACCCAGACACAACACCGATCAATATGTAGGAGCTGGCTTGCCTGCGATGCAGGCACCTCGGTACATCAGTCACACCGAGGTGATGCCATCGCAGGCAAGCCAGCTCCTACAGTTGACTGCATTGCAATTCAAGATCAGTGCCCTGACGCCGCCGGCCCCGCCTTTGCGGTAAACGGCGGCTTGGCCAGCCACACCAGCAGGATCAAGCCCATGAACATCCACCCCAGCAAGGTGAAGTAGTCCACGGTAGACATCATGTATGCCTGGCTGGTGAGGACCTGGTCCAGTTGCGCATAGGCCTTGTGGCCCGCACCGCCCAGGGTGTTCAGGGCATCGCGGGTGGCCGAGTCGTACACACTCATGCTCTCGCTCATGTAGGCATGATGCTGGTCAGCCCGGCGAATCCAGATCCAGGTGGTCAACGATGCCGCAAAGCTGCCACCCAGGGTCCGCAGGAAGGTCGCCAGGCCTGCGCCGTCGGCGATCTGGTGCGGCGGCAGGTCGGACATCAGGATGCTCAAGGTCGGCATGAAGAACAGCGCCACGCCGATGCCCATGAACAGTTGCACCAGGGCGATGTGCTGGAAGTCCACTTCATTGGTGAAGCCGGCGCGCATAAAGCAGCTCAGGCCAATCGCCAGGAACGCCAGGCCGGCCAGCAGCCGCAAGTCGAACTTGTGTGCGTACTTGCCGACAAAGGGCGACATCAGCACCGGCAGGATACCGATCGGCGCCACGGCCAGCCCGGCCCAGGTGGCGGTGTAGCCCATCTGCGTCTGTAGCCATTGCGGCAGGATCAGGTTGATACCAAAGAACCCGGCGTAGCCCAGCACCAGCACGATGGTGCCGATGCGGAAGTTGCGGTGGGCAAACAGGCGCAGGTTGACCACCGGGTGTTTGTCGGTCATTTCCCAGATCACGAACACCGCCAGGGCGATCACCGAAATGGCCGCGCCGATGATGATGAAATTGGACTCGAACCAGTCCAGGTCATTGCCCTTGTCGAGGATGATCTGCAAGGCACCGACCCCGACGATCAGGCTCAACAGGCCAACATAATCCATCGGCTGATGGCTGGTGACCACCGGCCGCTTCTTGAGCTGCGCACGCACCACCATCACCGCAAAAATCCCGATGGGCACGTTGATAAAGAAGATCCACGGCCAGCTGTAGCTGTCGGTGATCCAACCGCCAAGAATCGGCCCGGCAATCGGCGCGACCACCGTGACCATCGCCAGCAATGCCAGGGCCATGCCCCGCCTGGCAGGCGGATAGACCGCGATCAACAGGGTCTGGGTCATCGGGTACAACGGCCCCGCGACCAAGCCCTGCAGGACCCGGAAGCCAATCAGCTCGGGCATCGAGGTGGAGATACCACACAGGAACGAGGCCAGCACAAACAAAATGGTGGCCCACAAAAACAGCTTCACCTCGCCAAAGCGCCGGCTCAACCACCCGGTCAACGGCAGCGCAATAGCATTGCTCACGGCAAATGAGGTGATGACCCAGGTGCCCTGCTCCGAACTCACCCCCAGGTTGCCGGAGATGGTCGGCAGCGCCACGTTGGCGATGGTGGTGTCGAGCACCTGCATAAAGGTCGCCAGGGACAGGCCAATGGTGGCCATCAGCAAGCTGGGCGGCGTGAAGGAGGCGTTATTGCTCATCAGCGTTGCGCAGCCTTCGGCGCGGCCACACTGTTGTCATGGATCAACTGGGTGATCATCGCGTCGGCCTCGGCCAACTGGCGGTCATACACAGTGGTGCTGAACGAGGCTTTTTGCGGCGGTTGTTGTGCCAGCACCGGGCCGCTCTGGTCATGCAGGTTGACTTGCACCTGAGTCGACAGCCCCACCCGCAATGGGTGCTCGGCCAACTCCTGGGCATTGATGTGAATGCGCACCGGCACCCGCTGCACGATCTTGATCCAGTTGCCGGTTGCGTTCTGCGCCGGCAGCAAGGCAAAGGCGCTGCCGGTACCGGCGCCAAGGCTGTCGACGGTGCCGCTGTACTTCACGTCGCTGCCGTAGAGATCGGCCTCGATATCCACCGGCTGGCCAATGCGCATCTGGCGCAGTTGGGTTTCCTTGAAGTTGGCGTCGATCCACAGTTGGTCCAGGGGAATCACCGCCATCAACGCGGTACCCGGCTCGACCCGCTGCCCCAGTTGCACGGTGCGCTTGGCGACGTAGCCGGTAACCGGTGCGATCAGGGTGCTGCGCGCATTGGCCAGGTAGGCCTGGCGCAGTTGCGCGGCAGCGGCCTGTACATCCGGATGGGAGGAAATCACCGTGTCATCCACCAACGCGGTGGAGGTATTGAGTTGCTGTTGCAGGTTGGCCAATGAGTTGCTCGCCGCGCTCAGGGCGTCGCGGGCATGGGACAGTTCTTCCAGGGAAATCGCGCCACCCTGTGCGAGGATTCGGCGGCGGTTGAAGTTGTCCTGGGCGGTCTGCACTTGGGCTTTTTGCGCCTGTACCTGGGCTTTCATGCCATCCACATTGCTGTACAGGCCGCGCACCTGGCGTACCGTGCGCGCCAGGTTGGCCTGGGCACTTTGCAGGCCGACGGCTGCGTCGTTGGGGTCGAAGTTGATCAGCACCTGGCCTTCGTGGACCAGGTCGCCATCGTCGGCGCCAATGCTGACCACAGTGCCGGTGACCAACGGGGTGATTTCCACCACGTTGCCGTTGACGTAGGCATCGTCGGTGCTTTCGCTCCAGCGGCCATACAGTTCGTACCAGCCCCAGACGCCCACGACGCAGAGCACGACGATCAGCGCCAGGCCCAGCAACATGATTTTGCGTTTGCGCGGGTTGCTGTCGTCGGGTTGGGTTTGAGCGGTGTTGTTTGCTTGGGCAGTAGCCATGACAAGTACCTTGCGTTATTCAGCGCGCGTGACTGGCGTGTTCATTGAGTCCCGACCCGCTGCAGCGTGATGGGGTCACCGGCGGCGATCAGGATTTTCTTCAGGATGTATTCCAGGGTCTGCAACTCCCCCGGCTCCAGCACCCCAGCCAGCTGGTTGAGGGCCTGGGCGCCGATCTGCGGCAACATGTCCGCCAGGCGCTGGCCTTCTGCGGTCAGCACCAGTTGCACCTGGCGCCGGTCCTGTTCGGAACGCTTGCGCGCCAGCAGGTCTTTTTGCTCCAGGCGGTCGAGCATGCGGGTCATCGAGCCGCTGTCCAGGGACAGGTTGCGGCATAGCTCCGCCGGGGTATCGACGCCGAACTGGGCCATGATGATCAACACCTTGAACTGCGCGGCAGTGATGCCGTGGGGTTCCATATGGGTGTCGATGATGCGGTCTTTGAGAATCGCGGCGCGCCCCAGCAACAGGCCGAGATGGCAGTTGTGGAAGTTTTCCGGGGTGAAGTGTTTCATCGAAAGTCACCTTATTACTGCCTAGGCAGTGAATATGTGACCAAATATTACTGCCTAGGCAGCGAATGTCAAACAAATAGTTAGGTTGCTTGGTATACCCCACGACACAACTGTAGGAGCTGGCTTGCCAGCGATAGCGGTAGTTCAGTCACTATTTCCAGTGCCTGACAGACCGATATCGCTGGCAAGCCAGCTCCTACAGGTTGGTGTGGGCTAAACGTCAGAAATCGCGCTTGTAGAAGATATCCAACGAGCTGGCTACGCCGCTGGCCACTTCCAGGTACACCCGCTTGCTCAGCAGGTAACGCAAGGCGATGGTACTGGCCGGTTCGAATACCCCGACCCCGTAACGCAGGCTGAGTTTCTCGGTGATCTTGCCGCTGGCCACCACGGCGGTGTTATTGCCACTGCCCTGGGTGTCCAGTTCAAAGTCCTGGATCCCCAGGTTCTTGGCAATGTCCGAGGTCACCCCGGCACTGCCCATCAACCCCAGGCCCAGCGCCGCTTGCGCCAGCATGTTGTTATCTTCGCCAGTAGTGCTCAACGGGCGGCCCAGCACCAGGTAGGACAGCGCCTGCTCCTGGCTCATGGCCGGTTCCGAAAAGATTTGCGTGGTCGGTTGCTCGGCACTGCCGCTCAGGCGGATACCGGCGATTACGTCGTCTGTCTTGCGGATGGCTTCGATATCCAGGTACGGCTGGTCGAGCGGCCCGGCGAACAGCAGGCGCGCACGCCGTACATCCAGCCTCTGGCCGTAGGCGCGGTAACGGCCGTCGTTGAGCCAGAGTTCGCCACGGGTGTCCAGGTTGTCGCCGATGTGCACCCGGCCCTGGACCTTGGCGGTCAGGCCGAAGCCGGCAAAGTTGAGCTGGTCCTCGCCCACCACCACGTTGATATCCATGGCCATGGCCATCGGCGGCTTGCCCTCTTCGGTCTGGCTGCCAACGATCACTGTGTCATCCGAAACCTTGACCGTGGACGGCGGCAGTTCGCGCACGGTGATATCGCCGCGCGGGATGTGCATATTGCCGGCAATTGCCAACTTGTCGTCCTTGAGGGTGATCTTCAGGTCGGGCGCCACTTCCAGCTTGGCGTAGGGTTCGACGGTCACCGGCAACTGGGAACCTTGCAGGCTGAGGTCAACGACCAGCGCCCGCCCCCAGTCGATCTGCCCCTTGAGGCTGCCCTGCCCGGCCTTGCCACTGCGCCAGCCGCCGTTGAGCTGCACGCTTTCGCCGGCGATCAGGGCCTGCACGTTCAGGCCTTCAAGGCTGATGGGCAGTTCGGGACCGGAAATCTCGCCGGCGATCAGGTTGATGCTGCCGTTGACCTGCGGCGCCAACAACCCGCCGGAGATGCGCCCGCTGCCATTGAGCTTGCCATTGAGTTTTTCCACCATCGGCACAAACGGCCGCGCGACCGCCAGGTCCAGGCCGGTGAGGCTGAAGTTGCCGGAGATCGGCTTGTTTTTCGCCACCGGGTTGATCTGCGCCTGTAACAGCAACTCACCCAGCTTGCCACCGCGAAAATTCAGCTGGGTATCGATGCGCGTGGGGTTGAGCGTGGTTTCCAGCTTGAGGGTGTCGTAGGGGAAATCCAGCCATTGGTCCTTGTCCTTTACCCGCAGCGTGCCGCCACTGGCATCCACCGCGATCAGGCCTTTGGGGCCGCTGGCCGGTAGGTCAAGTTGGATATCGGCGTTGAGCTTGCCCTGCCAGGCAAAATCCTTGGGCAGCCATTGCGCCAGGCTGTCGATGGGGAACTGCTTGAGGTGGTAACGCAACTTGGGATCAGGCATCAGCCGCTGGTCTTCGCCACACAGGCTGGCGGGCCCGGAGACCCAGCAGTGGGCGGCGAACGTCAGCTTGCCGTCGGCCATGCGCTCGATTTTTGCCGGGGCCTGCAGTTTCCAGTCCTGGCCACCGGCCTGCACATCGCCACTGGCCAGGCGCCCGCGCCAGTTGCCCTTGTCAAGATTGCCGTCCAGGGCCAGGGCCAGCTTGACCAGGGGGCCCATCAGCTCCAGTTGGACTTTCTGGCTTTTGATATCGCCCTGGGCACTGGCGGTCAGGGTACCGAGCTGGGTGTCACCGGCCTGGATGCCGCTGCCCTTGAGGTCGATCTTCGCCCGCTGTGCGCTATCGAGCGTCGCGTCCAGGCTGAGGGCTTGCAGGCGGTTTTCTTCAAATACCAGTTGCTGGCCCTTGAGGTCGAGCTTGCCCTGGGGCGCGTTCAACGTACCGGCCACATCGAGCCGACCGTTGACCTGCCCACGCAACTGCGGCCACAGCTGGGCCAGGCGTGCGAGCTTGATGTCGATCTGCCCGGCCAGGCGCTGTTGCAGGCTGCCACTGCCATTGATGCGGTTGTCACCCAGGCGGATATCCAGGTTGGCCAGGGTCCATTGCTCCCCCGCGCCTTCGGCCTTGGCCGCCAGCACCGCAGGCTGGCCGCGCAGGCGGCCCTTGAGGTCGAGGTCGGCGTTGAGCTTGAGTTGTTCGTTCTTCAACTCACCTTTGCTGCGCAGCGGCCCAGCCAGGGTGCCCGGTAGTTCTGCGACCCAGTACGCCGGGTTCAGCGCCGACAGGTCCAGCGCCGTGTCCCAGGCGATGCCCTCGGCAAATTGCAGGTTCAGGTGGCCTTCGGCCTTGCCCTGGCCAGCGGTCAATTTCAGCTCGGGCAGGAACACTTGCTTGAGGTCGCCGCTGAACGGCGTGACCAGGCTGAACTTGCCGGCCGGGCCGTCGAGGTCGGCCTTGAGATTGCCCAGGTAGTTGCCGTCCTTGTAGGAGACTTCGCCGTTGAAGGTGCGCAACACCACTTGCGGCTCGTCAATCAGCGGATACAGGCGATGCCAGGGGAAGTCCAGCCAGTCGATTTTTGCGTCTGCGCTCAAACCCTGCTGCCAATCCAATTGGGCACTGAGCTTGAGGCTTTGCTTGTCCCCGGCGTTCAGGTCCAGGCCGGCGATCTGCGCGCCCTTGGCATCGACCCGGCCTTGCAGCAACAGGTCAACCGGGCCTTTTTCTGCGGGTAATACAGCCTTGCCCAGCAGCTGATAGCCCGTGCCCAGGTCGCCCTTGGCAGTCAGGTCCAGTTGGTTGAGTTGCAAGGTGTCCGGCAGGTCGGCGGCGGGTTTGAAACCATCGGCGGTGATGCGCAACTGCGCGGGCAGGTTCTCGACCAGGGGTTGCAGTTCGCCGCTGAGTTTGCCGGGCAGGTAGCCCGTGCTGTCGGCGTCGAGCTTGAGGGTCTTGAGCAAATCACCGGTGACGTTCAGCGCCACCGCCCACGACGCGCCGCCCGGGGCGTAGGGCAGGCTCAGGTTACCGCTCGCCGTCAGCGGCCAGTCACCGGTGGGTTGCAGCACGCCGTTGAGGTCCAGCACCAGGCCGTCGCGTTGCAGGTGCACCGCGTCGATCTGCATCCCCGCGGCCGTCCAGTGCGCGGCCAGTTGCAGGCCCTGGAGTTCTTCGCTGCCGTTGAACAGCAGACTGCCGACGCGCACGTCGCCCAGTTCGATGGCCACGGGCAGGTTCAAGTCCGGCAGGGTAATCGGGCCGCTGCTGTCTTCGGTGCTGGGTGGCAATTGCAGGCTGACCTGCTCCACATCCAGTTGCCGGATGCACAAGGTCATTCGCAACAGGCACGCCGGTGACCAATCGAACTTCGGCGCGTTGAGCTCCACGCGGCTGCTGTCTTGTTGCCACAGCACCTGGTCGGCGCTCCATTGCCCGCCCAGGCGGCCCTGGAAGTTATCCACGGTCAACCCCGGGACTTGGCCGAGGGCCCAGCGACTGCCGACTTGCGTACCCAGTACGCTCCAGACAGCCAGCGGCACCAGGGCTGCAACCGCCACCACACTCAGACCCGCTATTTTCAAACCACGCTTCACAGCTCAGGCCCCATGGAAAAGTGCAAACGAATGCCGCCCGGATCTTCCAGGGCATGGGCCAGGTCAAGGCGAATCGGGCCGACCGGCGACACCCAGCGCACGCCGACCCCGACCCCGGTTTTCAGGCTCGGCAATTCCAGGCTGTTAAAGGAGTTGCCCTGGTCGACAAAGGTCGCGATCCGCCATTTTTCGGCGATGGAATATTGATACTCGGCGCTCAAGGCCACCATGTAGCGGCCACCGATGCGGTCGCCCTTGTTGTTTTCCGGGGACAGGGTCTGGTACTCGTAGCCGCGCACGCTCTGGTCGCCACCTGCAAAAAAGCGCAGGGACGGCGGCACCGACTTGTAGCCATTGGTGGCGCTGCCGCCAAACTGCGCACGGCCGAGGAAGCGGTGCTTGTCCCACACGGTGGTCAAGCCCTTGATCATCGCCGTGCCGTACAGCAGGTTGGTGTCCGAACCCAGCCCTTCCTTGGCCACCTTGGTATCGAACTGCAGGCGATAGCCGTTATGGGGGTCGATGCGGTTGTCGCTGCGCAGGTAGGAATAGCTGATTCCGGGCATCAGCAGATTGCTCAAGCCGGAGTCGTCCCCCAGGCGATATTCTTCGCGCTGCCATTTGAGCGAGATCACCCGTGTCCAACCGCTGGGCAACTTGCTGTGCCATTCCGGGCCGAGGGTGAGCAACTTGCTGAGGGTGTCGGTGTTGGCCATTTCTTCGTTCTGGTAGCCGCCGGCAAAACGCAGCTTGTCAGTCAGCGGCGGATCGAGGGGAATGTCGTACCACAGGCCGACGTTCTGCCGAGGCGCCGACAACTCGGCCTCCCAGCCATAGCTGTGCCCTTGGGGGTTGACCCAGTGCCGCGTCCAATTGGCCTTGCCACGCGGGCCGACGTCGGTGGAAAAACCCAGGCCCAGGCCCATGGTTCGCGGTTTGCGGGTTTCCAGCTGGACCGCCACCGGGATCACATCATTGGCCGCCGCGGCCGGGGCGGCATCCACCCGCACACCCTCGAAATAGCCACTCGATTGCAGGGCCTGGTTCAGTTCGGCAATCAATTCGGAATCGTAGGGGGTGCCACTTTGGAACGGCACCATGCGCTGCAACAGTTCTTCATCAAACGGGGTATCGCCAGCAAAGTTGACCTTGCCGAGGGTGTAACGCGGGCCGCTGTCGTAGACCAGTTCGATATCGGCCACGCCCGCCTGGGGGTCGACGGACAGGGTCTGACGCGTGAAGCGGCCACTGAAATAGCCGAAGCGCGAGGCCTGGTTCTGGATCAGGCGCTTGGCGTCTTCGTAATGGCCATGGTTGAGCACGGCGCCGGACTTGAGGTCTTGGCTGTCAGGTACGCGAAAGGATTTGAGCTCGGCCGCCGGGCCGTCCACCCGAATCGTGACATTACGCAAATGCACGGGCTCGCCGGGGTCGATACTGAGGATCAGGCGCGGGTTCTTGCCGGGCTTCACCTCGCTGGCAATCTGCGGCTGATAATAGCCCAGTGCCTGGGCGGCCTTGCGCGCCTGCTCCTCGGCACCGCGGCTAAAGCGCAGCAAGGCCTCCTCGTCACGCTCGCCAACCCCGCCGATATAGCCTTCGATATTGGCCTTCAGCGCATCGTTTGAAGGTTTGACCCGCACGTCCAACTCGCTTTGCGCCAGGGCGCCGCAGCTTGTGAACAGCAGAATCAAGCCGCTGGTAAATCTATTTGAAAACTTCATAGGCGCGGATGCTACACGAGCTGGGGAGCACCTTAGAACCGGGAATTGTCTGAATAATTCTGTGTTAAGGCGTTGCAGGTTGTAACACCTGGGGATTCGGGTGAAAAAACACATGCTCCAGGATGGGTCCTACAGCCACCTCTCCGACTTCGTCATAGCCCTGGCGCTTGTAGAACTCCAGGTAAAGCGGATTGCCAGTGTCCAGCACCACCCCTTGTGAATGCGGGTCCTGCGCGCACCAGTTATGCACGGCTTCCAGCAGTTGCTCACCGTAGTGCTTACCCTGGAATTGCGGGTGGATCCCCAGCAGCGGCAACACATGCACCGACTCGGACGGCAGGCAAGCCAACACCGCCTGATGATATTCGAGGTAACGCCGGGTGCAGCGCACACCGGTGCTCAGCCACATGCGCAATTGCCAGGCCCAGCTTTCCGTGATGCCCAGGCGCCGTTGTGGCGGGGCAATCAGGGCGATGCCGATCAGCCGGTCATTGACCAGCAGGCCGATCGCCGGCAGTTCCTGGAGAAAATGCTGCTTGACCAGCTCGCGCACGGTGGCCCTGACCCGCTGCTCATAACCGGAGCGTTCGGCTTCGAACAGATAGGCGAAGGTCGGCTCATGGCGATAGGCGTGGTACAGCAGCGAACGCGCTTCGCGCGAATAGCCGCGGTCGAGCATATGAACCTGGGCAATGGCGGTCGAGGTATCAGGCATCCGGTGTATCTCCCCTGGGCGCAACTCAAACGGCCGCGCTCTTATTGTTACGAGCCCGGGGCAACTGAGTCGTTCCCTGCCATCGGCTCCTTGAGAGACATTAGCAGTGCATCTGTCCTACCGCCACGCTGGCCCCCGTCCGACTTGTCGGCTAGCATCGCCCTTTTGCCAGACTGGACTGCCGACCATGAAAATCGTCTCCTTCAATATCAACGGGCTGCGCGCCCGGCCTCATCAACTGGCGGCCCTGATCGACAAACATCAACCGGACGTGATCGGCCTGCAGGAAACCAAGGTCCACGACGACCAGTTCCCGCTGGCCGAAGTCCAGGCCCTGGGTTACCACGTGTACTACCACGGGCAGAAAGGCCACTACGGTGTCGCCCTGCTCTCGCGCCAGGAACCACTGGCCCTGCACAAGGGTTTTGCCAGCGACGAAGAAGATGCCCAGCGCCGCTTTATCTGGGGCACCTTTGCTGATGAACACGGCAACCCGATCACCATCATGAACGGCTATTTCCCACAGGGTGAAAGCCGCGACCACCCAACCAAGTTCCCGGCCAAGCAGCGCTTCTACGAAGACCTGCAACACCTGCTGCAAACCCAGTTCAGCAATGACCAGGCGCTGGTGGTGATGGGCGACGTGAACATCTCCCCCGAGGATTGCGACATCGGCATCGGTGCCGACAACGCCAAGCGCTGGCTGAAGACCGGCAAATGCAGCTTCCTGCCGGAAGAGCGCGAATGGATGGCGCGCCTGAAGAACTGGGGCCTGACGGACAGCTTCCGGCACCTGAACCCGGATGTGGCCGATCGCTTCAGTTGGTTCGATTACCGCAGCCGCGGTTTTGAAGATGAACCCAAGCGGGGCCTGCGCATCGACCTGATCATGGCCTCCAATGGCCTGCTGCCACGGGTCAAGGACGCGGGTGTGGACTACGAGCTGCGCGGCCTGGAAAAACCATCGGACCATGCGCCGATCTGGCTGGAACTGAGCTGATCTTTGCGCCGACACCATAAAATATGGGAGCTGGCTTGCCAGCTCCCATATTTGGATAGGCTGGGTATCAGTCATATTTTGGCAACCTTACTGACTTAATCTGCCCGCACTTCCTTTGGCTTGAGAAGGTGGCGGCATGATGCTGCGCGTTCTGTACCTGCTGGCCCTCTGCGGCGCTTTTCCTCTTGCGGCGCTTGCAACGCCCCTACCCTTTCCCGAACATGGCCCGGCCTTGCGCATCCAGGGTTCCAATACCATTGGCGCGGCGCTGGGCCCGGCGTTGGTCAAGGGCCTGATGGAGCAACAGGGCCTGAAGGCCGTGCACCGTGAACCGGCCAGCCGCCCCAACGAACAGCGCCTCGTCGGCACCAGCCCCCAGGGCAAGCGAGTGCTGGTGGAAATCGCCGCCCACGGCACCAGCACCGGCTTCGCCGCGCTGAAAAATGCCGAGGCCGACCTGGCCGCCGCGTCGCGCCCGATCAAGGACCGCGAGCTGGTCGAGCTTGAACCCCTGGGCGACCTGAAAAGCCCCGGCGCCGAACAGGTGATTGCCATCGATGGCCTGGCGATCATCCTGCATCCAAGCAACCCACTGCAGATGCTGACCACCGACCAACTGGCGAGGATTTTCAGCGGCGAAATCAGCACCTGGGAAGCCTTGGGCGCCAGCGGCGGGAAGATCCGACTGTATGCCCGCGATGATCAATCCGGCACCTTCGACACCTTCAAGGAACTGGTGCTCAGCCGTCGCGGCAAAACCCTCGACAGCACCGCCAAGCGCTTTGAGTCCAGCGAACAATTGTCCGATGCGGTCAGCCACGACCCGCAAGGCATCGGCTTTATCGGCCTGCCCTACGTGCGCCAGGCCAAGGCCGCAGCCATCATTGACGGTGACTCCCAAGCCATGTTGCCGCAGAGCAGCCTGATCGCCACCGAGGACTATCCGCTGTCGCGCCGCTTGTTTTTCTACCTGCCGCCCAATAACAGCAACCCCTGGGCCGAGGCCCTGGTGGACTTTGCCCAAAGCGCCCAGGGCCAGGCCATCGTGGCCGCCAATGGCTTTATCGCCCAACAGGTCCAGGCCATCACCGTGCAGCCTCGGGCACCGATGCCCGAGGCCTACCAGGCCATCGCCCGCGAGGCGCAGCGCCTGAGCGTGAACTTTCGCTTCGAAGAAGGCAGTGCCAGCCTGGACAACAAGGCACGCCAGGATCTGGCGCGGGTGGTGGCTTATATAGGCAGCCACGACAAACGGGACAAACGGGTCACGCTGGTGGGGTTTGGTGATGCCAAGGATGACCCGCAGCGCGCCGACCTGCTGTCCAAGTTGCGGGCGATGGCAGTGCGCAGGGAGTTGGTCAAGAGTGGCGTGGTGTTGCGCGATATTCGCGGCTTTGGCGCCGAGATGCCGGTAGCGGCCAACACCGTGGATGAGGGGCGGATCAAGAATCGCCGGGTGGAGGTCTGGGTGTATTGAAACCTGCAGACGGGTGTTGATTGGCCCACCGCAATCGCGGGCAAGCCCGCTCCCACAGAGGTCAGTGTGGGAGCGGGCTTGCCCGCGATGCAGGCGACGCGGTCCTACAGGCCGCTGCGCATCAGCTCTTTAGGCACATACTTGCCAATCTCGAACTTGCCAATGGCCGCGCGGTGCACTTCATCCGGGCCGTCGGCCAGGCGCAAGGTGCGCTGCATGGCGTACATATAGGCCAGCGGGAAGTCATTGGAGACCCCGGCACCGCCATGGATCTGGATCGCCCGGTCAATCACCTTCAAGGCCACATTCGGCGCCACCACCTTGATCTGGGCGATTTCACTTTTCGCCACTTTGTTGCCGACCGTATCCATCATGTAGGCCGCCTTCAACGTCAGCAGGCGCGCCATGTCGATTTCCATCCGCGAGTCGGCGATTTTGTCGATATTGCCACCCAGGCGTGCCAACGGCTTGCCAAAGGCGGTGCGGCTGACCGAGCGTTTGCACATCAATTCCAGGGCGCGCTCAGCCATGCCGATGGAGCGCATGCAGTGGTGGATACGGCCCGGGCCAAGGCGCCCCTGGGCAATTTCAAAGCCGCGACCTTCACCCAACAGGACGTTTTCGTACGGCACACGCACGTTGTCGAACAGGACTTCGGCATGCCCGTGGGGCGCGTCGTCGTAGCCGAACACCGGCAGCGGCCGGACGATTTTCACCCCCGGTGCATCCACCGGCACCAGGATCATCGAGTGCTGCTGGTGGCGCGGCGCATCCGGGTTGCTCAGGCCCATGAAGATCAGGATCTTGCAACGCGGGTCGCACGCGCCGGAGGTCCACCACTTCTTCCCGTTGATCACCCACTCGTCACCCTGGCGCTCGGCGCGGGCGGCCATGTTGGTGGCGTCGGAAGACGCCACATCCGGTTCGGTCATGGCGAATGCCGAGCGGATCTCGCCGCGCAGCAGCGGCTCCAGCCAACGTTGCTTCTGCTCTTCGTTGGCATAGCGCACCAGCACTTCCATGTTGCCGGTGTCGGGCGCCGAGCAGTTGAACGGCTCCGGCCCCAGCAGGGAGCGGCCCATGATTTCGGCGAGCGGCGCATATTCCAGGTTGGTCAGGCCGGCGCCCAGTTCGGACTCCGGCAGGAACAGGTTCCACAGGCCTTCGGCCTTGGCCTTGGCCTTGAGCTCTTCCATGATGGCGGTGGGCTGCCAGCGATCACCTTCGCTGACCTGGCGCTCGAACACCGGCTCGGCGGGGTACACGTAAGCATCCATAAACGCGGTAACGCGTTCACGCAGTTCCTGAACCTTGGGCGAATAGGCAAAATCCATGAGCAGCTCCCTTCTTGGAGAGGTTGTTTAGGTCATGCAATCGATGCTAGAACAGCGTTGATAATTTACCTAGCCTATTCTCGGCGTGTATTAACATTCATCACCGATATATGATCGGCGCATGAAAACCTAACAAGAAGAGCGCAACGAAATGAATCTGAGCAAGGTCGACCTCAATCTTTTCATCGTGTTTGACGCGATCTACACCGAAGCCAACCTGACCCGCGCCGGGCAGATCGTCGGCATCACCCAGCCGGCGGTTTCCAACGCCCTGGCACGCCTGCGCGAGACCTTCAACGACCCGTTGTTCGTGCGCACCGCCCAGGGCATGGTGCCGACTCCGATGGCCCAGAACATCATTGGCCCGGTGCGCAACGCCTTGTCGTTGCTGCGGGTGTCGGTGCAGGAAAGCCGGATCTTCAACCCGTTACAGGCGGCCAAGACCTACCGCATCAGCATGACCGACCTCACTGAAGCGGTGATCCTGCCGCCGCTGTTCCAGCGCCTGCGCCGCCTGGCGCCCACGGTGATCATCGAGAGCTTTTTGTCCAAACGTCGGGAAACCACCAAGGAACTGGCCGCCGGCCGCCTGGATTTTGCGGTGGACGCGCCGCTCAACACCGACCCGCAAGTGCGCCACGTCAAGCTGATGGAGGACCGCTACGTGTGTGCCATGCGCAAGGGCCACCCGATGGCGGGCAAGGAAAAATTCAGCCTCGATGACTACCTGGCGCTGACCCATATCCATATTTCCAGCCGGCGCAATGGCCTGGGCCACGTCGACCTGGCCCTGGGCAAGATGGGCATCCAGCGCAAGATCGCCCTGCGTTCGCAGCATTACCTGATGGCCTCCCAGGTGTTGCAGCAGACCGATATGGTGATGACCGTGCCCGAGCGCTTTGCACGGCGTAACGATCTGCACTCATTCAACCTGCCGGTCAATGATGTGCCGCCGGTGGAAACCCACCTGTACTGGCATGAAAGCACCGACCAGGACCCGGCCAACCGCTGGATGCGCGAGCAGATGATCGAGTTGTGCCAGCAGGTCACGGCGCGCGAGAAGAAGCTGGATAACGCGTAGGTGGTGATTTGCTTGACGTTTACGTCAAGCAGCCATTAGCGTAGCGCCAAGACCCTCCTTGAGCGCGACCATGAGCACGACCTACAGCATCTCCGACCTGGCCCGCGAGTTGGACATCACCACCCGGGCCATTCGTTTCTATGAAGAACAAGGCCTCTTGAGCCCTGAACGCCGAGGCCAGGAGCGTATCTATTCGCCCCGGGACAAAGTCAGCCTCAAGCTGATCCTGCGTGGCAAGCGCATCGGTTTTTCCCTGGCCGAATGCCGCGAACTGATCGAGCTCTACGACCCCAGCAGCGGCAATCAAAAGCAATTGCACAGCATGCTGGCGAAGATCAGCGAACGCCGCGAGCAGTTGGAACAACAGTTGCTGGACATCGAACAGATGAAGCTGGAACTGGACACCGCCGAAGAACGTTGCACCCAGGCCCTGGAACAGACGATCCAGAGCCAGGTCGGCCAACCCCAATAAAAAGGTAGATCCCATGTCTCTCCCCTCTCATGTGCGCCTGGTCGAAGTCGGCCCGCGCGACGGCCTGCAAAACGAAGCACAGCCGATCAGCGTGGCCGACAAGGTGCAACTGGTCGATGCCCTCAGTGCGGCAGGCCTGGGTTACATCGAAGTCGGCAGTTTTGTCTCGCCCAAGTGGGTCCCGCAAATGGCCGGCTCCGCCGAAGTGTTTGCACAGATCCAGCGCAAGCCCGGCGTGATCTACGGCGCGCTGGCGCCGAACCTGCGTGGGTTCGAGGACGCGCTGGCGGCCGGGGTCAAGGAAGTCGCGGTTTTTGCGGCGGCGTCCGAGGCGTTTTCCCAGCGCAATATCAACTGCTCCATCAGCGAGAGCCTGGAGCGCTTTGCGCCGATCATGGCCGCGGCGCAGCAGCATGGTGTGAGTGTGCGCGGCTATGTGTCCTGTGTGCTGGGTTGCCCTTACGAAGGCCGGGTTGCGCCGGAGCAAGTGGCCGCCGTGGCCCGTGAGCTGTATGCCATGGGCTGTTACGAGGTGTCGTTGGGCGACACCATCGGCACCGGCACCGCAGGGGCTACGCGGCGCATGTTCGAGGTGGTGGGCAAGGACGTGCCACGGGCAAAGCTCGCCGGGCATTTCCATGACACCTACGGCCAGGCCATCGCCAATGTCTATGCCAGCCTGCTGGAAGGTATACAGGTGTTCGACAGCTCTATCGCCGGCCTTGGCGGCTGCCCCTATGCCAAGGGCGCCAGCGGTAACGTGGCCACCGAGGACGTGCTGTACCTGCTCGATGGCCTGGGCATCGAGACCGGTATCGACATGGACCAGTTGATTGTGGCGGGCCAGCAGATCTGTACGGTCCTGGGCCGCCCTACCGGCTCACGCGTGGCCAGGGCCCGCAATGCCCATTGAGTAGCGCTTGTGTTACCTCGCGGCTACACATCGGGTAACACGGGAACATATCTTGTCGCATTTTCTGAAGTAAATTTCCCCCATAAAAATCAAGCCATTGATTTTAAAGGACTTTTAAAAGTTGGCACGGCTCCTGCTATCTCTATGGCATAACAAGAATAAAAAGCACCAAACCTAATAAAAATAAGACGTAACGACTCTGACATAACAAAAACAACACGGCAGAGACGCAGCTAACAGATTTTTTTGGAGAAGATGTGCTTCGCAGGGTACGGCGCAAGCCGCCACTCGCAACCGGGCAGAGAACAATAAAACTACCTCAAGGTAGCTACCCACTGGTTGGATCGCGTGCGAAGAAGCAGATCAGCGCTCAAAAAAATACGTTTGCTCTTGACCCCGGATGGGGGTCGCCAAAAACAGCGGTAAAGGGCCACGGTTGCCAAAAACAACAACAGACCGCCCCTCAATAATAAAAAAAGAGCACGTAACAACAAATTAAAGGGGAGCTTCGGCTCCCCTTTGTGCTGTCTGGATGAAAACAATACCGACTGACACGCCACCGTTAATGTGGGAGCCGGCTTGCCTGCGATAGCGGTGTGTCAGCTACTCAATTATTGACTGATAAACCGCAATCGCAGGCAAGCCAGCTCCCACCCTTTAGATCGGGGCGATCAGGGTTTCAGCGTTCGCAGTTGCTCGATCGTGATCTCACGCATGCGAAACTTCTGGATCTTCCCCGTCACCGTCATCGGAAACTCTTCGACAAACCGGAAATGCTTCGGCGTCTTGAAGTGTGCAATGCGCCCCTTGCACCAGGTCTGCAGTTCCAGCTCGTTGGCCACCTGCCCCGGGTGGAACTTGATCCAGGCCACGATCTCTTCACCGTAACGCTCGTCGGGAATGCCGATGATCTGCACATCCGCCACCGCCGGGTGGGTGAAGAAGAACTCCTCCAGCTCCCGTGGGTACACGTTTTCGCCACCGCGAATGATCATGTCTTTGTTACGCCCGGCGATGCACACGTAACCCTGCTCATCCATGGTCGCCAGGTCGCCGGTGTGCATCCAGCCGGCGTCGTCGATGGCTTCGCGGGTGCCCTCGGGGTTGTTCCAGTAGCCGAGCATCACGCTGTAGCCTCGGGTGCACAACTCGCCGATCTGCCCACGCGGCACGGTGTTGCCGGCTTCGTCGATGATCTTGCTTTCCAGCTGGGGCTGGGTGCGCCCTACCGTGGTCACGCGCCGCTCCAGGTCATCATCCGCACCGGTCTGCAACGACACCGGGCTGGTCTCGGTCATGCCGTAGGCAATCTGCACTTCGCTCATGTGCAGGTCGCTGATCACCCGGCGCATCACCTCGATCGGGCAGGTGGAACCGGCCATGATCCCGGTGCGCAGGGTCGACAGGTCGAACGTGCTGCGTTGCGGATGATCGAGCACCGCGATAAACATCGTCGGTACGCCGTACAGGCCGGTAGCGCGTTCTTCGGCCACGGCGGCCAGGGTCAGTAGCGGGTCGAAGCCATCATTGGGATAGATCATGGTGGTGCCATGGGTGATACAGCCCAGGTTACCCATGACCATGCCAAAGCAATGATAGAGCGGCACCGGGATCACCAGGCGATCCTGCGCGGTCAGGCCCAGGCTTTCGCCGACCATGTAGCCGTTGTTGAGAATGTTGTGGTGGCTGAGGGTGGCGCCCTTGGGGAAGCCCGTGGTACCGGAGGTGTACTGGATGTTGACGGCTTGATCGAAGTGCAGGCTGGCCTCGCGGTGGTGCAATTGTTCCGGGGGTGTACCCGTCCCCAGAGCCGACAATTGCGACCAGGGCAGGAACCCCGAGGGCGGTCGCGCCTCCAGGCTGATCACCCCGCGCAGTTGCGGCAACAGATCACAGTGCAACTGGCCGATGCCCTGCTCCGCCAGTTCCGGCACCAGCGCCTGCAGCATCCCGTGGTAGTCGGAGGACTTGAACGCGCCGGCACAGATCAACCACTGGCAACCCGACTGCTTGAGCACGTATTCCAGTTCACTGCTGCGGTAGGCCGGGTTGATGTTGACCAGGATCACCCCGAGCTTGGCGCTGGCCACCTGGCTGATGCACCACTCGGCGCAGTTCGGCGCCCAGATGCCCAGGCGATCCCCGGCCTGTAACCCCAGGGCCAGCAGCCCGCGTGCATGCAGGTCCACGGCTTGAGCCAGTTGCCGCCAGGTGTAGCGCAGTTGCTGATGGCGCACCACCAGGGCCTCGCCCTCCGGGTGCTGCGCCACGGTGCGGTCAAATGCCTGGCCGATGGTCATGGCCAACAGGGCCTTGTCCTGTGGGCCACGGCTGTAGCTCTGATTCGGTTGATCCATGACGACCCCTATTGTCTTTTTTGTAGGTGGACGGTGCGCCGGTCAGGCGCGAGCTTGACGTTAACGTAAGCTACGATTGACAGTCATGCAACGCAAGTTTACGTTAACGTAAAGGTGATCGCCCAATGGCGTCGCCAGCCCCACAACAATAATGTTTATAGGTGCCCTCCCATGAGTTACCCGACCCTGAACTTCGCCCTCGGTGAAACCATCGACATGCTGCGCGACCAGGTGCAGGCCTTCGTGGCCAAGGAGCTGGCGCCACGGGCAGCGCAGATTGATATCGACAACCTGTTCCCCGTGGATATGTGGCGCAAGTTCGGTGACATGGGCCTATTGGGCATCACCGTGCCGGAAGAATACGGCGGTGCCGGCCTGGGTTACCTGGCCCACGTGGTGGCCATGGAAGAAATCAGCCGTGGCTCGGCCTCGGTGGCGCTGTCCTACGGCGCGCACTCCAACCTGTGCGTCAACCAGATCAACCGCAACGGCAACCACGAGCAAAAACTCAAGTACTTGCCCAAGCTGATCAGCGGCGAGCACATTGGCGCCCTGGCCATGAGCGAGCCGAATGCCGGTTCCGATGTGGTGTCGATGAAGCTGCGCGCCGACAAGCGTGGCAGCGTGTACGTGCTCAACGGCAGCAAGACCTGGATCACCAACGGCCCCGATGCCCACACCTATGTGATCTACGCCAAGACCGACCTGGAAAAAGGCGCCCACGGCATTACCGCGTTTATCGTCGAGCGCGACGCCAAAGGGTTCAGCCGCAGCAACAAGTTCGACAAGCTGGGCATGCGCGGCTCCAACACCTGCGAGCTGTTTTTCGATGACGTCGAAGTGCCCGAAGAAAACATCCTCGGCGCGCTCAATGGCGGGGTCAAAGTGCTGATGAGCGGCCTGGACTACGAACGCGTGGTGCTCTCCGGTGGCCCTACCGGGATCATGCAGGCCTGCATGGACCTGATCGTGCCGTACATCCACGACCGCAAGCAGTTCGGCCAGAGCATCGGCGAATTCCAGTTGATCCAGGGCAAGGTCGCCGACATGTACACCCAGCTCAACGCCAGCCGCGCCTACCTCTATGCCGTGGCGCAGGCCTGCGAGCGTGGCGAAACCACGCGCAAGGACGCCGCCGGGGTGATCCTGTACAGCGCCGAACGCGCAACACAGATGGCCCTTGATGCAATCCAGATTCTCGGCGGCAATGGCTACATCAATGAATTCCCCGCAGGCCGCCTGCTGCGCGATGCCAAGCTGTATGAAATCGGCGCGGGCACCAGTGAGATCCGGCGCATGCTGATTGGTCGCGAACTGTTCAACGAAACCCGCTGAGGGAGTGCACCATGGCCACCCTGCACACCCAACTCAACCCGCGCTCGGCGGAATTCGCCAGCAACAGCGCGGCGATGCTCAAACAGGTCGATGCCTTGCACACCCTGCTCGCCCAGGTCCAGCAAGGCGGCGGCAGCAAGGCCCAGGAGCGTCATACCTCCCGTGGCAAGCTGCTGCCGCGCGAGCGCATCAACCGCCTGCTCGACCCGGGCTCGGCGTTCCTTGAGCTCAGCCAACTGGCGGCGTATCAGGTCTACGGTGAAGACGTACCGGCTGCTGGCGTGATCGCCGGGATCGGCCGCGTTGAAGGCGTGGAATGCATGATCGTCGCCAACGATGCCACGGTAAAAGGCGGCTCCTACTACCCGCTGACCGTAAAAAAACACCTGCGCGCACAGACCATCGCCGAACAGAACCGCCTGCCGTGCATCTACCTGGTGGATTCCGGCGGCGCCAACCTGCCGCGCCAGGATGAGGTGTTTCCCGACCGCGAGCACTTTGGGCGGATCTTCTTCAACCAGGCCAACATGAGCGCGCAAGGCATCCCGCAGATCGCCGTGGTCATGGGTTCCTGCACCGCTGGCGGCGCCTATGTGCCGGCGATGGCCGATGAAGCGATCATGGTGCGCCAGCAGGCGACTATCTTCCTCGCCGGCCCGCCACTGGTGAAGGCCGCCACCGGCGAAGTGGTCAGCGCCGAAGACCTTGGCGGGGCCGACGTGCACTGCAAGATCTCCGGGGTGGCCGACCACTACGCCGACAGCGACGAACACGCCCTGGCCCTGGCCCGGCGCAGCGTTGCCAACCTCAACTGGCGCAAGCAGGGGCAGTTGCAACAGCGCACGCCGGTCGCGCCGCTGTACGCCAGCGACGAGTTGTACGGGGTGATCCCGGCCGACGCCAAGCAACCTTTTGATGTGCGCGAAGTGATTGCGCGACTGGTGGACGGCTCGGTCTTCGATGAGTTCAAGGCGCTGTTCGGCACCACGCTGGTCTGCGGCTTTGCCCATTTGCATGGCTACCCCATCGCGATCCTCGCCAACAACGGGATCCTCTTCGCTGAAGCGGCGCAAAAAGGCGCGCACTTTATCGAACTGGCCTGCCAGCGCGGGATTCCCCTGTTGTTCTTGCAGAACATCACCGGCTTTATGGTCGGGCAGAAGTACGAAGCCGGTGGCATCGCCAAGCACGGCGCCAAGCTGGTCACGGCGGTGGCCTGCGCCAAGGTGCCGAAATTCACGGTGATCATCGGCGGCAGCTTTGGTGCCGGTAACTACGGGATGTGCGGGCGCGCCTACGACCCGCGCTTTTTGTGGATGTGGCCCAACGCCCGCATTGGCGTGATGGGCGCCGAACAGGCCGCCGGCGTGCTGGTGCAGGTCAAGCGCGAACAGGCCGAGCGCAGTGGCCAGGCGTTCAGCGCCGAGGACGAAGCGCAGATCAAGCAGCCGATCCTCGACCAGTACGAAACTCAAGGCCACCCCTACTACTCCAGCGCCCGCCTGTGGGATGACGGCGTCATCGACCCCTTGCAGACCCGTGACGTGCTGGCCCTGGCCTTGTCCGCCGCGCTGAATGCCCCCATCGAGCCGAGCCGCTTCGGCGTGTTCCGCATGTAATTGGAGCTGCACCCATGAGCGATTTCAACACCGTTGAACTGGTCAACGACCCCCGTGGCTTTGCCACGCTGTGGTTGAGCCGGGAACAGAAGAACAACGCGTTCAACGCCGAAATGATCCGTGAGCTGATCATTGCCCTGGACCAGGTGCAGGCCGATGCCTCCCTACGCTTTTTACTGGTACGCGGGCGCGGCAAGCATTTCAGCGCCGGCGCGGACCTGGCCTGGATGCAGCAGTCGGCCGAGCTGGACTACCACACCAACCTCGACGACGCCCGCGAGCTGGCGGAGTTGATGTACAACCTGGCCAAGCTGAAGATCCCGACACTGGCGGTGGTCCAGGGCGCGGCCTATGGCGGCGCGCTGGGCCTGATCAGTTGCTGCGACATGGCCATTGGCGCCGATGATGCGCAGTTCTGCCTGTCAGAAGTACGCATCGGCCTCGCACCGGCGGTCATCAGCCCGTTTGTGGTGCAGGCGATTGGCGAGCGTGCGGCACGCCGCTATGCCTTGACCGCAGAACGCTTCGACGGCCAACAGGCGCAAGCCATCGGGCTGTTGGCGCAAAGCTACCCGCTTGAGGCGCTGAATCAGCAAGTCGAACTATGGATCGCCAACCTGTTGCTCAACAGCCCGGCCGCCATGCGCGCCAGCAAGGATCTACTGCGCGAAGTGGGTAACGGCGCACTCACCCCAGCGTTGCGCCGTTACTGCGAAAATGCCATCTCACGCATCCGCGTCAGCGCCGAAGGCCAGGAAGGCCTGCGCGCGTTTTTGCACAAGCGTGCGCCCAGTTGGCAGTCCCAGGAGCCGCGCTCATGAGTGCACCGTTGATTACCTGCGTACTGGTGGCCAACCGTGGCGAAATCGCCTGCCGGGTCATGCGCACGGCCAAGGCGTTGGGCATGACCACCGTTGCCGTACACAGCGCCACGGACCGTGATGCGCGCCACAGCCGCGAAGCCGATATCCGGGTGGACCTGGGCGGCAGCAAGGCTGCCGACAGTTACCTGCAGATCGACAAACTGATCGCCGCGGCCAAGGCCTGCGGCGCCCAGGCGATTCATCCCGGCTATGGCTTTCTTTCTGAAAACCCGGGTTTTGCGCGGGCGATTGAAGAGGCTGGGCTGATTTTCCTCGGCCCACCTGCCTCGGCCATTGATGCCATGGGCAGCAAGTCGGCGGCCAAGGCATTGATGGAAACCGCCGGCGTGCCGCTGGTGCCGGGTTACCACGGGGCCGGCCAGGACCTGGAAACCTTCCGCCAGGCCGCCGCGCGCATTGGCTACCCGGTGCTGCTCAAGGCCACGGCCGGCGGCGGCGGCAAGGGCATGAAAGTGGTCGAGGACGAAAGCCAACTGGCCGAAGCCCTGGCCTCGGCCCAGCGCGAGGCGCTGTCGTCGTTTGGCAACGCGCAGATGCTGGTGGAGAAATACCTGATCAAGCCGCGCCACGTAGAGATCCAGGTATTCGCCGACCAGCACGGCCATTGCCTGTACCTCAATGAACGCGACTGCTCGATCCAGCGTCGCCATCAAAAGGTTGTCGAAGAAGCACCGGCCCCCGGCCTCAGCCCTGCCCTGCGCCAGGCCATGGGCGAGGCAGCGGTGCGTGCCGCCCAGGCGATTGGCTATGTGGGCGCCGGCACCGTGGAGTTTCTGCTGGATGCGCGCGGTGAATTCTTCTTCATGGAGATGAACACCCGCTTGCAGGTGGAACACCCCGTGACCGAGGCCATCACCGGCCTGGACCTGGTGGCCTGGCAGATTCGCGTGGCGCAAGGCGAGCCGCTGCCAATCACCCAGGAGCAGGTGCCGTTGCGCGGCCATGCCATTGAAGTGCGGCTGTATGCCGAAGACCCGGCCAATGACTTTTTGCCGGCCACCGGGCATCTGGCGCTGTACCGTGAATCGGCGCCAGGCCCGGGACGCCGGGTGGACAGTGGCGTCGAGCAGGGCGACGACGTCTCGCCCTTTTACGACCCAATGCTTGGAAAACTGATTGCCTGGGGCGAGGACCGCGAACAGGCGCGCCTGCGCCTGTTGAGCATGCTCGACGAGTTTGCGGTCGGCGGCTTGAAGACCAACCTGGGCTTTTTGCGGCGCATCATCGGCCACCCGGCATTTGCTGCGGCGCAGTTGGATACCGGCTTCATCCCGCGCTATCAGGAGCAATTGCTGCCGGGCGCCAGCGCCTTGAGCGATGAGTTCTGGCACGCGGCTGGGCACGCGTTTATGCAAAGCCAACTGCCTCGGCTGCGGGACGACGACCCCGCCTCGCCGTGGGCTGCGACGCAGGGCTTTCGTGCGGGCCTGCCCGCCGAGACTTCACTGCACCTGAGCTGCGACGGCCAGGACCGCTTGGTAACGCTGCAAACGCACGCTGTGCCGCAACTGCGCGACGAACACTTGGTGATCGCGGATGCCGGAATCCGCCGCTCGCACCTGGCCGTGCGCCATGGGCAGACGCTGTTCCTGCGCTGGCAGGGTGAGATGCGCGGCGTGACGCTGTTTGATCCGATCGCCGCCGTCGATGCCGGACAGGCCCATCAGGGCGGCCTCACTGCGCCGATGAACGGCAGCATCGTGCGGGTGCTGGTGGAAGTCGGGCAGACGGTCGAGGCTGGCACACAACTGGTGGTGCTCGAAGCCATGAAGATGGAGCACAGCATCCGCGCGCCCCATGGGGGGGTGGTCAAGGCGCTGTATTGCCAGGAAGGCGAAATGGTCGGCGAAGGCAGCGCCTTGGTGGAGCTGGAGGCCCTGGCCTAGAACTTCACCGTGGCCTGTACCACGACGCCGATGATCTGACAGTCATCGGTGAGCAGGGCCTTGGGGTAGGTCGGGTTGAGCGGCATCAGGTAACGCTGGCCGCTTTCCTCGATCAACTTGCGAAAGGTCGCCTGGCTGCTGCCGGCCCATTGGGCTACCACCAATTTGCCGGGCTCGGCGGCGAGAGCCGGGTCCACCAGGATCATCATCCCTTCGGCGATGCTCGGCCCGCTCGGTGCCGTCATCGCATCACCGCTCACCTGCAGCCAGAACGCCTCGCCATCGGCGTCGTAGTCGCTCGCCTCAAAACGCGCAGGGCCGTAGGCCGGCCGCGATTCATGGACCCGGCCGGGCTGCTTCCAGTCCCTCACGGGGTAGCGAAAATACGGGTTGTATTGAACGGCCGGCGCGGCTTCGTCGGCCGGGGCCTCGCCCTTCTCGCGGATTACCAGTGCCGCTTCCAGGTAACCCAGGCCCAGTTCCTCGAGCACCCGGTTCATGTCGTCGAGGCTCGGTACCCGGCGCTTGCCCAGCCAATGGGCAACACCGCCCTGGGACATGCCCAGGCGCGTGGCCAGTTGGTTTTGCGTGACCTGGCGGGCCTTCATGTTGGCTTTGACCAACGCTATCCATTTATCCATGGGGCATGACAATACCGGGTGTATTCGCGGCGACAATAAACAGTTTGTAGTAATCAATCAAATGACATAAATACAGATCGTATTATTATCAGCTCCACCTGTTCACCTTCCCACCCAGAGCACCGACCACATGACCACAACCCCGGATCACCTGCCTGGTACACCTGATGACGATGAAATTAAGTGCTTGCAGGGCAGCGACGCAGCCCGGCGCGCCTTGGACTACTACTTCAAAGAAGACGCCGAGCCCACATCGGACGATGTGGCCTGGTTCGAGGCCAGCCCCACTGTCAGCCATGAAGAAGCCCTGGTCCACGCTTCGGACCTGCTACGCAGCGCCGCCGCCATCGCGTATGAGCTGGCGAACAACAAGCTGGGGGGCACCCGGGACCTGGCGTTTTCGGTGGTGTATCTGATTGATATGGCCAAGGCCATGCTGGAGCGTCCACTGCAACTGGTCGGCGGGAAAACCCCTTGACCCGGTAGGCGTGCAGGAACAGAAGGAAAAATATTTCTATCTGGCAGATAAAAACATTTGACTTGCAAATGATAATGATTATTATTGCATGCAGCTGGTCGCGAGATCAGTCGATAGACCAAGGGACCTTAGGTCGGACTCTTGGAATATCTCCTCATCAGGCTAATCACGGTTTTTGACCCGGCTCTTTGGCCGGGTCTTTTTTTTGCCAGTTATTCTGGCGTGGCTTCAGGCTAATGAAGACTGTGTGTTGCTTGATGGCGCGCATGGTAGCAAAAGACCATCGCCGAAAGAAAGCCGATAAAGCGCTCTAGCCCGGATCTTTCCAAATTAGCACTTGAGAATCAATCTCATAGACTCTAAGCTGCCGCAGCGTCAAGGATGACGCCCCCTTCTTTTTCGCATTAATTTGCGTCCAGATTTTACCCCGCGCCTGTGTAAACTGCCCGCCACACCATTTAAATTCAGGCAAGCAGACTATGACCGTGGCCTTGACCTCCATCAAAATTAGCAGCGACTTCGACAGCGGCAATATCCAGGTGCTCGACACCAGCGATGCCCATCAGTTGCTGCTGGCAATCAAGCCGGATACCCGCAGCCAGCACTTCCAATGGTTCCACTTCAAGGCCGAAGGGATGCACATTGGTCATACCCATACCTTCCGCCTGAGCAACGCTGGCCAGTCTTCCTACAAACATGCCTGGAGCGGCTACAACGCCGTGGCGTCCTATGACCATATCAACTGGTTCCGGGTGCCGACGCGCTTTGATGGCGAAACCTTGCACATCGAATTGCAAACCGAGCAAAAACACGCCTGGCTCGCCTACTTCGAGCCCTACAGCCGCGCGCGCCACGCCTGGTTGATCGACCAGGCGCTGAACCGCGCCGGTACGCAACTGCTGGCCACCGGCAAGAGTGTCGAGGGCCGTGATATCCCCCTGCTCCGCCGTGGCAAGGGGGACGCGGGGCAGCGCAAAGTGTGGATCATTGCCCAGCAGCACCCCGGCGAGCACATGGCCGAGTGGTTTATGGAAGGCATCATCGAACGCCTGCAACAGGACGGTGATGATGAGCTGAAAAAACTCCTGGCCACCGCCGACCTGTACCTGGTACCGAACATGAACCCGGATGGCGCGTTCCATGGCCATCTGCGCACCAACGCCATGGGCCAGGACCTCAACCGCGCCTGGCAGAGCGCAAGCCAGGAACTGAGCCCGGAAGTGCTGTTCGTCCAGCAGCAGATGGAGAAGTACGGCGTAGACCTGTTCCTGGATATCCATGGCGACGAGGAAATCCCCTACGTGTTCGCCGCAGCGTGCGAAGGCAACCCCGGCTACACCCCGCGTATCGAAGGCCTGGAAAAACACTTTCGCAGCCACTTGAGCGAGCTGACCCGCGACTTCCAGACCACCCATGGCTACACCCGCGACCTGCCTGGCCAGGCCAATATGACCCTGGCTTGCAACAGCGTGGGCGAGAAATTCGACTGCCTGTCCCTGACCCTCGAAATGCCCTTCAAGGACAACGACGATGCGCCCGATCCGCGTACCGGCTGGTCTGGCAAACGCTCCCGGCAACTGGGCAAGGACGTGTTGAGCACCGTGGCGGACATGGTCAACGTACTGCGCTGACCCTGCCCCAATAAGTTAACCCTAAGCCTCGGACTGCGCCGCCACCCGCAGGCAGTCCTGCGGTCCGAGCACCCGGCCATCCGCCGCATGCACCTGCAAAGCCTGCAGCGGCTGACCGTGCTCACGGTCCAACAGCACCGAATGGGCCTCGCCTTCGGCGTAGAAAAACCCCTCGCCCCATTGCCGCAACCCAATGATCACCGCAAACAGCCCCCTGCCCTTTTCCGTCAACACGTACTCCTGATAAGCGCTGCCATCCGAGGCCGGGACAATCTCAAAAATTCCGTGGCCGACCAGGCTGCGCAAGCGCGTGGCCAGTATGTTCTTGGCCATGCCCAGGCTGCGCTGGAACTCGCCAAAGCGGCGGATGCCATCGAATGCATCGCGAATGATCAGCAGCGCCCAACCATCGCCAATCGCCTCCAGTGAGCGCGCCACCGGGCATTCGGCAGTTTCAAAGCGGGTGAGTTTGACCATGGGTAACGCCTGCCTGACAAAAAATGTAGTTGCAATATAAAACCGCAATACCTACCGTACAACCAGTTTCATTTAGCAACCACATTGAGAATTGAGCATGCCCCCATCATCGTTAAGCGCCGCCGTGGTGCTGCTGTTTGCCATTGCCTGTGGCCTGTCGGTGGCGAATGTCTATTACGCCCAACCCCTGCTCGATGCCATGGCCACGACGTTCGCCATGGACCCCGCCACTGTCGGCATCGTGATCAGCCTGACCCAGGTCGGCTATGGCGTTGGCCTGTTACTGCTGGTGCCGCTGGGTGATCTGCTCAATCGCCGGCATTTGATCGTCGGCCAATTACTGCTGTCCACCGGTGCGGTGTTGCTGGTCGGCCTCTCCAACAGCCGCGTCGGGTTTCTGGCCGGCCTGCTGCTGACGGGCCTGCTCGCCGTGGTGGCCCAGGTGTTGGTGGCCTACGCCGCCAACCTGGCGCGGCCCGAGCAACGGGGGCATGTGGTGGGCCTGGTGACCAGTGGCATCGTGGTTGGCCTGCTGCTGGCGCGCACGGTGTCCGGGATCATGGCGGACCTGGCCGGCTGGCGTTCGGTGTATCTGCTGTCGGCGGGCTTGACCCTGTTAATGGCACTGCTGCTCTGGCGTGTCTTGCCTACCACCGAGCAGCCTCGGGCGTCAGGCTCCTATCGCCAGTTGCTGGTTTCAGTGTTCAGCCTGTTGCGTGAGGAAAAAGTGCTACGCGACCGCGCAGTGCTGGCGTTTCTGATTTTTGCCGCGGGTACCGTGCTCTGGACCCCGCTGGTGCTGCCCTTGAGCGCCCCACCCCTGTCGTTGTCCCACACCCAGATCGGCCTGTTCGGCCTCGCCGGTGCCGCCGGCGCATTGGGCGCGGCCCATGCCGGGCGCCTGGCAGACCGCGGCCTCGCCCAGTGGACCAGCGGCGCGGCCCTGGTGCTGATGCTGCTGTCATGGCTGGCCATCGCCTTGACCCAGTCTTCGTTGTGGGCGCTGCTGCTTGGGGTAATTACCTTCGACCTCGGCCTGCAAGCCGTGCATGTCACCAGCCAAAGCCTGATCTACAGCGTACGCCCCGAAGCCCAAAGCCGCCTGGCAGCCGGCTACATGCTGTTCTACTCGGCGGGCAGCGCCCTGGGCTCGCTCGGCGCGACCCTGATGTACGCCTGGGCCGGCTGGCTCGGCGTGTGTGCCTTGGGCGCCGCCATCAACCTGCTGGCGCTGGTGTACTGGCGGACGACCCTGGGGCCTCAGTCCTTGCCGAGCATGCTTTGCAGCACGCCATCCCGGCGAACCCAACCATGGAACAACGCCGCCGCCAAATGCAGCAGCACCGTGAGGAACAGCAAATAAGCGAGATACCCATGGGCCGTGCGCAGCACCGCGAACAACTGCGCGTTGGCCGGCACCCACGAAGGCAACTGCAGGGTGCTGGACAGCATCACCGGGTCACCCGCCGCCGAAATCATCGCCCAGCCCAGTAGCGGCAGCACCAGCATCAAGCCGTACAGCAGCAGATGCGACGCCTTGGCCGCCAACACCTGCCACGCCGGTAAATCGGCAGGCAACGCTGGCTGACGGGTAGAAAAACGCACCGCCAGGCGCACGATCACCAACAGCAGAATCGCAATGCCCAACGGCTTGTGCAGGTGCAACAACCATTCATGGCGCTGGGACACCGAAGCCACCATGCCAGCACCGATAAACAGCATGGCGATGACCATCAGCGCCATCAGCCAGTGCAGCAGGCGCGCCAGCGGGGCGAAAAACCGCGGTTGGGCATTCATGGCCGGGACTCCTGAGGGGGGTTGGGCAACTGGCTGACTTCACCGGTACGGCGCAGGTATGAACTGGCATAGGCAGCGGAACGTGCCGCCAGCAGCGGGTCATTGGACGCTTCGATACCGCTGGGCAGGATCAGCGGGTCAAAGTTGATATCGCGGCAATCGCCGTCCAGCTGTGGCTGGCTGCGTTCGAACACCAGGGTGCCGGCGTTCAGCACCGTGTGCGCGCCGGCCCAGGCCTTGCTGGCGTCATCCACCGGGTCCGCGGGGTTGGCCAGGGTGATCTGCAATTGCCAGCGCAAGGGTCCGGCCGCCAACCGCTGCTCCAGGTCGGCCTGGAGAAAATCCGCCCCTCCTGGCGCAACGGCGCCACTGGCACCACTGGCGTCCTGGCTCATCGGCACCACGCCCCAGCGCACGGCCTGGCGTTGCCCGTTGGCGCTGACCAGGTAAAACGCATTGATGCCGTTGTAACTTTCGCTGGCATAGCTGGCCGAAGGCCTGGCGGTCTTGACCCAGGCCAGGAACGGCGCGGTCTCGGGATGACTGGCAAAAAACGCCGGCAGACTGGCCGGGTTGGGCTTGCCGGTCGCAGGGTCCGCAGCCCCCGCCTTGAGCATCTGGTAGAAGGCCTCGGGGGTGCCCACCGGGAACACCGGCATGCTATTCATCCCGCTGCGCCATTGCTGGCCGTTGGCCTGGTTGAACTGCACCGCCAGGCTGCGGATCGGCACGCTGCTGTCCGGGGCATAGGGGTTGCCGCTGGGTAGGGCGAAGCGCCCGATCACCGGGGTGCGCGCTTCACTGAATACCTGCGCGCTGGAATAGGCACGCGCCGCAGGGCTGCTCTCGAAATGACCTGCCACGCATACGCCCTTGGCATGGTTGCGCCGGTAGCCAGGGTGCAGGCCGTTGTTGGTTTCCAGGGCATTGACCAGGGTCTTGGGGCGCAACCGCTGTGGGTCGAGGGTACCGTTGACGTAGGCAAAGGCCCCGGCAACGACGCCGACGACCACGCCGATAGCGGCCAGGCGCAGCACCAGGCTGGCGCGCCCCAACGGCGTGCGGGGTGGCGATGGATGATCTGGCATGAAGTGCTCCGAGGCCAACGGCCACAGGTGGAAGGTGCAATGAGACGCCGCTCACGCAGGCTTATTCCACCAAGGCCGTAGGCTTTTTCGCAGCGGGTGATTCAGGAGTCCCAGATCGCGCCATAGGCCGGGATCCCCCGCGCCTCCATTTGCGCCACCACCCGGCGCGTCAACGCCTGGTTGGCGATACAGATCACCGCTTCGGCACCAAAATCCTGCACCGCCGCGTACGCCAACTGCACCAGGTCTGGCTTGCCGCGCACGTCGGTGTCCCAAATCACTGCGTGCGGTTGCGCCCGCAGGATTTCGGCGACCAGCTCTTCACCATAGGTCTTGGCCGGGCTGCGGGTGGACCACACCAACTGGATCGGCACCTGCCCGGCCAGCAAGTGCGGCATCACCGGGCCAATCCCGCTGCCGGTGGCGATATACACCACCGACTTGAACAACGTCTCGATATTCGCCACGCCCGCCGTGGTAATGCCCTTGACCCAGACATGGGATGGCATGTGCTCGATAAAACGCCCCGTCCAGTCCCCGGCCCTGGAAATAATCAGGCGAAAGCCCGGCTGGCCCGGGGTCGGGATATTGGCAAACGAATGCCACTCCAGCAGCGGCTGCAGGCTGATCGCCGTCGACGAGCCGGCAAAGGGCGTGGTGTGGCGCAATGTGGTGATCACCGCATGAGCGCAAGGCCGCTGATGACTGACTGCCACTTTGCGCAAGCGCAACCAAGGCAGGGCAATGCTCAAGGTCAGCACCAGCAGCATCCCGAATGCAACCGGATGAGCCTCGGCCAGCAGTGCCTGCACCCAGAACAACAGCAAGGCCGCCCACCCCGCAAAGCGGTGCACGCGCTCAAAGCCATTGTGAAAACGCCTGCGAATCCCCGGCTGCGCCATGACCACCATCAACAGCAACACTCCCAACAGCGCCGCACTGACCAACAACCACGGCGCAGAAACTCTCTGCGGCTGTTGCAGGTAACGCCAGCCCTGGCTGGCGACCAACAGCGCGAACCACAGCGTCGCCGCCAGCGCACCGCCGCTGTGCAGCCCGCCCAGGTGATAGACCTTGGCAGCATGGCGACGCAGGTACAGCGGCCAGCTCAGCGGGATGCGCGTGGCCAGCCAAAACAGCCCGTTGATCACGTACTGCTGGCGCACCAGGATCGCCAGGGACAGGTTGATCATCACCAGCATCGACACTTGGTGCGCGTCGATCACGGGCAGCTTCAAGCCAGACAGTGCAAACCACCCGTTGCCCAGCAGCACCAACGCCACCAGCCGGTTGTAATGGGAAAATATCGGCAAGCCACGCCACCGCCGCCACCCGCCAGGCAAGGCGGGCACTACCGTCGCCATCCACCGCTCAATCATGCTCGGCCCCCTGCTTTGAGGGCGAGTTGGCGACCCTCCTCACTGTCACAGGCCCATTGCCGCAGCAGGGTCTTGTCGATCTTGCCGCGTGCCGTCAGGGGCAAGTGCTCCAAGGCAAAAATCACCGCCGGCACACAGTAGTAGGCCAGCCGCTGCGCGCAGAACTGCCTGGCTGCCGCAATGTCCGCCGTGGCCGGTGTGACGAATGCCACCAGGTGCTGACTGTCGAACTTCAACGCCACCGCCCGGCTACAGGCGCCACTGGCCTCCAGCGTGCTGGCCAGCGCGTCCAACTCCACGCGAAAACCGCGCACCTTGACCTGATCGTCGACCCGCCCCAGATGCTCCAGGGCCCCATCATCCGTCCAGCGCCCCAGGTCGCGGGTACGGAACATCATCCGCCCCGCCCCCAGGAACGGATCAGGCCGATAACGCTGCGCAGTCAACAACGGGTCATGCAGATAGCCCGCCGTCACCCCGTCGCCCCCGGCCCACATCTCGCCCACTTCCCCCGGCGCGCAGGCCTGGCCGTGTTCATCCAGCACATACACGGTGTTGTTGGGCGTCGGTTGGCCGATGGTCAACGGCGCCCCCGGTACGTGCCGGTGCAAGGTGTTGACGATGGTGGTTTCCGTGGGTCCGCAACCGTTATAGAACGTGCAATGGGCCGCCCAGCGATCCGCCAGGGCCTGCGGGCATGGCTCGCCCGCCACTGCGACCACCTCAAGCGTGGCGCACTGTCGTGGGTCCAGGGTGGCGAGAATCGACGGGGTGGCGATCAGCACTTGGCAATGGCGGGCCGTTTCGCCGATATCTTGCTGACGGATATGCAACGTCGCCCCGTGGGCCAGGCAGCCGAGGATTTCCCAGGCGGCCATATCAAACGCGATATTGAGGATTTGCCCAACCCTCATGCCCGGCTTGATGCCCAGGTTGCCCGGTGCCGTCAGCAGGATGTTGCACACATTGCGGTGCGTCACCCGCACCCCATTGGGCCGCCCTGTGGTGCCGGAGGTGAACAGCACAAAACACAGGCTGGCGGGGTCTGGCGCGGCGACGTTCAGCTCGCAGGCCTGCGCCACCCACGGCTGTTGCGCCAGGAACTCGTCCAGGCACACGCACAGATGGCCCGCTGCCAGCGGCAATTGCTCCTTGAACCCTGACAAGGTCAGCACCACTGCACTCGACAGCGCCTCAAGGATCATCGCCAACTGCGCCGGTGGGGTGATCCTGGCATCCTGCGGCACATAGGCCGCGCCGATCTTCAACACCGCGAGCATCCCCACCAGCATGGGGATCGACCGCTCGACAAACAGCGCCACCGTATCGCCCGCCATCACCCCCTGCGCGAGCAGGTGCCGGGCCAGCCGATCGGCCTGGCGGTTCAACTGCTCATAGCTGATGCTCTGGCCCGAGCAGAGCGCGGCGATCCCATGGGGGGTTGCCGCGGCGTGCGCCTCGAATGCCTGGTGGATACACGCGTACGGCAGCGCCCGCGCCGGCCCGCAGCCCCAGGTTTGAAGGGTATGACGTTGGATGATGGGCAAATGGCCCAGTGCCTTGGTGCAAGCAAAACCGCTATCCGCTGCTGTCGTCGATATCATGGGTCAACTCCTCAACTGGCCCCTGCCTCACACTGTTCGGGCAGGCAGGGGGCTGGACTGAGGACGATTCACGACATTACAGGGCTACGGGAGCTTACAAACGATAGAGACCAAGGCTATCTACAGCGCTTATTTTTCCCACAGATGGAATAACCTTTGCCCCTAGGCGTCTTCCTCAACACCGCCCACGACACGCAGGCCCTCCATGCACGAGCTCGACGACCAGTTGCGTGAACTCCTCCCCAGGCTGCGGCGCTTTGCCCTGTCCCTGACGCGCAACCCCAGCAGCGCCGACGACCTGGTGCAGGCCAGCCTGGAGCGCGCCATCGTCAGCTGGCGCCACAAGCGCGTCGACGGGGATTTGCGCGCCTGGTTGTTTTCGATCCTCTACCGGCAGTTCCTCGACGCGCACCGGCGTTCGCGGCGCTATGCGCGGATGCTGGAGTTCTTTACCGGCCGCGATGACGCGCAACCGTCAGTCGAACGCACGGTGATCGCGCAATCGACCCTGCAGGCCTTCGACCAGTTGAGCAGCGAGCAACGCGCCCTGCTGCTATGGGTCTCGGTGGAAGGCTTGAGCTACAAGGAAGTCGCCCATATCCTCGACGTGCCCATTGGCACCGTGATGTCACGCCTGTCCCGCGCCCGCCAGGCCTTGCGCCAGCTCAGCGACGGCGATATCACCCGCCCTACCCTGCGGATACTCAAATGATCAGCCTGCCCCCCAATGAACGCGACCTGCACGCGTACGTCGATCACCAGCTCAGCGAGCCGGATCGCCGCCAATTGCAGATCTGGCTCGCCGCCCACCCCGAGGTCGCGGCCCAGGTCCACGCCTGGCAACAGGATGCCCAGCACCTGCGCGCGGCCATCGGTGCGCCGCCAGCGGTCAACCCCGAGCTGGATCCGGCGCTGCTTCGCCAGCGCCTCAAGCGCCAGTCGCGCCGCCACCTGGCCACTGCCGCCATGTTGCTGGTCGCCATCGGCCTGGGCGGCCTGGGTGGCTGGCAAGCGCGGCAGGCCACCCTGCTCGCCAGCAGCCTGCCGATGACCGACGCCATGCAGGCCTATCGCCTGTTTGCCCAGAACCCGATCATGCCCGCCGACTACCAGGTGCAGGGCAATGGCGATATGCAAGCCTGGCTCGACCGCTACTTCGCCCAGGCCCATCGCCTGCCAGACCTCAGCCAGGCCGGCTTCAGCCCAGTCAGCGCGCGCCTGCTCAGCACCGACCAGGGCGCGGCGGCGATGGTGCTCTACGAGAACCCACAAGGCCGGCGCATCAGTTTCTACATTCGCCCGCCGGGCCCGCAGAACACCCTGCTGCCAAGGGGCAGCCGCAGCGCCGAGGGGCTCCAGGCCGAGTACTGGTCCAGCCCCGGCTACAACTATGCGATGGTCAGCCAAGAGGACGAGCCGACCACCCCATTGCTCAAGCAGACCACTCGGTTCTAGGACGCCACCGCCATGCCTTTTCGAGAGAGCCGCCCGCGTCGCCTGCCCTTGCTCAGACGCCTGTTCGGCAAAACAACCGCCAGTGACAGCGCGCCAGCCATTCAGCGGTTCTTCGCGGACAAGGCCCGGCAACAGGGCTACACCCTCAGCCCCAGCCAATTACAGGTGATCGACGCCATGGCCCGGCAGACCGCGTACCTGCTGGACCGGCGCCCGACCCGCAGCCTGTACCTGCACGGCGCCGTCGGCCGGGGCAAAAGCTGGCTGCTGGACGGGTTTTTTCAGGCCCTGCCATTGCCTGACAAGCAGCGGGTGCATTTCCACGACTTTTTCGCCCGCCTGCACCGTGGCATGTTTGCCCACCGCCAACAGGCCGATGCCCTGGGCGCCACCCTGGACCAGTTGCTCGACGGCTGCCGGGTGCTGTGTTTCGACGAATTCCATGTGCATGACATTGGCGATGCGATGTTGATCACTCGTCTGTTCAAGGCCCTGTTCCAACGGGGCATCCTGGTGCTGGTCACCTCCAATTACCCGCCCCAGGGCTTGCTGCCCAACCCGCTGTATCACCAGCGTTTCAAGCCGGTGATCGACTTGATCGGCGCGCACATGGACGTCATGCAAGTCAGCGCGCCCCAGGACTACCGGGGCCTGGCGCAGAACCACCAGCAGCAGCGTTTCACCCACGGCCAATACGTGTGGCCCGGCACCCCGGCCCAGCGCCGCGAACTGGCGCTGCCCCCCACCGCTGGCCCGCCCCTGGCGCTGGCGGTCGGCTCGCGGCAACTGCAAGTGCGCTGGCACCAGGCGCGCAGCCTGGCCTTGACCTTCAACGACCTGTGCGAACAGCCCACCGCTGTGATGGACTACCTGTTGCTGTGCGAGGATTTCGACCACTGGATCATCGACGACCTGCCGCTGCTCGGCGAATGCCCGATTGCCGTGCAGCAGCGCTTTATCAACCTGATCGACGTGCTGTACGACCAGGACAAGCACCTGACCCTGCTGGGCCAACAGCCACTGGACGACGCCCTGCAAGGCCAGGCGATTGACCTGGCGCGCACCCGCAGCCGCCTGGGGCAGTTGCAACAAGTCAGCCCGCTGGCGCTCAAGTCGCTATCATGAGCGCCTTTGACCTTGTCGAGTGACCTACGCTGTTCATGGATACCCTTGCCCAACTCAAGGCCGGCCAACTGGCTGGCATCAAGCGCCTGGACCTGTCCTGCGGCCTGACGCAGTTCCCCCGGGAAATCTTCGACCTGGCCGACTCCCTGGAAATTCTCAACCTGAGCGGCAATGCCCTGTGCAGCCTGCCGGACGACCTGCATCGCCTGCCCCACCTGCGCGTGCTGTTTTGTTCGGACAACGCCTTTACCGAGCTGCCCTCGTGCCTGGGCCTGTGCCCGCAGTTGAGCATGGTCGGCTTCAAGGCCAACCAGATCGAGCAGGTGCCCGCCGCCGCGCTGCCACCGCAGTTACGCTGGCTGATCCTCACCGATAACCGCATCCGCCAGTTGCCGGACGCCCTCGGTGAGCGGCCACTGCTGCAAAAACTCATGCTGGCCGGCAACCGTCTGGAGCAACTGCCCGCGAGCCTGGCCCAGTGCCATAACCTCGAACTGCTGCGCATCGCTTCCAACCGCCTGACTCAGTTACCCCACTGGCTGCTGACACTGCCGCGCCTGACCTGGCTGGCCTATGCCGGCAACCCGGTGGAAAGCGCGGTGGACGTGGCAACTGATGACGCGACGCCGAACATTCCCTGGGCCGAACTGGAACTGGGCCAGGTGCTGGGCGAAGGCGCCTCGGGGGTGATTCGCAAGGCCCTGCGCAAACCGTCGAACGAGCCAGTCGCGGTCAAACTCTACAAGGGCACCATCACCAGCGACGGCTCGCCGCTGCACGAAATGCAGGCCTGCATTGCCGCCGGGTTGCATCCCAACCTGATCAAAGTGCAAGGCCGCGTGGTCGGCCACCCCGATGACCAGGCCGCGCTGGTGATGGACCTGATCGACCCGAGCTACCGCAACCTCGCCGGCCTGCCCAGCCTGGCGTCCTGCACCCGGGACATCTACGACCCCGCCACCCGCTTCAGCGTGGAGGTAGCGTTGCGCATGGCGCGCGGCATCGCCTCCGTGGCCGCGCACCTGCACCGGCACGGCATCACCCATGGCGACCTGTATGGCCACAATATTTTGTGCAATGCCCAGGGTGATTGTTTGCTTGGGGACTTTGGCGCCGCGTCGTTCCATGCCACGGCCGACACCCTGGAGACCAGGGCATTGCAGCGCATTGAAGTGCGGGCGTTCGGGGTGTTGCTGGGGGAGTTGCTGGAGCGGATTGACGCGGGTTTGAGCGCTGAACAGCGCCAGGTGCTGGAGACACTGGGTGACAGTTGCTGCCAGCCGCAGGTGCTGGCGCGTCCAGCGTTCGAAGAGATCGAGGCGCTGCTGTCCTCACTCTGAAACGCCCTGTAAATGTGGGAGCGGGCTTGCCCGCGATAGCAGTGGGTCAGCCAGCTGATGTGCCATCTGATACACCGCTATCGCGGGCAAGCCCGCTCCCACACAAGTCTGCGCCCATAATTCCAGGCCGGGTTTAGCCCGCCAGGCCGACGAACATATCCTGCACGTCGTCATGGTTGTCCAGGCCTTCGAGGAAGGCTTCGACTTCAGCCATCTGCGCATCGCTCAAGCCGCTGACCGGGTTTTTCGCAAGGTAGCCCAACTTGGCCGACAACACGGTAAAACCCTGCTCCGGCAAAGCCTTCTGCACCGCGTCCAGGTCGGTGGTCTCGGTGATGAACAGGGTCGTGCCCTCTTCTTCACCTTCTTCAAAGTCCTGGGCGCCGGCTTCGATGGCGGCCATTTCCGGGTCGGCGTCCGGGGTATCCGGCGAGGCTTCGATCAGCCCCACGTGGTTGAAGTCCCAGGCCACGGAGCCCGAAGCCCCCAGTTGCCCCTTGCGGAACGCCACGCGGATTTCCGCTACGGTACGGTTGATGTTGTCGGTCACGCACTCAACGATCAACGGCACCTGGTGCGGGGCAAACCCTTCGTAGGTCACGCGATGGTACTGCACGGTCTCGCCCAGCAGGCCCGCGCCTTTCTTGATCGCGCGCTCCAGGGTTTCCTTGGGCATCGAGGCCTTCTTGGCCTGCTCGACCACCAGACGCAGGTGGGCGTTGGTCGCGGTGTCCGCACCGTTACGGGCGGCAATGGTGATTTCCTTCACCAGCTTGCCGAAAATCTTGCCCTTGGCATTGGATGCCGCTTCTTTATGTTTAACCTTCCACTGTGCGCCCATGACTCACTCTCTTGATATCCGTGGCGCCGAGACGTCTACTGGCCGGCGCTTTGGCCGCAGAGTTTATAGGGCAAGAACCCATCGTTCCACCAAAAAACCGGCCAGCGTTGCAGGGGCCTCAGGTGCGCAGGGGTTTGATCGCGACGGAACGATCCGGCACAAAGTCGCCCACTTGCGCCAGAACCGCAGGCCGCGCGTTCCAATAGGGCATCAGCACCAGCGCCGAAAACAACGCGGCGCCGGCGAACACGATAAACACCGTCACCGTGTCGAAGTAGCCCGGCAGCAGGCCACCGAGGATCGCCCCCACCGAACCGCAGCCGTTGACGAAGCCCGCTGCCGTGGCGCCTGCCTTGGCCGTACCGAAGTCAATCGCCGCCGTGCTGCTGATCATCGAGTCCGGCCCGTACAGGGTCAGGCCCATCACAAACAGCAAGGCCATCACCAACAGCACGCTACCGGTATGCAAGGCCCCCATGAACAGCGCCAGCGACACCGTCAGCGCCAGCAGGCTGAGGACACAGGCCGGCATGCGCCGGGCGCCGAACAGTTTGTCGGACGCCAGGCCAATCATGATCGGCCCCAACAACCCCGCCAGCTCGAACGCCGTCGGCACAATCGCTGCGCCGACCTTGCCCACCGAGGGCATCTGCTCATAGACAATCACCGGGCCCCACAACAGGATCGCGTAGCGCGCCGGTTTCAACAGGAAGTACGCCAGGCCCAGGGTCAGCACCGTGCGGTTGCGCAAGATCTCGCGCAACGGCTCAAGGATGCTGATTTTTTTCGCCGCTGCCTGCTCTTCAGCGCTCATTGCCGGCTCGGGTTCCACTTGCGGCAGGCCGACGTCCTGTGGCGTGTTGCGCTGGAAGATAAAGAACAGCACCGCCACCACCGCCACCACCGCGGCACTGGAGATAAATGCCGCGTGCCAGCTGCCAATCAGGGTGTAGGCCCACCAGCCGGCAAATGGCGATGCCACCAGCCCGCCAAACGCGTAACACGAGCTCCACAGCCCCAACACCCGCCCGCGCTGCTGCGCCGGGAAGAAACTGCCAAGGTTCTTGCACAGCCCCGACCAGCCGGTGGACTGCGCCAGCCCCTGGATCAACATGCAGGTGACAAAGATCGGCAAAGTGGCAAACGTACCCATGACCAGGGCGGCGGCCGCCGAAATCACCAGCCCGCCCAACACCACCACCCGTGGGCCGAAACGGTCGGCAAGCATGCCCCAGGTGAACTGGCCAACGGCATAGGCCGCCAGGTACAGGCCATCCAGGTTGGCCATCATCATCTTGTCCAGCGGGAAACTGGGGTCGTCGACGAGCCCCAACTTGGCCACGGAAAACGCTTTGCGGGTGAAATAGAAGGCGGCATATGCCAGCCAGGTGATGGCGAAAATCTGCATGCGCCAACGCTTGATGCTACCCATAGGGATATTCATGGTGGTTCTGACCTCAGGTGTGAGTGTGCCGGCAGAATCGAGAAGCAATTGCCTGTGTTTTTATTGTTTTGCACTGCAGTACCGGGGCGCAGGGCGCTGGGTACTGGTCAGATGAGTCCTGCAAGGGTGCACGCAAGGGCCCATGATCGCCGAAGTTGTAGGACTCAACCTACGGCGACTGAGCGCTATCAAAGCAATGGCTGACTAATAGGTAAAATCGATTTATCGTATTTCAAATATAAGCTCAGCTTGTAAGAGGTCGTGCCATGTCGGTTTCCCATGCCCAACTCAAAGCCTTCCATGCCGTGGCCGTCCACGGCAGCTTTACCGCGGCGGCGCAGCGGCTGTTCCTCACCCAGCCGGCCATTTCCGATCAGGTGCGCAAGCTTGAAGAGCGTTTTGGCGTGCTGCTGTTCCATCGCAACAAGCGTTCGGTACGCCTTACCGACCTGGGGGAGCGCCTGCTGAGTATCACCCAGCGCCTGTTCGTGATTGCCGCCGAAGCCGAGGAACTGCTGCAAGACTCCAAGGCCCTGCAGACCGGCAGCCTGACCCTGGCCGTGGACGCGCCAGTGCATGTGCTGCCGCAGATCGCGCGGTTTTGCGAACGCTATCCGGGGATCACCGTAAGGATCGAGACCGGCAACACCGATGATGCGCTGTATCGCCTGCACAACTATCAGGCTGACCTGGCGCTGGTGGGGCGCGATGTCGACGATGAGCGCCTGCTCTCGATCCCCCTGCGCGATGACCCGATGCTGGCGTTTGTCGCTCGTAACCACCCATGGGCCGGGCGCGAGTCCATCGACCTGGCGGACCTGGACGACACGCCCCTGGTGCTGCGGGAAATCGGCTCGGTGACCCGTCAGACCCTGGAACGCGAGATGCATCAGGCCGGGCTGCGCATCCGCCCGGCGATCCAGGTGGAAGGCCGCGAAGCCGCGCGTGAGGCGGTGGTGGTGGGGATTGGCGTGGGGGTGGTCTCGGCGTCGGAGTTCGGCGCGGATTCACGGGTATATGCCATGCCCATCCGCGACTGCACCCAGCGCATGAAGGAAACGCTGGTGTGCCTCAAGGAGCAGAGTTCGCGGCGGGTAGTGGCGACTTTCCTGGAGATTGTCCGGGAAAGCCTGCGCGACGATTAGCTGAGTAATTGCATTGAGTTGACCCGTGCACAGGCTGTCGATGGCTGGCCAGACTCGACCCAACCTCGTTCCTGAGCCTGCACGCCATCATGAGCGTGACTAATACTCTTTTGAAATCAATTCGTTTTTGTTCATGTAGCCTCCTTGCTTAAAATACGTGCAGCTCTTCACGCTGGCCGATCTACAAGCCGTCGAGTGAAGAAACAGCATGTTGATCAAATCTGAAAGAGGCCAGGCGCCATTTCAGGTTTGTCCAAAATACGGGTGCAGGTCACGATGAACAACGAATTCACATTTGCTATCAAGAGCATTTGTTTTGATGAGAATTACTTTCCTTCAGACACTACGCGTATCACGACCAACTTTGCCAATCTGGCGAGGGGGGAGAGTCGTCAGGAGAATCTGCGCAACACGTTGAAGATGATTGATAATCGCTTTAATGCGTTGGCGCACTGGGACAATCCTACGGGTGATCGTTACACGGTCGAGTTGGATATTATTTCCGCTGAAATGAAAATTGATACTGAAGGTCGCGGCCACGCTATTCCTTTGATTGAGATTTTGAAGACCACGATTGTTGATCGAGAAACCAATCAACGCATCAGTGGCATAGTGGGAAATAACTTTTCATCCTACGTGCGAGACTATGACTTCAGTGTGCGGCTGCTGGAGCACAACAAGAACCAGTCACAATTCAGCACCCCACACGACTTTGGCGATTTGCACGGCAAACTATTCAAGTGCTTCGTCAACTCCAGCGCTTACAAAGAGCACTTCGACAAGCCACCGGTCATCTGCCTGAGCGTATCCAGTACCCGGACATACCTTCGAACCGAGAACCAGCACCCTGTGTTGGGCTTTGAGTACCAGCAAGATGCCTACTCTTTGACAGATGAGTACTTCAGGAAAATGGGCTTGAAGGTTCGTTATTTCATGCCGCCGAACAGTGCCGCGCCACTGGCTTTCTACTTCTCGGGGAATTTGCTCGGTGATTACACCGATCTTGAGTTGATTGGCACCATTAGCACCATGGATACGTTCCAGAAAATCTACCGCCCTGAGATTTACAATGCAAACTCCGTAGCTGGAAAGTTCTACCAGCCTAGTTTGAAGCATCAGGACTATTCATTGACTCGAATTATTTATGATCGAGAAGAGCGAAGCCGACTGGCTACTGAACAGGGAAAGTTTGCCGAAGAGCAATTCATCAAGCCCTATAAGGTCATTCTTGATCAATGGTCTGTTAGCTGCGCGCATTAATTAATTTCAAATCAAGGTCTTCTTTAATGAAAAAGCTGTTGCCTACTTCGACCGCTGGGAGCTTGCCTAAACCTTCCTGGCTTGCACAACCTGAAACGCTTTGGTCGCCCTGGAAATTGCAGGATGAAGAACTGGTTGAAGGTAAACAGGACGCTTTGCGCCTCGCCTTGCAGGAGCAGCAGTTGGCCGGCATTGATATCGTCAGTGATGGCGAACAGACCCGTCAGCATTTTGTGACGACCTTCATCGAGCATCTCGAAGGGGTCGATTTCGAGAATCGTGAAACCGTCCGGATTCGTGATCGCTACGATGCCAGCGTGCCGACGGTTGTGGGTGCCGTTTCTCGGAAAAAGCCGGTATTCGTGGAAGACGCCAAATTCTTGCGCCAGCAGACGAAGCAGCCAATTAAATGGGCCCTGCCCGGCCCCATGACGATGATTGACACCCTCTACGATGCTCACTACAAAAGCCGTGAAAAACTGGCCTGGGAATTCGCGAAGATTCTCAATCAGGAGGCCAGAGAGCTGGAGGCTGCCGGGGTAGATATCATCCAGTTCGATGAGCCTGCATTCAACGTGTTTTTTGACGAGGTGAATGACTGGGGTGTGGCCACCTTGGAGCGAGCAATCGAAGGGCTCAAATGCGAAACCGCCGTGCATATTTGCTATGGCTATGGCATCAAGGCCAACACCGACTGGAAAAAAACGCTGGGTTCGGAGTGGCGCCAGTATGAAGAAGCGTTCCCCAAGTTGCAGAAATCCAGCATCGATATCGTCTCGCTCGAATGTCACAACTCTCACGTCCCGATGGATCTGATCGAACTCATCCGGGGTAAAAAAGTGATGGTGGGCGCCATTGATGTGGCAAACCATGCCATCGAGACGCCCGAGGAAGTCGCCAATACCCTACGCAAGGCACTTCAGTTCGTAGATGCCGACAAGCTCTATCCTTGCACCAACTGCGGCATGGCTCCGTTGCCTCGCCAGGTGGCAAGGGGCAAGTTGAATGCGTTGAGCGCAGGCGCAGAGATCATTCGAAAAGAGCTGTCGAACTAGGAATCGCGATGTCACTCACTGCTACTTCCATCGAGCCCCTGAGCTTTCGTCAGGCGCTCGGGCACTACGCTTGCGGTATCACGGTGATTACTTCGCACACCGGTGATGAGCCGATTGGCTTTACTTGCCAGTCGTTTTATAGCGTATCGATGAACCCGCCACTGGTCTCGTTCAGCGTCATGTGCAGCTCGGCCAGCTATCCGAAGATTCGTGAGGCAGGTCGATTCGCAGTCAATATTCTGTCCGGTGAACAGGTTGGGATTTCCAACCAGTTCGCTCGTCGAGGCACGGATAAGTGGCATGGAATCGAATGGCAGGAATCACCGCTAGGTAACCCCGTCATTGCCGACAGCCTGCACTGGCTCGACTGTGAAATCCACGCTGAGCACGTCGCAGGCGATCACGTGATAGTGATTGGTGAGGTGAAAGCCATGGATCTGCAAAAGGCCGATACCGCACAGCCATTGCTGTATTTCAAAGGGCAGTATCGCAACCTGGCGGCGCATGGCGCAGTTTGAGCGACGAGGGTTATCCTGCGCAAAAACCACTCCGTTATGTTGCGTTAACGCACACTAGACACCTACAGCCCTGCGAGAGGGGTACGGGGCCAACTCGAAGTCGAATGCAAACGACTGCTCAACTGGGGGGGGGGGCAACGTCCCAATCAGCTTGAGGCCAACTCGAAAAACGCCTGAATCAAGCGCAACTCGCGGCGTCGTTCCATGCAGCCGAGCATGTGCTGGTTCAGCAGCCCATCGCCACGGATCGCAATCGCATGCACCCGCGGGTCCCGGCTGACTTCCATGGAGGACACCACCCCCACCCCCAATTCGGCGGCCACCGCTTCCGCCACCGCTTCGCGGCTATCGAGCTCCAGCAACACCTTGGGCTGCACGCCGGCCTTGGCACACGCCTCGTCGAAAGTGCGGCGGGTGATGGAACTGGGCTCGCGCAGCACCATGATCACCTGGTCCAACTGCTCCAGGCGAATACCCGCCGGGTCCGCCAGCCACGGGTGGCCAGCCGGTACCAACGCGCAAATACGTGACTCGTTCAACGGCTGCAGGTGTACGCCCTTGCGCGGCTCGACTTCGGTCAACACCGCCACATCCGCATGCTCGGACAGCAGCGCCGCCAGGGTTTCCTGGGCATTGCCCAGGCGCAGGTTGACGGTGATCCCCGGGTAACGGGCACGCAGCTTTGCCAACATCGGCATGACCATATGCGGGCCATCTGCCGCCACCTCCAGGCGTCCGGTGAGCAATTGGCGGTTGGCTTCGAGCAGGGTCTGCGCTTCATCCACCAGGCCGAAGATGCTGCGGGTGATGGCCGCCAGCTTGATGCCCTCCTCCGTCAACTCCACGCGCCGCGCGGTACGCCGCAGCAGGGTGATCTGGTAGTGCTCTTCCAGCGCCTTGATATGCCCGGTCACGGCTGGCTGGCTGATAAACAGGCGCGCGGCGGCACGGGTAAAACTGCCGTCCCGGGCCACGGCGTCAAATGCACGGAGTTGGAATAGATTCATAGCTATCGGCCTCACTGATGGCTGGCATAACAACAAACAATTTGATTGATGACAAGCCAAACTGCAATTTATGTCCCGTAGCGTCATCCCACTGCTTTGCGAGGACAAGAGAATGAGTACTGCCGCGCCGATCCTGCTCACACCTGGGCCCCTGACCACCTCTGCCCGCACCCGCCAGGCGATGATGGTTGACTGGGGTTCGTGGGATGACCGCTTCAACCAACTGACCGCCAGCCTCTGCGAGCAACTGCTGGTGATCATTAACGGTGGCGACAGCCATCACTGCGTGCCCTTGCAGGGCAGCGGCACGTTCGCCGTCGAAGCCGCCATCGGTACCCTGGTGCCCCGCGATGGCAAAGTGCTGGTGCTGATCAACGGCGCCTACGGCAAGCGCCTGGCGAAGATCTGCGAAGTGCTGGGCCTCCCGTTCAGCACCTTCGAGACCGCTGAGGACCAGCCCACCACCGCCGCCGATGTCGACCGTCTGTTGCAGGCTGACAGCAGCATCACCCATATCGCGCTGATCCACTGCGAAACCAGCACTGGCATCCTCAACCCGCTGCCGGAGATCGCCCAGGTCATCCAGCACCATGGCAAGCGCCTGATCATCGACGCCATGAGCTCCTTTGGCGCGCTGCCCATCGACGCCGCCCAAGTGCCGTTTGACGCCCTGATCGCCGCCTCCGGTAAATGCCTCGAAGGCGTGCCCGGCATGGGTTTTGTCTTTGCGAAAAAAGAGGCACTGGCCGCCGCCCAGGGCAACAGCCATTCCCTGGCCATGGATTTGTTCGACCAGCACGCCTACATGGCCAAGACCGGGCAATGGCGCTTTACCCCGCCGACCCACGTGGTAGCCGCCCTGCATGAAGCGCTGCTGCAATACAACGAAGAAGGCGGCCTGCCAGCCCGTCACCAGCGCTATGCCGCCAACTGCCAGACGCTGCTGGACGGCATGGCCGACCTGGGTCTGCGCAGCTTCCTGCCGACCGCGATCCAGGCGCCGATCATCGTCACCTTCCACGCGCCAAACGATCCGCGCTACCAGTTCAAGGACTTCTACGAGCGGGTCAAGGCCAAGGGCTTCATTCTGTATCCGGGCAAATTGACCCAGGTAGAAACCTTCCGCGTGGGCTGCATCGGTCACGTCAACCAGGCCGAGATGCAAGCGGCGGTGGCGGCGATTGCCCAGGCGCTGCAAGAGATGGAAGTGCTCGAAATCTGACTCCCTTCGGCGATGGGGCCTTCAGGGCCGCTATCGCCGGCAAGCCGGTTCCTACACATTATTTACAGGATTTGAACCATGAACTATCAGAACCCCAACACCCTGCAGGCCGCCATCCTTGATTGGGCCGGTACCGTGGTCGACTTTGGCTCCTTTGCCCCCACGCAGATTTTTGTCGAGGCCTTTGCCGAGTTCGACGTGCAGGTTTCCATCGAAGAAGCCCGTGGCCCGATGGGCATGGGCAAGTGGGACCACATCCGCACCCTGTGTGATCAGCCGCAAGTGGCCGAGCGCTATCGCAAGGCCTTCGGCCGCACACCGACCGACGATGACGTGACCGCCATCTACGAGCGCTTCATGCCGTTGCAGATCGAGAAGATCGCCGAACACTCGGCGCTGATTCCCGGCGCCCTGGAGACCATCGCCGCGCTGCGTGCGCAAGGGATCAAGATCGGCTCCTGCTCAGGCTACCCCAAGCAAGTGATGGACAAGGTGGTCGAACTGGCGGCTACCAACGGCTACATCGCCGACCATGTCGTGGCCACCGACGAAGTGCCCAATGGCCGCCCATGGCCGGCCCAGGCCCTGGCCAACGTGATCGCGCTGGGCATCGATGACGTGGCGGCCTGCGTGAAGATCGACGACACCGTGCCGGGCATCCTCGAAGGCCGCCGCGCCGGGATGTGGACCGTGGCGCTGACCTGCTCGGGCAACGCCCTGGGCCTGACCTACGAGCAGTTCCGCGCCCTGGACCCGGCGACCCTGGCCAGCGAACGCAAGCGTATCGAAACGATGTTCGCCGGCTCGCGCCCGCACTACCTGATCGACACGATCACCGACCTGCCCGGCGTGATCGCCGACATCAATCAGCGCCTGGCACGTGGTGAAATGCCGCAAAGCGCCTGATCGAGATCAATACATCGCCCCTCACTCGGGCAAACCTTGCATAACAGGTTTAGGCTTTAGGGACTCCGTCGCCAAAGAACGGAGGTTTGCCCCTGATGAGTGAGGAAAGACGCGATGCCGTGGAAAAACAGCGAGTCCCGTTACAGTACGATGTCCATCGCCTTGCACTGGCTGATGCTAGTGCTGCTGGTGGCGGTCTACGTCACCATTGAATTTCGCGGGATTTTCCCCAAAGGCAGTGGCGGACGCACGTTAATCAAGGAACTGCACTTTATGTTCGGCCTGACCGTATTCGTACTGGTCTGGCTGCGCCTGTTTGCCCGCAGCCTTGGCGTGGCGCCGAAGATTTTGCCCGCGCCGCCGCAATGGCAAGCGCTACTGGCGACCTTGATGCACCTGGCGTTGTATGTGTTCATGATCGGCATGCCGATCTTTGGCTGGCTGATTGTCAGTGCCGAAGGGCATTCGGTGTGGTTCTACGGGATCGAGTTGCCACCGCTGATCGGTGAAAACAAGGACCTGGCCAAGCAGATCGAAGGCTGGCACGTATTGGGCGGCACCATCGGCTACTGGCTGATCGGCCTGCATGCGGCGGCGGGTCTGTACCACCACTACTTCATGCGGGATAACACCGTGTTGCGCATGTTGCCCAAGCGTTAATCCACAAAACCCCGGCGGCCCTGCAAGCCGCCGGTGTGCACAAAGACCAGGCGAGTGCCGGGGGCAAAGCGCCCGGCCTCGATCTGCTGCTTGAGCGCCAGCAGCGCCTTGCCGGTATAGAGCGGCTCCAGGGGCAAGCCACTGGCCTGCTGCGTGGCGTCGATGAAGGCCAGCAATGGCGGGTCGACTTTCGCAAAACCGCCACGACTGGCGTCCAACAGTTCATACCCGCCCTGCACGATGGCCCGCACGTTCTGCACGACACCGTGGTCATCCGGCACCGCCATGGCCCCGTAAACAGGATGCGCGCCCGCCTCCGCCAGCACCAAACCCGCCAGGGTGGTACCGGTGCCGGCTGCCAGCCACCAGGCGTCGTAGTCGGCCCACCCCAGGGCGGGCAACTGCCTGCGCACCTGCTCGACCAACACGCCACAGCCCAACGCCCCGGACATGGCGCCGCCGCCCTCGGGTACGGGATGCAGGTGCGGATACCGCTCGCACCAGGGCAACCAGAAGTCCGGCGCATGACGCGCACGGTAACCGCCGTAGCCCAGCCAGTGCAGTTGCATGCCGAAGGCTTGCAGGTCGAGGACCGTCGGGGTGTCTTGCGGGTGCCCGCGCAACAAGCCGACGGTGGCAAAACCGAAGCGTTTGCCGGCCGCCGCCAGGGCATGCAGATGATTGGAGTAGGCGCCGCCCAGGCTGATGATGCCGCTGGCACCCGCCTGTCGCGCCTGGGCCAGGTGCCCGGTGAGCTTGAACCACTTGTTGCCGCTGATCAGCGGGTCGATGCGGTCCAGGCGCAGCACGGCCACCTCGACCCCGTTCAGCCAATCCAACTGCAAGGGTTCAAGGGGCGCGTGGGGAAGCCAATCGAAAGGACCCATCAGGGCACGTCTGCATGAAAAAAGGGGCGGTAGTCTAACACCGCCCCTGCGCGGCCCTTACAACTCGGCGGCCAGGCGCGAGCCCTGGTTGATGGCGCGCTTGGCATCCAGCTCGGCGGCCACGTCGGCACCGCCGATCAGGTGCACGTTCTGGCCAGCGGCGACCAGGCCGTCCTGCAGTTCGCGCAGCGGGTCCTGGCCGGCGCAGATCACAATGTTGTCCACCGCCAGCACCTGCGGCTCGCCCTCGGCACCAATACGGATATGCAGGCCCTCATCGTCGATCTTCAGGTATTCAACGCTATTGAGCATCTGCACCTGCTTGTTCTTCAGGCCGGTACGGTGGATCCAGCCGGTGGTCTTGCCCAGGCCGTCGCCAACCTTGGAAGCTTTGCGCTGCAACAGGTAAACCTCGCGCGCCGGGGCGTGGGGCTGGGGTTTGATCCCGGCCACGCCGCCGCGGGCCTGCAACAGGGTGTCGATGCCCCACTCCTTCCAGAACGCTTCGCGGTCCAGGCTGGTGGACACGCCCTGGTGCACGAGGAACTCCGACACGTCAAAGCCGATACCACCGGCACCGATCACGGCAACGCGCTTGCCCACCGGCTTGCGCTGCAGGAGCACGTCCAGGTAGCTGAGCACCTTGGGGTTTTCCACGCCAGGAATCGCCGGGGTACGCGGCGCGATACCCGTGGCGAGGATGATCTCGTCATAACCGCCGGCCACCAGTTGCGCCACATCCACCCGGGTGTTGAGGCACAGCTCGACATGGGTGGTCTGCAGCTTGCGCTTGAAGTACCGCAGGGTTTCAAAAAACTCTTCCTTGCCCGGCACGCGCTTGGCCACGTTGAACTGGCCGCCGATCTCGCTGGCCGAATCGAACAGGGTCACCTGGTGCCCGCGCTCCGCCGCCACGGTGGCAGCGGCCAGGCCGGCTGGGCCGGCGCCGACTACGGCGATTTTCTTGATCTGCTGGACCGGCAGGTAATTGAGCTCGGTCTCGTAGCAGGCGCGCGGGTTGACCAGACAGGTGGTCAACTTGCCGCCGAAGGTGTGGTCCAGGCAGGCCTGGTTGCAGCCGATGCAGGTATTGATCTCATCAGCGCGGCCAGCGGCGGCCTTGTTGACGAACTCCGGGTCGGCGAGGAACGGCCGGGCCATGGACACCATGTCGGCATCGCCCTCGGCGAGGATCTGCTCGGCCACTTCCGGGGTGTTGATACGGTTGGTGGTGATCAACGGGATCTGCACCGCGCCACGCAGCTTGGCCGTGACTTTACTGAACGCACCGCGCGGCACCTTGGTGGCGATGGTCGGGATGCGCGCTTCGTGCCAGCCGATACCGGTATTGATAATCGTCGCGCCCGCCTGTTCGATGGCCTTGGCCAACTGGACGATTTCTTCCCAGGTGCTGCCGCCCTCCACCAGGTCGAGCATCGACAGGCGGAAGATGATGATGAAATTCGGCCCCACGGCTTCGCGCACCCGGCGCACGATTTCCACCGGCAGGCGCATGCGGTTCTCGTAGGCGCCGCCCCAGCGGTCGGTGCGGTGGTTGGTGTGGGCGGCGAGGAACTGGTTAATGAAATAACCTTCGGACCCCATGATTTCGACGCCGTCGTACTCGGCGACCTGGGCCAATACCGAGCAGGTGACAAAGTCGTTGATCTGCTTCTCGATGCCTTCCTCGTCCAGCTCCTTGGGCTTGAACGGGTTGATCGGCGCCTGGATCGCGCTGGGGGCGACCTGCTTGGGGCTGTAGGCATAACGCCCCGCGTGGAGGATCTGCATGCAGATCTTGCCACCGGCCTCGTGCACGGCCTGGGTGACGATCTTGTGCTTGAGCGCCTCGGCTTCGGTGGTCAGCTTGGCTGCCCCGGAGTACACCCCGCCTTCATCGTTCGGGCCAATACCGCCGGTGACCATCAGGCCCACGCCGCCACGGGCGCGCTCGGCAAAATACGCCGCCATGCGCTCGAAGCCGCCAGGTTTTTCTTCAAGGCCGGTGTGCATCGAACCCATCAGGGTGCGATTGCGCAAGGTGGTAAAACCCAGGTCCAACGGGGCCAGCAGGTGCGGGTAGGCAGCAGCGGTCATGGTACAGCTCCACAACGGATCATCACGGGACGTGACAGGCTCGAATGGCCGGCCATCGGTTTATGTTCCACAGACTAAGAGCCACGCCGTTAGCGCTCAATGACTGAAACTGACAACTTATTGATCCAAATGCGCAACGCCCCTTGGCAAGCGTGGCGACGCGCCCTACCCTAGGGGCGAACCCTGCACACGGCCTGTTGTCTGTTCCCCCATGCGTAAATTACTTGCTTTGACCCTCACCATGGCCCTGGTCGCCGCCGTTTCCGCCTATCTGGTCTGGACCCAGGAGCGCCCCGTGGGGCATTACCTGTCGGACCTGCGGATCAACCTGGCTGTAAACGAGGGCACTCCCGCCGATCACGGCAACCTGCTGGGCATCCAGCCGGAGCTGTTCCCCGCTGACTACCAGAGCCTGGAACGCTTGCACCTCAAGCTCTCGGCCTACCTGCGCAATGCCCAGGAACTGGGCCTGCTCAACGATAAAACCATCGTGGTCCTGCCCGAACATGTCGGCACCTGGCTGATGGTCAGTGGCGAAAAAAACGAGCTGTATCAGGCGACTAACTTCAAGGAGGCGATGAACTGGCTGTCGGCGAGCAACCCTTTGCTGTTCCTGCGCGCATTGATCAGCGCCCAGGGCGATAACCGCCTGGACGATGCCTACCTGCGCATGAAGGCGCCGGCCATGGCCCGCGATTACCAGGTGCTGTTTGGCGGCCTGGCCAAGGAGTTCGGGGTGACCCTGGTTGCCGGCTCCATCGCCCTGCCCAACCCCAGTATCAGCCAGGGTCAACTGCAGGTCGGCCATGGCGCGCTGTACAACACCAGCCTGGTGTTCGACCGCGATGGCCTGCCGCTGGGCCAACCCCAGCGCCAGCTCTACCCGATTTTCGATGAGCGCGGTTTTATCGCCCCGGGCGACGAAAACGCGGTCAGCGTGATCGACACCCCGGCCGGGCGCCTGGGCATCCTGATCGGCAGCGACAGTTGGTACCCCGACAACTACCGCAAGCTCAACGAACAAGGCGCGCAACTGGTGGCCGTGCCGGCACTGGTGATTGGCCGAGACACCTGGGACAAGCCATGGCGCGGCTTCAAAAGTGTGTCCACGCCCCCGGAAGTCAGCCTCAAGCCCGAAGAGCTCAGTGAAGGCGAAGCCTGGCATCGCCTGAGCCTGATCAGCCAGGCCCCCATCAGCCTGGCCGGTGCCGGCATGAGCGTATTCATGCGCGGGCAGTTCTGGGACCAGGGCACCAGCGGCCAGAGCTTTCTCAGTGCCAACGGCCAAGTCTTCGCCGACGGCAACGCACGTGGTGCGCGCCTGCTGAACGTGTGGCTATAAACCCATGAAGCCGGCACCGATGCGCCTCGGGGACTTATCGGTGGGCATCGTGCACACCCTGGCCGACGCCATCCTCAGCCATGGCCTGGACCCGCAGCCGTTGCTGTTGCAATACGGCCTGGACCCGGCGCGCTTGAGTGAACCCGGCGCGCGCCTGTCGATCCCGCGCTATATGCGCCTGGGCCATGCGGCCATCCAACTGACCGGCGACCCCGGCCTGGGCCTGCGCATGGGCCAGTTGAGCCGTATGAATCAACTTGGCCTGGCCGGCGTCACCGCCGCCCAGGCGCCCAACGTGCGCGAAGCGGCACGCACCCTGACGCGCTTCGAGGCCTTGTACGGCGCCAACTATCGTGGCCAGTCGAGCTTTCATGAAGACGCCCAGGGCGCTTGGCTGCGCTTCTATTCCATCAGCCCGTACAACGCTTATAACCGCTTCGTGGTGGACTCGATTCTGGCCGGCTGGCTGCATCAGATGGCGAACTTGTGCCAGCAGCCGGTGCTGGCCGAGCGCATCGAAATCGAATTCGCCGCACCGGACTACAGCGCCAGCTACAGCGTGCTGGGCGAGTGCCCGGTGCAGTTCGGCGCCGAGCTCAACCAACTGCGGCTGAGCCAGTACAGCCTGGGCCTGCGCAACCCGCAGCACTGCCCAAGTACCTGGCACTTGCTGGTGCAATTGTGTGAACGGGAGTTGGAACAACTGACCCGCACCCGCAGCCTGCGCGAGCGCATCATTCGTTTGCTGGGGCCGATGCTCAATGGCGGCCGGGAACCCGACCTGGAAGAAGTGGCGGCGCGCCTGAAGCTGCCAACCTGGACCTTGCGCCGCAAACTGGCCGAGGAAGGCACGCAGTTTCGCGCGATTCTCAACGACACCCGCCGCGACCTGGCCATGACCTACATTCGCGACACGGAACTGGCGTTTGGGGAAATTGCCTACTTGCTCGGTTTTGCCTCAGCGGAGGCCTTTCAACGGGCCTTCAAGCGCTGGAACAGCCAGACCCCAGGGGAATTTCGCCGCAGTCAGCGGCATTCCGCCTGACGCCTGCCTACAGCTCGGTGGCGTCGTCGGCCGGGTGCGAAGGGTCCAGTTCAAATGCCTGGTATTCCAGCAGCTCTTCTTGATAATCGTCCATCGTCGACTCCTTGTGTCATCAAAGCAGGTTGTTCAAGTGACCTGCATCACCAGCCTAAAGTGCCGTGGTGACAAAAAAAAGACAGGGTCATGACATTCCTGCACTCCAGGATTAAACGTAGCGACGGGCAACGGATTTAATTCATCAAACTTGACCCTCTCGGCCCGCGCGTAATTACTCGCCGGTGGCCGGCAGCGGTGGAATCACCTCTGTCGGTGCCGGCAGCACAGGCGTAGTCGGCACTTCTGCTGGAGTTTGCGGGGTAATGGGCATGGCCTCTACCGGCGGTGCAAGCGGTTCCGAGACCGCTGGCGTGACAGGTACCGGCGGCACTTCTTTCGGCGCTTCTACCTTATCCACCGCCGGCGCGGGCTTGGGTTCCGGTACGCCGAGATCGGCCTTTGGCGCTTCGGGAATGTGCTCGGCGGCTTTCACTTCCTGGGGCAGGAACACATCCACCAGGGAAAAGTAGCGGTCATAGAACTTGGGCGAGGTGACCGTCTCGCTGGCCACCTTGACCATGGAGTCGTCGGTGGAGCCGATCGGCATCGACACCGAACCGAGTACGCCCACCCCCAGGCTGGCGGAGTTGTTGACCTTTTTCAGCGCGTAGCGATCCTGCAGGGCGTTGGCAAACATGGTGGCATGATGCTCGCCGCTGCCATCTTCGGCACACACCACGTTGAAACTGATCTGTAGATGGGTCTCACCGGTCTGCTGGAAACTTTTGTTACCGCTCACCAGCTTCGGGTCGCTGCTGGTGATGATGTAGCCCTGGCTGAGCAACGCCCGGCGTGCCGCTTCGCAGGCCGCGATATCGCTGACCGGGTAATTGCGCGAAAACGTACCGGAGTCGTCGAAGTTCTCATGTTCGTAAATAGCGGTCTTGGGCGACGAGCAGCCCGTGGCGCCTGCCAGCACCAGCGCGAGCGCGAGGCCACGCAAGTGAAATGAAGTCGACATTGATCATCCTGAGGAAAACGGTCAGGGCGGTATTGTGCAACAGATCACCGGCTGCGCGCGCGGATTCCTGTCGGTAAAACGTCACCAGCCGGCTCGACGCGCGGTGCAGGAAAAAGCCTGGCGCTCATATGATCGATAAACACCCGCAGTTTGGCCGAGGCATGTCGGCTCGACGGCCAGAGCATCCAGAAGCTGCCACTGTGCTCCAGGTAATCGTCCAGCACCCGCTGCAGGCGGCCCTGCTCGACGGATTCGCGGACCATGAAGTCCGGCAGGCAGGCGATCCCAAGGCCTTCGTGCACTACGTGCTTTAGCGACTCGATGGTCGTGCTGACCAACGGTGCACGCAGCACCGGTTCGGGTTCGCCCGGTAAATGGCGCAGGGGCCAGCTCTCCAGCTTGCCGGTGGCGCAAAACTTGTGACGTAGGCAGGCATGATGGTTGAGGTCCGTAGGACAGGCCGGTACGCCGTGTAAGGCGAAGTACTGCGGCGCTCCCACCAGCACCAACCGATAGTGCCCCAGCAGCCGCGCCGACAGCCGCGAGTCCTCGGGCTTGCCGGTGCGCACCACAGCGTCGAAGCCTTCCTCGATCACATCCACCATGCGGTCGGAAAAATCCACGTCCAGCTCAATCTCTGGATAGGACCGCATAAACTCGGTCAGCACCGGCATCAACAGGCCCCTGACCTGGGGCAAACTGATGCGCAATTTGCCACGGGGGGTGGTCGCTGCTTCAGTCAACTCCTGCTCGGCCGCTTCAACCTCGGCCAGGATCCGCCGTGAACGCTCGAGAAACAGCGCGCCCTCGGCCGTCAGCGTGATACTGCGGGTACTGCGATGGAACAGCCGCACCCCCAGACGCTGCTCCATGCGCGCAATGCTTTTGCCCACAGCCGAGGACGACACCCCCAGCAGCCGACCGGCCTGGGTAAAGCTGCGGGTCTCCGCGACCTGCACAAACACCGACATACTGCCCAGACTGTCCATTGTCACTTCCTGCGAATTACGGACATAAACGTCCGATAAGTTCGGAACCTTAGCCCATTTTTCCAAGTGGTTCAGCCCCCTACTCTGCCCCGATGTCCTGATGCCTTGAATACGGAGCCGAGCCACATGAATGACTGCAGTACATCGCAATGCCTGCCCAGCCAGCGCGAACGCCTGCCCATGGCGGGCTTGCTGGCGCTGGCCACCGCCGGCTTCATCACCATCCTCACCGAGGCGATGCCCGCAGGTCTGCTGCCCCAGATGAGCGCCGGCCTCGGGGTGAGCGAGGCGCTGGTCGGCCAGCTCGTCACGCTGTATGCCCTCGGCTCGTTGCTGGCCGCCATCCCCCTGACCATCGCCACCCGTGGCTGGCGCCGCCGCCCCTTGCTGATGCTAGCCATTGGTGGCTTCGCGCTAGTCAACAGTGTCACGGCACTATCAAGCGTGTATTGGCTGACCCTGGTTGCACGGCTGTTGGCCGGGGTGTTCGCGGGTTTGCTCTGGGCACTGCTGGCAGGATATGCCAGCCGCATGGTGGCCCCGCACCTACAGGGCCGGGCGATTGCCGTGGCAATGCTGGGCGCGCCCCTGGCGTTATCCCTTGGAGTGCCTGCCGGAACGTTTCTGGGCACTGCAGTGGGTTGGCGCTTGAGCTTTGCGATCATGAGCGGGCTGACAGTGCTGCTACTGGCGTGGGTACGCTGGCAGGTGCCGGACTTTGCCGGGCAACGTGCGCAACAGCGCCTGGGCTTGCGCCAGGTCCTGCGTTTGCCGGGGGTGCGACCGGTGCTGTGGGTGACCTTTACCTACGTGCTGGCGCATAACATTCTGTACACCTATATCGCGCCGTTCCTGGCGCCCGCCGGGCTTACCGCCGACATCGACCGGGTATTGCTGGTATTTGGCCTGGCCGCGCTGATGGGGATCTGGATCGTCGGCCTGTTGATTGACCGCCTGCTGCAGGTCCTACTGGTGAGCAGTTGCACCCTGTTTGCCGCTGCAGCATTGGCCCTGGGGCTGTGGATCGCCTCTACCGAGGTCGTCTACCTGTCAGTCGCCATCTGGGGCCTGGCGTTTGGCGGCTTGCCTGCCTTGCTGCAAACCGCGCTGGCCAAATCGGCCGGTGACTCGGCGGATGCAGCCCAGTCGATGCTGGTGACGGTGTGGAACCTGGGGATTGCCGGCGGTGGGCTGCTGGGAGGCATACTGCTTCAGGGATGGGGCGTCATGTGGTTTCCCTGGGTCGTTGCCGCCTTGGCTACGCTGGCATTGATCACCACCCTGCAGCCTCGCCGCACCTGACAAACAGGCAAAAAAAGACCCCGGTTTCAGGCCGGGGTGTTTTTTTGAAACGGTATTAGTACATCAGAACCGCTTGATGTCAGCCTTGGTTTCCAGCTCCTTGCGGAACGCAGCGAAGTCCTGCTGACCGACCCGCGAAGCGAGGAAGCGACGATATTGCTCCTTCTCTTCATCGGTTGGCGCAGCGCCTTCGTTGACGTTGTTCAAGCGCAGGATCATCAAGCTGCCATCCGGCAGGGTCACGTCGGTGAAGGTCGGTTTGTCCTTCGCCGCCGGCTTGGCCATGCGGAACAGCGCTTGCAGCACGGCAGGCTCGACGCCTTCCTGGCCACGGGTAGCAGCTTCGGTGACTTTCCAGGCCTGGCCATCAACCGCCTGGTCCAATGCCAGCTTGCCGTCGCGCAGGTTAGCGATCAGCTCGTCAGCATGGGTCTTCGCCGCAGCGCTTGCACGCTCCTTGGTCAACTGGGCACGGATGGCGGTCGCCACGCTTTCCAGCGGCAGTTGCTCCGGCTTGCGGTGCTCCTTGGCGCGCAGGACCACGATGGTTTCCGGATCCAGCTCGATGGCGGTGCTGTTGGCACCCTCATCCAGCACTTCAGGGCTGAAAGCCGCCTGGATCACAGCACGGTTGGCCGCGATGCCTTCGCCACCTTCACGGCCAAACGGCGCCGAAGTGTGCACGGTCAGCTTCAGGTCCGAAGCTGGCTGGGCCAGGTCGGAGGCTTCGAATGCCGCATCTTCCAGTTGCTTGGTTGCCTCGACGAAGCGCTGCTCCACTTGCTGGGTCTTCAGCTCGCGGGTCAGCTTGTCTTTCAGGCTGGCGAACGAAGGCACTTCTGGCGCTTCAACACCCAGCAGCTTGATCAGGTGCCAGCCGAAGCTGGAACGTACCGGTGCCGAGACCTGGTCCTTGTTCAAGGCGTACAGGGCACTTTCGAACTCAGGATCGTAGACGCCAGGGCCTGCAAAACCCAGGTCGCCGCCGCTGTTGGCCGAACCCGGATCCTGGGAGAACTCCTTGGCCAGGGCCTCGAAGCTTTCGCCCTTGGCCAGGCGCGCCTGGACTTCCTCGATCTTGGCCTTGGCCTGGGCCTCGGTAACCTTGTCGTTGACTTCGATCAGAATGTGCGCGGCACGACGCTGTTCAGCGAGGTTGGCGGTTTCTTTCTCGTACAGGGCCTGCAGCTCATCGTCCTTGACCGCTACCTGGTCAAAGAACGAAGACTTCTTCAGCTCCAGGTAGTCGATGACGACCTGGTCCGGAGTCATGAACTCTTTGGCGTGTTGGTCGTAGTAAGCCTTGACCTCGTCGTCGGTGAGTTTCACGGCTGCCGGGTCGGCCTTGATGCTGACGGTGGCGAAATCACGGGTCTGTTTTTCCAGACGCGCAAAGTTCAGCACTTCCTGGTCGGTGACAAAACCGCTGCCGGCAATGCCTGCGCGCAGTTGGCCGATCAGCATTTCCTGGGTCAGCATCTGCCGGAACTGCATACGGCTGTAGCCCAGTTGACGGATCACCTGGTCGAAGCGTTCAGCGCTGAACTTGCCGTCTTCCTGAAACTCCGGGGTCTGCAGGATCACTTGGTCCAGTGCAGCTTCCGAGAAAGAGAACTTCGAATCGGCCGCGCCTTGCAGCAGCAGCTTGCGATCGATCAGGCCTTTGAGGGCCGCCTCGCGCAGCATTTTTTCATCCAGCAAGGACGCGTCGAAGTCCTTGCCCAGTTGTTGCATCAGCTGCCGACGTTGCATGTCGACGGCCTGGCTCAGCTCGTTTTGAGTGATTTCTTCACCATTGACCTTGGCCGCGTCCTGGCTGTTGGTCGTGGCCTGGAAAATGGCCTCGATACCGGTGAAGGCCATCAATACAACGATGAGCCCGATAATGGTCTTGGCAATCCAGCCTTGTGAATTGTCCCTGATATTCTGCAGCATGCGTCCCCCAGAAACGGTTGAACTTCAAAAATTAGGCAACCGTGGAGCGTGGGTAGAATCCGGATAGAAGAAAGGCGCATCCGAGGATGCGCCTTCTCGTAACTGGCGGAACGGACGGGTGTTGAACCCGCCCCCCGGCGTCGCGACCCAATGGATACTCAGGTCAGTTGCCGCTCCGCTGCCAGGCCAGACCTGCGTCCAGCCCGGATAGGCAAAGGCTTGAACGAAGCTTAGTTGACGGCTTCTTTCAGGGCTTTACCGGCTTTGAAACCTGGTTTCTTGGCAGCAGCGATTTGCAGTGCTTTGCCAGTCTGTGGGTTACGGCCAGTGCGGGCTGGACGATCGGTCACAGAGAAAGTACCGAAACCTACCAGTACCACGGAGTCGCCGGCCTTGAGAGCGCCAGTGACGGATTCGATTACTGCGTCCAGCGCACGGCCAGCAGCGGCTTTCGGGATATCAGCAGATGCGGCGATAGCATCAATCAGTTCCGACTTGTTCACTCTAAGTCCCCTTATATCTATTGAGTATGATTCTAAGTTTTTTGGTGAAAGCAAAAACCAGTGCTGAATGGCCTACAGGCACTTATAAGAGCCGCTTTATAACAAGGGCTCTAAAAAGCTGTCAAGGAAGCCACCAAGCTTAAACGTATTAATGCGTGCTAATTCTTTCCTTAGAGTCAGTCTCGCGTTTTTCGTCCTTCGCGACTATCTCGGGAGCCACATCCGGCAAGGGCTCCGGCGCGTATTGCAGCGCAATTTGCAGGACCTCGTCAATCCATTTAACCGGTTTAATCTGCAGATCCTGCTTAATATTGTCAGGAATTTCCTTCAAGTCGCGAACATTCTCTTCAGGAATGATCACCGTCTTGATACCACCACGGTGTGCAGCCAGCAGTTTTTCCTTCAGGCCACCAATGGCCAGTACCTGACCACGCAGGGTGATTTCCCCGGTCATGGCCACATCGGCGCGCACGGGGATGCCGGTCAGGGCCGATACCAGGGCCGTGCACATGCCTACGCCAGCGCTAGGGCCGTCTTTGGGGGTCGCCCCTTCCGGCATATGGATGTGGGTGTCGTGCTTCTCGTGGAAGTCCAGGGGGATCCCCAGGCTGCGGGCGCGGCTGCGCACCACGGTCTGCGCGGCCGTGATGGACTCGACCATCACGTCACCCAGGGAACCGGTCTTGATCAGTTGCCCCTTGCCCGGGATCACCGCGGCCTCGATGGTCAGCAATTCGCCGCCCACCTGGGTCCACGCCAGACCAGTCACCTGCCCGACCTGATCCTGCTGCTCGGCCAGGCCGTAGCGGAATTTGCGCACACCCAGGAAGTGCTCCAGCGCATCAGCCGTGACCTTCACGGAGAAGCGTTTCTCCAGGGCATGTTCTTTGACTGCCTTACGGCAGATCTTCGCCAATTGACGCTCAAGGCCCCGTACACCGGCCTCGCGGGTGTAGTAGCGAATGATGTCGCGGATCGACTCGACATCAAATTCGATCTCGCCCTTCTTCAAGCCGTTGGCCGCAATCTGCTTGGGCGCGAGATACTTGACGGCGATATTGATCTTCTCGTCTTCGGTGTAACCCGGCAGACGAATCACCTCCATCCGGTCCAGCAGGGCTGGCGGGATGTTCATCGAGTTGGAGGTGCACAGGAACATTACATCGGACAGGTCGTAGTCGACTTCCAGGTAATGGTCGTTGAAATTGTGGTTCTGCTCGGGGTCGAGCACTTCGAGCAAGGCTGATGCAGGATCGCCACGCATGTCGCTGCCCATTTTGTCGATTTCATCGAGCAGGAACAGCGGGTTGCGCACGCCAACCTTTGTCATCTTTTGAATCAATCTTCCCGGCATCGAACCGATGTAAGTCCGGCGATGCCCACGAATTTCCGCTTCATCACGCACGCCACCGAGGGCCATGCGTACGAATTTTCGGTTGGTGGCGTTGGCAATCGACTCGGCCAGCGAGGTTTTACCCACGCCCGGAGGACCGACCAGGCACAACACCGGGCCACGAATCTTCTTCACGCGCTTTTGCACGGCGAGGTATTCGAGGATGCGCTCCTTGACCTCTTCCAGGCCGTAGTGATCGGCGTCGAGGATATCTTCGGCACGCGCCAGGTCCAGGCGCACCTTGGTCTGGGCTTTCCACGGCACCTGCACCAGCCAGTCGATGTAGGAACGAACCACGGTGGCTTCGGCCGACATCGGCGACATTTGCTTGAGTTTGTTCAACTCGGCGGTGGCTTTGGTCAACGCATCTTTTGGCAGGCCTGCGGTATCGATGCGCTTTTTCAGCTCTTCGATTTCGTTGTGACCTTCCTCGCTGTCGCCGAGCTCTTTCTGAATGGCCTTCATCTGCTCATTCAGGTAGTACTCGCGCTGGCTGCGCTCCATTTGTTTCTTGACGCGACCGCGAATGCGCTTCTCGACCTGCAACAGATCGATCTCGGCATCCAGCAGGGCCAGGACGTGCTCGACCCGGGTCGACAGGTCGATGATTTCGAGGATGTCTTGCTTCTGCTCGATCTTCAGCGCCATGTGTGCGGCCATGGTGTCGACCAGACGGCTTGGCTCATCAATGCTGTTGAGGGAGGACAGGACTTCAGCCGGGACTTTCTTGCCCAGTTGCACGTATTGCTCGAACTGGGACAGCAGGCTGCGTACAAACACTTCGGATTCGCGCTCAGGCGCATCGACTTCGTCGATCAACGCCACTTCTGCACGCAGGTGGCCGTCCACCTCCATGAAGCGCTCGACCCCACCGCGCTGCTCACCCTCGACCAGCACCTTGACGGTGCCATCCGGCAGCTTGAGCAATTGCAGAACGGTGGCAATGGTGCCGACGCGATACAGGGCGTCTTCGCCTGGATCGTCGTCAGCCGGATTTCTCTGGGCCAACAGCAGGATCTGCTTGTCGCCCGTCATCGCGGCCTCGAGGGCTTCGATAGACTTCTCGCGCCCCACGAACAGCGGGATAACCATGTGCGGATACACAACCACATCACGCAATGGCAGGAGAGGCAATTCAATGGTTGTCTTCATGATTTCGCCTCTATGACAGATGAAAGTAAGCTTGAAACCAAGATGGGGGCTGCGTGTAAAAAAAACAAGCTCAATGCTGGCAGTTACACACAGTAAAAATCCCTATGAAAAACAAAGGGGCCCCTAGAGGCCCCTTGTTTGTACCGAAACTGCGAAACGCTTACGCGTCTGGCGCAGCCTTGGCAGCCGGCTCACTGTTTTCGTAGATATACAGTGGCTTGGACTTACCTTCTATAACGCTTTCGTCGATCACCACTTTACTCACCTCGGACTGCGAGGGGATTTCGTACATGGTGTCGAGCAGTACGCCTTCGAGAATCGAGCGCAGGCCACGTGCGCCAGTTTTGCGCTCCAGTGCCCGCTTGGCCACCGATTTGAGCGCATCGGCACGGAACTCGAGGTCTACACCTTCCATTTCGAACAGCTTGGCGTATTGCTTGGTCAGGGCGTTTTTCGGCTCGGTGAGGATCTGAATCAGAGCAGCCTCGTCCAACTCGTCCAGCGTAGCCAGGACCGGCAGACGGCCAACGAATTCCGGGATCAGACCGAACTTGACCAGATCGTCAGGCTCGACTTCACGCAGGGACTCGCCCACCTTCTTGCCTTCTTCCTTGCTGCGCACTTCTGCACTGAAACCGATGCCGCCACGGGTGGAACGGTTTTGAATAACCTTTTCCAGGCCGGAGAACGCACCGCCACAGATAAACAGGATGTTACGCGTATCAACCTGCAGGAATTCCTGCTGCGGGTGCTTGCGGCCACCTTGGGGCGGTACGGAAGCAACCGTGCCTTCAATCAACTTCAGCAGGGCTTGCTGCACGCCTTCGCCGGAAACATCCCGGGTGATCGACGGGTTGTCGGACTTGCGCGAAATCTTGTCGATTTCATCGATATAGACAATACCCATCTGGGCCTTCTCTACGTCGTAGTCGCACTTCTGCAGCAGTTTCTGAATGATGTTCTCGACATCTTCACCCACGTAGCCAGCCTCGGTGAGGGTGGTGGCGTCGGCGATGGTGAACGGAACGTTCAGCAGGCGAGCGAGGGTTTCTGCAAGCAGGGTTTTACCCGAGCCTGTAGGACCGATCAGCAGGATGTTGCTCTTGCCGAGTTCGACCTCGTCACCTTTCTTGTCACGCTGGTTCAAGCGCTTGTAGTGGTTGTACACCGCTACGGCCAGAACCTTCTTTGCACGCTCTTGACCAATCACGTACTGATCAAGGATGCCGCTGATTTCTTTAGGCGAAGGCAATTTGTGCGCGCTGCTTTCGGCCTGTGCCTCCTGCACCTCCTCACGGATGATGTCATTGCACAGGTCGACGCACTCGTCGCAGATAAAGACCGAGGGGCCGGCAATCAATTTGCGCACTTCATGCTGGCTTTTGCCACAGAAGGAGCAATAGAGCAGCTTGCCGTTGTCCTCGCCGTTGCGGGTGTCAGTCATTCGTTCGATCCAAATCCGATAGGCTTGCAACACAAGATGAAGGCTTATGCGGGCTTTTTCAAGCCCGCCGGTGGTCGGACATGCCGACCAGCCCTATTTTGAGCGGCTTATATTAAGCGGGGCGCTTGTCGATCACGGCGTCGATCAGCCCGTATTCACGCGCGGCTTCGGCACTCATGAAGTTGTCGCGGTTGGTATCGCGCTCGATTTCTTCCAGGGTGTGCCCGCTGTGCTTGGCCATCAGCGTATTGAGACGCTCACGGATAAACAGGATTTCCTTGGCGTGGATTTCGATGTCCGACGCCTGGCCCTGGAAACCGCCCAGTGGCTGGTGAATCATCACGCGCGAGTTAGGCAGGCAGAAACGCTTGCCTTCAGCACCTGCGGTCAGCAGGAATGCACCCATGCTGCAGGCCTGGCCAATGCATGTGGTGGATACGTTCGGCTTGATGAACTGCATGGTGTCGTAGATCGACATGCCCGCCGTCACCGAACCGCCTGGGGAGTTGATGTAGAGATGGATGTCCTTGTCCGGGTTTTCCGCTTCAAGGAACAGCAGTTGCGCACAGATCAGGTTGGCCATGTAGTCCTCTACCGGACCAACCAGAAAGATCACTCGCTCCTTGAGCAGGCGCGAGTAGATGTCGTAGGCGCGTTCGCCACGAGCAGATTGCTCGACAACCATCGGGACCAGGCCGCCTGCGGCCTGGATATCAGAGTTCTGCTGAATATACGAATTACGGAACATGCTCTGCAGTTACTCCCAAATAGTCATGTCTTGAATACGCATAAGCCAGCGCGAGGCTGGCTTATGGGTGTATTTTCAAACGAGTTGGACAATCAGTCGGCTTGTGCTGCTTCTGCCGGCTTGACTGCTTCTTCGTAAGAGACCGCTTTGTCGGTCACCTTAGCCTTCTGCAGAACAGTATCCACAACTTGTTCTTCCAGCACAACCGAACGGACTTCGTTCAACTGCTGGTCATTCTTGTAGTACCAAGCCACGACCTGCTCAGGCTCCTGGTAGGCCGAAGCCATTTCCTGGATCATTTCGCGAACGCGGTCTTCGTCAGGCTTGAGGTCGAACTGCTTGACCACTTCAGCCACGATCAGGCCCAGCACGACGCGGCGCTTGGCTTGCTCTTCGAACAGCTCGGCCGGCAGTTGGTCAGGCTTGATGTTGCCACCAAACTGCTGAACAGCTTGTACGCGCAGGCGGTCCACTTCGTTGGACAGCAGAGCCTTAGGCACTTCGATCGGGTTGGCGGCCAGCAGACCGTCCATGACCTGGTTCTTGACCTTGGACTTGATGGCCTGGCGCAGCTCACGCTCCATGTTCTTGCGAACTTCGGCGCGGAAACCTTCGATACCGGTTTCCTTGATGCCGAACTGGGCGAAGAACTCTTCGTTCAGTTCTGGCAGCTTAGGCTCGGAAACACTGTTGACAGTCACGGTGAACTCGGCGGCTTTGCCAGCCAGGTCCAGGTTCTGGTAGTCAGCAGGGAAAGTCAGGTTCAGAACACGCTCTTCACCGGCTTTAGCGCCAACCAGACCGTCTTCAAAACCCGGGATCATGCGATTGGAGCCCAGTACCAACTGGGTGCCTTTGGCCGAGCCGCCAGCGAAGACTTCGCCGTCAACCTTGCCTACGAAATCGATGTTCAGCTGGTCTTCGTTCTGGGCAGCGCGATCGGCCACTTCAAAACGGGTGTTCTGCTTGCGCAGGATTTCCAGCATGTTGTCCAGGTCGGCATCAGCCACTTCGGCGCTCAGGCGCTCGATTTCGATACCTTCGAAGCCAGCGACGGTGAACTCTGGGAACACTTCGAATACGGCAACGTATTCCAGGTCCTTGCCAGCTTCCAAGGACTTAGGCTCGATGGAAGGCGAACCAGCCGGGTTCAGCTTTTGCTCGACAACAGCTTCGTAGAAGGAAGCCTGGATCACGTCACCTACGGCATCTTGACGCGCGTCAGCACCAAAGCGGCGCTTGATTTCGCTCATCGGCACTTTGCCTGGACGGAAACCAGCGATCTTGGCCTTCTGGGCAGTCTGCTGCAGACGCTTGTTGACCGCAGTCTCGATGCGCTCTGCCGGCACGGTGATGCTCATGCGGCGCTCGATAGCAGTAGTATTTTCAACAGAAACTTGCATGGATATTCCTCGTTGCACAGACGTTAGCCGGCCGTTTCCGACCCAAGAATCAAGGGCATGCATTCTAGTGGGTCAAACTCAAGAAGTCACCCTACTGAAAACGGGTTAAAAAACAGCAGGCATTTTACAGGTACGAATGCACGAATGCTCCTCGCCCCAGTGACAAATACAGCCAATCACGCCAGGGCTCTGTACCAACCCTTCTATATATAGAAGAAGCTGCCAACCATCTCCCTGGCTGCCAACCTTGCGCACAAGGCCGGCGGGTAGTACGGCATCATCGAGAAACAAAAATACGACGAAGCGCCCACCCCTGCGACCCAGAACCTGCAGTCGCCGAATACGTAAACCGCTAAAACAAAAAAGGCGCCAGACTGTTAAATCTGGCGCCTTTCGGAATATGGGGTGGACGAAGGGGATCGAACCCTCGACAACGGGAGTCACAATCCCGTGCTCTACCAACTGAGCTACGCCCACCATATTGCGTGACAAAGAAGCCAATCGCCTTCTCTGTTAAGCACCAACCCAGCCCATGGCAAGGGTGACGCTGTATTTGGTGCGGATGAAGAGACTCGAACTCTTACGCCTCGCGGCGCTGGAACCTAAATCCAGTGTGTCTACCAATTCCACCACATCCGCGGCTTGAAGCTTTTAAAACAAAGGCGCCAGACCGTTAAATCTGGCGCCTTTTGAAATATGGGGTGGACGAAGGGGATCGAACCCTCGACAACGGGAGTCACAATCCCGTGCTCTACCAACTGAGCTACGCCCACCATCTTGCGCTACTTGTGCCAAAGCTGCCTAATGGCGCACCCGGCAGGACTCGAACCTGCGACCATCCGCTTAGAAGGCGGATGCTCTATCCAGCTGAGCTACGGGCGCCTGATTAATCTGTACTCTTGGAGGACTACAAACTAAATGCTTCCAGCCTCACACAATAAAACCACTATTGCGCTCGACCTTCTTAACCAGTGCTAGGCTGTGCCCGACAAGTGCGACGAATAGTATAGACGCCCCCAGGGGCCGTCAAATCTTTTTTGAAAAAAATTCATTTTATTTAAGGGGTTAGGGGAATTTGCAGACCAAGCGCCTTTGCCCTCACGTCCTGGCGTGCGAGAATGCGCGCACTTTTCCTCCCCCTCTCGATGGTTAATCACGCGTAATGACTGCACAACTTATCGACGGCAAATCAATCGCCGCCAGCCTGCGCCAGCAGATCGCCAAACGTGTCGCCGAACGTCGCAAGCTTGGCCTGCGCACGCCGGGGCTCGCGGTGATCCTGGTCGGCAGCGATCCTGCCTCCCAGGTTTATGTCTCGCACAAGCGTAAAGACTGTGAAGAGGTCGGCTTTGTTTCCAAGGCCTACGACTTGCCTTCCGACACCACCCAACAGGCGCTGACCGACCTGATCGACGGCCTCAACGACGATCCGAACATCGACGGCATCCTGCTGCAATTGCCGCTGCCGGAGCATCTGGATGCCTCCCTGCTGCTGGAGCGCATCCGCCCCGACAAAGACGTCGACGGTTTCCATCCTTATAACGTCGGTCGCCTGGCCCAGCGTATCCCCCTGCTACGCCCCTGCACGCCAAAAGGCATCATGACCCTGCTGGAAAGCACCGGCGTGGACCTGTATGGGCTGGATGCGGTAGTCGTTGGCGCTTCCAACATTGTTGGCCGCCCGATGGCCATGGAACTGCTGCTGGCCGGCTGCACCGTGACCGTCACCCACCGCTTCACCAAGGACCTGGCAGGCCACGTCGGCCGTGCCGACCTGGTAGTGGTCGCCGCCGGCAAGCCGGGCCTGGTCAAGGGCGAGTGGATCAAGGAAGGCGCCATCGTCATCGACGTCGGCATCAACCGCCAGGAAGACGGCAAGCTGGTGGGCGACGTAGTGTATGAAACCGCCCTGCCCCGTGCAGGCTGGATTACTCCGGTGCCGGGTGGCGTAGGCCCGATGACCCGTGCGTGCCTTCTGGAAAACACCCTGTACGCGGCCGAAACGCTGCACAGCTAATAACCCGCCGCACTAAAGAAGCCCTGCCTTATGGCGGGGCTTTTTATTGCCCGCAAAAAAAGTCGTTTTTTCTTTGTTTTTAAGAGCTTTCGTCTGGTTTTAGAAGAACATTCGACAGTTTCTGGCCCATACTAATAATATGTAACGTCATTTTTCATTAAGCCGGTCGCACCCGGTATTTTTCTATCTTTTAGCGAGTCCATCCGCGTGAATATTCGTCTCTCTCTCGTCAGCCTGTTCTTCGCATTCGCAGGCACTGTCGCCAACGCCAGTGAAACCACCCTGGCCCCACGGGATACCTCGCAGCTGCATATCGCTTCGGGTAGCGCGATGCTGGTGGATTTGCAAACCAACAAGGTGATCTACGCCAGCAACCCCGACGTAGTCGTGCCGATTGCTTCCGTCACCAAATTGATGACCGGCATGGTGGTGCTGGACGCCAAGCAGAACATGGACGAGTACATCTCCATCAACATCAGCGACACCCCGGAAATGAAAGGCGTGTTCTCACGGGTCAAGCTCAACAGCGAGATGCCGCGCAAGGAGATGTTGCTGATCACCCTGATGTCCTCGGAAAACCGTGCCGCTGCCAGCCTGGCCCACCACTATCCGGGCGGTTATGCCGCATTTATTGCCGCGATGAACGCCAAGGCCAAGGCCCTGGGCATGAACAGCACGCGCTATGTCGAGCCCACCGGCCTGTCGATCCATAACGTGTCCACCGCCCGCGACTTGAGCAAGCTGGTGCAAGCCGCGCACAAATACCCGCTGCTCACGCAACTGAGCACCACCAAGGAAAAAACCGTGTCGTTCCGCAAGCCCAGCTACACCCTGGGCTTTTCCAATACCGATCACCTGGTCAACCGGGCCAACTGGGATATCAAGCTGACCAAGACCGGCTTCACCAACCAGGCCGGCCACTGCCTGGTGCTGGTGACGAGCATGGGCAATCGTCCGGTATCGCTGGTGATCCTCGATGCTTTCGGCAAGTTCACGCACTTTGCCGATGCCAGCCGCATCCGCAAGTGGATTGAAACCGGCAAGAGTGGCTCGGTGCCGGACGTGGCCCTGCAATACAAGGCCGACAAGAATCTCAAGGCCCGCCAGACCGGGGTCGCCCAGTCCCATTGATACACGATTGGCAGGTACAAAAAACGGCGCCCTCGGGCGCCGTTTGCTTTATGGCTGCTTCGGTCTTTCGGCCATCACCTTGAGTGCCTGGGCTGCCGCCTGCTCCTGGCCGGCCTGGGCGGTTGCGTTAGCGGCCTGCTGCCACCGCCCCGCATCCAGATTGGCCGGCAACTGGCTTGGGCGCTGGACCAGCACCGCCCACTGCCCGGCGCTGCTCCAGGCGGACTCGAAGTCGCTGAACGCCACCGGGCGTCGCCGGTCCCTTGCGACTCGCAGCAATACCGTACTGTTCTGCTGGTTAAAGCCCACCAGTACCGCATAACGCGGCTCGGCCCAGAGTGTCGAGCCCTCGGTGATGCGCACCATCACCGGATACCCCGCCGCCACCTGCGCCAACAGCGCGGTTAGCTTGGCATCCAGCGGATACACCAGCATCCCGTACTCACGCGCCAGTATCTGCATATTGCGCTCAAGGTCCGCTTCCCCACCCGGCAGGTGCAATGGCTTATCCAGCAAGCCCGGTGTAATCACAATGCCTTGTTGCGACAGCATGCTGGCCAAGGCGGCTGGGCCACCCTGGTAGGTGTCGCCTCGAAAGGCCGGCACACCGTTGAGCTCTACACGTTCGGGCAGTCCGTGGATTTTCGAGGGGGTGGGATGCCCGGCACACGCGGCCAATCCGAGGACGCAGGCAGCCACCAGCGAGGATTTTTTGAGACTCGACCGTAAACGCAACTTCTTCACTCTCTTGATCATCTGCGGGCTGGGGCGTTGATCATAGGGCGCTCTTGGACGCCGGTATAGCCTTGGGCAGCAGTAAAAAGCCCGGGATAGAGCAAACAAGTTGGACGGACACGACCATTGGTCAATAGCACGCAACCGGGAGGCAGCTAGACTGTCCATTGCAAAGACAGTGTGTGCCCTGCACAGGGCAAAAGGAGGCACTCATGAGCCTGACAACCACGATTTTCCTGCTGGTGCTTGGCTGGCTGGCCGTCGCCGGCGCCATGTTGTGGGGGGTATTGCGCGTGACCCGCCGGCATCATCATCCACAGCCCAAGGCCGCGACACGCGCCAAGGCCCATAAGCCTGTCGCCCATCACGCCTGATAAATAATGTAGGAGCCGGCTTGCCGGCTCCTACAGGTTCAGGCCACCCGCTTGTTGGCCACGGCCGCCGACGCCGCCACCATCGCCCGCAGCAATACCGCGCACCCCGCCGCCAGGTCATCCGGCGCCGCGTTTTCGATCTCGTTATGGCTGATCCCGCCCTCACACGGCACGAATATCATCCCCGCCGGCCCCAATTCGGCAACGAAGATCGCGTCGTGCCCGGCGCCACTGACAATATCCATGTTCGACAGCCCCAGGCCATTGGCCGCCTCACGTACAGCATCGACACACCCCTTGTCGAAATACAGCGGTGGAAAGTCGGCGGTAGGCACCATTTCGAAGGTCAGGCCGTGCTTGGCGCAGGTGTCGTCGATCACCTGGCGCACCTGGGCAATCATCGAGTCCAGGCGTGCCGGCTCCAGGTGGCGGAAGTCCAGGGTCATGCGCACCTCGCCAGGGATCACATTGCGCGAGCCCGGGTAGGCTTGCAGGCAACCCACGGTGCCACAGGCATGGGGCTGATGGCCGAGGGCTGCGGCGTTGACCGCAGCCACCACTGCCGAAGCACCGACCAGGGCGTCCTTGCGCAGGTGCATCGGCGTTGGCCCAGCGTGGGCCTCGACCCCACGCAGGGTCAGGTCGAACCATTTCTGGCCGAGCGCCCCCAGCACCACGCCGATGGTTTTGCGCTCATCTTCAAGGATCGGGCCTTGCTCGATATGGGCTTCAAAATAAGCCCCTACCTTGTGCCCACTGACCGGCCGGGGGCCCGCATAGCCAATCGCATTCAGCGCATCGCCCACCGTGACGCCCTCGGCATCGGTCTTGGCCAGGGTGTCTGCCAGGGTGAATTTCTCGGCAAACACCCCGGAGCCCATCATGCATGGCGGGAAGCGCGAGCCTTCTTCGTTGGTCCACACCACCACCTCCAGCGGCGCCTCGGTTTCGATCTGCAGGTCATTGAGCGTGCGCAACACCTCCACTCCCGCCAATACACCGAAGCAGCCGTCGAACTTGCCGCCAGTCGGCTGGGTGTCGATATGGCTGCCGGTCATCACCGGCGCCAGCGCCGGGTTGCGCCCAGGGCGACGGGCGAAAATATTGCCCACGCCATCGACAGTCACGGTGCAACCCGCATCCTCGCACCATTGCACAAACAGATCGCGAGCCTGGCGATCCAGGTCGGTCAGGGCCAATCGACACACACCGCCCTTGGGGGTAGCGCCAAGCTTGGCGAGGTCCATCAACGACTGCCACAGGCGGTCGCGGTTGATATGCTGATGGGTCGATTGTAGAACGTCGATGGCAGCGTTCATGGGGATCTCCTCAGGCAGTATTTCTTATGATTGACGCGGTCCAACTGTGGGAGCGGGCTTGCTCGCGAAGGCGGTGTATCAGTCAATATATCCATCACTGACCCACCGCCTTCGCGAGCAAGCCCGCTCCCACAGTTGATTGCATTCCACATCGCTTACAGGGATGTCTTGGCAGCGACCGGGCTGGTTTTGCGCTTGCTGCACAGGCCGTAATACAACACCCCGCCCAACGCCGAGCCGGTGAACCAGCCATAGCTGTAGAACCAACTGAATGCATCGCTACCCAGCGACAGCAAGGTCAGCACCACCGGCACGCCAAAGGCGATAAACCCCGCCACATTCCACGCCGGGTACACGTCATCGCGGTACAACCCCGCCAGGTCCAGTTGCTGGCGGCGGATCAGGAAATAGTCCACCACCATGATCCCGGCAATCGGCCCCAACAGGCTCGAATAACCCAGCAGCCAGTTGGAATACACGGTTTCCAGGCTGACATCGGACACGATCAGGCCGAGTTTTTTCAGCAGTTCATGGGCCATCAACGCCAGCCCCACCAGGCCGGTAAGCACCACGGCGGTGGTGCGGTTGATCAGCTTGGGCGCGATGTTCTGGAAGTCATTGGTGGGCGAGACAATATTCGCCGCCGTGTTGGTCGACAGCGTGGCAATGATGATCAACGCCATCGCCACCGCCACCCACACCGGGCTCTGGATGTGGCCGATCAGGGTCACCGGGTCGGAGACGCTGACCCCCACCAACTTCACCGAGGCGGCGGTCATGATCACGCCCAATGCGGCGAACAGGAACATGGTCAGCGGCAGGCCAAAAATCTGCCCCAGGATCTGGTCCTTCTGGCTTTTGGCATAGCGGCTGAAGTCGGGAATATTCAACGACAACGTGGCCCAGAACCCGACCATCGCCGTCAGCCCGGCCATGAAGTAACCCGTCAGGCTCGCGCCTTCGGGCCGCTTGGGCGGAATCGCCATGAGTTCGCTGAGCGACACATTGGGCAACGCCCACACCAGCAGGCCGATACCTACCGCCACCAGCAGCGGCGCCGACAGGGTTTCCAGCCATTTGATCGACTCGGCGCCACGCAGCACCACCCACAGGTTCAGCACCCAGAAGATCATGAAGCCGATCACCTCGCCGGTGCCGCCCAGGCTCTTCCAGCCCTCGAAAATCGAGCCGAGGAACAAGTGGATCGCCAGCCCGCCGAACATCGTCTGGATACCGAACCAGCCACACGCCACCAGCGCACGGATCAGGCACGGCACATTGGAACCAAGGATGCCGAAGGATGAGCGCAACAGCACCGGGAACGGAATGCCGTACTTGGTCCCGGGAAAAGCGTTGAGCGTCAGGGGGATAAGCACCACGATATTGGCCAGCAGGATCGCCATCAGCGCCTCGCCCACCGACAAACCGAAGTACGCGGTAAGCACCCCACCCAGGGTGTAGGTCGGTACGCAGATCGACATGCCGACCCACAGCGCCGTGATGTGCCACTTGTTCCAGGTTCGTTCGTGCACCTTGGTCGGTGCCATGTCGTGGTTGTAGCGGGGGCTGTCGAGGACGTCGCTGCCGGCGTCGAGTTCATACAGGCCGTCGCGTTCTATGACTTGCGATCTGTTCTGTTGCATGGCCGCTCCACGGTTTTTTTTAAAATTATTGTTGCTCATCCGGCGCTCAACGCTGGATGGCCGTAGTCCCGCATGGACAACATGACATCACGGACCCGGCCAACCGCCAGCGCACTCAATTACCGTGCCGCAAGCCGTCACCCCATCCGTACCGCTTATATAACTGGCTGATGTTTATCAGCTTTATTTTATTTACCGAAAAGTCCCACGGCACTTTCAACGTCACTCAGGCCAAATAACGCAGAAGTTGTCCGAACAATCAGGACTCAATCTGGTGCAACACAATTATTTTTATTACTACCCGCCGTCAAGAGGCAACTCTCAAGCGTCTGATTTGCAATAGGAAATGTTGCTCATATTGGGAACCTGTCAAGTGCGTCAAAATGGTGAATGGACGCTACATTTTGGTGATTTCAGATTTTTATCTATATATTTCAACAACTTAATCTGGATATATGTTTATAAAAAATAATCTTGATCATTCGAAAAACTCGGGCTAGTTTCTATTCCTGTCACCACTGACAAGAATAAATCTTGCACGGTGTGCAGCACTACAACACTTAGAACTGGCATAAGCCGGTCAAGCCTCTGAGGAACTCGGCATGTCTCTGTTGATCCGTGGCGCTACCGTTGTTACCCATGATGAAAGTTATAAAGCCGATGTCTTGTGCGCAGACGGTCTAGTCCGCGCTATTGGCACTGATCTGGATATTCCCGCCGGCACCGAGATACTCGATGGCAGCGGCCAATACCTGATGCCCGGCGGTATCGACCCCCATACCCATATGCAACTGCCCTTCATGGGCACCGTGGCCAGCGAGGACTTTTTCAGCGGTACGGCAGCGGGCCTGGCGGGCGGGACCACGTCGATCATCGATTTTGTGATTCCCAACCCACAGCAGTCGTTGCTGGAAGCCTTTCACCAGTGGCGTGGCTGGGCCCAGAAGTCGGCGGCCGACTACGGGTTTCATGTGGCGATCACCTGGTGGAGCGAACAGGTGCGCGAGGAAATGGCCGAGCTGGTGAGCCATCACGGCATCAACAGCTTCAAGCACTTCATGGCCTACAAGAACGCGATCATGGCCGCCGACGACACCCTGGTCGCCAGCTTCGAGCGCTGCCTGGAACTGGGCGCGGTGCCCACCGTGCATGCGGAGAACGGCGAACTGGTGTATCACCTGCAACGCAAGCTGATGGCACAGGGCATCACCGGGCCCGAGGCCCATCCGCTGTCGCGCCCCTCACAAGTGGAAGGCGAAGCCGCCAGCCGCGCGATCCGCATTGCCGAAACCATCGGCACGCCGCTGTACCTGGTACACGTCTCGACCCAGGAAGCCCTCGACGAAATCACCTACGCCCGCGCCAAGGGCCAGGCGGTCTATGGCGAAGTCCTGGCCGGGCACCTGCTGCTGGACGACAGCGTGTACCAGCACCCCGACTGGCAGACCGCTGCGGGCTATGTGATGAGCCCGCCCTTCCGCCCACTCGGGCACCAAGACGCGCTGTGGCGCGGCCTGCAATCGGGCAACCTGCACACCACCGCCACCGACCACTGCTGCTTCTGCGCCGAACAAAAGGCCGCTGGGCGTGACGATTTCAGCAAGATTCCCAATGGTACCGCCGGCATCGAGGACCGTATGGCGCTGCTGTGGGACGAAGGGGTCAACACCGGGCGACTGTCGATGCAGGAGTTCGTCGCGCTGACCTCCACCAACACGGCGAAGATCTTCAACCTCTACCCGCGCAAAGGTGCGATCCGGGTCGGCGCCGATGCCGACCTGGTGCTGTGGGATCCCCAGGGCTCGCGAACCATCTCGGCCAAGACCCACCATCAGCAGGTGGACTTCAACATCTTCGAAGGCAAGACCGTACGCGGCGTGCCCAGCCACACCATCAGCCAGGGCAAGCTGGTCTGGGTCGACGGCGACCTGCGCGCCGAGCGCGGTGCCGGGCGCTATGTCGAGCGGCCGGCGTATCCGGCGGTGTTCGAGCAGTTGCGCAAGCGTGCGGAGCATTCCAAGCCAGCCGCGGTGAAACGCTGACATCGCCGATCGCAGGCAAGCCAGCTCCCACACTTGATCGGGTTCACACAGTTCAAATGTGGGAGCGGGCTTGCCCGCGATGAGGCCAGTGCAAACAACAAAAAAATCAATGCCCGCCAGAGGCAAAAAACCGTGAGGACACTACCGTGATCCAGACCCTGAACCACCTCCCCCACCCCGACGAAGACAAGGCGACCCTCGCCAGCCATTTCACCGACCTGGCACCGCCCCTCAACGCCCGCCAGGCGCACCTGGAAGCCTCGCGCTGCCTGTATTGCTACGACGCACCGTGCGTCAACGCGTGCCCCAGCGAGATCGACATTCCGTCCTTCATCCGCAACATCCACACCGACAACGTCCAGGGCGCAGCGCAAAAGATTCTCTCGGCCAACATCCTCGGTGGCAGCTGTGCCCGGGTGTGCCCGACCGAAATCCTCTGCCAGCAGGCCTGTGTGCGCAACCACAGCGAAGAATGCGCCCCGGTGCTGATCGGCCTGTTGCAACGCTATGCCATCGACAACGCGCACTTCGAGCAACACCCGTTCCAGCGCGCCGCCCCTACCGGCAAGCGCATCGCGGTGGTCGGCGCCGGGCCGGCAGGTTTGTCCTGCGCCCATCGCAGTGCCTTGCATGGGCATGACGTGGTGATTTTCGAAGCCCGGGAAAAGGCCGGTGGCCTCAACGAATACGGGATCGCCAAATACAAACTGGTGGATGACTTCGCCCAGAGGGAGCTGGATTTCCTCCTGCAGATCGGCGGCATCGAAATCCGCCACGGTCAGCGCCTGGGTGACAACCTGAGCCTGAGCGACCTGCACCAGCAGTTCGACGCGGTGTTCCTCGGCCTGGGCCTGGCCGCCAGCAAACACCTGGGCCTGCCCCATGAGGACGCCCCCGGCCTGCTCGCCGCCACCGATTACATCCGCGAACTGCGCCAGGCCGACGACCTCAGCCAACTGCCCCTGGCCGACCGCTGCATCGTGCTCGGTGCCGGCAACACCGCCATCGACATGGCCGTGCAAATGGCCCGCCTGGGCGCGCGCGATGTCAACCTGGTCTACCGCCGTGGGCTTGCCGACATGGGCGCCACCGGCCATGAGCAAGATATCGCCAAGGCCAACCAGGTGCGCCTGCTGACCTGGGCCCAACCCGACACTGTGCTGCTGGACGACCAGGGCCAGGTACGCGGCATGCGCTTTGCCCGCACGCGCCTGGAAAACGGCCGCCTGCACCCCACCGGCGAAACTTTCGAGCTGGCGGCAGATGCGATCTTCAAGGCCATCGGCCAAGGCTTCGACGACCAGGCCTTGCACGACCCACTGGCCCAGCAACTGCAACGCCAGGGCGAACGGATCTTTGTCGATGCGCAGCTGCAAACCAGCATCCCCGGCGTGTATGCCGGTGGCGATTGCGTCAGCCTCGGGCAAGACCTCACCGTCCAGGCCGTGCAACACGGCAAGCTGGCCGCCGAGGCCATGCACGCTCAACTCATGCTCAATGTGGAGGCTGCGTAAATGGCCGATCTATCGATTGTGTTCGCCGGTATCAAAGCCCCCAACCCGTTCTGGCTGGCCTCCGCACCACCCACCGACAAAGCCTACAACGTGGTGCGCGCCTTCGAGGCCGGCTGGGGGGGTGTGGTCTGGAAGACCCTGGGCGAAGACCCGGCGGCGGTCAACGTCTCGTCCCGTTATTCGGCGCACTTTGGCGCCAACCGTGAAGTGTTGGGTATCAACAATATCGAGCTGATTACCGACCGCTCCCTGGAGATCAACCTGCGGGAAATCACCCAGGTGAAAAAGGATTGGCCGGACCGCGCGCTGATCGTGTCGCTGATGGTGCCGTGCGTCGAAGAGTCATGGAAAAACATCCTGCCGCTGGTGGAGGCCACCGGTTGCGACGGCATCGAGCTGAACTTCGGTTGCCCCCACGGCATGCCGGAACGGGGCATGGGCGCGGCCGTGGGCCAGGTGCCGGAGTATGTGGAGCAGGTGACACGCTGGTGCAAGACCTACTGTTCGCTGCCGGTGATCGTCAAGCTCACACCTAATATCACCGACATTCGCGTGGCCGCCCGTGCCGCGTATCGCGGGGGCGCCGATGCGGTATCGCTGATCAACACCATCAACTCCATCACCAGTGTCGATCTGGAGCGCATGGTCGCCCTGCCGATCGTCGGCACCCAGAGTACCCACGGCGGCTACTGCGGCTCGGCGGTCAAGCCGATTGCCTTGAACATGGTCGCTGAAATTGCCCGTGACCCCCAGACCCAGGGCTTGCCGATCTGCGGGATCGGCGGCATCGGCAACTGGCGCGATGCCGCAGAGTTCATTGCCCTGGGCTGCGGCGCGGTGCAGGTATGCACGGCGGCGATGCTGCATGGCTTTCGCATTGTCGACGAGATGAAGGATGGCTTGTCGCGGTGGATGGACAGCCAGGGCTACAACAGCCTGCAGGATTTCTCCGGGCGCGCCGTGGGCAACACCACGGACTGGAAATACCTGGACATCAACTACCAGGTCATCGCCAAAATTGACCAGGCCGCCTGCATTGGCTGCGGGCGTTGCCATATTGCCTGTGAAGACACCTCGCACCAGGCCATTGCCAGCCTCAAGCAGGCCGATGGGACCCACGTGTACCAAGTGATCGACGACGAATGCGTGGGCTGCAACCTGTGCCAGATCACCTGCCCGGTGGCGGACTGCATCGAGATGGTGCCGATGGACACCGGCAAGCCGTTTTTGAATTGGACGCAGGACCCACGCAACCCCTACCGAGAGGCGGTGTAGCCTTTTAAATCGCTATGGCAGGCAAGCCAGCTCCCACATTTGATCGGGTTCACACAATCAAAATGTGGGAGCTGGCTTGCCTGCGATAAGGCCCTCAACCGCACCACAAACTCAGGGCTCCAAGCCAATCCCCCGCAAAATCACACTGGTCACCGTCTGCACCGCCCGTTCGAACTGCATATCCGACAACGCCTGATGGTCGTTGAGGATCATCACCTGATGATCAAAGTCGGCATAGTGCTGGGTCGAGGCCCAGATCATATACAGCAGGCTCGACGGCTCCACCGCGAGGATGCGTTTGTCTTCCACCCACTGGCGGATTTTCGCTTCCTTCATCTTGGCCCAGTCGTACAGGCTTGCATCCAACGCTTCACCGAGGGTCGGCGCACCGTGGATGATTTCATTGGCCCAGACTTTGGAGCCATAGGGGCGACTGCGCGAATGCTGCATCTTCGCCCGGATGTAGCTGCTGAGGACCACCCGCGGGTCATCGAACATCTCGAAACACAGGGCGTCCTGCTTCCACACTTCCAGCAGGTCGAACAGCACCGCGCTGTACAACTCGCTCTTGGTGCTGAAGTAGTAATGCAGGTTGGAGCGCGGCAGTTGCGCCTGTTCGGCAATGTCGGCCATGGCGGTGCTGCCGTAGCCCTTTTCGGCGAAGACCTTCTCAGCCGCCAGCAGAATCTTTTCGACGTTGACCCGACGGATACCGATCTTGTGATTGCCCATAGGGGCTCCCTGACAACGACATGCCTTGAAGACTACCATCCGCTCTAGATCGGGGCGACAGCCCGAGTGGAAACTTCGTACACTGCCCACTCCTCCCATTGATAGGTAGTGCACGATGTTGATCAAGAAAACCCTGACCACGGTGACCTTGCTGGCCTCGCTGCTGGGCGCTTCGGCGGCTTTTGCCCATGCCCACCTGAAAAACACCACGCCGGCGGCCGACAGCACCGTCGCCGCGCCCGCCGACCTGCGCCTGGTGTTCTCCGAAGGTGTCGAAGCCACGTTCACCAAGGTCTCCCTGAGCAAGGACGGCACCGAAGTGGCGGTCAAAGGCCTGGAAACCCCGGACGCCGACAAGAAAACCCTGGTGGTGACCCCTGCCGCGCCGTTGGCTGCCGGCACTTACAAGGTGGAGTGGCATGCGGTCTCGGTCGATACCCACAAGAGCGAAGGCAGCTACAGCTTCAAGGTCGGCCAATAACCCATGGCAACCCTGCTGGTGCTGTGCCGTTTCCTGCACTTTCTGGCGGTGCTGCTGATGTTCGGGGCTTGTGTGTTCCGGCCCGTGCTCCTGGGCAACAAACCCCAGCCGGCACTGGATCGGCAATTGGCGCGCATCACCACGCTACTGGCCTGGCTGGCCATGGGCAGCGGCGTGGCGTGGTTGCTATTGATCAGTGCCAGCATGGCCGGCAGGGAACTGCTGGCGCTGGACCTGGCCACCGTGCAATTGGTGCTGGGCAAGACCTTCTTCGGCCAGGTCTGGAGCGCGCACCTGCTGCTCAATGGCTTGTTGGTGCTGGGCTTGCTGACGCCCTGGAGCCGCCTGCGCCTGCCACTGACGGTACTGCTTTTGGCAACCCTGGCCCCGGTGGGCCATGGCGCCATGCTCAGTGGCCTGAACGGCCAATTGCTGATCCTCAATCAGGTGGTACACCTGCTCTGCGTCGGGGCCTGGCTCGGTGGGTTGCTGCTGTTGGTGTTGATCCTGCGTCAAGCGCAGCGCACCGACCTGGAAGAGGTCCTGCGGCGCTTCAGTGGTGTCGGTTACGGGCTGGTAACGGGTTTGCTGATCAGCGGGCTGATCAATGTCCGCGTGCTTACCGGGCAATTGTGGCCTACCCCGCTGTTCAGCGGGTTTGCCTTGATCCTGTTGATCAAGGTGCTGCTGGTGGCGGGCATGCTGGGCCTGGCATTGCTCAACCGGCTACGGATCAAGGGTTGCCAGCAACGTCCGGGCCAATTGCAGGCCAGCGTGTTGCTGGAATGGCTGCTGGGCGCGGCGGCCGTGGCGGCCGTTTCGCTGTTGGGCACCCTGCCACCGATGCTCATGGCCCCATAAACAAAACCTCTGCAGGAGCCGGCAAGTCGGCTCCTGCCAGGGGTCAGGGCGGGCTGTTCTTCAAGCGCCCCGCCGTGTCGATACTGACCACCACCGACAACCCCGGCCGCAAGCGTTCGCTCTGCTCCTGATCCGGGTCCACCGTGATCCGCACCGGCACCCGCTGCGCGATCTTGACGAAGTTGCCGGTGGCGTTATCGGCCTGCAACAGGCTGAACTCGGCTCCCGTGGCCGGCGAGATACGCTGCACCGTGCCGTGGAACTTGCGGTGGTTCAGGGCATCGACGGTGAACATCACCGGCTGGCCCACCTGCACGTTGTCCATCTGGGTTTCTTTCATATTGGCGATCACCCACAGCTGGTTCGGCACCAGCGCCATCAACTGCGCGCCGGAGTTGACGTAGGCCCCCAGGCGCACGCCGATCTGCCCCAACTGGCCGTCCCTGGGTGCGAGCACACGGGTGTTCGACAGGTCGATCCGCGCCAACTCCACGGCGGCCTCGGCGCTGGCGACGGCGGCTTCCAGCGAGCCGCGATTGACGATCACCGTCTGCAGATCCTGGCGGGCGATTTCCAGGCTGGCCTGGGCCTGGGCCACGGCGGCGATGGTCTGCGCGTTGGCGGCGCGGGTCACGTCCAGTTCGCGGCGCGATACCGAGCCGTCGCTGATCAGTTCTTCGTTGCGGCGCAGGTCGGCGGTGCTTTTGCGCGCCTGGGCCTGGCTGTCGGCCAGGGCCGCCTGGCGCAACTTGATGGTCGCCTCGGCGCTGTTGCGCTGTTGCACCACGTTGGCCAGGGACGCCTGCTGTACCGCCAGTTGCGCCTGGGCCTGGTCCAGGCGCTGCTTGTAGATGCGATCGTCGAGGCGCACCAGCAGATCCCCGGCCTTGACGTACTGGAAATCCTGCACCGGCACCTCGAACACATAACCGCTCAATTGCGGGCCGATGATCGTTACCTGGCCGCGCACCAGGGCGTTTTCGGTGGTTTCGACGGCACTGCTGAAAGGCGGCAATTGCCAGGCGTACAACACGATCAACACGCCGACGATCGCAATCGCGGCAAAGCCCAGGGACGAGATGACACGCACACCCAACGAACGCTGTTCGGTGACCGTGGCACCGGGCGGCGTGGTGCCCTCCGGGGTGGAAGCAATGGCATTGGTGGTCGTGGTGGTAGCCGTAGGTTCGCTCATGAAGGAAGTGCGCCGCTAGGTTGAACGGAAGGCGCTGCGCTGGCGGCAGCTTTCTTGGTGGTGCTCATCAGCCACAGGCTGCGGGTAAAAATCCACAACATGGTGAGGATCGCGATGATCGCGATCAGCATGAACACGTCGTTATAGGCCATGACATTGGCTTCACGGGTGGCCGCCGTGGCCAGGCTGCGAATGCCCATCAGGTTGCGCAGTTCCGGGTCGGCAATCACCGAGCCATAGGCCGAGCCACCGCTCTGCACCCGGGCGGCTACGCGCGGGTCCAACAATGTCAGGTGTTCGACAATCATGCTGGAGTGGAACTTCTCCCGCACGATCTGGAACGTGCCGAGCAACGCCGCCCCCATCAGCCCGCCAAGGTTCTGGCAAATACCGAATAACACCGAGAAACTCACGAGGTTGCGCGGGTTGGTCAGCACATTGCGCATGCCCAGCACCATGGTCGGGCCGAGGAAGAAGGTACCGCCAAACCCCAGCAAAAACTGGCTCAGGTACATGTTGTGCGGGCGAGTCAGGTTGCTGGAGAAGCTGTCCATCACCGAACCTGTGGCCATCAGGGCCAGGGATATCACCAGCGGCATCAGCAGGTGTGCCGGGTTGATGGTCAACGCGCTGATCACCAGGCCACTGATCGCCCCCAGCAGCATCACCAGGTACAAGGTGCGCATCTGCTCGCTGCTCATGTTCAGCGCCTGCAAAAAGCCGACGGCGCCGGTGGACTGCTCGGACAGCACCATGCGGATCAGGATCACCGCCAGGGCCAGGCGAATCATCACCCCGCCGCCCAGCCAGCGGGTCATCAGCAACGGGTTGGCGCGGTTATGTTCGATGGCCAGGCCGGCCATGATCAGCACTAGCGAACAGGCAGAAGCGACGCCAATCCACGGCGCTTCCAGCCACCAGTCGATACGCCCCAGGGACAGTACCGCGCAGAGCAACGCCACCCCCGAGGCGAGCAAGGCGAAGGTCAGGAAGTCGAGCTTTTCAAAGGTCTTGAAGCGGTCGCCCGGTGGCAACTTGAGCAGGAATACACAGCCCAGGCAGGTCAGCGCCATGCCCAGTTCAAACAGGTAGAGGCCGCGCCACTCGGCAATTTGCAGCAAGTCCTCGGAAAACAGCCGTGCCATCGGCAGGGCCAGTTGCGCGGTGCCCAGGCCCAAGACCAGGGCCTTGAGCCGCCACTTTGCGGGGAACGCCTGGACCATGTAGTACAAACCCAGGGAACTGAGGGCCGCGCCCACCATGCCGTGGGCCGCACGCACGGCGATTGCCGAGCTGAGATCATTGACGAACAGATGGCCAAAGGTGACCAGGGCGTAAAGCACCAGGAACACTTCGGTAAACGCGCGCAAGCCGAACTGCTGGCGGAACTTCACCAGCAGCAGGTTCATCGACACGTTGGTCATCACGTAGGCCGCGGGCAGCCAGGCCATTTCGGCGGTGGTCGCGCCCAATGCCCCTTGCAGATACGGCAGGTTGGCGATCACCAGTGCATTGCCCAGGCCGCCGGTGATTGCCACCAGCACGCCAACCAGGGCAAAGGCCCAGCGTTTGAGCGTGGGGTGATGGGGCGTCGACGGCGACCCCGGCAAGCTCGGACGCTCGTGGGGTTGCCAGGTATGCGGGGTGTATTTATCCATTCGTGACCTTGATGACCGACGCACGAGGCCGGTAAAACCATGACTCAGAGCGTAGTAGACCTGAGCGGGGTTCATCTTGTCATCTTTGTGGGAGCTGGCTTGCCTGCTCCCACATTTGATTTGCTATGTGACGCAACTTATGTGCCCAGCCGAGCTCCCCTGTGGGAGCGGGCTCACACTGGGGCTTTTAGATCCAGCCCAGCCAGCTCCAATAGGTGGCGGCGAACACCAGCATCAACAGGTAGCCAATCAAGGTCACCAACAAGCCCACCTTGGCAAACTGCCTCGCGGTAAAGGTGCCGGTGCCCAGGCACACCATGTTCTGCGGGGCGTTGATCGGCAGGATAAAGCCATAGCTGACCACAAACCCGAGCAACATGGTCATGCCCAGCCGGCTGAAGTCCCCCGGCAGGGTTTGCAGCACCGCGATCAGGATCGGCAGCAAGGCCGAGGTCAACGCAGTGGCGCTGGCAAAGCCCAGGTGGATCACAATCAGGAATGCCCCAAGGATCGCAAACACCCCCAGCGGACCCAGTTGATCCAGGCCGGTATGCCCCACCACCTGCGCGCCCAGCCATTGCCCGGCCTGGGTGGTCAGCAGCGCCGTACCGAGGCTGATGCCCACGCCAAACACAATCACCGTGCCCCAGGGGATGCGCGACTGCACGTCTTTCCAGGTCATCACCCCAATCCCCGGCAGCAGCAGGAACACCAGGCCGGCGTAGGTGGTGGAGGTGGTATCGAAGCTGTGCAGGCGCCCTTCCGTGGCCCAGGCCAGCAGCAGCAATAGCGAGACCGTCAGCAGGCGCTTCTGCGGCCCGGTCATCGGGCCGATATCGGCCAGAGATTGCGCCACGGCCTCCTTGCCACCGGGGATGCTGTTGGTTTCCGGAGGCAGCAACTTGAGCACCAGCAACAGCAATACCGCCGACATGATCAACGCCCACGGCGCCCCGGCGATCAGCCAGTCGATCCACGACACGCGCTGGCCGAGCATCTTGTCCATAAAGCCCACGGTCAACAGGTTCTGCGCCGCCGCGGTCTGGATCCCGACGTTCCAGATGCTGGTGCCCTGGGCGACGACGATCATGATCCCAGCGGCGATATTGGAGCGTTTGTCCACGCCAAACGCGGCGATCACCCCCATCATGATCGGCACTACGCAAGCACTGCGCGCCGTGGCGCTGGGCACTACCAGGCTCAGCAGGATGGTCACCGCAATCGCCCCCACCAGAATCCCGCGGGTGCTGGTGCCAACCCGGGTCAGGGTGACCAGGGCGATACGCCGGTCGAGGCCTGTGTGGGTCATGGCGGCGGCGATAAACAACGCACCGGCCACCAGGGCCAGGGCCGGGTTGGCAAACCCGGTAAGCGCCATGCTGATGGCGGGGCTGGAACCGATCAGGTGCGTCGGGTCCTGCAGGGACGGCGCGGTGCCCAGCAGAAAGGCCATCAACGAGGTGATCATGATCGCACTGGCTTCGTAGGACACCGCCTCGGTGATCCACACCACCACGGCAAACGCCAGGATCGCCAACATCCGGTGCCCGGCTACCGGCAAATCGGCGGGCAACGGCAACAACAGCACGCCGATCATCACCAGCACGGCGATCACCAGGCCCATGGGCAGCTTGAAAGAAACAGCAGGTGTTGCGGGGGCACTCATGGAAATCTCCGTCGGCCATGACAATCAAGGCCTGCAGCATGAGGCAAAGCGTCGCGGCAGGTTTTGACAGGTATCAAGGCACACGCGATTTAAGCCTGTGGGAGCAGCTTGCCTGCTCCCACATTCAGGCCGTCGTGTCAGGCGCGGCACCCAGTAGCTGGCTCAACACCGCCCGCAGCTTGCCCGGCTTCACCGGTTTATTGAGCAACGGCGCCTCCAGGCGCTGCAACGAACGCCGGCACTGGTCCGTGCGGTCGGCCGTGATGATCACCGCAGGGATCCTGCGGTCGAAATGCTCGCGCAACTGCTTGACCACCTCGCAGCCGACCACACCATGATCGAGGTGGTAATCGGCCAGGATCAGCTCCGGCGCCCTACCCTGCAACGCCACCAACGCGCCCGCCTGATCAGTGGCGGTCACCACTTCGCAGCCCCACTGCCCAAGCAACGCGCGCATGCTCTCCAGGATGCTGGTTTCGTTATCCAACACCAGCAGGCGCCGCCCCGGCAATGGGTTGCCGGCACCGGCCTGGGGTGGCGCGAGGCTGATGGGCAGCGGTATTTCCTCGGACAGCGGCACCTCGATACTGAACATCGAGCCGCGCCCCGGCCATGAGCGCACCCTCACCTGGCAGCCGAGGATCTTCGCGATACGCTCGACAATCGCCAGGCCCAGGCCTACGCCCTTGCGATCCGCCGCCCGGCCGACGTCCAGTTGGTTGAACTCGAGGAAAATCGACTCCAGGCTGTCGGCGGCAATCCCACGGCCAGTGTCCCACACCTCCAGGCGCAGGCGATCACCGCGCCGCCGCGCCCCCAGCAGGATGCAACCCTGCTCGGTATAGCGGCAGGCATTGCTGAGGAAATTGCGCAGGATGCGTGTCAACAGGCGCAGGTCGGTGCGCAGCGCATAGCGGCCCATGTGCACACGCAGGTTCAACCCGGCCGCCGCCGCCACCGACTGGAACTCCGAAACCAGCGGCGCCAGCAGTTCGTCGAGGCGATACAGGGCAATGTCCGGCTTGACCGCCGCCTGGTCGAGGCGGGAAATATCCAGCAAGTCCGCCAGCAGGTCTTCCGCCCCTTCCAGGGCCTGGTGCGTACGCTCCACCAGGACTTTTTCCACGCTGGGCAGCTCTCGCTCGCGCAAGGTGGAGATCAACAAGCGTGCGGCATTGAGCGGCTGCAGCAGGTCGTGGCTGGCGGCGGCGAGGTATTTGTCCTTGCTGCGGTTGGCGGCCTGGGCAGCGTCGCGGGCGTCGCGCAGGTCCTGTTCGATGCGCTCGCGCCGGGCGATCTGCTGTTGCAGATTGTGGTTGGCGTCGAGCAGTTCATCGGTGCGTGCCGCGACCCTTTGCTCCAGCTCATCGTTGAGGCGGATATAGCGTTTGCGCTCGGCCTCCAGCTCATCCAACCGCGCCGTCAGCTCGGGGTAGTGGCTCTTGCGTGCCGAATGATCACCCAGCCCCAGCAGCCCGGCCAGGGCCCGCTGTTGATCGTCAGAGAGCTTCGCCATAGACGACCTCGACGTCACGCTGGCTCGACTCGCGCGGGTTGGTCAGGATGCACGGGTCGTGCATGGCGTGTTGCGACAAGAACGGAATATCCGCCACCCGCACCCCGTGCAGGCCCAGGGTTTCATGGAAGCCAATGGCATGCTTGAGCGCAATCAGGTGCTCCACCAACCGCCCGCAGATCTGCCGGTGGTTGAGCCCCCGGCAGTCGATGCCAAAAGTCTCGGCAATCACCTTGAAACGCTCCGGCGCCGAGTTGTAGTTGAACGCCACCACATGCTCGACCAGCACCGCGTTGCACAGGCCATGGGGCAAATCGAGAAAACCGCCCAGGCTGTGGGACATGGCATGCACCGCACCCAGGATCGCATTGGAAAACGCCAGGCCCGCCTGCATGCTGCCGAGCATGATTTTCTCGCGCAGGGCGATATCGCTGGGGTTGGCGATCATCTGCACCAGGTTGCCATTGATCAGGCGCATGGCCTCCAGCGCATGGGGGTCGGTCAGCGGGCCGTGGCCGGTGGACACAAAGGCCTCGATGGCATGCACCAGCGCGTCGATCCCGGTACAGGCCGAGAGAAACGGGTCCATGCTGGCGGTGGTTTCCGGATCGATCAGCGACACATCCGGCACCACCGCCTTGCTGACGATGGAAAACTTCATGCGTTCCTGCTGATTGGAAATGATCACGAACTGCGACACGTCGGCGGAGGTGCCGGCGGTGGTCGGGATCAGGATCAGCGGCGGGCTGGGCACGCGGATGGTGTCCACCCCTTCGAACTCAAGGATGCTGCGCCCATGGGCAACCACAATGCCAATGGCCTTGCCGCAATCCATCGGGCTGCCGCCGCCGACGGCGACGATCACATCGCAATGGTGCTCGCGGTAGACCTCGGCGCCCTGCATCACTTCTTCCACACGCGGGTTGGGTGACACGGCGGTGTACAGGCAGTACTCGATACCCAGGGCCTGCAGGCTGGCCTCCACATCGGCGACCCAACCGGCAGCCACCACGCCGGGGTCGCTGACCACCAGGACCTTGCGCGCACCAAAGGTCTTGGCGTAATTGCCGACATTGTGCCGGGAACCGGCGCCGAAGATGATTTCTGGGGAAACGAATTTACGCAGTTGGCTGAGACTCTGGCTCATTGGTAAGCCTGTTTTTATTGTTTTTGGAAGATACGGGCCACACTAACGCATCCGCTGGCGAATGCAATCAGACCAATGGGTGGCCCACATCCCCGTTGAAATTTCAGCGATTGGCGAAATACATCGTCACTTCAAAGCCGATACGCAGGTCGGTGTAGGCGGGTTTGGTCCACATGGGGCGTTCCTCTTGTTATGCCGGGAAAGTCCGGTACAGGCATTAATGCATGGGTGGGCTGGCGGGCGAATGCTACTTTCGAACGAGCCGGCAGCCTGCAATGGTCGCGGGTGTACCCCCATCAAAAATGTGGGAGCGGGCTTACCTGCGACGGCCATCGTGGTTTAACGGGGCGCCCAAGATCAAAAGCCAGATCAAAAGCAGATCAACAGCAGAGCAAGAGCGCGAAGCTGCATTCCCCTGTAGGAGCTGGCTTGCCTGCGATGGCGGTGTATCAGCCAATACATTTATCGACTGATACACCGCTATCGCAGCGATCCGACAAGCCAGCTCCCACACTTGATTGCATTTCAAGCAGGGAGGCTGATGTCTGCCCATCAAAGGGTGGAAGCTGGCAGTTCAATCAGGCGATCAGAAGAACCCCAACGGGTTGATGTCATAGCTCACCAGCAGGTTCTTGGTCTGCTGGTAATGGTCGAGCATCATCTTGTGGTTCTCACGGCCCACGCCGGACTTTTTGTAGCCGCCAAATGCGGCGTGCGCCGGGTACAGGTGGTAGCAGTTGGTCCACACGCGCCCGGCCTTGATCGCCCGGCCCATGCGGTAGGCGCGGTTGATGTCGCGGGTCCACAGCCCGGCACCGAGGCCAAATTCGCTGTCGTTGGCAATCGCCAGGGCTTCGGCTTCGTCCTTGAAGGTGGTCACGCCCACCACCGGGCCGAAGATTTCTTCCTGGAACACGCGCATTTTATTGTGGCCCTTGAGCAGGGTCGGCTGGATGTAATAGCCGCTGGACAGGTCGCCCTCCAGGTGTTCGGCGGCGCCACCGGCCAGTAGTTCGGCGCCCTCTTCCTGGGCAATGGTCAGGTACGAGAGGATCTTGTCGTACTGCTGCTCGGACGCCTGGGCGCCGACCATGGTTTCGGTGTCCAGCGGGTTGCCGCGCTTGATCTTGACGATCTTCTTCATGACCTCGGCCATGAACGGCTCGTAGATCGACTCCTGCACCAGCGCCCGCGACGGGCAGGTGCAGACCTCGCCCTGGTTGAAGAACGCCAGCACCAGGCCCTCGGCGGCTTTCTCGATAAAGGCCGGTTCCGCCTGCATGATGTCTTCAAAGAAGATATTGGGCGACTTGCCGCCCAGCTCGACGGTAGACGGAATAATGTTCTCGGCCGCCGCATGCATGATGTGCGCGCCCACCGGGGTGGAGCCGGTAAAGGCGATCTTGGCGATGCGCTTGCTGGTGGCCAGGGCCTCGCCGGCTTCGCGGCCAAAACCCTGGACGATGTTCAGCACGCCGGCCGGCAACAGGTCGGCGATCAGCTCGGCAAACACCATGATCGACAGCGGCGTCTGCTCGGCCGGCTTGAGCACGATGCAGTTGCCAGCGGCCAGGGCCGGTGCGAGTTTCCAGGCGGCCATCAACAACGGGAAGTTCCACGGGATGATCTGCCCGACCACACCCAGGGGTTCGTGGAAGTGATAAGCGGTGGTCAGTTCGTTGATCTCGGCAGCGCCGCCCTCCTGGGCGCGGATGCAGCCAGCGAAATAACGGAAGTGGTCGGCGGCCAATGGCACGTCGGCATTCAAGGTCTCGCGCACGGCCTTGCCGTTGTCCCAGGTCTCGGTCACGGCCAACACTTCCAGGTGCTGCTCGATACGGTCGGCAATTTTCAGCAGTACCAGGGAACGATCCTGGGCCGAGGTCTTGCCCCAGGCATCGGCGGCGGCATGCGCGGCGTCCAGCGCCTTGTCGATATCGGCGGCGCTGGAGCGCGGGAATTGGGCAATCACTTCGCCGGTGACCGGCGAGGTGTTGGTGAAGTATTCACCGTTGACCGGGGCCACAAACTCGCCACCGATAAAGTTGCCGTAGCGCGGCTTGAAGGTGACGATGGCGCCGGGGGTGCCAGGTTGTGCGTAGATCATGATGAGGCCTCTTTCGGGGGGATGTTGTTATTGATCTATCCGTTGCATCTGGGCGCGTTCATAGCGCGGATACAGGTGGCTGACACTGCGGATCAGTTCGTAGCGGCTCAGGCTGATGGCCGCAAAACGTTCGGGGATGGGGCTGCGGATCATCTCGCCCATGGCACTGCCGTTGGCGGCACCGGTAGCCATGAGCTGGTCGAGCCAGCCCAGGTAGTCACGCATTTGTGCAAAGGGCTGCGCGTCGCTGGCCACGGGGCCGTGGCCGGGCACGATGAGCTTGCAGGGCAGGCCTTGCAGGGTGGCGATATCCGCCAGCCATACTGCAAGGCCGGGGGTATTGGGGGTGGTCAGGGCGCGCTGGTAAAACACCAGGTCGCCGGCAAACAGCACGCCGCTGGTCTCGTCGAAAATCGCCAGGTCGGCGCCGGTATGGCCGCTCAGGCTCAGCAGGCGCAAGGAGTGCCCACCAAAGGTCTGCACGCCGGGGCTCAGCGTCTGGCTGGGCAGCAGCACTTCAGTGCCACGCATCCAGTCGCCGACCATGCGGTACATGTTTTCCGCCATGCCATCGCCCTGCTCGCGCAGCAGCGTGGTGGTGCCTGCCAGCGCGCCGATGGGCACATCCTTGAACGCCTGGTTGCCCAGTACATGGTCGGGGTGGTGATGGGTCAGCAAGACCTGGATCACCGGTTTGTCGGTGACCGTGGCAATTGCCTGGCGCATCGCCTCGCCGTAGCGCCGGGACGGCCCGGTGTCGATAACCACTACCCCGGCCTGGGTCACGATAAAGGCGGTATTGACGATATTGCCGCCGTTGGCCCTGGCGAAATTGTCGGTGCTGCCTTCCAGCAGCCAGGTGTCGACAGCGATCTGCCGGGGCTTGAGGGCGTAGTCGAGGTCGGCCAGCGCGGGCAGGCTCAGGCCGAACAACAGCAGCCATAGCCACTTCATGGGATGGCTCCGGAAAACTCGCTGCCGCTGGTGTCGCGCAACAGTAGGCGCACCGGCCCCGCTCCTTGCAGGTCAAACGCCAGGTCGGGGTTCTCGCTGACCGCCGCGAACAGCTCCAGGCGCGCCAACACCCGGTCCTGGGCGTCGCGCAGCTCGGCGTGGTTGATGTAGAACTCAGGGATGCCGCTGACCATGCCATTGTCCATCGGGTGCGCCACTTGCAGGCGCAGCCGGCTGAAGTCCGCGCGGGGGTAACGGCCGCCCAACACTTCTCCCAGGTGCTCTTCCCAACCCGGCTGGCTGCGCACCACGCTGGGCGCGGTGCAGCCACCGCCGGCGGCGTCGATCAGGGTCGAGCCCACATGCCACAGGCCATCTTTGGTCAACACGGCCGCGCGCAACGGCGTAGCCTGTTCGATGCGGATACGAATCGCCAGCCAGGGCAACACGCCCTCGCCCGGCTGGAAGTCGACGATTTTCGGCAGTGGATTGAGTTCGGCCCAGGCGATGATCTTCACTACCTCGCCCTTGAAGGCGCGGGCATCGATTTCCAGCGGCACCTGCCGCGCATCTTCGGCAAAGGGCGGCGCCAGCAGTTGGACCCGCTCATCAAAGACAAACGGCGCATTGCCGAGCAACTGCTGGTGGAAATAGCTCCACATCACCGATGGCACCGGGTCTTTGCCGGGGTCCATCCCGTAGGCGGCCACTGGCAACCAACAAGCCAACAGCCAACGTGCGCGCCAGCCCATGGCTTACTCCTCGACGTGCACGCTATCAAGATAAGTGCGTACCGCCCATAAGGCTTCCTGGCTCAGGTAGTCGGCCATTTTCGGCATGTACACCCGGCCATCGCGCACGGCACCGTGGCGCACCCGTTCGACGAACCACTCGTCCCCGGCATCGCCCTCGTCAAGCATGCGCAGGTCCGGCGCGATACCGCCGGACTTGGCTTCCAGGCCATGGCACGCGGCGCAGTTCTGGTTATAGGCCGAGGCGCCGACTTCCACAGCCTTGTCATGTTCCGGCGACTGGCGATATGGGTTCACCGCCGCCCAGCCGTCCGCATCCAGCGTCACGCCGGCATCCTTGACCGGCGTCAGTCCCTTGGTTTCCACGGCAGTGGGTGTGACGTTGCCATGGGCCCAGGCGGAACCTGCGCCGATCACCCCGGCCAACAGGCCGGCAACCAGCAAGGCGTTGCGTTTTGTTGTCATTATTGTCCCCTCAGGATTGCACGCAAAACCTCTCTACAGAGGCTATGGCAACCATCATAGGAATGCCTCGCCAGGGCCCGTATGCTGCTTTGGTGGCCGGGTTCTACTCCCTTCGTAGTAAGGCTTGCGGGCCCCTGCTAAATCAGATGCGGTTCGGGAAATTGTCCCGGCTACACCGGGATATTTTCCGTATCCCTGTGCCCCATCCAGCCAGCAACCTGTGCAGGCCAAAACCTCCACTGGGAACTGCAACCATGACAATAAGATCGCTACCCGCCCTCTCGCCGCTGAGCCTTGCCGTGCAGGCTTTCCTGCTGGTCGGCAGCCTGTCCTTGAGTGCGGCGAGCTTCGCCGCTGCCGAACCTGCCAAGCAGACGCGCAACGTCACCTGGGAAGACATTGCCAACGACCACCTGACCACCAAGGACGTGCTGCAATACGGCATGGGCACCAACGCCCAGCGCTGGAGCCCCCTGGCCCAGGTCAACGACAAGAACGTTTTCAAGCTCACACCGGCCTGGTCCTACTCGTTCGGTGACGAGAAGCAACGCGGCCAGGAATCCCAGGCCATCGTCAACGACGGCGTGGTGTATGTCACCGGCTCCTACTCCCGGGTATTCGCCCTCGACGCCAAGACCGGCAAGCGCCTGTGGACCTACAACCACCGACTGCCCGACAACATTCGCCCGTGCTGTGACGTGGTCAACCGCGGGGCGGCGATCTTTGGCGACAAGATCTACTTCGGCACCCTCGATGCACGCCTGATCGCCCTCGATAAAAACACCGGCAAAGTGGTGTGGAACAAGAAATTCGGCGACCACGCCGCCGGCTACACCATGACCGGCGCCCCGGTGCTGATCAAAGACAAGGTCACTGGCAAGGTCCTGCTGATCCACGGCAGCTCCGGTGATGAATTCGGCGTGGTCGGCCAGCTGTTTGCCCGCGACCCGGACACCGGCGAAGAAGTGTGGATGCGCCCGTTTGTCGAAGGCCACATGGGCCGCCTCAATGGCAAGGACAGCACCACCACCGGCGATGTGAAAGCACCGTCCTGGCCGGATGATCCAACCACCGAAACCGGCAAGGTCGAGGCCTGGAGCCACGGCGGCGGCGCCCCTTGGCAGAGCGCCAGTTTCGATGCCGAAACCAACACCATCATCGTCGGCGCCGGCAACCCAGGGCCGTGGAACACCTGGGCGCGCACCTCCAAGGACGGCAACCCCCACGACTTCGACAGCCTCTACACCTCCGGCCAAGTGGGTGTCGACCCAAGCACCGGCGAAGTGAAGTGGTTCTACCAGCACACGCCAAACGATGCCTGGGACTTCTCCGGCAACAACGAGCTGGTGCTGTTCGATTACAAGGACAAGGACGGCAAAGTGGTCAAGGCCACCGGCCACGCCGACCGCAACGGCTTCTTCTACGTGGTCGACCGCAACAACGGCAAGCTGCAGAACGCCTTCCCGTTTGTCGACAACATCACCTGGGCCAGCCATATCGACCTGAAGACCGGCCGCCCCGTGGAAAACGAAGGCCAGCGTCCGGCCAAGCCGCTGCCGGGTGAAACCAAGGGCAAATCGGTGGAAGTCTCGCCGCCGTTCCTCGGTGGCAAGAACTGGAACCCCATGGCCTACAGCCAGGACACCGGCCTGTTCTACATTCCGGGCAACCAGTGGAAAGAGGAATACTGGACCGAAGAGGTCAACTACAAGAAGGGCTCGGCGTACCTGGGCATGGGGTTCCGCATCAAGCGCATGTATGACGACCACGTCGGCACCCTGCGCGCGATGAACCCGACCACCGGCAAGGTGGTATGGGAACACAAGGAAGCCCTGCCATTGTGGGCCGGCGTGCTGGCGACCAAGGGCAACCTGGTGTTCACCGGCACTGGCGATGGCTTCTTCAAGGCCTTCGACGCGAAAACCGGCAAGGAGCTGTGGAAGTTCCAGACCGGCAGCGGCATCGTCTCCCCGCCGATCACCTGGGAACAGGACGGCGAGCAGTACATCGGCGTGACGGTTGGCTACGGCGGCGCGGTGCCGTTGTGGGGCGGCGACATGGCCGAGCTGACCAAGCCGGTGGCGCAAGGCGGGTCATTCTGGGTGTTCAAGATCCCGAGCTGGGATAACAAGACCGCGCAAAAATAACCCCCGTTGATGATCGTTCCCACGCTCTGCGTGGGAACGCTTCCCAGGGTGCTCCGCGCCCCAACGGCCACCACGAGATCCCCGCCATGAACTACCTGCCCCTCTTACTTCTGCTGTCCCTCCCCCTGGCCTACGCCGACGATGGCGACGACCAACCCCTGGTCATCAACGGCTGCACCATCGCCCCCCACAGCCAATGCCCCGGCGCCAACCTCAAGGGCGCCAACCTGCGTAACGAGGATTTGAGCAAAATGAACCTGGCCGGTGCCGACCTGCGCGAGGCCGATCTGCGCCACGCCAACCTCGACCTGGCCAACCTGGAAAAAGCCCAACTGCAAGGTGCCAACCTGACCCGCGCCAGCCTGCAACAAGCCAACCTGCGCCTGGCGGATTTCAGCGGTGCCACCTTGATGGCCGTGCAAGGCTGGGGCATGTTCGCCCAGGGTGCACAGTTCGAAAACGCCAACCTCAGCGCCGCCTACCTGCAATTTGCGCGGCTGTCGGGGGCCAAGCTGCACAAGGCCAACCTGCGTGCCGCGGACCTGGAAATGACCTGGTTGAGCAAGGCCGACCTGCAAGGTGCGGACCTGAGCGATGCCAACCTGCAAGAAGCCAAGTTCGGTGAAAGCAACCTGGAACAGGCCACCCTCACCGGCACCCGCCAGCACTATGCAAACTTCCAGGATGCGAATATGGAGGGCTGCAAGGACTGCCCCACCACTTGGGACCGTTAACCTCTGTAGGCGCCGGCTCGTCGGTGCCTACCGAGGTGCGATTTATCCCGCCGCCCGCACCACGCCCATATCAATCCCCACATGCACCAACTCCGCATGGGAGCTGACCTGCAATTTGCTCTTGAGCAAGGTCAGGTGATTGGACACGGTCTTGCTGCTGATACTCAGTTGATCAGCAATGGCCCGGGTGGGCGTGCCCTTGGCGAGCATCAGGAAAATCTCCAACTCGCGGGCGGTCATGCCCTGCAGGCGGTGATCGACCGGGTGATAGGCCAGCTCGGTGGCCAGGGCCTGTTCGATGTAAGTGTGGCCGTCGAGAATGCGCTGCACCGCCTCGTTCATCACCGCAGGCGTCGCGCCCTTGGTGATATAACCCGCAGCGCCGACCTCCAGGGCCTGGCGTACCAGGGGCAGTTCCTGATGCTGGCTGAAAAACAGCACGCGCAATTGCGGCAGGCGCTGGCGCAGGCGGCGGGTGGTCTCCAGGCCACTGATGCCCGGCAGGCCAAAACCGGTGATCACCAGGTTCGGCACCGCCTCCTGCACCCGCGCCAGCGCCTCTTCGCCACTGCCCGCCTCGCGCAGCTCCACGCCCGGTAGCAGCGCCCGCAACAGGCTGCTGTAGCCCAGGCGCACCACGGCGTGTTTGTCGACCAACAGGATATTCATGAGGCATGCGCCGGCATCACCAAAACTGGCGCCGGTCGCGGGCCGTGGAGCTTGTCCACGCCGATCAGGCTGACAATCAGCAAAAACGGCAAGAGCAGCGCCTTGAGGATTCGCATGATCGTACAACTCCCGGGGATGATCGTTGCCTTGCATGCTAGAGCCCCCGGGCACGCGGTGAATTACTACTTTGGTACTGGTTTTGCTGTCTATCGTCGCATTCCCAAGGCAGCGCGACTGGCATGTAATGGGCGCATAACTATAAGGATCGTACCTGCCATGCTGCCCGCCCGACTGACCCTGGTTGCCGTGCTGTCGCTGACCCCGCTGCTGGCGGCTGCCCAGCCGCCCACTGCGCTGTTTTCCAGCGATGGCTACCGCATCAACCTCTATCGCAGCCCCACGCCTGCGCACCTGCCGGGCGCGACCATCGTCGACACCCCTGCCCTGCAAGCGCTGCTGGCGCAACAACCGCGCCCGGTGCTGATCGACGTCTACCGCCGACAATGGCTGCACGGCCAGTTCATCGAAGACCAGCCCCACGCCAACCTGCCCGGCAGCCATTGGCTGGCCAATACCGGCGATGGGGAGCTGACGCCAGAATGGCAAAGCTACTTTGCCCGCCACCTGTATACCTACAGCGGCGGTAACCTTGCACACCCGTTGGTGTTCTACTGCCGCTCAGATTGCTGGTTGAGTTGGAACGCGGTAAAACGGGCCAATGCCTTGGGCTATAGCGCTGTGTATTGGTATCGCGATGGCCTGGACGCGTGGGAGGCAGCCAAGCTGCCAGTCGCCGCAGCACACCCTGAGCCCTTTGAGCTTGCCCCCTGAAAAACCACAATAAAAAGGTGAACGGCCATGTATAAAATTCTGATTGCCGACGATCACCCGCTGTTTCGCGAAGCGATCCATAACGTCATCAGCGACGGTTTTGCCGGTAGCGAAGTGATGGAAACCGCCGACCTGGACAGCGCCCTGGCCCTGACCCAGGAGCATGACGACCTCGACCTGATCCTGCTGGACCTGAACATGCCCGGCATGCACGGCCTCAACGGCCTGATCAACCTGCGCAACGAAGCACCGACGATTCCGGTGGTGATCGTCTCGGCCGAGCAGGACAAGCAGATCGTGCTGCAGGCCATTACCTACGGGGCGGTCGGCTTTATCACCAAGTCCTCGCCACGGGCGCAGATGACCGAGGCGATCCAGCAGATCCTCAATGGCAACGTGTACCTGCCGCCGGACATCATCCGCACCCAGAAAAACCCCGGCCAGCGGCGCATGCACGACAACCCGGCCTTCGCCCCGGAACTGCTCCAGGCCCTCACGCGCAAACAGCTGCTGGTGCTGGAACGCATGACCAAGGGCGAGTCGAACAAGCAGATTGCCTACACCCTGGAAATTGCCGAGACCACGGTGAAGGCCCATGTGTCGGCGATTCTGCGCAAGTTGAATGTGCATAACCGGGTGCAGGCGATCTTGAGCGCTGGAGATATCGACTTCGGCTCCTACCTGCGGCGCTGATTTTCCTGACGACTGAGATCAAAATGTGGGAGCGGGCTTGCTCGCGAATGCGGTGGGTCAGTAATGAATGTATTGACTGACCCACCGCATTCGCGAGCAAGCCCGCTCCCACAGGGGATCTGCGCTTAACTGACTGACATTAGGGCAAGCCCGCTCCCACATTTTTGATCGAGATTGTGTCAGGGGCGGCCCAAGAGGTGGCTCATGGCAGTCTTGAGTTTCATCGGCCGCACCGGCTTGTGCATCAAGGTGTGCCCCAGCTCGCGGATCTGCAGTTTCAGCTCGTTGCTGTAGTTGGCGGTGATCATCATCGCCGGAATGGCACTGGCCCGCCGCGCATTGATCCTGGCCACCGCGTCCACGCCATTCTGTTCGTCATCCAGGTGGTAATCAGCAATCAGCAAGTCCGCCTGGGCATGGTAGTTGTCCACCTGGCGTGCCAGGTCCTGCTCGGACAAGGCCGTCACCACCTGGCAGCCCCAACCCTCCAGCAAAGTGCGCATGCCGGCGCAGATCGCCGCGTCGTTATCCAGCACCCACACCCGCGCACCCTGCAAGCGCTCGAGCATCGGCTCGCTCATCACCGGCATAGGCAAGACCCTGGGTGCGGTGCTGCTCAACGGCACCTCCACACTGAACATCGAACCCCGGCCCGGCCATGAGCGCACGCTGATCCGGTGCCCGAGAATCCTGGCGATTTTCTCCACAATCGCCAGGCCCAGGCCCAGCCCGCGATCCTGGTCGGGACGTTGCACATCGCCGCGCTTGAACTCCTGGAAAATCTCCTCCAGACGCTCCTCCGCGATGCCCATACCAGTGTCCCAGACCTGGATCGACAAGCGCTGATGCTCGCGCCGGCAACCCAGCACCACGCGCCCGCCGTAGGTGTAGCGAATGGCATTGCTCAACAGGTTGCGCAAGATCCGCGCAAGCAACTGGATATCGCTGCGCACCAGGGCCGAGCAGCCAATAAAGTGCAGCTGCAAGCCTTCGCTGCGCGCCACTTGGGTGTATTCGGCGGCGAGGTTGTCCAGCAGTTCGCTCAAGGCAAATGGCGCGATATCGGCCTTGATCACCCCGGCATCGAGCTTGGAAATATCCACCAGGGTGCCCAGCAGGTTTTCCACATCTTCCAGGGAATTGCTGACGTTGCGCACCAACGTTTCGTTGGCCACCGGGTCACGGCGTTCCAGCAAGGCCCCGGTAAACAGGCGGGCGGCATTCAGCGGTTGCAGCAGGTCATGGCTGACCGCCGCCAGAAACTTGGTTTTCGACAGGTTGGCCTGCTCGGCCTCCAGCTTGGCTTCACGCAGGCGCGACTCCACGCGGCGGCGCTCGTGGATTTCCTGCAACAGCTGGTCGTTGAGCGAGGTCAGTTCGGCCGTGCGCTCGCGCACTCGCAGCTCCAGGTTCTGATACGCCTGGTGCAGGGCCTCGGCGGTGCGCCGGCGTTCGGTGATGTCGCGGATCAGCACAAAGATCCCCACCACCTCGCCACTGGCCAGGCGATTGGGCACATAGGAGCGCAGCATGTAGCGCTCCTGGTGGTTGATGTTGGTTTCGGCGAACTCAAAGGTCACGCTCTCCCCCGCCAACGCCTGCGCCACGTAGGCTTCCAGGCGCTGGTAATGCTGTTCGCTGTGGGCCTGGCGCAGGCTTTTGCCGAGCATCGCGCCCTGCGCCCAGCAATACCATTGCTCGTAGACCTTGTTGGTGAACTCGTAGACCAGGTCGGCATTGAGGTAGGCAATCAACGCCGGCACATGGTCGGTGATCAGGCGGATCCAGCGTTCGCTTTCCTGGGATTTCTGCGCGACGGCCTGTTCACGGCGCAGGGTTTCCGCCAGTTTGACGTCGGTGATGTCGGTAAACAGAATCACCCGCCCGCCGTCCTGGGTCGGCCGTTCGCTGACTTGCAGCCAACGGCCGTTATCCAGGCGGTAGAACAGGGTTTCATCGGCATGCCCATGGGCTTCTTCGGTGAACAGGCCGTTGACCGTCATCAACCGCTTGACCTCGCGCAGGCCCATGCCCGCGACAATCTGCACCGGGCTATTGCTCCAAAATCCCTGGAAGCGGCTGTTGAACAACACGATGTGCTGGTGTTGGTCGAACAGCACAAAGGCATCGGAAATGCTCTCGATGGCATCGATCAAATGCTGGTGCGCGGTTTCCGCCCGCAGCCGCGCCTCGCGCAGCAGATGGTTGCTGGCCTTGAGTTCGGCCATCGCCTGGTTGAGCGCATCGGTACGTTCGCGCACCTGCTCGGCCAGCACCACCGAATGCTGGAACGCCGCATAGGGGTCGTTGCCACGGGTCGCGCCGGACTCGACGCGCTCGATCAGCGCGGCGTTGATCCGCGCCAGCTTGCGATTGTCCTGCTGCAGGGCGCGGATCTGCGCGTGCAGTTCAGCGCTGTCCAGGGGTTCGACCACGGGCAATGGCGACCCCGGTAAAGGTCTGGTTGATGTGCATGCCATTGAACTGTTCTCCGTAGGTGTTGAACCCCATCACCCGTTGCTCGCGCAAAAAGGCGCCGATCGGCTCCAGGGCGCCGTGCTCTTCGAGCTCCAGGCGCCGCAGGAAACAGTCGCAGCCAATGGTCAGCAGCAAGTCGCCAAGGCGCGCTTGCAGGCCGTCGAACAGGGTCTGCAGGTTGGGCAGGATCGGCCCCGGGGTCATGGCGGTGAGGACGATGCCGTTTTCCACCGCGCAGTAGAAACTCAAGCTCAAGTCGTCGTGGACCTGCTGGATCGCCCGCACGTAGTACTGATCGTTGACGCGCACCGCCAACGGGTGGGCGGCGAAGATCCGGTGATCAAGTTGCGCCACGGCCACGCCGATATGCCGCGCGTATTCCTCGGCGGCAGGTTCGGCGTTCAATTCAAAGACCCGTCGCGAGGCGCTGTCCGCTCCTGTCACCACCAGCTTCTGTGCCAAGGGCAGGATGTGGTGGGTGGTGAACACCTCGAAATCCAGCCAGGTATTGACCAGTACCACCACCGCCGCGCCGCTGTGAAAGGCGCCGTCGAAATACACGTGGGTGTGGGTCAGGTGGTTGTCATCGCCGGCCGAACCGCCGAAATGGGGGATATCACCAAGCGCCGCGCTCAGGGCGGCGAGGACCATTTCTTCACGGCTGGACAGGCCATCGAGCAGGGTCAAGGCAAAGCTGTTGCCCTTGATCGGCGCCAGGGTGTTGCTGCGACAGCCGCCCACCAGGCGTTCGACCATTTGTTGCGCGTCGATCAGGCTGAAGTGCTCGACCTGGTCGATCAGCTCGGTGGCGATGGAAAAGTGCGCGTGGTCAAACCCCACCGCCGTCACGCAATTGCGCCCGTACCCCTGGGGTGTGATCTCGCCGGCACTGGTGCAACCCACCACACGAACACCACCGAAACTGTGTTGCAGGGCCTGGCCGAGGGCCTGCAGGTCGTAGGTGGCAGAGCAGAAGAACAGCACGAAACCCAGGTACGGGTGCAACAACTGGCGCGCCAGCTCATCGGCCACCTGCCGCGCCTCGCTGGCCTGGGACATGGCTGTGACTACGCCTTCGCTGTGCACCTGCTGCATGGTCATCTCCCCGTTGAAGCTCAAGTGTACGAACGCGCGGGGTGGCGACCTATGCTACTTGGGTACTGGGTCGGGGCTTCGATGGGATGAGAGCCACCGAGCAACAGATGAATCTCTGTGGGAACAGGCTTTGTGTGGGAGCTGGCTTGCCTGCGATTGCATCACCGCGGTGTAACTGATCCACCGAGTCGCAAGCATCGCAGGCAAGCCAGCTCCCACATAAGCCAGCTCCCACACGTTTGACCGTGTTCCAGGTCATTACCAGGTCAGCACCGCCCCCACCGCAAAGGTATCGGTATCTTCATTCTGCGCACTGGTGTCGTGGCCGGTGATTTCGAACTGGTTGTACTCGGCCACCAGCTTCAGGTTGTCGTTGATGTCATGGAACAGGGCAATGCCACGGGTTTGGTAGTCGGCACCGCTGCCGACCACGCCGTTGCCGTCGTCCTTGGTCTTGCCGTAGGACAGCGCCAGGCGGTTCTTACCCAGTTTGTAGGAGCCCTGCAACAGGTAGCCGTTGCTGTCGACATTGCGCAAGGTGGCTTCCCCGGCGTTGTTGGTAAAGAAGGGGTTGATGCCCTTGGCCTGGAAGCCGGAACCGGTGAGCGACAAGCCGCCCATCTTCGCCTGCACGCCATAGCCCAGGCCCTTGGAGGTCACCGACTCGACGCTGGAGTCGGTGTTGTCCGAGGTCTGGTAGCTGCCGTTGAGCCAGCTGTAGATCTTCGCCCCGCCCACGTCGAACTGGTAGGTGATCTCGCTCTCGGTGCGCGGGTTCTTCTGGTAGGCCTTGCCCAGCGCGCTGCTGTCGTTGGTGTCGACCGGGTCCATGATGCCCACGGCCACCCGCAGGCCTTCCATTACCGGGGTGCGGTAGGTGATCTGCGAGGTGGGGAACGGGTACGGGTAGCCGCTACCGATGTTGCCGAACGAGACCCCGCCACCGTCCACCAGGCCCAGGCTGTCGCTGACTTGGCCGTAACCTGCGAGCAGTTCGTCGAGCAGGATGTTGGAGCGGGCGAACAGACCGAAGTCCTTGCCGATCAGCACTTCGCCCCACTCGGGGTTGGCCACGGTGCCGTAGAACTGGCGCACGTCGATGGCGGTGTCGGTGCCGTTGGTTTCACTGTCATTGATGGTCACCCAGAACGAAGCACGGGCGCCGAGCTTGAGGTCATCGACCTGCTTGCCCATGTTGAAGCCCAGGTAGTTGGGCAAAAACCCCATCTTCACCCGCGACTGGCGCCGGTCGTACTGCTCGCCGGCACGGTCCACGTCGCTGTTGACGTAGAAGGCGTTGATATAGCCATCGGTGGAGAAGGTGGTCTCGTCCTTGTCGTACAGCACGATCTCGGCCTGGGCCAGCGAGCTCAAGCCGAGGCTGGCGATAAAGGCTGGCAACAAACGACGGGGGAAGTTCTTATTGTTATGCATGGCGCGCTCCGCGACGGGGGTCTGGGTGTCGGAGGCGATTATCGAAAGTCGGGCAGCGCGGTTAAACGCTGCCTTGGAGGGGGATGCGCGGTGCTTTGGAGGGCGCCGAGGGCCCGCCACTTAAGGCTTACACCAGTAGGCGCGGGGTTGGGGTCAAAGGGCGTTGAACAACATCCCGCCTGCCACCACGACACACAGGCTGGCAAAACCGATTTGCAGGGCCCGCGCCGGGACCCGCGAGCCCAGGCGCCGGCCAGCAAGCATGCCGACGATGCTGGCGCCAATAAATACCCAGCCGAGGGTGTCGATCACCACCCCGGCATGGAACGCACCGACCACGCCAATCAGCGAGATCAGGCTGATCACCATCAGCGAGGTGGCGACAATCCCGCGCATCTGCACGTCGGTCAGTTGCTTGAACGCCGGCACGATCAGAAAACCGCCGCCCACCCCCAGCAGGCCCGATACTGCGCCGGTTACAGCGCCCAGGGCGGCCAGGGTCGCGGTGCATTTGGCGGTCCAGGAAAAACGCCCGGTCTGCTGATCGAGCATGCAGTTTTTTTGCCCCCAGGACGCGGCGCCATGGTCGCTGGGGCCGGCCTCGACTTTCTCGCGCCGCAGCATGCGCCATGCCACCAGCACCATCAGCGCGCTGAACAGGCCCATCAGGATCTTGTCCGGCAACTGATGGGCAAAAAACACCCCCAAAGGCGAAAACAGCGCGCCGAGCAACGCGATCAACAGCGCCGCGCGGTAACGCACCAGGCCATGGCGCAAGCCATCAAGCGCTCCAACTGCCGCTGCCGCGCCGACCGCAAACAACGACACCGGCGCCGCTTCGGTCATGGTCAAGCCCAGCCCCAGGACCAACGCCGGCACACCGAGAATCCCGCCCCCGGCCCCGGTCAACCCCATGACCAGGCCCATCAACACACCCAAAAAACTTGCCAGCAGCATAGGGTTCTCTCACTCCACCTTGGCCAGACGGGTCAGCCATTCGCGGCCCTTGAGCATGCCGTTCCAGTAGAACCACGGCAGCAGCGTCGCCTTCAAGAACCACGCCGAACGCCGCGCCACGGTAGGGTCGAGGGCAAAGGTCGGCAGCAATCGGCCGCCATAACCGAACTCGGCCAGCACCACCTTGCCCTTCTCCACCGTCAGTGGGCAGGAGCCATAACCGTCGTACTTGAGCGGCAACGGCGCCTGTTTGCGCAGGGCCAGCAGGTTCTCGGCCACCACCACGATTTGCTTGCGCACCGCGGCGGCCGTCTTGGCATTGCTGGTGGAGCACACGTCGCCCAGGGCGAAGATGTGCGGGTAACGCACCTGTTGCAGGCTGTGGGGGTCGACCTCGCACCAGCCAGCGGCGTCGGCCAGTGGGCTGTGGCGGATAAAATCCGGGGCCACTTGTGGCGGTACGACGTGCAGCATGTCGAAGGATTTCTCCTCGATGCTGATGTTGCCTGCGGCGTCCTTGACCTCGAACCAGGCCTTGCGCGCCGGGCCATCAACCTTGATCAGGTTGGAGTTGAAGGCCAACTGCGCGCCGTATTTCTCGACATAGTTCATCAACGGCGGCACAAAGGTCGCCACACCAAACAGCGCGGCACCGGCCAGGTTGAATTCGACGTCGATGTTGTTCAGATCACCCTGCTTGAGCCAATGATCGCAAGACAGGTACATGGCCTTTTGCGGCGCGCCGGCGCATTTGATCGGCATGGCCGGCTGGGTAAAGATCGCCTTGCCACCCTTGAGCTGCTGCACCAGTTGCCAGGTGTAGGGCGCGTGCTGGTAGCTGTAGTTGGAGGTGACGCCGTTCTGGCCCAGGGTCTGCTCCAGGCCTTCGATTTTCTCCCAGGCCAGGCGCAGGCCGGGGCAGACGACGAGGTTGTTCCACGTCACGCGCTGGCCGCTGTCGAGCACCAGGGCCTGTTCGTCGGGCAGCAACTGGCTGACCGCCGCCTGCACCCAGGTCACGCCATCGGGCAATACCCGGGCCATGGGGCGCATGGTCTTGCGGATGTCATGGGCGCCGCCGCCCACCAGGGTCCAGGCGGGCTGGTAGTAATGTTCGGCGCTGGGTTCGATCAGGATGATATTGAGTTGCGGGTCGCGCTTGAGCAGGCTGGCTAGCAGGCCGATGCCTGCCGAGCCGCCGCCGATGACCACGATGTCGCCACTGATGGTCGGTCCCCAGTGTTGGTCGTTCATAGTCCTGGCCTTTCTTATTTCAACAATGCACACAAGGGTCGTTGCCGTTTGGCGTCACGCCCCGTTCAGAATCGATCCTTTGCTTCGGGTCGTTTGTTTCACTAAGCTCGCAAGCCTATGTGGAAATCACCTCGAATGTAAGCTGCTATCAGCTACCCAGGACACCGTCATGCCCGCGTTGATTCAATCCTTTCTGGACGAGGCATCGTCAACCTACACCTACGTCGTCTATGAAACGCCCGGCAGCCCCTGTGCCATCGTCGATTCAGTGCTCAACTACGACCCGGCCTCGGGGCGTACCGACACGACCCAGGCCGACAAAGTGATTGCCTTCGTCCGTGAACGAGGCCTAAAGGTGCAATGGCTGCTGGAAACCCACGCCCACGCCGATCACCTGTCCGCCGCGCCCTACCTGCGCCGGCAATTGGGCGGCAAGATTGCAATTGGCCAGTCCATCAGCAAAGTCCAGGATGTGTTCAAGAACCTGTTCAACCTGGAGCCGGAGTTCCGGGCCGACGGGTCGCAGTTCGACCATCTGTTTGCTCCCGACGAGATCTTCCACATCGGCAACCTCAAGGCCCAGGCCCTGCACGTGCCTGGGCACACTCCGGCGGACATGGCCTACCTGATCGACGACCAGTTGATCCTGGTGGGCGACACCCTGTTCATGCCTGACGTCGGCACCGCCCGCTGCGACTTCCCCGGCGGCGATGCACGCCAGTTATATGCCTCGATGCGCACGTTGCTGGCCTTTCCCGGCGAGACGCGCCTGTATGTGTGCCACGACTATCCGCCTGAAGGCCGCGCGGCCAAATGCCTGACCACCGTGGCCGAACAGCGCGCGGGCAATATTCATGTGCATGACGGGGTGGACGAGGCGGCGTTTGTGCAGATGCGCACCCAGCGCGACGCCGGGCTTGGAATGCCGACCCTGTTGCTGCCGGCGATCCAGGTGAATGTGCGGGCGGGCAATATGCCGCCGGCGGAAGACAATGGCGTGACCTACCTGAAGATCCCCCTCAACCAGCTTTGATGCAGGAGCTGGCTTGCCGGCGATGGTGGCCTGCCTGATCCACCGTCATCGCCGGCAAGCCGGCTCCTACAACGGTTTGCGTCAGGAGCCCAGGTTGATGCCATTGGCCGGCAGAGGCAGCGCGGTCTTGTAGCGCACCTGCTTGAGCGCAAAGCTCGACCGGATGTTCGCCACCCCCGGCACCTTGGTCAGGAAATCCATCATAAAGCGCTCCAGCGACTGGATGGTCGGCACCAGCACCCGGATCAGGTAGTCCGGGTCGCCGGCCATCAGGTAGCACTCCATCACCTCCGGCCGGTCGGAAATCGCGCCCTCGAACTGCTGCAGGGCTTCCTCGTTCTGTTTCTCGAGGCTGACGTGGATAAACACGTTGACGTGCAGCCCCAGCAAATCGGCATCCAGCAGCGTGACCTGGTCACGGATCAAGCCCAATTCCTCCATCGCCTTGACCCGGTTGAAACACGGCGTGGGCGACAGGTTGACCGAGCGTGCGAGGTCGGCGTTGGTGATGCGGGCGTTCTCCTGGAGGCTGTTGAGAATCCCGATATCGATACGGTCCAGCTTGCGCATGAGACAAAACCACCTGTTTATTATGTTTATGCAGATTTTTTATCCTCAAATGATCTCAGGCGCAACCAAACAGAGATAAATATTCTCCGCGGCCCGGCCTATGATTGTTGTAGGACAAGATTTCTCCTACCCGGGGAATGACTGTCAGCTAAGCGCGCCCACTACAAGAAATTCACAAGATCGAGCGTAGAAAGCCATGACCCAGCATTACGAACCGCTGCGCCTGCACGTTCCCGAACCCTCGGGCCGTCCTGGTTGCAAGACCGACTTTACCTACCTGCGCCTGACCGACGCCGGTACGGTGCGCAAACCCGCCGTAGACGTAGAACCCGCCGACACCGCCGACCTGGCCAAGGGCCTGATCCGCGTGCTCGACGACCAGGGCCAGGCCCTGGGCCCATGGGCTGAAGGTGTGCCGGTAGAGATTTTGCGCCGTGGCATGCGTGCCATGCTCAAGACGCGGATCTTCGACAACCGCATGGTGGTCGCCCAGCGTCAGAAAAAGATGTCGTTCTACATGCAAAGCCTTGGCGAAGAAGCCATCGGCAGCGCCCAGGCCCTGGCCTTGAACATCGACGACATGTGCTTCCCCACCTACCGCCAGCAAAGCATCCTGATGGCCCGCGAAGTGCCGCTGGTCGACCTGATCTGCCAACTGCTGTCCAACGAGCGCGACCCGCTCAAGGGCCGCCAGTTGCCGATCATGTATTCGGTCAAGGACTATGGCTTCTTCACCATTTCCGGCAACCTCGCCACCCAATTCGTACAGGGCGTGGGTTGGGGCATGGCCTCGGCGATCAAGGGCGATACCAAGATCGCCTCGGCGTGGATTGGCGATGGCGCCACCGCTGAATCAGACTTCCACACCGCCCTGACCTTCGCCCACGTATACCGCGCGCCGGTGATCCTCAACGTGGTCAACAACCAGTGGGCGATCTCCACCTTCCAGGCCATCGCCGGTGGTGAAGCCACCACCTTCGCCGGACGCGGCGTGGGCTGCGGCATCGCCTCCCTGCGGGTCGACGGCAACGACTTCATCGCGGTGTACGCCGCCTCTGCCTGGGCTGCCGAACGCGCCCGCCGCAACCTCGGCCCGACCCTGATCGAATGGGTCACCTACCGCGCCGGCCCGCACTCCACCTCCGATGACCCGTCCAAATACCGGCCTGCCGATGACTGGAGCCACTTCCCCCTGGGCGACCCGATTGCCCGCCTCAAGCAGCACCTGATCAAGATTGGCCAGTGGTCCGAAGAGGAACACGCCACGGTCAGTGCACAGCTTGAAGCCGAAGTGCTCAGCGCGCAGAAAGAAGCCGAACAGTACGGCACCCTGGCCGGTGGCCAGATTCCAAGCGCCGCGAGCATGTTCGAAGACGTTTATAAAGAGATGCCGGAGCACTTGAAGCGCCAGCGTCAAGAGTTGGGGATCTGACATGAACGATCACAACAATAAAATCGAGCTGGAAACCGCCATGACCACGACCACCATGACCATGATCCAGGCCCTGCGCTCGGCCATGGATGTGATGCTTGAGCGCGACGACAATGTGGTGGTGTTCGGCCAGGACGTCGGTTACTTCGGCGGCGTGTTCCGTTGCACCGAAGGCTTGCAGACCAAGTACGGCACCTCGCGGGTGTTTGACGCACCGATCTCCGAAAGCGGCATCGTCGGCGTGGCCGTGGGCATGGGCGCCTATGGCCTGCGCCCGGTGGCCGAGATTCAGTTCGCCGACTACGTGTACCCGGCCACCGACCAGATCATCTCGGAAGCGGCGCGCCTGCGTTACCGCTCGGCTGGCCAGTTCACCGCGCCGTTGACCATGCGCATGCCTTGCGGCGGCGGCATCTACGGTGGGCAGACTCACAGCCAGAGTATCGAAGCGGTGTTCACCCAGGTCTGCGGCCTGCGCACGGTGATGCCGTCCAACCCCTATGACGCCAAGGGCCTGCTGATCGCCTCCATCGAAAACGATGACCCGGTGATCTTCCTCGAGCCCAAGCGCCTGTATAACGGCCCGTTCGACGGCCACCACGACCGCCCGGTGACCCCGTGGTCCAAGCACCCGCAAGCCCAGGTGCCGGACGGTTACTACACCGTACCGCTGGATGTAGCCGCCATCGTGCGCCCAGGCTCGGCCGTCACGGTGCTGACCTACGGCACCACTGTTTATGTGTCACAAGTGGCCGCCGAAGAAACCGGGATCGATGCCGAAGTCATCGACCTGCGCAGCCTGTGGCCGCTGGACCTGGAAACCATCGTCAAGTCGGTGAAAAAAACCGGCCGTTGCGTGGTGGTGCATGAAGCCACCCGTACCTGCGGTTTTGGTGCCGAGCTGGTGTCTTTGGTGCAAGAGCACTGCTTCCATTACCTGGAAGCGCCTATCGAGCGTGTGACCGGTTGGGACACCCCCTACCCTCACGCACAAGAGTGGGCGTATTTCCCTGGCCCGACCCGTGTGGGCGCGGCTTTGCAACGGGTCATGGAGGTCTGAATGGGCACGCACGTTATCAAGATGCCGGACATTGGCGAAGGCATCGCAGAAGTGGAATTGTCGGTCTGGCACGTCAAGGTCGGCGACATGGTCGTGGAAGACCAGGTGCTGGCGGATGTGATGACCGACAAGGCGATGGTGGATATTCCCTCGCCGGTCCACGGCAAGGTGATATCACTGGGCGGTGAGCCGGGTGAAGTCATGGCGGTGGGCAGTATCCTGATCAGCATTGAAGTCGAAGGCGCGGGCAATACCCGGGAGTCGGCGTTGTCGGCCGTGGTTGAAGAAGCCGCGCCGGCCCCGAAAGCCGAAATCAAGGCGCCGGTGGCTGAAAGCAAACCGGCCGCCAAGCCGGTGGTAGCGGCCCAGGCTCCGGTGGCCCGGGACGCCAATGAGCGCCCGCTGGCCTCCCCCGCCGTGCGCAAGCACGCGCTGGACGCAGGGATCCAGCTGCGTCTGGTGCAGGGCTCGGGCCCGGCCGGGCGCATTCTGCATGAAGACCTCGATGCCTATCTGCAACAGGGCAACACCCGCGCCTCGGTCGGCGCCAACCCGTATGCCGAGCGCAATGACGAAGAGCAGATCCCGGTGATCGGCATGCGCCGCAAGATCGCCCAGCGCATGCAGGATGCCACGCGCCGCGCTGCGCATTTCAGCTACGTCGAAGAGATCGACGTGACGGCCCTGGACGACTTGCGCGTACACCTCAATGAAAAACACGGCGCCAGCCGCGGCAAGCTGACGTTGTTGCCGTTCCTGGTGCGCGCGATGGTCGTGGCCTTGCGCGATTTCCCGCAGATCAACGCGCGTTATGACGACGAAGCCCAAGTCATCACCCGCCTTGGCGCGGTGCATGTGGGCGTTGCCACCCAGAGCGATGTCGGCCTGATGGTGCCGGTAGTGCGTCACGCCGAGGCCCGCAGCCTGTGGGGCACCGCCGAAGAAATCACTCGCCTGGCCACTGCCGCGCGCAATGGCAAGGCCAGTCGTGACGAGCTCTCGGGCTCGACCATCACCCTGACCAGCCTCGGCGCGTTGGGCGGGATTGTCAGCACTCCGGTGCTGAACCTGCCGGAAGTGGCGATTGTGGGTGTCAACCGCATCGTCGAGCGGCCAATGGTGATCAAGGGGCAGATCGTGATCCGCAAGATGATGAACCTCTCCAGCTCCTTCGATCACCGGGTGGTCGATGGCATGGACGCGGCGCAATTCATCCAGGCCATCCGTGGCCTGCTCGAACAACCCGCCAGCCTGTTCCTGGAGTAAGGGCATGACTCAGACATTACAGACCACCCTGCTGATTATCGGCGGCGGCCCCGGCGGTTATGTGGCGGCGATTCGCGCTGGCCAACTGGGCATCCCGACCATCCTGGTAGAAGGCCAGGCGTTGGGCGGCACCTGCCTGAATATCGGCTGCATTCCGTCCAAGGCGCTGATCCATGTCGCCGAACAGTTCCAGCAAACCGTGCACCTGAGCCAGGGTTCGGCCCTGGGTATCGACGTGGATGTGCCAACCCTGGACATCCGCAAGAGCGTCGAGTGGAAAGACGGGATCGTCGACCGCCTGACCACCGGGGTTGCCGCCCTGCTGAAAAAGCACAAAGTGCAGGTGATCCATGGCTGGGCCAAGATCGTCGACGGCAAGACCGTGGACGTGGGCGACCAACGTATCCAGTGCGAGCACCTGCTGCTGGCCACTGGCTCGAAAAGCGTCAACCTGCCGATGCTGCCGATTGGCGGGCCGATCATCTCGTCCACCGAAGCCCTGGCGCCGAGCCGTGTGCCAAAACGCTTGATCGTGGTCGGTGGCGGTTACATCGGCCTGGAACTGGGGATTGCCTATCGCAAGCTCGGTGCCGAGGTCAGCGTGGTCGAAGCCCAGGACCGCATCCTGCCAGCCTACGACGCCGAGCTGACGCAACCGGTGGCCGAATCCCTCAAGCAATTGGGGGTCAAGTTGTACCTCAAGCACAGCGTGACTGGCTTTGAAGGCGGCAGCCTGCAAGTACGCGATCCGGAGGGCGGCACCCTGGCCCTGGAGACCGATCAGGTACTGGTCGCCGTTGGTCGCAAACCCAACACCCAGGGCTGGAACCTGGAAGCCTTGAACCTGGCGATGAATGGCGCGGCGATCGAGATCGACAGCCGCTGCCAGACCAGCATGCGCAACGTATGGGCCATCGGCGACCTGAGCGGCGAGCCGATGCTGGCACACCGGGCCATGGCCCAGGGCGAGATGGTGGCCGAGCTGATCAGCGGTAAATCCCGCGAATTCAACCCGGCGGCGATCCCGGCGGTGTGCTTTACCGACCCGGAACTGGTGGTGGTCGGCAAGACCCCGGACGAAGCCAAGGCCGCAGGCCTGGACTGTATCGTCTCGAGCTTCCCGTTTGCGGCCAATGGCCGGGCCATGACCCTGGAGTCCAAGACCGGCTTCGTGCGGGTGGTGGCACGTCGCGACAATCACCTGATTGTCGGCTGGCAGGCGGTGGGGGTCGGCGTGTCCGAGCTGTCCACGGCCTTTGGCCTGAGCCTGGAAATGGGTGCACGCCTGGAGGATGTGGCGGGCACCATTCATGCCCACCCGACCCTGGGTGAAGCGGTGCAGGAAGCGGCGCTGCGGGCGTTGGGGCATGCGTTGCACCTGTAAAACCGTGGTGATGCTATCGCCGGCAAGCCGGCTCCTACAATCGAGCGCGTTACGCCGACCAAATGTAGGAGCCGGCTTGCCGTCGATAGCGGTGGATCAGCCAAAACAGATGCTCAATGGTCCCCCCACCCGCTCCCACACAGGCCAAGAATGAAGTATTGTTGCGCCCATCCAGAAATAAACCGAAAGCCTGCCTTCGACCAGGCGGTTGAAAAAAGATAGAGGGTGTCATGGGTAACGAAAGCATCAATTGGGACAAATTGGGTTTTGACTACATCAAGACCGACAAGCGTTTCCTCCAGACCTGGAAAGACGGCGCCTGGCAAGAAGGCACCCTGACCGAAGACAACGTGCTGCACATCAGCGAGGGCTCCACCGCCCTGCACTATGGCCAGCAGTGTTTTGAGGGCCTGAAGGCCTATCGCTGCAAGGACGGTTCGATCAACCTGTTCCGCCCGGACCAGAACGCCGCCCGCATGCAACGCAGCTGCGCCCGCCTGCTGATGCCGCAAGTGCCGACCGAAGCCTTCATCGAGGCGTGCAAGGAAGTGGTCCGCGCCAACGAGCGTTTCATCCCGCCGTACGGCACCGGCGGCGCGCTGTACCTGCGCCCGTTCGTGATCGGCACCGGTGACAACATCGGCGTGCGTACCGCGCCCGAGTTCATCTTCTCGATCTTCTGCATCCCGGTCGGCGCCTACTTCAAGGGCGGCCTGACCCCGCACAACTTCCTGATCTCCGGCTATGACCGCGCCGCGCCGAACGGCACCGGTGCCGCCAAGGTCGGTGGCAACTACGCGGCCAGCCTGATGCCCGGCTCCCTGGCGAAAAAAGCCAACTTTGCCGACTGCATCTACCTGGACCCGGCCACCCACTCGAAAATCGAAGAAGTCGGTTCGGCCAACTTCTTCGGGATCACCCACGACAACAAGTTCGTCACCCCGAACTCGCCATCGGTGCTGCCGGGCATCACCCGCCTGTCGCTGATCGAACTGGCCAAGACCCGCCTGGGCCTGGAAGTGGTCGAAGGCGACGTGCTGATCGACAAACTGGCAGACTTCAAGGAAGCCGGCGCCTGCGGTACCGCAGCGGTAATCACGCCGATCGGCGGGATCGAGTACAAAGACAAGCTGCACGTGTTCTACAGCGAAAAAGACGTCGGCCCGGTGACCCAGAAGCTCTACAAAGAGCTGACTGGCGTGCAGTCCGGCGACGTTGAAGCGCCGGCCGGCTGGATCGTCAAGGTCTAAGCCGACCCTGATTGTAGGCGCTGGCTTGTGTGGGAGCTGGCTTGCCTGCGATAGCGGACTGTCAGTCAACGCATTGGTGACTGACATATCGCTATCGCAGGCAAGCCAGCTCCCACATTTGTTTTGCGGTGGTTTCAGGATTTTGGCAGGTTCTGCGCAATCTTCTTGCCCATGCTGATCCTCGGCTCCACGCCATACCCCAGCGCCTCGTAGAACCCCACCACTGTCTCGTTGCCCAGATTGATCTGCAGGTTGATCTTCAGGCAGCCCAGGGCGATCAACGCCTGTTCCCCATGGCGCACCAGCGACGCGCCCAGGCCTTGCCGGCGATAGTCCGGATGCACGGCCACCGAATACAACCAACCACGATGCCCGTCGTAGCCTGCCATCAAGGTGCCGATCACGGTCTTGCCGTGGGTGGCGACAAAAAACAGCCCGTCCTCCACCGCAAGCTTTCTATCAATCGCCAGTTCCGGCCGGTTATGCGGGGTGTCGTAGCCAAACGCCAACTGCCAGAGCGCCGCTACCTGGGCACGATGCAGGCGGTCGCGGTAAATCCCGATGGGGTGGCGGGACGACAATACCTTCTCCATCACCAGGGTGCGCTCGTTGCCGTGGTACACATCGCGCACGGTCTGGAACCCCAGCTTGGTATAAAACGGCTCGGCGGTGAGGGACGACGGTACGCTCAATACCGTGACCCCAGCCTCACGGGCCCGCTGTTCGATAACGACCATCAGTTGGCGGCCGATGCCCTGCCCTTGCAGCGCCGGGTTGACGAACACCGAACGCACCACATTGGCGTCCAAGGCGGCGGTAGCGACGATTGCCTGATCCTGGAGTGCAACCAGCACGGTACGCCGCGTGAGCAATTGCAGCACCGCCTCTGGCGTGAAGTTGCTCGCCACCCGCGCAATCACGTCCGCCGGGTAGTCGCCGGCGTTGCTGCTGTGCAGGGCCGCCAGGATGACTTGGCTGATGCCTTCGGCATCGGTGGGTTGGGCGAGGCGGACGGCGGTAGACATGACTCCTCCTGACGGGCAGCGTTATGACAGCCACCACAATACCCATGTGTGGGCTTGTGTGGGAGCCGGGCTTGCCCGCGATGCAGGCACCTCGGTGTGTCCGCCACACCGCGGTGATGCTATCGCAGGCAAGCCAGCTCCCACACAAGCCAGCTCCTACAGGTTTGAGCGCCCCTGACAGCCGATTCGGCTGCCACACCCCTCTTTTCAGCTTTCCCGGCTGGGCCGCTCCCCTGTTTCAGCCGGGATTCTGCGGCCAGAGCGCACAAAATAGCCGCAATGCCCAACCCCATGGACCCGTGCCCCCATGCAAACCACCAATACCGTCCTGATGATCCGCCCGGCGCACTTTGCCTTTAACCCGGACACCGCGATCAACAACCGCTTCCAGCGCGCGCCCGTCGACCCGGTGGCCGCACAGCACAAAGCGCTGCAAGAGTTCGACGGTTACGTCGCCACCCTGCGCGAGCATGGCGTGGAAGTGTTGGTGGTGCAGGACACGCCCGCACCCCATACCCCGGATTCGATCTTCCCCAACAACTGGTGGAGCAGCCATGCCGACGGCAGCCTGGTGCTGTACCCGATGGAAGGCCAGAACCGTCGCCTGGAACGCAACAAAGGTGTGCTGCAAGTACTGGAGCAGCGCTTCGCGATCAAGCACACCATTGATTTCAGCCACCTGGAACAACAGAACATGTTCCTCGAAGGCACCGGCAGCATGGTCCTCGACCGCCAGCACCGCATCAGCTACGCCTGTCACTCTGGGCGCACCCATCGCGATGCGCTGCGCCAGTTCGCCGAGCGCCTGGACTATCAGGTCTGCGCCTTCCACGCCGTCGACCGCCATCACGCACCGATCTACCACAGCAACGTGATGATGAGCGTCGGCCGCGACCTGTCGGTGGTGTGCCTGGACGCGCTGCCCGAAGCCCACGAACGCCAAGGCCTGGAACGCTCCCTGCGCGACACCGGCAAAGACATCCTGGCCCTGGACTTCGACCAGTTGGAAGCCTTCGCCGGCAACATGCTGGAACTCCACGACCGCGACGGCCAGCCGCTGCTGGTGATGTCCGCCAGCGCCTGGCGCTCGCTCAAGCCGGCGCAGCGCCAGCATGTGGAGCGCCACACCCACCCAGTCGTGGTGAATATCGACAACATCGAACGCATCGGCGGCGGCAGTGCCCGCTGCATGTTGGCCGAAGTGCATCTTCCGGCCCGCGCCTCATTCCAATAAGGAGTTTTTCCATGACCCGTTATATCGACGTCAACGACCTCAGCTACCTGGTATCGCAAAAAGGCCTGCAAACCTGCATCACGGAGATGGCCGAGTACATCCGCGCCGACTACCTGCGCTGGAATGACTTCGAAAAATGCGCGCGCCTGGCCAACCACTCGCCCGAGGGCGTGATCGAGCTGATGCCGGTCTCGGATGCTTCGCTGTATGCCTTCAAATACGTCAACGGCCACCCGAAAAATACCCAGAGCGGCATGCTCACGGTCATGGCGTTCGGCGCCCTGGGAGATGTGGACACCGGCAAGCCGGTGCTGCTCAGCGAGATGACCCTGACTACCGCGATCCGCACTGCCGCCACTTCGGCCCTGGTCGCGCGCTACCTGGCACGGGACAACAGCCGCAGCATGGCGTTGATCGGCAATGGCTCGCAAAGTGAATTCCAGGCCCTGGCGTTCCATGCCTTGCTGGGCATCAATGAGATCCGCCTGTTCGATATCGATTCCAAGGCCATGCACAAGCTGGCGAACAACCTCAAGGCTTTCCCGGCGATCAAAGTGACCCTGGCCGCAAGCGTTGCCGAGGCGGTGAAAGGTGCCGATATCGTCACCACCGTCACTGCCGACAAGGCCTACGCCACCATCCTTACCGACGACATGATCGAGCCCGGCATGCACCTCAATGCCGTCGGCGGCGACTGCCCCGGCAAGACCGAGCTGGACCGGCGCATTGTCGAGCGCGCGCGGGTGATCGTCGAGTACGAACCGCAAAGCCGTATCGAAGGCGAAATCCAGCATATGCCCGAGGACTCGCCGGTCACCGAGCTGTGGCAAGTGATCAACGGCCAGAAGCCGGGCCGGGAAAACGCGCGCCAGGTCACCCTGTTCGACTCGGTGGGTTTTGCCCTCGAAGACTACTCGGCCCTGCGTTATGTGCTGGATGTGGCCAAGGCCCTGGACGTGGGCAGCGAGCTGGAACTGGTGCCGGACCTGGCCGACCCCAAGGATCTGTTCGCACGCCTGGCCCAGCAACCGGTCGCACAGCACAAAAAGCGCGCCTGAAACCGCTCTGGCCTGCCGCTTTGCGCGAGCGGCGGGCCGTAAATCCTGATTTGAAAAGCCGATATACAGGGTGTTGCAGCCGATTCTGCTGCAACCGGTGTTTTAACAGCGTATTCCGCGTGCCAACGCCTAGGTAAACGACACAAAAAACGCACCATCATGAAGCATTCTGAGCGCGACCAAAGAGTCAGCAAATGAATGCATGCCGCACCCTTTCTACTGCCCTGACATCAATTACAAAATATAGGGAAAACACCATGACTCCGCTCCGATCACTCGTCGCCGCGCTGCTCCTGCCTTTGTGCGCCACCGCCGTCCAGGCCCAGGAATGGAAAGAAATCCGTTTCGGCGTGTTCCCCGAGTACCCACCCTTTGAATCCGTGGCCGCCGACGGCAGCCTGCAAGGTTTCGACATTGAGTTGGGCAACGCCATCTGCGCCAAGCTTGAAGTCAAATGCACCTGGGTCCACAACGAATTCGACGGCATGATCCCGGCACTGCGTGCGCGCAAGTTCGACGCCATTATGTCCTCGATGGCCGTGACCCCGGCCCGGCAAAAACAGATCGACTTCAGTGACCGTCTGTTCCTCAGCCCCACCTCAGTGATCACCCGCAAGGGTGCAGGCTTCGGCGACACCCCAGAATCCCTCAAGGGCAAACAGGTGGGTGTGCTCCAGGGCTCGCTGCAAGAAGCCTACGCCCGTGCTCACCTGGCCAAGCTCGGTGCCCAGGTCAAGGCGTATCAGTCCCAGGACCAGAACTACGCCGACCTGCAAAACGGCCGCCTCGACGCGACGCTGACCGACAAGCTCGAAGCCCAGCTCAACTTCTTGTCCAAGCCTGAAGGCGCCGACTACCAGTCCGGCCCGGCCTTCAAGGACCCGACCTTGCCGCTGGACATCGCCATGGGCCTGCGCAAGAACGACCAGGAGTTGCTGGCACTGATCAACAAGGGCATCGCGGCCATCCAGGCTGATGGCACTTACTCGCTGATCCAAAAGAAATACTTCGGTGACGAAGATATCTATCACGAATAACGTCAGTAGATAGCCTCTCCCCCTGTAGGAGCGAGCTTGCTCGCGAAAAACTCAAGATCGCCACCGGGTACCCGTTTTACCCGGTCATCGTTGACGATTTTCGCGAGCAAGCTTGCTCCTACAAAGGGAAACCGTGCCCATCGAGATCTCCCTTCATGAATGAACTCCTCAACCTGCAAGGCTTCGGCCCGCTGTTGGCCCAGGGTGCCTGGATGACCATCAAGCTGGCGTTCCTCGCGCTGGTCCTGAGCCTGACCCTGGGCTTGATCGCCGCCGGTGCCAAGCTGTCCAGCCACAAGCTGTTGCGCATCCCGGCCACGCTCTACACCACCTTGATCCGCAGCGTGCCGGACCTGGTGCTGATCCTGCTGATCTTCTACAGCCTGCAACTGTGGCTCAATGACCTGACCGAGATGCTCGGCTGGAATTACTTCGAAATCGATCCATTCACCGCAGGCGTGATCACCCTGGGCTTTATCTACGGTGCGTATTTCACCGAGAATTTTCGCGGCGCCATGCTCAGTGTGCCGGTGGGCCAACTGGAGGCGGCAACCGCCTACGGCTTGAGCCGCTGGCAGCGCTTTCGGCTGGTAATGTTCCCGCAGTTGATGCGGTTTGCGTTGCCGGGGCTGGGCAATAACTGGCTGGTGCTGCTCAAGTCCACGGCGCTGGTGTCGATCATCGGCCTGGCAGACCTGGTCAAGGCCGCGCAGAACGCCGGCAAAACCACCAACGACCCGTTGTACTTCCTGATCCTCGCGGGCCTGGTGTACCTGGTGATCACCACCCTTTCCAACCGCATCTTCAAGCGCCTGGAACGGCGCTACAACGTTGGCATCAAAGGGGTGGCGCGATGATTGAACTGATCCAGCAATACGGCCTGGCGTATCTGTGGACCGATGGCTCGGGGTTTTCCGGGGTGGCCATGACCTTGTGGCTGTTTATTGTGTCGGTGATCCTCGGGTTTTTCCTGTCGATCCCGTTGGCAATTGCCCGCGTCAGCGAGCACTTCTGGCTACGCTGGCCGGTGGAGGTCTACACCTATCTGTTTCGCGGCACGCCGCTGTATATCCAGTTGCTGATTTGCTACACCGGCCTGTACAGCCTGGAGGTGGTGCAGGACAACGCCCTGCTCAACCAGTTTTTCCGCAATGCGTTGAACTGCACCCTGCTGGCCTTTGTGCTCAACACCTGCGCCTACACCGTGGAGATCTTCGCCGGGGCCATTCGCAATATTCCCCACGGCGAGATTGAAGCAGCACGGGCCTACGGCTTGCACGGCTGGCGGATGAACCTGTTCGTGGTGATTCCCGCCGCGCTGCGCCGCGCGTTGCCGGCCTACAGCAACGAAATGATCCTGATGCTGCACGCCACGTCCCTGGCGTTTACCGCAACCATCGCCGACATCCTCAAGGTGGCCCGCGACGCCAACGCCGAAACGTTCCTCACGTTCCAGGCCTTCGGCATTGCCGCGCTGCTGTACATGCTGCTGTCCTTTGCATTGGTGGGCCTGTTCCGACTGGCCGAACGACGCTGGATGCGCTTTCTTGTCCCGACCCGAGGCTAACCCATGAATCAGTCCGCACAGGCCCTGGCCGCTCATCCCACCCACGTTGCCGCGCCCCGCCCGAGCGTGGTGGCGGCCGGCGCCAACGTCAAACTCAAGGTCGAAGACCTGCATAAAAGCTATGGCGACCATGAAGTGCTCAAGGGTGTTTCGCTCAACGCCAGCAAGGGCGATGTGATCAGCCTGATCGGCGCCAGCGGCTCCGGCAAAAGCACCATGCTGCGCTGCATCAACTTCCTCGAACAACCCGACGCCGGGGTGATCACCCTGGACGGCATCAGCATTGAAATGCGCCCGGGCCGCGCAGGCGTGCAGGCGCCGCACCAGGCGCAACTGCAGAACCTGCGCACGCGCCTGGCCATGGTGTTCCAGCACTTCAACCTGTGGAGCCACATGACCGTGCTGGAAAACATCTGCATGGCACCGCGCCGGGTGTTGGGCGTCAGTGCCGCCGAGGCAGAAAAACGCGCGCGGATGTACCTGGATAAAGTGGGCCTGCCGGGCCGGGTCGCCGACCAATACCCGGCATTTCTCTCCGGTGGCCAGCAACAGCGCGTGGCCATCGCCCGGGCCCTGGCCATGGAGCCGGAGATTATCCTGTTCGACGAACCGACCTCGGCACTCGACCCAGAGCTTGTAGGGGAAGTCCTAAAAGTCATACAGACGTTGGCAGAGGAAGGTCGTACCATGCTCATGGTCACCCACGAAATGGGCTTTGCCCGGCAAGTGTCCAGCCAGGTGCTGTTCCTGCATCAGGGCCGCGTCGAAGAACAAGGCAGCGCCGAGATCCTCGACCATCCCAACAGCGAACGCTTGCAGCAATTTCTCTCCAACCGCTTGAAGTGAACACAGAATCGACCATGGATACCAAGGCCAACGGACCCCATTCCTCCCCTGCGCTGGATCGCATCGATGAAGCCATCATCGATGTACTGCGCCATCAGGGGCGAATCACCTACGAGAAGCTGTCTTCGCTGGTGCACCTGACGCCCAGGCCCTGCCTGGAACGGGTGCGCAAGCTGGAACGGCGCGGGGTGATCCGCGGCTATGGCGCGATCATCGATGTGCAGATGGTCTCGCCGGGATTGTCGTTGCTGGTGCTGGTGGCCTTGTCGAACCAGAGCGGGCGCTCGGCGCAAAAAGCCTTCGAAGCTTGCGTCAAGGCCTGCCCGCAGGTGTTCGAATGCCAACTGATCAGCGGCCCCTTCGACTACAGCCTGCGCATGCGCTGCCGGGACATGGAGCACTACCGCGTGCTGACGGAAACCTGGTTGAACAACGACGAGCTGCACATCGACAAACTGGTGGCCCATCCAGAGCTGGCGGTGGTGAAAAACACCGCGACTGAGCTGGCCTGAACCCCATCGCCTCACACGATGCAGATAAGATGTGGGGGGTGGGCTGGTGTGGGGGCTGGCCTGTGTGGGAGCTGGCTTGCCTGGGAGCTGGCCTGTGTGGGAGCTGGCTTGCCTGGGAGCTGGCCTGTGTGGGAGCTGGCTTGCCTGCGATGCAGACGCCTCGGTCTATCAGCTATACCGAGGTGACGCTATCGCAGGCAAGCCAGCTCCCACACAAGCCAGCCCGCCATATGCTTCCCATATGTTTCCCATATGTTTCCCATATGTTTCCCACACGTTTTAACCCTGCCCGCTTGAAATCCGCTTGCCAGGGCGCTCACCAATCAGCTTCGCCTGCCCATCCCGCTGCTTGCCCGTCCGCGCCTCGCTGATCAACCCCGGTATCAACTTGCCCTCCGGCAAATTTTTCCAGAACCGGCTCGGCAGGTGACCTTCCATGACCTTGGGATTCAACCGCGCCGGGTTGAAGATATGGCTGTAATAGGTCAGCCACATGGCACTGTGCGGGTCTTCGACATTCTGCGCCAACTGCTGCCATTGCTCCGGGCACTGGCGTTGATGGATCAACTGCTCACCGTCGTAATACACCCCATCCAGGGGCGTCGCGATCATCCAGCGATGGCGGCCCATGCGCCCGACAAAGTGCTGGCTGGCACTGTGCAGAATGTCGTGGGCCGGCTCGTGCCACGCCACATACTCCGGCAGTTGCGGTCCCGCGGCTTGCGGCAGGGCAATAAAACGTACAAACGCATGCAGGTGATGGGCCTCACGCCGTACCTGCTTGATCCGTCGCTGCAGCTCGCTGCCCAGTTGATCCCCCGCCATCATCGCCGTGCGGTCACCATGGCTGACGCGCCACAGCACTTCATACAACAGGCTCCAGCGCTGTTCGCCGTGGTAACAGGCGGCGCTTTCCAGCAGCTCCAGCAGGGCCTTGGGAATGCGCGCCTGGAACGGGCCATTGTGCGGGGGGTAGTGCTCATCGGTGGCGAACAGGTCCGCCACTTCCGCTTCGCCCCAACACACATGGCTGGGGTCGATCTGATGACTGAGCAGCCAGCGCGCCTGCTCGCGCCAGGTGCTGAACAGGTTGTCGCATTCCAGGCTGATCATCCCCACAACCCCATCTGTTGCGGTTGCGGGCGGTCGCGCAGTTGCTCGCGCAGCAGCACGCTGGTGCTTTCTGCTTGCTGGGGGTGGTAGTCGCTGGTGATGAAAAACGGCTTGGCCTTGCTCAACACACAGCGCATGCGTGCCAGGTCTTCAAAACGGATCTTGCGTTGCCGGCGCAGCTCCACCAGGCGCTCGGTGGTGCGCAGGCCAATCCCCGGGATACGCGCGATCAACGTCGCCTCGGCGCGGTTCAGGTCCAGCGGGAACACCTCGCGATGTTCCAGGGCCCAGGCCAGCTTGGGATCGATGTCCAGCGCCAGATCCCCCGGCCCCGCGAACAACTCATTGGCGCGAAACCCGTAACTGCGCAGCAGGAAATCCGCCTGGTACAACCGGTGCTCGCGCATCAATGGCGGCGCCGCCAGAGGCACGCTTTTCGGGCTATTGGGAATCGGGCTGAAGGCCGAGTAATACACCCGGCGCAGCTTGAAGTTGCCATACAACGCCTCGGCCCCGTGGAGGATGGTGCTGTCGTCCGTGTCATCGGCGCCGACAATCATCTGGGTGCTTTGCCCGGCCGGGGCGAAACGCGGTGCCCGTGGCTCGTTGAGCACGGTTTGCTCACCGGTGAAAATCGTCTGCATCGCCTGCTTGATCGAACCGATCTGCTTCTCCGGCGCGAGGATCTGCAGGCTTTTATCAGTGGGCAATTCGATGTTCACGCTCAAGCGATCGGCATACCGCCCGGCCTCGGCAATCAACGCAGGATCGGCTTCGGGGATGGTCTTGAGGTGGATATAACCGCGAAAGTCATGCTCCTCACGCAGCAACTTGGCGACCCGCACCAATTGCTCCATGGTGTAGTCCGCCGAACGGATGATCCCCGAGCTGAGAAACAGCCCGCTGACGCAATTGCGCCGGTAGAAGTCCAGGGTCAGGCTCACCACCTCCTCCGGGCTGAACCGTGCACGGGGCACGTCGCTGGAGCGGCGGTTGACACAGTATTGGCAGTCGTAGAGGCAGAAATTGGTCAGCAGCACCTTGAGCAACGACACACAGCGCCCGTCGGGCGTGTAGCTGTGGCAGATGCCCATGCCATCGCTCGACCCCAGCCCGGCCTTGCCCTCGGAGGTGCGCTTGGGCGCCCCGCTGCTGGCGCAGGACGCGTCGTACTTGGCGGCATCGGCGAGGATGCTGAGTTTTTCGATCAACGGCATGGCGGGCCACCCAATACTGTATTTTTGTACAGTATCAGCAGCAGCACCCGCCATTCAAGGGGAGACAGGCGAACGGTAGAACAAATCACCGTAGGAGCAAGCAAGCCGGCTCCTACGATTGCATGGTGTCAGGCCGTCAATCGTCGCGCGTCAGCACTTCCAGCAACTCAATCTCGAAATGCAGATTGCTATGGGGCTTTATATGCGCGCCCATCGTCCGCTCGCCATAAGCCAGATGCGCCGGCACAAACAGCTTGCGCACGCCACCGACCTTCATCCCCATCAGGCCCTGGTCCCAGCCTTTAATAACGCGACCGCTACCGATCACACACTGAAACGGTTTGCCCCGCTCCCAGGACGAATCAAACACCGTGCCGTCTTCCAGGGTGCCGGTGTATTGGGTGGTGATCAGCGCACCCTTGACCACGGTTTTGCCGTCGCCTTGGCGGATGTCGGTGATTTGCAGTTCTTCGGTGCTCATGGGGGTCTCGTTGGGTTCACACTGGCGGGCTTTTTCCCAGAATCCAGCGTCTTTGGCAAGTGCCCTCTAAAGGATCCAGACTACACCCCAGCCAGAAGCGCCTGACTTAACCCTGTCCATTTTTTCCCCTCTTATAAAAAACCAACCACCCCGGTTGTATAAAAATAAGAGGTCACCCCCAATGAACGAATCAACAAGCCCCGTCCGTGTCGCTGTGGTGCAGTTCGATCCCCAGGTCGGTCTGGACAACCGCGAAGACAATCTTCAGCGCAGCCTGGCCTTGGCCGCGGAGGCGGTCGGTGGTGGGGCTAATCTGATCGTGCTGCCGGAGTTGTCGAACTGCGGTTACTTCTTCCGCAGCCGCCAGGACGCATTCGAGCATGCCGAGGCCATTCCCGGCGGGAGCAGTGTGCAGGCCTGGATGGCGTTTGCCGCCACCCATCAGGTGTATCTGGTGGCGGGCCTGGATGAGATCGATGGCCGGCAGTTGTTCAATACCGCAGTACTGCTGGGCCCGGATGGGTTGATCGGTAAGTATCGCAAGGCCCATTTGTGGAACCTGGAAAAGTTGTGGTTCACCCCCGGCAACCTGGGTTTTCCGGTATTTGAAACGCCTATCGGGCGCATTGGCCTGTTGATCTGCTGGGATATCTGGTTCCCGGAAGTGCCACGGATCCTCAGCCAGCAAGGCGCCGATATCATTTGCAGCCTCAACAACTGGGTGTGGACGCCGTCGCCGCTGTTCGACGAGGCCGGCAAATGCATGGCGTCGTACCTGACCATGACCGCCGCCCATGTCAATAACGTGTTTATCGCCGCTGCCAGCCGTATCGGTGAGGAGCGCGATGCGCGCTACCTGGGGTGTTCGCTGATCGCCGGGACCAATGGCTGGCCTATCGGCAAGGTGGCGTCGGCCAACCGCCAGGAAATCCTGTTCGCCGATATCGACCTGACCAGCGCCCGCAGTGCGCCGATCTGGAACAGCCTCAACGACCTGCACCGTGACCGGCGCCATGATCTGTACGATCAGATGCTCGGCTATTCCATCACCCTGCCCTGCCACGCTGAAGGGAGGGTGGGTCATGGAAAATCTATTCATCAAGCCCGGGACCGCGCGATCTCAAGTCGATAAGGCGATCATCGCATTGGTGTTCATCAGTGCCTTGCTGATCCTCTGGACGGCCCTCACACATCAGGGCTCCTGGCCCGGCTACGGCGATATGGTGGCAGGCTTACCCGAGCCAATCGCCTGGCTGCGCTGGGTATTGGGGGATATCAGCGAGGTAGCCTTCTACAAGCATGAACTGGCTTCCCTTGGGTTGCTGGCGGGTGCGTACCTGGCCTGGTGGGCCAGCCGCACCGGCAGGCGCTGGCAGGGTTTTGCGATTTGCTACGGCAGTGGGCTGTGGCCGTGGCTGGTGACCAGTTCCCTGCTGGGCCTGCTGTTGAGCAATCTGTTGTGGGGGTGGACGCTCACTGCGGACACCTGGCAGCCCACCTTCGCCGCGTTTGTTTCCCTGCCGGCGGCGATGGTGCTGATGTTTGGTGGCGGCTGGAAGGTCACCCTCAACGGCGCGTTGCTGGGTGCGCTGTTGGTCACGCCGATGTGCTTGCTGATCGTCAATTTTGTCTGTGTACCGCTGGAGTTACCGGTGGTGATTGGCAACGTACTGGGCATGGCGGCGGGCAGTGTGATGGCCTTTGTCGTTTGTCGTTGCGTTCCGATTCTGGTGCGTTCGGACTTTATCGCCGCGGACAAACCGTTGCCGCTCAAGCCGCCAACCTATGGCCTGGGCTGGAGTTTGCGCAGGGTCTTGGCGGACTTTTCCGAAGCGCCGTTCTTCGGCAATGAGTGGGCCAGCCTTGGCCTGCTGGCGGGGGTCCTGCTGGCGTATGCCTTGAACCCATTGAGCGCTGCCTATGGTTCGGGACTGGTGCTGCAACTGATCGGTGCCCAGGCGCTGACATCGGCATTGGGCGTGCTGATCTGGCGCAGTCAGTGGATCAAGCGCGGTTGGTATCCCACCTATGTGCCGCTGGTGTCGGTCGTACCGGCGGCGGTGTTGACCCATGGCGGAAGTTGGATGGTGGTCGGTTCGAGCGCGTTGCTCGGCGCGCTGATTGCACCACCGCTGGCCTGTGCCATTGCGGGCCGGCTGCCGGCACACGTTCATCCGTATATCGGCAATGTGATCTCGATGGCGTTGAGCACATTATTGATTGTGCCCATCGTTGGCAGGCTGATCGCGTAAACACGCGGGTCAGGCTCATGAGCCTGACCCGCTGGCCTCACAACCAGCGCCAGAACCGCCCCCAGAACCCCCGCTCCAGATCCGCCTTGCACCCCGCATACTGGCGCGCATACAGATCGGAGCGGGCCTTGACCTTGCCGGCTACCGGCAACAGCCACGCCTTGCTGGCGTAGGTGCGGTTACGGTAGCCGCCCCAGCCTTCGTGGTAGTTGAGGTATTGGCCATAGGCGTCGTATTTGTATACGCCGTTGATGCTGGCGGTCTTGTCCATGTACCAGCCGACAAAGTCGATGGCATCGTCGAAGTCCTGGCGGCTGGCCCAGTTGCGGCCGGTGCTTTTCTGGTAGTCGCCCCACACTTCATCCTTGGCCTGGGCGTAGCCGGCTGCGGTGCTGACGCGGCCCCAGGGAATGATCCATAGCAGGTACTTGCGCGGGGTCTTGGCGTTCTGCCGGAAGCCCGATTCCTGATACATGATGGCGAACGGCACCTGAATCGGCACACCCCAGCGCTTCTGGGTGACTTTGGCCGCGTCGTACCAGTCGTCCTTTTCGCGGAAGATGCCGCAGATGTCGTCAGGGGTGCGTGGCGGTGAAGTGCCGCACGCCGCCAACAGGGTGGTGAATAGCAGGAGGGCTGTGGTTTTTAGCGGGGTCAAAAGCTTACCTTTGCATGAGCGCGTAAAAAAACCGACAGTTTACGCGCTCACGCAAGGTGTTGTGGTTACGGCATCAATGAGCCTTGATCAAGCCACGGGTACTTTGCGGGTCGAAATGGCCAGGCGACCGATGCCAAAGCTCAATGCGGCGCCCAGTACCAATATCAACAAAGTGCTCCACGCCGCGCGGGACAGTTGCTTGGCCGCCACTTCGCCAGCTTCACGAGCCTTTTGTTCGGCTTGGGCTTTCAGTTCTTCGACTTTCTGCACGGCCTGCTGATACGCCTGGGCATAGTTTTCGACGATCTGGCTAGCCTCGGCCTGGCTCTTGCCGGTGCGGGCAGCGACGATGTTGACCAGCGCCTCTTTGTCCGCTGCATTCAACGCAGGCTCACCCGAAGCTTTGACGCGTTCGAACCATTGCTTGAGCTCAGTCGCAGCCTGGGCCGGGTTGGTGGCGGCATCAGTAGCCGCTTGCTGGCCGTCTGCCGCTGCCTGGTCGGCTTTTTGTTCGACATTGGCCGGATCCAGTTCAGCCTTGCCGCTTTGCTTGAGCAAGGTGTCGAGTTCGCCCTGCAAGCTATCCCAATCCAGGCTGATGCCCTTCTCGTTCAACTGCTGCTTGACGCTGTCGCTGATGCCGGGGGCTACCGCAGCAATTCCGCTGCCGGCCGCCGACAGGCCTTTGCCGACCACATTGCCCGCTGCGCCGACCACGCTGGTGGCCAATGCCGCCAGCAGCCAGGTGGTGAGCAAGGTGGTGATGGTCCAGCTCAGGACGCCGTGCAGGCCGCCGCGATCCGGGGCGGTGCGGCCGGCGACGAAGGCGCCCACGCCAATCGCCAACAGTGTGGAGACAAACAGCCAGATCCCGGCACCGGTGCCAAAACCGCTCAGCGGGTTACCCGCCGCCATGGGGTCGACTGCACTGGCGCCGATGGCGGTACCCAGCACGCTCAGCACCAGGTAGGTCACCAGGGCAATTGCACTACCGGCCAGTACCGAGCCCCAGGACACTCGAAAAGGCGAGCGGTTGGTTTCATACAAAGTGGTCATGATCGTTCCTTGGACAAGTGAGTAGGCCGTCAGTGTGTCGAGGCCGGAGGTTGCGGTCTCGGCACAATTGCACTAGGGCAACTGGTGCATTCGCACCCCGCCAAGCCGAATCGGTCTGCACTATGCTCAAGGCCAGTTGTCGTACTCCACACACACCAACTGTAGGAGCCGGCTTGCCGGCGAAGACGGCCGTAAGGCGTGCGATGAAGCTCTGGGCCTCATCGCCGGCAAGCCGGCTCCTACGCGGATTTTTTTGGAGAAACCATGAGCCAGGCCGTCCTCGCCCAAGAAACCAATCGCCGCCAATTGCAGCAGATCATTTCCGGCCTGTCCGATGGGGTGATTCTCGCCGAGATCGACCAGAGCATTCTGTGGGCCAACGAAGCCGCGCTGGCCATGCATGGCCTGGATGACATCGCCGGGCTGGGGGCCAACACCGCCGAATACGCCGAGCGCTTTGCCCTGCGCTACCGCAACAATCACCCGCTGCCCCTGGAGGCCTATCCCCTGAGCCGGGTGGCCAACGGCGAAGAGTTCAGCGATGTGGTGGTCGAAGTCACGCCCGCCGCCGACACCGACCGTACCTGGGTCCATCGTCTGCGCAGCCTGGCGCTCACCGACAGCGCCGGCAAGCCGGAATTGCTGGTGCTGATCTTGAGCGATGCCACCGAATGGGCCAGCGCCGAGCAGCGCTTTGAAAAGACCTTCAACGCCAACCCGGCGCCGGCAGTGATCTGCCGCCTGAGTGACTTGCGCTATATCAAGGTCAACCAGGGCTTCCTCGAAATGACCGGCTACAACCGCGACCAGGTCATCGGCCGTTCGGTGTACGAACTGGACGTGCTGGAACAGGCCGAGCGCAAGGAGCTGGCAATCCAGCGCCTGGGCGAAGGTGCGACCATCCCGCAGATGCAAGCCGAGCTGAAGCTGCCCGAAGGCGGCAGCAAACTGGTGATTGTCGCCGGCCAGCCGCTGGATATGAACGATGAGGAATGCATGCTGTTTTCCTTCACTGACCTTGAGCCCCGGCGCAAGGCCGAAACCGCCCTGCGCCAGAGCGAGGAGCGGTTTGCCAAGTCGTTCCGCCTGACGCCGGTGCCAACCCTGGTGTGCGACGCGGGCAATCAGCAGGTGGTGGACGTCAACGATGCGTTCATGACCATCACCGGCTACACCAGCGAAGAGTTGATCGGCAAATCCATCAGCGATATCAACTTTATCGATAGCAGCGAGGCCTGCACGCAGTTGTTCGCCACCCTGGAAAAGGCCGGCAGCCTCGAAGGCCAGGACCTGAAGATCCGCAAAAAAGGCAATGAGGTGATTGACTGCGTGGTGTCGGCCGACACCGTAACCATCCAGGACACCGCCTGTTACCTGCTGGTGATGATGAACATCACCGAGCGCAAACGCTCGGAGCTGGAGTTGGTGTCGGCCATCGAGGAAGTGATGAAGGACGCCTCCTGGTTCAGCCAGACGCTGATCGAAAAACTGGCCAACGCCAAGAGCGTCAACAGCCCCAACCAGCCGAACATCGCCTTCACCGACCTGACCGCCCGTGAGCGGGATGTACTGGGGTTGATCTGTGAAGGCCTGGCCGACAAGGAAATCGCCTCGCGCCTGAAGCTGGCGCCCAATACCGTGCGCAATCATGTGGCAACGGTGTACTCCAAGCTCAACGTACACAGCCGCAGCGCCGCGATTGTATGGGCGCGGGAACGAGGGCTGTTTGCCGGCGAGCGACGGGTAAAAAAACCATGAAGCAAGTGCAAATGCACTAGCCCTACCAGTGCAAATTCGCCTTATTGCGAGGGGATGGGCTGCTTAACCTTGAAGGGTAGCCACAGGGTTTGACGCTCTGTGCCATGGCGATTGTTGCCCTTGAAGGAGACATCATGAAAAGTGAACAAATCAAAGGCCGCGTGGAAAAGGCCGTCGGCAAGGCCCAGGACTTTCTTGGCGACATGACCGATGACGAACAACTCCAGGCCCAGGGCGTAGCGCGCCAGGCGGCCGGCCAACTGCAACAGACCTATGGCGATGTGCTGGACAATGTCGGTGACTTTGCCCAACGCAAGCCGCTGGCCACCGTGGCAATCGTCGCGGGCGTGGGTCTGGTCCTGGGCCTGTTGCTGCGTCGTCGTTAATGGGGGCCGGCATGTTTACCTTGTCCCAACTGCGTAATTGCATCGAAGAAGCCTTGTTGCCACTGACTTGCGAGTTCACCCTGTGCCGCGATTCGTCACTGACGTTGAAGGTGTTTGATGCCGAGAGTGGGCGCGTGGACCTGGTGGTCACCGGGATCAGCGTGAACAAGCTCAAGACCCCGCAGGACGTCGCGACGATGGTCGAAGAATTGCGCTACGAATTGCACAGCAACACCGTGGGCGGTGCCATCTCCATCTGACCCCGCCCCCTTGTAGGCACTATCCCCTGTGGGAGCGGGCTTGCCCGCGATGGCGGCGGCTCAGTCAAAGATGCATTTACTGACAGGCCGCAATCGCGGGCAAGCCCGCTCCCACAGGGACGCAGACGTTTACACCGGTGGTGGGATGTCAGGGCGCGGCTTCAACGACGCCCCGATAAAGTAGAACAGCCCTCCGGCCACGATAAACCCCGCCAGCATGTAGAACATGTAGTGCGCCGGCAGGCTGGCCAGCACCAACCCGCACAACACCGGCCCCAGCGCGGCGCCGAGGTTCGAGAGGTTTTGCGCGCCGTAGTACATGCCCCGCAGGTGGTCCGGGGCGATGCGGTCGATAAACATGTACTCGGCGGGGAATACGATGATTTCCCCCACGGTAAAGATCGCCATCGACACCACCCACCACCACACGCTGGTGGACAGCGCAAAGCCGATCACCCCCACCATGAACATCGCCAGCCCCAGGAGCAGCCAGCGGCTCAGGTGACGGTGGCTGATCTGCCGGCCAATCACGTATTGCAGGGCGATCACCAGCAGGGCGTTGGTGGTCAGGATGGCGCTGATTACGGTGTAGGTGTATTCGGCGTCCGAGGTGGTCACCAGGTATTGCGACAGGTAGGCCGTGAACTGCCCGAACACCACGGCGCTGAGCAGGCCACCGAGGGTGAAGCACACCAGGCGATGATCGCGCAGCAACACCCGGCCCACCGCGATGAAGGGCACCGGCTTTTGCGCGGCGTCGACCGTGGCCAGGCTGCGGTCGCCCCAACGCCAGTACAGCAGGAAGAAACCCAGCCCCAGCAGCACCGACAAGACAAATGGCAGGCTCATGTCGACCTTGGCCACCATCGCCCCTAAAAACGGCCCTACCGCGTAGCCGATATTGGTCAGGGTGTACTTGATGGAAAACACTTCGCTGCGCGCGTCGACGGGCAACAGGCTGGCAAAACCGGCCTTGACCGCGACGTCGATCACCGCATACGCCAGGTTGATCAGGATCAGGCAGCTATAGAACAGCCACAGCTCGCGTGCCAGCAGCGTGCCGACAAACCCGAGGACGAACAACAGGCTCAGGCCCAGCAACAGCCGGTAGCTGTTGACCCGGTCCACAAGGAACCCGCCATACACACTCAGCAGGGATCCGACGATCAGCGAACTGCCGATCACCAGGCCCACCTGGCTGATGCCCAGGGCAAAGTGGCTGGACAGGTAGATCACCATGTAGGGAAAGGTGATCGCCTTGGCCAGGGTCAGCACCAGCGTGGCCGACAGCAGCAGGTTCACACTGCGGGGGTAGTTTTTTATTGTGTTCAGCATCCTGCTCTCGTTTCCTGAAAAGGAGTCGTTGCACACGCCATGACGGGCGCGAAGCGCAGCTACCTTAACTCAGGATGAGCGGCAAAAAAGACTGTTTTTATGCATTCGTGCATGCAATTTTTAAATGCGCAGCGCAAAGGGGGAAGAAGGGCGCGGGCCCCTTCCCCCAACCCGGTTACTTGGCAGGGGTGATATCGAGAATGGTGCCATTGGTGATTTTCACCAGCACATAACGGTCATTGACCCGCGCCCACTGGCTGTCGTCATGGGGCGCTTTGAGCCCGCGCTTTTTCCAGTCTGCAAGGGCCGATTCCTTGCGCACCAGGATATCCGGCGCACGGTCTCCCACTTTCAAGTCTCGGGTATTGATGTTTGAAGGCTCCACGGTTTTCTGCGGATTGTCCTCGGCCTGCACGGTAAGGCTGGTGGCGGACAGGCTGGCGGCAACCAGCAGGCTGGCAATCAGGGACGTTGCTTTCATGGGCATTCCTTCAATAAATGATGTGTACCCAGGTTCCGACAGCAGGGCTGGGCAATCATTCACCGGCAATCCAGGCACCGATTGCCTGCCGGAAAATCCCGCGGTGGATGGCAAGCCGGCTCCTACACTGGACCGCCTATTGCGCTGGTGAAATTAATCCTGTAATTTTTCATGAAATTTTTAGATAAGAATTTCACGAAATCCCCATGGACAAACAAGAAGAACTGGACGCCCTGGCGATCCTGATTCACGACCTGCGCAAGTACAAAAAGCTCACCCTGGCCCAACTGGCACAGAAGATCGAGCGTTCCGTGGGGTTCCTGTCCCAGGTCGAGCGGGGGTTATCGCGCCCCACCGTAGCGGACCTGACTGCCATCAGCCATGCCCTCGATGTGCCCACTACTTATTTCTACAGCCTGTCCAAGCCCAAGGCGGTGGACTGGGTCACGCGCCCCAACGAGCGGCGCACGGTGTATTACGCCAATGGCATCACCGATATCCTCGTCTCGCCGAGCATGCAAGGGGCGTTTTCGATCCTCGACAGCCTGCTCGAACCCGGCGCCAACAGTGGCGAACAGACCATGAGCGACCGCGCCGAACAGGCCGGTTACGTACTTGAAGGCCACCTGACGCTGTGGGTCGAGGGCGAAGCCGATGCGGTCACCCTCGGCCCCGGCGACAGCTTTCACCTGGCCAGTTTCGCCCACTGCCGCTATGGCAACCTGACCGACCTGCCGGCCCGCGTGCTGTGGGTCTATAACTGAGGCACACCAAGGAGCGTCACCCGTGAAAAGCCATTCCTCCACGTTACTGGCCGAAGTGCGGACCTTTCGCCAGAACCATCCGGATGTACGTTACGTCGACCTGATTTGCCTGGACATCCCAGGGCGGTTCTACGGCAAGCGCTACCCGGTTGAAATGTTGGAAAAAGTCGCCGCCGGCAGCCCCCTGAAGCTGCCACAGAACGCGGTACTGCTGGGCGCCCAGGGCGGTTTGTTCAAGATCGGCGACTATTGCTTCCACGACGGCGATCCCGACGCCAACCGCCGCCTGGTGCCCGGCACGCTCAAGCCGGTGAGCTGGGAAGCGCAGCCCCTGGGGCAGATGCTGATCACCTCCGACGGCACCGAGGCACCCATTGAGTTCGAGCCCCGCGAAGTCCTGGCCAAAGTCCTGGAGCGCCTGCACGGCAAGGGCATTCACCCGGTGGTGGCGTTCGAGCTGGAGTTCTACCTGTTCGACCGGAAACTGGCCGACGGCCTGCCGCAATTTGCCCGCGACCCGTTGAGCGACGACCCCGATGACCAACCGACCCTGCACATCGAGCGGCTGTCGCGTTTCGCCCCGGTACTCGATGACATGGTGCAGACCGCCCAGGCCCAAGGGATCGACATTACGGTGATCACCGCCGAGTTGGGCCCCGGCCAGTTTGAAATCAACTTCGGCCACCTCGACGACGGCCTCCGCGCCGCGGACTGGGCCGCGCTGTTCTGCCGCAGCACCCGTGGCGTGGCGCTCAAGCATGGCTATCGCGCCAGTTTCATGGCCAAGCCCTACCTGCAACATCCCGGCAGTGGCATGCATGTGCATGTCAGCCTGTACGACGCCGCCGGCAACAACCTGCTGGCGGCGCACCAGCAGCAACCCTTGCGCCATGCGATAGCGGGTTGCCTGGCACTGCTGCCGCACTGCATGCCGATTTTCTCGCCCAACCACAACGCCTTCCGCCGCCTGGGCGGTACGGTCAATGCCGCCACCAAAGCCTGCTGGGGTTATGAAGACCGCGATGCCTGCGTGCGCATTCCCGAGTCCGACCCGCGCAACCTGCGGATCGAACATCGGCTGGCCAGTGCCGACGCCAATCCATACCTGGTGCTGGCGGCAATCCTGGTCGGGCTTGAACATGGCCTGGAGGCGGCGCGCGAACCTATCGCACCGCTGAACGAGGACCGCGACAGCGGCCACGACTTCCCCCTGGAAATGCTCGAGGCCGTGCGCGCCATGCAACAGCAACCTGCGCTGCGCGAGGGCTTGGGCGCGGAGTTTGTCGACGTCTACTGCGAAAACAAACGCCAGGATCACCTGGCTTTCCAGCAGGAGATCAATGCGCGGGAATATCGCTGGTATCTGTAAATACCGAGCACCCTGCCCACCCTTGTGGGAACAGCTTGCCTGCTCCCACATTTTGAGCTTCGCGGCCTTGAGCAAGGTGTTACCTTGAAAAAGCCCGACGAACGCCCTCTCCTGCGGACTCCCCATGACCAAGCAAAGCACCCCTGCCCTCAAGGAAATCTTCAACCTCGAACGCCTGCAGCACATCGCCGATGAGATGAGCGCGGTGTACCCGTCATTCGATGCCAAGGGATTTCTTAAGCACGCCAGGCGCGACCTGGACGGGTTGTCGGTGATGCAGCGCATGGCCCGCGTCAGTGAAAGCCTGCACGCGGTGATGCCACTGGACTACCCACAAACCCTCGAACATTTGTATGCCCTGGCCCCGCGCCTGAACAGCGGTTTTGTCAGCCTGTTCCTCGGGCACTATGTGGCCAGCTATGGCCTGGATGACTTCCAGCGCTCGATGGCGGCACTCAAGTACTTCACCACCTTTGGCTCTGCCGAATTTGCCGTGCGGGCTTTTCTGCTCAAGGACTTCGAGCGCACTCTGGCGGTGATGCAGCAGTGGTCGCTGGATGACAATGAACACGTACGCCGCCTCGCCAGCGAGGGCTCGCGGCCGAGGTTGCCGTGGTCGTTTCGCCTGGCCCAGGTGCAGGCCGACCCGCGCCTGTGCGCATCGATCCTGGAGAACCTCAAGGCCGACAGCAGCCTGTATGTGCGCAAATCCGTGGCCAACCACCTCAACGACATCACTAAAGATCATCCCGACTGGGTGCTGCAGGTGATCGAGAGCTGGTCCCTGGACAACCCCCACACCGCCTGGATCGCCCGCCACGCCCTGCGCAGCCTGATCAAGCAAGGCAACACCCGCGCGCTGACGATCATCGGCGCAGGCGCGCGGGCCGAGGTGAAGATCCACCAGTTCAAGGTCGAGCCGGCGGTGATTCGCCTGGGTGAGCGGATCAATCTGTCGTTCACCCTCGAATCCCTGGCCAGTGCCCCACAAAAACTGGTGGTGGACTACGCCATCGACTACGTAAAAAGCGCCGGCCATAGCGCCGCCAAAGTGTTCAAGCTCAAGGCGTTTACCCTCGGCGCGGGTGAACGGCATACCGTGCTGCGTGGCCAACACATCCGCGACATGACTACGCGCAAGCACTACCCCGGCCAGCACACCGTGCATGTACTGGTGAACGGCGAACGCTTGGGCAGCACCGGCTTTGAGCTGATCGACTGACCCTTCCTACTCATCCGAAGGCTCTATCTCGGGCCTTTCGGCGATATTTATTGTCCTACAATGCTAGCCTTTGGTGTTGCGATCCATTATCATCTGCTGCCTTCTCGGTACCCGCCAGGGTATCTGTGTCAACGTTCCACCTGAGGCGCCCATGCACCGTTTCTCGTTTTACCGCCCTTTGATATGCGCCAGTCTGGGGCTTGTTTCGCACACCGCCCATGCCGCGTTGCAACCCATGGCCGAAGCTGCACTTGCCAACGAATCCGAGCTGCACTGCCACTTCAACCGTGACGCCAGCACCGATTGCACCACCACCTATCACTACACCATTCTCCAGCCCAGTGGCCGGGAGATATTGTCGCGAATCGACTTCAACTACGCCGAAGGCGATGGTTTTGAAGTGCTGCACGCCGAGTCCACCCAGCCCGGCGGCAAGCCCCAGGCGCTGGACGAGGCGCAGATCGATACGCGCACCGCGCCCAACCCCGACCAGGGGTTTTCCCGCCTCAAGCAAACGTCCCTGGCCTTCCCCAACCTGCGGGTCGGCACACAGATCCGCTACACCGTGCGCGAACATCACCCGGCCAAGCCGCTGATGACCGAATTCCACTACGCCCTGCAGTTTGGCCCCAGCAACGCCCGCCGCGATCGGCTCAAGGCGCGCTTCACCGCCGAACGGCCCATCGAGTGGCGCGCCGAGTCGATGGATGGCTTCACCATCACCCCTTCGGTCAATCGCAAGACCCTGGACATCGAGCAAAAAGCGCCGAGCTATCTCAACTACATCAACGAATCGGGCCACGCCTATATGCGGGTGATCCCCCGGATCGAAGTGGGCAGCAGCCTCGATGTACAAAAGCACTTTGGCGGCTTTGCCCAGCGCTACAACCAGATCCTCGCGGCCAACCTGCCGGCCGCAAGTGCCGCTGCCGTGGCGGCGGTGAAGGGCCTGGCCCCGGCCCGACAAGTGGCCGGGCTGATGCAGCACATCAACGATCACTACCGTTACCTGGGTGACTGGCGCGCCACGGATCGCGGCTATGTGCCGTTTAACCTGGCAGAGATCGAACAGCACGGTTACGGCGACTGCAAGGACCTGGCGATTCTCCTGACCGCCATGCTCAAGGCCAGCGGGATCAAGGCCGAGACCGCCTGGGTCAGCCGTGGGGATGTGGTGGATTCACTGCTGGTGCCGGGCACTGGCGCGCCCAACCATGCGATCGTGCGCGCCGAAGTGGCCGGCCAGGTGTGGTGGCTGGACCCGACCAACCCGGTGTTCGCCCCGGGCCAGACCATGCCCGACATCCAGGATCGCTGGGTGCTGGTCAACGATGCACAGGGCCAGGTACGCGAGGAACACATCCCCCTGGCGCGCCCTGACACCAGCATCCGCCTGGACAAGCAGGTGCATTACGACAAGCAGGGCAACGGCACGACCCGCGCCAGCGTCACCTTCAGCCGCCTGACGCTGATGCAATTGAGCATGGCTGACCGCGAACAGGGCGCCACCGCCACCGACCAGAATATCTGCGACAACTTTGGCCGCGAGATCAGCGATTGCCAGGTCACCCGCCAACCCACCGGGTTCGTGCAGCCCGATAGCTACACGGTCAAGGCCAGCATGACCGACCTGCGCGCCCTGGAAAAACTCGACGAAGGCTACGTCTACACCGACCAGTCGCTCAAGGAGAAGTGGGACGGCCTGCTCAACTACCGCCGCAACGGGCAACGGGGCGACCTGTACCTGGGCAATCCGGACACCGTCGACTACACCTTTACCTTGACCGGCGGGAAGATGGACAAGCCGGTTCAGGGCTGCAAGATCAGCTCGCCCTGGTATGACCTGGAACTCGATGGCGAACCGCTCAAGGATGGGTTGCGCTACCACTACCGGCTGACCCAGAAAGTGCGCTGGTTGAGCCATGATGAAATCGTCAGTGCGCCGTTTGAAAAGATGATCAACGATGCCCGTGCGTGTGGTGAACAGGTGCACCAGACGGTGAAACTCTAAGCCTGTGTGGGAGCTGTCTCGCCCTGCGAGGCTGCGATGACGGCGGTACTGCCAGCATTGATGTTGACTGACCTGCCGCCATCGCAGCCTCCCAGGGGCCCGACAGCTCCCACATTTGATCTCTGTAAAGCCCCCCTTGCCCTTCGCTACTCGCCCAACAGCAGCCCCTGCTCCTTGGCGCACAACTCCACCACGTAATCCCACAACACCCGCAACCGTACCGACTTGTGCAGTTCGCGCCGGGAGCTGATCCAGTAGCTGCGCTGGATGCCCTCCTCCGGCAACAGCGGCACCAGGTCCGGGTCGCCGGCGGCCATAAAGCATGGCAACACCGCAATCCCCAGCCCTGAGCGCGCCGCCTGGTGCTGGGCGATCACGCTGGTGCTGTGGAATACCACCCTGGGGTTGCGGCAAAAGCTGCTGAGGAATTTCAATTCCTGGCTGAACAACAGGTCGTCGACATAATCGATCCAGGCATGGGCGGCCAGGTCTTCGCGTTTCTCGATGGCTGGCGTGCGCGCCAGGTAGCTGCGGCTGGCGTAGAGGGCCAGGCGGTAGTCGGTGAGTTTGCGCGTGACCAGTTGATCGACGCTGGGCCGCTCCAGGTGGATGCTGATCTCGGCCTCACGGTTGAGGATGCTGACAAAGCGCGGCACCGCCACCAGTTCCACTTCCAGCCCCGGATAACGCTCGAACAGGCCACCCATGCGGCTGGCGAGAAACATCACGCCCAAGCCTTCGGCCACCCCCAGGCGAATCTTGCCCAGGGGCGCGGCGGAATGGGTCAGTTCTTCTTCGGCCAGCAGCGCCACGTTCTCCATGGCTTCGGCATGCTTGAGCAGCGCTTCGCCCGACGGCGTCAGTTCATAACCCTGGGCGTGCTGCACAAACAGCGCGGTGCCGAGGCTTTTCTCGATGGCCTCGATGTGCCGGGCCACGGTCGCATGCGTGGTTTTCAGGCGCTGGGCGGCGGTGAGCAGGCGCCCGCTGCGCTGCAACTCAAGAAAATACCGCAGGTCATTCCAGTCGAACATGTCACCCCCCCTCTCGGCCATGAGCGCAGCGCTGTTTAAAAACGCACAGCAGCTGGGTAAAAACTAACATTTTTAAGACGAAAACTAACAACTAGGATGGAGCCAATAAGAAAAACAAGCGAGACCCCAGATGACTATTGCACCTGCGCAATACGATTACGTGGTGGTAGGCGCCGGCCCTGCGGGCTGCCTGCTGGCCAACCGACTGTCCGCCAACCCTGCCCATCGCGTGTTGCTGCTTGAAGCGGGCGGGCGCGACAACTATCCCTGGATCCATATCCCCGTCGGCTACCTGTTCTGCATCGGCAACCCGCGCACCGACTGGTGCTTCAAGACCGAAGCCCAGCCTGGCCTGCAAGGCCGTGCGCTGAGCTATCCGCGGGGCAAGGTGTTGGGCGGTTGCTCGTCGATCAACGGCATGATCTACATGCGCGGCCAGGCCAATGACTACGACGGTTGGGCCGCCGAAGGCAATCCCGGCTGGGCCTGGGACGATGTATTGCCGCTGTTCAAACAAAGCGAAAACCATTTTGCCGGTGCCTCGCCGCTGCATGGCGACAGTGGCGAATGGCGCGTGGAACAACAGCGCCTGCACTGGCCGATCCTCGACGCCTTCCGCGAAGCCGCCAAGCAGAGCGGCATCGCCAGCATCGACGACTTCAACCAGGGCGATAACGAGGGGTGTGGCTACTTCCAGGTCAACCAGAAAGGCGGCGTGCGCTGGAATGCGGCCAAGGCGTTTCTCAAGCCCATCCGCCAGCGCGCCAACCTCACGGTGCTCACTGGCGTGGAAGTCGACCGCGTACTCCTGGAAAACGGCCGCGCCAATGCAGTGGCGGGCCGCCAGCAAGGGCAAGCGGTGACGTGGCAAGCGCGCAAGGAAATCATCCTGTGCGCCGGTGCCGTGGGTTCGCCCGGCATCCTGCAGCGCTCCGGGATCGGCCCTTCGAGCCTCCTCAAGCCCTTGGGCATCGAGGTACGGCACGAACTGCCAGGGGTCGGCGGCAACCTGCAAGATCACCTGCAACTGCGCCTGATCTACAAGCTGGAAAACGCCCGCACCCTGAACCAGATCGCCGGCTCCGTGTGGGGCAAGATGGGCATGGGCCTGCAATACCTGTATGACCGCAGCGGCCCGCTGTCCATGGCCCCCAGCCAACTCGGCGCCTTCGCCCGCTCGGGGCCGGAACAGACTTCGGCCAACCTCGAATACCACGTGCAGCCGCTGTCGCTGGAGCGCTTTGGCGAACCGCTGCACGCGTTCCCGGCGTTTACCGCGTCGGTCTGCGACTTGCGCCCACAGAGTCGCGGACGCATTGATATCCGCTCGGCCGATCCGACGGCGCCGCCCCTGATCCAGCCCAACTACCTGAGCCATCCCGAAGACTTGCGCGTGGCCGCCGCAGCCATCCGCCTGACCCGGCGCATTGTCGGCGCCCAGGCCCTGCGCCCCTTCAACCCGGTGGAATACCTGCCCGGTGAGGCGTTGCAGAGCGACGAACAATTGCAGGAAGCCGCAGCCCGGATCGGCACCACGATCTTTCACCCGGTCGGCACCTGCCGCATGGGCCAGGATAAGGACGCGGTGGTCGATGCCCAATTGCGCGTGCACGGCGTGCCGGGCCTGCGCATCGCCGATGCCTCGATCATGCCGCGTATCACCTCCGGCAACACCTGCTCACCCACGTTGATGATCGCGGAAAAAGCCGCGCAACTGATCCTGTCCCCGCCAACAAGGAACCTCACCCCCGAAAGAGAACAGACAACACCGGCATGACCTGTAGAAGCCGGCAAGCCTACAGGGCAAGAGCGGCGCTGAAGTTGGCGCCGACAGTGGAACAACAATAAATAATCACTGTGAGGGCTACCCCATGTCAGAACGTGCTCAACCCCTGGACGCCACTCCTGGCGCCACTGTCTCCAGCAAGGAGTCGCAAAAGGTCATCTTCGCCTCGTCCCTGGGGACGGTGTTCGAGTGGTATGACTTTTTCCTCTATGGCGCCCTCGCGGCGGTGATCAGTAAGCAATTCTTTGCCGGGGTCAACGACACCACGGCCTTTATCTTCGCCTTGATGGCCTTTGCCGCCGGTTTTGTGGTGCGGCCGTTCGGCGCGCTGGTATTCGGCCGCCTGGGGGACATGATCGGGCGCAAGTACACCTTCCTCGCCACCATCATCCTGATGGGCGTGGCGACTTTCTGCGTAGGCCTGTTGCCCACCTACGCCAGCATCGGCATCGCTGCGCCGATCATCCTCGTCGTGCTGCGCATGCTCCAGGGCCTGGCCCTGGGCGGTGAATACGGTGGCGCCGCGACCTATGTCGCCGAGCACGCCCCGGCCGGCAAACGCGGCTTCCACACCAGTTGGATTCAATCCACCGCGACCCTCGGCCTGCTGCTGTCGTTGCTGGTGGTGCTGGCCTGCCGTTACTTCACAGGCGATCAATTTGAAGTCTGGGGCTGGCGCCTGCCGTTCCTGCTGTCCATCGTGCTGCTGGGGATTTCCACCTGGATCCGCATGAGCCTGCACGAATCGCCCGCGTTCCTGAAAATGAAAGAGGAAGGCAAGGCCAGCAAGGCGCCGATCCGCGAGTCGTTCGGCAACTGGGAAAACCTCAAGGTGGTGTTGATTGCACTGTTCAGCATCAACGCCGGCCAGGCCGTGACCTTCTACGCCGCGCAGTTCTACGTGCTGTTCTTCCTGACCCAGTTCCTGAAGATGGACCCGGCCCTGGCCAATATGCTGCTGATCATCAGCGTGGTGATTGGCGCGCCGTTCTTTATTTTCTTCGGCTGGCTCTCGGACAAATGGGGGCGCAAGCCAGTACTGATGGTCGGCCTGCTGCTGGCCACCGCCCTGTACTTCCCGATCTTCAAGGGCCTGGCCCACTACACCAACCCGGCCATGGACCAGGCCAGCCGCCAGGCCCCGATCACCGTACTGGCGGACCCGGCCACCTGCACCTTCCAGTTCGACCCGGTGGGCAAGGCGCGCTTTGACAGCCCATGCGACAAGGTCAAGACCTTCCTGGTCAAACAGGGCCTGCCCTACAGCAGCGAAGCCGCACCTGCCGGCAGCGCGGTGCAAGTGAGCATCGGCGATGTGCGCATCGACGGCTACGACGAAGACGCCCTGCGCGGCGCCGTGACCCTGGCTGGCTACCCGAAATCGGCGGACGTGGCCCAGGTCAACAAAACCATGGTGGTGGTGCTGATCGTCGCCCTGATCCTGATCGCCGCGATGTGCTACGGCCCGCTGGCCGCGCTGATGGTGGAACTGTTCCCGACGCGCATCCGCTACACGTCCATGTCGCTGCCCTACCACATCGGTAACGGCTGGTTTGGCGGGTTCCTGCCAACCGTGTCGTTTGCCCTGGTGGTGTACACCGGCGATATTTTCTACGGGCTGTGGTACCCGGTGGTGATTACCGGGGTGAGCCTGATCGTCGGGCTGCTGTGCCTGAAGGAAACCAAGAATGTGGATCTGGATAAAAACTAATATCCCGCAAAGCCTGTAGATCCCTTGTGGGAGCGGGCTTGCTCGCGATGGCGGTAGGTCAGTCAATGAATACAGTGACTGGCACACCGTCATCGCGGGCAAGCCCGCTCCCACATTGGTTTGCCGGCGCCCACACAAATTGCTGTATATCCATACAGATAAAGGTTGCTCAATTCCCTTCTTTTGCCCATCCTGCTCTCCATTCAACTGTGTAACGAATGGGCTGAGCATGCGGCTGTTCCTCTGTGAAAAACCCTCCCAGGCCAAGGATATCGCGGCCGTGCTCGGCGCCCGGCGCCGGGGCGACGGTTGCTGGCTGGGAACCGACGTCACCGTCACCTGGTGCATCGGCCACCTGCTGGAAACCGCCCCGCCCGATGCCTACGACGCCAAGTACAAGCGCTGGGTGCTGGCCGACCTGCCCATCGTCCCGGAAAAATGGAAGATGACGGTCAAGCCCAAGACCGCCAACCAGTACAAGGCCGTCAAGCGCCTGCTCGGGGAAGCCCGGGAATTGGTGATTGCCACCGATGCCGATCGCGAGGGCGAGATGATCGCCCGGGAGCTAGTGGAGCATTGCCGCTATCGCGGGCCGATCCAGCGCCTGTGGCTGTCGGCTCTGGATGATGCCTCGATCCGCAAGGCCCTGGCCTCGTTGAAGCCTGGCGCAGACACCTTCAGCCTATACCATTCGGCCCTGGGCCGCTCCCGTGCCGACTGGCTGATCGGCATGAACATGAGTCGCCTGTTTACCCTGCTCGGCCGCCAGTCCGGCTATCAGGGCGTATTGCCAGTGGGCCGGGTGCAAACCCCGACCCTGCGCCTGGTGGTGGACCGCGACCGCAGCATTGCCGACTTCGTCCCGGTGGCTTACTGGGCAATCGACGTCGAACTACTGGACCAGCAGATGCGCTTTATCGCGCAATGGCGCGCCGCCGACGATCTCTGTGACGATCAGGGCCGCTGCCTCAACCCGGAGCGGGCACAGCAGGCGGCAACGGCGATGAGCAACGCAGCCAGCGCGCGCCTGGTGAAGCTGCGCACCGAACGCATGCGCGAAGTGGCACCGCTGCCCTTTGACCTGGGCACACTGCAGGAGATCTGCTCGAAGAAACTCGGCCTCGGCGCCCAGGAAACCCTGGATATCGCCCAGTCTCTCTACGAAACCCACAAGGTCATCACCTACCCACGCAGCGACTGCGGCTACCTGCCCGTGAGCCAGCATGGCGACGCGGCGACAATTCTCGCGGCACTGGGCCGCGCCGACCCGGCGGTAAATGCGCTGATGCCACACCTCGATGCGCAACGCCGCTCCCGTGCCTGGAACGACGCCAAGGTCAGCGCCCACCACGGCATCATCCCCACCGGCGCCGGCAAGGACCTCGCGCAACTGACCGGCAAGCACCGCGCCGTCTACACCTTGGTCCGCGCCCGTTACCTGGCGCAGTTTCTGCCCAACCACGAATACGACCGCACCCAGGCGGATTTCGACTGTGCCGGTGAAGCCCTGCGCGCGGTAGGCAAAGTGGTGGTGGAGCCGGGCTGGAAGCGCGCCTTGCCCGAAGCCCTGGCGCCCAGCAAGGGCCGCGAGGCGCCGGCGCCACAGCCTTTGCCAGCGTTGGTGCAGGGCCAGGATTATGCAGTGGCGAAGGTCAACCTCAAGGACCTGTGGACCCAACCGCCCAAGCCTTTCACCGAAGGCGACCTGATCAAGGCGATGAAGAACGTCGCCAAACTGGTGGAGGACCCGTTGCTCAAGCAAAAGCTCAAGGACACCACCGGCATCGGCACCGAGGCGACGCGGGCCGGAATCATCCAGGGCCTGCTGGACCGTGGTTACCTGGTGAAAAACGGCAAGGCACTGTCTGCCACACCGGCGGCCTTCAGCCTTATCGACGCGGTGCCCAGGGCGATTGCCGACCCCGGCACCACGGCGATTTGGGAGCAGGCCCTGGACATGGTGCAAAGCGGTGAGATGAGCCTGGAAGAGTTTGTCGCCAAGCAGGCGGCCTGGATGAGCAAGCAAGTGGCCCGCTGCAATGGTATGCAAATGACCATCAGCGGCCCGGCCAGCCCGGCAGGCCGTGGCGCCGCCCCCTGGAAAAACAAACGCAAGCCGGCCAAACGCAAGGCCGGCGCCAGCCCGAAACGGGCGGCAAAACCGGCAAACAAGGGCTGAAATACCGAAAAAAGTCGGGTAATGACGCTTTTCAAGCGGATATACGCCGCTTTAGGTCTTGCTCTGGCGCCAGCGGTCTAGGATTCTGTAGGAACTGCCTAATAACAAAACCGGGGTGGCCACCATGAAGACCGTCGCACAGTTGCTCAAGTCCAAGGACCAGAAGAATCAGGAAGTCCATACCATCCAGTGGAACCACACCGTGTTTGAGGCGCTGGTGGTGATGGCAGCGAAGAACGTCGGCGCTTTGCCGGTGGTCAAGGACGACAAGGTCGTTGGCATCATCAGTGAGCGCGACTACGCGCGTAAACTGATTCTCCATGGACTGTCCTCGACGAGCACACAGGTCCACCAGGTGATGAGTTCACCGGCAATCACCGTGGACACCCACAAAAGCGTCGAAGACTGCATGGGTATCATGACTGACGGCCACCTGCGCCACCTGCCCGTGGTGGAAGGCGGAGAACTGCTGGGCCTGCTGTCCATTGGCGACCTGGTCAAGGAAGCCATCGCTGAACAGGCTGCCCTTATCCAGCAATTGGAACAGTACATCCGCGGCGAATAGCATTTACCAAAACACCTCGAAGCCAATGTGAACACAGGCTTATGTGGGAGCGGGCTTGCTCGCGATAGCGGTGGATCAGTCAAAAAAATTACTGACTAATCCACCGCTATCGCGAGCAAGCCCGCTCCCACATTAGATCACTGGAAGGGTCCAGCATCGCCATGCTTACCCCGACTCCCCGGCACAAAAAATGACGCCCAAGTCACCTTTTCCCAGACCGCCCTCTCTTCTGCAAAAAATATGTAGTGATCAAAAATAATCACTACATAACCGTTGACGTAACCATTTTGACCTTGCATGATTCAAGCGTCTCCCGGATCGGGAGCGTTGGTAACACGCGTTTTGAACAAGCTCGTCTGACCGCCGAGCTGTTTTTCCGGATGTGCACTGCCCACAAGGCAGATTGATGAAGCTGACCGGCCCGAAAGGATCGGTACAAGAAGCTCAAATGCTGCTTGTCTTCGTTATGAAACCATTGCGTAGCAGTTCATCAGAAACACTACATGCATCAGGTTCAAGACCCTGCCCGTATTTGGCAGACCGTTTCTGACGCCCGGTTTTCGCAACCGGAGACAACTAACGTGGATTAACGAATCAACTGAAGATCGCCAACTGGTCAAGGGGCTTACACATGAATCTGAACAACCAACCAACTATCGATGAATTGGCTGAGATGTTCGCAGCGCAGAAAGACACACTCGACGACCATATCCTGTGGATTGGTAAATCGGGCGAAGTGCAAATTGACTGCCTGGCGCCCCATACCGAAGAAGCCGAGTTCGACCGCAATAACCGTGAACTGGCGGCGCGCCTGAAGATGTACCGCCGCGGCCAGGGTTATGTCGGTAAAAAGGCCGCTGCCGATCGCAACTTTATTGAGCAGGTCTTCGATACACTTAACAATGCCTGGGAGTCGTTCAAGGACAACTCGCAAGTTAAAGTGATTGACCGCTACTACTAAGAATAACTAGACCTTTGTGGGAGCTGGTTTGCCTGGGATAACCGTTTAACGATCAACAGAGTTGTTGAATGTTAGATAGCTATCGCTGGCAAGCCAGCTCCCACATTTGTTTGTGTTGACTTAAATCCCCGGGAATCGCCCCTTCTGCGCTTCGCCCCTGAAGATATCAAACAGTGCCTGCGCCGCCGCCGACAGCTCATGTCCTGGTTTGGTCAGCACCCCAATCGGCCGCTCGATCACGGGATCACCCAAGGTGATGCAACGGGCACCTGCCTCTTCCATCTGCTGCGCGCACAATGCTGGCACGGCGCTGACGCCCAGGCCGCTGGCGACCATCTTGCCCACCGTCGCCAATTGATGGCTTTCCAATGCCACCGGCAGCTTCATCTGCAAGGCACCCAGGTGCTCTTCCAACATCACCCTTACCGTCGAAGGCCGCTGCAAGGTAATGAAGGGTTGTGCCAGCAGGGTTTTCCAATCGATCTCGGTCATGTGTGCCAGCGTTGAGTCACCGGGCACTACCGCGACAAAGCGATCCAGGTACAGCGGGGTAAAGGCCAACGACGATCCCGATGAGGGTTCAAATGCCACACCCAACTCGACCTGGCGATCGCGGACCATTTCCAGGACCTGTTCGTTGATCAGGTCGTGCACCGTGACATTGACCTGGGGAAACCGCGCGCGAAAGATCTTCAGGATCGGCGGCAGCAGGTTGCCGGCAAACGACGGCATCGCCGCCACCGTCACTCGCCCGCGCTGCAGGGTGAAGCGCTGGCGTAGTTCATCCTCGGCATTGTCCCAGTCGGCAATCAAGCGCCGGGCCAGGGGCAGCAGGGATTCGCCTTCCGGGGTCAGCGCGACGTTGCGCGTATTACGGCTGAACAGCCGCCCGCCCAGGCCTTCCTCCAGGCCTTTGATAGTCAGGCTCAGGGCCGACTGGGACAAATGCAGGCGCTCACAGGCGGCGGCAAAACTTAAGGTCTGGGCCACGGCAAGGAAGGCCCGCATCTGTTTAACTGTCATGACGCTGCTCCAATGGCCGGATAATTGTGCTGTTTTTTAAATCAATCAACCTTAAAAAACAACTTAACAAATCAATCCCCCGGCGCAACACTCGGTTCACTGGCTGGACCACAAACAATAAAAGAGGTGCATATGGCAGGTTTCGATAAACGCGTGGCGTCCTATGAAGAAGCGCTGGCAGGCCTGGAAGACGGCATGACCGTACTCTCCGGTGGCTTTGGCCTGTGCGGCATCCCGGAAAACCTCATCGCCGAAATCAAGCGCAAAGGCACCCGCGACCTCACGGTAGTTTCCAACAACTGCGGCGTCGACGGCTTCGGCCTGGGTGTATTGCTCGAAGAAAAACAGATCAGCAAGGTCATCGCCTCCTACGTCGGTGAAAACGCCCTGTTCGAGAAGCAACTGCTCAGCGGTGAAATCGAAGTGGTGCTCACGCCCCAAGGCACCCTCGCGGAAAAAATGCGCGCAGGCGGCGCCGGCATTCCAGCGTTCTTTACCGCCACAGGTGTTGGCACGCCCGTCGCCGAAGGCAAGGAAACCCGTGAATTCAACGGGCGCCCATACCTGATGGAAGAATCCATCACCGGCGACTTCGCCATCGTCAAAGGTTGGAAAGCCGACCATTTCGGCAACGTGATCTACCGCCACACCGCCCAGAACTTCAACCCGCTGGCCGCCACCGCCGGCAAGATCACGGTGGTCGAAGTCGAGGAAATCGTCGAACCGGGCGAGCTGGACCCGGCGCAGATCCACACCCCTGGCATCTACGTCGACCGGATTATCTGCGGCACCTTCGAGAAGCGCATCGAACAGCGCACTGTCCGCAAATAATCTGCCTCCAGCCCGAACAATAAGGACTCATAAAATGGCTCTTACCCGCGAACAAATGGCTCAACGCGTCGCCCGCGAAATGCAGGACGGCTTCTACGTCAACCTCGGCATCGGCATCCCGACCCTGGTGGCCAACTACATTCCCGAAGGCATGGAAGTGATGCTGCAATCGGAAAACGGCCTGCTGGGCATGGGACCGTTTCCTACCGAAGACACCATCGATGCCGACATGATCAACGCCGGCAAGCAGACCGTCACCGCACGCATCGGCGCGTCGATCTTCTCCTCGGCCGAATCCTTCGCGATGATTCGCGGCGGCCACGTTGACCTCACGGTGCTCGGCGCCTTTGAAGTGGACGTGCACGGCAACATAGCCTCGTGGATGATCCCCGGCAAACTGGTCAAGGGCATGGGCGGCGCCATGGACCTGGTGGCCGGTGCAGAAAACATCATTGTGATCATGACCCACGCCTCCAAGGACGGTGAGTCCAAGTTGCTCAGCCAGTGCAGCCTGCCGCTGACCGGTGCCAACTGTATCAAGCGCGTGCTGACGGACTTGGCCTACCTGGAAATCGAAAATGGCGCTTTCGTCCTCAAGGAACGCGCACCTGGCGTCAGCGTGGAAGAGATTGTGAGCAAGACCGCCGGTAAACTGATCGTCCCGGACCACGTTCCAGAAATGCACTTCCAGTGAGGACAGATTCCATGCAAGACGTCGTGATTGTTGCTGCCACCCGCACCGCCGTGGGCAGCTTTCAAGGGGCCCTGGCCGGCATCCCGGCACCGGAACTGGGCGCCGCCGTGATCCGCCGCCTGCTGGAGCAGACCGGCCTGGACCCTGCGCAAGTGGACGAAGTGATCCTCGGCCAAGTGCTGACCGCAGGCTCCGGCCAGAACCCGGCGCGCCAGGCGTCGATCCTCGCCGGGCTGCCCCACGCGGTGCCGAGCCTGACCTTGAACAAGGTCTGCGGCTCGGGCCTCAAGGCCTTGCACCTGGGCGCTCAGGCCATCCGTTGCGGTGATGCCGAAGTGATCATCGCCGGCGGCATGGAAAACATGAGCCTGGCCCCTTACGTGCTGCCCGCCGCGCGCACCGGCCTGCGCATGGGGCACGCGAAGATGGTCGACAGCATGATCACCGACGGCCTGTGGGATGCGTTCAACGACTATCACATGGGCATCACCGCCGAGAACCTGGTGGACAAGTACGGCATCAGCCGTGAAGCTCAGGATGCCTTCGCCGCCGACTCCCAGCAAAAAGCGGCCGCGGCGATTGAAGCCGGGCGCTTTGCCGATGAAATCACGCCGATCCTGATTCCCCAGCGCAAGGGCGACCCGATTGCCTTTAGCGTGGACGAACAACCCCGCGCCGGTACCACCGCCGAGTCCCTGGGCAAGCTCAAGCCCGCCTTCAAGAAAGACGGCAGCGTCACCGCCGGTAACGCGTCGAGCCTCAATGACGGCGCCGCCGCCGTGCTGCTAATGAGTGCCGATAAAGCCAAGGCCCTCGGCCTGCCAGTGCTGGCGCGTATCGCCAGCTACGCCAACGCGGGCGTCGACCCGGCGATCATGGGCATTGGCCCGGTGTCTGCAACCCGTCGCTGCCTGGACAAGGCCGGCTGGCAGTTGGCCGACCTGGACCTGATCGAAGCCAACGAAGCTTTCGCCGCGCAAGCGCTGGCAGTGGGCAAGGAACTGGAGTGGGACGCGGCCAAGGTCAACGTCAACGGCGGCGCGATTGCCATCGGCCATCCGATTGGCGCATCAGGCTGTCGGGTGCTGGTGACCCTGCTGCATGAAATGATCAAGCGCGATGCCAAGAAAGGCCTCGCGACCTTGTGCATCGGCGGCGGCCAGGGCGTGGCACTGGCCCTTGAGCGCGACTGATTCAACGAGCAACACGAAAAAGGCCTGGCTCCACGAAAAGCCGGGCCTTTTTTTGCCTATTTTGATTGGCGAACACCGTCCAATGTAGGAGCTGGCTTGCCTGCGATAGCGGTGTAACAGTCAATGCTGCCGGTGACTGCCCCACCGCTATCGCAGGCAAGCCAGCTCCTACATTAGATTTCTATCGTCAATTGGATTGCGGCACGGCGAACACCGCATTGGCCCGCACCACCACCTTCTCCCCCACCTGCAAGCTGACCGTGGCAAACGCCATCTGCCGCCCGCGCTTGTGATGCTCCAGCTGCACCTCGATCCACTCGCCGACCTGCACCGCCCCCAGATAATCAAGGGTCATGCTGGCGGTAATCAACGGCACCGGTGGGTCGCTGGAAAACGCCATGGCGTAGCCCATGCCGACATCCGCCAGGGTTGCCAATACACCACCGTGCACCGTACCGCGCCCATTGGCATGGCGGTTGTCGGCGCGCAGGCCCAATTGCAGCCGTAGGCCCTCACCACGGCAATACACCGGGCCCAGTAGATCCAGGAGCGGGCTGCTGCGGGTTAAGGGAGCAAAACCTTCAGGGACGTTCGTCATGGTGGATCTTCCTTGTGACCGGGCATGAGGTTTAACCTGCATCGCTCGATGCGGCCAGCATGATCAACCGGGGAAATCTGGGCCGATAAGCCTGCGCCAGCTTTGCGTTCGCCGGGCAAACCGGCTTTAATCGCCGCGCATCTATCCCGCACAGTTGAAGGAACCGTAATGCGCCACCTGGAAGGCAGATCTACTGCGTTGATGTTATTGGCCGCCCTGCTGCTCGGCGGCTGTTCGCCCAAGGAATATTCCGAAGGCACGCCGATCAATGGTGAACAGGGCCGGGCCGGCGCGCTGTTGGCCTATGAACACGAGTTGAGTCTGGCGATGCCGCTGGCGCTGCTCGCGCCGCGCATGCAGGCCACCCGCCAAGCCTGCGAGTCGGCACAGTTCGGCGCCTGCAATATCCTGCGTATCGAAGAAAACAGCGACGGCGGCATGATCGTGTTGCGCATCGCCCCCAGCGGGGTCGAACCCTTGGTGAAGATGGCGGCCGAGGGCGGGCAACTGGGCCAGCGCATCACCAGCGCCGAAGACCTGGCCGACGCAGTGGCCGATGTGCGCCGCCGCCAGCAACGTTTGCAGGCCCAGCAAAAGCGCCTGGATGAACTGGCCGCACGCAAGGACATCACCGTGGGCGACCTGATCACCCTCACCAAGGAACAGGCCGCCATCGAAAACGAGCTACAGGAGCTGGCGCAGATCGCCGCCGGCCAGCAGCGGCGCCTGGACACCAACCGCGTGACCCTGAACTTCAGTCCATCCGACGGCGAGCATCAGCAATCACGTTTTGCGCGGATGTTCGGCAACCTGGGCGACAACCTGGTCGACGGCACCGCCGATGCCCTGGAACGCTCCAGCTACGTGCTACCGTTCGTGATCCTCGCGTTCCCGGTGTTGTGGCTGTGGGTCTGGCTGTGGCGCAAGCTAGTCAAGCGCCGCCCCTGACCTCAACGCTTCATGCAGCGCTGGTAACGCTCATCCACGCGCTTGGCGAACCAGGCCGTGGTGAGGTTGCGGGTGATCTTCGGGCTCTTGAGCACAATCCCCGGCAGGATCGCCCGTGGCAGCGGCTTGCCTTCGGCTTTTTCGGCCAGGGCAAATACCCGCTGGTACAGGGTGGTCTGTTCAAAGTCCAGGCGATCGCCCTGCTCCAACTGGCTGCGAATGCTCGGGTTGCGCATGTCCAGCTTCTTGCCCAGTGAGCGCACCGCCAACTCCGTGGTGCCGGGCATGATCGAGCCATAGCGGATCAAATCGCCATCCAGCGCCAGGCGGGTACCGGAAGCGCGGCTGACTGCGGCCTGGAACGCGGCATTGCGGCTGGCGTACCAACCGGCGTTGAAGTCGGCAAAGCGGTACAGCGGCTGCTCGTAGCTCACCGGATAACCCAGCAAATGGGCAATGCCGAAGTACATGCCGCCACGCCGGGTGAACACTTCGCGGCGAATGCTCCCGTCTACGGTGTAAGGATAATTGCGCGCCTGCTGCTCGGCGAAGGCAATGCTCACCTGCATCGGGCCTGCGGTATGCACTGGGTTGAAACTGCCAAACAAGGTACGGCCCAACGGCACGGTGCCGATAAAGTCGTCAAAGATCCCACTCAGGTCCTTCTCGGTTCGCGCGGCGTTCAGGCGTTCGGCGTAGGACTTGCCCGTGGGCGAGCGCAGTTGCAGCGCGGTGCGCACCAGCACCGCCGGCACATGCACCCTGGCCGCGCGCTTGAGGATTTCATCCTGGGCGATCTTGCCCATGTTCGGCACCGGCGGGTCAACCTGATAGGTGGACTCTTGCTCGGTGACCGCCAGCACCGCACAGATATTCTCGGTGCTGGGGTAGATTTTCTGGCTGTCGAGTGCCGTGTAGATATCCTGGGCCCAACCGGCGCGATCCGGCACCTTGGCCGGCATCAGTCGCACGATCTGCGCCTTGACCTCGGCCTCGCTGCGCTCGGGGAGCTGCTGGCTGCGTTGGGTCGAACAACCGGCCAGCACCAGTAAGGCGGCCAGGCACAGAGTCAGCCGGGATGAAAACATGCGGGGGGTTTCCTGTGAGTCGCTGAAAGCACCCACTATCTCACAAACCCACACCCATCCCTGTAGGAGCGGGCTTGCCCGCGATGGCATCCTCAAGCCGGCCCCCACAGTACGGCAAGCGCCGGGATCAGATACCGGCGAGCGCCAGGTCCATCGCAAAGTAGGTGAAGATCAGGTCCGCACCGGCACGCTTGATCGAACCCAGGGTTTCGCGCACCACACGGGCTTCGTCGATGGCACCGGCCTGGGCACCGAACTTGATCATCGCGTATTCGCCGCTGACCTGGTACGCCGCCACTGGCAAGCGCGAGGCTTCGCGGATGTCACGGATGATGTCCAGGTACGCACCGGCCGGCTTGACCATCAGCGAGTCGGCCCCTTCCTGCTCATCGAGCAAGGATTCGCGCACGGCTTCGCGGCGGTTCATCGGGTTCATCTGGTAGCTTTTGCGGTCGCCCTTCAGTGCACTGCCACCCGCCTCGCGGAACGGGCCATACAGGGCCGAAGCGAATTTGGTGGAGTACGCCATGATCGGGATATGGCTGAACCCGGCCGCGTCCAGGGCCCGGCGAATGGCCTGGACCTGGCCGTCCATCGCGGCCGACGGCGCGATCACATCGGCACCGGCACGGGCTGCCGCCACCGCTTGCTTGCCCAGGTTGGCCAGGGTGCGGTCGTTGTCCACTTCATTGCCGTGCATCACGCCGCAATGACCGTGGTCGGTGTATTCGCAGAAGCAGGTGTCAGACATCACGATCATTTCCGGCACTGCGTCCTTGCAGATCGCCGACATGCGCGACACCAACCCACGCTCGTTCCAGGTATCGCTACCGCTGGCGTCCAGGTGATGGGACACGCCGAATGTCATCACCGACTTGATCCCGGCGCGGGCAAAACGCTCGATTTCACTGGCCAGTTTCGATTCGGGGATGCGCATCACACCGGGCATGCTGGTAATCGGCACGAAATCGTCGATTTCTTCTTCGACGAAGATCGGCAATACCAGGTCATTGAGGGTGAATTCGGTTTCCTGGAACAGGCTGCGCAGCTCGGGGGAACGGCGCAGACGGCGGGAACGGGCTTCGGGGAACTGACTGGACATGGGTTTTCCTACAATTTCCTACAAAAAACGCCAGGGCAAGTGGCAAGGCCGCTAGCTTAAAGGCGAAAGCTTATGCCTGGATTGACCGAGAGCACAAATACGGCGGCCATAACGGTGTTTTGCCGTTCACGTAACAATGCGCCCAGGCGGAACAAGCAGCAGCAACGAGTGACCTGCTGCGACCGGGCTGGCCCGTTCCCCACAGGTGCTTTTCGGCGTTACAGGGTCAGGCGCCCTTCGATACACAGGGAGACGGCGCCGCCGATCCAGATCTCATCGCCCTGCTGCTGCACCCGGATACGCCCGGCGCGGCCAATGGCCGTGCCCTGGCTGACCACATACTGGCGGGGGGCCAGGCCCGCACTCAGCAGCCATTGCGCGACGCCCGCATTCAGGCTGCCGGTGGCCGGGTCCTCGGGTGCACCGTCACCGGCAATAAACGCACGCACCTCGAACTGCGCATCGACGTCATCGCGTGTCGGATCGCACGGGGCAACCACGCCCACCGCCAGCCCGAGCAGTTTTGAATAGTCCGGCTGCAAGTCCAGCACTGCCTGGCGATCCGGCAACATCAACGCCAGCCAGCCGGCGCCGTTATCGACCCATTGGCTGCGCACAATCGCCTCAGGCTCAAGGTTAAGCGCCAGGCGTACACGCTCCAGCAGCTCGGCATCCAACGGCCCTGAGCGCAGCAACGGCGGCGCGATAAACGCCAGCTCCTCGCCCTGGCGACGGATGCGCACCAGGCCAATCTCGCACTCCTGGATGATTTCGCTGCCCCGGGGCACACCACCGGCTTGCAGCCACGCCTGGCAACTGCCCAGGGTTGGGTGACCGGCGAACGGCAGCTCCTGCACGGTGGTAAAAATACGCACCCGGTAATCCGCACGCGGGTCGCGCGGTTGCAGCAGGAACGTGGTTTCGCTGAGGTTGGTCCACTTGGCGAAGTCGGCCATCTGCTGGTCGCTGAGGCTATCGGCGCCCAGCACCACTGCCAGTGGGTTGCCCTTGAGGGCCACGCTGCTGAATACGTCCAGTTGCTTGAAATCGAAAGTCGGCATGGGTCAGCTCGGAATATTCAGGCCACGGATCACCGCCGGCCGGGCGACAAAGCCATCCAGCGCGCGCAGCACATTGGGGAAGTCACTGATGCCCACCAGATCGCCCGACTCATAGAAGCCAATCAGGTTGCGGATCCAGGGAAAGGTCGCGATATCGGCGATGGTGTACTCATCGCCCATTATCCAGCTGCGGCCCAGCAGGCGTTTTTCCAGGACGTCCAGCAGGCGCCGGGCTTCAGCCGCATAGCGATCACGAGGGCGCTTGTCTTCGTAGGCCTTGCCGGCAAATTTATTGAAGAAGCCAACCTGGCCGAACATCGGCCCGATCCCGGCCATCTGGAACATCAGCCATTGCAGGGTTTCGTAGCGAGCGGCAGGTGCCTGGGGCAGCAGTTGCGCGGTTTTCTCCGCCAGGTAGATCAGGATCGCCCCCGACTCGAACAACGCCAGCGGTTCACCGCCCGGGCCGTTGGGGTCGATGATCGCCGGGATCTTGTTATTGGGGTTCAGGGACAGGAACTCGGGCGAGAGCTGGTCCTGGGTGTCGAAGCTGACTTTGTGCGCCTCATACGCCAGGCCCACCTCTTCGAGCATGATCGAGACCTTGACGCCATTGGGCGTCGGCAACGAGTACAGCTGCAGGCGCTCGGGGTGCTGGGCTGGCCATTTGGTAATAATCGGAAACGCAGCAGCTGAAATCATCGATATACCCCAAGGTGAGAAAAACCCATGATAGCCATCCGGCGGCACGCTTGCATCGGTCTTCAATTCGCAACATCCGCCGGCTAATCTCCTGTACCAAGCGAACCAAAACGCCCTGACGCACTCTTAGAAGCGCTTGAACGGTTGAATGGAGGCATACCGCCATATCTGTCACGGAAAACCGCACGATGCTTGGAGCGTCGCTGTGGCTGGGCCTTCCAGCCTTGATCCGACGCACTGAAGACTCGAACCCTAATGACTATCAAGCCTTTGTGCATTGGCAAACGTTTTAGAAAATGTGCTTATTTCCTGGTGCCGACACTGTTTGTCGGTGGCGCCTTGATGCTGGCCTTTGAAGCCCGCGAAAGCAGCGCCGAGCCGAAGAACGGCGTGCAGACCCTGGTGTTCCTGCGCCATGGCGAGAAACCCGTGGGTGGCCTGGGCCAACTCAATTGCCAGGGCCTCAACCGCGCGATGAACCTGGCCACCGTATTGCCAGAAAAATTCGGCGCCGCCGATTTTGTATTCGCGGCCAACCCGACGCGCAATGTCGAGGAAGGCGAGTTCGACAATTCCTACAGCTACATTCGCCCATTGATGACCATCAGCCCCAGCGCGATCAAACTCGGGCTGCCGGTGAACATCGAGTTTTCGGCCAACGACACCAGCGATCTGGCTGACGAGTTGATGGAGGACAAGTACCACAACTCCACCATCTATACCGCCTGGTCCCACGGCTACCTGCCGGAATTGATCAACAAGGTCGCGAGCGAAGCGGTCGGCGAGAAGTACACCATCACCGAAGACTGGTCCGGCGGCGATTTCGACACCTTGTACGTGTTGACCCTGACCTGGCAGAACGGCAAGGCCAGCCTGCTCAGCCGCAACTACAAGCAAGGGCTGGATAACGGCTTGCAGACCTGCCCGGATGCGACGCACGTAGCCGCCGACACCTGACACCGGGACCGCGTATGATGCGTCGCTATCGACTTATCTGCGGATCTTGACCATGTCTAACCTCACCTCTGCCAGCCCTGTACGCGGCTGGTCCTTCTGGTGGAAGCCGGCGCTGTTCCTGTTGGTGGCCTGCGTCGGCCTGTATTACGTGAAGTGGTCACCCTACTACTTCAAGGCGTTCGTCGCGGCGGACAGCCACAGCATCGGCAACTCGATCCTCAATGACCAGCAAGGCTCGCCATTGGCGGCGGCCCTGGCCTATGCCCAGGTGTATTTCCTGGCGATCTGGAAAGCCGCCGTGCTGGCGGTAATTCTCGGTTCGTTGCTGCAAGTATTGATTCCACGGGACTGGCTGTTGCGCCTGTTCGGCCGCGCCGGGCTGGGCTCCACGGTGCGTGGCGGGCTGTTCGCCCTGCCGGGCATGATGTGCAGTTGCTGCGCCGCGCCGGTGGCCGCCGGCATGCGTCGCCAGCAAGTATCGGTGGGCGCCGCCCTGGCGTTCTGGATGGCCAACCCGGTGCTCAACCCCGCGACCCTGGTGTTCATGGGCTTTGTGCTGGGCTGGGATTTTGCCGCGCTGCGGCTGGTGGCCGGGGTCGTACTGGTGATCGGCGTCGCCCTGATCGCCCAACGTATCGCCCGCCCCGAGCAGGTGCCACAGGTGGCGCTGGAGGCCGTGGCCGACGTCAGCGGCGCCGAGACCCAGCCCTTCCTCAGCCGCTGGCTGCGCACCTTGTGGCAGTTGTTCTGGAGCACCATCCCGATCTACATCCTCGCGGTGTTGCTGTTGGGCGCGGCGCGGGTGTGGTTGTTTCCCCATGTGGACGGGGCGATGGCCGACAGCCTGCTGTGGCTGGTGCCGCTGGCGATTGTCGGCACCCTGTTTGTGATTCCGACTGCCGCCGAAATCCCGATCGTACAGACCATGATGGCCCTGGGGCTCGGCACCGGGCCCGCAGTGGCACTGCTGATGACCCTGCCGAGCGTGAGCCTGCCGTCGCTGTTGATGCTGCGCAAGGATTTCGACACGCGGGTGCTGGTGACGGTGGCCGGGTTGACCATGCTGATGGGCGTGGTGTGTGGGTTGGTGGCGGTGGTCGTCCTGTAGGGAGGGGTTGACTGTCAGGGCCTCATTGCAGGCAAGCCAGCTCCCACATTTGGAACTGTGAATACATTCAAAATGTGGGAGCTGGCTTGCCTGCAAATGAGGCCCGAAAACCAGCCAATCACCCGCGCCGGGCACCACGCTCGCGCAGATACTCCAGCACCGCCCCCCGCTCCCCGGCAAACTCGATCCGCGCGCCCTTCTTCTCACGCTGGAACGCGTACATCGGGTCGTAGTATTCACGCAGCCCGACAATCCAGCCGCGGTGCAAATCCACGTTCCCCGAGCGGGCCTGCTCGGCCAGGGCGTCCTGCATCAGCCCGTGCAAGCGCTGGTAGCGTTCGCCGCCCAGGCGCTTGTGGATATTGGCCAGGCTCTGCACCAGACGCTCGGCGAACAGGCTGAAGCCCGCTTCGCCAAACTCGGCCTCGAACTGCGCGCACAGGTCGATGACATAGTCGCGCAAGACCCGCTCGACGCGGTTTTCCAGGCTTTCTTCCAGCCATACCATCGGGTACGCCTGCATGCCCCGGTGCAGGTTCAGCGGCAAGGCGCAGCTACCGATCATGCGGCTTTCATCTTCAAGCACGAACTGCTTGATCCCTTGCGCACGTTTTTTCAACACGTCCACCGCCAGGCGGTTTTCAAAGTCGATATTCGATGGCTGGCCCGTGGCGCGCTTGCCAAAGCTGGAGCCCCGGTGATTGGCATGACCCTCCAGGTCCAGGCCATTGCGCAACTGATGGAGCACCTCGGTCTTGCCACTGCCCGTCAGGCCACCCAGCAGGACAAAGTCACACTGCTCGACCGCCTGCTCCACAGTCTCCAGCAAGAAGGTACGCATGGCCTTGTAGCCACCGCCGACCCGGGGATAGTCGATCCCCGCTTCGTCCTTGAGCACCTTCTGCACCAAGTGCGAGCGCAAGCCGCCACGGAAGCAATACAGGTAACCGTCAGGGTTGGCCTGGGCAAACGCGGTCCAGCGCGCCAATCGCTCCTGCAAAACTGCGCCGCTGACCAGTTGGTGCCCCAGCACAATCGCCGCCTGCTGCCCCTGCTGCTTATAACAAGTGCCCACCCGCTGGCGTTCGTTGTCGTTCATCAACGGCAGGTTGACCACGCCGGGGAACGCGCCCTTGACGAATTCGACCGGCGCGCGGGTGTCCATCATCGGCCGGTCGTTGAGAAAGATATCGCGGTAATCGGTAATGTCGATGGGCATCAAGACACCTCTACCGCGTTGCTCTGTCGCTCAACCAACTGGCCAATCGGCGCCAGGTTCAAGCCCAGTTCGGCAGCTGCCGCCAGAAACTCGGCTTCGCCCTCGGGCGTGACCGCCACCAGCAGCCCGCCACTGGTTTGCGGGTCGCACAGCACACGTTTGTGCAGTTCATTGATACGGCCCAACTGGCTGGCGTAGCTGTCGAAATTGCGCAGGGTGCCACCGGGCACACAGCCCTGGTCCAGGTAGTACTCCACCCCCGGCAGGCGTGGGACTTTTTCGTATTCGATAAGGGCAGTCAAACCACTGCCGTCAGCCATTTCCACCAGGTGCCCGAGCAGGCCGAAACCGGTCACATCGGTCATGGCGCTGACCCCGGCCAGCTTGCCGAAGCGGCTGCCGGGCTTGTTGAGGGTGCACATCCAGTCCCGCGCCAGGCCGATATCCGCCTGCCGCAGCTTGCCCTTCTTCTCGGCGGTGGTGAGGATGCCGATACCCAGGGGTTTGGTCAGGTACAAACGGCAGCCAGCGGTGGCGGTGTCGTTGCGCTTCATATGGCGTTTGTGCACCAGCCCGGTGACGGCCAGGCCGAAAATCGGCTCCGGGGCGTCGATGGAATGGCCACCGGCCAGGGGGATGCCCGCTGCGTCGCACACCGCGCGGCCACCGCGAATCACTTCGCGGGCGATTTCCGGGGCCAGCACGTTGACTGGCCAGCCGAGAATCGCGATAGCCATCAACGGATCGCCGCCCATGGCGTAGATATCGCTGATGGCGTTGGTGGCGGCTATGCGCCCGAAATCGAAGGGGTCGTCGACGATCGGCATGAAAAAGTCAGTGGTGGACACCACCCCGCGCTCGTCGTCGATGGCGTACACCGCCGCGTCGTCCCGCGAGGCATTGCCCACCCAGAGCTTGGGGTCGAGGTTCTGCGCACCGCTGCCGGCGAGAATCACTTCCAGCACCTGCGGCGAAATCTTGCAGCCACATCCGGCACCGTGGCTGTACTGGGTCAGGCGAATCGGCTCGTTCATGGTGGACCTCAAGCTATCAAGTGCGGGGATTCTAACAGACAGCAAAAAGCCGGCTGGGCTCATGTGAGCGCAGCCGGCCTTTGGGTTCCAGCGGTTACTGGCGGGCAGCGAGCAAACGCTTGTGGCGATTGCGCCGCGCGATGTTCAGGCACTCGATGGCAGCCGAGAAAGCCATGGCCGCATACACGTAGCCTTTAGGCACATGGGCACCGAAGCCTTCGGCGATCAAGGTCATGCCGATCATGATCAAGAAGCCCAGGGCCAGCATGACCACGGTCGGGTTGTCGTTGATGAACTTGGCCAGGGGTTCAGCCGCCACCAGCATCACGATCACCGAGGTCACCACGGCAATGATCATGATCGGCAAATGCTCGGTCATGCCAACGGCGGTGATGATGCTGTCGATGGAGAACACCAGGTCGAGCAACAGGATCTGCCCGATGGCCGCGGCAAAGCCGATCGCCACGGTATTGCCGACGCTGGCCTTCTCTTCGGGCTCCGGGTCCATGCTGTGGTGGATCTCGGTCGTCGCCTTCCACACCAGGAACAGGCCACCGGCGATCAGGATCATGTCCTTCCACGAAAACGCCTGGCCGAACACTTCAAACACCGGCGCCGTCAGTTGCACGATAAACGCGATGGTGCTCAACAGGCCCAGGCGCAGTATCAGCGCCATGCTGATGCCGATGCGCCGTGCCTTGGCCCGGTGTTGCTCCGGCAGCTTGTTGGTGAGGATCGAGATGAAGATCAGGTTGTCGATCCCCAGCACGATTTCCATGACGATCAGCGTCGCCAGGGCCACCCAGGCGGTGGGGCTGGCGGCCAGCTGTAAAAGGTAATCCATAGGTCAGTCCTGACTGGGTGTACGGGAAATTAAGCTTCTTTGGAATCTGGCTCAGGCTTGGAATCCTGCTCTTGCTCGTCTTCCTTGGGGGCAATCAAACCCTGGGTCGCTTCGCTCAACGCCTGTTCGGCGGCTTTATGGGTGTCATCAATGGCCTGCTTGGCCGCTTCGCTGGCTTTGCCCAGCACCTGCTGGGTGCTCTTCTCGACCTGGTCGCAACCACTGAGCACCACAAATGAAAGCGCAAGCAACGACGCCGCGCCCAGGGAATTGAATTTCATGATGTATTCCTCGTTAGAACCGTTGGACCCAAGCATTGGGCCCGCGATAGCGAGGCATTCTAAGGAAGCGAACACTTCAGGAAAATTCGTATTTTTTTCGCTTATACTTCGGTTTACACGAAGTAACACTCTGCAACCGAGGCGCCTGATGCTCAATTACCGACAACTGCACTACTTCTGGGTAGTCGCCAAGACCGGCAGCATCGTGCGTGCCTGCGAGCAACTGAACCTCACGCCGCAGACCATCAGCGGGCAAATCAGCCTGTTGGAGCAGACATTTGGTATCGCACTGTTTCAACGAGTCGGCCGCCAACTGGAGCTGACCGAGGCTGGGCGCCAGGCCCTGCCCTATGCCGAGCAGATGTTCCAGACCGGCAATGAGCTGGAAGCGATGTTGCGCGCCCAGCCCAATGAACAGCAGATTGTGTTTCGCGTTGGCGTGGCGGACGTGGTGCCCAAGTCCATCGTCTATCGCCTGATCGCGCCGACCATGGAGTTGAGCGAGCCACTGCGCATTACCTGCCGTGAAGACAAACTCGAACGCCTGCTGGCCGACCTGGCGATCCAGCGTCTGGACCTGGTGATCTCCGACAGCCCGATGCCGACGCACCTGGACATCAAGGGCTACAGCCAGAAGCTTGGGGAATGCGGCATCAGTTTCTTCGCCACCCAGGCGTTGGCGGACCGGCACGGTGGTGATTTCCCACAGTGCCTGCACGGTGCACCGCTATTGATTCCCGGTGCCGAAACCGTAGTGCGCAGCCGTTTGCAGCGCTGGTTCGCCGAGCAGCAGATCCGCCCGAAAATCATCGGTGAGTTCGACGACAGCGCCTTGATGCAGGCCTTCGGCCAGTCCGGCAGCGGGATTTTCATTGCCCCCAGCGTGATTGCCGAAGAAGTGCTGCGCCAATATGGCGTGGCATTGATTGGCCAGACGGACGCGGTCACCGAGTCGTTCTATGCCATCTCGGTGGAACGTAAGGTCAAGCACCCCGGCATCGTGGCGATTACCGAAGGTGCTCGCCGCGAACTGTTTACCGCGTTGCCCGCCTAGGCGCAGGCGACCCGGGTCTTGGCGGTCATCAGCCACAGGGCCAGGAGAATCGACAGCAGGATAAAACCCGACGCGGCGAACCCCAGGCTGCCCAGGCCCAGGGTGTCGATCACCCGCCCGCCGACCATCGCGCCCAGGCCAATGCCCAGGTTGGCCCCGGCAATGTTCAAGGACGCGGCAAATGCCGGCGCATGGGGCGCCGCCTTCATCAAGCGCACATGGCTGACCAAAAACAGCGCCGCCTGGGTCACGCCCCAGATCCCCATGGCCGCAGCCAGGCCGAGGGTGGAATGGATCGCCGGTACCAGCGCCACCATGCCGGCAATCATAAAGCCGCAGAACACCATGGAGGCGATCAGCGGATGCTTGTCGACCATGCGTCCGCCCAGGGAATTGCCGATCAGCCCCACGGCGCCAAAGCCCATCAGGCACCAGCCCACCAGCGTGCCATCGAAGCCGGCCAGGCGCTCGAGAATGTCGGCCAGGTAGGTATAGGCAGTGAACATGCCGCTAAATACCAGGATCGACAGCAGTACGTGGCCCTGCATCAACGGGTTGCGCAGGATCTTGAACTGCGAACGCAGGGTCACCGCGTCCTTCTTCACTGTGGTCGTCGGCAGGTAAATCAACAGCAGCAATGCCTTGAGCACCGCCACCCCGGCGAGAATGCCGAAGGCGCTGCGCCAGCCGAACATATCGGAGATCAGCGTACCCACCGGGATGCCGAAGACCGTGGCGCAGACGATGCCGAAGCCGATCTTGGCAATCGCCCGGCCAGCGTAGTCCGGCCCGACGATGTCCACCGCCGTCTCGCTGGCCAGGGCCCAGAACACCGGCAATCCGAGGGCCGGAATCAGGCGGGCCACGGCCATTACCCAGATATTCGGCGCCAGCGCCGCCAGGGTGTTGGCCGCGCCGAACATCAACAGAATGCTGATAAACAGGCGCTTGCGCTCAAAGCGTGCGAAATACGCGGTGAGGAACGGCCCAAACGCGGCTACGGTGAAGGCAAACAGGGTCACCAGCAGACCAGCCTGGGACACGCTCACATCCAAATCACGGGCGATGGAGGGCAACAGGCCCACGATGACAAATTCGGTGGTCAACACCGTAAAACCGGCTGCGGACAGCAGCAGGATGGGCAACAACATGCACAACTCCAGAAACGGCGACGCCAGCGCTGACCCAAGGGCCCGCTGACAGAGAGATAAGAAGAGGATGGCGAATCTTAACAGAATGTGACCGGGGCACACACGGCCTTGGCGACTGAATGCCGCAGCAAACGGGATGTTTCCTACAGCATGTTAGACTTCGCGCCCTGCATAGCGCTGCACACATTAAAAAAACTAGAGACACTCTTATGACTGCTGCTCCTTCGCTGCTTCAACGCCTGCTGCGCGTCAGCCTGGTGACCCAAATTGTCATCGGCCTGGTTGCTGGCATCTTGCTAGCCCTGCTGTCGCCCAGTGCTGCCCTGTCCACCGCGTTCATCGGCAAGGTATTTGTCTCGGCGCTCAAGGCCGTGGCGCCCATCCTGGTGTTTGTGCTGGTGATGGCCTCGATTGCCAACCACAAGCATGGCCAGGAAACCCATATCCGGCCGATTCTGTTCCTGTACCTGCTGGGTACCTTTTCGGCGGCGGTGGTCGCGGTGATTGCAAGCACCCTGTTCCCGTCGAGCCTGGTGCTCAGCACCCATGACGTGGCCATCAGCGCTCCCGGCGGGATCGGCGAAGTGATGCAGAGCCTGTTGCTCAGCGTGGTGGACAACCCCGTCAGCGCGTTGATGAACGCCAACTTTATCGGGATCCTGGCGTGGGCCATCGGCATGGGCATCGCGATCCGTCATGCAGGGGAAACCACCCGTACCGTGCTGGACGACCTGTCCAACGGCGTCACGCTGATCGTGCGCGTGGTGATTCGCTTCGCACCGCTGGGGATTTTCGGCCTGGTGGCCTCGACCCTGGCCGCTTCTGGCTTTGATGCGCTGCTCGGTTATGCGCACCTGTTGCTGGTGCTGATCGGCTGCATGCTGTTCGTGGCCCTGGTGGTCAACCCGGCGATCGTGTTCTGGAAATTGCGTCGCAACCCCTACCCGCTGGTGCTGCTGTGCCTGCGTGAAAGCGGGATCACCGCCTTCTTCACCCGCAGCTCCGCGGCCAACATCCCGGTCAACCTGGCGTTGAGTGAGCGCCTGGGCCTGCACGAAGACACCTATTCGGTATCGATCCCGTTGGGTGCGACCATCAACATGGCCGGCGCCGCCATCACCATCACCGTGCTGACCCTGGCCGCCGTGCATACCCTGGGCATCGCGGTCGACCTGCCGACCGCCGTGCTGCTCAGCGTGGTGGCGGCGATCTGTGCCTGTGGCGCGTCGGGTGTGGCCGGGGGTTCGCTGTTGCTGATTCCACTGGCGTGCAGCCTGTTCGGCATTCCGAGTGAAATCGCCATGCAAGTGGTGGCCGTGGGCTTCATTATCGGGGTGTTGCAGGATTCGGCGGAAACCGCGCTGAATTCGTCTACCGACGTGCTATTCACCGCAGCGGCGTGCCTGGGCCACGAAGACAAAAACCCGGCCTGACACAACCCGGCAAGCAAGTAGGAGCTGGCTTGCCTGCGATAGCATCACCTCGGTCTATCAGTGATACCGAGGTGATGCTATCGCAGCGATGCGGCGATCCGACAAGCCAGCTCCCACACAAGCCCGCTCCCACATCTGTTTTGCAGTGTTACTCAGGGTTTAGAACGCGCCCATGTAGTCACGCTTGCCCACTTCCACACCGTTATGACGCAGCAACGCGTAGGCGGTGGTGACGTGGAAGAAGAACTGCGGCAGACCATAGGTCAGCAGGTAGGACTGGCCGCTGAAGCGCTTCTCTTTAGGGGTGCCTGGGCGGGTGACGATCTCGATGCCTTCCTTGCCGTCGATCTGCGCCGGGGTAATGGTGTCGATGAAGGCCAGGACCTTGGCGATCAGCGCTTGCAGGTCGGCGAAGGTGACTTCGCTGTCTTCGTATTTCGGCACTTCAATCTCGGCCAGGCGCGCGGAAACACCCTTGGCAAAATCCACGGCGATCTGCACCTGGCGTACCAGCGGGAACATGTCCGGGAACAGACGCGCCTGCAGCAAGGCGTTCGGGTCGATGTTCTTGGCGGTGGCGTGGGCCTCGGCCTTGTTCAGCACATCGCTCAGGGCGTTGAGCATTTGCTTGAAGACCGGAAGGGAAGCGGCATACAGGGAAATAGTCATGACAGTCTCGACAGTGGTGACAGGGTTTGAACAGCCGCGATTATAGACATGAGCGCTGCTTGTCTTTTATTTTTTCGGGATTAGGCTAGTGGGCTCACTGCATAGGGAAAGCGCGATGACCGCCGAGCACGACACCACCTCCTCCGAGCCACGCCTGAACAGCACGGAAATCCGCGTTCTGGGCTGCCTGATCGAGAAGCAGGCCACCAACCCGGAAACCTACCCGCTGACCCTCAATGCCCTGGTCCTGGCCTGCAACCAGAAAACCAGCCGCGAACCGGTGATGAACCTCAGCCAGGGCCAGGTCGGCCAGAGCCTGCGCGCCCTGGAAGGCCGTGGCTTTACCAAACTGGTGATGGGCAGTCGCGCCGACCGCTGGGAACACCGCGTAGACAAGGCCCTGGAACTGGTGCCGGCGCAGGTGATTCTGACTGGCCTGCTGTTCCTGCGCGGCCCGCAGACGGTCAACGAATTGCTGACCCGCAGCGGGCGCATGCATGACTTTGAAGATGCCGAGCAGGTGGTGCACCAACTGGAACGCCTGATCGCTCGCGATCTGGCGGTGCTGGTACCCAAGCAGGCCGGCCAGCGCGAAGACCGCTACACCCACTCCCTGGGCGACCCGGCGGATATCGAGGCGATCCTGGCCGCCCGTGGCAGCCCGGTGGAGCGCAGCAGCGCTGGCAGCGGGGTTCCTCTGGAACGCATCGAAGAGCTGGAGGCGCGGATTGCGGCGCTGGAAGAGCGCCTGTCCCGTCTCGAATAAACACCGCGTCGCCCTGTGGGAGCGGGCTTGCCCGCGATAGCGGTGGATCAGTTAACACATAGTTGACTGACACTCCGCCATCGCGGGCAAGCCCGCTCCTACATGGGCCCGCAGTGTTTTTGAGATTTTTTACTGGCGGGCGAAATTCACCGCCTTCTGGAACTGTTCGTCGGTCGGCCGGATGCCGGTGTACAGCACGAACTGCTCCAGGGCCTGGATCGCAATCACTTCCAGGCCGGTAATTACCCGCTTGCCCTGGGCCCTTCCCCGCACGATCAACGGTGTTTCGGCGGGGATCGCCACCACATCGAACACCGTATCGGCCGCATCAATCGCGTCGGCCTCGAATGCCAGGTCCTGCGCCTGCGCGCCGCCTGTCATGCCGATCGGCGTCACGTTGACCAGCATCTGCGGGCGCGCCTTGCCCAATGTCGCCTGCCACTCATACCCCAGGTTGTGCGCCAGGGCCCGGCCCGCCGTTTCATTGCGCGCAACGATCAGCCCATTGGCATAGCCACCATCACGCAAGGCGCTGGCCACGGCCTTGGCCATGCCGCCGCTGCCGTGCAGGGCGAAGGTCGAGTCCTTGGGCACCGCGTGCTTTTGCAGGAGTTGCTCGATGGCGATGTAGTCGGTGTTGTAGGCCTTGAGGTGCCCGGCGGTGTTGACGATGGTGTTGATCGAGGCGATGGCGCGAGCCGAGTCGTCGAGTTCGTCCACTAACTCGATACAGGCCTCCTTGAACGGCATCGACACCCCGCAGCCACGGATACCCAAGGCCCGGATGCCGGCCACGGCGCCGTTCAGGTCTTGGCTGCTGAAGGCCTTGTAGTAGAAGTTCAGCCCCAACTGCTCATACAAATGGTTATGAAATCGCAGGCCGAAATTGCCTGGCCGGGCCGACAACGACATGCACAGCTGGGTATCCTTGTTAGGGTTCATCAGCATCGGTAACGCCTCTTCAAGTAAGCAAATCGGTACAGACCTTACACAACCTTTACCTAGTGGTAGTGCTGTTTTCCTGAAATACGTTGTCTTAAAAGTATCCCCGCGACAATCCTTGAGTCTATTGATTGCAGACCACAAGCGCAGGGGCCAACCGAGGAAAGACCATGATTCGTAAAATCCCCAGGATCGCCTTGCTGATCGGGGCACTCGCTGTAGCCGGCCAAGCCTGCGCCCATGGTGGCGGTTGGGGTGGCCCGGCCGTATTGGGTGCGGTTGTCGGCGCAGCCGTAGTGGGCTCAGTGATCGCCAGCCATGATCGGCCGGTATATGTGCAGCAGCAACCGGTGTATTACCAACCGCAGCCGGTGTATGCCGCCCCGCCACCGGTCTATTACCAGCCGGCGCCGGTGTATGTGCAGCAGCCGGTGTATTACCGCCCGGCGCCGGTGTATTACGGGCCACCACGCGGTTATTACGGCCCGCCCCGCGGCTATTACGGGCGCGGCTGGTAAGCCCAGCAGAAAAAGCCTCGCCCTCCAGGCGGGGCTTTTTTATGGGCTGCCAGGTCTGAATAAATCTCGCCAAGGTCGCTATCGAGACAACGCCGACTGTTAAATCCGACATTATTAAGGCCAAAGTGCACTTGCCCAACCGGGGGGCGCGCTGTCATGTTTGTGTCACGCGGCACTCTCACTATCAAAACTGTCCCCCATAACAGGTCATAACAACAAGGACGACCCAGCATGCCCACACAAAACCCGCACCGTACCGCCGGCCTCTGCACTTCGAGCAAGGTCTACAGCGCCTTGACCGAACTCAAGCACCTGGAGGGCCATCGCAGCGCCAAGTTTCTCTCGCTGCTGGCAGAAAACCTGGTCCACAAGGGCCTGCTCAATGAACAGGAAGTGCTGCACATGCTGGACCAGGTGGTTGACTGAACCCCTGCCGGCGCAGTCTCGATCGCAGTGATGTTGACTATCGAGCAGGGTGATTTTCCCTCGCCGCCTGGCCGCCGTAAGGTGACCTCCATCAGCAATGGAGGTAGATATGCCCACTATCCAGATCATGTCCGTCATCGGCAGTGCCGTCCCCGGCCCCCTGCGGGAACTGGGTTTGCTCGCCTGCTGGTACCTGGTACGCGACGGTGAAGCCATCAGCGGCCCACTGACTTCACTACCCGACGCCCAGGCCCTGTCACGCAAGATGGCCCATTGCTTCTCAGCCTAGGGCAATGGCAGCCGCACCCGCGGTTTGGTCTCGACAAATAGCGCCCAACTGGAGATAAACAGCGCGGCAATCAACGGCCCGATGACAAAGCCATTGAGGCCGAAGATCGACAGGCCGCCCAGGGTCGAGATCAGGATCAGGTAATCCGGCATTTTGGTGTCCTTGCCCACCAGGATCGGGCGCAGCACGTTGTCCACCAGGCCGATCACAAACACCCCGAACAAGGCCAGCACCACCCCCTGCCAGATTGAACCGCTGAGCAGGAAATAAGCGGCCACCGGCCCCCAAACGATCCCCGCACCCACGGCCGGCAGCAAAGACAGAAACGCCATCAATACCGCCCAGAGCAACGCGCTGGGGATATCCAGGAACCAGAAGATCAGGCCGCCCAACGCGCCCTGGGTCACCGCCACCAGCACATTGCCCTTTACGGTCGCGCGCACCACGCGGTTGAACTTCAGTTGCAGGCGACGCTTCTGCGGCTCGGCCAGCGGCACCGCCGTGCGTACTTTGCGCACCAGGTCGGGGCCGTCGCGCAGCAGGAAGAACAGCAAGTACAGCATGATGAAAAAGCTCACCAGGAAATCAAAGGTGCCCTGGCCAAAGCTGAACGCCTGGCTGGCAAAGAACTGGCTGCCCTGCATCGCGCCCTTGACGATTTTCTCGCGCAGGCCTTCCAGGTTGCCCATGCCGAATCGGTCCAGCAGGTGCTGGAAGTACGGCGGCAGGAAGTTCTTGAATTGTTCGATGTAGCCGGCCACATCCAATTTGCCGCTTTCGACGTTCTTGTACAGCGTCGCCCCCTCCTGCACCAGCAAGGCGCTGGTGATGATCACCGGCAAGATCGCGATCACCAGGCACACCATCAGGGTACACAACGACGTCAGGTTGCGGTTCCAGCCAAACTTGAGCTGCAGGCGGCGCTGCATGGGCGCAAAGATGATCCCCAGGATGACCGCCCAGAACACTGCGCCATAGAACGGCAACAGGATCCAGAAGAATGCGAGGGTCACGATGACCAGCAGCAACAGCAGGGTTTTGAATTGCAGATTCGTTTGGTTCATGTCCGATCCGTACCAGAAAAACGCCGGGCGCCCAGCGCGCCCTGTTGCTTAGTCCGCCGGGCGTCGCACGAGTGCCATCTTTATTTCTACAGCGTAGACCCAGATCAATAAGCGCCCGCCCCGGCTCGGCTACCCTGCCGCCCTTTTGCGACCCAAATCCCCATGCTCCCTGTCCTTGCCCCCGAATTGCTCGCCCCTGCCGGCACCCTGAAAAACATGCGCTACGCCTTTGCCTACGGTGCCGACGCGGTCTACGCCGGCCAGCCGCGCTACAGCTTGCGGGTGCGCAACAACGAGTTCGACCACGCCAACCTGGCCCTGGGCATCGCCGAGGCACAGGCCCAGGGCAAGCGCTTTTATGTGGTGGTCAACATCGCGCCGCACAACGCCAAGCTCAAAACCTTTCTCAAGGACCTGGAACCGGTGATCGCCATGGGCCCGGACGCGCTGATCATGTCCGACCCGGGCCTGATCATGCTGGTGCGCCGGCACTTCCCGCAGATGCCGATCCACCTGTCAGTACAGGCCAATACGGTGAACTGGGCCAGCGTCGAGTTCTGGCAGCAGCAAGGCATCTGCCGGATCATCCTGTCGCGGGAGCTGTCCCTGGAAGAAATCGCCGAGATCCGCCAGCACGTGCCGGCCATGGAGCTGGAAGTGTTTGTGCATGGCGCACTGTGCATGGCCTATTCCGGGCGCTGCCTGTTGTCGGGCTATATGAACAAGCGCGATGCCAACCAGGGCACCTGCACCAACGCCTGCCGCTGGAAATACCAGGCCACCCCGGCGGTCGAAAACACCGTGGGTGATATCGTCCAGCAGTATCAACCCGAGCCGACCCTGGGCCTTGGCGCGCCCACCGACCAGGTGTTTCTGCTGCAAGAGGCCAATCGCCCGGATGAGCAGATGCCGGCTTTCGAGGACGAGCACGGCACTTACATCATGAACGCCAAGGACCTGCGGGCGGTGCAGCACGTCGAGCGCCTGACGCAGATGGGCGTGCATTCGTTGAAAATCGAAGGCCGCACCAAATCCCACTTTTATGTGGCGCGCACCACTCAGGTATACCGCCAGGCCATTGATGACGCAGTGGCTGGGCGCACGTTCGACCGGGGCTTGATGACCAACCTTGAGTCCCTGGCCCAGCGCGGCTACACCGAAGGTTTCCTGCGCCGCCATGTGCACGACGAGTACCAGAACTACCAGAACGGCAGCTCCGTCTCGGAACAACAGCAGTTTGTCGGGGAATTGACCGGCGAACGGCGTGGGGAACTGGCCGAGGTCAAGGTGAAGAACCGCTTTGCCGTGGGCAATCACCTGGAGTTGATGACCCCGGCGGGGAATTTCCACTTTGATTTGGGGATGATGCATAACGCCAAGGGTGAGGCGATCGAAGTGGCGCCGGGGGATGGGCATACGGTGTATGTGCCGGTGCCGTTGGAGATGGATATCGGGTTTGGGTTGTTGATGCGGGATGTGTAGCGGCTGTTAGGGCCTCATCGCGGGCAAGCCCGCTCCCACATTTTGACCGTGTTCACCGATCAAATGTAGGAGCTGGCTTGCCTGCGATGAGGCCAGCACCAGCATCGCAATCGCCAGGTCAGATCCTGAACTGCCCCACCAACCCCCACATTTTGAACTGTGAATACATTCAAATGTAGGAGCTGGCTTGCCTGCGATGAGGCCAGCACCAGCACCGCAATCGCCAGGTCAGATCCTGAACTGCCCCACCAACCCCCACATTTTGAACTATGAATACATTCAAATGTAGGAGCTGGCTTGCCTGCGATGGGGCCAGAACCAGCACCGCAATCGCCAGATCAGATCCTGAACTGCCCCACCAACTCCCCCATTTTGAACTGTGAATACATTCAAATGTAGGAGCTGGCTTGCCTGCGATGAGGCCAGCACAAGCACCCCAATTACCAGATCAGATCCTGAACTGCCCCACCAACTGCCCCAACCGCTGCCCCAGTTCCGCCAGGCTGCGGGAGGTCTGCGCGCCCTGTTGGGTCTCGTCCGCCACGCTGTCCACCGCCACGGCAATCTGATGCACGCTGCGGTTGATCTCTTCGGCCACGGCGGTTTGCTCTTCAGCGGCGCTGGCGATCTGCGCGTTCATCGTGTTGATGGTGCCGATCAGCTGCGCCATGGTATCGAGGGACGCCCCGGCTTCATTGGCCTGGGCCGAGGTGCCATCGCCGGCATCGCTGGAGCGGCGCATGGATTCCACGGCCGCCTCGGTGCCTTTTTGCAGGCGGTCGATCATGCCCTGGATTTCCTGGGTACTTTGTTGAGTGCGGCTGGCCAGCGCGCGGACTTCATCGGCCACCACCGCAAACCCACGCCCGGCTTCACCGGCACGGGCCGCTTCAATGGCGGCGTTGAGGGCCAGCAGGTTGGTTTGCTCGGCAATCGAACGGATCACCCCAAGCACACTGACAATCGACGACACGTCCTGTTGCAGGCTGTCCAGGGACACGCCACTGCTGCGGATGTCATTCACCAGCGCATGAATCTGCGCGATGCTGCCATCCACCACGCGCTTGGCGGCCTGACCTTCGGCGTCGGTCTGCTGGGCCGCCACCGCCGCGCCCTGGGCACTGCGCGCCACTTCATGGGCGGCGGATGACATTTCATTGATCGCGGTTGCCACCTGGTCGGTTTCCTGGCGCTGGCGCTCCATGGCCTGCTCCGAACGATGGGCCTGCTCGGACACCTGGCTGACCAGGCCGGTCAGTTGCGAAGTCATGTCGGTGATCTGGCGCACCAGGCCGTGGATCTTGTCGACAAACCGGTTGAACGAGCCCGCCAGTTCACCCAGTTCGTCCTGGCTGGTGATTGCCAGGCGGCGCGTCAAGTCACCTTCACCGGCGGCGATGTCGTCGAGGTTGGCCTTCATCAGGTGCAAGGGACGCAAGATGGTATTGGCCAGCAGCATGCCCACTGCCGCGATCAGCAACAGCAGCACCGCCGCAATACCGATAATGCTCAACAACACCCCTTCCATACGCTCGTTGACCTTGGCTTCCACCTCGCTGACCAGGGCGTCGATACCGTCGAGGTTGACTGACGTACCGATCACCATGTCCCACTTGGGCAGGTATTCGGTGTAGCCGAGCTTGGGCACCAGTTCGGTTTGCCCCGGCTGGGTCGAGCTGTATTGCAGGTAGTGGCTGCCGTCCTTGCCGACCTTCACCAGGTCGCGGTTGACGTAGACACCGTTGGGGTCGCGGTTGTCCTTGAAGCTTTTGCCCACGCCGTCGGGGCTGTTGCCCTTGAACAGGCGGATGGTTTCGGAGTCGTAGCCGAAGAAATAGCCGTCCTTGCCGTAGGTGGTGTTGGACAGCAACTTGACCACCTGCGCCCGCACCTCTGTGTCGCCAGGGGCTGCGGCGTCGTACAGCGGCTTGATGGTGGTCATCGCCACCTCGACATAACTTTGCAGGGTGGCCTTGGCGTTGTTGAGCAGGCGCTGGCGGGTTTCGGCCACCTCGGTGCGCGCCTGTTCCTTGAGGATCCACACCGTGGTCAGGCTGATGACCACGGCAAACAACAACACCGGCAGTACGGCAAGGGACAGGACTTTGGCCTTCAGACTCAGACGCATGGATCTTCTCTCTTGTAGGGCAACGTTAAGAGGTTAACGGCCCGCAGAGAAAAAACTGTAGGAGCCGGCAAGCCGACTCCTACGGGGGGGGTGTTACAGGGTCATCGCGGCAAACCAGCCGAACACCAGCAACGGCAGGTTGTAGTGCAGGAAGGTCGGGACCACGGTGTCCCAGATATGGTGATGCTGGCCGTCGATATTCAGACCCGAGGTCGGCCCCAGGGTGGAGTCCGACGCTGGAGAGCCGGCGTCGCCCAGGGCCCCGGCGGTGCCGACGATGCAGACGATGGCCAGCGGGCTGAACCCCAGTTGCACACACAGCGGCACAAAAATCGCCGCAAGGATCGGCACGGTGGAGAATGACGAGCCAATGCCCATGGTCACCAGCAGGCCCACCAGCAGCATCAACAGCGCTCCCACCCCCCGGCTGTGACCGATGAAGGCGGCGGAGGCCTGCACCAGCGTCTGTACCTGGCCGGTAGCCTTGAGCACTTCGGCAAATCCGGAAGACGCGATCATGATGAAGCCGATCATCGCCATCATCTTCATGCCTTCGGTGAACAGGTCATCGGTGTCGCGCCAGCGCACGATGCCCGATACCGAGAAGATCAGGAAACCCGCCAGGGCGCCGATGATCATCGAGTCCAGCCACAACTGGATAATAAAGGCCGAGGCAATGGCCAGCCCGGCCACCAGCAGGGTCAGCGGGTTGTATTGCACCGCCACTTGCTCGACCCGCTCGATTTTCTCCAGGTCATAGACGCGCTTTTTGCGGTAGCTGATAAACACCGCTACCAGCAGGCCGAACACCATGCCCAGCGCCGGGATGCCCATGGCATGGGTGACATTGACCTGGCTGATATCCACCCCGCTCTTGGCAACGTTGGCCAGCAGGATCTGGTTGAGGAAGATGTTGCCGAAGCCCACCGGCAGGAACATGTACGGGGTGATCAGGCCGAAGGTCATGACGCAGGCGATCAGGCGCCGGTCAATCTGCAACTTGGTCAGCACATACAGCAGCGGTGGCACCAGCAGCGGGATAAAGGCGATATGGATCGGCAGGATGTTCTGCGAGGCAATCGCCACCGCCCCCAGCAGGCAGATCAGCAGCCATTTGACGTGACTGCCGCCGGTAGCCTCCTGGCGGTCCACCAGCAGCAGGGCCTTGTCCGCCAGGGCGTGGGCCAGGCCGGACTTGGCAATCGCCACGGCGAAAGCACCGAGCAACGCGTAGGACAGCGCCACTGTGGCACCGCCGCCCAGGCCGCTGTTGAACGCGCTGAGCGTCGCGTCGATCCCCAGGCCGCCGGTCAAGCCGCCGACCAGCGCGCCGACGATGATCGCGATGACCACATGCACGCGGGACAGGCTGAGCACGAGCATGGTACCGACCGCGGCGATTACTGCGTTAATCATGGTTACCTCAAGACAGAAACATAAAAACAACACGCGCCGGCGCCCTGGCCAGATGGCGACCACGGCACACGCAGAAAGGGAGTTTTATTAGAGGGCGCGCACTTTGCAGCAGCCGGCGCGTCATGTCAAAGCGCGACGTCGCAAACAGAATTCAATTGATCGTATGAATAAAGAAAAAAACCACGCGGCCGATACAACGGATCATCTCTGTCGTAACGAAAGGTTAAGGATCTCCATGTCGCTCAGGCAGCTGTCCATTCAATGGAAAATCACCCTCCTCGCCGGCCTTTGTCTGTTGGGGATCGTGACCCTGCTGGTGGGTCTGTCGCTGTATCGGATGGACCAGAGCTCACAAAGGGTCCAGACCTCCAGCACGCAGATGCTCAATGTCGCGGCCCAATCGCGCATCGAAGCCCAGGGTGAAGTCCAGGCCCTGGGCATCCGCCAGCAATTTATGGACGCCTATCAGTACGGCCATGGTTTTTCGCGCCAGGTGCTGTTTTTGCGCGAACAGGCCGAGAAGCGCTTTCTCGATGCCTTCGACCTGCGTGAGGACCTGACCCGCCAGGTCAAGGCTGCCCTGCAAGCCAACCCGGACCTGCTGGGCCTGTCCCTGGTCTTTGAAGCCAACGCCCTGGATGGCAAGGATGAGCTGTTCGCCGGCCAGGCGGAGCTGGGCAGCAATGAAAAGGGACGCTTTGCCCTGTACTGGTCGCAGCCGACACCCGGCACGCTGACCTCGATGGCGCTGCCGGAAAGCGATATGTCCGACACCAGCGTCGGCCCCAGCGGCGAAAAGGCCAACACCTGGTTCACCTGCCCGCGTAGCACGCTCAAGCCGTGTGTGATCGAGCCGTACTTCTATGTGATCGACGGGCACAACGTATTGCTGACCAGCATCGTGTTCCCGCTCATGGTCAATGGCAAAGTCATCGCCTCGCTGTCGGTGGACATCAACCTCAACAGCCTGCAGGCCGTCAGCCAGAACGCCAGCCGCAAACTGTATGACGGCCAGACCAACGTCAGCATCATCAGCCCGGTGGGTTTGCTCGCCGGCTACAGCCCGGATGCCAGCAAGCTCAGCCAGCGCCTGGACAGTGTGGATACCGCCAGCGGCGCGCAACTGATCAGCGCCATGGCCAGCAGCACCCAGACCTACAGCCTGCGTACCGATCATCAACTCAAGGTCCTGGCCCCCTTCCAGCCCATTCCCAATGGCAAGTCCTGGGGCGTGTTGCTGGATGTGCCGGAAAAAGTCCTGATCGGCCCCGCGCAAGCCCTCAAGGCCGAGCTGGATGCCGACAACACCAAAGGCACCCTGCTGGAACTGGGCCTGGGCCTGCTCGCCGCCATCGTCGGCTTGCTGTTGGTGTGGCTGATGGCCCGCAGCGTGACCCGGCCGATCCTCGGCGTGGCCCGTATGCTGGAGGATATCGCCAGCGGCGAAGGCGACCTGACCCGGCGCCTGGCCTACGACAAGCGCGATGAGCTGGGCGAGTTGGCCAGTTGGTTCAACCGCTTCCTCGACAAACTGCAACCGATCATTGCCGAGGTCAAACGCTCGGTACAGGACGCGCGCAGCACCGCAGACCAATCGGCGGCAATAGCCAGCCAGACCAGCGCCGGCATGGACCAGCAGTACCGCCAGGTGGATCAGGTGGCCACCGCCTCCCACGAAATGAGCGCCACCGCCCAGGATGTCGCGCGCAGCGCCGCCCAGGCAGCACAAGCCGCCCGCGATGCCGACCAGGCCACCCGCGAAGGCCTGACCGTGATCGACCGCACCACCACCAGCATCGGCCACCTGGCCGCCGACATGAGTACGGCGATGGCCCAGGTCGAAGGCCTGGCGGCCAATAGCGAGCAGATCGGTTCAGTGCTGGAAGTGATCCGCGCGATTGCCGAACAGACCAACCTGTTGGCGCTCAACGCCGCCATCGAAGCCGCCCGCGCCGGTGAGGCCGGGCGCGGTTTTGCGGTGGTGGCAGACGAAGTGCGCAACCTCGCGCGGCGCACCCAGGAGTCGGTGGAAGAAACCCGCCAGGTGATCGAACAGTTGCAAAACGGCACCCAGGAAGTGGTGAGCTCCATGAGCAACAGCCATCGCCAGGCCCAGGGCAGTGTCGAGCAGGTGGGCCAGGCCGTCACGGCATTGCGCCAGATCGGCGACGCCGTGACTGTGATCAGCGACATGAACCTGCAGATCGCCAGCGCCGCCGAGCAGCAAAGCGCGGTGGCCGAGGAGATCAACAGCAACGTGGCGACGATTCGCGACGTGACCGAATCGCTGTCAGGCCAGGCCAATGAGTCGGCGCGGGTCAGCCAGACGCTGAACAGCCTGGCCAATCAGCAACAGGGCCTGATGGACCAGTTCCGGGTCTGATGGCGCCTTAAAATGCGCGGGGCCTGGCGCTGGATGCAACATCCAGCTCACACCCCCACAGCTCCAGCGCCGGTCGGCTCGCGTGTGGCGGGCCGAGCCAGGCACTCAGCCAGTGGCAGCGCTGGTTGAAGCACACTTGATAATCCCCGGCCTCGGGGGCTCGGCCCACACGCAACGGTTGCACAGGCGGCAACTGACGCCGGTAATGCCAACTGCCCTCGCGCAGTTCGGCGCCGTGCGGGATTTCCATGCCTGCCCCGGAACCCTTGACCCGCGCCTCGCCCAACGGCAACCCCTCGGGCGTTATGCGGTAGTCCTCCTCCCAGCGCACTTTCTCAACGGTATGGGTCCAGGCCAGGGTGAAGGCTGGCGTGGGGATTTGTGCCCAGACCGCGCCGGCCAACCCCAGGCACAGGCCGATCACGCAGTGGCCACTTGAGCTCGGCGGGCTCGCCAGCAGTGCTGTGCGATCAACAGCACGGCCAGGGCGAAGCCGATTTCATCGCTTAACGGCGTCGCCAGAATCAGGCTGGCACCGGCGGCAAAGCCCAGCATGCGTTCCCACCCATTGAGCCGAGTCTGCAGGTAACCGGTGAACACCGCGCCCCAGATGCCAATGGCCAGCAGCGCCTTGGCCACCACATACAGTGTGGCCAGCAGACTATCGCCCTGGAGCATCAACGCCGGCTCGTACACCGCCATGAACGGCACGACAAACCCGGCCACCGCGATGCGGATCGCCCACAGGCTGATGTTCAGGCCGCTTGCCCGGGCAATCGGCGCCGCCGCGAAACAGGCCAGCGCCACCGGTGGCGTGAGGTCCGCCATGATGCCGAAATAGAACACGAACATGTGCGACACAATCAGCGGCACCCCCAGGTCGAGCAAGGCCGGGGCGGCAATCGAACTGGTGATGATGTAGTTGGGAATGGTCGGGATGCCCATGCCCAGCACCAGGCAAGTGAGCATGGTGAGCAGCAGCGACAGGAACAGGCTGTCCTGGCCGATGGCAAGGATATAGCCGGCAAAGGTGGAGGCCACCCCGGTCAGCGACACCACGCCGATGATCACCCCCACCAGGGCGCAGGCAATGCCCACCGGCACGGCATGGCGCGCGCCTTCGACCAGCGCATGCAAGCAGAGGCCCAGGGTGTCGCGGCCGCCCTTGATAAACCAGCACACCGCCACCAGCAGCGCCACCACCCCGAACACCATGCCGATACCCAGCCGGAAGAACCCAGCGCAGAGCACGCCCAGGGCAATCCAGAAGGCCAAGCGCATGACCCTGGATGAAACACGCAGGATGATCGCCGAACCAAGAATCACGATGGACGTCAGTGCCAGGCCGACCATGCCCGAGAACAACGGTGTGCGCCCGGAAAACAGCAGGTAGATCAGCACCAACAGCGGTATCAGCAAGTACCAGCGCTGTTTGACCGCCGCCCAGGGGTTGGGGCATTCGCTCTTGGGCAGGCCACACAGGTTGGAGCGCCGGGCTTCCAGGTGAACCATCCAGAACACCGAGCCGAAGTACAGCAAGGCCGGAATCAGCGCGGCCCTGGCCACCTCGAAGAACGGCACGTTGATCGTCTCGGCCATGATAAACGCCACCGCCCCCATGATCGGCGGCATGATCTGGCTGCCCATCGACGAGGTCGCTTCCACGCCGCCGGCAAACGCCGATTTGTAGCCAAAGCGCTTCATCAACGGGATGGTGAACTGGCCGGTAGTAACCACGTTGGCCACGCCCGAACCGGTGATGGTGCCCATCAGTGCCGACGACACCACCGAAACCTTGGCCGGGCCACCGAGCTTGTGGCCGAACAGGCCCATGGCGAAATCGGTGAACAGCTTGATCATCCCGGCCTGTTCAAGGAATGCGCCGAACAGGATGAACAAGAAGATGTAAGTGGCTGAAACATAGGTCGGCGTGCCATACAGCCCCTCGGTGCCAAAGGCCAGTTGGTTGACGATCTGGTCGATGGCGTAGCCACGGTGCATCAAGTCGCCTGGCAGGTACTGGCCGAACAGGCCGTAGGCCAGGAACAGCGCACAGATCAGTGGCAGGGCAATGCCCATCACCCGTCGCGCCGCTTCAAATACCAGCACGATCAGCAGCAGGCCGACGAGCATGTCACTGCCAGTCAGGTCGCCGGAGCGTTGAATCAGGTCGGCTTCGAAATACCACTGGTAGAACGCCGTGGCCATCCCGGCCAGCCCCAGCAGCCAGGCCAGCGGTTGCCAGGGCTGGGCCCTGCCCCGCGCCGGAAAACACATAAACACCACCAGTAACAGGAAGCCCACGTGCACGGCCCGCAGAATCTGGCTGGAAACCGGGTGGAAGGCGGCGGTGATGATCTGGAAGGTGGAAAACAACAGCGCGACATAGAACAGGGCTCGGGGCCAATCCCTGGGATTGGCGGCGAGGCTTTGGTCTTGCTCACTCATGGAGGCACTCCCACATTACAACGTCGATAGGCCAATAAAACCTGGCGTACGGTGTACGCAGGCTTTACTGGCAGCTCTGGCACGTGGTCTACAGGGCGCCCACTTCCCTGTAGAAGCGCTCGGCGCCCGGATGCAGCGGGATCGGCAGGCCCTTGGCCGCGCCTTCGAGCTGGATATCCTTGGCGGCCGAATGGGCATTGCCCAGGCGATCGAGGTTGTCGAACATGAGTTTGGTCATCTGGTAGGCCACGTCATCGGGCACACCGTCATGGCTGACCAGGAGGTTGGTGATGGCCACTGTCGATACATCGCTGGCCTGACCGTCGTAGGTGCCCGCCGGGATCGTGCCGGCCTGGTAGGCCGCGTTGCCGATCTTGGCGATGACATCCGCAGGAATGGCAACGAAGGTGACCGGCAGGGTCGCCGCCAGGTCACGAATCGCCGCCATGCCCAGGCCCGACGACTGCAGGGTGGCATCCAGCTGGCGGTTCTTGATCAACTCCACAGACTCGGCATAAGGCAGGAACTCGACCTTGGCCATGTCTTCGTAGCGCAGGCCAGCCGCCTTGAAGATTGCGCGGGCGTTGAGCTCGGTGCCGGACTTCGGCGCGCCGACGGAGATGCGCTTGTTTTTCAGGTCGGCCAGGGTGGTGATGCCGGACTCCTGGCTGGCAACGATCTGAATGTAGTTGGGATAGGTACCGGCAACCGCCCGCAGTTTTTGCAGCGGAGCCTTGAAGCCAGCGTCCTCTACGCCATTCCAGGCATCGGCTACCGAGTCACCGAGGGCAAAGGCCAGCTCGCCGCGACCGGCTTGCAGCAGGTTGAGGTTTTCCACGGAAGCCTTGGTGGCCTGCACCGAGGTCTTCGACCCTTCGATGCCGTTGCTGTAGAGCTGCGACAGGCCCACGCCAATCGGGTAATACACGCCGCTGGTGCCGCCAGTCAGCACGTTGATAAATGTGGGAGCGGCGAGTGCCGCCGTACTTGCGGCAAAGGCTGCGACAGCAGCAAACACGCACAAACGCTTGGTCATTCGCATGGGAGTCACCTTTTATCTTTCTTATTAGGTGCCGAGCAAGCGAGTGCCCGGCTGACAAGTGCTCTGACAGATGCCATGGGTTGCGAGCGGGAAAACCCGCTCGACGTGGCCAGCCAGGCGGCTGTTATAAGCGAAATAGTCCCAGCCAGGCGTTACAGGAAAAGCCTTGTTGCAAATTCCTACAGATCGGAAGCAAGGTGCCATCAGGCCTGGCGTCGGGGCAGCTCGATCAGCACCTTGAGGCCGCCCAGTTCACTCTCGTGCAACTGCAATGTGCCACCCCATACCTCGACGATATCGCGCACGATCCCCAGCCCCAGGCCGTGGCCATCGGTCTGTTCATCCAGGCGGGTGCCGCGGCTGAACACCTGGGTGCGCTGGGCCTCGGGAATCCCCGGCCCGTCATCCTCGACCCGCAACTGAAAACCGTGGGGCGCCTCGTCAATGCTCACCCGCACTTCGGCATCCGCCCATTTGCAGGCGTTGTCCAGCAGGTTGCCCAAGAGCTCCAGCAAGTCCTCGCGATCCCACGGCAGTTGCAGGCCGGGGCGAACGTGGTAGCTCAGGTCCAGGTGCTCGCCGTGAATCATGTTCAGGGTCGCCAGCAGGCCCGGCAATTCGCTGTCGCAGTCGAACAACGCACCGGGCAGGGTTTCACCGGCAAGGCGCGCGCGATTGAGTTCGCGGTTGAGGCGTTGCTGCACCTGCTGTAATTGCTCGCGCAGCAGCTTGGCCAGTTGCGGCTGGTCCTTGAGCTGCTCGCTGGAGGCCACGCTCAACAGTACCGCCAGGGGGGTTTTCAGGGCATGCCCGAGGTTGCCCAGGGCATTGCGCGAGCGCTTGAGGCTGTCTTCGGTGTGGGCCAGCAGGTGGTTGATCTGCGCCACCAGCGGCTCCAGCTCCACTGGCACCTGGGTGTCCAGTTGTGAGCGTTGGCCTTGTTGCAGTTGCGCAATCTGTTCACGCGCGGTTTCCAGCGGGCGCAAGGCCCGGCGCACGGTGACCCGTTGCAGGATCAGGATCAGCAGCAACGCCGCCAGCCCGAGGACCAGGCCGACCTGGCGCATCAGGCGGAAACTTTCCCGCACGGGCGTGTAGTCCTGGGCCACGCTGATGGAAATCGACTGGCCGAAACGCTTGTAGTCCGAACGCAGCACCAACAGTTGCTGGCCTTCCGGGCCCAACTGCAGGTTGCCCTGCAGGCCGGCCTGGGGCAGTTGCGGCAGTTCCTGGTCCCAGAGTGAGCGCGAGCGCCAGTGGTGGTCGCTGAAGTCGATACGGAAATAGTGCCCGGAAAACGGCCGCTGATAGGCCGGTGACAAGCGCTGCTCATCCAGTTGCACGCCGCCAGGGCCGCGCACCAAGGCCACCAGCAGGTTTTCGCTGTCATTGCGCAAACCCGACTCCAGGTAGCGCTGCAAACCCATTTCAAACAGCCACAGGCTGGTTTGTGCCAGCACCAGGCCGACGATCACCATCACGCTGATCAGCCCCAGGCTCAACCGCCGCTGGATCGACCTCACGCGGGGCTGGCGCCAAAGCGATAACCCTGGCCGCGCCGGGTTTCAATCACGCTGCGCCCCAGCTTGCGCCGCAGATGGTTGACGTGGACCTCGAGGACATTGGAGTCGCGCTCGGTCTCACCGTCATACAAATGCTCGGCCAGGTGGCTTTTGGAAAGGATCTGTTCGGGATGCAGCATGAAGTAACGCAACAGGCGAAACTCGGCAGCGGTCAGTTGCACCTCGGCACCGTCGCGCATCACGCACTGGCGGCCTTCATCCAGGTGCAAGCCTGCCGCCTGCAAGGTCGGCTGGTTGGCCTGGCCATGGGAGCGGCGCAACAACGCCTGGATGCGCAGGTACAGCTCTTGGGGGTGGAACGGCTTGCTCAGGTAATCGTCGGCCCCGGCCTTGAGCCCTTCGATGCGCTCGGCCCAGGAGTCGCGGGCGGTGAGGATCAACACCGGCGTCGCCAGGGCGGCGGCGCGCCATTGGCTCAACACCTCAAGCCCAGGCAGCCCAGGCAGGCCCAGGTCAAGGATGATCAGGTCATAGGGCTCGCTGCGCCCCTGATACACCGCGTCACGCCCGTCCGCCAGCCAATCCACGGCATAACCCTGGGCTTTGAGCCCGGCCAGCAGTTCATCAGCCAACGGTACGTGGTCTTCCACCAGAAGCAGGCGCATCAGTCATCTTCCTCGTCTTTAAGCAGTGCGCCAGTGGTCGCGTCCAGTTTGATTTCCCGGACCACGCCATCGGTGGTCACCAGTTCCACTTCATAGACATAGCTGCCGTGTTTGCTCTCAAGCTCGGCCTCCAGCAACCGGGAGCCGGGATGCCGCGCCATGGCCTGCTGCAACAGTTGTTCAAGGGACAGGATCACCCCCTGCTGGCGCAGTTCCAGGGCTTCATCCTGGTTGAGGTCCCGGGCAGCCACCACCGAGCAAAAGGCCAGGAGCACCAGCGCCAATCGACTGCCGGTGCGTAGATTTACCTTCATTACGTATCCTGATGATCCTTGAGGACTTGCCCGGTGACAGCGTCCAATTCCACATCCCACTCGACGCCTTGGGCATCGCGCAGGTCAACCTGGTAAATATATTTGCCGTATTCCTGCTCCAGTTCGGTTTCATGCACGGTGCCACCTGGATGTTTGGCCAGGGCGGCGGCATTGAGCTTCTCGAAGGACTGGATGGTACCAGCGTCACGCAATTTCAGCGCTTCATCCGGCCCCAGGTCCCGCGCCTGGGCCAGGCCGGTGGTCAGGGCGATGATACTGGCGGCGACAATTGCTGTGAGGTTTTTCATGACAAGTCTCCATTTCACAATGTTTTACCTACGGCCCCCACAGTACGACGCGCAACTTAACTGAAACTGAATTGCCACTATGGCAATTGTCCCACAACACCTTGCCAGCCCCCTGGGGAAATTTCCTATACTGCCCTGCTCGCCTGCACAGAGATCGGTATGACGGCCATCCACATCAAGTTCCCAGCCCTGACGCTCAAGGCTGGCCAGCGCGCCTTTACACGCATTCGCGAGCACGGCCTCAAACCTCAAGACGTGGGGATTCTGCCCGGCGCGGCCGGGGGCCCCAAGGCCTTGGGCATTCAGGGCCTGGACCTGGCGTTGTTCGGTGACTGGCTGGCACGCGCGCCCCGCGAGCGCGCGCTGATTGGCGCATCGATCGGCTCCTGGCGCTTTGCCAGTGCCTGCCTGCCCGACCCGGTACAAGGCCTGCTCGACCTCGGTCGCCTGTACAACGAGCAACGTTTTGCCAAGGGCGTGACCATGGCCGAGGTCAGCCAGAGCTGCCAGCGCATGCTCGATGATTTGCTGGCCGGGCGCGATGCAACGCTGCTGGATAACCCGCACTATCGCCTGAATATCGTGGTGGTCAAAAGCCATGGCCTGCTCGCCGATGACCACCGTGGGCGCCTGGGCCTGGGCCTGTCTTCGGTGATCGCCGACAACCTGCGCGGCCGTGCGCGACTGTCGCGGCACTTTGAGCGGCTGATCATCCACGACCCGCGCCAGGCCCCACCGCTGCACCCACTCAAGGATTTCCCGTCGCGCTTCCTCGACCTGGAACTGGGCAACCTGCGCCAGGCCTTGCTGGCGTCCGGCTCGATCCCCATGGTGATGCAAGGCGTGCGCGACTTGCCGGGCGCCGGGGCCGGCACCTATCGCGATGGCGGCCTGCTGGACTACCACCTCGACCTGCCCTACCACGGTGATGACATTGTGCTGTACCCGCACTTCACCGACAGAGTCATCCCCGGCTGGTTCGACAAGAGCCTGCCGTGGCGGCGCAGCAGTCCGCAGGGTTTGCGCGATGTATTGCTGGTGGCCCCTTCACGGGACTACCTGGCCCGCCTGCCCTACGGCAAATTGCCGGATCGCAGCGACTTCAAGCGCTTTATGGGGGACGACACCCGGCGTAATCAGTACTGGCAAACCGCGATGAATGAGAGCCAGCGGCTGGGCGATGAATTCCTTGAACTGGCCGATAGCGGTCGATTGGGTGAGCGTTTGATTGCACTCTAAGCATCGGCCACTGTTTTTTTCGCAAAAAATTATTGTAATTCGATAATTATTCATGGATTATTCTTCCATCAACCCCGTATGGATCAACCCATGAGCAATCACCTGCATACCGTCTCCACCAACACCCGGCTGCGGTCCATAGGCGCGTTTGCCGCACTGTTGGCGTGGTCGGTCGCGCTGATCGAATTCGGCGCGCCGATTTTGTACTGGATCTTCGACTATCCCACCGCCCTGGCGGAGTATCTCAATGCCTACGGCGAGCAGATGCCTTCGCTGTTAGCCCCTGGCTACCAACCGGCCCCCTGGATCATGGGCCTGGTCCTGGCCCTGGAAATGCTGCCGATCAGCCTTACAGTGCTGGCGCTGGTGCTGACCGGGATCTTTTTCATGCGCCTTTCCAAGGGGCACATCTGGACCGAGGCCAATATCAAGATCCTGTGGTGGATGGGCCTCCTATTCATTGCTACCCCGCTGCTGGCACCGGTTGTTTCCACCCTGCAAGGCTTGGCCCTGGCGATTGAAATGCCGCCTGGCGAGCGCACATTCAGCCTCAGTGTGGGTGTATCATCCGCAGCCATCTATGCAATCATACAAGGCATCTTTCTGTGCGCATTCTCATTGATAGTGGCCGAATCAAAAGTTATCGACGATGAAAACAAAAGCATCATCTAACCCATGACAATCATTATTCGATTGGACGTCATGATGGCGAAGAAAAAGATTCGCTCCAACCAACTGGCAGATGCCATTGGGATTACCGAAGCCAATCTGTCGCTATTGAAAAATGGAAAGATCAAAGGCTTCAAACTTGAAACCCTGAACAAGCTATGTATCGCCCTGGATTGCCAGCCAGGCGACTTGCTGGAGTTCGAGAGCGAAGACGCCTAGCTCTGGAATGGGCTGCCTGGCTTGCGGGCAACCCTGTAAGATACTGATCAATTTAACGCGGACCTCCCCCCTATGACACCCATAAAGTTCCTGGGCCTCTTCACTATCGCCCTGATTACTGGCTGTAGTAACAGCAGTTACGACCCTTCCTCGTTCAAGTTTTATGAACCAGGCACCCAGTTCGGCAACCGCTACGGTTCATCTTTCTGGTTGAATACTCCCTGCCCTAAACGTGGTTGCGATAACAACAAGTTGTTCTTCAATCCAGCCCATCAAGAAACAACTTTGGAAAGATACAACCATGCATTCTAATCGCAAAAAACTGTATAGCCTTGGCATGTTCCTGCTTCTGGCGGCCGGCCACGCAAACGCGCAGGACTTGCCCAATCTCTCGCTTCTCACTCGCTATGGCGTCACCGAAGACCAGTTGTCGGCAGCCCCCACCGACCTGGCACTGAACACCGAGCCGACGAAAAGCCGCTTTGAAATCCAGCCCGAACGGCCATTGATCCGGGTGGAGAAAAACGGCGACCTGGTGTCCGAAACCACCGGCAATATCAGCATTGATAATGCAGCCGCCCAAGGCCAGGTGCAGTGTGCTCGTGCGCACGCAGAACTGGAGCGCCGCGGGTCGCAGAGCTCATTGGCCTGCGGGGATGGGGTCAAGGTCAGTACTACGCTATGGTCCCAGGAATAACCGTGCTTTACACACCACGCCAGGTCGCCCGATAAACAGGTTAGAATGCGCGCCACGTCGGTCGCCTGGGCCCATCAAGCGCTCACCCGACCCTGACAATCGCACACCGCCCTAGAAACTCCTGCCTTACAGGTCATACCGTGGAAATTTTCAAAGAGTTCACCTTCGAGTCCGCCCACCGCTTGCCTCACGTCCCCGAAGGCCATAAATGCGGGCGCCTGCATGGTCACTCCTTCAAGGTGGCCATCCACCTGAGCGGCGACCTCGACCCGCATACCGGCTGGATCCGTGATTTCTCGGAGATCAAGGCGATTTTCAAGCCGCTCTATGAGCGCCTCGACCACAACTACCTCAACGACATCCCCGGCCTGGAAAACCCTACCAGCGAAGTGCTGGCCAAGTGGATCTGGAATGAGTTGAAGCCGTTGTTGCCGGAACTCAGCGCTATTCGCATCCATGAGACCTGCACCAGTGGCTGTATTTATCGCGGTGAGTAATTCGCTGCTGTGCTCGGTGGCAACAGCGATTAAAACCAGGCCTTGAAGTACACCAAGCAAGCCCACCATGGCATCAGGCGTTGAAACCACCGACGTTGGTTTCTTCAGACTCGACGACCTGCCACCGCTATCACGCGGGCGCACCATCGAGAGTGATCTTGCAGCAGCCTTCGCCTTTCACCGCGGCGAAATCAGCCAGACCCTGTTTGACTGACACCCTGGCACGGTGATCCAACTTGTATCACCGCTGCACCGCTTTTGTGCCTGGCTGGGCCTAACCAACAAGCAATCCCAGCCTCCTGCCCTTCCCCGCGCCCGAACACTGTGCAACCTGCACAGCCCCCACTTGGCACGGGCGCTGCAACAAGCCCTGGGTCACTCACAGGGGAACGGCACATGACGCAGAACGAACCGGGCAACGATTACCCTCTCAGCGAAGTGCCCATGCATGCACGCAAGGGCCTTGGCTCCACGGCCATGGTGTTGCTGGGCTTCACTTTTTTTACCGCAACCATGTTTGCTGGCGGCAAGCTGGGGGTGGCCTTCAGTTTTACCCAGATGCTCGGTGTCGTGGCCCTGGGTAACCTGCTATTGGGTATCTACGCCGCAGGCCTGGGTTATATCGCCTTCAAGAGCGGCTTGAACTCGGTGCTGATGGGGCGTTTCTGCTTTGGCGAAGTGGGTAGCAAGTTAAGTGACCTGATCCTGGGGTTCACCCAGATTGGCTGGTACGCCTGGGGTACCGCCACGGCGGCCGTGGTACTGGGCAAATATTTCGAATTGGGCCAGGGCAGCGTACTGGCACTGATGGTGCTGTTCGGCCTGGTGTTCTGCGCCACGGCCTACGTGGGCTACCGGGGGCTGGAAATCCTCTCCTACATTGCCGTCCCGGCCATGGGCCTGCTGCTGTTGCTGTCGATGTGGGTGGCCACCGTAAAAGTCGGCGGGCTGCAAGGTTTGCTCGCGGTGGTGCCCAGCGCGGAGCTGGATCTGTCTACGGCCATTACCCTGGTGTTCGGCACCTTTGTCAGCGGTGCTACCCAGGCCACCAATTGGACGCGCTTTTCCCGCTCGGCCAAGGTCGCGGTACTGGCCAGCCTGATCGGCTTTTTTGTCGGCAACGGCCTGATGGTGCTGATCGGTGCCTACGGCGCCATCGTCTATCAGCAACCGGATGTGGTGGAAGTATTGCTGCTGCAAGGTTTCGCCATGGCGGCGATGGCCATGCTGCTGCTCAATATCTGGAGCACCCAGGACAACACCATCTACAATTTCGCCGTCGCCGGCTGCAACCTGCTGCGCACCAAACGCCGCAAGACCGTAACCCTGGTCGGCGCCGTGATCGGCACCCTGCTCGCCTTGCTGGGCATGTACGACATGCTGGTGCCCTACCTGATTTTATTGGGCACAGTGATACCACCGATTGGCGGGGTGATCATGGCCGACTTCTTCTATCGCTATCGCGGTCACTATCCACGGCTGGCAGACGTGCGCTTGCCGGCCTTCAATTGGCCGGGGCTGATTGCCTATGCGGTGGGTACGGTGCTGGCGTTCAGCTCGCCATGGGTCGCGCCCCTGGTGGGGATTATCGCGGCAGCCGCTACCTACATTGCACTCACTGCCGCCCTACGGGTGCGCGTACCATTGGCTGACATCCAGGCATGAGCCTGAGAACCCCGACACTCCAATGACCGTCGGACATCGGCGTCGCGCTGATGATCTGGCGGCTGTCTGCCTGATTGCTGTTTGCCCAAGAGGAACTTGCCCATGCATATCATCAACGCCCGCCTGCGCAACCGTGAAGGCCTGCATGATCTGCACCTGGAACATGGCCGGATCGCCAGCATTACCCCACAAACCGTCACGCCGCCCCTGGGGCCGGACGACCTGGATGCCGCTGGCAACCTGGTAGTGCCACCGTTTGTCGAGCCGCATATCCACCTCGACGCCACCCTCACTGCCGGCGAGCCGCGCTGGAACATGAGCGGCACGCTGTTCGAAGGGATCGAGTGCTGGGGCGAGCGCAAGGCCACCATCACCCAGGCCGACACCAAGACCCGTGCCAAGCAGACCATCCAGGCCCTGGCAGCCCATGGTATCCAGCATGTGCGCACCCACGTCGACGTCACCGATCCGGACCTGACGGCGCTCAAGGCCATGCTCGAAGTGCGCCAGGAGAGTGGCCACCTGATCGACCTGCAGATCGTGGCGTTTCCCCAGGAAGGCATCGAGTCCTACCGCAATGGCCGCGAACTGATGGAAGAAGCCATTCGCCTGGGCGCCGATGTGGTGGGCGGCATTCCCCATTTTGAGTACACCCGCGACCAAGGGGTCAGCTCGGTCAAATTCCTCATGGACCTGGCCGAACGTACGGGCTGCCTGGTGGACGTGCATTGCGATGAAACCGACGACCCGCATTCGCGCTTTCTCGAAGTGCTGGCCGAAGAAGCGCGCAGCCGCGACATGGGTAGCCGGGTCACGGCCAGCCACACCACGGCCATGGGCTCCTACGACAATGCCTACTGCGCCAAGCTGTTTCGTCTGCTGGGGCATTCTGGCATCAGCTTTGTGTCCTGCCCCACCGAAAGCATTCACTTGCAGGGCCGCTTCGACAACTTCCCGAAACGCCGGGGCGTGACCCGGGTCAACGAGCTGTTGGAAGCCGGCATGAACGTGTGCTTCGGCCAGGACTCCATCGTCGATCCGTGGTACCCACTGGGCAACGGCAATATCCTGCGAGTGCTCGAAGCCGGGCTGCATATCTGCCATATGCTCGGCTACAGCAACCTGCAAAAAGCCCTGGATCTCGTCACTGACAACAGTGCCCAAGCCATGGCCCTGGGCGACCGCTACGGCCTGGAACCCGGGCGGCCGGCCAACCTGCTGATCCTGTCGGCAAACAGCGACTATGAAGTGATTCGCAGCCAGGGCCTGGCGCTGTATTCGATCCGTAATGGCAAGGTGCTGATCAAGCGCCAGCCTGCGCAGGTCGAGTTTATGTAGGTCAGCCCCATTCGCACGCTATCGCCGACACCGCACACCACCTGCACCATTGGTGTGCATGACCCTGGCAAAAACAGCCACTCGCCCTACACTCCTAGTTCCCCTGGATGGACGTTTTCATCAGGCCGAAGTCCGTGCGCAGTCGAGCAAACGCCGTCCTCATTTTCTCGGAGGATGCACCATGAAGCCCCTTGCCCCGCAAAGTCCCGTTGAAACGCTTTATCGCGAAGGCCGCAAAACGTTCATTGAGCTGGTACCTGATGGCGGCGCACGCCTGGATGCGTTGTTCCATACCGCACCGGCCCTGGGCGAATTGGCGGTCGGCGTGGTGTATGGCTATCTGCATGATCGCCCGGGCCTCGATCCGCGCCTGCAGGAAGCGGCGATTTTTGCCGCGATCGTCGCCGCCGGCATGGTCGGCCCACCGTTGAGCGTGCACTTCAAGACCAGCCTGGCCCAAGGCTTGGCGCCTGGGGAGTTGACCGAACTGCTGCTGGTCGCCTCGGCCTTTACCGGCTTCCCGCGCGCCGTCGCCACCGCCGATCAACTCAACCTGCTGTTCGCCGGGGCCAACCTGCCCTCGCCACCACCACCGACACCCCGCGCCGTGGCGCTAGCGTTTTGCGACAGTGTGCGCCGCGGCCACCCGTCATTCCCGGTGGACGCCCAGGCTCGCAAGCTGCTGCGCAAACCCCATAAGCTATCGCTGCAAGCCACGGCTGCGGACCGAGTAATGGTAGAGAGCTACATCGGCCAGGAAACGACGCCCCGTGGCACGGTCGTGGTGCGCGTCGACGGCGCCGACGTCGTGCAAGTCAGGGCGTATCTGCCGGCAACCACCTGACCCGAAGGCCAGCAGTATCCGCTGCTGCTGCAGGAAAGTTCGCGATCGCCAAGGGAACCTGGCTCGCTCCACAGGGCCTGATGTGCAAGGATGTCGCGCCGGACATCGTTCGCTGAACGCAAAAACCAAGGACTTTCATGACTGCCATTCCCACCCCTGCGCCCGTGGTTCCCGGGCGCCTGGAACAAATGTCGACCCGTATCGCGTTTTTTATTGCCGGCTTCGGCATTGCCGCCTGGGCGCCTCTGGTGCCCTATGCCAAGGCCCGCGCAAATCTCAACGAAGGCACCCTGGGCCTGTTGCTGTTGTGCCTGGGGGTGGGCTCGATCATTGCGATGCCGGTGGCCGGCGCGCTGGCTTCACGCTATGGCTGCCGGCGCGTACTCAGCGCCGGCACGCTCCTGCTCTGCGTGGCCTTGCCGATGCTGGCCACCGTCAGCTCGATACCCTTGCTGATGGCAGGATTGTTTCTGTTTGGTGCGGGCCTGGGCACGGTGGACTCCACCGTCAACCTGCAGGCGGTGATCGTCGAACGGGCCAGTGGCAAAACCATGATGTCGGGCTTCCACGGGTTGTTCAGCCTGGGAGGGATTGTCGGGGCGGCGGGGGTCAGCGCGTTGCTGGGCTTGGGGCTGTCACCGCTGTCGGCCACCCTGGTGGTCATCGTGATTACCCTGGCCGCCCTGCTCAAGGCGGCCCCGCACTTGCTGCCCTACGGCAGCGAAAGCTCCGGCCCCGCCTTCGCCATGCCCCACGGGGTAGTGCTGTTTATCGGCTGCCTGTGTTTTATCGTGTTCCTGGCAGAAGGTGCCGTGCTCGACTGGAGCGCGGTGTTCCTCAGTGACGAACGCGGCCTCGACGAAGCCTATGCGGGCCTGGGTTATGCGGCATTTGCCCTGACCATGACCATCGGACGCCTGACCGGCGATGCCATTGTGCGTCGCCTGGGGGCCAAACGGGTGATCGTGATCGGCGGCTTGCTGGCCACTGCCGGCATGCTCCTGGCTACCCTGCTCCCAGCCTGGGAAACCGCGCTGCTGGGCTATGCCCTGGTAGGCGCCGGCTGTTCCAATATCGTCCCGGTGTTGTACACCGCAGTCGGCAAGCAAACCGTCATGCCGGAGCATATTGCAGTGCCCGCCATTACCACCTTGGGGTATGCCGGTATTCTCGCCGGCCCCGCGCTGATCGGCTTTATCGCCCATGGCAGCAGCTTGAGCGTGGCCTTTGTGTTGATCGCCGCGCTCCTGCTGGGGGTGGCGATCAGCGGGAAAATCCTGCGGGTGTAACGCGCTCAAGACCCTACAGGGTCTTGTTGTTTTCCAGCCAGCCATCAAGGTCCTTGTTGCTCAACCAGCCCTTCTGGTAATGGCTGCCGTAAAGGCGTCGCCAGCCAGAATGGATGCGTTCCAGCGAGTTCAAGAGCCTGGGGCGGTCCACCAGGTTTTTTGACATGTACACCAGTTGTTCGCTGTACATTTTTTTCGCTAACCCCGTGACGGGGTCCCGGATAACGGCGCCTTCCTGGTCCGTTTCGTCCGGGTCCTTGCTGATTGAAACAAGCCGCTCGATCTGCACGTAGCCGACGCTCTCGAAAAAGCCCGTGCGATCCCGGGACCTGTCACGCAGTTCATCAAATGCCGCCCTGAACGCCTGCACCAGTTCGACGTTGGTCTTGGCGTGAAAGGGATCCGAACTGAAGGCATTCGGGTCGCTGTTGCCAAACACTCCCTGTACCGCTTTGGACAGGCTTTGCCGCGTAATCAAGCCCTCCTCGTCGAGGATCGCGTCGATCAGGCGCGGGCGCTGGAGCAGGGCCTTGGCCAGCAGAATGGCGTTATTGAGCGCTGGTGTGTCCGTCATTTTTTCACCCGCGATCCGTCGCAACGCCACCAGTTTCAAGCCTTCAGTTTTCATGAAAGTTTTCCAGCACGGAAAAATGATCACCCAAGGCCTTCACCAACTGGCTATCCGGCAATTGGGTATAGGGGTTCATATGGGAGGTACGCGCCGAAGGCGTGTTTCTGAGTTCCTGATGATGCAGAGTGACTTCGTCAGGCGTGGCCCACCGCAAGGGGCGCCGGAAACCCGAAGATCGAATCGTGCTGGGCAGAGGCTGATTATCAACCTGCCACCCACGCGGCGTGCTCTCGATTGAAGCAGCATGAGCTTTCTGTTGTGCGTCATCCGGTATCGCATCATGGCGGCTCGTAACATCAGGCCGCAGGAGAGGTACCCCACCGTCAATTGCCATGTTTCATATCCACCTTTTCTAGATCCATACTCAGACCGGCTATCACCACCGTCACTACAAGGGTGGTTTCCAAAAAGCGCAAAGTATGTGGCCAAGCACCGGCAATGGTTCCGGGGCGGTCGATCATTTTCGATGACTACATGTAAACAACGGAGGGGGCCTGGGCGCGGCTTCAGTCAGGTTTTTGGGGCGGCAATGCCACGGATTTCGAAACACCCAGCATGGCCTTTATTGCATTGATCAACCCCACCGTGGTACCCGCCGTTGTCGACACATCAGAGCCTGGCGTCGCGGTGGCTCGGTGAGCAAGCATGCCTTTGGCGAAGTCATCCGCCGCCGGGGCCTTGAATGTGTACTGTGCGGAAAAACCCTTCGCTCGCTGAACCTCGGCACCTCCCTCGCCAGCCACGCCCTGGTGCTGAGCATCGAAACGTTGGCACTGCGCGCGGGTTTCGCAAGGTGGTGCAAGAAGGGATTGTGGCAAGCCAGGAGTTTGAGTTCCAAACGACGTAGAAGTCATGTCAACACCCTCTCTTTGAGTGAAACCGTCGGCGTCATAAAGGCCGTCAGTTACAAGCTATGTGGCAGACCGCTGAAAACAGTTCCTGTTCATTGAAGTGGCAGGCGATGAGCGGACGCTGGCACTTTCAGCCAGCCCTGCCATCGTTAATGGCCGAACCGGGAAACACGGCGTAATACTCGCGGCCCATCCCGGTTCTATGCTTGCGCTGCAATACCCGCGGCTTAACGGGACAACTTCTTCAAGGCTTGTCTGCTGATCCTGCCGTCATAATCGGGGCTGGCCGTATTGTCCATTTGTTGGCGCAGGTTCGAGCGGTTATTGACCTCCCTGGCCAGTTGGGTGAGTTGGTCCCGGTACGGGTCACCCGTCAGCGGGCGCTGGGCCTTGGCATCGAGATCGGCGAACTTGATGTCTTTGTTCCAGAAATTTCCTTTCAACTGATTGAAGTTATTCAGCATGTCCTTGGCCAGCTGTGCGTCGTCCTTGAACTTCAACGGGTTGTCCGAGCGTATGACGTCATAAATGTTTTGTCGGGTGAGTTGGGCATCCAGCGCCCCCGTACGACCGTCACGGTCTAGCGCCTTGAGCAGGTCCGGACGTTTCAGGATCTCCCTGGCCAGCCGGGTGTCCTGATCCTTGCTCGAGTAGCCGGTCAGGGGCATCTGTGCCTTGTCTTTCAGACCTTGGGGCGTGATGAAGGACGGGTTGCTCGGATCCTTGAACGACTGGAAGTTATCCAGCAGTTGCTGGGCCAACTGATCATGGCTGCGTTTTGAGTAGATAGGATCAGGCTTCTGCGCAACAGGCCTTGGCGGCGGCCCCCCATAGGACGCAGGCGCAGCCCCCCGAGCTGCATCGCCCTGTGCCATCGGCTGCGGTGCTGCGAACACCGGCCCCGACTGACTCTGCGGCCCGCTGAAACTGGGCCCCTTGGAGGCTGCCCCGGCGGCCGGCGCCGCAGCGCCCGAGGTGCTGGCCTTTGCCTCAGCCCCTTGAGGTGTGGCGTCATTCGGTAGTTTGACGACAGGCTGATTGAATGCAGTTACCGACATAATGTTCTCCAGTGCGGCTTGTTGACACAGTTCACCTCACGGTCCCAGGCACCCAGACAATGGGTGCCCGCACACGATGAGCTGAAGGTGTGTGGCAGGCCTACGGAGTTCGGTTCCGCAAAGTGCAGAAAATCACAAAATAAAGGTAGGAAACGCGTCCCTACGACCCTTCGCTTTCGTCAGAAGGATCGTAGGAAGCACGCGTCAGAACCCCACGCTCGCCTGCACAAAGAACGTACGGGGCTCACCCAGGTAGATCCCGGAGTTGTTATCGCTGGACCGGGTGTAGTGCTGCTGGTCGAACACGTTTTTCACCCCCACGCCCAGCTTCAGGTTCGACAGTTGCGCGCCAAAGTCATAGCCACTGCGCACGTTGACCGACACATACCCCGGGATATCACCGTACTGGCCGTCCGCAGTCGGCTGGGTGATATAGGTGCTGGTGGTACCTGGCGCCCGCTGCCCGGACTGGGCATACGCATCCAGGTTATGGGTCCAGCGGTTGACCGCATAACGCAGGCCCAGGGTTGCCACTTGCCGCGAGTACAACGGCAGGTCACGCCCCTTGAAGGCCACATCACCTTCGGAGGTCGCCTTGGTGTAGGTAAAGCCGGCATTTGCGCTCAGGCCATCCAGGCGCGGGTCAAGGTTGGCCAGGTCGTAGCGGGCAGAGGCTTCGATACCCGCATGCTTGGTGGCGCCCAGGTTGGTCCAGCCCACGTCATTGCTGACGTACTGCAATTCGTCAGAGAAGTCGATGTAGAACAACGTCACTTCGCCGCCCCACACATTGTCGTTGTAGCGGGTGCCGACCTCGTAGGTCTTGGCTTTTTCCGGTTGTAGGCCATTGGCCGTCTGGTCGCCATTACCGCCCTGGCCCAGCTGGAAATACTGCAGGCTGCCGAAGGACGTTTCGTAGTTGGCGAACAGTTTCCAGGCATCGGAGACGTGGTACATCACGCTCAGTGCCGGCAGCGGTTCGTTGTTCTTGATCTCGCGGCGCTTCTCCTGGACGGGAGTGCCATTGAGTGCCAGCACCGGGCGGTCATGCCATTGGGTGCGGATGCTTTCAAAGCGGATACCGGGGGTAATCGTCCATTTGCCCACATCGATTTTGTCATCGATATAGAACGCGTTGGCTTCGGTGCCACCGGTGCGGTCCTGGTACACATGGCCATCACTCTGCGGCCCCGGCGTAGGGACGTTATTGGTCAGGTTCAGGCGTGTGGCCTGTTCGTGCATGCCTTCTTTCAAGTAGCGGTAGCCCACGCTGACTTCCTGGCTGGTGGGCCCCAGGTCAAAGACATGGGACACCTGTGGCTCGATACCGAAGGTGTAGTAGGTACGCGGATAGGAACCGATAGTAGCCAGGTCACGGTTGGCGATGTTGCTGCCACGGAAGCTGTCGGAATAGTAGGTCAGCACTTGCGCCTGGGTACGGTCGTCGATCTGACGGATGTACTTGAACGAAACATCCTTGCGCCGGCCGCTGAAGTTGTCCCAGTCGCGCACCGACTGGTAAGGGTTGGCGTCGAACTGCTTCTGGGTCAGGCCGCCGGGCATGTCGGCAGTGGCGTCGTAGTAATGGAAGTTGAGGGTGAAATCGTCCTGATCGGTCGGCGCCCAGTGGGTCTTGAGGATCACATCGTCGATGTCGTTCCCATTGTTGCTGTCGCGATAACCGTTGCCATTGACCCCGGAATACAGGAGCGCCATGCCAATGCCATTGTCTGCGGTGCCACCGATGAAGGCGTTGTCGACATGTTTCCAGCCACCGTGGGAAGAGGTTTGCAGGGTGGTGCCGACCTCACCGGAAAAGGTCTCGGGGATCGCCCGGGTCACGAAGTTGATCACGCCGCCGACGTTCTGCGGTCCATAACGCACGGAGCCGGCGCCGCGTACCACGTCGATGCTCTCCAGGTTACCGGCGGAAATCGGTGCCATCGACAACTGGGGCTGGCCATAGGGCGCGAACGCCGCAGGAATACCGTCGATCAGGACCGTGGAGCGTGGCGACAGGCGCGACGTCAGGCCACGTACACCGACGTTGAGGGAAATATCGCTGCCGCCGGTACCGTTGGACTCCTGCACCTGCACCCCGGGAACCCGGCGCAACACGTCGCCGACATTCATCGCGCCCTGCTCCACCATGGCTTCACGCCGGATCACCGTACGCGCGCCGGGATGGTTCTGCACCACTTCGGCATTGGCATCGCCCAGCCAATCGCCCACGACCTTGATCGAGGTCGCGCCAAGCTCCAGGGGCGAGCCCGCTTCACCAGTGCCCGTGGAGGCCGGATGCAATGTCACCGAGCCCGAATCGATCTGGTACTCCAGGCCGCTGCCTTGCAGCAACTGGCGCAAGGCCTGTTCCGGCGACAGGTTGCCATCGACGGCCGGGGCTTGTTTGCCTGCCACCATCTGCGGGCTGAAAAACACTTGCAGCGAGGTTTGCTGGCCCAATTGGCTCAGCGCCGCGCCCAAAGGCTGGGCCTTGATATGGATGGCATCGTCGGCATAGGCCGCAGGCAGTGCGGCATTGATCGCCAATGCCAGGGCCAGGGGCGCCCAGCGCCAGGTTTTATTGTTGTTCGCAGCGAGTTTTTTCACGTCGTAATCCCAGGAAAGCGCGGCTGTTAATGCAAACCAGTTGCAGTTGGACAAGAAGACGAAGAACTCGGAAAAAACCTGAATCTAACGTGAAATTATTTCCTGGCTGCCGTCCGGCAGCGTGCGTAGAGCCACCGGCAGGATGTGCGGCAAGGCCTTGAGCAAGGCATCGGTGTCGTTGGATTTGAACACGCTGGTCAGGCGCAACTCGCTGGCCGCGGTGCTGACCCGCAAGGGTTTTTCGCGGTAGCGCGAGACTTCCCGCGCCACCTCGGCCAGGCTGGCGTCGTTGAACACCAGCTTGCCGGTCTGCCAGGCCAGCAGTGCCTGGGCGTTGACCGGGCGAGCCGCCGCGACCGCGCCCTGGTTGTCGATGGATGTCCCCAGGCCCGCCGTCAGTGTGACCACCGGCTGCGCGGCATGCCCTTGCACCTTGACCGTTCCCGCCTCGACCACCACGCGGGTCTGGTCATCGTCGCGGCGTACATCAAACCGCGTGCCGGTAACCGTCACCTGCCCGGCCCCGGCCCGCACCACAAAAGGCCGGCTGGTGTCGTGCTCGACGCTGAACAGCGCCTGGCCCTGCTTGAGCTCTATCCCACGCCGGCCCTTTTCGTAGTGCACCGCCACCACGCTGCGGCTATTGAGGTCCATCAGCGAGCCGTCGGGCAACGCCACTTGGCGACGCTCACCCAACACCGTGCTGAACTGCGCGTCGTACACCGCCGGATGATCCAGGCCGCTGAACAGCCCAAGACCCACGGCCACCGCCAGCACACTAGCCGCCATGGCATAGCGCACTGCTCCACGCCGCTTGCGCGGCACAGGCGTATCGACCAGGGCCTGCAAACGGCGCTTGGGCAGCAGGTCGGCGGCGCTCCACAGCCCTTGCAGCACCTCGAATTCGTACTGGTGCGCGGGATGCTCCCCACACCATGTGTCGAAAAGACACTGGTCCGCATCGCTCAGGGGCTGATCCTGCAAACGCACGAACCACAGCGCCGCCTCGTCACGCACCGCTGCGCTGCCACAGGCACACTCACGGGTATCCATCATGGAAGATCCTGTTTCAAAGCGGGCATTGGTCATGGGGCCAGCGCGTCCAGGCGCTCGCGCAGATGCCGCAGGGTGCGGATCATATACTTTTCCACCATGTTTTTAGACAACCCCAGGCGCTCGGCGATTTCCTGTTGGGTCAGGCCCTCGACCTTTTGCCAAATGAAAATCTTGCGGCAATTGAGGGGCAATTCGGCCAGGGCCCGCTCGATGGAGTCCGCCAACTGCACTGCATGCATGAAATGCTCCGGGTCGCCACTTGGCGGCGCACTCTGGTCAAGGCCTTGCAGCTCCATTGCTTCACGCCGGTCGGCACGGCGATAGGCATCCACCGCAATATTGCGCGCCGTCTGGTGCAAATAGGCACGCGGCTGCTCGACCAGCGCCGCCTTGGACTCCAATACCCGCACGAATGTATCGTGGGCCAGGTCCTCGGCCTGCTGGCGATTGCGCAAGCGACGCGTCCAGGTCCCGACCAACTCCTCGTAGTACGCGAAAAAGCCTGGTCTGCGGGGCGGCTGAGGAGTCATCGAGGATGCACTGGGTTGGCGGGGCGTGAATAGTAATGCTTCCTATTAATGGGAGCAATTACTGACCGTCGCCCTGGCTGCGATTGCCGCCAATGTCGATCAGTTATGGTGAGAATCCAACAGACACCGGTAAACCCGGTGGGAGCTGTCGAGCCCCTGCGAGGCTGCGATGGCGTCGGCACTGCTTACCGCCGCTATCGCAGCCTCGCAGGAGCTCGACAGCTCCCACCTTGGATTTTCACGAACGTTCACATTGCGCTCACTTAACTAACCGTTGATGCATCCACGTTGCGACGGTTACATCATCAAGGTAGCCCGCAATACCATGCCGATTGGCCATATGGTTACTCACGCCGTTGAAGTTCTCGATGCCGGGTGTGATGTTCCAGCGGGTAGCGTCCAGTGGATACAACGCCACCGCATCGCCCGGATCATAGGCATTGAACCACTGCTGCACACCCGCAGGCATCGACAATGCAGGGGGGGTGAGCATCTCGCGCACGGTGTTCAGGCCCAGGGGCGAGCCCACCGTCACCAACCCCAGCACATTGGCGCGACGCCCAAGCTCCTGCAATGCCCGGTACGCAACAATCGACCCCAAGGAGTGTGCCACCACCACACAAGGCTCATCTGCAATGGCAGCCTTTACGATGGCGGTAATGCGATCCGACACGGCGGGGTAAGTCAGATAGAGATAGACATCGCGCGTGAACCGATCAAGAGCGGCTTCACCCAGGGCGGTGCGCTGATCCACTGCACGTAACAGCGCCTGGACCCAGGGTGAACTGCCAAGGCCCTTCTCGGTGCTGTGCTCATCGAGAAACGCCTGGATCTGCGCGTCGGTCACGCCATTGGCAGTCGCGATGTCCTGCAAAAATCTGCCACGAAAATCATCCTGCGCCTGTTCATTGCCCCGCAGGCGCACCCCACGCGCCAGCGGGGTGCTGAGGGCGCGCGTCAATTCATCCAGTTCATCGGCGTAAAACGCCATCGTCACAGACAGCCCTTCGGGGCGTGGAAGACCTGCCTCCCCCCAGCCGATATACAGCGAGTCCAGCCACAATTTTTCCAGGGTTTCCCGGGTGCTTCCCTGTTGGTCACGCCCGTGGATAAATACCAGCTTCACAGAAAATACCCCGAAAAATGTCGTTCCAGTATCGCCGAGCCTTTCTTGGAAAAGGTCGTCCACAGTGAAGGTTCGAGATGGCGTCCGGCCTCCAGGAGGAAAGAGGGCATCAATTGCTTCATCTCCCCCAGCAATGACCACCCCTGCGACAGCATTGGCACGCCGGGCAGGTAGTCCAGGATAACCTGCTCCCTCCGGCCGCCCGCCATGGCGAGCATGGCCACATCAAAAGGAATCAGCTGACGGTCGGCCTGCATAAAGCGGTAAATACTCATGATGCCGTGCAAATCTCCCGCCTGGTGGTAGGCATAGGCCGCATAAATGCCCAAGGTCGGGTCCATGCGTTTGAGCAGGCGCAGATATCGGGCAGAGTCCCAAGCCAGCGTTGCCTGGGGCAAACGAAAGCTGCCCTGGCGCGCGGCTACGGCCACATAGGCGCGACGCATCTCCAGTTCCTCTCCCAGATTTTCATAGTCGTTATGGGGGTCTCGCATGGCCGACGGGGTGTAGTTGATCGTGACGATGCGCCCACCCTCAACAATCAATGTGCCAACAAAACCGGGCATGGCGGCGACCAAAGTGCTCGTACCGTTCTTAAAGCGCAGGTACAACGTGCGCGCCGCCTCGCCACGGATCTCAATGCTCGGCCCATCGATCCCGCGCCATGTCTTCTGGTCCCGCCCAATCTCACAAATCAGAGCAATCTCGCCGCCAATCACGTGGAACCCTGTCTGCATACCCGTCTCGCGGTTATCCATGGCTGCCACAAGGCGCCGCATCTCGGTATTCAATACCCGCTTGGGAAGAGGCTTGCCCCATCTGGGGCGCATCAAATGCTCCTGAGACCACTCCAGGCTTCCCCGCGCAGCGGCAGGTTCAGTCAGGTCGGGTGGTGGGTGAGGTCCCTCTGCTGCAGCCCCCCCGGCGCCATGCTCAATCGTGGCCAAAAACTTGGGCAACGCCGACTCCACCCGCGACTCCGGCCGTTGGGAAAGGGCGATGGAAACTCTTTGCGCTGCCTGGGGAATGGCGTGTGCCAGATGCTGTTTGAGTGGACGCGAAGCAACCACTTGCTGCGGCGCACCGCCCTCGGTCATCACAGTTTCGATAACCGTTTGAACGTCGCCGCGCAAAGCAGTGAGCATGCATTCGGTCAACAGCCCACAGTGACGCTCATTGGCATCATCCGCCGGTACCTCCAGCGCGGGGTCACCAGGCAACGCCGCATAAAACACATCCACTTCCGGGGGCGTGTTGTTAGAGCGATAAGCAGGAAATATCCGGTAGCCGTCGACCATGCTCACCTGAAGGGTTCCCGCCAGGGACCGGCATGCATCCGAAATGATCACAACGTGTTCGATACCGCACTGACGCGCCAGGCTGATCGAGCCATTGACGTTGATGGCATGGTTGGGATTCCTGCCCACCTCGGACAATAGCCACAACTCACAATCCGGGGCTCTCAATACACCATGGCCGGAAAAGAACACCACCAGTTGAGAGCACGTCCTGCTCTCCACGATCTTACTGATCGCCTCGAATATCTCCTCAGGCCCCACGACCTTGCCGTCAGCATCGGAAAAAACTGTGGTCTCGAAACCTTGCTCCCTGCCCCATTCCCCCACCTGCTCAGCCCCAGAGGCCGCGCCACGCAGTACAGGAAAATGGCCGGCGCGGTCGACGCCGATTGCGATTAATGCTTTTTTCATAGGTCTCTCTCCATGATGACACTATGCCATCCAGCCCCTCGCTGCCTCAACTCACACCAACCGCTTGATCTGCTTATGCCGCCACACCAACCGGTAATACGCCGTCTGCAACCCCAACATCACCAGATAAGTCACCGGGAACGCCATCCACACCCCTTCCAGGCCAAAGTGTGCATTGAGCAGGTACGCCACCGGCAGCTCCACACCCAGCACGCAGAAGATCGAGATCGCCACCGGCATCAGCACCACGCCGCTGGCGCGCATGATGCCGCCAATCACCGCCTGGAAGCCGAACACCAGAATGCTCCAGAGCATGATGTGCAGCAGGTGTTCGGCCTGGACCCGCGCCTGGTCATCGGTGATGAACAGGCCCAGTAGCCAGTGGGACAACACGTAGCCAAGCACGATCAGGCTCCCGGTCAGGCACAGGTTGATGGCAAGGCCGGTGCGCAGGATCGGCCCGATGCGTTCCAGGCGCCCGGCGCCAATGGCCTGGGCGCCGAGGATCGAGGCGGTGATGGCAATCGACAGCGCCGGGAATTGCACATAGTTGACGATCTGCGTCACCGCGCCATACGCCGCCGTGGCCTGGGAGCCGTGGCCGTTGACCAGTGCCAGGATCACCAGCTCCGACAACGACAGCACCACCATCTGCAAGCCGGTGGGCAGGCCAATGCGCAGGACTTTGCCGAGGATCGCCCGGTCCAGGCGCAAGGCCGCCAGCAATGCGCGATCCGGCGCCATCACATGGTTTTTATGACGCAGGCGCAGCACCAGAAACAGCATGGCCACGGCGTTGGCCACAAGGCCAGCATAGGCCGCGCTCTGGATGCCCATGGGCGCCAGCCCCAGCCAGCCGCGGATCAGGGCCGGGGTCAGCAACAGGCCAACCACCGTCGAGACCATCAGCGCCAGCAGCGGCGACACCGTATCGCTCACGCCCCGCAGCAGTTGGGTGTAGAGGATGAACACCAGCAGCAGCGGCATGATCAGCATCATCACCTGGGCATAGCCGACAGCGTCGTCCAGCACATCCAGCGGCGTGCCCAATGCCTGCATGGCCGGGCGCGCGAACAGGCTGCCGAGCACGGCGGCGAGAATCCCGATCAACGCGCCCAAAGTCAGGGTCGCGCCAGTGATGACTTTGACCAGCGCCGTTTCCCCCGCGCCCCAGGCCTGGCCGATCAGCACCGAAGCGCCCGCCCCCAGGCCGATCACCAGGGCGATAAAAAAGAACACGATGGGAAACATCCCCGACACGGCCGCCAGCGCCTGGGTGCCAAGCATCTGCCCGACATAGATGCCGTTGAGGGTGCCGGAAAAACTCTGGAGGAAGTTGGACAGCACCATCGGCGCAAGAAAGAACAGGTAGACCTGCCACAGCGGGCGTTGCAAAGGGTTCTGCATGAAAAGCGGGGCCTCGGAATGACACAGCGACCGAGGGGTTATAGCGTATTGGATCCGATCCTGCTGTGTTTTAAACCGCTACCCACCTATCCCAGCATTTCCCGAAGCCGATACCACAACATGCCCAGCGCCAGTAACGGCGAGCGTAAAGCCTTGCCGCCGGGAAAGGTCATGTGCGGCACCCGGCTAAAGGTGTCCAGGCCCTGGCTGACACCCGCGTGGATCCCCTCGGCCAGCAACCGCGCGCACCAGTGCGTGACATTGAGCCCATGCCCCGAATAACCCTGGGCGTAAAACACGTTGGGGTACTGCTGCAACCGTCCAACCTGGGGGAAACGATTGGCGGTAATCCCGATTTTGCCGCCCCATTGGAAGTCGATGGCGGTGTTGGCCAGTTGCGGGAATACCTTGAGCATCTTCGGCCGCATATACGCGGCGATATCCACCGGATCACGCCCCGAATAATGACAGGCGCCGCCGAACAACAGCCGACGGTCCGCCGAAAGCCGGTAGTAGTCCAGGCCGACTTTCTGGTCGCACAGCGCCAGGTTCTGCGGGATCAGCTCGTCGGCAAGCGCAGCCGGCAACGGTTCGGTGGCGATGATATAGCTGCCGGCCGGCAGCACCTTGCCACTCAGGCGTGGCTCCAGTTCGTCGAGGTGTGCATTGCACGCCAACACCAGGCTGCCGGCCCGTACGGTGCCACCGGCGCAGCGCACCTGCACGGTGTCGCCATGGCTCAGTTGCAGCACCGCGCTGTGCTCGAAAATCCGCACGCCCAGCGCCTCGGCCACGCGGGCTTCGCCCAACACCAGGTTCAGCGGATGCAAGTGGCCCGAGCCCATGTCCACCAAACCACCGGCGTACAGGGTTGAGCCGACCACCTGCGCCATGTCCTGCGCCGCCACCAGCCGGGTTTGCGCCATGTAACCCTGGGCGGCCAGGCTGTCCTGCTCGCCCTGGAACGCGGCGAATTGCGCCGGCGTGTTGGCCAACTCGCAAAAGCCCCAGCGCAGGTCGCAGTCGATCCCGTGCTCACGGATGCGCTCACCCACCAAGGCCACCGAATCGATCCCGGCCCGTTGCAGGTAACGCACGCCCTCCTCGCCCACGTACCGGGTAAAACCCGAAACGTCATGGCCAATACCCCGGATCAACTGCCCGCCATTGCGCCCGCTGGCACCCCAGCCAATGCGCCGGGCTTCCAGAAGGATCACCGACAGGCCTCGCTGGGCCAGTTCGATGGCGGTGTTGACGCCGGTAAAGCCGCCGCCGATCACACACACATCGGCACTCAGGTCCGCAGCCAGTGCCGCGCGCTCGGGCATGGCATTGGCGGACGCCAGGTAATAGGAACGGGCATGGTCTTGGGACTGGTTCATCGGTTGGACTTCACTTTGCTCCAGGCCCGGGTCATCACACGCATGATGGCCGGGCTGGGGGTGGTGGAAATGTACAGTTTGTCGAGCACGTCCTGGGGCGGGTACACCTCGGGATTGTTCACCAACTCCGGCGCCATGAAGGCCTTCGCCGCCAGGTTGGGGTTGGCGTAGCCGACGTAGGTACTGACCTTGGCAATCACCTCGGGGTCCAGCAGGTCGTTGATAAACGTGTGGGCCTGTTGCGGGTTGGTGGCGTCTGCGGGAATCGCCAGCAAATCGAACCACAGGTTGCTGCCTTCCTTGGGAATCGCATAGGCGATGTTCACGCCGTTCTTGGCTTCCCTGGCGCGGTTGGCCGCCTGGAATACATCGCCGGAGTAACCGAAGGCCACACAGATATCACCGTTGGCCAGGTCCGAGATGTACTTGGAAGAATGGAAATAGGTGATGTATGGGCGCAGCGTCAGCAACTTGGCTTCGGCCTTTTCATAATCGCTGACCTTCTCGCTGCGCGGGTCCATGCCCATATAGTTGAGGATCGCCGGGAATGCTTCATCCGCCGAGTCCAGGAATGCCACGCCGCATTGCTGCAGCTTCTTCAGGTTCTCGGGCTCGAACATCACCGCCCACGAATCAATGTGGTCGATGCCCAGCACTTGCTTGACCTTGTCGACGTTATAGCCAATGCCATTGGTGCCCCACAGGTACGGCACCGCATGGGCATTGCCGGGGTCGTTCTGCTCCAGCAGCTTGAGCAGCTTGGGGTCCAGGTTCGGGTAGTTGGGCAATTGCGCGCGGTCCAATTCAAGGAACGCGCCGGCCTTTACCTGGCGCCCCAGAAAGTGATTGGACGGCACCACCACGTCATACCCGGTGCGCCCCGCCAGCAGCTTGCCCTCCAGGGTTTCATTGGAGTCGAACACGTCGTAGACCACCTTGATCCCCGTCTTGGCCTGGAAGTCGGCCAGGGTGGTCTCGCCGATGTAATCGGTCCAGTTGTAGACACTGACCGTCGGCGCGGCATGGCTGGCGCTGCTGAACACCGCAGCCAGGGCCAGTGGGAGAAGCTGTTTGACGAGACGCATATCGACACCTTTTTTATGGTTGATGGTGGAGTCAGACACTCAGCAGCAGGAACTCACGCTCCCAGGAGCTGATCACCCGCTTGAAGTTTTCATGTTCGGCACGCTTCACCGCGACATAGCCCCGCACGAACTTGTCCCCCAGGTACTGCTTGACCGTATCGCAGGCCTCCATGCGCGCCAGGGCATCTTCGATGGTGATCGGCAGGCGCAGGTTGCGGCGCTCATAGGCACGGCCTTCGACCGGGGCGCTCGGTTCGATCTTTTCGATCATCCCCAGGTAGCCGCACAGCAGGCTGGCGGCGATGGCCAGGTAGGGGTTGGCATCGGCCCCCGGCAGACGGTTTTCGACGCGCATCGCCTCGGCGCTGGAGGTCGGCACACGCAGGCCGACGGTGCGGTTTTCTTCGCCCCACTCCACGTTGACCGGGGCCGAGGTGTCGGGCAGGAAGCGGCGGAACGAGTTGACGTTGGGCGCGAACATCGGCAGCAGCATCGGGATGTATTTCTGCAGGCCGCCAATATGATGCAAGAACAGCGGGCTCTTCTGCCCGTCGGCATCGACAAACACCGGCTTGCCCGTGGCGATCTCCACCACGCTCTGGTGCAGGTGCATGGCGCTGCCCGGCTCGTCGGCCACCGGTTTGGCCATGAAGGTCGCGGCCACATTGTGCTTGAGCGCCGCTTCGCGCAGGGTGCGCTTGAACACGGTGATCTGGTCGGCCAGGTCGAGGGCGTCGCCGTGGCGGAAGTTGATTTCCATCTGCGCCGGGCCGTCCTCGTGGATCAGCGTGTCGAGGTCCAGGCCCTGGGCTTCGCACCAGTCATAGACATCTTCAAACAGCGGGTCGAACTCGTTGGCCGCGTCGATGGAGAACGACTGGCGCCCGGTTTCGGCACGCCCGGAACGGCCCACCGGGGTTTTCAGCGGCAGGTCCGGGTCTTCGCAGCGCTGGGTCAGGTAAAACTCCATTTCCGGCGCGACAATCGGCTGCCAGCCCTGGTCGGTATACAGTTGCAGGACTTTTTTCAGCACATTGCGCGGCGACAGCTCGATGGGGTTGCCCTGCTTGTCGAAGGTGTCGTGGATCACGATGGCGGTGGGTTCGATGGCCCACGGCACCACGTAGGTGGCGTTGGCCACCGGGCGGCAGATCATGTCGATATCGGCCGGGTCCAGCAGGTCGTAGTAGATGTCGTCGTCGACAAAATCCCCGGTTACCGTTTGCAGCAACACACTTTCCGGCAGGCGCATGCCACGCTCATGCAAGAACTTGTTGGTGGGCGCAATCTTGCCGCGGGCAATGCCCGTCAGGTCGCTGATCACGCATTCGACTTCGGTAATCTTGTGTTCTTTCAGCCAGGTGGACAGCTGATCGAAAGGGGCATTCATAAAGACCTCGGCATGGGTTGGGTGCTGCGCCGGCTTGTACTTGCGGCGCATTGAGGTCTATCTTGGGCCAGCCTTACCCAGGCATCTATCCACTTTGCACGACCCACAACGCACCAATAGAGTGCGCACGGATCACCCATGACACAGGCAACCGCTTTGCGCGTACAGGCCTTCACCACCGGTGATGTGGCCGCCCAATGCAGTGCGACACCCGGTTGGGTGCAGCAGTACCAGCAGATGTCCCCGGGGCATTTTGCCGGGCAGATCCGCTACCTCGACCTGCAGGGGGTGCAGGTGTACGAAGAGTGCATGAACACCCGCGTCGAGCAGCACTTCAACGCGCCGCCAGGCGCCCTGGCCTTCTGTTTCGACGGCAGCGACAACGCGCTGTACCTGCTCAATGGCGAAAGCCGCAACACCTGGATCACCCCGGAAAACTACCGGGAAGTGGCGGTGGTATTCGGCCCGCAGTTCGTGCAACGCCATGGCCTGGATGTGGCCAGGCTCGAAGGCCTGTTCATGGCGCCGTTGACCTGCCAACAGAACGCGTTGTTCACCCGCTGGCTCAGTGGCACCCTGACGCGCTTGTCCTGCGAGATCGACCCGATCAGCCGCGACGCCCTCACCCGGCAACTGCTGGACGATTGCCTGTTTATCCTCGACAACGCCTGTGTGTGCCTGGACCGCCACTCATTGCAGCGGCGCAGCGAAGAACGCCGGTTGATGGCGCGCATTGGCGCGTGGGCGGCGGATGCGCCGGATGAAACCGTCAACCTGCTGCAACTGGCGCAGATCGCCGGCGTGCCGCTGCGCCAGTTGCAGCAGGGCTTCAAGACCTACACCGGGATGAGCCCGGCGCAGTGGTTGCGCCTGCGCCGGTTGAACGGCGCGCGGCGCGAGTTGTTGAGCTCAGCGGGTTCCACCGTGGCGCAGGTCGCGATGAACTGGTCGTTCTGGCACCTGGGGCGGTTTTCCAATAGCTACCGCGCGTTGTTCAAGGAGCTGCCCAGCGAAACCCTCAAACGTCATGGTTGATACACGCTCAACCCTGTAGGAGCGGGCTTGCTCGCGAATACGGTGTGTCAGGCAATGAATGCCTGACTGACCCACCGTATTCGCGAGCAAGCCCGCTCCCACATTTGATTGCTATCAGGCTGGAGATTTGAGGAAGAGGCTCAGCAACTGATTCACCTGCTCCGCCGCCTCCAACTGCACCATATGCCCCTGCCCCGGCAAGATCTCAACCTGGGCCTGCAACCCCTGGGCATGCCGCACCGGAATGATCGCATCGTCACTGCCCCAGATCACCAGGCTTGGTTGCTGCCCCACCACTGCACGCAGGTCAAGCATCTGCCGACCGCCATCAAACAGCTTGGCAGTGAGTTGCCGCAACGCCTGGTCCACACCCTCCAGGCGCTTGAACTTGAGCATGTCCTCCAGCATCTGCCGCGTGACCAACGCCGGGTCGCTGAACAGTTGCACCAGTTGCGGCTTGAGCGCGTTACGGTTGTTGGCTTCGGTGAAGCCTTGCAGGTAATCACCGTTGATATCCGCACCCAGGCCGGCGCTGGCGATCAATACCAGCGAGGCAACCCGCTGCGGTGCCTGGCGCGCCACCGTCAACGAAACCAATCCGCCCATGGAATGCCCAGCGAGGTGCACGCGTTCAAGCTTGAGGTGATCGAGCAACGCCAGTACCGCCAGGCTCAGCTCCTCGGCATCGCCACTGTGCAAGTGCTTGCCCGACTCGCCATGCCCCGGCAGGTCCAGGGCGATCACCCGGCGCTCGGCAGCCAGGGCCGGATGGTTGAACAGCCAGTTGTTCAAGTCGCCGCCAAACCCGTGGATCAGCACCAGCGGTATACCGCCCTCGCCAAGGTCGAGATAACGCAGCAGGCGCCCGCCCAACTCGACTTTCTGCGCACTCGGCCCCGACGCCTGCGCCTCGGCGCCGCTGGAGACAAAGCCGGCATTGAAGCGGTCGATCACCGTATCAATCTCTGCGTCGGTGGCTTCGCCCTCCACCACAATCGCTAGCAATGCGCCGACCGGCAACGTCTCGTCGCTCAGGGCCAAAACCCGACGCAACACTCCACTGAACGGCGCCTCGACACTGCTGGAGATCTTGTCGGTCTCCACGTCGAGCACTTCCTCGCCCTTCTCTACCCGGTCGCCCGGCTGCTTGAGCCAGACATCGACCCGGCCTTCGGTCATCGACAGCCCCCACTTGGGCATGGTCAAGGTATGGATCATGCCGCAGTCCTCTTGTCAGCGATCTTGCGCACCGCGGCCTCGATCTTCGCCGCGTCGGGGATGTACAGGTCTTCCAGGGCATCGGAAAACGGCACCGGCGTGTGCGGCGCGGTGACCATCTCGATTGGCGCGCGCAGGCAGGAAAATCCGCGCTGGGCCACCAGGGCGCTGATATCCGTGGCGATGGAGCAGCGCGGGTTGGACTCGTCGATCACCACCAGGCGCCCGGTTTTCTCCACGCTCTCGAGGATGCTGTCTTCATCCAGCGGGCTGGTGGTGCGCAGGTCCAGCACTTCGCAGTCGATACCCTGGCGCGCCAGGTTGGCCGCAGCCTCCAGGGCGATATGCACCATGCGCCCGTAGGTCACCAGGGTCACATCGTTGCCTTCGCGCACAAAGTTGGCCTCGCCGAAGGGCACGGTGTACAGCTCCTCCGGCACTTCGCCTTGCAGGCTGTAGAGCATCTTGTGTTCGAGGAAAATCACCGGGTCGTTGTCGCGGATCGCCTGGATCAGCATGCCCTTGGCGTCATAGGGCGTGGCCGGGCACACCACCTTCAAGCCCGGGATGTGCGTCCACATCGAGGTGAGCATCTGCGAATGCTGGGCCGCAGCGCGCAGGCCGGCGCCGTACATGGCGCGTACCACCAACGGCGTGGTGGTCTTGCCGCCGAACATGTAGCGAAACTTGGCGGCCTGGTTGAGCAACTGGTCGAGGCAGCAGCCGATAAAGTCGACGAACATCAACTCGCACACCGGGCGCATGCCCCGGGTGGCGGCGCCGACGGCCATGCCCACGTAACCGACTTCGGACAGCGGCGCATCCAGCACGCGGTCAGGGAACTGCGGGTACAGGCCCTTGGTCACCCCCAGTACGCCGCCCCAGGCATCCTGCTCGCCAGGGGCGCCGGTGCCGCCGGACACGTCCTGGCCGATGATAAAGACACTCTGGTCGCGGCGCATTTCCTGGGCCAGGGCTTCGTTGATTGCCTGCTGATAACTGATTTTACGAGCCATGAAATTCTCTCCGGGTCTTGTTGTTATGAGCGGTAGGCGACGTAGACATCGCTGAGCAGGTCGGCGGCCTGGGGCTTGGGATCGGACTTGGCCAGGCGCACGGCGTCGTCGATCAACTGCGCGACTTCGGCGTCGATGCGCTCGAACTGCGCCGCCTGCAACCAGCCTTCGGCGCTGCAGCGCTGGCGGAACAGCGCCAGGCAATCCTGGGTTTCGCGCAGGTTTTTCACCTCGTCACGGCCGCGATAGGTTTGCGCATCGCCTTCAAAGTGGCCGTAGAAGCGGTGCAACTTGACCTCGACCAGGGTCGGCCCCTCGCCCTGGCGCGCCCGCGCCACCGCCACGCCCAGCGCCGCGTGGACGGCAAAAAAATCATTGCCATCGACAATCACCCCCGGCATGCCAAAACCTACGGCGCGCTCGGCAATGTCCTTGCACGCCACCGACCAGCCGGAACCGGTAGCTTCGGCATAGCCGTTGTTCTCGGCGACGAACAGGCATGGCAGCTTCATGATCGCGGCCAGGTTCATCGCCTCGAACACCGCGCCCTCGTTGGAACCGCCGTCGCCAAAAAATGCCACGGCCACGCCCTGGCTGCCCTTGAGCTTGGATGCCAGGGCCGCGCCCGCCGCCAGCGGTGCACCGGCGCCGACAATGCCGTTGGCGCCGAGCATGCCCTTCTCCTGATCGGCAATGTGCATGGAGCCGCCCTTGCCGCCGCAGACCCCGGTTTTCTTGCCGTAGATCTCGGCCATCATGCCGAACACATCCACGCCCTTGGCGATGCAATGGCCGTGGCCACGGTGGTTGGAGGCGATGCAATCTTCATCGTTGAGATGGGCCATGACTCCGGCGGCGCAGGCTTCCTGGCCGGCATACAGGTGCACGAAACCGGGGATCTCGCCGGTGGCGAATTCCACGTGCAGGCGCTCTTCGAAATCACGGATGGTGCGCATCACGGTGTAGGCATGCAGCAGTTGATCGGTGGACAGGTGAGTGGACATCTTGTTGTTCTCCAGGTTGTCTCGACACACAAAAGGCTGGCTGCGGCCAGTTGCAACCTGTTCAGCACAGCCTGTGCCAAGGCCCGGCAAAACCTGGCAAAGCCTTGATCCAGAGCAGTACCGTGCGGTTGTGCCGGTGCGGCATGCCACCGCACAATGAGACGGCGCATTGCAGCGTGCAGGCTGCGTCTCAGGCAGGATGAGACGTTGCGTCTCAAGGCGGGCAGTTGGTCAGGCCGCCCTTGTCCCCCTGCGCCCGCGGGCGCTTAATGGCGGGCATAACAACAAAGATCGAGAACCGGAGGCCTTATGCTCGCCGCGAACTCCAGAGAGCACGTCGACTGCGTCAGTCGCGTGGTCCGCAATGCCGACCGCCTGCCCCAGGCACCGGTGCCGTCGCTGATTTTCGATTCATGGCGCCGCTCCATGGAACAACACCACCTGGACCCCGGTTCCCTGCAGGGCCCGCGGATCCTCAGCGAGCCGCTGCTCAAGGAATGCCGCGAGCGCGCCGAACTGTTCATGCGCATTGCCAGCGAGCAAGTCAGCCAACTGCACCACCGCGTGCGCCACGCCGACTACTGCGTGATGCTCACCGACGCCCAGGGCCAGACCATCGACCACCGCGTAGACGCGGCCATCCGCAGCGACTGCCGCAAGGCCGGCCTGTACCTGGGCACCTGCTGGTCGGAAGCCGAAGAAGGCACCTGCGGCGTGGCCACGGTGCTGACCAGCAAGGCAGCGGTGACGGTGCACAAACGCGACCACTTCCGCGCCGCCTTTATCAACCTGACCTGCTCCGCCGCGCCGATCTTCGACCCCCAGGGCAACCTGCTGGGGGTGATGGATGCCTCGGCGCTGCAATCCCCGGATGACCGTCGCAGCCAGCACCTGGTGCGGCAGATGGTGGCGCAGAGCGCCCAGGCCATCGAAAACGCCTTCTTCATGCACAGCGCCGCCAAGCACTGGGTGCTTCAGGCCCACAGCACACCAGGTTATGTCGACAGCCAACCCGACCTGCTGCTGGCCTGGGACCACGACGGGCGCCTGCAAGCCTTGAACAGCAAGGCCCGCCAGGCACTGCGCCGGCGTTTTGGCCAGGTACCGGTGCATATCGGCGAGGTGTTCGACCTCGATGCCCTGCGCGCAGTGACCGATCAGTCGGTCCAGCAACTGCAGTGGCTGGGAGAACCTGGGGTGCTGCAAGTGCGCGTCAACACCCCGCGACGCCAACCGGCGCGGGCGCTGCCGAGCTCCCAGGTCGACCCACGCGTGGAAGAACACCTGCGCCTGGCCGTGCGGGTCAAGGATCGCAACCTGCCGGTGCTGGTGCAGGGTGAGACCGGGGCCGGCAAGGAAGTCTTCGCCCGCCAACTGCACGCCCGCAGCGCGCGCCGCGACGGGCCATTCGTGGCGGTGAACTGTGCGGCGATCCCGGAGAACCTGATCGAAAGCGAGTTGTTCGGCTATGTCGCCGGCGCGTTTACCGGGGCGTCCAGCAAGGGCATGACCGGACTGTTGCAGCAGGCCCACGGCGGCACGCTGTTTCTCGATGAAATCGGCGATATGCCCCTGGCCCTGCAAACACGCTTGCTACGGGTGATGGCCGAAGGTGAAGTGGCCCCGCTGGGCGCGGCAAAAACCCGCGCGGTGGATATCCAGGTGATCTGCGCCAGCCACCGCGACCTGGCGACCCTGGTCAGTGACGGGCGTTTCCGTGAAGACCTGTACTTTCGCCTGGGCTGCGCCCGCGTCACCCTGCCGCCCCTGCGCGAGCGCACCGACAAACTGGCGTTGATCAACCGGCTGCTGGAACAGGAGGCCCGCAGCAGCGGGGTCACGGTCGGCATCGGCCAGGCTGCGTTGGAGTTGCTGCTGGGCTATGCCTGGCCGGGCAATATGCGGCAACTGCGCCATGTGCTGGCGTATGCCTGTGCGGTGTGTGAAGGCGGCACAATCCAACTGGCGGACTTGCCGGTGGAGGTGCGTGGTGAGCGGCTGGAGCTCGAGCTTGAGCAAAGTATGAGCCCGGAGCGGCAAGTGGTGCTGGATGCCCTGGTACGCCATCGCTGGAAGCCATTGCCGGCGGCGCAGGCGCTGGGAATTTCCCGCGCGACCCTGTATCGCCGGGTCAAGCAGCTGGGCATTGATATGCCCGGTAAACACCCCTGACACAATGCAATCCAAATGTGGCTTGCCAGCGATAGCGGCGGGTCAACCAGCATCAATCCCAGCAATGCCGCCGCCATCGCAGCCTCGCTGGGGCTCGACAGCTCCTACATTGATCCTCAGGGGTTGGAAGATTGCATTTCACTGCCACCGCAGGATGCATACGGTACTCAATGTACGACGATCCAATGTAGGAGCTGGCTTGCCAGCGATAGCGGTGGGTCAGCCAACATCAACCCCAGCAATACCGCCGCCATCGCAGCCTCGCCGGGGCTCGACAGCTCCTACATTGATCTTCAGGGATTGGAAGATTGCATTTCAGCTGTCACTGCAGGATGCAGACGGTACTCAATGTACGACGATCCAATGTAGGAGCTGGCTTGCCAGCGATAGCGGTGGGTCAGCCAACATCAACCCCAGCAATACCGCCGCCATCGCAGCCTCGCCAAGGCTCGACAGCTCCCACCTTGATCCTCAGGGTTTGGAAGATTGCATTTCACTGCCACCGCAGGATGCATACGGTACTCAATGTACGACGATCCAATGTAGGAGCTGGCTTGCCAGCGATAGTGGCGGGTCAGCCAACATCAATCCCAGCAATGCCGCCGCCATCGCAGCCTCGCCAAGGCTCGACAGCTCCTACATTGATCCTCAGGGTTTGGAGGATTGCATTTCACTGCCACCGCAGGATGCATACGGTACTCAATGTACGACGATCCAATGTAGGAGCTGGCTTGCCAGCGATAGCGTCGGGTCAGCCAACATCAATCCCAGCAATGCCGCCGCCATCGCCGCCTCGCCAAGGCTCGACAGCTCCTACATTGATCCTCAGGGGTTGGAAGATTGCATTTCACTGCCACCGCAGGATGCATACGGCACTCAATGTACTGAAGATCCAATGTAGGAGCTGGCTTGCCAGCGATAGCGGTGGGTCAGCCAACATCAACCCCAGCAATGCCGCCGCTATCGCAGCCTCGCCAAGGCTCGACAGCTCCTACATTGATCCTCAGGGATTGGAGGATTGCATTTCACTGCCACCGCAGGATGCACACGGTGCTCAATATACGAAGATCCAAGCCCGCTCCCAGATTTTTTACCGAGTCGAGTCTGGGGGTTAGCGGTACACGAGGCCACCGTCGATCAACGGCGCCTGCCCGGTCATGTAGTCCGAATCCGGGCCGGCCAGGTAAGCCACCAGCCCCGCCACATCCTCCGGCGTTTCTGCACGGCCCAGGGCAATCCCATCCACGTACTTCTTGTACGTCGCCCCCACTGGCGCGCCGGTAATCTCGGCCATGCGCTTGTCGATCTCGACCCACATATCGGTGCCCACCACGCCCGGGCAATAGGCATTCACCGTCACCCCCGCGCTTGCCAGTTCCTTGGCCGCCGCCTGGGTCAGGGCGCGCACGGCAAACTTGGTCGCCGAGTACACGCCCAGCAGGGCAAAGCCTTCATGCCCGGCAATCGAGCAGGCATTGATGATCTTGCCCTTCTGCTTGAGCGCCTTGAACTTATTGCCGGCAGCCTGGATGCCCCACAACACGCCCTGCACGTTGATGCCCAGGGTGCGTTCGACCTGCTCCGGGGTCACGTCCAGCAGCGAATCGATCTGCGCCACCCCGGCGTTGTTGACGATGATGTCAAAGCCACCCAGGGTCTGGTGCGCATGCTCGACCGCCGCGACCACCTGTTCACGCTTGGACACGTCGGCGATGAACACCGAGGCCTTGCGCCCAAGTGCCACCACCTCGGCCGCCACGGCTTCGAGCTTGGCGCCATTGATGTCGACCAGGGCAATATCCGCCCCGTCCCGCGCCAGGCGCAGGGCGATGGCCCGGCCAATGCCTTGCCCGGCACCGGTCACCAGTGCAACTTTTCCAGCGATACCCATGATGATCTCCTGCAACGATAAGCGAAGCCTTGTCTATCGCAGGTGCGGGGTCACGCTGTCGAGGCCCGGAGGGATTGGCGTGGGGCTTGAGACGCAACGTCTCAAGCCCCACGCCAAGGCGAGTACTTGTAAAGACGCGCACTTATGCCTAGCTTATGCGCCCCCGCCCCGCGCTTTAAGGCCTTGCCCCCATGTTTTTGCGTTTTCGCCCCGTCGTCACCTCACATTTGGCCCTCGGCCTGCTGCTCAGCGGCGGCATTGGCAACAGCCTGGCGGCTGAGCTGGAACTGCCGGCGTTGAACATCCAGGGCCAGGATGAGTCCGGTTATCGTGCGCAAAGCGCGTCGGTCGGCGGCTTCGATGAGGCGCCGCTGCTCGACACCCCGGCCTCGATCACCGTGATCAATGCCGCGCTGATCAAGGACCAGCAGGCACGCCTGCTCAGCGAAGTGCTGCGCAACGACGCCTCGGTGGGCGAAAGCTACGCACCGATTGGCTACTACGAAAATTTCGTGGTCCGGGGCTTTTCCCTGAATGCCGCCAGCAGCTACAAGATCAACGGCCGCACCATCACCGGCGAGCAGAACGTGGCCCTGGAAAACAAGCAGCGGGTGGAGTTGCTCAAGGGCCTGGCGGGCCTGCAAAGTGGGATTTCCGAGCCCAGCGGCGTGATCAACTACGTGACCAAGCGCCCGGAAGACGTGCGCTCGGTCACGGTGTCCACCGATGATCGCGGCAGCGGCTATATCGCCACCGATGTCGGCGGCTGGTTTGGCAGCGAGCAGCAATTTGGCTTGCGCGCCAACGTCGCTCATGAAGACCTCAATTCCTATGTCGAGCACGCCAATGGCCAGCGGGACTTTGTATCCCTGGCCTTCGACTGGAACATCAGCCCCGACGCCGTGCTGCAACTGGATGCCGAATACCAGGACAAGCAACAGCGCTCGGTTCCCGGTTACCAACTGCTCGGCGGCACCGAAGTGCCCCACGACGCCTCACCGAAAAAACTGCTCGGCCACCAGAGCGGCGCCAAGCAGGTAGGCATCGAGTCGCTGAACCTCAACGGCAAGTTCGAGTACCGCTTCAGTGACCAGTGGAAAGGCAGCGTCAGCGCCGCCCGCAGCAAGGTGGTGATTGATGACTACAGTTCGTTTGCCTGGGGTTGCTACTACGTGGGCACGTGCAACGCGAACACGTTCAGCCCCGAGGGTGACTACGACATTTATGACTACCGCAGCCCCGACGACACCCGGCGCAATGATGAAGTCCAGGCGGCCATGACCGGCCTGTTCAGCACGGCCGGCCTGAGCCATGAACTGACCTTCGGCACCAGCGCTTTTCGCCGGGTGATCGACAAGCGCAAGTCAGTCAATGAATACGTCGGCAGCGGCAATATCGATCAGGACCCGGAAACCTTCCCGCCCACCGACAAGCCCCTGAACGACAGCCACCGGCGCCTCGACAGCCGCCAGTACGGGCTGTTCGTCACCGACCGCATCAGCTTCAACGAGCAATGGCAAACCGTGCTCGGTGGCCGCGAAGTGCGCCTGGATGAAAAATCTTTCGATCAAAATGGCGTGCAGGAGCGTCACACCCAGCAGTACGAGTTCCTGCCCAACGCTGCGCTGATCTACAAGCCAGTGGAAAACATCTCGTTGTACACCAGCTACAGCAAGGGCCTGTCACTGGGCGGTGAGGCACCGTGGTATGCGAACAACGATGGGGAAATCCTCGCCCCGACCGTCTCGCGGCAGATCGAAGCCGGGGTGAAATACGACTGGCGCCGCATCAGCTTCGCCGCCGCAGTGTTCCAGACGCGCCAGGCCTACCAGTACGCCAAGCCAGACAGCGCCGGCGAATTCACCTACGTGCAGCAGGGCCAGCAGAAAAACACCGGGCTGGAACTGTCCGCCAACGGCTGGGCCACCGAGCGTCTGCAGATCGCCACCAGCGTGGCGGCGATTCGCGCACGGGTGAACGGTAGCGGCACCCCGCAGTACGAAGATCACCAGACAATCAACGTGCCCAAGCTGCGCGCCAGTGTGTACGCCGACTACGCCCTGCCCTGGGTCAACGGCCTGGCAGTGCTCGGCGGCGTGCAATACAGCGCCAGCAAGAACGCCAACCGCACCGGCAATGTGGAAGTGGGGGATTATGCGCTGGTCAACGTCGGCAGCCGCTACACCACCAAAGTCGATGGCTATGAAACGGTGTTGCGCCTGAGCATCGACAACCTGTTCGACAAGCGCTACTGGCGTGATGCGGGCGAATACATGGGCGATGACTACCTGTTTCAGGGTGCGCCATTGACGGCGCGCCTGAGTGCTTCCATCAACTTCTAACCCCCGACCCAATGTGAAACCTGGCTTATGGGAAACCTGGCTTATGTAGGAGCTGGCTTGCCAGCGATGGCATCACCTCGGTGCATCTGTAAGACCTAGGCGCCTGCATCGCAGGCAAGCCAGCTCCCACACAAGCCAGCTCCTACATTGGCCAACGCCTACCCTTGAATGTCGTTACTTGGGCATCTTGCGAAAGCCCACCGCCAGGCGATTCCAGCTGTTGATGGTGGCGATGGCCACGCTCAGGTCAACCTGCTCGGCGGCGCTGAACTCGGCATTGAGCAACGCATAATCTTCATCCGCCGCGTGGGTCTGGCTGATCAGCGTCAAGCTTTCGGCCCAGGCCAGGGCGGCACGCTCGCGCGGGGTGAAGAACGGCGTTTCGCGCCAGGCCGAGAGGGTGCACAGGCGCCGTTCGGTCTCGCCGCCCTTGCGTGCATCGGCGGTGTGCATGTCCAGGCAGAAGGCGCAGCCGTTGATCTGGGAGACGCGCAGGCGTACCAGTTCGAGCAGCGGCAGTTCAATGGACAGTTTGCCGACGGCGGCTTCCAGGGCGAGCATGGCTTTCATGGCGTCAGGGGACGCGGTGTAGAAATCGGTGCGGGCGTGCATTGTGTGACTCCTGGACAGTGGGAATTGGCGCCCAGCTTAATCACCCCACTGCCTCGCACAAATAGCCAATCCTGACGAAGAACAGGTAGCCAATGCCAGGCGCTTCAGGCCCGGCTGCGCAGCCAATGCAAGAAGCCCTTTTTCACCGGCACGATGGGTGCGTCCTGGGTCAGGTGCTGGGCGGCGTGCAGGCGGAAATCCAGGAGGTTCTGCATGGCCTCGCTGATGTCGTGGCGCGCGTCCAGGCACGGCTTGAGGTATTCCTTTTCGATGCGATAGAGGGTGCAGTAGGTCTTGGCCACAAAGTCCGCGGGCACGCTTTGCTCCCCCAGAATCCCCGCTTCGCCAATCACCTCGCCCGGCCCCATGCGCCCGGCTTCGAATTTGTGCCCGGCCTTGACCAGCATCACCGAAACCACCCCGGACTCAATAATAAACAGGTGATCGCTGACCTCCCCGGTCGGCAGGATCATCTCGCCGGCGCGGAAGGTGTGCAGGGTCATGTTCTGGCTGAAGGTTTCCTTCTCTTCCTGGCGCAGGGTCGAGAAGATATTCGAGCTTTCCAGCAGTGCACGTGCGGGCGTGGTGGCCGGCGTGGTCGGGCTTTCGGCGCTGGACAGCAGGCTTACGCCGGCCGCCTGCAAATGCCGGTAGGCCAGGTCATAAAGCTGGTTGCGCACCTCGCGCTTGAGGGCCATGGCCGGCACGAAGCCGCTGATTTCATATTCCACGCCACCCCCGGTGGAGGTCTTGAACGCCACACTCGGCGCCGGCTTGGCCAGCAATTGCCGGCAACCTTGCATGGCCCGTTCCAGGGCTTCCAATACCGTTTGCGGGCGCGCGTGAGGGCTGACTTGCAGGCTCACCGCCAGGCCGAACATGTCGGCCGGGCGCGAGAAATTGATGATCTTGGCCTTGGCCGCCAGCGAGTTGGGGATCACCGCCATGCTGCCCTGGGAGGTTTGCAGGCGCGTGGCGCGCCAGTCGATATCCGTCACCCGGCCTTCGGTGCCGTCGATGGAGATCCAGTCATCCAGTTGGTAGGGCTTGGTGGTGTTGAGCACAATCCCGGAGAACACGTCGCTCAAAGTACTTTGCAACGCCAGGCCGACGATGATCGCCACCGCGCCGGAGGTGGCAAGCACGCCCTTGACCGGCAGGTCGAGCACGTAGGCCATGGCCGCGATGATCGCGATCAGGAAAATCACCGCGCCCATCAGGTCTTGCAGCAAGCGCCCGGTGTGGCCGACCCGCTGCATCATCAAGGCCCCGAGCAACACCGTCAGGGTGCGCGCGGCGAACAACCACCAGCCGATCTGCAAGGCCGTGGCGGCCAGGTGCAGTGGGGTGTTGTCGGCATAGGGCGCCAGTTGCATGGGGTTCATGCCGTCGTTGAACAGCACGGCACTGAACACGGCGAAGATGCCCAGGCGCGCGATCAGTTTCCAGTTGCCGGAACTGGCTGAAAACAGACGCCAGACGACGATATCGATAAGGATCAGCGCCAGGGCGCACAGCATCGGGTGAGCGGAGATGAAAGACAGCATCCAGGCGACTCCAGGGCGAATGCCCTGAAGATCGCATGAAATGGCGTTGGCGGGTATAGGGCACCCCCAATCAGTGGGAGGCGCCGTGCATTTGGCCGAACTGGCCAGACTGGAAGTCGGCGAAGGCCTGGTGAATCTCTTGCTCGGTGTTCATCACGAACGGGCCGTGACCGACGATGGGCTCGTCGATGGGTTCACCACTAAGCAGCAGCACCATGGCGTCGGCGTTGGACTCCAGGCTGATCTGCGCGCCATCACGCTCGAACAGCACCAATTGCCCTTCGCGTGCCAGTTCCTGACCGTTGACTTGCACGGTGCCTTTGAGCACCACCAGCGCGGTATTGCGCCCGGCGTGCAGGTCCAGGGTCACGGCCTTGCCGCCGTTGAGGCGCAGGTCCCACACGTCCATCGGCGTGAAGGTGCGCGCCGGCCCTGTGCGACCCGCGAACTCACCGGCGATCAGGCGCAGGCTGCCGGCGCCATTGGCCAGGGGCAACGACGGGATATCGCCGTCGACGATGGTCTGGTAGCCGGCCTCGCTCATTTTGTCCTTGGCCGGCAGGTTGACCCACAGTTGCACCATTTCCAGGGCCCCGCCCCGTTTGGCGAAGGCTTGGGAATGGAACTCCTCGTGCAGGATCCCTTTGGCCGCAGTCATCCACTGCACATCGCCCGGGCCGATGGTACCGCCGGCGCCGGTGGAATCACGGTGCTCGACTTCGCCTTCGTAGACGATGGTCACGGTTTCAAAGCCGCGATGGGGATGCTGGCCTACGCCACGCCGCTGGGCGGTGGGGGTGAAATCCGCCGGGCCGGCGTGGTCCAGCAGCAGGAACGGGCTGATGTGCTTGCCCATGGTGTCGTAGGAAAACAGCGTGCGAACCGGGAAACCGTCGCCTACCCAGTGGCTGCGTGGGCTGGTGTAGATACCGATGATGTTTTTCATGAGAATCCTCCAATGTGCATACACCTTAAATCCAATACCAATAAGGTGGTAGACAGCGGATTTGGCTCGCATCGTTCCACACATGGGACGACTTGATGGCGGCGTGTCATAAAATACGTGAATGATAATGACTCGTAGTAATATTCCCGCTCTCCCGCTCAAATCCCCCGAGGGCCGCCATGCCATTTGCCCCTGCGCCAGTAGCGCCGCGCGTCCTGGTGGTGGACGACCACCGCAAGATCCGCGAGCCGCTGGCCATCTATTTGCGTCGCCACACCTTCGAGGTGCGCACCGCTGAAGATGCAGCGGGCATGTGGCAACTGCTCAAGACCCAGGCCTTCGATGTGATCGTGCTGGATGTGCTGCTACCCGATGGCGACGGTTTTGAGCTGTGCAACCAACTGCATCGGCGCAGCAACACCCCGGTGATCCTGTTGACCGCCCGCGATGCCGCCGCCGACCGCATTCGCGGCCTGGACCTGGGCGCCGACGACTACATCACCAAGCCCTTCGAACCCCGTGAGCTGGTGGCGCGCATCCACAGCGTGCTGCGCCGCCAGGGCCGCAGCCAGGCCCCCATGGCGCCGGCCAGCCGCAGCTACGGCTTCGCCGGCTGGCACTTCAGCGCCATCAGCGCACTGCTGACCCGCGCAGGCTGCCCGCCGATCCAACTGAGCACCGCCGAAAGCCGGCTGCTGCAAGTGTTCCTCGATCATCCCAACACCCTGTTGCCCCGCGAGCGCCTGATCGACCTGACCGCCGCCGCCGACAGTGATGTCAGTGACCGAACCATCGACCGCCAGGTCAGCCGCCTGCGCCGCAAACTGGCCCACGACGGCGCGGCGGCGGACCTGTTGCGCACCATCTGGGGCGGCGGCTACCTGCTGGCGGCCGACGTCACCCCGTGCGCCGCTTGAACCGCTGGCGCCGCCTATGGCCGCGCACCCTGGTGCAGCAACTGAGCCTGTTGTTGCTGCTGGCGCTGCTGGCCTCCAACGCCATCGCCATGCTGTTCCTGCAACGCACCGGCAGCCTGATCCACCCGCTGTCGCGCAGTTTCAGCCTGGAACGCCTGGTGATCGCACACCATGCCGCCGGCCTGGGCGGCGAAGAGCCGGCGCACCTGTTGGCCGCGATGAACACCGAGAACGCACGTTTCTGGATCGCCCCCCGGGCCGAAGTCGAGCCGTTTGAACTGCGCCCCGAAGAACGGCGCCTGGCCAACGAACTGCGCCAACACCTGCAACTGCCGCCAGACGTGCCCATCGGCATGCAGTTGGAACGCATCAGCGGCGCCAACGCGCGCACCCATGTGTTCAGCCCCGCCGGCTGGGCGCCCTTGCGGTTGCGCAGCAGCATCGCCCTGCCGAACGGCCAGTACCTGAATGCGCTGCAGCATCCCGCCGGGGCGTATGAATGGGGCCGCGTATTGGCCTACAGCCTGCCGGTGACCACGGTGCCGGTGCTGCTGATCGTGATGTTTTTCATCGCGCGAGTGGTGCGCCCGGTGAAAACCCTGGCCCAGGCCACCGAACGGGTCAGCCGGGGCGAATGGATCGCACCGCTGCCCTTGAGCGGCCCCCAGGAAGCCCGTGACTTGACCACCGCCTTCAACACCATGCAGGCCAACCTGGCGCGGCATGTCGAAGGGCGCACGCGGATGTTGGCGGCGATCAGTCACGACCTCAACACCCCGCTCACCGAACTGCGCTTGCAGGTTGAGTTGCTGGAGCCAGGCCCTGAGCGGGACGACATGCTCGACAGCCTCGGCGAGCTGAGCGCCATGGTGCGCGAAACCCTGAACTTCGTGCGCGACGACGCCGTGCAGGAAGCCACCCGCCGAACCTCGTTGAGTGCATTACTGGATGACCTGGCCAAGCGTTACCGGCGCCTGCAACAACCAGTGACCTGGCTGGGCGCCCCGCCGCTGCTGCTCGATTGCCGGCCGCTGGCGCTCAAGCGCGCCCTGGCCAACCTGATCGATAACGCGGTCAAACATGGCGGCGATGCCTGTATCAGCCTCAAGCGCGAGGACACGGGGGTGCTGTGCGTGGAGATTCTCGACCATGGCGCCGGCCTGCCCCAGGACTGGCTGAACAAGGTGTTCGAACCCTTCGTACAGCTGGGCGCCAGCGGCGGTGGCCTGGGGTTGGGCCTGGCGATTGCACGGTCGTGCATCCAGGCCCATGGCGGCGAACTGCTCCTGGAGAACCGCCCACCGGCAGGTCTCTGCGCGGTGGTGCGGTTGCCTGCAGCGCCTTAGAAGTTGAGCGTGGCCCCCATCCACAAGGTGCGCCCGTAGTTCACGGTGCCGTAGGTCTCGTCGTCCAGGCGCTTGTTGGCCAGGTTGTTGAGGGAGGCATTGAGGGTCAGGGATTCGGTCGCATCAAAGGAGCCGCCCAGGTCGGCGGTGGTGTAGCCCGGCGCCGGTTTTTCGCTGGTGATGGTGTTACCGGTTTCCTCACCGTAATAGCTCAACGAAGCCCAGGCCTGGGCGCGGTCGTTGATACTCCATTCGCTACGCACATTGGCCTTTTGCTTGGGGGTCAAGGCCAGGGGCGCGCCAGCGTTGGCACCGGTTTTCTGTTCGGAATCGGTGTAGGTGTAGTTGGCCTTGAGCAGCACGCTGGGGTTGATATCCCATTGGCCGTTGAGCTCCACGCCCTGGATGATCGCCTTGTCGACGTTGACCCGCTCCATGATGGTGTAGCCGTTCCAGCGCTGGTCGGTGGTGACGGTGGACAGTTTGTCCTGGAAGTCGTTGTAGAACAGGGTCGCGCCCGCCGACAGATCGTCACGGTTGCTCCACAGCGCCGAGATTTCGTAGTTGGTGCTGGTTTCCGGCTTGAGGTCGGGGTTGCCGAACATCACGAAACGGTTGCGCCGCAGGTAGGCGTAGTCCGCCACCACCGCGCGGATCTCCGGGGCCTTGAAGCCACGGGCGATGCCGCCCTTGAACGTCCACTGCTCGCTGGCGCGCCACACCCCATACAGCCGTGGGCTGACATGGGCACCGTATTCTTCGTGATGATCCAGGCGCAGGCCGGTGGTCAGGGCGAAGCTATCGGTGACCGACCATTCGTTCTCGGCAAACAGGGCTTTTTGCACCACCGAGAACTCGTAGTCCACACGGTCGCCCAGGCCCTGGTTCCAGTCGGTCAGCTGGCTTTCGTTCCACTGCATGCCCACGGTGCTGACGTTATGGGCCGTGGGCACCACCAACTTGGCGTCGAACACACTGTTCTTGACCTCGGGCTTGCGTCCGAAAATATCGGTTTGGGCCGGCGTGGCGCGGCCTTCGCGGGTGGAAGTTTCCTGGGCAAAGGCAATGTCCGAGGTGGCCCAGCCCCAGCGGCCCTGGTGCGACAGCGACCAGTGATCGCGGTTGTTTTCCTGCTCGCGGGTGGCCCAGTTGGCGCTGATCCCATCGCCGTTTTTCAGGCGCGTGGCGCCGGCTTCAAGAAGAATGTCGTGGTCGATGCCCGGGGTGAAGGCCAGGCGCGCGGTGAGGTCGCGGTGATCGGCTTTACTGAAGCCATTGGTCTGCTCAATATCGTCATCGGCCTGGCGGTCGAGGTAACGGCCCCACACCTGCAAGCCGAGCAGGTCTTCCTTGAGCGGGCCGCTGAGGTAGAACTGGGTCTGGCGCGCATTGCCCTGGTCGCTGTGCTGGCGGGCCGAGTAGTCATAGCCAACGGAGCCGCCCCACTGCGGCGACACCTTGCGCGTGATCACGTTGATCACCCCGCCGATGGCATCGGAACCGTACAGCGACGACATCGGCCCGCGCACCACTTCGATGCGCTCGATGGCGGCCGCCGGCGGCACAAAGCTCTGCTCGTAGCCACTGTTGCCATTGACCCGCGACTCCCGGGCGCTCTGGCGTTTGCCGTCGACCATGATCAGCGTGTAGTCGGCGGGCATGCCACGGATCGAGATGTCGGTTTCATTGGCCCCGCCATTCACCGTGACGCCCTCGACATCCCGCACCGCATCGCCCAGGTCGCGGTACGACTTGCGGCGCAAGGCCTCGCCATCGATCACCGTGACCGAGGCCGGCGCGTCTTCGACATTCTGTGCAAAGCCCGAGGCGGTCACCACCACCTCATTGAGTTGCAGTGACGCAGGCTCATCGGCGTGAGCGTTGAGACTGCCAGCCACCAGCAGGGCCAGCGGCGCAAAACGAAAAGCAGGAAGCATGGGCGTAGACCTTCAGGTTTTATCTCAAAAGAGAATCGTAATCATCTACGCCCGGATAACTTGGACAAAGTGTGACAACTGCACCCGCATGCGCTTTTGTAGGCGCTGGCTTGCCAGCGATGGCGGCAGGCCCGCCAATGGATTTATCGACTGATACACCGCGATCGCCGGCAAGCCGGCTCGTACAAAACCTGATCGAGGGCTGGCTTAAATAATATTTCGGTCGTAATATTCAGACAAATATTACGACCGTAATTTTATTCGCCCAGCGCCACCAGGAGCCTGAAATGAGCCCACGCCCTCCCCTTCACCGCCTTTTCCCGCCCCTGGCGCTGTTGATCCTGCTCAGCGGCTGCAACAGCCAGGCCGACCCCAGCGCCAACGCCGCCCCTGCGCGCCCGGTGCTGGCGGCCAAAGTCGAAGCCGCCGCCAGCCAGCAGAATGCCTATACCGGGGTGGTCGCGGCGCGTACCGAAAGTGACCTGGGTTTTCGGGTCAGCGGCAAGGTGATCGAACGCAAGGTCGATCCCGGCCAGCATGTGTCCCGGGGCGACACCCTGCTGGTCCTGGATATCGGCGACTTCGAGCTGGCACTGCGCTCGGCAAAAAACCGCGTCAACGCCGCCCAGGCGCAACTGCGCCAGCGCCGCGATGACGCCAACCGCTATCAACGCCTGGCCAGTACCGGCGCGGTATCACGGCAGATTTTCGACCAGGCCGCGACTAACCTGCAGGTCGCTCAAGCGCAGCTCGCCGCCGCCCAGTCGGATGCCAGCCAGATCGAAAACCGTCGCACCTACTCGGTGCTGCGGGCCGATGGCGACGGGGTGATCACCGATGTGCGGGTGGAACGCGGGCAGGTGGTGGCCGAAGGGCAGATCGTCGCGCGCCTGGCCCACGACGGCGCACGGGAAGCGATCATCCACCTGCCGGAAAACCTGCGCGACCGCGCCTCGCAAAAAGCCCTGGCCCTGCCGTTCGGCGCGCCGGACCAGGCCGTCAACGCAACCCTGCGCGAACTGTCGGCCAGCGCCGATCCCGTCACCCGCACCTACCGCGCGCGCTATGTGCTGCACGGCAGGGTTGAGCGTTTCGCCCTCGGTTCCACCATCACCCTGCGCCTGCAAGGCAACGGCCAGCCGCCACACACCCGCGTGCCGATCGGCGCCCTGCACGATGCGGGTAACGGAACCGGCGTGTGGCTGATTGGCGCGGATGACAAAGTCAGCTTCGCCCCGGTCACGGTGGCCAGCCTGGGCCAGGAAGACGCCCTGCTTTGCGGCGGGGTCAGCCCCGACCAACTGATCGTCGCCCTCGGTGCGCACCTGCTGCACCCAGGGGACAGCGTACGCCTGTTGCCCGCCCAGGCACTGACCCTCAATCGACGCCAGGAACCTTGAGCATGCATGGCCTCAACCTTTCCGCCCTGGCGGTCAAATACCGCGCCGTCACGTTGTTCCTGATCCTGGCGATCCTCGCCGCGGGGATATTTTCCTTCGCCAAGCTGGGGCGCGCCGAAGACCCGTTGTTCACCGTCAAGGTCATGACCATCACCGCCGCCTGGCCCGGCGCCACGGCCCAGGAGATGCAGGAACAAGTGGCCGACCGCCTGGAAAAGCGCCTACAGGAACTGGACTACTACGATCGTGTGGAAACCATCGCCCAACCGGGGTTTGTGTCGATGCGCATGACCTTCCTCGAGTCCACGCGCCCCAATGAAATCCAGGACCTGTTCTACCAGACCCGCAAAAAACTCAGCGACGAGGCCGCCAAACTGCCCAAGGGCGTGATCGGGCCATTCTTCAACGATGAATATTCCGATGTGTACTTCGCCCTGTACGCCCTGGAAGCCGAACACCTGCCCCATCGCCAGCAGGTGCAGATGGCCGAAACGATGCGCCAGGACTTCCTCAGGCTGCCAGGGGTGAAGAAGGTCAATATTCTCGGCGAACAGGCGCAGCGGGTGTTTGTCGAGTTTTCCTATAAGCGCCTGGCGACCCTGGGGATCAAGCCCGAGCAGATCTTCACCGCCCTCGCCGCGCAAAACGCCGTGGCGCCGTCGGGGTTTGTCGAAACCGCCGGCCCCCGCGCCTATATCCGTATCGACGGCGCCTTCGACAGCCTGGCGCTGATCGAGAACGTGCCGCTGCCGGTGGACGGCAAAGTGTTGCGCATCGCCGATGTCGCCACCGTCAGCCGTGGCTACGAAGACCCGCCCAGCTACCGTATCCGGCACCAGGGCGACCCGGCCTTGATGCTGGGCATCATCATGGAGAAACACTGGAACGGCCTGGACCTGGACAAGAGCCTCAAGGCCCAGGAGGGCAAAATCCAGGCGGACCTGCCCTTGGGTGTCAACTTCGCAAAAGTCTCCGACCAGGCGAAAAACATCAGCCTGGCGGTCGATGAGTTCATGCTCAAATTCTTCGTCGCCCTGGCCGTGGTGATGGTCATCAGCCTGCTGGCCCTGGGCTTTCGTGTCGGTTTGGTGGTGGCGGCAGCCGTGCCGCTGACCCTGTCCATGGTGTTTGTGATCATGCTGCTGACCGGCCGCGAATTTGACCGCATCACCCTCGGTGCGCTGATCATTTCCCTGGGCCTGCTGGTGGACGACGCGATCATTGCCATTGAGATGATGGTGGTCAAACTCGAAGAAGGTTTCGACCGCATCCATGCTGCCACCTTCGCCTGGAGCTCCACCGCCGCACCAATGCTGACCGGTACCCTGGTGACGATCATCGGCTTTCTGCCGGTGGGTTTTGCCCGTTCGGGCGCGGGCGAGTATGCCGGCAATATCTTCTGGATCGTCGGTTTTGCCCTGATCGCCTCCTGGTTGGTGGCGGTGGTGTTTACCCCGTACCTGGGGGTCAAGCTGCTGCCCAATATCAAGCCGGTACCCGGCGGCCACGACGCGATTTACGCCGGCCCCTGGTACCAGAAACTGCGCCACCTGGTGCAAACCTGCGTGCGCCGGCGCTGGCTGGTGACCGGGCTGGTGGTGTCGGCCTTTGTACTGTGCGGCTTGGGCCTGGGCGTGGTGAAGAAGCAGTTCTTCCCCAACTCCGACCGCTCCGAGCTGATTCTGGAGGTGTATATGCCGCCGGGCAGTGCCTTCAAAAGCACCGAGGCGGTGGCGGCGCAGTTGGAAAAGGCGCTGCTGCAAGAGCCGCAGACCCGCATGGTCGATACCTATGTGGGCGGCGGTGCACCACGGTTTTTCCTGTCGCTGAACCCCGAGTTACCCGACCCGGCGTTCGCCAAGCTGATCGTACAAACCCCCGACGCCCATGCCCGGGACGCCTTGAAACTGCGTATGCGCGAGCGTATCGCCAGCGGCGAATTCCCCGCCGCGCGGGTGCGGGTCACGCAATTGCTGTTCGGCCCGCCGGTGCCCTTCCCGGTGGTGTTTCGCGTGTCTGGCCCCGACGTGAATGTGTTGCGCAGCCTGTCCGAGGAAGTGCGCCAGGTGGTTGCCGCCAACCGCCTGACCAAGGACGCGTTCCTCGATTGGGGCGAGCGCAGCAGCGGTTATCGCCTGGTGCTGGACCAGGATCGCCTGCGCCTGCTGGGTTTCACCCCCAACGAAGTGAAATCCCAGCTCAACGCCCTGCTCAGCGGCAACCCCATCACTGAAGTGCGCGAAGGCAACCGCACCGTGTCGGTAGTGGCCCGCGCCCAGGGCAGCCAGCGTGAAGACCTCGGCAACCTCGACAACATGACCCTGACCAACAGCGCCGGGGTGTCGGTGCCCCTGGCCCAGGTCGGGCATTTCCAGGCGGTGATGGAAGAGCCGATCCTCAAGCGTCGCAACCGCGCGAGCACCGTCGAAGTGCGCGCCGACATCATCGACGGCGTGCAACCGCCCGACGTGGAGATGGCGGTCTACAAAGACCTGCAACCCCTGATCGCGCGGCTACCGGCCGGGTATCGCCTGGACATCGGTGGCCCGGTGGAAGAAAGCGCCAAGGCCAACGTGGCCCTGGCGGCACTGTTCCCGATCATGATCCTGCTGACCCTCACGGTGATCATGTTCCAGGTGCGCTCGTTCGGCGTGATGTTGATGGTCTTCGCCACCGCCCCGCTGGGCTTGATCGGCGCGGTGCCGACCTTGCTGCTGTTCAACCAGCCGTTTGGCTTCAATGCGATCCTGGGCCTGATCGGGATTGGCGGGATCCTGATGCGCAACACCCTGATCTTCACCGACCAGATCCGCCAGAACCAGGAACAGGGCATGGCGAGTGGCGAAGCGATCGTCGAAGCCACCGTACGCCGCGCGCGGCCGGTGATCTTGACCGCGCTGGCGGCAGCGTTGGCGTTTATTCCGCTGACCTTGTCGGTGTTCTGGTCGTCCCTGGCGTATGTGCTGATTGGCGGGGTGTTGGTGGGGACGTTATTGACGCTGCTGTTCTTGCCGGCGCTGTGCAGTTTGGTATTGGGGCGCACGACAACCCTGCACACATCATAAAAACCCCTGGGTGCGGGCGGGCCGCCGCTGGCGCGCTGAGCGCGGATTCAGTTCCGGCAGTTCAAACCGACCGCACCCACCCGCCCTGCACCGAACGCACCCGATTGCGCCCGCTACTCTTGGCCTCATACAACGCCTGGTCGGCATCATTCAACCAACTGGTCGCATCACCGTGGGACGCTTGATACGGCGCCAGGCCAATGCTCAGGCTGGCGCGCAAGGTCGGATCCTGGGCGTAGCCCAGGGAGCTGAAGCGGTCGCGTAGTGCGTCCATCACTTCGGTGGCGTGGCCCAGGGGCATGTCCGGCAGGATCACGCAGAATTCGTCGCCGCCGTAGCGCCCGGCCAGGTCGGTGGCGCGCAGGTTCTGGCGCAGGATCTTGCTCAGTTGGCGCAGCACGATGTCGCCGGTGACGTGACCGTAGGTGTCGTTGATGATCTTGAAATGGTCGATATCGATCAGGGCAATCGCAGCGCCCTGCTGGCCGCCCCGGCAGCGTTCGAACTCGATTTCCAGGTGGTCTTTCCAGGCGCCATGGTTGAGCAGGCCGGACAGGCTGTCGGTGCGGCTCAGGGCCAGTAGTTCACGCTTGTGCCGGGCCAGCGTGATGGCCTGGCGATAACAGATCCAGCCCAGGGCCAGCGGATAGAGCATCAGGATCGGCAAGCAGGCGTAAAGCTGGGCGGGCGTGGTCAGGGCGATATAGGCCGGGGCGAACAGCAGCAGCGCCACCCCGATGCCCAGTGCCTGGGCCACCCAGCCCATCAACATGAACCGCAGCCCACCGATGGCGACGTTGTTCATGGTCATCATCGACAGCGTGGTGACGCTGGGCAGCGGGTTGAAGTGCATGGCACCGACCCAGAAGCCGCCACAAAACGAGTCCACCAATAGATGACGGCGTTCGGCGCGCAGGGAGTTTTCGGCGCGGCGTGCCAGTTGGTAGGCCAGGTGCGGCCAGGCGAAGGCGTTGAGCAGCATCCAGGCCCAGACCCAGCCTGGCGGATCCAGCGGGTACATGCCGGCCAATACACAGACGAAACCGAGCGTGAGCCCCAGGGTCCGCGATTTGTACAGGCGTCTGGCGAGCGGAAGTCCTTTTCCTCCTGCGGCTGGCATGATCTGGCTGATCCTGGATGAATGCTGGAAGTCTATCAGGGGACCGGCAAATAGCCACTACCGCTCAGAGGGTTATCCCAGGCGCCCATCACCTTGCCAAACCCTTGACGCCAGGCGCCTAGCTGGAGAATCCACGGGCCAGTAACATCGCCACGGCCAGCAGCAACACCGCCGTGACCTTCTGCAACAGCACACGCTTGCGCGGCGACTCGAGCACATGCTTGATGCGCTGGCCGAAGTAGCAATACAGGCAGCCGCTGGCGAACTGCAGGACCAGGAAGGTCAGGCCGAGGATCGCGATGTCGCCGGCGGCGCTGTCCTGCCCCACGGCGGCAAACTGCGGGAACACCGCGCTGAACAGAATGATCGCCTTGGGGTTGGACAGGCCGGTCAGCAAGCCCTTGCCGAACAGGCCACGGGGCGTCTCTGGCCCTTGCCCGCTGGTGTTGATCTGCACGCCGCTGCTGGTCCACTGTTTGTAGGCCAGGTACAGAATGTAAGCCACGCCCACCAGTTGGATACCCTGGGTAATCAGCGGGTAGCCCTTGATCAGCTCGGAAAAGCCCACGGCAAAGATCAGGATCGAAATCAGGTACGACACACTGGCCCCGAACTGTGCCGGCAAGGAGTGGCGCAGGCCGTCCTTGAGCCCCAGGCTCAGCAGCAGCAGGGTCATGGGGCCGGGGCTGAAGGCCAGGGTGCTGCACAACACCAGGAAATACAGGAACGAAGACAGCGTAAGGGCAGTGACCATGGTGGGTAATTTCACGGCGGCAAGGAATGTTGCGCAGTCTAGGGCGCAGATCCGGCGCCGGGCAGGTAAACTCGGCGGTTATTCATGCAGGCTTTACCGGTAAAGTGACCGGCAAACTTCAGGACATCGCGATGGCCCTTCCGCAGATCCACTTTCATGAGCGCGCCCCCAAGGTCCAGCAGATCGTCGAGGCGTTCGCCCGTGCCATCGAACAAGGCGAATTGGCCGCTGGCAGCAAACTGCCGTCGGTGCGTGAGCTGGGGCAACAGTTGGGTGTCGGAAAATTCACCGTCAATGAAGCCCTGGACCGCCTGCGCGGCCAACACCTGCTGACCTCGCGCCAGGGCCGCGGGCACTTTGTGGCCCAGCGCCAGACGCAGCCATCGTCCAGCAACTGGGTGGACCTGCTGCCCCAGGATTTGCTCAGTGTGCTGCGCCGGCCGATGCTGACCGGCCAGGGCGAACTGCGCCCCGGTGGCGGCCACCTGCCCGAAGACTGGCTCGATTCCGAGACCATGCGCCAGGCCCTGCGCAGTGTGGTACGGGCCCCGTCCCTGCGGGTTGCCGGCATGGGCACGCCGGCGGGTTTCCTGCCGCTGCGCCAGGCCCTGCAACAAAAACTCCTGGGCGATGGGCTGGCGGTGCCGGTGGAACAGATCATCACCACCCCCAGCACCCTGCAAGGCCTGGACATGTTGATGCGCCTGCTGGCCCGCCCCGGTGACACGGTGTTGCTGGATGCGCCGTGCTATTTCAACTTCCACGCCAACCTGGCGTTGCATGGGGTCAAGGTGGTGACACTGCCGCGCGGCCCGGATGGTTTCGACCTGGCGGCCCTGGAGCAGTTGCTCAGCGAGGAACGGCCCAGCCTGTATGTGACCACCAGCATCCTGCACAACCCCACCGGCCATTCCTTCAGCGCGGCCCAGGCCTTTGGGCTGCTGCAACTGATGCGCCAGTATCACTGCCATATCATCGAGGACGACCTCTACGGCGACCTGCACCCCAACCCGCCGCCCCGCCTGGCGGCACTCGCCGGGCTGGAGCAGGTGACCTATCTGTCGGGCTTCTCGAAAACCCTCAGCGCCAATACCCGGGTCAGCTATGTGGTGGCGGCGCCGCAATTGGCGGCCAACCTGACCAACATGAAGTTGATGAGCGGCGGCGTGACCTCGGAGTTGTTCGAGCAACTGGTCTACCGCCTGCTCAGCGAAGGCAGCTATGCGCGGCACCGCAAGCGCATGGTCCAGCGCCTGCTGGAAGCCGGTGCGCGGGTGGAACAGTGGTTGCGCCGCTGTGGCTGTGAGCTGCCCATGGGGTATGAAGCGGGGATGTTTATCTGGGCGCGTCTGCCGGCCGGGGTCAAGGGTGAACAACTGGCCGAGGCCGGGCTCAAGCGCGGCATGGTGTTGGCGCCGGGGGCACTGTTTGGGTATGAGCCGGGGCTGCATGATTTTATGCGCTTCAATGTGGCGCATTGTGATGATCCACGGGTGTGCAAAGCCATCGAGCAATTGTTGCGCTGATCCAGTGTGGGAGCGGGCTTGCCGTAATGCCGATCAGTCAAGCGAACGCAATGCTCAACGCAGTGAAGATCAAATGTGGGAGCGGGCTTGCTCGCGAAGACGTCGGCCCAGCAAACATTGATGTTGACTGACCCACCGCTTTCGCGAGCAAGCCCGCTCCCACAGGGGATGTGCGTCGGGGCAAAAGCTTGGGCCACACCACAAATCAAAGGTAGGAGCTGGCTTGCCTGCGATGGCGGTATACCAGCCGCCAAAAATAATGGCCGAACTACCGCTATCGCGAGCAAGCCCGCTCCCACAGGGGATCTGCGTCGGGGCAGAAGCTTGGGCCACACCACAAATCAAAGGTAGGAGCTGGCTTGCCTGCGATGGCGGTATACCAGCCGCCAAAAACAGTGGCTGACCCACCGCTTTCGCGAGCAAGCCCGCTCCCACAGGGGATGTGCGTCGGGGCAGTAGTTTGGGCCACACCACAAATCAAAGGTAGGAGCTGGCTTGCCTGCGATGGCGGTATACCAGCCGCCACAAATAGTGGCCGAACCGCCGCTTTCGCGAGCAAGCCCGCTCCCACAGGGGATGTGCGCTTGACTGACTGGCATTAGGGCTTGCCGGCGCCCAGAGTCGTGACAATTGAGTGCACACAAAAACGCAACACTGCACCGCTTCGAATGTGATGGTCGCTGCTGCCCAGGGTTTATATAGTCGGGTCCAACAGCCACCCGCCATGAGCCCCAGGGCCCATCACCAGGAAGCGCTCAATGACCGATCTTCACGACCTCACGGCCACGCAATTGCTGGCGCAGTTCGCCAGCCGCCAGCTCTCCCCCATCGACTACTACGACCACCTGCTGGGCCATATCGACCGCTGGGAGCCGCAGATCCGCGCGCTGTACGCCTTCGATCCACAGCAGGTACGCCGGCAAGCCCAGGCCGCCACCGAGCGCTGGAACAAAGGCCAGCCCAACGGCGTGCTCGATGGTGTGCCCGTGACCATCAAGGAACTGATAGCCACCGAAGGCACGCCGATTCCCCTCGGCAGCGCCGCCACCCGCCTGACCCCGGCCCTCAGGGACGCCCCGCCCGCCGCGCGGATGCGCGAAGCCGGGGCGATTGTGCTGGCCAAGACCACTGTCCCGGATTTCGGCATGCTCTCCTCCGGCTTGTCGAGCTTCCATGGCATCACCCGCAACCCGTGGAACACCGCCAACAACACCGGCGGTTCCAGCTCGGGGGCTGGCGCGGCGGCCGCCGCCGGTTACGGGCCGTTGCATATCGGCACCGATATCGGTGGCTCGGTGCGCCTGCCCGCCGCCTGGTGTGGCCTGGTGGGGTTCAAGCCGACCCTGGGGCGCATCCCGATCGACCCGTACTACACCGGCCGCACCGCCGGGCCCATGACCCGCACGGTGGACGACTGCGTCTTGATGATGCAGCACCTGGCCCGCCCCGACGCCCGCGACGCCACCAGCCTGCCGCCGCTCACCAGCGAGTGGAGCAACCAGCCGCTGTCGGTCAAGGGCCTGCGGGTCGGCCTGATGCTCGAGCCAGGTGCCGGCCTGCAACCGGAAGGTTTCGTGTGTGAGGCGGTGGAGCACGCCGCACGCCTGTTCGAAGCCCATGGCGCCAGGGTCACGCTGATCCCGCCGATCATGGACCGCGCCCAGCTCGACGGCCTCGACCAGTTCTGGCGCGCCCGGCAATGGGGCGACTTGTCGGCCTTGAGCAGCGAGCAGTTCGATAAAGTCTTGCCGTACATCCGCGACTGGGCCGCCCCTGGTGCCGACATCAGCGGCGTACAGGCGGTGCAGGGGTTCAACCAGACCTTCGAGATGCGCCGCCGCGCCGCCCAGGCCTTCAGCGACCTGGACCTGATCCTGTCGCCCACCAACCAGGTCAACGCGTTCCCCGCCCAATGGCCATCGCCGAGCAATGACCCGCAATTGCCGTTCGAACACATCGTGTTCACCGTGCCCTGGAACATGGGCGAGCAACCGGCGCTGTCGATCAACTGTGGTTTCGCCGCCGATGGCATGCCCATCGGCCTGCAGATGATCGCCCCCCGCTTTGCCGATATCTGGCTGCTGCAAATCGCAAAAACCTATGAGAGCTGGCGTGGCGCAATCCACCAATGGCCGAACCCGAGCTGACCTTGACGCTGTAACTGAACTGCCCACCCACACGCCCGCTCCCCGGCCACAAGGCCGGGGCCTGGGCGACCTATAACTAAAACCGAGGGGCTGGTATGCACACTGAACAATTGACTCGCGAGGGTCCCGAGCACACACCCGAAACGCCATCGCCGGACGCCGGCCGCAAGAGCATCTTCGCTGTAGTGCTGGGCAATGCCGTGGAGTTTTTCGACTTTGGGGTCTACGCGACCTTCGCGGTGATGATCGGCCACACGTTTTTCCCGTCCGACAGCGCCTTCGTCAGCTTGATGCTCTCGGTCACCGCCTTTGGCATCGGCTTTATCGTGCGGCCCCTGGGCGCGGTGCTGATTGGCGCCTACGCCGACCGCGTCGGGCGCAAGCCGGCGATGTTGCTGACCCTGGTGATGATGGCGGTGGGCACCGGCAGTATTGCGATATTGCCCGGCTACGAGACCATCGGGATTGCCGCGCCGATCCTGCTGGTGGTCACCCGCATGATCCAGGGCCTGGCCTGGGGCGGTGAAGCCGGCCCCGCCACCACCTATATCCTTGAAGCCGCGCCAGCGCACAAACGCGGCACCTACGCCTGTTGGCAAGTGGTGGCCCAGGGTGTCGCCGCCATGGCCGCAGGGCTGGTGGGTTATACCCTGACCAAAGTGATGTCCCCCGAAGACCTCAACAGCTGGGGCTGGCGCGTGCCGTTCGTGTTTGGCCTGCTGGTGTTGCCGATTGGGATCTATATCCGCCGTAACCTGGCCGAGACCTTCCACGGCCAGGGCGAAACCACCAGCACCGGCGATCTGGTGCGCGAAGTCTGCGGCAAGCATCGGCGCGCGCTGGTCCTGGGTTTGCTGATCCTCTCGGGCAGCACCATCACCCAGTACTTCCTCAACTACATGACCACCTTTGCCCTGACAGAGCTGAAGTTGCCCACCAGTATTTCCATGCTCTCGACCCTGGTGGCCGGCGCGGCCATGGCGGTGTGCGCGGTGGCCGGCGGCATGTTGTGCGACCGTTTCGGGCGCCGGGTGATCCTGATGACGCCCCGGGTGGTGCTGTTGCTGATCCTGTTCCCGGCCTTGCAATTGATGACCGAACACCCCAGCCCGTCGACCTTCCTCCTGACCCTGGCAGTGCTCTCGGGCCTGCATGGCATGAGCGGCGCGGCGTTGATCGTGCTGTTGGTGGAGAGCTTCCCCAAATCCGTGCGCTCCACCGGTTTCTCCATCGTCTACGCGTTTGGTGTGGCGGCGTTTGGCGGCACTGCGCAGATCATCATCACCTGGTTGATCGGCACCACGGGCGACCCGATGTCACCGGTGTGGTACCTGCTGATCGCCAACCTGGTGTGCCTCACCGCTGCCTGGTTCGCCAAGGAAACCCGGCCCGTGCTGCCCGGCACCCCGGCCCGCGAAACCCGGCTCACAGAAGCCCCGGTTCGCTGAACAGCGCGTATGCACCCTTCATGTAGGAGCGAGCTTGCTCGCGAAGACCGTCAACGATAACGCGCGCATTCTGGATGCACGCGGCGGTCTCCGGCTTTTCGCGAGCAAGCTCGCTCCTACAGTTTCTTCTTTGTGTGGGGATTAACCATGTATCCACGTCTTTTCCTGGCCGCCACCCTGGCGACCGGCACCCAGGCTTATGCGCAAGAAAACGCCCAGGCCAGCGCTCCGGGCTTTATCGAGGGCAGCAGCCTGGACCTGAACCTGCGTCACTACTATTCCAACCAGCACACCCAGCGCAGCACCTACCTGAGCATCAAGAAACCCGGTGGCATCGAACGCACCCGCGTGCGCGAAACCTGGGTGCAGACCGCCATGCTCAAATACAGCTCCGGCTACACCCAGGGTGTGATTGGCGTGGGGGTGGATATCGGCGTATTCAGTGCGGTCAACCTGCAGCGCGGGCATGGCAAGGTGGCCAATGGCGGCGACCGCGTGCTGGTGGACAGCGACGGCGATGCGATCCCGACCTGGAGCCGACTGGGGGTGGGCGATGTGCGGTTGCGCCTGTCCAATACCGAGCTCAAGGCCGGGCGCCTGATGACCGACAACCCGATCCTGCGCTACAAGGACAACCGCGCCCTGCCCTCCAGCTTCCAGGGCGTGGGCCTGTACAGCAACGAACTGGAATGGCTGTCGATTCAGGGCGGCAGTTTCGACCGGGCCATCCCGCGCACCGGCACCGGCGCCGAGCGCCTGACCACCACCTTCGGCAACCGCGCCTACAGCGGCGCGCGCATCAGTTACCTGGGGGCCACGCTCAAGCCGGGCTACGGCCTGGAAGCCAGCCTCTACGGCTCGCGCTTCGAGGACATGTGGGACCAGTACTACCTGGGGCTGACCCATCGCATTGGCGACAAAAACACGCTCGCCCTCAAGACCGCCCTGCACTACTACCACACCGAGGACTCCGGCCAGCAGCGCCTGGGCTACATCGACAACGACGCCGCCAGCCTGGCCGTGACTGCCAACCACCAGGCCCACAGCCTGACCCTGGCCTGGCAACAGGTGTTCGGCAACGAGTACTTCGACTATGTGTGGGAGTCCACCGGCAACTACATGGCCAACTCGCTGTACTCGGACTACAACGGCCCCAACGAAAAATCCTGGCAACTGCGCTACGACCTTGACCTGGCCGCCTACGGCGTGCCCGGCCTGACCGCCAGCCTGTGGCACGCCAAGGGCTGGGGCATCGACGGCACGCACTACGAGGGTGATCGCAACGGCCACAACACCGGCTACAACGTGCGCGGGCTGGACAACGCCAAGCACAACGAAAACGGCTTGATGCTGGCGTATGTGGTGCAATCGGGGAAGTTGAAAAACTCGGTCCTGCGCACCATCGTCTACAACCACCGCGCCAGTGGCGGGCAGATTGACGGCAGCTATGACGAATTCAGGATCGTCGGCAATTTCCCCATCAACCTGTTCTGACACCCGCCCGTCGGCATCAGCAGTTGCCGACGGGTAAAATTCAGAATTCTTACACCCTACATGCGACTGCTCCGGCATTGGCTCGCCGCCGCCCTTGGTAAAAAGCCTGTTCCCTATGGACGGTTACCCAGGAACGCGGATGAAACCTTTGAAAGCAGCAGCGCTTTGCCTCATCAGTGGATGGATGATGCTCTTGAGTTCTCCCGGCCATGCCGCGGCGCCCGGTATCGAATGGTTGGTGGATTGCCCGCGCCTGCCCGGGCGGGCGCTTGACCAGGAGGTGGTGGCGCGTACCCAGTGCGGCATTGTCACCGTGCCGCTGGACCATCAGGCCCCTGACGCACGCACCTACCGCCTGACCCTCACCCGGGTCGGTGCCCAGCAGCCCCTGGAGCGCCGGGGCGTGATCTTCGCGCGACCGGCCACGGCCCAGGCGAATTTGCATGGGGTGTTCGCGGTGCATCTGGCAACCGTCTGGAAGTACTACAACACCGAGGCATACCGCACGCTGACGCGCCTCTACGACGTCGTTGAACTAAGCCCGCGCAAGGGCGTGGCCAATGAACAATCGGCGTGGGACATGGAGTTCGTGCGCCAGCAACTGGGGGAGCAACGCGTCAGCTTCCTGGGCATCGCCCAGGGCAATCTGTTGGGTGCCGAGTACGCCCAATTGTTTGCCGACCGTGTCGAGCGCATGGTGCTGATCGAGCCCGACGCAAGCACCGCCCAGGCATCCGACACGCTGCCCGCCACCCTGCGGCTCAAGGGCCCCTATCTACAGAGCACCACCACCGATGCCAGCCAGTGCGTGAACCGCTGGGCCGGCATCTACCTGGCCCAGGGCAGACAGCCGCCGTCGTCGACCCGTTGCCTGGCCGATTAGTCCACCAGCGCGCAACGCTGCATGGCGCTGGCCAGCATGTCCTGGCATTTGAGGACCGCCACCGAGCGCGGTCGGTTGCGGTAGCCGCACAGGTCAATGCGAATCCGCCCCAGGTGCTCATCGGCAATCGGCACCGCCACCAGGCCATCACCCAGGTTGCGGGCATCGGCATCCACCTGGGGCAGGATCAAGACCGCCGCCCGTTGCCGGGCCAGGCTTTTCTGCACTTCCAGGGAGCTGGTGGTAAACACCGGCTGGATCGTCACCCCACGCTTTTTCGCCGCCGCCTCCAAGGCCTGGCGCACGCCGTACGCCGAGTCGGGAATGGCCAGGGGCTGGCCTTCAAGCTCGCGCAACTCAATGCTGTCGCGCTGGGCAAACGGGTGTTCGGCGCTGACCAGTACGCGGTGCCACAACTCGCATTGCGCGGTGACTTCCACATCGGCCCGCTCCTGCAGATAGAACGCCAGGCCCAGGTCGGCCTCGCCACTGCACAGTGCATCCAGAGTGGCCGAGGCGCTGGCGATCACGATATTGAACGTGACCTTGGGGTGCGCCCGGTAGAACGCCGCGAGTACCGGCGCCAGTACCGTGGAAACGATACTTTCTGACACATGAATGCTGATGTTACCCGCCACCTGGCTTTGCCGGCTGGCGATCACATCGCGCACCTGATCGAGGCCGCGCAGGGTACTGGTGACCTGCTCGGCCAGGCACTCGCCCTCTACCGTCAGGCGGATACCGCGCGGGCCGCGCTCAATCAGCGCGGCGCCAAAGAAGTGTTCCAGGTGTTCGATCTGCCGGCTGACGGCAGTGGGCGTGACGTACAAACGCTCGGCCGCCTTACGCAACGAGGCGCAGCGCGCCACCTCGTGAAAATACCGCAAGGCTCGTAATTGCATGCTCGGGTGCTCCTGCACAAAGACTGGAGCACCAAGGCACGCAATTACTGCGCCAGGCTCAAGGTTCATGAACGCTGCACATCAACTGTGGGAGCGGGCTTGCTCGCGAAGGCGGTGGGTCAGTGATGGGTATGTCGGCTGATACACCGCATTCGCGAGCAAGCCCGCTCCCACATGGGCCCCTGGACGTGATTTACGACCTGTTTTCACTGAAAACGACCCCCGCCGTTGACGCCCCGTCCCAACCTCTATTAAGTGCTATTTATCCGCATTAATACGATAAATAGAAAACCATGCTCAGCCGCCCCCTGCGACGCAAACGCCAGAAGCTTTCCGATGTGATTGTCGAGTCGGTCAAGCGCTCGATCGTCACCGATGCCTTGAAGCCCGGCGACCGCTTGCCCACCGAGCGCGAGCTGATGGAGAGCTTCCAGTGCTCCAAGGGCTCGGCCCGCGAAGCGCTCAAGGCCCTGGAGGTCGAAGGCCTGGTCAGCACCCGCACCGGCCCAACCGGTGGCGCGTACCTGAACCAGGCCGGCACGGAGCCGGCCAGCCGTGCCTTGCGCAACTACCTGCACTTCCAGCACCTGGATGGCGAGCAGGTGTACCAGTTGCGCAAAGTGATCGAGGTGGAGCTGGCCGTGTCGGTGCTGGGACGCCTGAGCGACGACGACTATCGCGCCCTGCAAGACAACGTGGACTTTTGCAGCGCCCCGGAAGACAGCGAAGCCGGCCAGCGTGAGCAACGCCTGGCGGAACTGGAGTTCCACAATTTGCTGGCCAGGGCCTGCCCCAACCCGCTGCTGAGTTTCATGGCGCAGTTCCTCAACGACCTGCTGCGCGACCTGGTGGTGCTGAAAAAGGCCTACAAGCCCAAGCGCAAGCAGTTCGACGCGGCCAACCTGGACTATCACAAGCAACTGTTGAGCGCGTTTCGTGCCAACGATGAAGCGGCCGTGCGCAGCCTGATGCATGAACACATGTGCGACGCCGAACACCACATGACCGCGCTGGAAGGCCAGGTCAGCCCGCATTTTTTGCTGGAGTTCGACCACTCCTGAACACACCACAAATCCCTGTAGGAGCTGGCTTGCCTGCGATAGCGGTCGGTCAGGAAAATTTTCTCAGCTGATCAACCGCTATCGCAGGCAAGCCAGCTCCTACAGTTTTGACCGTGTTTGACTTCAATAAAAAAGGCCTGCCCACAGGCCGTGCTCCACCGTATCGCCATTGCCACTCCTGCCAATAACTAAACCAGGGAGTCACCCCATGCAGCGTCGTACGTTGTTGAAAGCCAGCCTCACCGCCGCCGCCGCGCTCAGCCTTCCGCTGAGCGTGCGCGGGGCATTCGCCGCCGAACCGTTTACCTTTTACGGCCTCAAGTCCATGTCTGGCGCCTTTGCCAGCTATGGCAAGTTTGCCGACATGGGTTCACGCCTGGCCGTGGCGCAGTACCCCGAGCTCCTCGGGCGCCCACTGAACTACAAGGTGATCGATACCGAAGGCAACGCCGGCAAGGCAGTGCGCAAGGTCCAGGAGGCGATTGGCCAGGACGGCGCGCGGTTCTTCCAGGGCTGCACCCTGTCGTCCTCGGCGCTGGCGGTGGCCAAGGAAGTCGATAAGGTTGGCGGGGTGTTCATGACCCCGGTAGGCGCCGATGAAGTCACCGGCAAGGACTGCAACGGCGCGACCTTCCGCTGGTCGGTGCCCACCTATGGCGCGATCCGCGAAACCCTGGTGCCGCTGATCAAGCTGCTGCCCGAGGCCAAGCGCTGGTACACCATCACCCCCCAATACGTGTTCGGCGAAGCGCTGCTCGAAGGCGCCAAGAGCGTGCTGGCCGAAAGTGGCCTGGAGCACGTGGGCAACAGCTATCACTCATTGCAGGAACAGGAATTCTCCGGCTACCTGACCAACGCCATCGCCGCCCGCCCCGACGTGCTGGTGTTGCTGAATTTCGGCAGCCAGTCCTCCAACACCCTGCGCCAGGCCGTCAACTTCGGTATCAAGGAGCGCATGAAAGTGCTGCTGGTGTGGTCCGCAGGCCTCGACCAGTTCCAGGAACTGGGCAGCGATGTGCTCGAAGGCGTATACCTCGGCGCGCAGTACTGGCACCAGGTCGACACCCCGCTCAACCGCGAACTGGTCAAGCTGACCCAGGCCAAGTACGGGATCAACCCCACCTACCCGCTGGCCGCCGACTACATCAGCACCAAGGTCATGCTCGACACCATCAAGGCCACCGGCAGCTTCGACGGCCCCACCGTGGCCAAGGCCATGCAGGGCCTGAGCTACGACGGCCCGACCGGCAAGGAAACGATCCGCGCCGGCGACCACCAGGTGATCAAGGATTACTACCTGCTGGTGGGCAAGGCCACGGGCGACATGGCCGACAAGGATGACCTGGCCAAAGTCCTCAGCGCCGGCCAGTCGTTCCCACCGGTAGAAGCCACGGGCTGCAAGCTCGGCTGATCCGCCCACTTTCACCGGTAACACACGACAGGGCCGTTGACCGCGGCCGCCTGTTGGAGGATTCCTGCATGCTCAATCTTTACCTGTTCCAGATTCTCAACGGCCTGGGCCTGGGGATGATCTACTTTCTGATTGCGGTCGGGCTGACGATCATTTTCGGCCTGTTGAACTTCGTCAACTTCGCCCACGGCGCGTTCTTTTTGCTGGGCGCGTACATCTGCTACACCGTCGTCAGCCTCACCGAAAGCTTCTGGCTGGCCCTGCTGATCGCGCCGCTGGTGGTGGCCGCGCTGGCGTGGCTGATCGAGCGATTATTGATCCAGCGCATCTACCACCTGCCGCACATGTTCCAGATCCTCGTGACCCTGGGCATTGCGTTGATCATCCAGGAAGCCAGCGTGATGATCTGGGGCCCGGTGGGCAAGAGCGTCGCCGTGCCGGAACTGCTGCGCGGGGTACTGGTGGTCGGCGACTTCGTGTACCCCTACTACCGCTTGTTTTTGATTGTGTTCTCGGGGCTGGTGGGCCTGGGCCTGTGGCTGCTGCTGGAGCGCACGCGCTTTGGCGCCCTGGTGCGGGCCGGCAGTGAAAGCACCGAGACGGTATCCCTGCTGGGCACCAATATTTTCCGCCTGTTCTCCATGACCTTCGCCCTTGGCGTGGCCCTGGCCGGGATCGCCGGGGTGCTGTTTGCCCCGTTGCGCGGTGCCCAGCCCTTTGTCGGCCCGGAGATCCTCGGCATCGCCTTCGTGGTGGTGGTGATCGGCGGCATGGGTTCGTTCGGCGGCGCCCTGGTGGGCGGCCTGCTGGTGGGCGTGGTGCAGAGCCTGATGACCACCCTGTGGCCCCAAGGCGCGAGCCTGATGATCTACGGCGCCATGGCCGTGGTGATTCTGGTACGCCCTTATGGCCTGTTTGGGAGAGCTTGAGATGAGTGAGAAAAACCCCCTGCCGTTCGCCAAGACCCAATCCAAGGCCATGTTGCTGTGGGTGCTGGCGGTGTTGATCGGCCTGCCGTTGATCCTGCCCTCGGCGACCCTGGCCACCGAGATCCTGATCTTTGCCCTCGCCGCCCTGGCCTGCAACCTGTTGCTGGGCTACACCGGGCTGCTGTCGTTCGGCCAAGGCATCTTCTTCGGCGCCGGTGCCTATTGCGCCGCCTTGCTGATGATCCACCTGCAACTGGGCCTGTTCAGCGCGCTGCTCGGCGCGGCCCTGGTCGGCGGGTTCCTGGCCTTCCTGGTGGGCGCCCTGGCGATCCGCCGCACCGGCATCTACTTCGTGATGCTGACCTTGGCCTTCAGCCAGATGGCCTACTTCCTGGCCTACACCCTGAGCGACTGGACCGGCGGCGACAACGGCCTGCTCAGTGTGCCACGCCCGGAAATCCGCATCGGTGACACGGTGCTGCTGTCCCTGGCCGACGCCCGGGTGTTCTATGGCTTTGTCGCGGTGCTGTTCCTGCTGATCTTTATCGGCGCACGCCGGGTCATCGCGTCACCGTTCGGCAGCACGCTGATGGCGATCCGCGAAAACGAAACCCGCGCCTCGGCCATCGGCTACGACACGCGCCACTTCAAGATCCTGGTGTTTGTGCTGTCTGGCGCGGTCACCGGGATTGCCGGGGCGCTGTACGCCATGCTCCTGCACTTTGTGCCGCTGTCCAATATCGACCTGGTGATGTCGGAGAACATCCTGATCATGACCATCGTCGGCGGCACCGGCTCGCTGTTCGGCTCATTGCTGGGCGCCGGCTCCATTGTGCTGCTGGGGGACTTTCTCTCCGACCTGTGGCCACGCTGGCTGATGCTGCTGGGGGTGATCCTGATCCTGGTGGTGATCTTTATGCGCGGTGGCTTGTGGGGCGGCCTGTCGGCGCTGTTCGAACGTGTGCGTGGCAGCCGCAAGGCCGCCGCCGTGACCAAGGAGGAGCTGCTATGAGCATCCTGTTGGAAACCAAAGACCTGGAACTGGCCTACGGCGCCTTCCATGCCGTCAACGGCGTCAATCTCAAGGTCGAGGCCGGTACCATCCACACCATCATCGGCCCCAACGGTGCCGGCAAGACCAGCCTGTTTCACTGCCTGACCGGCGAGCGCCAGGCCACCACAGGCGCAATCCACTTCGACGGCCAGAACCTGATGCGCAAACCGGCCCACGGCCGTGTGGGCCTGGGCATGGCTCGTTCGTTCCAGCTCACCAGCCTGTTCCAGAACCTCAGCGTGCGCGAAAACCTGCGCCTGGCCGCCCAGGGCCGTGACGGCGCACGGGCCCTGAACTTCTGGCGGCGGGTGGATAGCCAGCGCGAACACCTGGAGATGGCCGACCAGGTCCTGGAGCGCCTGCAACTCACCGCCCGCGCCGAGACCCTGGCCGGTGAACTGTCCCACGGCCAGCAACGGGTGCTGGAGGTGGGCATGTCGATCTGCTCCAAGCCCAAGCTGTTGATGCTCGACGAGCCCACTTCGGGCATGGGCATCGACGACATCCCGATCATGACCCAACTGATCAGCGACCTGGGCCGTGACCATACGGTGCTGCTGATCGAGCACAACATGAGCATCGTCATGTCCATCAGCCAACGCATCACCGTGATGAGCCACGGGCAGATCCTGGTCGAAGGCACGCCGGAGTTCGTGCGCGCCGACGAGCGCGTACGCACTGCTTACCTGGGAGAGGCCGCCTGATGCTGACCGTCGACAATATCCATTCCTACTACGACAAGAGCCACGTCCTGGAGGGCGTGTCCCTGACCGTCAACCCCGGCGAACTGGTGACCCTGCTCGGCCGTAACGGCGCCGGCAAGACCACCACCCTGCGCAGCATCCTGGGGATTATCTGCCCGCGCCAGGGGCAGATTCACTTCAACGGCAAACCGCTGGTGGGGCAGAAAATCTTTGAAATTGCCCGCCAGGGATTAGCGCTGGTGCCGGAGAACCGCGGGATCTTCCGCCTGCTCACGGTGGAAGAAAACCTGCGCATCGCCGTGCGCAAGACCAGCCGTTGGCAAATGGAGGACGTGTACGCGATGTTCCCGCGCCTCAAGGAGCGGCGCAAAAACGCCGGCCATGCGTTGTCCGGGGGCGAACAACAGATGCTGGCCATCGCCCGCGCCCTGCTCAACGATCCCAAGCTGCTGATCCTCGACGAACCCACCGAAGGCCTGGCCCCGGTGATCGTCGACGAACTGGTGAAGATCCTGCGCAAGATCAAGGAGGACGGCCTGCCGGTGTTGCTGGTGGAGCAGAACCTGTTGGTCTGCGACAAGCTTGCCGACCGCCACTACGTGCTCGAACAGGGCCGCGTGGTCTACGAAGGCAGCGCCGAGGCCTTTCGCGCCGACCCGACGATCAAGAACCGCTACCTGGCCCTGAGTGCCTGACCGGAGACTGCTGATGAATAGTTTTGCGCAACCGCTCAAGAGCAACGCCCCGCTGATCAACCGCGACCGCCTGTGGCAGTCGCTGATGGACCTGGCCCAACTCGGCGCCACGGCCAAGGGCGGCGTGTGCCGCCTGGCCCTGACCGACCTCGATCGCCAGGCCCGCGACCTGTTTGTGCAGTGGTGTACGGCGGCCGGGTGCAGCGTCACTGTGGATGCGATCGGCAATATTTTTGCCCGCCGCGCCGGACTTAACCCGGACCTGCCACCGGTGATGACCGGCAGCCATATCGACACCCAGCCCACCGGCGGCAAGTTCGACGGCTGCTATGGGGTGATGGCCGGCCTGGAAGTGATCCGCACCCTGAATGACTTGCAGATCCAGACCCAAGCGCCGATTGAAGTGGTGGTGTGGACCAACGAAGAAGGCTCGCGCTTCCCGCCGTGCATGATGGGTTCGGGAGTGTTTGCCGGCAAATTCGACCTGCAGGAGACCCTCGACAAACAGGACGAGCAAGGCCTGTCGGTGGGCGCCGAGTTGCAGCGCATTGGCTACGCCGGCCCGCGCGCGGTACTCGGGCACCCGGTGGGCGCCTATTTCGAGGCGCATATCGAGCAGGGCCCGGTGCTGGAAGATCAGGCCATCACCCTTGGCGTGGTCATGGGCTGCCTGGGCCAGAAGTGGTTCGACCTGACGTTCACCGGCGTCGAGGCCCACGCCGGCCCCACGCCCATGCGCCTGCGCAAGGATGCTTTGGTGGGTGCCGCGCAGGTGGTCAGCGCGGTCAACCGCATTGCCCATCAACAGCAACCTCACGCCTGCGGCACGGTCGGCTGCCTGACCCTGCATCCGGGCTCGCGCAACGTGATCCCAGGCCAAGTGCAGATGACCATCGACCTGCGCCACCTGCATGCCGACAAGCTGCAGGCCATGGTCGATGAAGTGCGCCAGGTGATCGAGGCCACAGCCCAGCAGCATGGCTTGAGCTATGAACTGACGCCCACCGCCGACTTCCCGCCGCTGGACTTTCATCCCACCTGCGTCAACGCCGTGCGCGATGCCGCCCAGGTGCTGGGCCTGAGCCACATGGACATTGTCAGCGGCGCCGGGCACGACGCAATTTTTGTCGCTGAACTGGGCCCGGCCGGGATGATTTTTGTGCCGTGCGAAGGCGGCATCAGCCACAACGAAATCGAAAATGCCGCGCCGGATGATTTGGCCGCCGGCTGCGCGGTGTTACTGCGGGCCATGGTCAACGCAGCCCAGGGAGGTCCCGCGGCATGACTGATATCGCCAACCTGACGGCCGTGCAACTGCTGGCACGCTACCGCGATAAAAGCCTGTCGCCGGTGGAAGTGACCGAAGACACGTTGCTGCGTATCGAGCGCTACAACCCGGTGGTCAACGCGTACTGCCACGTCGACCCCGAGGGCGCCTTGAACGCCGCACGGGCCTCGGAACAGCGCTGGTTCAAGGGCCAACCCTGCGGTGCGCTGGACGGGGTGCCAGCGTCGATCAAGGATTTGACCCTGACGGCAGGCATGCCCACGCGCAAGGGCTCACGCACCTCATCCGCCACCGGGCCGTGGGACGTCGATGCGCCTTTTTCGGCGTTTATGCGCAAGGCCGGTGCAGTGTTGCTGGGCAAGACCACCACCCCGGAATTCGGCTGGAAAGGCGTGACCGACAACCCGCTGTACGGCATCACCCGCAACCCCTGGGACACGCGCACCACGGCCGGTGGTTCGTCCGGCGGCGCGGGCGCGGCGGCGGCGCTGAACCTTGGCGTGTTGCACCAGGGCAGCGATGCCGGCGGCTCGATCCGCATTCCCTGCGCCTTTACCGGCACCTTCGGCATCAAGCCGACCTTTGGCTACGTGCCGCAATGGCCGGCCAGCTCGATGACGATCCTCTCGCACCTGGGCCCGATGACCCGCACCGTGGAAGATGCCGTGCTGATGCTACAAACCGTGGCCCAACCGGACGCCCGTGACGGCCTGATCGGCGCGCCACGCAGCACGCCGTGGCTCACGCCGGGCACGGACCTCAAGGGCCTGCGCATCGCCTACAGCCCTGATTTTGGCTACGTGGACGTCGACCCGCAGGTGGCCAAGGTGGTCGCGCAGGCAGTCGCGGGCCTGGTGCAACTCGGAGCGCATGTGGAACAGATCGACCCGGGGTTCAGCGACCCGCTGGAGGTGTTCAACACCCTGTGGTTCGCCGGCGCGGCGCGCCTGACCGGGCAGTTGAGCGGCGCCCAGTGCGACCTGCTCGACCCCGGCCTGCTGCGCATTGCGCAACAGGGCGAACGCCTCAGCCTGGGCGACTTCAACGCGGCCCTGGAAGCCCGGGCGGCATTGGTGGCGCGCATGGCGGCGTTTCATGAGCACTACGACCTACTGGTCTCGCCGATGCTGCCGATCACCGCCTTTGATGCCGGGCATAACGTGCCACCGGGCTCTGGGCTGGGCGAATGGATGGAGTGGACGCCGTTCAGCTATCCGTTCAACCTCACCCAGCAGCCGGCGGCCTCGGTGCCGTGCGGGTTGGCGGCCAATGGATTGCCGGTGGGCTTGCATGTGGTGGGTGCGCGGTTTGCCGATGAGCAGGTGTTGCGGGTGTGCCAGGTATACGCCCAGGCATTCCCGACCCAGCACTTGCAGGCGCCGAAAGACTTGGGCTGACTCCCAAGCAAATGGGGGGGCTGGCTTGGCTGCGATGCGCATGGGTATCTACACAATTTTTTGATGGTTCTTGGGGTTGTGTACATATCCGTTGCTGCGGTCACGGCCACTTAGGGTTCCGCTCTTACAGCGGCTCACTTTTGAAGAGCGCAAAAGTAAGCAAAACGCTCTTGCCCCACCACTCGGTGCCTCGCCTAGGCTCGGCATGCCCGCAGTCAGGCATTGCTCCGTGGGCCCGCCGCGATCGGCCATCCATGGCCGTGTCGCGGCTACCCCGGCATCCTGCCGGGGTGCCCACTGCGCAATACCTGCCTGCGGCCATCGTGGTTTGACGGGGCGCCTGAGATCAAAAGCCAGATCAAAAGCAGGGCAACAGCAAAGCCAGAGCGCGAAGCTGCATTCCCCTGTAGGAGCGGGCTTGCCCGCGATGGCGGTGTATCAGTCAATGAATCTGTTGGCAGACCTGCCGTCATCGCGGGCAAGCCCGCTCCTACAGGGGTACGCGTACGCTTCGACGATCAGGTCGGCTGTCAGGCCGCCTCGCTTTGCTTGTGATTTTGATCTTAGGCGCCCCGTTAAACCACGCTGGCCGTCATCCGATATTGATTTGGGGGGTAACCCGGCAGGACGCCGGGTTAGCCGC
>NZ_JAAQWP010000004.1:0-638072 GCF_012985535.1 Pseudomonas sp. WS 5021 | reverse complement strand
GCTGCGCAAAAGTAAGCAAAACGCTCTTGCCCCACCACTCGGTGCCTCGCCTAGGCTCGGCATGCCCGCAGCCAGGCATTGCTCCGTGGGCCCGCCGCGATCGGCCATCCATGGCCGTGTCGCGGCTACCCCGGCATCCTGCCGGGGTGCCCACTGCGCAATACCTGCCTGCGGCCATCGTGGTTAACGGGGCGCCTAAGATCAAAAGCCAGATCAAAAACAGAGCAACAGCAAAGCCAGAGCGCGAAGCTGCATTCCCCTGTAGGAGCTGGCTTGCCTGCGATGACGGCAGGTCAGCCAACAGATTCATCGACTGATACACCGTCATCGCGGGCAAGCCCGCTCCTACAGGGTACGCGTACGCTTCGACGATCAGGTCGGCTGTCAGGCCGCCTCGCTTTGCTTGTGATTTTGATCTTAGGCGCCCCGTTAAACCACGCTGGCCGTCATCCGATATTGATTTGGGGGGTAACCCGGCAGGACGCCGGGTTAGCCGCGCTGGGCCAGGGATGGCCCATCGCGGCGGCCCCCCAAATCAATATCGGATGACGGGCACACCGAGCCTAGGCGAGGTGCCGAGTGGTGGGGCAAGAGCCCTTTGCTTACTTTGGGGCTTTTCCAAAGTGAGCCGCTGTAAGGGCGGAACCCTAAGTGGCCATGACCGCAGCAACGGATATGTACACACACCCAAAAGTGCGAGCGGCGTAGAGACTCATGCCGATCGCAGCCAAGCCAGCTCCCACATTGAAGCGCATTTCACAGACCGATCTGCGATTGTCACACTACAATGCCCCTCCACCCCCTCCGGAGCCGACATGGACATCGAACTGGCACGCACTTTCCTCGAAATCACCCGCTGCGGCAGCCTGGCCGCAGCCGCCGAGAAGCTGCACGTCACCCAGACCGCCATCACCGCTCGCGTGCAAAAGCTCGAAAGCCAGCTCGACAGCACCCTGTTTGTGCGCAACCGCGCCGGGGCGCGGTTGACGGCCGATGGCGAGGCGTTTGTGGTGTATGCCAATCAACTGGTGCAAACCTGGGAAGCGGCGCGCCGTGACCTGCCGTTGCCCGAGGGTTATCGCAATGTGCTGCATATCGGCGGCGAAGTCAGCCTGTGCAACCCGTTGATGCTCGGTTGGGCCAAGGCCCTGCGCGAACACATCCCCAGCCATGCGCTGCGCACCGAAGTGCGTGACGGTGAATACCTGTTGCGCCAGCTGGAGTTGGGCGTGCTGGACGCCGCGCTGGTGTTCCAGCCGCAGTACTGGCCGGGGTTGCAGGTGGAGCAGGTGCTGGAGGAAAAACTGATCCTGGTGCGCCTGGCCAGCCGTCCCGATCCCTATGTGTATATCGACTGGGGCCCGGGCTTTCGCCAGCAACACGACGCCGCCCTACCGGACAAGGCCCGCGCCGCCGTGAGTTTCAACCTCGGGCCGCTGGCCTTGCAGTACATCCTGGAGAATGGCGGCAGCGGTTATTTCCGCACGCGGGTGGTGCAGAGTTACCTTGAAAGCGGGGTGATGGAACGCGTGCCCAAGGCCCCGGAGTTCAGTTTCCCGACTTACCTTGTGTACTCGCGCGAGCGTGATTCGGCGATCCTGCAACAGGCCCTGGTGCTGCTGCGCGGGGTGGTCAAGGCCGAGAGCGATTGGTCACAGCGTTGGGATCCGGTGCTTTGAACCGGTGCCCATGTTAGCCTCCTGATGTTTTCTCCTGGTCCCACCTGCCGATGAACAAGAAAAAATCCGTCACCATCAGCGACATCGCCAAACGGGTCAACATGACCACCATCACGGTGTCGCGGGCGTTGAGCAAACCCGATCTGGTCAAGCCCGCCACCCTGGCGCGGATCCTTGAGGTGGCGCGCGAGCTGGACTACGTGCCCAACGCCTTCGCCCGCGGTCTCAAGCGCAGCGAAAGCCTGATCATCGGCGTGATCACCGCGTCAGTGGACAACCCGTTCTACAGCGAAATGATCAAGGCGATTTCCCGCGAGGCGAAAAAGCACGGCTACACCATCATGCTGGTGGACACCGACGAGCTGGAGGAATTGGAAAGCAAGGCCGTGGACACCCTGCTCGGTTATCGCGTGGCGGGGATCATCCTCTCGCCGGTCTCCGACGAGCCCGACTACCAGCCCGATTACCTGGAGCGCCTGGGCAACGGCAAGACCCCGGTGGTGCTGCTCGACCGCACGATCCACGACAGCCCGTTCAGCCGCGTGGTGCTGGACAACTACCACAGCGGGATCGAGGCCGCGCAGTACCTGTTGCGCCACAACCCTGCGCTCAAGCGCCTGCTGGTGCTGACCGGGCCCGAGCATTCGCGCATCACCGTAGAGCGCCTCAAGGGCCTGCGCGAAGTGCTCGCCGAGCATCCCCAGGTGCAGGTCCAAGTGTGCGCCGGCGACTACACCTTGATGCCCTCCTACCTGCACACCCTCGACTACCTGGCCGCCCACTGCGCGCCGGATGCGATCATGGGCTTCAACCAGTTGATCACCCTGGGCGCCCTGCGCGCCTTGCGCATGCACAATATCCCCCACGACAGCCTGACCATCTGCGGCATCGACCGCCTGCCGTTTGCCGATATCTTCGGCGTGCCGATTGCCTGCGTGGCCCACGATGCGTCGCTGGCCGGCAGCAGTGCGGTGCGCCTGTTGCTCGACCGCCTGCAAGACCCGTACAAACCCCGGGACAAGGTGGTGATCGCCGGCAAGCTGGAGAACGGCTAGCGGCTGGTGTAGCCGCCATCGATCGGCAGGCTGACCCCGCTGATCATGCTCGCCGCGTCACTCAACAAAAACAGCACCGGCAACGCCACTTCCCGGGGTTGGGCAAAGCGCCCCAGGGGAATCGCCGCCAGGGCCGGGTCGCGCTTGGCCGGGTCGGCCCAGGCCTGTTGCGCCATGGGCGTGAGGGTCACGGTGGGGTTGACGCTGTTGACCCGGATCCCGAAACGTCCCCATTCGGCACATTGCACACGGGTGATCGCATCCAGGGCGGCCTTGGACGCGCAATAGCCCAGATGATCGTCCAGCGCCACCAGCGAGGCCTGGCTGGAGACGTTGACGATACTGCCGGCGATACCTGCCGCAATCATCGCCGCCGCCACCCGGCTGGCGACTTGCGCGGCGGCGCGGGCGTTGACGTTCATCACCTGGTCGAAAGCGGCGCTGCTGATCGCTGCTGCCGGCTCCAGGCGCGAGATCCCGGCGCAATTGACAAGGCCGTGCATCGGCGGCAGGTCCTTGAGGGCCAGGTCCAGGGCGGTGCTGTTGGCGATGTCCAGGCACAGGGTTTCACAGCCCAATAGGGACAGGGCCTGGGCGTCACGGCCGATGGCGCAGACCTGGGCGCCGCTGGCGATCAGTTGCAGGGCGATTTCCCGGCCAATGCCGCTGGTGGCGCCGGTGACGAGGATGCGTTGGTGGGTGAAATCGAAGGTGGTGGTCATCAATGAATATCCCAAAGCAATAGAGAGCCCATGTGGGAGCTGGCTTGCCGGCGATGGCGGCGTGTGCGCCAACACATTGGTGACCGATACACCGCTATCGCAGGCAAGCCAGCTCTCACATTTTGGTCCGTGTTCACTTAACTCGTTTGCAGGCTGTGCATCACCGGCTTGAGTGCCGGATACAGCTTCAGGTAGTCCGCAAACGCCCGGTCATACGCCTGTACATTCTCAGCCCCAGGCTCAGCCCGCAGCTCCAACTGCACCCACCCCTGCGCCATCTGCCCCTCGTCCACCAACCCCACCGCATGCGCCGCCAACAACGCCGCGCCCAGCGCCGCCTCCACTTCCTGGACGATGGTGTACACCGGGTAACGGGTGACATCCGCGATAATCTGCATCCACAAATCCGAATGGCTCGCGCCACCCACCACGATCAGCCGAGGGTCCAGGGAGTGGGCGCCGCGCATGCCCGCCTCGATGTTGTGCCGCAGGGCAAAACTCACGCCTTCGAGCACCGCGCGGTACAGGTGGATGCGGCTGTGATACAGGTTCAGGCCAACAAAACTGCCGCTGGCCTGGTCATCCCACACCGGGCTGCGCTCACCCATCAGGTACGGCAAAAACAACAGCCCTTCACTGCCCGCCGGGATCTGGCGCGCGCTCTGTTCCAGCAGCCACAGGCTGTCCTGGCCGGTGTCCCGCGCCTGTTGCTCCTCGGCCTGGCAGAACTGCTCGCGAAACCAGCTCACCGAGGCCCCGGCGGTAATCGCGCCGCCAAAGATGTACAGGTCCTGCTGGCCGTTGTAGACATGGGGCATGCTCACCAGGCCATGCCGGGCATCCACCTGCTGGTTGAGGTAGCCCCAGCACATGCTGGTGCCGATCATCGCCACGTGGTTGCCCGGCTGGGTGACACCGGCCGCCAGGGTCGCCATGGCCGCATCGACGCCCCCGGCCAGCACCGGCATGCCCGCCGCCAGGCCCAGGCGTTGTGCCCATTCCGGCAGCAGGCCGCCCACCACTTCGCCCGAATACAGCAAGCGCTCGGGCATCATCGCCAGCGGGATATCCAACGCCGCCAGCATCTCGGCCGACCAGCCGCGCGCGGCCACATCGTAGACCCCACCGATATTGCCGGCGCTGCTGTGATCCACCGCCACCTCACCGGTCAGGCAGTAATTGATGTAGCTGTTGGGCGGCAACAGGTAGCGGGTGTTGGCCCAGACCTCGGGCTGGTGCTGCTTGAGCCAGAGCATTTTGGTGAAACCGTAGTAGCTGTCCAGCGAGTTGCCGGTGACCGCGAACAGGCGCTCCAGGTCGACCTGCTCGCGCACCCAGGCCACCTGCTCGCCGGCGCGGCGGTCCATCCAGATCAGGCAGGGGTGCAACGGTTTCATGGCGCCATCCACGGCTATCCCCGAGCCGCCGTACAGGCTGCTGATGCACAGCGCCTTGACCTGTTCTTTGGCGACCCCGGACTTGCCCATGCACTCGGCCACACAGGCCTGCACCGCGTCCAGCCAGACCTGTGGCCATTGCTCGGCCCAGCGCACTTTTGGCGTGTCCACGCGATAGCCCTGGCTGTGCTGGGCGATGATCCGCCCCTCGCCATCCACTAACAGCGCCTTGGTGCTCTGGGTGCCAATGTCCACGCCAATCACGTATTTCATACTCATTGCCCCGGCTTGAGCAGCACCTTGATCGACTTCACCGAGTTGGCCAGGTCGAACGCTTCGGCCCAGTTATCCAGGGGGAAGTCATGGGTGACGATGCCCTTGGACGTCACCAGGCCACGCTCGAACAGGTCGATGGCCACCGGGTAGCAATACGGCCCCAGGTGCGCGCCGCGTACGTCCAGTTCCTTGCGGTCGCCAATGATTGACCAGTCGGCACTGGTCTCGGCGCCGAACACGCTGAACTCGACAAAACGCCCCAGCTTGCGGATCAACTCCAGGCCCTGGGTCACGCCGGCCGGCACGCCGGTGGTCTCGATATACACGTCGCAGCCGTAGTTGTCGGTCAGGCCATTGATGATCGCGCGGGCGTCGTCCCGGGCGGGGTTGATCACTACATCGGCGCCGTATTTTTTCGCCAACGCCAGGCGTTCGTCGACCATGTCGATCACCACCAGTTTTTTCGGGGTCTTCAGCGCGGCCACCTGCACCATGCACAGGCCCAGGGTGCCGGCGCCGGCGATCACCACCACGTCATCGAGTTGCAGGTCGCCACGGTTGACCGTATGGATCGCGCAGGCCATGGGCTCGATCAACGCCGAATCCTCCAGGGACACCGCCTCGGGAATCTTGTGCACGATGGCGGTCTTGGGGATGCGCATGTACTGGGCCATGCCGCCTTCGGCCACTTCGCGCTGGAAGCCGAAGATGTTGTGCACCTCGCACATCCAGTACTTGCCGGACTTGCAGAAGCGGCACTTGCCACAGGGCACGATCTGCTCGGCGATCACCTTGTCGCCGACCTTGACCTCGAAGTGTTCCTCGGCGCCCTCGCCCACTTGCTCCACATAGCCGAAAAACTCGTGCCCCGGCACCACCGGCGCCTTGACCCACGGGTTGTCGCCGCCCCAGAACATCGCCGCGCCCGAGTGGCATTTGCAGTCACTGGCGCAGATCCCGCAGGCGGCAATGCGGATCACCAGTTCATTGGGCCGCGCCTGGGGTTTGCTGATGCGCTCCAGGCGGTAGTCTTTGGGGCCGTGGCAGACGACGGCTTGCATTTGGCTGTGCTTTTCCATGAGGTACTGACCTTTATTGAAGATGAGAGAGCCCGTCGCGGCCACGGCGGCCGCGTTGAGGTACTGCGTTTTTTTACTTGTGGCGCTGACGGCTGATAAAGATCGCCAGCAAAATAATTGCGCCCTTGATCACGCTCTGCACATAGGGCGAGACCCCGAGCATGTTCAGGCCATTGTTCAACACGCCCAGCAGCATGGCGCCAAGCAAGGTGCCGACAATCACCCCGCGCCCACCGGCAATCGAGGCACCGCCCAGGACCACCGCGGCAATCGCATCCAGCTCAAAACCGATGCCGGCGTTGGGCTGGCCGCTCATCAGGCGTGAGGTCAGCACCAGCCCGGCAATCGCTGCGGTCAAGCCGCTGATGCCATACACCAGCAATTTGAAACGCGCCGCGCGCACCCCGGACAGGCGCACCGCTTCTTCGTTGCCGCCAATGGCGTAGATGTAGCGACCGATGCGCGTGTGTTGCAGCAGCACATAGGCCACCAGGTAGGTGACCAGCATGATCAGGATCGGCACCTGGATCCCCAGCAGGCTGGCGCGACCAAAGAAGCCGAACCACTCCGGCAGCCCGGAAATCGGGTAGCCATCGGTGTACATCAGGCCAAAGCCACGGGCGATGCCCATGGTCGCCAGGGTGACGATGATCGGCGGCATATGCAGGTACGCCACGAACAACCCGTTGCCGATACCAAACGCCACGCCAATCAGCAGCCCGGCGCCAATCGCCAGGCCCGGCGGCAGGCCCGCGACCATCAGCCCGGCGGTCAAGGTGCCGGACAAGGCCATCACCGGCCCCACCGACAAGTCGATGCCACCGGTGAGGATCACGCAGGTCATGCCCACCGCGATGATCGCGTTGATCGACACCTGGCGGGCGATGTTGGACAGGTTGCTGGCGGTGAGGAAGTTGTCGCTGGCCACGATCATCACTGCCGTGACCAGCAACAGCCCGATAAACGGATAAAACGCCGGCGAGCGCACCAGCCGCGCCAGGTTCGGGCGTATCCCCTGGGTGCCTGCGCGGTTAATGGACGTATTCACTTGAGCCCCCTGTTGCATGGCGCATGACCTCTTGTGGGTTGACGGCAGACGCTTCCAGTACCTTGACGATGGCGCCCTTGTGGAACACGGCGACGCGGTCGCACATGCCGATGATTTCCGGCAGTTCGGAGGAAATCATGATGATTGCGTAGCCTTGCTCGGTGAGTTTGCGCATCAGCGCGTAGATCTGCGCCTTGGCGCCGACGTCGATGCCACGGGTGGGTTCGTCGAACACCAGCACGTCGCAGTGATGGTTGATCCAGCGCGCGATCACCACTTTTTGCTGGTTGCCGCCACTGAGGTTGAATACCCGGCTTTCGCCGCTCGGCGCCTTGATCGACAGCTGCTGCATCAGCTCATCGACACTGGCGCACTCCTTGCCCTTGTCGATCAGGCCGCTGGCGCCCTGGTACTTGTGCAGGTTGTTGATAGAGATGTTTTCACGAATGCTGAAATCGGTGATCAGGCCCTCGCTCTTGCGGCTTTCCGGCAACAGGCCGATCCCATGGGCCAGGGCCTGGGCCGGGTCGTCGAGGCTGACCTTTACCCCGCGCAGCCATACGTCCTTGGTCACCGACGCCAGCGCGCCCATCATGCCCAGGGCCAGCTCGGTGCGGCCCGAGCCGACCAGCCCGGCAAAACCGAGGATCTCGCCCTGGTGCAGTTGGAAGCTATTGTGCGGGCCATTGCGCTTGAGCTGGATGTCCTTGACCTCCAGCAGCAATGGCCCACGCTCGGTGCTGGGTTTGGGTGGGAAACTGCACTCCAGGCGCCGGCCGACCATCATTTCCACCAGGCGGTCGATGTCGCTGTCGGCCACGTCGGTGACGCCGGCATTGCCGCCGTCGCGCAACACGCTGATGCGGTCGCACACCTGGAAAATTTCTTCCAGGTGATGGGAGATGAAAATCACCGCCACACCCTGGCGCTTGAGTTCGCGCATGATCTCGAACAGCAGTTCGGCCTCGCTTGGCGTGAGGGTCGCGGTGGGTTCATCGAGCACCAGTAGCCGCGCATCCAGGGCCAGGGCCTTGGCGATCTCGACAAACTGCTGCTCGGCCACGCTCAGGTGCTTGACCGGGCATTGCAGGTCGATGCTCACCCCAAGCCGTTGGAACAGTGCCTGGGCGGCTTGCTGCATATCGCGCTTGCGCAGCAGGCCGAAGCGGTTGTTCAGTTCATGGCCGAGGAAGATGTTTTCTACCGCCGTGAGGTAGGGAATCAGGCTGAACTCCTGGAACACAATGCCGATGCCGGCGGCAATCGCATCACGATAGGTCGCGAACTGCTGCGCCTGGCCATCGATCAGGATGCGCCCTTCGTCCTGGTGCTCGACCCCGCCGAGGATTTTCATCAGGGTCGATTTACCCGCGCCATTTTCCCCGAGCAAGGCATGAATCTCGCCACGCTCCACTTGCAGGTTGATGGACTTGAGGGCCTGCACCCCGGGGTAGCGTTTACAGATGTTTTCCAGTTGCAAAAGACTGCTCATGCCGCCGACCTCTCGTTCAGAAGGGAGCCCCGCGCCCCACGATTGACGCGGGGCGTGGACGGTTTACCAGCTGAAGTCCTTGGCCTTGGCCTGGTCGATCAGGGCGATATCCACCGGGATACTGGCGGGCACGTGTGAGCCCCACTTCTTGGCCAGGGCAATGCCCAGGGCCAGGCGGATCTGGTCGCGCGGGTACTGCGCCGAGGTGGCGATGAACTTGCTGCCCGGCTTGAGGATGGCCTTGATCGCTTCCGGCGCACCATCGACGCTGACCAGCTTGACGTCCATGCCGCTGGCCTCGATGGCCGACAGTGCGCCGAGGGAGCCGTTGTCATTGACGCTGAAAATCCCCTTGAGGGTGGGCTGGGCCTGGAGCATGTTTTCGGTGACGGTCAGCGCCTGGTCACGCTCTTGCTTGCCGTTCTGGATGCTGACGATCTTGATATCCGGATGCTTGGCCACGGCCTCCTTGCAGCCGCGGACCCGCTCCAGGATCGGCACCACGGCAATGCCGTCGAGGATCGCGATATTGCCTTTGTCACCGATGTTCTTGGCCAGGTATTCACAGGCCTGGAAACCGGCGTCGAAGTTCTTTGAGCCGACGAAGGAATCCAGCGGGCCATCGGCCTGGGCATCCACCGCCACCACCACGACACCTGCTGCGTGGGCCGACTTGACGGCGGACTGCACGCCAACCGAATCCGTGGGGTTGATCAGCAGGATGTCGATGCCCTTTTGCAGCATGTCCTCGACGTCACTGACCTGCTTGGACACATCGTGGCGGGCATCGGTGATGATCAATTGCGCACCGATGGTCGCCGCCGCTTCTTGCAGGGCGTCTTTCATGGTGACGAAGTACGGGTTGTTGATTTCCTGGAAGGATGCGCCGATGCGCAAAGGCGCGGGCTTGGTGTCGGCCAGGGCGACGGTGGAGATGCTTAGAGCCAACAAACACAGGGTTTTGCGAAGCATTTTCATGGCATGGGTCTCTGTTTTGTTTTTATTTTTAGAGCAAATGTTATCGTTAACATTTTGCCAGAAGCTAACAAGGAAATGAGGCTGGCGCAAGCCCCTTGCGCTTTCCCTGTAGGAGCCGGCTTGCCGGCGATGGTCTTTCACGATGACGGGGCATTATTTGACGTTGTGGGTGTTCTGGCTGGCGCCATCGCCGGCAAGCCGACTCCTACAGGGGCAAGCTCAGTTCGCAAAATCGGCAGGCCGGGCTAAGCTCACTCACCAATAAAAAATATAACAGGCTGCGCCATGACCCATCCCACCGAGGCCTTTCGCCACCGCTACCGTGCCGCGGTCCACCCGCGCTACAACCCGTGGCTGCATGCCGGTTTTGTGCTGATCTACGGTTTGTCCTGCATCCTCCTGGCCTGGGGCAGCACCCAGCACATCCAGGCCTGGGAATGGCTGACCATTCCCCTGACACTGGTGTTTTTCAATCTGTGCATCTACCTCGTCCACCGTCACCTCGGCCATCATAAACACGGCCTCGCCAAGCTGTTCTATGCGCGCCATACCGGCGACCACCACAGCTTTTTCACCCCAGGCCATATGACCTATGGCAGCCCCAGGGACTGGCGGGTGATCCTGTTTCCGGCCTGGTTGATCGTCCTCCACAGCCTGGCCATCACCCTCCCCGCCTGGTGGCTGCTCAAGCAGTTCAACCCCAACGTCGCCGGGCTGTTCGCCGGGTGCATGATCCTCGGATACCTGCTCTACGAAACCTTCCACGCCTGCGAGCACCTGCCTGCCGCGCATCCCCTGGCCCGCTTGCCGTGGATCCGGCACATGCACCAGCTGCACGCACTGCATCACCGCCGTGAGTTGATGCAAGGGCGCAACTTCAACATCGTGCTGCCGCTGATGGACTATCTGTTCGGCACGTTGCACTGGGAGCCCGCCACACCCTCCTCCAAAGACCCGCGGGAAGCACCATGAGCCAAACAATCCGTCATCTGCTGTTGCTGGTGTTGATCCTTGTCGCCGCCTTTTTGCTGCTGATGCCCACCGAGGTGCAGCCAGTCAATTGGGCTGCGCCCAAGGCGCCATCCATGCGGGATGGGCCCTACAGCGAAAACCAGCGCCTGAAGGATGTCCAGCGGGTTGGCGCCCAGGGCATCGCCGGGCCCGAGGCGTTGCTGGTGGATGCCCAGGGTTTACTGGTCACCGGCCTGCATGACGGGCGAATCATCCGCACCGCGCCAGACAGCAACACCCTGGACGTGCTGGTCAACACCGGCGGCCGCCCGCTGGGCCTGGCGCAACACCCGGACGGGCGCCTGATCATTGCCGATGGGGTCAAGGGCCTGCTGGCATTGGACGGCCAGCGCCAACTGAGCACCCTGAGCACCAGTGCCAATGGCCTGCCCTTCGGCTTTACCGATGATGTAACGGTGGATGCTGCCGGGCGCTACGCCTACTTCAGCGACGCGTCGAGCCGCTGGGGCTATGGCCAGGATGGTGAAGCGGTGATCGAGCATGGTGGCGATGGCCGGTTGTTGCGTTATGACTTCAGCAACGGCCAGACCGAGGTGCTGCTGGACCACCTGCAATTTGCCAACGGCGTGGCGCTGGGGCCGGATGAAAGCTATGTGCTGGTCAATGAAACCGGGGCCTATCGCATCAGCCGCTTTTGGCTCAAGGGCGACAAGGCTGGCACCCACGATCTGTTTATCGACAACCTGCCGGGGCTGCCGGACAACCTCACCTTCAACGGCCGGGATCGGTTCTGGGTGGCGCTGTATTCGCCGCGTAACCCCCTGCTCGATGGCTTGGCCGGTTACCCCGCGATACGCAAGATGATGGTGCGGGCGCTGATGGTGGTGCCCAAGCCCATCGAGCGCAAAGCCTTTGTGCTGGGGTTGGATGTGCATGGCCAGGTGGTCGCCAACCTGCAGGATGGCAGCGCGGGCAACTACTCACCCATTACCAGCGCCCGCGAACACGGCGAATGGCTGTACCTGGGCTCGCTGAAGAACACCAGCATGGCCCGCTTGCCGCTGAAACTGGCCCTGTAGAAGCTGGCTTGCCGGCGGGCGCCGGCAAGCCGCTTTCTGGTTAGCGCACGATGGTCTGGCTGCAGATATGCCCCAGGCTTACGTACTGTGTGATATTGCCGCCTACACCAACACCCGGGAACTCCTTGAGCTCGATGCGCCAGCCGCCCATGTTGAACCAGGTCCGCCAGTTGTACGTCTGGCCGGACGAGCTGTCCGGGTAGACCACATTCAGATCGCCGGAGCAGGTGCCCAGGTCGACGTTGCCGGAGGCCGCGCCGGTGATACCGGTCTTGGCCTCGTAGTCGACCCAGTGATAGTTGATGGTGTTATCGAAGCGTTTGTCGACCCGCAGTACCGGGGTCACGCCGCGCAGCGGCTCACCGGTGCTGTCCGACCATTGGGTGCTCCAGCTCAGGCTACGGGAGGCCTGGGTGGCCAGTTGCATGATCGAACTGGGAATGCGCACCACGTTGTCGCCATTCACATTGTTCTGGTTCAGTCGTGGTGCCGAGCCAAAGGACAAGATGTATCGCGCCTGCGGGTTGAGCGCCACTGCCGGGTTGGCCCGTACCCGCACCTTGACGGTGTAGCCAGGCGTGAGGTTGGGGTACGTGGAGGTGTTGTTTGGCTGGATCACCACCCAGTTATTGCCATCGAAGCGCTCGAAAATCCACTGGTTGCGGGTGCCCGCACCGTCATCGCCAAGGAACATGCCCACGCCCTGGCCGCGCAGCGCGGTGAAGTCGAAGTAATCGACATCGTTGACGCTGTCGAGGTTGCCGGCCACGTGGTTCAGCGCGTCTGGCAAGGCGAACGCGGTTTGCGCGGTGTCGTTGGGCTCGAAGGCGTCGATGTTGCTGTCCACCGCCACGCCAAAACTGAACTGCGAATTGCTCGCGGTGTTGGCCACCATGTACCAGTAGTAATCGCCGGCAGGCATCACGCCGTTGAGGTATTCATCGGCGCTGCCGGCGTTATCAGAGGTGCCCGCCAGCGTCAGGTTGCCCTGGCCGTCGTCATGGAACAGGCTCAACGACATATCGGTACCGGCGCTCTGGTTCAGCAGCTGAACCTGGATGCGCGCGCTTTGCGCGAGGTTGAAGTGGTAGGCCACTTGCGCCCCGGTTTCCACACCGCTGACGGTGTACAGGGTGTTGATATCCAGGGTTGGGAACAAGGGAGTGAAAGCGGCAATCGCTGCACCTTGCAACTGCTTCTCGCCAGGTTTTTTCAGCTCATCAACCCGCGTGTCCACCGGCGCGCTGCTGGCTGCGGCCTTGCTTGCCAGCGCCTTGGCCTTGCCCGCCTTGGCCGCCTTGAGTTTTTGCGTAAGTTCGGCAGAAAGCTTCGAGGACTCAACCTTGCCCCCCACTTTGAGCGCCTGGTCCACCGCTTGCTTGACCGCCTGGGCGGACAGTTTGGCGGGGGCTTGCGAAGGGTACTGCTCGGCCAGGGCAAAGGCCGAAACGAAGCAGGAGGCCGCCATGGCCGCGCCCAGCATAAAGGCTTTTTTCGATTTCATTTTTTATCCATCCATAGTTAAAAAATTGTGGCGTCGGTGCGCGGTGAAATCCGTTCACCTGGGATGGACTGTAGGATATAACTGTATATATGTACAGTATTTTTTAAGATGAATGTGCGAAAGACCGTCACCGCCAAGGCAATTTTTTCACATCGATTTCACTGGCCGACCACGCCCCTGCCCCTACATTGCCCGGCAACACAAACAGCTGTACCTCAGGTGCCAGGGTGAAGAGCGTGGTTGAAATGAATTGCCCGGATGAACGCCGGGCGAAAACCCTCAGGCAGTCAGGGCTGCGTTTCGGTGCGCTGATCGCCCTGAGCCTTGTAGTGATGGGCGCCATGCTCTGGCCCACCACGCCGCAGAACCTGGGCGTCGACAATCGTCTGGTCACTTCAGGGGCCCTGGCAGCCTGGCGCAGTGGCAACCTGATCGTGCTGGTGCGCCATGAAGAACGCTGCGACCGCTCCAGCAATCCGTGCCTGGGCCCTGTCGATGGCTTGACCCGCCCCGGCAGTGTCTCGGCAGTGGCGGTGGGTAGCGCATTCCATACCCTGGGCATGTCCCACAGCGATGTGTTGAGCAGCCCCACCACGCGTACCTTGCAAACTTCGCAGTTCATGTTCGGCGACGTCCACGTGTTACCCGACCGCTTGACCTTGTGTGGCACCGCCCTCGCGCATGACCTGCCGGTACGCAAGATTGCCGGGCGCAACCTGTTGCTGGTCACCCATAGCGAATGCATCGGCGACCTGGAGCGGGTGCTGGGCTACCCCCACGCCGACGGTGCCGAATACGGCAGCTCGCTGTTTGTCCGGGTCGGCACCAACGGCAAGCTCAAGGTACTGGGCGTCTTGAACAGCCAGGACTGGGCCGCCGCCCTTGGCCACCTCTAGCAGTCAGCTCACAATATCGCTGCGCCGCAACTCTCCCTGCACCTGCAGCAGGAAGGGCGCCTCGGTAGGCTTTCCAGCAATCTGCAACGTGCTCATGTTCGACTGGCGGTCATAACTGACGATGGCTTCGCCGCTCGCCCCAGAAAACCTGCTGACAAACTGCAACGGTCTGCCGCCCAACTGCGCGGTGATCCCTGACACATCGACTTTGTCCTGGCCACTGACAAAGTCCTGGACCCGGTCCGGTGCCGCAGCATTGGACTCGTTGATTTTTCCATAGACGAAGGTGTCGTTGCCCTTGCCGCCCCACAGCGTGTCGGCACCTTCAGCGCCGTAGAGCACATCGTTCCCGTCACCACCGCGCAACTGGTTATTCGCTGCGTTGCCCACCAGCCAATCGTTGCCTTTGCCACCCGTGGCATGCTCGATCGTGACGCCATAAGCAATGCAAACGTTGCCTTTAAGGCCACCCACATCGGAAAACGTCCCCGCCTTGAGGCTGATTTTCTGATCCTGCTCATAACCCGAAAAGTCCAGCGTGTCGGTCCCGCCGCCATCCCAAATAGCAGCGACCATCTTGTCGTTCTTGCTGTGGATACTCAGGAAGTCACGATGGGTATTGGAGTTGAAACCGTAGGTGGTGTCGTCATTGCGCGTCTTGAGATTGGCGCCATATCGGGACTGGTAAGCCGTTATATCGTCCAATTGTGGCGCCGATGAACGAAAGCCGTCATGCCGCATGTAGGCGGTGCGCTCGCCCCTGTAGCTCATGCCGGTGTGGCTTTGCGAATCTTCGTGGGAGTCGAGTTGGTTGCGCGTGAAGCTGCCGTCATAGCGCCCAGGATGCTGTAACCCCATCGCATGCCCCAGTTCATGGACAATCGTGTGCCGGCCGGCATCGCCAAGGGCTGCGTTGGCAACGCTGTGCTCCTCTGGCGTGTTTACAAACCACACCTCCCCCCCACGGCCACTGCCCGGCAGCACCGCATGGGGGTTGCCGCTCAGGGAACGGCCGTTGCGGTCGACCTTTTGCCCATAGTTGCCAATGCTGATATGCCCTTCGCTTTTTGCCGTCCTGGGCCCTTCGCTGAACTCCACGTTCGCCACATCTGCAATCGACTCAAGGCTGCGCCGGGTCTGCTGCCTCTGGTTCTCGAGGATATGGCTGAACCCGGTCTTGTTCTGCCAAACCTGCTTGGGGTCGGCGGGCGGGGCGCGGAACTCGTAGGAAACCAAGCGCGTGCCATCAGCGTTCGTGTCCGGCCAGCCCGAACTGGAACGCCACAGCGACTTGGCCGCATCCCCCGTGGTCTTGGACGCCAGCCCATTGTGCTGGATGCCATTGCCACGATCATCGCGATGGCGAAACTGATCAATCGTCTGGAACAGTGGACTTCCTTGCATTGCGGGGGTCAACATGGCTCTGGCTCCTGGGTCGTTTCAGATCCGAGAGGCACCGTTGCGTGCGCTCTACCGGCCGAACCTTGAAGGAGCCTGGCTGGCTGCGGTATCACGAAAAGTCTGCATTTGTTATGGGAAACAGCGACGCGCAGGCTGGTTGTTTCAAACAAAGACCGTCGTCACCCCGGCAACGGAATCACCCGCAACGGCCTGACCGACTTGTAGGAAAAGCTCGAATAGATTTCCTTCACACACGGCAATGTCTGCAACACCTCCCGGGCAAATTCGCCGAAGGACTCCAGGTCCTTGGCCACCACTTCCAGCAAAAAATCATAGCGCCCGGACACGTTATGGCAGGCGACGATTTCCGGGATGTCCAGCAACCGCTGTTCAAACGCCCGGGCGATTTCCTTGGAGTGGGTGTCCATCATGATGCTGACAAACGCCGTGACCCCATAGCCCAGGGCCTTGGGCGAGAGAATCGCCTGGTAGCCGCCGATCACGCCGCTGTCTTCCAGGTTCTTGATCCGGCGCCAGCACGGCGAGGTGGTCAGGGAAACGCGCTCGGCCAGTTCGGCAACGGTCAGGCGCGCGTTGCCTTGCAGGGCGTTTAACAGGGCTTTGTCGGTACGGTCCAGGCTGCTGGGCATGTCTTGCCTCAAATTGTTATTTTTATGGGACTTCATCCTTCGCCAGCGGTTTTTCTCGGCAAAGTAGGCAACGTTCGGCCTCGGTTATGAGCATAACATTGTAGGAAATAAGGAGCGTCCGACATGCACAATAAACACAATACATTCGGCTTTTCTACCCGCGCCATTCACTACGGCTACGATGCGCAAGACCATCACGGGGCCCTGGTGCCGCCGATCTACCTGTCGGCGACCTTTGCCTTCCCGACCGCCGAATACGGCGCGGGGTGTTTTGCCGGTGAAGAAAGCGGGCACTTCTACACGCGCATTTCCAACCCGACCCTGGCGCTGCTGGAGTCACGCATGGCCACCCTGGAGGGCGGCGAGGCAGCAGTGGCATTCAGTTCCGGCATGGGCGCGATTGCCGCGACCTTCTGGACCCTGCTGCGCCCCGGCGATGAGGTGATCGTCAGCCAGACCTTGTACGGCTGCACCTTCTCCCTGCTGCACCATGGCATCGGCCAGTTCGGCGTCAAGGTGCGCCATGTCGACCTGTCGGACCTCGACGCCCTGCGCGCCGCACTCTCCCCCGCGACCCGCATGATCTACTGCGAAACCCCGGCCAACCCCAACCTGCAATTGATCGACATTGCCGCCGTGGCCAAGATCGCTCACCAGCAACCCAACATTACTGTGGTCATCGATAACACCTACTGCACCCCGTACCTGCAACGCCCGCTGGAAATGGGCGCCGATGTGGTGGTGCATTCGGCCACCAAGTACCTCAGCGGGCATGGCGATATCACCGCCGGGATCGCCGTCAGCCGCCATGACCTGGCACAACGCATCCGCCTGCAAGGCTTGAAGGACCTGACCGGTGCCGTCCTGTCGCCCCAGGACGCCTTTTTATTGATGCGCGGCCTCAAGACCCTGGCCCTGCGCATGGATCGCCATTGCAGCAATGCCCAGGCCGTGGCCGAAGCCTTGCAGGCGCACCCGGCGGTCGCGTCGGTAACCTACCCCGGCCTGCGCTCCTTCCCACAATACGAGTTGGCGGCGCGGCAGATGAAACTCTCGGGTGGCATGATTGCCTTTGAACTCAAGGGCGGCATCGCCACCGGCAAGCGCTTCATGAACGCGCTCAAGCTGTTCAGCCGCGCGGTCAGCCTGGGCGACGCCGAATCCCTGGCCCAGCACCCGGCGAGCATGACCCATTCCACCTACACCCCAGAGGAACGTGCCCAACACGGAATTGCCGAAGGGCTGGTGCGTTTGTCGGTAGGGCTGGAGGATATTGCAGACCTGCTGGCCGATATCCAGCAGGCGCTGGCGCATTGCGTCAAGCGTGCGCCGGCGAGCAAACCGGCGACCCATTCTGTGTAGGAATGGGGGTCACTTCACCAGCCGGGTTTCCTTCGAAGGCCGGTAGCCGAAGTAGGCGCTGTAGCATTTGCTGAAGTGGCTGGGCGACACGAACCCGCAGGCCACCAGCACATCGACCTGGGACAGTTCGGTGTGCTGCAGCAGGCGCCGGGCCTCGGTGATGCGCAACTCCATGTAATAGCGCTGCGGTGTGGTGCCCAACTGCTCGCGAAACAGGCGCTCCAGCTGGCGCCGCGAACGCCCGGCATACACCGCCAGTTGCTCCAGGGCCAGGGGTTCTTCGAGGTTGGCATCCATCAGGCGCACCACCTCGCGCAGCGGCGCACTGACGCAGATATTTTCAGCGGGCTTGATCCGCCGGTAACGCGACTCCTCGAACGCCAGGATATCTTCGATACCTTCCACCAGCGCCTTGTCGTGCAGGCTCTTGATCCAGTCCAGGGCCATATGGAACGCACCGGATGGGCTGGATGCGCTGAGACGGTCACGATCGATCACATAGGGCTCGCTGCTGACTTCGGTGGCCTTGGCGATTTCCGTCAGGGCCGGGCGATGCTCCGGATGAATGGCACAGCGATAGCCATCCAGCACCCCGGCCTTGCCCAGGAACCACGCCCCGTTCCATAGCCCGGCGAGGATCACGCCCTGCTGCGCGGCGGCTTTGAGCAGTTCGATAAAGCTTTCACCAGCCTTGAGCTGGGTGCGATAGCCGCCGCAGATCACCAGCAGGTCGAGATCGGCCAGCGCGCTGTGCTCAAGGCGCGCGTCCGGGCGAATCACCAGGCCCAGGTCGCTGATCACCTCCTGCTCGTCCAGGCCGAAGGTGCGCGAGGTGAACAGCCCAGGACGCAGCAGGTTGGCGGTGATCAGAGTGTCCAGCGCCTGGGTGAAGGCCGGCAGGGAAAAATGTTCCAACAGCACAAACCCCGCGCGAACCAGGCGTGGGGCCTGGCCCGGGGCTTCGTTCAGGTAGCGCAGGTTCTTGCCTTTCATCCCGCCGCTAAATTGCCGTCTTTCCATGAGTGTTCAACCTGTCTGCGGCGCTGTATGAGGCGCCATCGCCGGCAACAGCTTAGGGCTTGATGTTTTTCAACTGGTTGAGCAATTCGAGCAGTTGCTGCAATTGCTCTTCGCCGAACTGTTCCTGGATCTTCTGGTAGTTGCTTTCCATCCCCGCGCTCATCTCGACGAAGCACTGTTGCCCCTGCTCGGTGAGGTTCACGAACACGCGGCGCTGGTCTTCGCTGGACTTGCGCCGGCGCACGATGCCGTCGCGTTCCAGGCGCGTCAGCACGCCCGTCATGCTCGGCTTGAGGATGCAGGCCAGGTGCGCCAGTTGATGGCTCTCCAGTTCGCCTTGCTGGCGCAGGATCCGAATCACCCGCCACTGCTGTTCGGTCAATTGATGTTCATTGAGCAACGGGCGGAAAAACGCCATGGCGGCTTCACGGGCCTGCAGCAGGGTCAGCGTCAGGGAAGGTCTGGGAGTGGACATGGCTCACGCGCATAAGAGATCGAAGCGTCGAAGCTTAGGGTCGGCTCCACGGGCATGCAAGCCGGCCGCCGCACAAACTCGTTAATCTCGACACGAATTATTTTATGACGATGCAAATTGTCTACCCAGAATAAATATAACATGTTAACAATATGCCACCCCCTTCAGTGATCCGAAGGGCGATACCTACAAAAACAACAAAAGGAATCTGTCATGCATTTGCGCCTCCTTCCCCTGGCGGCCAGCGCGGGCCTGTGCGCTACGTTCAGCCCCCTGAGCGCCTACGCCGAGTTTATCCAGGACAGCAAGGCCAGCCTCGACCTGCGCAACTTCTATATGAACCGTGACTTTCGCCAGACAAACGCGCCGCAGAACAAGGCCGATGAGTGGGCCCAGGGCTTTGTGCTGCGCCTGGAGTCGGGCTACACCGAAGGCCGGGTGGGCTTTGGCGTGGATGCCCTGGGTGAACTGGGGGTCAAGCTCGATTCCAGCCGTGACCGTCGTGGTACCGGCCTGCTGCCGTATGGCGCCAGCCAGCAGCCCGTAGACAACTACAGTGAAGTGGGCCTGACGGCCAAGGTGCGAGTGTCGAAAACCGTGCTCAAGGCCGGCACCCTGCAGCCGCAGCTGCCGGTGGCCGCCTACAACGACACCCGGCTCCTGCCCTCGACCTATACCGGCGAGCTGCTCACCTCCCAGGACATCGCCGGCCTGACCCTGAACCTGGGCCGCCTGGAAAAACAAAACCTGCGCGATTCTTCCAGCAACGACCAGATGAGCTACGCCGGCGTCGACAGCAGCCACCTGGACCTGGCCGGCGGCACCTATGCAATCACCCCGCAGTTGGCGACGACTTACTACTACGCACAGATGCAGGACATCTACCGCCAGCACTTCATCGGCCTGGTGCACGACCTGCCGCTGAGCAACGGCATGAGCCTGCGCAGCGACCTGCGTTACTTCGATACCCGCGAGCAAGGCAGCCATGATTTGCGTGGCGCATCGCGAGTGGACGGCGGGCGCATCGACAACCGGTTCTTCAACGGCATGCTGAGCCTGTCGACGGGGGCCCACAAGTTTGGCCTGGGCTATCAGAACCTCTCGGGCGACGGCGATTTCGCCTACCCCGGCATGGACCCCTATTCGGTCAACCTGGTAACCATCAACGTCTTCACCAAGGCCCAGACCGATGCCTGGCAGGCGCGTTACGACTACAACTTCGCCGCCCTCGGCCTGCCGGGGCTGACCTTCATGACCCGCTATGTGGATGGCAGCCACGTGCAGACCGCCAGCGTGCGTAATGGCCGCGAATGGGAGCGCGATACCGACCTGACCTACACCGTGCAGAGCGGGCCACTGAAAAACGTCAACGTCAGGCTGCGTAACGCGACCCTGCGTTCGAGCAACGGCCTGACCAGCGATATCGACGAAAGCCGCATCATCGTCGGCTACAGCCTGGCGCTGTGGTGATCAACGCAGGCCTGCCTGGCGCAGGCGGTACTCCCCCGGTGTCATGTGCGCATAGCGCTGGAAGAACCGGCTGAAATAAGCCGGGTCCTTGAACCCCAGCTGATAGCAGATTTCATTGGCTGAACCACCGGTAAACAGCAGCAGGCGCTTGGCTTCCTGCATCAGCCGTTCAAGCACCAGGCGCTTGGACGGCAGGTCGGCAATGCGCCGGCATACGTCGTTGAGCCGCGCCTCGGTCACGCCGATTTGTTCGGCGTACGCCGACAGCGGCCAATGCCGCAAATAGTGGTCTTCGATCAGCTCATTGAAGCGGTGGAAGATGCGCAGGTCTTCATGGCGCGCCGGGCGTGCTTGCAGGGAGTTGGCGCACAGGCGCAGCAGGCTGATCATGATCAACCGCGTCAGGCTTTCCAGGGCCGCCGCCCGCCCCGCGCCGGTGCTGTTGATCTCGCCGCTCAACTCGTCGAACAGCCAGTCCAGCCGCTTGATCTCGGGCTCGAACTCAGGTGCCAGGCGGGCCAACGCCACGCAGGCGGGTGGGATCTGTGGGCCTGGCGCCAGGCTCGGGTCGGCATCGACCAGCGCCCGCACCCACTGCTGGCGCACGGTCAGTACGTGGCCATCGGCGTCGGCTTCAGTGACAAAGGCATGGGCCACCGTGGGCGGCGTGAGGAAAAACATCGGCCCCGATTCCAGGTACTGCTGATCGTCGAGGTAGACCCGCACGGCGCCGCTCTTGACGTAATGCACCTGGAAGAACCGGTCATGCCGATGCACGGGCATGTTGCGCCCGAAAAAACCCGCCAGGTTGCCGAGCCGATCGTAATGCACGTCGGCATCGCTGTAGCGCTGGTCGTAGACCTGGCCGATGTTGATGTTGGGGATCGGTTTCACAGGCTTCTCTTTATTGTTTTTTGCACCCGATGATTTTGCCACGCTTGACGGTAGTTAACATATTAATTATAACGTTAATACATTAACGAACTGCCTTTAAAGCAGTCGCCATCGCCAGGAGAAATCCATGAGCCGTACCCTGCATGATGTTGCCAGCGGCACCCTGTTCGGCGTCGCGCTGAACTACCAGGGCTTGCTGAACCAGCGTCTCGCCGAATTCGAGCAGCCGCCGTACCAGAAGCCCCCGGTCAAGCCGGTGCTGTTTATCAAGACCCCCAACACCCGCAACAGCCATGACGGCATCGTGCACCAGCCCCACGGCGAGCGCCTGCAACCGGGCCCGGCCCTGGGCGTGGTGATCGGCAAAAGCGCCAGCCGCGTCAGCGTGGAAAATGCCCTGGAGCATGTGGCGGGCTATGTCATCGTCAATGAGTTCAGCCTGCCGGAAGACAGCTACTACCGCCCCGCCGTCAAAGCAAAGTGCCGCGACGGGTTCTGCGCCCTGGGCCCTGAACTGGTGGCCCGCGAACAGATCGCCAACCCCCATCAGTTGAGCCTCAAGCTGTTGGTCAACGGCGAGTTGCGCCAGCAGAACACCACGGCCAATTTTGTCCGCGACATTCCCCGGCTGATCGCCGAGATCAGCGAATTCATGACCCTGCATGCAGGCGATGTGCTGATCACCGGCACGCCCGAAGGCCGGGTGGATGTGCAGCCCGGCGACACCGTCGAAGTCCAGATCAGCGGCCTGGGCCGCCTGGTCAACCACATCCAGGCCGAGGAACAGCCATGAAGCACGCGCGTATCCGTTTTGAAGGCCAGGTCCATCAGGTCCACGTCGAAGATTTCAATGCTGTGCGCCTGGCCGATGGTCGGTTGCTGGCCGAAGACCAGGTGCAGTGGCTGCCACCGGCCACCGGCAATATGTTCGCCCTGGGCCTGAACTACGCCGACCATGCCGCCGAACTTGCCTTCGCCCCGCCGACCGAGCCGCTGGCATTCATCAAGTCGCCGGGCACCTACACCGGACACAACCAGATCACCTGGCGCCCGGACAACATCGCCTACATGCACTACGAGTGCGAGTTGGTGGCGGTGATCGGCAAGCCGGCGCGCAACGTCAAGCGCGAGGACGCCCTGGAGTACCTGGCCGGCTACACCGTGTGCAACGACTACGCGATCCGCGACTACCTGGAAAACTACTACCGCCCCAACCTGCGGGTGAAAAACCGCGACGCCACGACCCCGGTCGGCCCGTGGATGGTCGACGTGGCCGATGTGCCGGACCCAGGCAACCTGACCCTGCGCACCTGGATCAACGGTGAGTTGCGCCAGGAAGGCAGCACCCGCGACATGATTTTCGATATCCCCTACCTGATCGAATACCTGTCCAGCTTCATGACCCTGCAACCCGGCGACATGATCGCCACCGGCACCCCCGAAGGCCTGGCCGACGTGGTGCCAGGGGATGAAGTGGTGGTGGAAGTGCAAGGCGTCGGCCGCCTGGTCAACCGAATTGTCAGCGAGGCGGACTTTTTCGCCGCCCGGAAAGAGGCTTGAACCCCATGATCAAACACTGGATCAACGGCCGTGAGGTCGAAAGCAAAGACACCTTCATCAACTACAACCCCGCCACCGGCGAGGCGATTGGCGAAGTGGCCAGCGGTGGCGCCGAAGAAGTCGCCCAGGCCGTGGCTGCGGCCAAGGAAGCCTTCCCCAAGTGGGCCAACACCCCGGCCAAGGAGCGCGCGCGCCTGATGCGCAAGCTCGGTGAGCTGATCGAGCAGAACGTGCCGCACCTGGCCGAACTGGAAACCCTGGACACCGGCCTGCCGATCCACCAGACCAAGAACGTGCTGATCCCACGGGCTTCGCACAACTTCGATTTCTTCGCTGAAGTCTGCACGCGCATGGACGGCCACAGCTACCCGGTGGACGACCAGATGCTCAACTACACCCTGTACCAACCGGTAGGTGTGTGTGCGTTGGTATCGCCGTGGAACGTGCCGTTCATGACCGCCACCTGGAAGACCGCACCGTGCCTGGCCCTGGGCAACACGGCGGTACTGAAGATGTCCGAGCTGTCGCCTTTGACTGCCAACGAACTGGGGCGCCTGGCCCTGGAAGCGGGGATTCCCAAGGGCGTGCTCAACGTGATCCAGGGCTACGGCGCCACCGCCGGCGATGCCCTGGTGCGTCACCCGGATGTGCGGGCGATTTCCTTTACCGGCGGCACCGCCACCGGCAAGAAAATCATGCAGACCGCCGGCCTGAAAAAGTACTCCATGGAGCTGGGCGGCAAGTCACCGGTGCTGATTTTTGAAGACGCCGACCTCGAACGGGCCCTGGATGCCGCGCTGTTCACCATCTTCTCGCTGAACGGCGAGCGCTGCACCGCCGGCAGCCGGGTGTTCATCCAGCAGAGCGTGTACCCGCAGTTCGTCGCCGAGTTCGCCGCCCGCGCCAAACGCCTGATTGTCGGTGACCCGCAAGACCCGAACACCCAGGTGGGCTCGATGATCACACAAGCCCACTATGACAAAGTCACCGGTTACATCAAGATTGGCCTCGAAGAAGGCGCCAACCTGGTGGCAGGCGGCCTGGAGCGGCCGGCGAACCTGCCGGCGCACCTGGCACGCGGGCAGTTTATCCAGCCGACCGTGTTCGCCGACGTCAACAACAACATGCGCATCGCCCAGGAAGAAATTTTCGGCCCGGTGGTGTGCCTGATTCCCTTCAAGGACGAAGCCGAGGCCCTGCAACTGGCCAACGATACCGAATATGGCCTGGCGTCCTACATCTGGACCCAGGACATCGGCAAGGCTCATCGCCTAGCCCGTGGCATCGAGGCCGGCATGGTGTTTATCAACAGCCAGAACGTGCGCGACCTGCGTCAGCCGTTCGGCGGGGTAAAGGGCTCGGGGACCGGTCGCGAAGGCGGCCAGTACAGCTTCGAAGTGTTCGCAGAAATCAAGAACGTGTGCATCTCCATGGGCAGCCATCACATCCCGCGCTGGGGCGTGTAACTGTGGGAGCGGGCTTGCCCGCGATGCTCGTCAACGATAACGCTGACTTTCAGGGTTAACGCGCTGACCTTGGGTTTTTCGCGAGCAAGCTCGCTCCTACACGGTCCGTAGCGCACCAACAAGAATAATGAAATCAGGAGAATGATCATGGGTGAAGTAGTCCTGGCGGCGAAAATCTGCCACGTGCCTTCCATGTACCTGTCGGAACTGCCGGGCAAGCACCACGGTTGCCGCGCAGCAGCGATTGCCGGGCACAAGGAAATCGGGCGCCGCGCCCGTGAACTGGGGGCCGACACCGCCGTGGTATTCGACGTGCACTGGCTGGTCAACAGCGGTTACCACGTCAACAGTGGCGAGCGATTCCAGGGCACCTACACCAGTAACGAACTGCCGCACTTCATCAAGAACATGGAGTACGCCTACCCCGGCTGCCCGCAGCTGGGCGAGCTGATTGCCGCCGAAGCCAACCTGGCCGGGGTGCGCACCATGGCCCACAACATCCCGAGCCTGGAGCTGGAATACGGCACCCTGGTGCCCATGCGCTATATGCACATGGACGTGCCCCAGGAGCAGAAATTCAAGGTGATCTCCATCGCCGCCTGGTGCGCCTGGCATCGCCTGGAAGACAGCTTCGCCTTCGGTGCCGCCGTGCGCCGGGCCATCGAGAAGAGTGATCGCAAGGTGCTGGTGCTGGCCTCCGGCTCCCTGTCGCACCGCTTCTCCGACGACCGCGAAGCCGAAGCCAACATCCACAACTGGACCCGCGAGTTCGACAAGCAAGTGGACATGCACGTGGTGCAGATGTGGCGCGAAGGCCGCTTCAAGGAGTTCTGCGCGATGCTCCCGGACTACGCCGAACACTGCTTTGGCGAGGGCAAGATGCACGACACCGCGATGCTCCTGGGTTTGCTCGGCGGGCCTGAGTACAACCGCCCGGCAGAGATCATCACCGAGCCGTTCGGCAGCTCCGGCACTGGCCAGATCAACGCCATTTTCCCGATTTAACACGGTAGGAGCCGGCTTGCCGGCGATCGCGGTGTGCCTGGCACCCACGCGCCTGCAGTCCGGCCGCCATCGCCGGCAAGCCGGCTCCTACAAGGAGAGCAAAATGCCGCATTTCATCGCCGAATACACCGACAACCTCGAACACCAGGCCGACCTGCCGGGGCTGTTTGCAAAGGTCCACCAGGTGCTGGGAGACAGCGGCGTGTTCCCTCTCGGCGGCATCCGCAGCCGCGCGGTGCGCCTGGACACCTGGCGCATGGCCGATGGCAAGCACGACTACGCCTTCGTCCACATGACCCTCAAGGTCGGCCACGGTCGCGATCTGCCTACCCGTCAGGCGGTGGCTGAAGCCCTGTTCAGGGTGATCACCGAGCACTTCGCCGCCCTGCAGGCACAACGGCTGCTGGCCCTGTCCTTCGAGATGGTCGAGCTGCACCCGCAGTTGAATTTCAAACAGAACAACGTCCACGCGTTTTTAAGCAACCAGGCGGGTTGACCCCGCCTCCCCAACGGCCTCTCAGACAAAAAGTACAACATCATGAGCACAGCCAATACCGCCCACAGCGTCACCCTTGCCGAGCATGATCGCACCCACAGCACCGTCACCTGGCGCCTGATGCCGTTGCTGCTGATCTGTTACCTGTTTGCCCACCTGGACCGGATCAACATCGGGTTCGCCAAGATGCAGATGAGCAGCGACCTGCACTTCAGCGACACGGTGTATGGCTTCGGTGCCGGCCTGTTCTTTATCGCCTACGCGCTGTTCGGCGTGCCCAGCAATATCGCCCTGGACCGCGTCGGGCCACGGCGCTGGATCGCCTGCCTGATGGTGGTGTGGGGCATCCTGTCCACCAGCATGCTGTGGATCGAAAGTTCCACCGGCTTCTATGTCCTGCGTTTTTTGCTGGGCGTGGCCGAGGCGGGTTTCTTCCCGGGGATCCTGGTGTTTCTCAACCGCTGGTACCCGGCGCGCCGACGCGCGCAGATCACCGCCCTGTTCGCCATCGCCGTGCCCATGGCCGGGGTGATTGGCGGGCCGCTCTCGGGGGCGATCCTGGAAAACTTCCACGACTTTGGCGGCATGCGCGGCTGGCAGTGGATGTTCCTCATCGAAGGCGCCCCCGTGGTGCTGCTGGGCCTGGTGGTGCTCAAGTACCTGCCGGACAGTTTTGAAACGGTGAAGTGGCTGGAGCCTGCGCAAAAGCAACAATTGCGCGAGCAACTGAGCACCGAAGAAAAGCGCAAGTCCATCACCTCCTTCGGCGGCATCCTGCGCGACCCGCAAGTGTGGCTGCTGGTGGCGATTTACTTTGCGGTGATGCTGGCGGTCAACACCCTGGCGTTCTGGATGCCCACCCTGATCCATGGCGCCGGCATCGGCCGCGACAGCCAGGTCGGCCTGCTGAGCGCCGTGCCGTATCTGGCCGGCTGCTTCTTCATGATCGGCTGCGGGCGCTCTTCGGACCGCAACCGCGAACGCCGCTGGCACTTGTGCGTGCCGCTGCTGATGGCCGCCGCCGGGATTGCCGTGGCCGGCCTGGCACCGGGCAACTCGCTGGTGGTGATGGGCGGCCTGATCGTCGCCGGCATGGGCGCCAGCGCCGCGCTGCCGATGTTCTGGCAACTGCCGCCGGCCTTCCTGTCCAACTGCACCCAGGCGGCCGGGATCGCCATGATCAGCTCGTTTGGCAGCATCGCCTCGTTCCTTGCGCCCTACCTGATCGGCTGGATGCGCGACACCACCCAAAGCGCCAGCCTCGCCCTGTACGTGCTGGCGCTGTTTATCGCCCTTGGCGGCCTGCTGGTGTTGCGCACCAACGCCGCCATCGTCAACCCTCAGTAAGAGACCCTTGTCATGCTCGATCCACAACTCATCCTGCAAGCCGCTGCCCAACTGGACCATGCCGAACGCAGCCGCGAACAGGTACGCCAGTTTTCCCTCGATCATCCGGCGATCACGATCGAGGACGCCTACGCCATCCAGCGCGCCTGGGTCGCCCAGAAGATCAAGGGCGGGCGCAAGCTGGTCGGGCACAAGATCGGCCTGACCTCGCGGGCGATGCAGGTGTCGTCGAACATCACCGAACCGGACTACGGTGCGCTGCTCGATGACATGCTGTTTGAGGAAGGCACCGACATTCCATTCGAGCGCTTTATCGTGCCGCGGGTCGAGGTCGAACTGGCCTTCATCCTCGGCAAGCCGCTCAAGGGCCCCAACTGCACGATTTTCGATGTGCTCGACGCCACCGAGTGGGTGATCCCGGCCCTGGAGATCATCGACGCGCGCATCCAGCAGGTCGACCCGCACACCAAGGCCACGCGCAAGGTGTTCGACACCATCTCCGACAACGCCGCGAATGCCGGCGTGGTCATGGGCGGCCGCGCGGTGCGGCCAACCGAGATCGACCTGCGCAAAGTGCCGGCGGTGCTGTATCGCAACGGCGTGATCGAAGAGTCCGGGGTCTCGGCCGCCGTGCTCAACCACCCGGCCAAGGGCGTGGCGTGGCTGGCGAACAAGCTGGCGCCCTACGACGTCACCTTGCTGCCAGGGCAGATCATCCTCGGCGGCTCGTTTACCCGGCCGGTGGCCGCCAGCCCGGGCGATACCTTCCATGTCGACTACGACATGCTCGGCTCGATTTCCTGCCGCTTCGTCTGACACCTGGAGAACTGATTCATGGACATGCCTGTCAACCGCTTCAAACAGCGGCTCACCTGCGGGGAGCCGCAGATCGGCCTGTGGCTGGGCCTGGCGCACGCGTACTGCGCGGAACTGGCGGCCAATGCCGGTTTCGATTGGCTGCTGATCGACGGCGAACACGCCCCCAACGACTTGCGCGGCATGCTCGGCCAATTGCAGGCCGTGGCGCCCTACGCCAGCGAGGCGGTGATTCGTCCGGTCATTGGCGACACCGCATTGATCAAGCAGGTGCTGGATATCGGCGCGCAAACCTTGTTGGTGCCGATGGTCGAAAGCGCCGCCCAGGCCCGGGAACTGGTGCGCGCCATGCGCTATCCACCCCAGGGCATCCGCGGCGTGGGCAGCGCCCTGGCGCGGGCTTCACGCTGGAACAGCATCGACGGCTACCTGGACCAGGCCGACGCACAGATGTGCCTGCTGGTGCAGATCGAAAGCTTGCAAGGGCTGGCCAACCTCGACGCGATAGCGGCTGTCGAAGGCGTGGATGGCGTGTTTATCGGCCCGGCGGACTTGAGTGCATCCATGGGCCACCGGGGCAATCCGGGGCACCCTGACGTGCAAGCGGCAATCGAAGATGCCATTGCGCGGATCCGCCAGGCGGGCAAGGCGGCGGGGATTCTCAGTGCCGATGAGAAACTCGCCCGGCGGTACATCGAGCTGGGCGCGGGGTTTGTCGCAGTGGGGGTGGATACCACGGTGCTGATGCGTGGGTTGCAGGGATTGGTGGGCAAGTTCAAAGACAAACCCGCGCCAGCGAGCACTGGCGGCGTGTACTAATCACCTTCAAACGCCGCAGGACCCGATGTGGGAGCGGGCTTGCTCGCGAAAGCGGTGTGTCAGTCAATATATTCGGTGACTGAACCACTGCTTTCGCGAGCAAGCCCGCTCCCACATTTTGGATGTGTGGTGTTTGACAGATCGTGTTTCAGCGCCTGATGTTTTTCAGCTCATCCAACAACCCCAGCAAGGTCTGCAACTTTTCCTCCCCAAACTGCTCCTGCAAACGCTGGTAGTTGGCCTCCATGCACTGGCTCATGGACGCAAAACTCGCCCGGCCCTTGTCCGCCAGGGTCACCAGTACCCGTCGCTGATCCTGCTCGGCCTTGCGCCGATGGATCATCCCCGCCGCTTCCATGCGTACCAGCACGCCAGTCATGCTCGGCTTGAGGATGCAGGCCAGTTCCGCCAGTTGGTAAATCTCCAGTTCGTCGTGTTGATTGAGGATGCGGATCACCCGCCATTGCTGCTCGGTCAGGCCGTGTTCGTTCAGCGAGGGGCGGAAAAAACTCATGGCCGCTTCGCGGGCCTGTAACAGGGTGAGGGTCAGGGACTGCCGGGGTTTGAGCATAGAGTCAGGGTCACGTGATATTTAGTTAATGTTTTAACGAAACTCTAACATCCCCGCTCCACGCTCGCGCTATAACTTAAGGGTCGCGCACGTCCATGGCGCGCTGAATCAAAAGCCCCGGCAGGCAGGATCAAGACATTGATCGCGCCAAGGCCCCTAATGAAGACATCTGCTTTAGAGCCTTCCTTCACTTTTCAGGCTGCGCCATGATCACTATTGAAACCCCCACGTATTACACCGCTACCAAGAAGTACAACCTGAGCTTTCCCACCCTGGAACAGGACATCGAGGCCGACGTCGTGGTAATTGGCGGCGGCTTTTCCGGAATCAATACCGCCCTGGAACTGGCAGAAAAGGGCATCACCAATATCGTCGTACTGGAGGCGCGCTACCTGGGTTTTGGCGGCACCGGGCGCAATGGCGGGCAGATCATGGCCGGCATTGGCCACGACCTCGAGAAGATCAAGCAAGACGTCGGCGAGGACGGCCTGCGCCAGGTGTTCGAGATCAGCGACCTGGGCGCCGACATCATCAAAGACCGGATCGCCAAGTACAACATCGATGCCGACTTTTGCCACGGCTACGGCTATATGGGCTTCAACGCCCGCCAGGAAAAAACCCTGCGGGCCTGGGAAAAAGACTTCAAGTCGATCAACAGCAAGCACGAAATCCGCTTCCTCGGCGGCTCCGACGTGAAGCAGATCATCGGCTCCGACGCCTACGGCAGCGCCCTGCTGCATATGGGCGGCGGGCATGTGCATTCGCTGAACCTGCTGCTGGGCGAAGCCACCGCCCTGGCTGGCCATGGCGTGCGGATCTTCGAGAACAGCCCGGCGCTGGAAGTCCGCTATGGCGAGCGCATCACCGTGCGCACCGGGCGCGGCTCGGTCAGGGCCAGCAAGCTGTTGTGGGCGTGTGACAGTTTTCTCAACAAGCTGGAGCCGGAGCTGCATCGCTCGACCATCAACACCTACGCGTTCCAGATGATGACCGAGCCGTTGAGCGAAGAGTTGATCCAGCGGATAAGCCCGATTCGCGGGGCCTACAGCGATATCCGCCCGGTGATCGACTACTACCGCGTGACCAATGAAAACCGCCTGCTGTTCGGCGCCGCCACGCCATTGGTCGAGCACATTCCCGGCGATTTGAAAGCCTGGAACCGCAAGCTGATGCTGAAGATTTTCCCCTACCTCAAGGACGTGAAGATCGACCTCGCCTGGGGCGGCCCGATGGCCTGCAGCCCCAACCTGTTCCCACAGATCGGCACCTTGCCGGGGCGCAGCAATGCGTTCTTTGTCCAGGGTTACTCGGGCTTTGGCGTCACCCCCAGCCACATCATCTGCAAGGTCCTGGCCGAAGGCATGAGCGAAGGCTCGGCGCGCTATGACCTGGTCAGTTCGATCCACCGCCCGACGATCATCGGCAAGGACGCGATCCGCCCCTTGCTGCTGACCGCCGGCAAATCCTGGCACCAACTGTCCGGTTACTGGAATGGTCGCCGCTAACCCCGTTTTTATCCCTATGGAGCAACTGCCATGACCCTCGTCACCCTCAAGAAAGATATCCAACTGTCTGAACTCGACGCCTGGGGCACCGTTGCCGATCTCGGCAGCGAAATCCTCGCCGGCGAACTCAAGGCCTTCGGCAAAATGACCTTCGGCGCGCCGACCGACCCGGTCAGCAGTGCCTACTTCGGCACCACCCAGGGCACGTTCCGCATGGTCTACCCCTTTAACGAACAGGCCACCGTGGTCACCGGCGAGGTGCGCCTGACCGACGAGTCCAGCGGCCAAACCACCACCTACAAGGCGGGCGACAGCTGGTTCGTGACCAAGGGCACGCCAGTGCTGTGGGAAGTACTCAGCGCAAGTTTCGTCAAACACTACTTCGCGGTCGTATGAACGGAGGCCGGTGATGACTCACCCATCTGACTGGATCACCGTCGGCACCCTCGCCGACGGCTTTGCCCCCCAGGCCTTTATCCTGCCCAACCTGGCAGACCTGGACGGCAAGACGTTCACCCTGCACTTCGCCAATGGCTGGCAGATAGCGCATCGTTTCGCTCAGCAGAGCCTGTCCTGGAGCGCCCTGGACGGGCACTCCAGCGGCACGGCGCCCTACCGTGCCACGTCGATCCGCCCCGGCCTGTACCTGGTGGACTTCATCAAGCATGAAGGCGGGCAGGACTGGTCCATCAGCCTGGTGCTCGACACCCACAGTGCCTCGTTCACCGCCGTCATCGGCCGCCTGCCCTCCCCGGCAGACACCGCCGAGGGCCTGTACAGCCGCGCCCTGGCGGGCAAGCCGTTAACCGCGGTGGCCGTGGACTTCCTGCATGGCAGCCTCGACCGCCCGTGGCAGGAAGGCTTGTGCCCCCACACGCCGACACGCGAGTTGGTGGGCCTGCGCAACCAATACCGCTACAGCCCGAGCGAGGTCTACGAGCACCTCTACCTCAACGACCAGTTCTATGCCTGGCAGTGCCTCAAGGGTGTCGAGCAAGGCCTGTGCGACACCGATCGCTGCCATTACTACAAGATTGCCGATGAGCTGTACCTATTTGTCTGGCGCGAAAAAATCATCCCCACCCTGGGCCTGGTGCTGATTGACCTGCAACAGCACCGCAGCGACGGCAAGATCTTCGGCTATGCAGGTTCCTCGTTCGATGCGCTGTCGAACTTCCCCATCAGTTCCTATTGCCAGGTGCTCAACCGCACGGAGTATGCCGATGACTGAGCCACGCACGGTGCTGATCACCGGGGCCGGCACCGGTATCGGCGCCGCGTGTGCCCGGCTGTATGCGGGCGAAGAGACACAACTGGTACTGATCGGCCGGCGTCGCGAACCGCTGGAGCAGGTGGCCGCAGACACCGGCGGGCTGATCCTGGTGGGCGACGCGGCCTGCCCCGTGACCTGGGAAGGGTTCATCACGCAGATCCGCCAGCGCTATGGGCGTCTCGATGTGCTGCTGGCCTGCGCCGGCGGCCATGGCGTGGGCAGTGCCACGCAAACCCCACCGGCCACCTGGGAAGCAGCGTTGCGCAGCAATCTCGACAGCGCCTTCTACAGCGCTCGTGCCTGCCTGCCGCTGTTGCTGGAAAGCGCCGGCAATATTGTGCTGATCGGCTCCATCGCCTCACTAGCGGCAGGCCCCGAGGTGTGCGGCTACACCACCGCCAAACATGCGCTGCTGGGGCTCAACCGCTCGTTGGCACGGGATTACGGGCCGCGCGGGGTGCGGGTCAATGCGGTGTGTCCGGGCTGGGTGCGCACGCCCATGGCGGATCAGGAAATGCAGCCGTTGATGCAGGCCTATGACGAGAGCCTGCAGCAAGCCTATGCCCGCGTGTGCGCCGATGTACCGCTGCGCCGCCCGGCCAGTGCCGACGAGATCGCCAAGGTCTGTCGCTTCCTGGCATCGGCTGACGCGTCAATCATCACCGGCGCAGCCCTGGTGGCCGACGGCGGTTCAAGCATTGTCGATGTGCCGACACTGGCCTTCGCCCATCTGGAGCCCACTCATGCCCCATGACCTGGACTTCAGCGGCCAAGTGGTTCTGGTCACTGGCGGCGCCCAGGGCATCGGTCGTGGGATTGTCGAAGGGTTTGCCAGGCGCGGCGCCCAGGTGCTGATTGCCGACCGTCAAGTCGCCACTGCCCAGGCCCTGGCTGACGAACTTATAGCCCATGGTTGCCAAGTCGCGGCCGTTGGTATCGACCTGGCGGATGCCAGCGCGGTGTTCGCGCTGATGCAACGCCAGGAACGACTCGACGTACTGGTCCACAACGCCGGGTATTTCCCGCTGACCTGCTTTGAGGACATCACCCCGGCCATTCTCGAACGTACCCTGGCGGTGAATCTCTCGGCCCTGTTCTGGCTGACCCAAGGCGCCCTGCCGATGTTCCGCCGCCAGGGCCACGGCTGTGTACTGGTAACTTCATCAGTGACCGGCCCCAGGGTGGCGTACCCCGGGCTGAGCCACTATGCGGCGTCCAAGGCCGGGGTCAACGGCTTCATTCGCAATGCTGCGCTGGAACTGGCGGGGTTGAATGTACGGGTCAACGGGGTTGAACCGGGCATGATCGCGACACCGGCAATGAGTAACCTGGGAGATGGCCAACTCAACGCCAGTATTGCCAGCCGCGTGCCGTTGGGACGCTTGGGCAGCGCCGCCGATATCGCCGGGGCCATGCTGTTTCTGGCTTCGGGGCTGGCCACCTATATCACCGGGCAAACGCTGGTGGTAGATGGCGGCTCAACCCTGCCGGAAGTCTGAAACCCAACCTGTAGGAGCCGGCTTGCCGGTAATGGCAGTCTGTCAGCCGGCTCCTACGTTCAATCTACTGGGCGGGTCAGATCCTGTTCAGGCCATTCGGCTGGAACGAAACGCCTTCGGTGACTGCTCGAACTGCTTCTTGAACGAGCGGCTGAAATGCGCCGAATCGGTAAAACCCCACTTATAGGCAATCGAGGTAATCGATTCGCTACGCAGGAACGGGTTGGTCAAGTCATCGGCGCTGCGCTTGAGCCTTGCGCGCTGGATGTAGCGGCAGACGCTGTCGTCCTGTTCTTCGAACAGCCGGTACAAATGGCGTACCGAGATGTTCAAGCGGCTGGCCAGGCCGACGGGGCTCAGGCCAGGCTGGCTGAGGGACTCATCAATGACCTTCTGCACGTAGCTGCGCAGGTTGTTACCTTGCAACGCGCCGGTGTCATCGCGCGCGTCCTCGTCCTGCTCCAGGGCTGAGCCCAGCAGCGACACAAAGGCACACTGCAACGCCTCGACCTCATCCTCGGCACCTTCGCCGCCCTTGCACAATTGGTCCATCAACACATGCAGCATGCGCCCACAGGCTTTGCTGGAGGAAATCTTGCCAAAGGTTTTTGCTTGGCTGCCCATCTGCTTGCACACCTGGGCGCGCGGCAACGACAGCGAGATATGTTCGATCAAGCCGAACGGGGTGATTTCAATGGAGCCCACCGAGTCCATCAGCAGCAGTTCGCCAGGGGCCAGTTGCACGCGCTGGCCGTTCTGCACGACCTGCGAATAGCCGCTGCGCTGGCTGACCAAAAAGCAATCCTGGTCATTGTCATGGTCGGGGTTGCTGACCTGGCGCTTGATCAGGCCGGCGTTGGTACGCAGGCTGGCCAGGGGCAACCCGCCGTTTGAAAGCATGGAAAACTCGCCGATAAACAGCGAACGGTTAAAGGCCAGTTCGGTGTCGAAGTGGCCGCACATCGCACGCAAGTCGCGGTTCCAGGTGTCGAGCCCCTGTTGTGCACTCTGTTGGATACCCATGGGTGTCTCCACAATGGCTTATTGTTTTTGTCGGGCAATAGTTAACATGTTATCTATATGCGCGCAACAAGTACCTGTCCACCCTTGTGTTTGCACTAATGATGCCAATCAGAGCGTGCGCAATACGCGCTGCAAGCCGAGCAGCGCTGCCAGCAGCACGTCCCGCTGTTCGCGGCTCAGGGCGATGTAGCGGCGAAAGGCAGGCATGCGGTTGACCACCTCGCTGCCGCCCATGTGTTCCAGGCGCACGTGCCAGTGCCGAGCGTGCAATTCAATGTGCAGGCGCTTGAAATCCAGGGGCATCAATGCCTGGTGCAAGGCACTGTCCTGTTGCAAGCGCACCTGCAGCTGCCCCAGCAATGCACCCTCGCCCGAGCGTTGCCGGCAGCGGATCCCGGTACGTCGAACGGCCCCGCCATGGTGCAATTCAAAGCGTGCCGCGCCCTCTGTCGAGGCGGGCAGGCACAAGCTGAACTCGGTCATGACCAGGTGCATCAACAGCTGCGATTCGGTGCGCTCGCGGATTTCCAGGTGCAGGCTGCCATCGTCCAGGGCAGCCCGCGCCAAGGTCGGCGACACCTGCTCGAAACGCGCCAACCCCAAATTGCGCCGCAGTTGCCCCAGGGTGCGCCCCGGCTGATAGCCTGCTGGCGCCCGTTGTGCGCTGAACAGCTCAGACAGCTTTTGCCGCAGTGCTGACATAGCCGTTGTGAGAGTGACCCGGTTCATTGGCAAACTCCTTGGCCAGCACGTCTTCCACCGACGCCGGCGTGAATGGATTGACCTTCTGCACCACCAGGGTCCAGAACAGCGCATACACCGCAGTGCCGCCCAGCATCACGCCGAACGGGACATAAATATCCGCCGGGTCCATCCCCGGCGGTGTGATAAACCACATCCCCAGCAGGATGCCGGCGCTGGACAGCAGCTGCGGCAGCGGGAACCACGGCGAGCGGTAGGCCCGTGGCAAATCGGGGCGACGAATGCGCAGGATCACCACCGACACCGTGACCAACAGGTAAGCGAAACTCCACGCACACACCGCCGCCAGCACCAGGTGCATGATGTTGTCGGTGTTGCCGCCCAGGTACAGCGCGTGCAGGCAGGGAATCAGCATCGCCACCAGGATGCACAGCACCGGGGTCTTGAAGCGCGGGTGCAGGTAGGTGAACACCTTGGGCAACGCGCCATCCACCGCCATGCCGTAGAGAATCCTTGGCACGCCGGCCATCAAGGTATTGATGGTGGCGGCGCCGGCAAACAGAAAGCCGATCCCCAGCCACAGCGGCCCGACCTGCCCCATCACCTGCTCGGCAAAGCGTGGAATGGCCATGGGCGTATCCAGCAAATGCACGCCGCTGGCCGCGTCCAGCACTACGTTTTGCACCTGGCGCTTCATGGCCGCACCGTAGATGAACATGCACGTCGCCACCCCCATCAGGCCGAGCATCATCGCCCGCGGCATGACCTTGGCCGACTGGCGCAGGTCCGGCGCCAGCGGGGTGACGAATTCGCAGCCGACAAACATGAACATCGCCATGCCCACCAGGGACAACACCGTCACCAGGTCGCTGCCCACCATGGACTGGCCAAACCAGCCGTCCAGTTGTACCGCTGGCGCGGCGATCAGGCCGAGCACGCCAAACACCATCAAGGTGGTCCACATGCCGAAAGTGAGGATGATCTCGGCGCGGCCAAAGGCACTGACGCCAAACACATTGAGCAGGCCGAACACCAGCACGAAGCCCACCCCCAGCAACCAGGAGCCACCGGCGGATTCGGCCAGGGTATTGAGGTGTTCAAAGTTCACCAGGGCCATGACCCCGGCCAGGATGGTTTCGGCGGTGCCGGCAAACACGTGCACGATCAAATAGGCCGACAAGGTGCCGGTGATCGCAAAAAAACGCCCCATGCCGCAATTGATGTAGTCGTACACCGAGCCGGTGGTGGGCAGTATCGAGGCGGCCTCGGCGAAGGTCGTGGCCTGGGCCAGCATCATCACCACGGCAATCAGCATGGCCAGCGCAAACGCGCTGCCGCCGATGCCAAAGCCCATGGTCGCGGTAAGGATCACCGGGCTTGCCATGATCAGGCCAATGGTGCTGGCCAATGCGGTGGGGAAACCCACCGTACCCCGGTTCAGGTGCGCGGTGAGTCTGTCATTGATCGACATGGTGCAGATCCTCGAAAGGGATTTTTTAGAAGTGTTTGCACTGTGCGCCCCGCCCAACCTGATCGTCTTGCCCCTGGCTGCCGCCGGTTTTGTTGCTCCCTGCCAAGGCCTGCGGCCTGGCGGCCAGGATCAATTGCCTGGCACGCAGGTGAAAGACTTGCGCCGCCGACGCTCGCCCTAATGCGCCCTCAACTTAACCCTTGGGGACTATAACAATGGAGCACACACTAAAAACCCGCCACCTGCGCCCGGCTGTCGGCCTGGGTCTTGCGCTGTTGATCGGCCAACCGGCGGCCCAGGCGATTGAACTGTATGCCGACGACGACACCACCGTCACCGGCAACTTCCTGGCCGTTTACGGCATGTTCAATAGCCGCAAGAACTACGAAGGCAGCCAGGGCGGTTCGACCTGGCGTGAAGGCTTCATCAAGTACGGCTTGAGCATCGACCAGACCCTGGCTGGCCTGGGCAGTGTGTACGGCACCGCCAACCTGGTGAGCTCCGGCACCTGGGGCGATGGCGATGCCTCCCGCGTGACCGACGGCAGCGAGCGCACCACCAAGTTCGAGGAAGCCTTTGCCGGCTGGCGCTCCGGGGACCTGTTGCCAGCACTGGGCAAGGATGGCCTGGACCTGTCGTACGGGCGCCAGATCATTACCGTGGGCGACGGCTTTATCATCAACGACGACGGCCCGAACCTGGGCAATGGCGTGGCCGACGGTCAGTTCGACCGTGGCGGTGCCTATTACATCGCGGCCCGGCATGCCTTCGACAAGGCAGCCGTGGTACGCCTGGGCGGCAAGGACGGCCTGCATGGCAGCCTGATGTGGATCGAGTCCGACAACCGCGCCCAGGCCCTGACCGAAATGGCTATCGGCACCCTGGAGTACAGCGCTGCGCCAGGCACCCTGGGCCTGACCTACCTGCATGGCATCGATGTGGATGAGCGCTTTGCCAACGACCTGCAAAAGCAACGCAAGGGCATGAATCTCTACAGCCTGCGCGGCACCGGCAACGCCGGGATCGACAACGCGCACTTCTCGTTCGAGTACGCCTGGCAAGACAAAGACCCCGGCCCGGAAAAAGCCTGGTACGCCGAGGCCGGCTACACCTTCGCCGACCTGCCCTGGTCGCCGGACCTGACCTACCGTTATGCGCGCTACTCGAAAAACTGGGACGCGCTGTTCGCTGGCTTCAATCGAGGGTTTGGCACCTGGGTCCAGGGCGAAGTGGCGGGCAACTACTCCGGGCCCTACAACAGCAACACCTCGGTGCAGCACGTGGCGCTCAAGGTCAAGCCGCTGGACAACCTGACCCTCGGCGCGCTGTTCTTCGACTACCAGACCGTCAGCAAGCGCAACATGCTCGACCTCGATGGCCGCGAGCTGGACCTGTATGCCGAATGGGCGGTGAACGAGCACCTGATCATCACGCCATTGATTGGCCTGTACCAACCGGACAAGGACCAGGACACCGGCGGCAACCAGGTCGGTGGCAACGGCACCAACGTCTATAGCCAGTTGGTGGTGGCGGTGCCGTTCTAAGACGTGGGTTGCCCCTGAACCACCGCACTTCCCCTGTAGGAGCGGGCTTGCCCGCGATAGCGGTAGTTCATCCGCCGAATGTATCGACTGACACTCAGCCATCGCGGGCAAGCCCGCTCCTACAGGGGATCCGCGCTTAACTGAATGGCATAAGGCCGGCCCGCTCCCACAGGGGCATGGCAGCCACAGACATACGCCCCGGCAGGCACAGTCAAGCTCTAGCTACCCGCGTTGGTTAGCCTCGGGTTTTCCTTTCTGATCAGGAACACCCCCATGAGCGATATCGCGCTGCTGCCCACCGTCGAAGCCTTCTTGCGTCGAGACCACGGCCTGTTTATCGACGGTGGCTACGTCCCCAGCCAGTCCAGCCATACCCTGGAGGTGATCAACCCAGCCACCGGCCAGGCCATCGCCACGGTCGCCGATGCGCAAGCCAGTGATATCGAGCGGGCCGTGGCCTCGGCGCGGCGCGGCTTCAAACAGTGGTCGCAGACCGCTCCGGCGGTCCGTGGCAATGTGCTGCTCAAACTCGCCGACCTGCTGGAGCGCAACCGCGAGGAACTGGCGCAGATCGAGACCTGCCAGTCAGGCAAGATCATCCAGATTTCCCGCGCCTTTGAAGTGGACCAGGCCGCGCATTTTTTGCGTTATTACGCGGGCTGGGCAACCAAGATCAGCGGCCAGACCCTCACCCCGTCACTGCCCTCGTTTGCCGGCGAGCGCTACAGCGCCTTCACCCTGCGCGAACCGGTGGGCGTGGTGGTGGGCATCGTGCCGTGGAATTTCTCGACCATGATCGCCATCTGGAAACTCGCCTCGGCCCTGGTGACCGGTTGCAGCATCATCATCAAGCCCAGCGAATTCACGCCGCTGACCCTGCTGCGCATTGCCGAACTGGCGGTGCAAGCCGGCCTGCCCGCTGGGGTACTGAACGTGCTGACCGGCGGCGGCCAGGTGGGCAAGGGGCTGATCGAACACCCAGGCACTGACAAGGTGTCGTTCACCGGCTCGGTGCCCACCGGCATTGCGGTCGGCCGCGCGGCCATGGGCGCCGGCCTGACGCGCGCGACCCTGGAGTTGGGTGGCAAGAACGCGGCGGCGTTCCTGCGCGATGTGAAGCTGGAAACCGCCGTCAACGGCATTATCGAAGCGGGTTTCCTGCACTCGGGGCAAATCTGCGCGGCGGCCGAGCGGTTTTTCGTCCACCGCTCGCAGATCAACCCGGTCATGGAAGCCCTGGCCCAGCGTTTGAGCCGCCTGAATATCGGCTCGCCACTGGATGAGCGCACCGAGTTTGGCCCGGTTACCCATCGCCAGCACCAATTGAAGCTGGAAGGTTTTTTTGCCACCGCCCGCGCCGAAAACAACACGATCATCCACGGCGGCCAACCGATGGAGCGGCCCGGTTGCTATGTGCAACCCACGATCATTCTCGCCAACAGCATCAACGACACGCTGCTCACCGAAGAAACCTTCGGCCCCATCGCCACGTTCCTGCCCTACGACGACGAGGACGAGTTGCTGGCGTTGATGAACCATACCGCCAGCGGCCTCAGCGCCAGCCTGTGGACCAACGACCTGGGCAAGGCCCTGCGCATGGTCCCGGCGATCAACGCCGGCACGGTGTGGGTGAACATGCACACCCTGCTCGACCCCGCCGTGCCGTTCGGTGGCAACAAGTCCTCGGGGATTGGCCGGGAGTTCGGCAGCGCCTTTATCGAGGACTACACCGAGCTCAAGTCGGTGATGATGCGTTACTGATCACTGCGGGATCAGCGCCTCCGCCTCGATCTCGATCAACCATTCAGGCAGCGACAAGCCGCTGACGATGATCCACGACGAGGGCGGCGGGTTTTCGGGAAACCGCTCGCGCAACGCGGCAGCGATAGGCTCCTGCTGATCGCGGGCGGACTCGACGATATACAGGCGCAGCATGATCACATGGGACAGATCGCCCTCGGCCGCCGCCAGGACTTTTTCGATATTGTCCAGGGCGGTCGCGGTCTGTTCGGCGATGCCAGGGCCGACGGTACGCTCGTCAGCGTCCACGCCCACCTGGCCGGACAGCAGAATCCGCCGACCATCGCGCACTTCCATGGCCTGGCTGAAACCGTATTGCAGGGAGTTGAAGACGGTCGGAGGGTTGAGGGTTTTTCGCTGCATGACGACTCCTTGTTATCTGTAGGAAACAAGGCTACCCCAAGGGTTTTGCCAACTCCTGGAGAAACTGCACATTTCAACATCCAGAAACAGAACGCCTTGCAATCAACTGTGCAAGGGCCGCGCCCAAGACATGCCTGCAGACCTCATCACCACGACTCCCAACCTTAAAGCGCGCAAGGTTCGTGCAAGCAGATCGTGCCCGGTCACTTGCTGATGCGGGCGTGCCAACCTGGCGAGGCTAACGCCCCTGGCTGAGCATCTGCAGGGTATAGCGCAAGGACGCCGGCAACATCGGCCCATGCCCCAACCCGGCAAAGGTCAGGTGGCGCACCTGTAGCCCATCCACCTGATGCAGTGTGCCCAGCAGCGCCTTGAATGCCGTGTCACTGGCCTCTTTGGCCGGCGCCGCGGCGGCCGGGCTGGCCGGTTCCTGGTCGCCACGCATCAGCAGCAAGCGGGGCTGGCTGCCCCGCAGGCGTTGCGCCAGGCCGTGGGCCTCTGCCGTCACCACCCCTCGGTTCCACCACAACGAAGGGCTCGCCGCCGCGTAGTCATCAAAGGCATGCGGGCGTGTCATCAACGCATGCAGCACCAGCAAACCACCGTAGGAGTGGCCCCACAGCAATTGCCGCTGCGGGGTGATGCCCAGGCGCTGATTGACCAGCGGACGAATGTTCTGCGTTAGCAAGTCAAGAAACACATCCGCACCGCCACTGGGCACCGCAGTCAACGGGTCCCGTTGTTCCACGGCGCTGCCGACGCTTGGCGTGTAGTCAAAGGTGCGCGCCGTGCGCTCGATCCGCAGTGGCGTGGCATAGCCCACGGCAACCAGCACCGGCGGCGCCACACTGTGCGCCAGTTGCTCCAGGCCCTGGTGGTCCAGCGCGGCCATCGCGGCGTTGCCATCGAGCAAGTACGCCACCGGGGTGGCCGCACTCACGGCAGGCGGCTGCCCCAGCCAGATCCGGTAATGGCGCGCGCCATCGGCCGAATCCAGCTCCAGGGTGCTGAAGCTATAGGCGCTGGCTTCGCGCAACACCTTCGCATCCATCAACTGGTCCGGCGCAGGCCGGGCAACGGCGGCCTGGGCGATCAACAGCAGCGCCAGGCTGATTAAGCGCCCCATCAGAAGGATGCCGTCAGGCTGGTGTACAAGGTACGGCCGGACTGGTTATAGGTCGCGGCCCCCGCCCCTTCGATATTGGCCACGCCCTGGGCGTTGCCTTCACGCCACAGGCGTTTGTCGAATAGGTTATCGACGCCGGCCGTCAGACTCAGGTTCTTGCTCAAAGCGTACGTTCCGCTGACGCCGGCGATGGCATAGGGCGACAGCTGGTTATTGCCCGAACCCGTCACGCGGTTGCCGTGGTAATCGTATTTTTTCGGGGTTTGCTTGCCGTACCAGGCCACGCTCATTTGCAAGGACAGGTCATCTGTGGCCTGCCAGTCGAGCATCGAGTTCAGGGTGTACTTGGGCGCGACGGACAGCACATCGCCGGTCTGCTTGTTTTTCGATTGCAGCATGTAGGTGAAGTTGTTGGTCCAGTTCAACTGTTCGGTCAGTGGCAGGGCCAGGGTGCCTTCCAGCCCTTCGACCAGAGCCTTGGGCACGTTCTCCCAGCGGAAGATGCTGGCGTTGGCCGTGCTGCCGGTGCCGCCGCTGGCGTTGCCGACCGGGGTCAGGCCCGACTCGATTTTGTTTTTGTAGTCATTACGAAAGTACGTCAGGCCGGCCACGACCCCGTCATTGCGGTACTCGATCCCCAGCTCCTTGTTGACGCTGGTTTCGGCGTCCAGCTCGGCGTTGCCTTGCAGGTAGCAACTGGTGGTCTGCCCGTAGCAACCCTGGCCGTTGCTGTACAGCAGGTAGTTGGGGTTGAGCTGGTAGAGGTTGGGCGCCTTGTAGGAGCGGGCGATCCCGGCTTTCAGGGTCAGGGTGTCGGTGAGCACCTGAGACAGGTTCAGCGACGGGCTCCAGTTGTCGCCCACGATGTCGTGGTGATCCAGGCGCAGGCCGGGGGTCAGGCGTGTGCCGGGGCGCAGTTCGATATTGTCCTCGACAAATACCGAGAAGATCCGCGCCGAGGACGAGCTGCTGCGGTTGGTCCCGGCAAGCCCGGCGACGTTGCCGCCGGCAGTGGTGGTTTGCCCGTTGGAACTTGGGTCATCGAGTTGCTGCTCGACCCACTCGGTGCCCACGGTCAGCACCTGGTCCACCCCGGCATGCAACGGCAGACTGACTTCGCCATGGGCGGTCAGGTCGCGCAACACCGTGGTGTTGAAATTGCTGCTGGAGAAGATCCCTTCGGTACCGCCCGCCAGGCCCTCGCTGATCCGGCTGTTGCGGGTCTTTTCGTATTGCAGGTAGGCCAGGCTGGTGCCCAGCTCCCAGTCGCCGCGATGGGTCACGGCGTAGGTCTCGCGGTACAGCACATTGGTCTCGTGGCCGAGCAGTTTTTTCACGTTGGCGTTGCTGTTGGTGTTCTGCGTATCGCCGGTATAAATGTTGCCCTGGCGGCTGAAACCGGCTTCCAGGTCGAGGGTTTGTTCGGGCGTGATCTTCCAGCTCAACAGGCCGTTGATGTCCTTGTTGCGCACCCCTTCGCGCCCCGCAGGCAAGGTGCCGATCTGGTTCCCGGTGCGTCTGGATTCATGGCCGCTGTTGATATCGGCGTCGTCGGCATTGGTTTTCGCCACATTGCCGTACACCCGGTAGCTGAGGGTGTCGGTGAGCGGGCCGTTCAGGCCGAAGTTCATGCGCTCGGTCTCGCCTTCGGCGCTGTGCTGGGCGAAGTTGTGATAGATCGTCGCCGAGCCGTGGGTCTCGGTGCCGGGTTGCTGGGTGATGATGTTCACCACGCCACCGGCGGCGCCGTTACCGTAACGGGCGGCAGCCGGGCCACGGATGACCTCGATACGCTCGACCTGGTCGGCCGGCACCCAGTTGCTGTCGCCACGGCTGTCACGCTCGCCGCGCCAGCCATAGCGCACGGAGTTGCGGCTGCCCACCGGCTTGCCATCGATCAGGATCAGGGTGTTTTCCGGGCCCATGCCACGGATATCGATCTGCCGGTTGTTGCCTCGCTGGCCGCTGCTGGAGTTGCCCGTGAGGTTGACGCCGGGCATGGTGCGGATGATGTCCGACAGGTCGTTGGCCGGTGGGCGCTTCTTGATGTCTTCGGCGGTGATGATCGACACACCGGGCGCCTGCTTGATCTCTTCCTGCGCCGTGCCCAGGACGGTCTGGGTTTGCAGTTCAAGACGCGCAGGGGTCTCGGGCTCGGCAGCAAAGCCGCTGGCGGGCAGCAGGCTGCAAATACTCAGGGCAAGCAGGGACAGGGGCGGCAGGCGGTGCATGAGGTATCTCCGAAACGTCAAGCCCACCGATAGCGGTAGGCCAGCAAAGATCGCAGATGATAATCAGATGCAATTGCGAGTAAAGAACATTAACTTTCTAAACATTTGCCGCCGCCACCCGCAGGTTCATGCGCAAACCCTGCGTGCCGTGGCTGGCCCATAACTGCCCGCCCTGCAACTGCAGGGCGCGGCGGGCAATGCTCAAGCCCAGGCCAAAACCAGTGCCGGGTGCGCCGTCCAGGCGCAGGTAGGGTTCAAAAATCCGCTCCAGATCGGCTTCATCGACGCCCGGGCCCTGGTCCTCGACGGTCAACAGCCACGTATCCCCTTCACGCTCGCCGCTCAAGCGGATGACACCCCCTGGAGGTGAATGGCGGATGGCGTTGCGCAAGATGTTTTCCAGGGCCTGGGCGAAACTGTTGAGATGGACCCTGATTTCACAATCACCGTCGACTTCGCACACCAGCGCCTGCAATGGCCAGTCCGTTTCGAAATGCGCGTCCTGCACCAGCGCTTCCCACACCGAGGCCACCCGCACGTCCTCAGACTGCAACCGGGGCTTTTCGGTATCCAGCCAGGCCAGGTTGAGGGAGTCATCCACCAGGCGCCGCATCTCCTCGACTTCCCGCGCCAGCCGTTGCTCCAACTGCTGGCGCGCCAGGCCGCTTTCGCTGGCGATTTTCAAACGGGCCAAGGGCGTGCGGATTTCATGGGACAGGGTGCGCAGCAGTTGGCGTTGCTGCTGCAGGCTCTGGCGCAGGCGTTCGGCCATGTGCTCGTAGGCTCGCGCCAACTCACCCAGCTCATCGCCGCGTCGGGTCACCGAACTGCTGGCCAGCGGCGCCAGGTCACCGGCACTCAGGGCGTTCGCGCGCTCGCGCAATTCGTTCAATGGCAACACCAGGTGGCGATACAGCAACAGCCCCAGGCCCAAGGCCAACACCACCGGCACCACGCCGTGGGTAAACAGGTGCGTCCAAGGCGTGAGCCCCGGTGGCAGCAAGCGCTCGGGCAACTGCATGACCAAACGGCCGCGCTCCGGGTGCTGGGGGAAGGCGATGCTGACATAGGGCAGTTCATCCTCCAGACGCTTGCTCATGGGCCAACTGGGCTTGCGCATAAAGGTCAGGTGACTGACTTCGGCCGCCGTCAGCGGTTGGGTGCCGAGGCTTTGCAGGAACGGATCGAGCACGCCGACCCAGGTCTGCTCGCGCTGTTGCAGGGCGAGTCGCCATTGCTCCACGGCCTGGGCATCGCCGGCGGCGGCCACCTCTTCGGCCTGGGCGGCATAGGCGCTCAGGGCATCGCGGTCGGGTTGTTCAAGAAAGTAGGTACTGCGCTCGACCTGCAAGCCCCAGCCCCACACCAACCACACCAGCAGCAGGCAGAAACACACTTGCAGCAGTGCCATTTTCCACAGCAGTGGGTGCCGGCGCTGCATCAGCTCAAGCCTTCGCACAGCAACACATACCCCTGATGCCGCACCGCTTCGATGCGCACCCCTTGCAGGTTGATCGCCGCGAGCTTGCGCCGCACATTGCACACATGCACATCCAGGCCGCGATCCAGCCGGGTATAGGCGCGGTGCAACACATGCTGGTACAGGAACGCCTTGGACAAGGGTTCGCCGGCGTGTTCATGCAGGGTGCACAGCAAGCGGAACTCCGAACCGGTCAGGCCTGCCGGGCAGCCGTTGAACATGAGATCCCGGGCGCCTGCATCCAGGTCCAGCAATGGCGGCCTGCTGGCGGGTGCGCCGCGATCAAGTGCCACACGCCGCAGCAACGCGTCGATACGCACATCCAGTTCGGCGAGGCTGAAAGGCTTGGGCAGGTAGTCGTCCGCGCCCTGGCTGAAACCGGTGATGCGATCCTGCTCGGCGCCCAGTGCCGACATCAGAATCACCGGCGTACCCCGCTCGCTGCGCAAGCGCGCCAGTACTTTCAGGCCGTTTTCGTTGGGCAGCATGATATCCAGCAGGACCAGCTCGACCGCTGGATCCAGGGCCAAACTCAAGCCTTCATCGCCACGATGAGCACTGCTCAAAATGAAGCCGCGCCGGCTCAGATGGCTACAAAGGTGGGCGCACAGTTCGACGTCATCCTCGATGACCAGGATGCGTGCGGAAGAAGATGGTTTAGGTAGTGGATGATAACTGTTCACAATTAGGCCAGTTTCTCATCCGGAGAAACATTGCGCAACGAACGTTGCGTGTTGAGCTGTTTGGGCGCGGATTATCAATATTTTGAAGAAACTGAATCCGTGGAACCTGGGCTTTTTCAGTTAAACACCAACAATCAAGCTATCTCCTCGTTAGGTCACTTCACCGGATGCAGGAGAATCATCATGTCCAAAGCCACCGTCAGCCAGTTCATGCACACCCTCCATCAACGTCTCACCGAGTTGTGGGATACCTGTGCCCGCGCAGGGGGCGCTCGCTCATGACCCGCTTGCTGCTGGGCGCCGCCATGCTGGCACTGCTTGCCGGATGCGCCACCGTCAAACAGCCCGAGCTGGACGTTGCGGTCCAAAGCTCCGAGCAGATCTGGAACGCCGTAGCGCACTACAGCGGCCGCACGTTTCTCTCTGGGCCACGCTGGACCGGGACCCAGGGGCCACAACTGACGGCAATCGACCAAAATGGCCAGCGCGCTGCCTATCCAAGCGGTGCCTGGAACAGCTGGGCACCAGGGCGGGATGCTGCCAACGTCTTCGTGAACATCAATGCCCTGCGCCTGGAAGGCGACAAACTGTGGGTCGTGGACACCGGCTCGCCCGAGTTCGGCGGCAACCCCGTCAGCCAGGGTGCGAAACTGGTGTGTATCGACCTGCGTACCAACCAGGTGGTTCGCACCTACTTCTTCGGGCCGGATATCGCCATGGCGGGCAGCTACGTGGATGACGTCCGCTTCAGCGCCGGTAAGGCCTTCCTCACCGATGCGGGCAATGCCGGCATTATTGTCGTCGACCTGGAGACCGGCGCGGCCCGGCGCGTGCTGGACCAACACACCTCAGTGGTCGCCCGGCCTGACCGGGACTTGATCCTCAGCAACCAGGTGGTCAAGGCCCCCGACGGCCAACCCCTGCGCGTCAACGCCGACCCGCTGGAAGTCAGCATTGACGGCGTCTGGCTGTATTACGGCGCGCTGCAAGGCCCGTGGTTCAAGGTGCGGATCCAAGACCTTACGAACCCGGCCCTGCCCCCGGAACAACTGGCTGCACGGGTGGAGTTCTTTGCCGACATCCCGGCAACCGGCGGGTCGGTCATGGATGCACAGGGCAACCTGTACTTTTCCGACCTGGCCCACGACGCCATGCGGGTACGCCGACCTGACGGACAGATCGACACCCTGATCGTGGACGAGCGCCTGCATTGGGTTGATGCACCCTTCCTGGACAAGGATGGGACGTTGTGGCTACCCACCCCACAGATGGACCGGGTAGCGCTGTTCAACAAGGGTAAATCCCTGGTGCAGTGGCCAGTGGCGGTTTATCGCTTATCGACACAGCGCTGATCGCCTAGCGCTTTCACATCCCTTTCACAGTCGGGCGCCTAGGGTGGTCCCAGCTCCTAGTGAAACCCTTTAAGCCCGCACTCCCCATCGCGGGCTTTTCTTTGTCTGGGGTTCGGCTGGCAACGAGGTGCATCCTCCTTGCCAGCACGCCGGCGAGAGCCAATACCCTCAGCCGACCTCAAAACCTAAACACATACGTCGTAATCAAGCGCGTTTCCGTATAGTCCGGCCCCGCCGTGCTGCCGTTGCCGTAGCGGGTCTTGACGTCGTAACGGCGCCACTCCACACCCAGGTTTTTGAAAGTGCCGTCCTGCACCACATAGCCAAGGCCCAGCCAGCGTTCGCTTTCAACGTTCTGGTCCAGGGCATTGTTGCCACGGTCGATGCCTGTTCCACGGAAGTAGCGGGTCTTGAACTTCAACCCGGGGATGCCCATTGCCACGAAGTTGTAGTCATAACTCACCGACCAGGAACTTTCATTGGGCTTGACGTAAGACACCACGGACCAGTTCACCAGGTACGGCTGGGGGGCGTAGCCGTTGATGGTGGGGAAGCCGCTTTCACCGAGCATGCGCTGGTAGGCGACGCCAAAGGTATGGCCGCCTTTTTTCAAGGCGGTCATCAGGCCATAGGAGCGGTTGTCGATTTTTCCGTACAGCGCCTTGCCGTCTTCCTGGTTATCGAAATAACGCAGGTCACTTTTCAACGCATAGCCACCCCCCAGGTCGAGGTCATGGCTCAGGCCGAAGTATTGCTGCTGGTAGATATCTTCCAACTGGCCGTAGAAATACGTCGCGGATAACTGCGGGGTCAGCGCATAAGTGGCACCGGCAAAATTCAGGCCGTCGCTGCGGCGTTTTATATCCGGGCCATTAAACAGGTACATCTTTTCACGGTCGGAAGACTCCCGCGAACTGATCTGGTTGAAACGCCCGGCGGTCAGTGTCCACTTATCAATGTCCTTGGACTCGATACTAACCCCATTAAAGGTGGTCACCAATTGCCGGGTATCGTCGTAATACGCCACCGGCAACGTCGGACGGTGTTCGCCCAACTTCAACTCGGTCTTCGAATAGCGGACTTTTGCCGCGAATGCCGCGCGCCCGTAATCCTGCACCGGTTCGCCACGGCTGTCGTCGTAGGGGATCACCGAGTCCGGCCCACGCCCGCCGCCGCCGTCCAGGCGGTACGCGTACTGCCCGTAGAGATCGAGAGCAAACTGTACGGGGCCTTCGGTGTAGCCAGAGGCGGCCTTGAAGTCGAAACCCTGGGTCCAACTGCCGACCCGGGATTTGGGGGCGTCAGTCTGGTGAAAGTCCCGGTCCAGGTAAAAGTTACGCAGGCCCAGGCTGATTTGCCGATCGTTGATAAAGTCTGCCTGGGCAAACAGCGGCGTCAGGCAGCCCAGCAGGCCGACGAACACGCAGTCGCGGCCCATTCTATTTTCAAGAGGCATCGGTGGTTCCTTTATATGCGCGCAAAACATTTGAGTGGGGCAGATCACTAATGGGCAGTTAATCCGCAGTCTTATTTTTATAACCACTTGCTGCAAAAAGACGCACGCGTGCGGGGCACGCTTATTGTTGTTTTAGAGAACCGGACAAGTTGCCTGGCAACTATCAGGAGGCGGCCTTCGATGCGTCCCCCAGGCGATGATAGGCACGATTGAAATACACCAGGCCTTCCTGGCTTTCGCCATTGCAGATACCCAGCACCTCACAGTAGAAAATCGTATGCGAACCCACCTCGTGGGCCTGGGCGATGCGGCAATCGAAACTCACCAGCGACTCCTGCAGAATCGGCGCGCCACTTTCAAGGGTCAGCCACTGGGCACAGGCAAAACGCTGCTCGGTATTCATGTCGCGGTTGGCGAACACCCCGCAAATCGCCTGGTGATCGGCCGTCAGCACGTTGACGCTCAACACGCCGTTGCTCTTGAAACTGATATTGGATGTCGACGCCCGGTTCATGCACACCAGCAGTGTCGGCGGCTGGTCCGTGACGCTGCACACCGCAGAAGCCGTAAAGCCGAAGCGCCCGGCCGCACCATCGGTGGCGATCACCGATACGGCGCCGCCGAGCAATGCCATTGCATTGCGAAAACCTGTTGTATCTACCATGGTCTTGCCCTCCGCCGATTCAGATGTCCAGCACCAGTTTTTTCGATTTAGCCCGCGAGCAACACACCAGGATCTGGTCGTTGGCGGCCTTTTCGTCGTCGGTGAGGTAGACATCCCGATGGTCGGGCTCACCTTCCAGCACATCGCACAGGCACGTCCCGCACACCCCCTGCTCGCAGGAAATTTCAATCTTGATGCCGACACTGGCCAGGGCATCGAGGATGCTCTGCCCTTCCAGCACCTGCACCTGCTTGCCGCTGCGCGCGGCGACCACTTCAAAGCCCTGGCCGCTGCTATCGACTTCGACCTGGAAGTACTCTCGATGGATATGGTCCTGGGCATGTCCGGCCTTGACCGCCTCACTGATCACCCAGTCCATGAAGCCGGCCGGCCCGCAGACATAGACGTGCACCCCCGCACCGGGCACCCCGAGCACCGCTTGCAAATCAAGGCGCTGCCCCTGGTCCTCGTCATCGAAATGGGTGTGGACCCGCGACGCGAATGCCGCGTGCTGCAGCTCGTCGATAAAGCCGCAGAGGCTGCGCGAACGCGCGCAATAGTGCAGCTGGAACTCACGCCCCTGGGCCTGCAAGGCATACGCCATGGCCACCATGGGCGTGATGCCGATGCCGCCGCCGATCAGGATCGAGCGTTGCGCATCGGCCGCCAGGGGAAACAGGTTGCGCGGCGCGCTGATCTGCACCACCTGGCCTTCCAGCAGTTGCTCGTGCACCGCCAGGGAGCCGCCGCGCGAACCCGGGTCTTTCAGTACGCCCAAGCGGTAGACCTGGGGGTTGGCCGGGTCGCCGCACAGCGAGTACTGGCGGATCAGGCCCGGTTGCAGGTGAATATCCACATGGGCCCCGGCCTCGAAGGCCGGCAAGGCCTGGCCATCCGGGTCGGCCAGGTCGAGGACCACCACCCCCTGCCCCTGTTCCTGGCGCTTTTGCACCACCACTTTCAATAATGTTTGCACGCTCATATCGGCTCGTTCCGCTGGTTATTATTGGCCAAGGCCGATCACGGTCGGCCCGTTGTCGCGTCAGCGCATAAACAGCCCACCGTTGACGTCCCAGGTCGCGCCTGTGACGAAATAGGCATCTTGTTCTGCCAGTTGCACCACCAGGCGGCCGATGTAATCGGCGCTGCCCAGGCGCTTTACCGGGATTGCCTCAAGCAATTGCTCCATGCGCTCGGGCGCGACCACCGCATGCACCGCTGGCGAGTCGATCGGCCCCGGGGCGATGGCATTGACCGTCACCCCACGCGCCGCCAGCTCCTTGGCGAAGATCTTGGTCAAGGTGATGATCGCGCCCTTGGACGCCGCGTAATGCCCACCGGTAGCGGTCCCGCCGTTCTGCCCGGCCAGGGACGCCATATTGATGATCCGCCCATAGCCCCGGTCGGCCAGGTACGCCCCCAGCACCTGGCATCCGAGAAAGGTGCCGCGCTGGTTGATGTTGGTGACCCGCTCGAACTCCTCGGGGCTGATCTGCATCAACGGCGTGGCCAGGGTCATGGCCGCATTGTTGACCACCACATGCAGGGCGCCGAAACGCTGGACAGTCGCCGCCAGCGCCTGCTCGAAGTCGGCCTTGCAGCCCACGTCCAGACGCAGCGCCAGGACGCGCTCGCCGCTCGGATCCAGGCGTCGGGCAGCGGCATTTGCCGCCACCAGGGACAGGTCGCTGAGCACCATCGCGTACCCCGCTGCGTACAACTGGGCAGCGATGGCATACCCCAGGCCCTGGGCGGCACCCGTCACTAAGGCTATCTGTGTCATGCCGGCGCCCTCACAGGATGTAACCGATACCGGCGAGGGTGTCGGTGGAGTTGATCAGGTGAATCAGCTTGCGCTGGATCTTGAAACTGTCGCCGTCACGCAGCAGCTCGAACGTGATATCGGCGGTGTAGTGCTTGAGCACATCCTTGCGGCATTCACGCAGGTTCTGCGCACAGCGCACAGTGACGGTGGCGCCGTCATCGGCAAGCAGGCGAAACCGCGACAGCGTGCGCACGGTACGCGCCCGTGGCGTGGTGGAAATCGACTCGCCGCTGGTCAGGCGCGTGACCCGCAACTGGCGCATGTGATGGTCGTCATAGGCATAGTTGAGGGTGTTTTCAAAGTCGGTTTCCAAGGGGTCGATGGGGATGATGTAGGTTGCACCCTCGGTCCACAGCGCCAGCCATGCCTGGAACTCACCGTGATCGAGCATGTCCGCTTCTTGCCAGATAAAGGCGCTGGCCTGGTTGAGCAGTTGTACGTTGATCATCACTGGGTCTCCTGGGCCGACATCATTTTTTTCCACTGCTGATAGCCGGCGCGCATGCCGGTTTCGGCGCTGACATCACTGACCAGGCCATCGGCGCTGGCCTGCTCGCCAGCCAGGCCGCGATTGAGCATGACCCACAGGTCGGTACCCGCGCTGGCGCCCTTCTGCACCCGCTCCCACGCCTCGGAATCGTCCGGCGTGCCAAACCCCATCGGGCCCTGGAAGTGCTCATGCAGGCGCAAGCGGTAACGGTTGGCGACCGCCGGGCCGCCGTCCATGGTGATCACCGCGTGGTGGATCTCGGTCTCGTCCACGGCAATCGGTTGCAGCACCCGGAAGAACGCCATCGAGCACGCAATGTTGGGGAACAGATTGAGGTTGAACCCCGAGCCGCCCACCGCGCGGACAATGCGGCGCACCGCCTGCTCGTCATGCCCTTCTTCGCGCAATTGCCCGGCGAGTTCCTCGAAACGCGCCGGGATCGGCAACTCAAGGTTGGCTTCCAGATCGATCAAGTCCGGGATCATCACCATCACGCTATGGCCGTTGCCCAGGTCTTCGACGTAGCCGCTGCCGCCGACGAAATTGAGCATCTCTTCAGTCTGCTTATCCACCGACGACAGGAACGACTTGTGTACCAACGGGAAGTGGTAGGCGTCGGTGGTGTTTTCCAGCTGGATTTTCCAGTTGCCGGGGAAACGGAATCGGTGTTCGCCAGCGACCTTGATCGGGTAGCCACCGCCCTGCTTCATAAACAGGTCGATCCATTTCCTGGCCGCGCCGAGAAACTCCTCCAGCGGCTCGATGGCATCGTTGAAGGTGGCGAAAATCATCCCGGCGTATTGCTCGACCCGCAGGCTCACCAGCGGGTGTTCACCCTTGTCCAGCATGTCGGCGTAGCTCTCCGGGTGGGGCACGCCGCGCAGCGAACCATCGAGGGCGTAGCTCCAGCCGTGGTAGGGGCAGACGAAGCTGTTGGTCTTGCCCTTTTTGTGCTCGCACACCGTCGCGGCGCGATGACGGCAGCGGTTGAGCAGCACATGGATCGCCTGCTTGCGGTCACGTACCACAATCACCGGCTGCTTGCCGACGTAGGTGGTCTTGTAGCTGCCGGCGTCGGGAATTTCGCTGACGTGCCCGACCCAGATCCAGGTCTTGTAGAAAATCTTCTCCAGCTCCTGGTCGAAGACTTGGGCATCGGTGTACAGCGACGTGTGCACACGGTCCGACAGGACGCGTTCGGAGGGGTAACTCTCAAGGTTCACGGCTTGAATCAGGTTATTCACGATGTCTCCTCGTCGACCCGCCGGGCCGACTTACTTGAATGCGGGTTTCACTCACCCGGCTTATGGGGCACCGGCAACCGGGCGCTGTGGTTCCACAGGCTCACGGGGCGGCTGAACAGGTTCTCGGTCTGGAAACGGGCGATGCGCCACTGGCCGTCGTTACGCTCGAAGGTCACGCTCAGGCGCGCACTGTTCAAATGGGACGCGCCACTGGCAAAGGTCGAGGCCTGCAACATCACCCAGGAACCACTGGCCCGCTGGCCCTGCACGTCAATCTGTTCGCCGGTCAGGAAGTGCACGTTGAGGGCAAAGTGCGCGGGCTCGACCATGTAGGTGGCAAACATCCCGCGAATGGCAGCACGCCCGTGGTAGCCGCCAAAGGCCTCCTGGTACTTGCTGCCCTTGCCTTCCCAGATCGCCTTGGGGGTGAACAGCCCCGCCAGTTCATCCAGCGGCGAGTGGGCGCCCAGGTCATCGCACAGCTGCATATAGCGGTTCATGCAGGCACGGATGGCGTTGGCGCTTTCCAGGGCTTCCAGGCGTTGCGCCAGGGCTTCGAGGTGTTCGTTCATGGCCGGGCCTCAGCGCTGGATAATCAGTTCGCGGCCGGTGCGGGCCTCGACCTTGCAGTACTTCCACAGCTTGTAGGTGCCATCACCCACCGGGGTGCTGCGAAACAGGTTGCAGGCCGCATGCACGCTGGCAATGTCCGGCACGTCGGCCAACAGGTAGGTGGTCCAGGGGTAGCCGGTGGACGGGCCGACCATGCTCTGGTCATCGTCCATGTTGCCGAACACCTTGACGCCCGGCAGGTCATGGATGCCATTCCACATCTGGCTGAATGCAGCCCACACCTGCAGTTGCTCGTCCCGTGGGGCGTCGAAGAAATTCTGGTTGATGCCCATGCAAAACAGCACGCGCAAGGCTTTGGTATCGCTCATTGCAGTCACCTTTTTGTTGAAAATTGAACGTCACAGATAGCCGGGCAACGGCTTGTTGCCGAAGAAAATCGCGCCGGCGCTTTGGTAAGTCATGTCGCCCATAAAGGCGTGCTGGGTGATGACCTGGGCATCGTTGACGAAGCGCGACAGCGGGCTGCTGCGGTACACCCCGCTCATCCCCGAGAGCATCTGCGCGGTGCGCGCAACATCTGCGGCCACCCGAGTCGCATGGGTCGACGACAGGCGCAGCAGGTTGGTTTGCGCCACCGACACCGGGTCGCCGGCCAGGATGCTGCTCCAGGCGTCATCGATGGCCTGGTAGAACCAGGCCCGGGCCGAGAGCAAGGCCGCCTCGGCCTTGGCCACTTCTACCTGGGCCAGGGGCCGGTCAGACAAGGACGGCGCGCCGGTCACCGAAATGCGCCCGTTGGCCATGCCGCTGAGTTCATCCAGCGCAGCCCGCGCCACACCCAGCCCGACCACCGACAACACCTGGGTGGCGAACGACAGCGACGGGTAGCGAAACAGCGGTTCGGTCAGGCTCGACGGCCCGCCGCGCACAAAAGTCCACTCCTCGGGCACCACCACGCCCTCGACCACCAGGTCGTGGCTGCCGGTGCCGATCAAGCCGGTAACGTCCCAGGTCTGCTCGATGCGCACCTTGTCCCGGGGCATCACCGCCATGCGTGGCAGGCCGAGCATGTCGCCGTTTTTCGGCGCGATGCCGACCCCGATCAACGAGGCACCCATGCACCCGCTGGAGAACTTCCAGCGCCCGTTGACCTCAAGGCCCCCGTCGACAAACGCGGCCGGTTGCGGCGGGAAGATCCCCCCGGCGAACACCACGTCCGGGCCGTTGGCGTAGACCTGCTCGATACTCGCCAGGGGCAACGCCGAGAGGTACACCAGGCTCATGCCGAAACTCGCCACCCAGCCGGCGGAGCCGTCAGCGTGGGCGATATCCTCGACCATCTGGCAGAACTGCGCCGGCGAACACTCTTCCCCGCCAAAACGCTTGGGCACCAGGGCGCGGTACACCCCAAGTGTGCGAAAGCGCTCGATGATGTCCTGGCTGATGTGTTTTTGCTGGTCGAACTCACCGCTGCGCGCGCGCCGACGGATGTCGTCCAGCAGTTGCTGGAAGTCGTCACCGCCGACGATCGACAGGTCGGACCTCGGACTTTGTGCACGAAGTGCAGTCATGGAATACCTCCAAAAATAATCAGGCTGATTGTTGTTCTAGGCGTTGCGAAATCATCAGGGCCACCGCGCACAGCAAGGCGTCCTGACCTTTGCCAGCGATCAGTTGCAGGCCCACCGGCAAGCCATTCGGGCCTTGCAGCGGCAGGCTCAGGGCCGGGTGGCCAGAGAGGTTGAATGGGCGCACTAGGCTGGTCATGCCGATGGCAGCGCGGGTGTCCGCCGCTTGCGCCACCGCCAGGGGGTAATCGGGCAGGGTAGGCAAGGCCAGGATCGGGTGCTGCGCCAGGACCGCATCCACCTCACGGGTAAATGCCTGGCGTACCTGTTCGGCCTGCTGCAGTTCGTCGTCGCCGGTCAAGCCCGCAGCTTGCACGCGCGCGGCGATATCCGCGCCCAGCAGGCCGCCGGGCAACAGGTGCCCGCAGGCGTTCCAGGTCTCACGGTTGATCACCGCCAGGCCTGCGTCGTAGGCCGCCTGCATGCCGGGCAGCGGCGTTGGGTGCAGGGCAAAACCGCTGCGGGCCAATGCTTGGTCGAGGGTTTGCAGGATCTGCGGATGCGCCGCGACCGGCACTACGCCAATGCTGAGGTCGGCTGGACAGGCCTGGGCAACGAACCCCGGGTCGATGACCTGCATGGCCGCAATCAACAGCGCCATGCTGGCGGCAAACGGGCCAACGCAATCGAGGCTGGAAACGCTGGGCATCACCCCCGCTCGGCTGATCCGTCCATAGGTCGGCTTGAGGCCAAACACCCCGCAACAGGCGGCGGGCACACGCACCGACCCACCGGTGTCGGTCCCCAGGGCGAAGTCCACCAGCCCCGCCGCGACCGCCGCCGCCGAACCACTGGAGGAGCCGCCAGGAATGTAGCCGGGGTACAGCGGGTTGTCGGCGGTGCCGCTCCAGTGATTGATCCCGGTGGTGCCAAAGGCCAGTTCATGCAGGCTGGTCTTGCCGAGAATCCGGCAGTCGCCCGCGAGCAGGGCCCTGACCACTGCGGCATGTTCCTGCGCCGGCGCAGCATGCTCCAGGGCCCGGCTGCCAGCACGGGTTGCATAGCCTGCGATGTCGATCGTGTCCTTGACCATCACCGACAGACCATTACCTCCCAAAGCCAAATGCTCGACGACGATGGTCATGTTCCCCTCCCGCTCAATATGGCGACGCCGGTGCGTCGCTTGCCAGTGGACTGGGCAGGTAAACCCTGCCCAACGCTTAAATCTAAAATCATAATATTTACGTGAAATGTCAATTGATTTGTCTATTTAAAATTATGGGTATTTTCGGTGCACATTTTTTACGGGATGCACTGGAGCCGTGCATTTCGGTAACACTCTGAAAATCGGTAAATTCAATATGAAAAAATAAATAAACCGTTATATTTCATGTAGTTACTTAAATACAAAGACGACAATCACGATTTCCTTCTGTTTACCTGAGGTGCAGAAAATCTAGAAAATTACGCAGAAACGAAAAGTTACCGATTGTTTTATCTATGAAAAAACTAGCAAAAAATGGCTGATTTATTAGGTGTTTTTTCTATAAAAAACTCAGAAAAAAATGGCGAAAGAACCGCGAGCTAGCGCCTTCGCCCAACACCCGCTTGTGCCCCCCTTCAGGCCACAAACTCTTCGGCCACCGGCCGCGGCAAATCCTGCTTCACACAGCCACCGCAGATTTTTCTGGCATGCAACCTGCTATCGCCCTACTCGCCCATCAACAGCGGCTCACGCCGTTGCGGCAACCGCCAAGGGCTCGCCTCCATCGCGCATCGCGACCGCTGTTCAAGCGGCGACGAACCGAGGGACGGGCGCTTGCTTAGCCTTGCAATGCTTCGGAGAATTCCATGCTCTTGAAAAAAGCTGTGTCCACCTTGCTACTGAGTGCGGCCTGCGTATCCCTGGCCCAGGCGCAAGTCACGGTCGGCGTGATCACCTCGGCCGCAGGCCCTTTGGCCATGATCGGCGTGCCACAGAAAAACACCGTGGCGCTGCTGCCGACCCAGGTCGGGGACCAAGCCATCCGCTACATCGCGCTGGACGATGGCAGCGACCCGACGGCCACGGTCAAGGCGTTGAAGAAGCTGATCAGCGAAGACAAAGTGGATGCGATCATCGGCCCAAGCGGCTCGCCCAATGCCATCGGGGTGATCTCGTTTGTCGCCGAGGCGCAGGTACCGCTGTTGTCGCCCGTGGGCACCGCGGCGGTGATCCTGCCGATGACGGCAGAGAAGAAATGGGTGTTCAAGACCACGCAAAATGACGAGTTGATCGCCAAGGCGCTGTTCGAGCACATGGCCCGGCACCAGGTGAAAACCCTGGGCCTGATCGGCACCGCCGACCCGTATGGCGAGAACTGGGCCAAGGTCGCCACGGCCCTGGCGACCGAGCATGGGATCAAGATCGTCGCCAACGAACGCTTCCAGCGCCAGGACACCTCCATCACCGGGCAAAGCCTCAAAGTGCTCGCGACCCGCCCCGACGCGGTGCTGGTCGCGGCGCCGGGCAGCCCGGCGGTGATGCCCCAGGCCACGCTGTTCGACCAGGGTTACCGTGGCCAGGTCTACCAGACCCACGGAGCGGCGCTGCCGGACTTCCTCAAGCTGGGCGGCAAGAAGGTCGAAGGGACGATCCTTGCCGCCAGCCTGATGCTGGTCCTCGATGAGATCCCCGACAGCAATCCGTCGAAGAAAATCGCCGCCGACTACACCGCCGCCTACCAGAAGCTCTATGGCAGCAAACCCGCCACCTTTGGCGCCAACACGTTCGATGCCGGCCTGCTGCTGCAAGCCGCAATCCCCCTGGCCGCCGCCAAAGCCGCACCGGGCACCGTGGAGTTTCGCCGAGCGCTGCGTGACGCCCTGGAAACCACCCACGAGCTGGCCGGCACCCAAGGCGTCTACAGCATGACCCCGGATGACCACAGCGGGTTCGATGAACGCGGCCGGGAGCTGATCCAGGTGAAAAATGGCACCTGGACCCTGCTCAAAGAGTGAGACCGCGCCCTCCCTGCCCGCTCGGCCAGCCGTGTCCGGCGGACGCCCAAAGCCTGATGACCCCGTGCAAAGAGTTGCCCTATGAATGCCCAGATAGCCTTACTGCTTGGCCAGGACGGCATCACCAATGGCGCCATTTATGCGTTGTTGGCCTTGTCGATACTCCTGGTGTTTACCGTGACCCGGATCCTGTTGATCCCCCAGGGTGAGTTCGTCACCTATGGCGCCCTGACCATGGCCAGCCTGCAGGCCGGTCACCCGACCGCACTGGTCTGGCTGCTGCTGGGCCTGACGCTGCTCGATGGCGCCCTCGACCTGCTCGCCGCGATCCGCCGCCCCCATGCCTGGCGCCTGCCGCGCATGAGCCTGGTGAAGATCGCCTACGCCGTGGCGATGGTGGGCCTGGTCAACAACCTGCCACTGGCGCAACTGCCCATGGCGTTGCAGGCCCTGTTGACCCTGGCGCTGGTGGTGCCCTTGGGGCCGCTGATCTATCGGCTGGCCTTCCAACCCATCGCATCGGCCAGTTCCCTGGTGCTGCTGATCGTCTCGATTGCGGTGCATGTGAGCCTGGTAGGCATGGGCCTGCTGCTGTTCGGCCCGGAAGGCGCGCGCACCCGGCCGTTCTCCGAACAAGGCCTGGAACTGGGCCCGGTGGCGCTCAACAGCCAGACGCTGTGGATCATCGCCGCGTCCCTGGGCTTGATCATCGGCCTGTTTGTGTTCTTTGAACGCACTCTGTACGGCAAGGCCCTGCGTGCGACGGCGGTGAATCGCATGGGGGCACGCCTGATGGGGATTTCCCCGGAAATGGCCGGCAAGAGCACCTTCGTTCTCGCAGCCCTGATCGGCACCCTGTCCGGGATTCTGATCGCGCCCATCACCACGCTGTACTTCGACTCCGGCTTCATCATCAGCCTCAAGGGCTTTGTCGGCGCCATCATGGGCGGGCTGGTCAGCTACCCGGTGGCTGCCCTCGGCGCCCTCGCGGTGGGCCTGATCGAAGCGTTCTCGATGTTCTGGGCCAGCGCCTACAAGGAAGTGATCGTCTTTACCCTGATCATTCCGTTCCTGCTGTGGCGCTCCCTCACCAGCCGTCACGTGGAGGAACACGAATGAAACCCCGCTATCTGATCCTCACGCTGATCACCCTGCTGGGCCTGGCGCCGCTGGTGCTCGCCCCCTACTACGTGACCTTGCTCAACTACATCGGCCTGTATGCCTTGGTAGTGCTTGGCCTGGTGCTGCTGACGGGCGTCGGCGGCATGACCAGCTTTGGCCAGGCCGCGTTTGTCGGCCTTGGGGCCTACACCACCGCCTGGCTGACCACCGCCGGGCAACTGCCGGCCTGGTTGCAATGGGCGAGCGCCTCACCGTGGCTGACCCTACTGGTGGGCGTGGCCCTGACGGTGACGGTGGCGCTGATGCTGGGCGCCTTGACCCTGCGCCTGTCCGGGCACTATCTGCCACTGGGCACCATCGCCTGGGGGCTTTCGCTCTATTACCTGTTCGGCACCCTGGAACCCCTGGGCGGCCATACCGGCGCCGGCGGCCTGCCAGCCATTACCCTCGCGGGGATCTCCCTGGACCAGGGTGAAGATATGTTCTACCTGATCTGGCTGGTGCTGGGCGCCGCGATGCTGATCACCCACAACCTCCTCGACTCCCGCGAAGGCCGGGCGATCCGGGCGCTCAAGGGCGGCCAGTTGATGGCCGAGTCCATGGGGGTCAACACCTTCCGGTCAAAAATGGTGATCTTTGTCATCGCCGCGCTGTTTGCCGCCGTGTCGGGCTGGCTGTACGCCCACACCCAGCGCTTCGTCAACCCGACCCCGTTCGGCCTGGGCATGGGCATCGACTATCTGTTCATGGCGCTGATCGGTGGCGTGGCAAGTATCTGGGGCGCATTACTGGGCGCCGGCATCCTCACCGTGCTCAAGGAGTGGCTGCAAGACTGGCTGCCCCATCTGCTGGGCGACGGCGGCAATTACGAGACCATCGTCTTCGGCATCCTGATCGTGTTGCTGATGCACTGCGCGCCGGGCGGCCTGGCGCCGTGGCTGGGCAGATGGTTCAAGGCCCGTACCCGCACGGCGCCGCTGCCCCAGGCGCAGGCCCTGCCCCGGCGTGACGCCGCCGAACAGGGGACGCGCATCCTGCAAGCCAACCAGGTGACCAAGCGCTACGGCGGGCTGGTGGCCAACAACCAGATGAACCTGCATATCGACGCCGGGGAGATCCTTGCCCTGATCGGGCCTAACGGCGCCGGCAAAAGCACCCTGTTCAACCTGTTGTCCGGGGTCGATACGCCCACCTCAGGGGCCATTCATTTCAAGGGTCAGCCGATCACGGGCAAAACCTCGCGGCATGTCGCCCGCCTGGGAATGAGCCGCACCTTTCAGCACGTCAAGCTGCTACCGGGGATGAGCGTGCTGGAGAACGCCGCCCTCGGCGCCCACTTGCGCGGGCACAAGGGAGTGATCGCCGCCAGCCTGAACCTGGACCGTGCCGAGGAACAGCAACTGCTGGCCGAAGCGCGCTATCAACTGGAACGGGTTGGCCTGGGCGACTACTTGCAGGAAGACGCCGCGAGCCTGGCCTTGGGCCAGCAACGCATCCTGGAAATCGCCCGCGCCCTGTGCACCGACCCGTGCCTGTTGCTGCTGGACGAACCCGCCGCAGGCCTGCGCCTCCAGGAAAAACAGGCGCTGGCGGCCTTGCTCAGGCGCCTGCGCGCCGAAGGCATGGCGATCCTGCTGGTGGAGCACGACATGGACTTCGTCATGGGCCTGGTGGATCGCGTGGTGGTCATGGAGTTCGGCCAGCCCATCGCCCAAGGCCTGCCTGAAGAAGTGCAAAACAATCCCGCAGTGCTTGAAGCCTATTTGGGAGGCGCAGACGCATGAATATGCCAATGGAACCCTGCAACGCCGGCACGACCCTGCTGCAAATCGATAACCTGAGCGTGGCCTATGGCAAGGTCGAAGCCTTGAGCAACGCCAGCCTGCGCGTCGGCGAAGGGCAGATTGTTACGGTGATCGGCCCCAATGGCGCGGGCAAGACCACCCTGCTGTCGGCAATCATGGGCGTGCTGGGCTCCCGGGGTCAGGTCAACTTCGACGGCACCCTGGAAACCGTGCCCGAAGTGGAGGTGATGGTCGGCCGGGGCCTGGGCCTGGTGCCGGAAAAGCGTGAACTCTTTACCTCGATGAGCGTGGCCGACAACCTGCTGCTGGGCGCCTTCCAGCGCCACCGCCGGGGCGAGCGCGACCACGGCCACACCCTCAAGCAGGTGTACGACCTGTTCCCGCGCCTGTGGGAGCGGCGTGAACAATTGGCGGCCACCTTGTCCGGCGGTGAGCGCCAGATGCTTGCGGTGGGCCGGGCACTGATGGCCAAGCCACGCCTGCTGATGCTCGACGAGCCGAGCCTTGGCCTGGCGCCGCTGGTCACCCGCGAGATCTTCCGCATCATCAGCAGCCTGCGCGAGCAAGGGGTGTCGATCTTGCTGGTGGAGCAGAATGCACGGGCCGCGCTGCGGGTCGCAGACTACGCCTACGTCCTGGAAACCGGCCAGATCGCCATGCACGGCCCCGCCCGGCAACTGGCCGACGACCCACGGGTGATCGAGGCGTACCTGGGGCTGAGCAGCAAGCATCAGGAAATGCTCGCGACCTGACAGCCCCACGCACACCCACTGTGGGAGCTGTCTCGCTCAGCGCGGCGGCATTGCCAGCCTTGATGTTGGCTGCCCCACCGCTATCGCAGCCTCGCTGAGCGAGACAGCTCCCACATTTGAGTTGTGGTGGGGCCAAAGATGTCTAGCATGCGAAGATCCCCTGTGGGAGCTGGCTTGCCTGCGATAGCGGTGTGTCAGCCACCAGAAATGCTGACTGGAGCACTGCATCGCAGGCAAGCGATGCTGCCACAGGGTGCGACGTCAATCTCGTGAATATGCAACAATTGACCGTTGCCCATTATTCGAAGCCCGAGCATGACCACCGCGAAAAAACGTGTGAATCGTCATAACCCTGCCAGCCAGGATTTCAAGAAAGAAGAGTTCCCCTTCTACTGGCTCGCACGGGTCAACGGGCGCTATTCCATGGCGATGGAAAAGGCCCTGAAAAAAGTCGACATGGATATCCCCCGCTGGCGCATCCTCCTGATCCTCAAGGACAACGGCGCGTCGAGCATCTCGGAAATCTCCACCCACGCCATTGCCAAGCTGCCCACGGTCACCAAGATCGTCTACCGCATGAAAGCCGACGGTCTGGTGCAGACCAATGTCTGCTCCAACGACGGGCGCGTTACCCAGGTTTCGTTGACAGAGGCCGGGTACCAGACCATCGAGCAGAGCCACAAGGTCACGGCAGATATCTTCAAGAACAGCTTTAAGGGCTTGACGGACGCGCAGCTCAACAAGCTCAACAGCTTGCTCGAGACCCTGTTCGACAACCTGCCCGAAGACTGAAGCGCCGGCTTGCTGGCGCCTAGGGGGGCGTGAATCAATAGCGGATCATCACCGACTTGAGCTCGGTGTAGGCCTCGATAAACGCATCACCAAACTCGCGGCCCATACCCGAGGCCTTGACCCCGCCAAACGGCAGCGCCGGATCAAGGAAGGTGTGCATATTGACCCACACCGTGCCGGCCTCGATTTGCGGGATCAGGCGCAGCGCCTTGGACAGGTCGTTGGTCCAGACACTGGCCGTCAGGCCGTAGGGCGAGTCGTTCATCAGGGTCACCAATTCCTCCTCCGTGTCATAGGGCAGTACACAGAGCACCGGGCCAAAGGCTTCTTCGCGCAGCAAAGGGTCATCAGGGCCATTGGCCAGGATCAGCGTCGGCTCGACAAAGTAGCCCGGCCGGTCAACGGCCTTGGCCCCGCAGATCACAGTGTTGTTCTGGTTGGCCCGGGCGAAGAAATCAAGAATCTTCTCCAGGTGCGCCTGGTTGGCCAGCGGGCCGAACTGGGTGCTCTCATCCAGAGGCGAGCCAATCGTCAGGGTGCCCAGGGCCTGCCCGAGTTTTTCAAGGAACTCACTGATCCGCGAGCGATGCACATAGAGCCGCTCTGGCGAGGCGCACACCTGGCCCTGGTGCACATAGGCCATTTGCACCATCCCGGCCACGGCCTGGCCCATATCGACATCGGCCAACAACGCCGCCGGGTTCTTGCCGCCCAGCTCCAGGGTCGCGCGCGTCAGGTCCGCAGCCATCGCCGCCTTGCCCACGGCAATTCCGGTCGGCACCGAGCCGGTGAACGCGACTTTGCTGATCTGGGCATGGGCGATCAATTGCTGCCCCACCTGCCCGGTGCCATTGACTACATTAAATGCGCCGGCCGGCACCCCCGCCTCGCAGGCTAATTCGGCCACCCGCAACAACGTCAGGGGGGTGAACTCACTGGGCTTGACCACGATGGTGCAACCGGTGACCAGCGCCGAAGCAATCTTCCAAATGCCAATCATCACCGAGAAGTTCCACGGCACAATCCCGGCGACCACCCCCACCGGCTCACGCAGGGTGTAGGCCATGTACTGCTCGGCGCCCATGGACGGAATCGAGGGGCTCATGGTCTGGCCGTTGATCTTGCTTGCCCAGCCGGCGAAGTAGCGCAGGAACACCACGCTCTGGGCTATTTCCAGGCCGCGCGACAGGTTGATCGACTTGCCTGAACACAGGGTTTCCAGCTGCGCCAACTCTTCGCCATGGGCTTGCAGAAGATCGGCAAATTTATTCAGGATCACGCCACGGGCATAGGGCGAGGTGCCCGCCCAGGCGCCTTTGAAGGCCTTGCGCGCACTGGCGACGGCACGCTCGACATCGTCGTCGCTGGCATCGACGATGTGGCTGATCACCTGGCCGGTCGCCGGGTTGTGCACGGCAATCTGCTGGGTGGATGTACTGGGCCGGTAGGCCCCATCAATAAAGTTGGCCGGCGCGCGGGCAAGGAACTCGGTGACCGCAGGCAGCAAGGCAATGTCGCTCATAAACAGGATTCCTCAAGGCAATCGTCAGTGCGGCGCCCGATGGGCACCGTTTGCGGGGGATCAGGTATGCGCCAGGCCCACTTGCAGGGCATGGCAGATCAGGTCGGCTTCTTCAATCGTCAGGGTCAGGGGCGGCGAGAGGATGATCTTGGTCCCCACCGGACGCACCAGCACCCCTTCCAGGCGTACCCGCTCCGCCAGGCGCGAGGCGTAGCCCAGGGCCGGATCGATGGGCGTGCGCAGGTGCTTGTCGCTTACCAGGTCAAGGGCAATCATCAGGCCTTTGCCCCGTACCTCGCCGACCACGTCGAAGCGCTCGCTCAACGGTTTGAGCCGCTTTAGCAGGTAGGCGCCGACCTTCGCCGCGTTGCCCGGCAGGTCTTCTTGCTCGACGATATCCAGCACCGCCAGGGAGGCCGCACAGGCCGTCGGGTGGCCGCTGTAGGTGTAGCCGTGCATGATCACCTGGCCGAAGTTGTCGGCGGTTTCGATGGCGCGGGCGATGCGCCCATTGAACAGCGTGGCGCCCAACGGGATGTAGCCAGCGGAGATGCCTTTGGCCAGGCACAGAATGTCCGGCGCCACCCCCCAGCCTCGCGACCCCAGCATCGAACCGGTGCGGCCGAAGCCGGTGACCACTTCATCGGCAATCAGCAAAATACCGTAGCGATCACACACCGCACGCACCTGTGGCCAGTAGCCTGCGGGCGGCACGATCACCCCGCCGGCGCCCTGCACTGGCTCGGCGATGAACGCCGCAATGGACTGCGGCCCCAGCGCGCGGATCTGCTCCTCCAATTGGCGAATGCAGTGGGCGGTCAGGACCTGGGGATCGCTGCAGTCCCAGGGGTTGCGATAAGACCAGGGGCTGTCGAGCAGCGTGCAGCCTTCAAGCAGTGGCCCATGGTTGAAGTGATAGGCACTGATCCCGCCGACCGAGGTGCCCCCCATGTGCACGCCGTGGTAGCCGTTGCGCAAGGACAGGAACCGGGTGCGCTCGGGCTCCCCGGCGGCAATCCAGTACTGGCGGCTCATTTTCAAGGCGGTTTCGATGGCATCGGAGCCACCACTGGAAAACAGCACCCGTTGCATATCTTCCTGGGCAAACATCCCGGTCAAGCGCTCAGCCAGGTCATACACCCGGGGATGGGCAATGCCGTCGAAGGTCTGGTAGTACGCCAGCTCGTCCATTTGCCGATGGATCGCCTGCTTGACGCTTTCGCGGTTATGGCCGACGTTGACGTTCCACAGCCCGGCGATGCCATCGAGCATGCGCCAGCCATGGATGTCGGTGACGTAGTTGCCATTGCCCCTGGCGATGATCAGGGTCTGTTCTCCCGCAGCGGCCGCGGCCGCTCGCATTGGGTGCCAGAATTTTTTTTCGGCGTTCTGATAATGCGCGTACATGATTGCACTCCCTTCCGAAGAGGCGGACCGAGAGGTTTCGGGCCAGCCTGGACTGTAGGGAGCGAGGTGCATGGGCCGTTATCCCAAATCGGCACACTTTGGCAGCGGTTTGCCCATAGGTTGCAGGACCTGGGGCAACCGTGATGTATTGATGCGCGAACCGCCGCTGGACATTTTCAACCACAGGCGCAAACCCGCGCACCGGTGATGACCATGACGCAGATCGAAAGCCTTAGCTTTACCGACGCCAGCCAGCACGCGCGCTCGGTACACGACTGGGACCAGACCTACGACCAACTGTCCCCCGGCCGCTTCGCCAGCCGCTTGCGGCAGCTGTGCAGCGGGCCCTTCCAGGTCTTCCATGAGCAGTTGAACCGGCGCATCGTGCAATACGGCCAGTCGCCCGCCGAGCGCATGTGTTTTTCGATACCACTGTGCACCGACAGCCACGGCACGCAGAACTGCCTGGCGATCCTGAACAACCACGAAGAATTCATGTTCCATGCCCCGGAAAACACCCAGATCTATGCCGCGACCTTTGCCCGCCACAAAGTCCTGGCGCTGGCGGCGCTGAATCTGAGCCCGCGCAGCTACCGGCAATTGACTGCCGCTCCGTCGTCGCAGTCGCCGTGGCAGCGCGCCAGTGCCTTGCACCAGCGTGTCCGCCAGCAACTGGAGCAGGCCCTGGATTGCACGCCGCAGTACTTCAACGACGCCACCGCCAAACTCATGGAACATGGCCTGCTCAGTGGTTTCCTCGACCTGCTGGCGAGCGTCGAGGCCGATGAAAAACGCCGGCGCCCCAGCGCGCCAACCCGCCAGTACCTGGTGAAGATGAGTCAGCAGATCGCCCTCGCCAGTCACGACGCGCCCATCACCATTCTCGATCTGTGCCAGCGCCTGCACGTCAGCCGACGTGCCCTGCAATACAGCTTCCAGACCATCGCCGACACCAACCCGGTGGACTACTTGCGCAGCGTGCGCCTGAACGCGGTACGGCGGCGGCTGGCCATGTCATCGCCAGCCGAGTTGAGCATCGGTGATGCGGCGGCCCAATGGGGGTTTTACCACTTGAGCCACTTTGCCAGTCAGTACAAGGCCCTGTTTGGCGAACTACCCTCGCAGACCCTGCGACAACGCTGAGTGCGGCTGCGCAGCCGTCACCCCATGCAGGAACATCTGCTCCATCACCCAGGCGGTTCCCGCTGGCGCCGCACGGCCCAAACGCTCGGCCTCGACCAGGCCACACAGGAGCGATGTAAACAACTCGGTCATCACCGCCGCACCAATATCGATACGGAACACCCCAGCCTGCTGGCCTCGCAGGAAGAAGCGGTCCAAAACGCTCAGGTACGGTTGCCAGCCATGGATGTTCAAGGTGTCTGGCCGGTACTGGAACACCATGAACAGCACCCACTCACGGTGCGCCAGGTGCTTGTCGATCAAGTCCCGCAGGGCCTCGGCCGGGGCTGCGCGCGCAAGGTCCGAGTCGTCGACCACCTGCTGCATGACGTCGCGCGAGTACGCCAACAGCACCTCGACCAGGTTTTCCCGCGTGCCGCAGAAGCGGTGCAAGGTGGCCTTGCTGATGCCGGCCGCGCGCGCCAGTTCCTGGAGCGTGGCCCGGGGTTGTTCAACGATGGCAACCGCCAGGGCCTTGAGGAGTTTTTCGTTGGGAGCGGGCGAAGACATGGCAACTGGCTCATTGGTTGGGCGTGAAGAGGAAGGCATTGTGCCAAAAATCCCTCTGACCTCAAGAAAAATGACACTTTTAAACACAAAAGAATCTTTTGAGACATTATTGTCTCACTAGAACCAAATATATATCATGCGCACCTTTCCAGACCTAGCCCCCAGGTGACACATGAACGCTTTGCGCGACCTGCGTATTTTCAGCTTTGCCGCAATGGCCCTTGTCGGCCTCACCGGCTGTGGTGCTCCTGCCCAGCCCGAAGCGGCCCCACAGCCCCGGGAAGTGGAGACTGTGACCGTCGCCCCCGAAGCCTTCTCCCTGTCCACGGAACTGCCGGGGCGCATCGAGCCGGTCCGGGTGGCGCAGGTACGGGCCCGGGTGGCCGGGATCGTGTTGCGGCGCCACTTCGAGGAAGGCGCCGAGATCAAGGCCGGCGACCTGCTCTTCCAGATCGATCCCGCGCCACTCAAGGCCGCCGTGTCACGGGCCCAGGGCGAGCTGGCACGGATCGAAGCGCAGTTGTTCGAGAACCAGGCCAAGGTCAAGCGCTATGAACAACTGGCCGACGTCGAAGCCATCAGTCGCCAGGACCTCGACACCGCCCGCGCCGCCCTGAAAAGCAGCCAGGCCGCCCAGCAATCGGCGCGGGCCGATCTGGAAACCGCGGGTTTGAACCTGGGCTACGCAACCGTGCGCGCGCCGATCTCCGGGCGTATCGGCCGCGCCCTGGTGACCGAGGGCGCGCTGGTCGGCCAAGGCGAAGCGACGTTGATGGCAAGCATCCAGCAACTGGACCCGATCTACGCCGACTTCACCCAGCCTGTGGCCCAGGCGCTGAAACTGCGCCAGGCCCTCAAGCAAGGCAGCCTGTCGGCAGGCGACCCGTCGCAGCTGTCACTGCAAGTCGAAGGCACCGACTATCACAGCCAGGGCACGCTGCTGTTCTCGGATATTGCAGTAGACCGTGGCACCGGCCAGGTGTCGTTGCGTGGGCGCTTCAGCAACCCTGAAGGGGTGTTGTTGCCAGGCATGTATGTGCGCGTGAAAGTGCCCCAGGGCACCGACCAGCAAGCCTTGCTCGTGCCCCAGCGTGCGGTGCAGCGCGGCAGCGACGGCCAGGCCCAGGTGCTGGTGGTGGATGCTGACGACAACGTCAGCCCACGCGCCGTACAAACCGGCGCCATACAGGGCCAGCGCTGGCAGATCACCCAAGGCCTGCAGGCCGGTGACCGGGTGATTATCGGCGGCCAGGCCGGCCTCGTCCCGGGTGACAAAGTGGTGCTCAAAGCCTCCGCTGCCCCCACCGCCCAACAACAAGCAGCACTCCAGTAAGCCCGGCATCACCGCGTTCGAGGTCTCACCATGTCTGTGTTTTTTATCAAGCGCCCCAAGTTTGCCTGGGTCATTGCGTTATTCATCTCCATGGCCGGGCTGCTGATCATCCCGGCCCTGCCGGTGGCCCAGTACCCGAGTGTCGCCCCGCCGCAAATCACCGTCACCGCCACTTACCCCGGGGCGTCGGCCAAGGTGCTGGTGGATTCTGTGACCAGCGTCATCGAGGAAGAGCTCAATGGCGCCAAGGGCCTGCTCTACTTCGACTCCACCAGCAACTCCAACGGCATGGCGGAAATCGTCGTGACCTTCAAGCCCGGCACCCAGCCGGACATGGCCCAGGTCGAGGTCCAGAACCGCCTGAAAAAAGCCGAGGCGCGCATGCCCCAGGCGGTGCTCAGCCAGGGGATCCAGGTGGAGCAGACCAGCGCCGGCTTTCTGCTGATCTACGCCCTGAGCTACAAGGACGGCACGGCCGAGCAGGATACAACCCTGCTGGCCGACTACGCCGCGCGTAACGTCAACAATGAAATCCGCCGGGTCGAAGGCGTGGGCAAGCTGCAATTCTTTGCCTCGGAAGCGGCCATGCGTATCTGGCTCGCCCCCCAGAGCCTGGTGGGCTACGGCTTGTCCATCGATGACGTGAGCCGGGCGATCAGCGCGCAGAACGTCCAGGTTCCAGCGGGCAGCTTCGGCAGCTCGCCCGGCGCCGTCGGCCAGGAATTGACCGCGACCCTGGCGGTCAAGGGCACCCTGGACAACCCCGAGGAATTCGGGCGCATCGTACTGCGCGCCAATCAGGATGGTTCCAAGGTGACGCTGGCCGATGTGGCGAGGATCGAGGTCGGCAGCCAGGACTACAACTTCACCACGCGCCTCAATGGCAAGCCGGCAGTGGGTGCGGCGGTGCAATTGTCGCCGGGGGCCAACGCGCTGAAGACGGCCAGTGCGGTCAAGGAGCGCCTGCAGGAGTTGTCAGTCAATTTTGCGCCCAACGTCGAGTTCTCGGTGCCGTATGACACCTCGCGGTTTGTCGACGTGGCCATTGAGAAAGTGATCTATACCCTGGTCGAGGCCATGGTCCTGGTGTTCCTGGTGATGTTCCTGTTCCTGCAGAACGTGCGCTACACCTTGATCCCGAGCATCGTGGTGCCGGTGTGCCTGTTGGGCACGCTGATGGTGATGTACCTGCTGGGCTTCTCGGTGAACATGATGACCATGTTCGGCATGGTGCTGGCCATCGGCATCCTGGTGGACGACGCCATTGTGGTGGTGGAAAACGTCGAGCGGATCATGGCCGATGAGGGCCTGTCGCCGGCCGCCGCGACGGTCAAGGCCATGGGCCAGGTGTCGGGGGCGATCATCGGGATTACCGTGGTGCTGTCGGCGGTGTTCCTGCCCCTGGCTTTCATGGCCGGTTCGGTGGGGGTCATCTACCAGCAGTTTTCCCTGACCCTGGCGGTGTCGATTCTGTTCTCCGGCTTCCTCGCCCTGACGTTCACCCCGGCCCTGTGCGCGACCCTGCTCAAGCCCGTGGCCGAGGGGCATCATGAAAAACGCGGGTTCTTTGGCGCCTTCAACCGCCTGTTCGGGCGCCTGACCGACCGCTACAGCGCCCTTAATCATCACCTGGTCAAACGCACCGGGCGGGTGATGCTGGTATACCTTGGGCTGGTGGCCCTGCTGGGCTTTACCTACCTGCGCCTGCCGGAATCCTTCGTGCCCGTGGAAGACCAGGGCTACATGATCGTTGACGTGCAACTGCCGCCCGGCGCCTCGCGGGAGCGAACCTCGGCCACCGGCCAGGCAGTGGAACAATTTCTCGCCTCCCGCGAGGCGGTCGCCAATACCTTCCTGGTACTGGGCTTCAGCTTCTCCGGGATGGGCGAGAACGCCGGCCTGGCCTTCCCGACCCTCAAGGACTGGTCACTGCGCGACAGCGACCAGTCTGCCGAAGCCGAAACCGCAGGGGTCAATCAACAATTTGCCAACCCCAGCGACGGCACGATCATGGCGGTGAGCCCACCGCCCATCGACGGCATGGGTAACTCCGGAGGCTTCTCCCTACGCCTGCAGGACCGTGCTGGCCTGGGCCGCGAAGGCTTGCTGGCGGCACGGGACCAACTGCTGGGCCAGGCCAACGGCAACCCGAACATCCTCTACGCGATGATGGAAGGCCTGGCCGAGGCCCCGCAATTGCGCCTGACCATCGACCGGGAAAAAGCCCAAGCCCTGGGGGTCGGGTTTGATGCCATCAACCACACCCTGTCGACTGCGTTCGGTTCGGCGGTGGTCAATGACTTTGCCAATGCCGGGCGTCAGCAGCGGGTGGTGGTACAGGCCGACCAGCGCGACCGGATGACGCCTGACAGCGTGCTCAAGCTGTTCATCCCCAATAACCTCGGCGCCCTGGTGCCCCTGAGTGCCTTTGTCAGCACCCAGTGGGAGCAAGGCCCGGTGCAGATTGCCCGCTATAACGGCTACCCCTCGATCCGTATCGCCGGCGATGCCCCACCCGGGGTCAGCACCGGGCAAGCCATGGCCGAGATCGAGCGCCTGGTGGCCGGACTGCCGGCGGGTATCGGTTATGAATGGACCGGTTTGTCGTACCAGGAAAAGATCGCCAGCGGCCAGGCCTTGCAGTTGTTTGCCCTGGCTTTCGTGGTGGTGTTCCTGCTGCTGGTGGCGCTGTATGAAAGCTGGGCCATCCCCTTTGCGGTGATGCTGATCGTACCGGTGGGCGCCCTCGGTTCGGTGCTGGCCGTGACCAGCCTGGGCATGCCCAACGACGTGTACTTCAAGGTCGGACTGATCACCATCATTGGCCTGGCGGCCAAGAATGCGATCCTGATCGTCGAGTTTGCCAAGGACCTGTGGGCCCAGGGCTACTCCCTGCGCGACGCCGCCATCGAAGCCGCGCGCCTGCGCTTTCGCCCCATCGTCATGACCTCCATGGCCTTCATCCTCGGCGTCGTGCCCCTGGCCATCGCCACCGGCGCAGGCGCCGCCAGCCAACGTGCGATCGGCACCGGCGTGGTCGGCGGGATGCTCAGCGCAACGATACTGGGAGTGGTTTTTGTGCCGGTGTTCTTTGTCTGGGTGCTGTCGATGCTCAAGCCCAAGACCGTCCCCCGCGTGGATGACAACACACTGCCAGCCGCACGGGTCGAGGAGTAGGCGGTAACGAAAATCAACTGTAGGAGCTGTCACAGCCTCGCTGGGGCTCGACAGCTCCTACAGGGGTTCATGGAACAGCACCCAGACCGCCACATGATCCAGCAGCAGCCAGGCTCAGCTATGCAACGCCCGTTCGTAGGCGGCCAGCACGGCCTCATGCATCGCTTCTGACAGCGTCGGGTGCGGCAGGATGCTGTCGATCAGTTCGGCCTCGGTGGTCTCAAGGCGCCGCGCGATGGTGTAGCCCTGGATCATCTCGGTGACTTCCTCGCCAACCATATGCGCGCCCAGCAACTCGCCACTGTGCGCGTCGAACAGCACCTTGACGAAGCCCTGGGTAGCGCCCATGGCAATCGCCTTGCCGTTGGCCGCGAAGGGAAACTTGCCGACCTTGAGCGCCTTGCCGGCACTGCGGGCCTGGGCCTCGGTGTAGCCGACGCTGGCGACTTGCGGGTGGCTATAGGTGCAGGCCGGCACGCTGCGCGGGTCCAGGGGATGGGGGTTGAGCCCAGCGATTTTCTCGACACAAATCAGCGCTTCGTGGCTGGCCTTGTGCGCCAGCCACGGCGCTCCTGCCAGGTCGCCAATGGCGTACACGCCCGGCTCGCCCGTGCGGCAGAACTCGTCCACCAACACATGGCTATGCTGCACCTTGACCCCGGTGCCCTCCAACCCCAGCTCCTCGACGTTGCCAACAATGCCCGCCGCCACCAGCACCACGTCGGCCTGCAGGGTCTCACTGCTCTTGCCCTCAAGGCGCAACTGCACCGCGCCCTGCACCACCTGGCTGCCTTGCAGCGTACAGCCGGTGTAGAGGCGGATCCCGTCGCGGGTCAGGGCCTGGGCTACATGGGCACTGACCTCATGGTCTTCCACCGGGAGGATCCGCTCGGCCATTTCCACCACGCTGACCTGGGCGCCCAGCGCGTGATAGAAACTGGCAAATTCGATGCCGATTGCCCCGCCGCCAATGATCACCAGGCGCTTGGGCACATTGTCCGGCACCAGGGCCTGTCGGTAGCTCCAGAAATGCTTGCCGTCCGGTTCCATGCCCGGCAGCATCCGGGCCCGGGCCCCGGTGGCAAGAATAATGTGCGGCGCCGTCAGGCGCAGGCCGCCCTGCTGACCACGGACGTTCAGGCACCGCGGCCCATCCAGGCGCGCATGGCCGTTGAACACCTGGATGCGGTGTTTTTTCATCAGCCCGCTGACGCCCCGCTGCAACTGCACCGCTACATCGCGGGAGCGCTTGACGATCGCCTTGAGGTCCGGTGTCGCCGGCCCGACCTCGATGCCAAAGCTCGCCGCACTGCCGATAAGGCGCAGCACGTCAACGCTGCGCAGCAGCGCCTTGGTTGGAATGCAGCCCCAGTTCAGGCACACCCCACCCAGTTGGTCCTTCTCCACCAACGCCGTGCGCAGGCCCAACTGGCTGGCGCGGATAGCCGCCACGTAGCCGCCGGGGCCGCCACCGACGACGATCACATCGAATTTCATGTCGCTCATGGGTACTTCCTCAGATCAGCATGCCCAGCGGGTTTTCCAGCAGGCCCTTGAACACCGCCAGCCATTGCGCCGCCAGCGCGCCATCCACCGCCCGATGATCCACGGACAGGGTGCAGCGCAGCACCGAACCGACCTTCAGCTCAGCGTTTTCCACGACCGGTTTTTGCTGGGTCGCGCCCACCGCCAGAATCGCCGCGTGGGGTGGATTGATGATGGCGCTGAACTGCTCGACGCCGAACATACCCAGGTTACTGATGGTGAAACTGCCGCCCTGGTATTCCTCGGGGCGCAGGCGCCCGTCGCGGGCGCGCCCGGCCAGTTCAGCCACATCCGTGCTGATCTGCGACAGTGCCTTGCTGTCGGCATTGCGCACTACCGGGGTGATCAGGCCGCTGTCGGTGGACACCGCCACGCAGACATCCGCCTGCTGGTAGCGGCGCAGCGCGGTGTCGGTCCAGGTCACGTTCATCGCCGGCACTTGGCGCAGGGCCACGCCGACAGCCTTGACGATAAAGTCGTTGATCGAAATCTTCCGTGGGGCGGTCTGGTTGATCTGCTCGCGCAGGGCCAGCAGCGCCTCCATGCGACACTCCACATCCAGATAAAAATGCGGCACCGTGGCCTTGCTCTCCACCAGACGCCGGGCAATGGTCTTGCGCATGCTGCTGTGGGGGATGTCCTCAAACTCGCTGGCCGATACCGGTGTCGCCGCAGGCACCAGGGCAACCCCAGCAACGGCTGACGCCTCGACGTCGCGCTTGACGATGCGCCCATTCGGCCCACTGCCCTTGAGGCTCGCCAGGTCCAGGCCCTTGGCCGCTGCCAGGCGACGGGCCAGGGGGCTGGCAAACACCCGCGCGCGGCTGTGCCCTTGCCTCAGCGGCGCGGCCTCGACCGCAGGTTGCGGCACAGGCGCATCAACCAGCACCGACGCACCGGCCTTGGCCAGCAGCGCGGCGATATCAACCTCGGTTTCGCCCCGGGAAAACAGCACCCCGATCGGCGACCCCACTTCCACTTCGCGGCCCGGTTCGACCAGGATCTTGCCCAGCACCGCATCTTCTTCAGCCGTCAGTTCGACCAAGGCCTTTTCGGTTTCAATCTCGGCGATGCAGTCGCCGGCGTTGATCGTGTCGCCTTCCTTGAGGGTCCAGGCCTGGATCGCGGCGTGGGTCGCGTTGGCCGACACCTCGGGCATATGTAAGAGCTTGGCCATCAGGCACTCCGCTGGTTGAACAGGTCAGGACGGTAGGCGGCGATGTCGGTGTACTCCACCAACTCCAGCACGTTGCCTTCCGGATCGCGGCAGAACAGCGCCTTGACGTCAGGGCGCAGCTGGATCGGCGCGTCGCCGGCAAAAAAACTCGCGCCGGCGGTTTTCAGGTCGGCCACCAGGCTGGCGATGTCTTCAACAATGAATGTCAGGTAACTCGCGTTCTGGCGGTCGAGGATCAATCCCGGCGCTTGCCGGCTCGGCGTGTGCTCTGGCGCCAGCAGCTTGATGCGTTCGCCATAGGGCGTCTGCAGGCGCACTACGCTGTAGCCGCCGTCGCTCAGGCCGACTTGCTGCGCGGCGGCAGCGGGCATTTGCACCTGGGTGACAAAGGTGAAACCCAGCACCTGCTGGTAGAACCGGCTGAGGGCCGGCAGATCGACACAGCAAATCCCTACTTCCATTGGAACCAGCATCTTCACGCTCATTGGTGCGCCCCTTTTTCGCGGATGACCTGTTGCAGGCCTTCGATCACTTCCTCGGTGCGGGCACACGCGGCGCGCTCCAGGACTTTGGAAATACTTGGCGAGCCTTCGCCGCCGGTTACGCGCTGGATCGGCTGGTCGAGCCAGTCGAAGCAACGGCGCTGCAATTCGTCAGCCAGCCAACCCCCATAGGATGTCCCCCGGGCACCCTGCTCGACGATCAGTACATTGTTGGTCTTGCGAATGCTCGCCTCCACCGTGGCCCAGTCGAAGCTGGCGCGGTCGAGGAAGCGCAGGTCAATCACTTCGGCGTCGACACCAGTCTGCTCCACCGCCTCCAGGGAATGCCCGACCATGCTCAGGTAGGTGAGGATCGTCAGGTCGCGGCCTTCGCGGCGCACGGCGGCGGTGCCGAATGGGATCTGGTAGTCGAGGTCGTCCACCGGCACCTCGCCGCTGTGGCTGTAAAGGTCGACGTGCTCGATCACCAGCACCGGGTCCTTGCAGGCCAGCGCGGCATTCATCAGGCCGATATAGTCGAACGGCGTGGACGCCGCGACGATGCGCCAGCCCGGGTTGGTCACGTAGATCCCGGCCGGATCCATGGAGTGCTGCGAGCCGTAGCCGGTGCCCATGGCGATCTTGGTGCGCAGCACGAGCGGCACATCACTTTGCCCGCCGAACATGTGCCGGGCCTTGCCGATCTGGTTAAACACCTGGTCGGCGGCAACCCACATGAAGTCGGGGTACATGAATTCCACTACCGGCTTGAAACGCCCGTCCAGGGCCATACCGCCACCCAGCCCGCAGAAGGCGTTTTCACTGATCGGGGTGCCGAGGATGCGCTCTGGAAAGCGCTCTTTCAGGCCACGGGTGGCACCATTGGTGCCGCCCTTGAGACGGTGTACATCCTCGCCCATCACGACGATGCTGGCATCGGTTTCCATGCGTCGGTTCATCACATCAGCGATGGCGTCAATGAACTTGCGTGGCTCCATGGCGCCGCGATAGGTGGCCTGTTCACTGGTGCGCGCAGCGGCCAGTTCGCTGAGATCGCCCCGGATACCGACATCGCGAAAGTCCGGCGATGGCCACAACTCAGGGCGAATCCGCCGCTTGCCCGGCTTGCCCGCGGGGTCGGCTTCCAGCAGAGCCGCTGCCGCCTGGGCCATTGCCTGCTTGACGGTGTCACGCAGGTTGGCCAGGCCGGCATCGTCGATCAGCCCGCGCTTTTGCATTTCCCGGGCCAGGCGCTCCAGCGGATCACGGGCACGCCAGCTCTGCTCTTCTTCCTTGCTGCGGTAACCGAATGCACTGCCGGGGAACGGGCCATTCTGATGGAAGAAGCGGTACACATCAGCCTCGATCACGGTCGGACCGTTGCCGGCGCGCATATGCGCCAGCGCTTGCTGCATGGCCAGGTACACCGCCAGCGGGTCCATGCCATCGACCTTCCAGCTCGGGATATTGAAGCCCAGCCCGCGTGCCGACAGGCGTGGCTCGGCCGTGGCCTCATCAACCGTGGTCGACACGGCGTACAGGTTGTTCTCGATAAAGAAACACAGCGGCAGCTTCCAGGCCGCCGCCAGGTTCATGGTCTCCAGCACCGAACCGATGTTCACCGCGCCGTCACCAAAATAAGTGACCGCCACGGTGTCGGTCTGCGCATGCCGGTGAGCCCAGGCGGCACCGGCGGCCAGCGGCACGCCGCCACCGACGATAGCGTTAGTGCCCAGGGCCCCTGCCTCGGCCCACTGCAGGTGCATCGAGCCGCCACGGCCTTTGCAGAAGCCCTGGGCCAGGCCGAGGATTTCCGCCAGAGTGCGTTGCAGCAGGTCCTGGATCGGCGCGTTGACCGCGGCGTTCGGGTCGATCCCTTCAGGCATCAGGTACACCAGCGCCTTGGCCAGGAACTGGTGGTGCCCGCGGTGCGAGCCATTGACTTCATCGGCCGCGCCCAGGGCGACAATCGAACCGACCGCGCCCCCTTCCTGGCCGATACTCGAATGTGCCGGGCCATGCACCAGGCCTTCACCGGCCAGCTCCAGCACGGTCTCCTCGAAGGCGCGGATCAGGTGCAACTGGCTGAGCAAAGTGCCCAGCAATGCAGGGTCGGCCTGCTTCCAGTCGGCGTCGGTGGTACTGAGCTCGACCCACGGCGAGGCCGGCGACAAGGCAACACTTTTCGGCATTTTACTTCTCCACAAATGAGTTCAATCGCGGGTCACGGCGGGCCCGCACAACGAGGGGCGAACTAAAAGCCGTTGGCCGTCCAGCCGCCGTCCGACACATAAATCTGCCCGGTGATAAAGGTCGCGCTGCTGGACGCGAGGAACAGCGCCAGCTCGGCCATCTCCCCCGGCTCGCCGAGGCGTTGCAAGGGGGTGCGCTGGCGCAGGGCCTCGACGTCGAGGCGCCCGGCCCGTTGCAGTTCTTCCACCAGCGGGGTACGGGTATAGCCTGGGCCGATGGCGTTCATTCGGACGCCGTGCCGTGCCCATTCCACGGCCAGGCATTTGGTCATGGAGACCACGGCGGCCTTGGTCGCGCAGTACGCGGTGCGATCGGCAGCGTGCGACACGCCCCACATCGACGAGGTGTTGATGATCACCCCGGCCTGCTGTTCTACCATGTAGCGCGCCGCCACCTGGGCGCAGAAGAACACGCTGTTGAGATTGATCTCGATGGCGCGCCGCCATTCGCTGGGGGTGATGTCCAGGGACGGCTTGTTGATCGACACGCCAGCGTTGTTGAGCAACACGTCGATGCGTCCAAAGCACGCCTTGGCATGCGCGAAAGCGGCCTCCACAGCGGCTTCGTCGGTGACTGAGGCCTGGAAACATTCGACCCGGGTCGCCGGGAAATTTTCCTGCAGCGCAACCTTGGCGTCCGCCATGGCCTGGGCGTTGATGTCGATCAGCAGCAGGTGCGCGCCATTGCGCGCAAAGCCTTCGGCCAGGGCCAGGCCGATACCGCTGCCGCCACCGGTCACCACCACCACCTTGCCGTGGATTCCGGCGTAGGCGCTGTGTTGAAAAACGTCGGCATCGTGCTGGGGCGTAGCGGGAGAATGATCTGGATGGGACATGGGGTTCTCACTTGTTTTTATGTCTGGTCATACATTTAAACAAACTTGTCAGACCAGTAGATAAAAGCTAACTCGCAGCCAGGGGTCTGTCAAAGGGATTTATCGAAAAAGTAGTACCCGAGCAATTAGAACAACGCCAGGTTGTAGCTGACGATCAGGCGGTTATCGTCCACCGAAGGGCCGAAGTTGGAGCGCACCATGGCATTTCTCCAGCGCAGCCCTAGGTTCTTCAATGGCCCGTTCTGGATCACATAGGACAGGTCGAAGTCCCGCTCCCATTCCTTGCCTCCGTTGCCACCGGCCACCGCCACATTGTCACCATTGACATAGCGCACAAAGGCGCTCAACCCCGGCACGCCGAGGGCGGCAAAGTTGTAGTCGTAGCGCACTTGCCAGGCCTTCTCTTGGGCGGCGGCGAAGTTGCGCACCTGGATATCACTGGGCAGCACGGTGGTGGTCGGGCTCAACCAGATAGTGCCGTCCTCGCCATACATGCGTTGCCAGGCGGCCATCAGGGTATGCCCACCGGTACCGGCACTCAGGGCGGTATAGAACGAGCGGTTATCGATCTGCCCGGCCTTGGCCTGGCCTTCCTCCTCGGAGTCCAGCAAACCGATATTGGCGCCCAGCGTCCAGGCGCCGACCGGTTGCTTGTGGGTGAACTGGATAAACCGCTGGCGGTAGATATCCTCCAGTTGCGCGCCCCACAGGCCGAGCATGGTGCGGTCCTGGTTGAAGCGGTATTCGCCGCCCAGGTAGTTGTAGCGATCGGACGTGGCGAAGGCGCGACCGTCGATAAACAGGTCTTCACGGTCGCTGGAGTTGCGTTGGGTGAAAGAGCGCATCTGCCCGGCATTGAAGGTCAGCCCGGTAATTTCCCTGGACGTCAGCATCGCACCCTGGAAGGTCTGAGGCAGCAGGCGCGCATCGTTGTACTGGAGGATCGGCAAGGTCGGCAGCAATTCGCCGACTTTAAGCTCAGTTTTCGACACTTTGAACTTGACCGCGGCCCCCAGGCTGGAGAAGTCATCCGCCGAGCCATTGCCATCGGCCGGCAGCAACAGGCTGCCGGTGCGCCCACCGCCGCTGTCGAGCTTGACCCCGAGGCGGCCGATCAGGTCGACGCCAACCCCCACGGTGCCCTGGGTGTAGCCGGACTGGGCGTTGAGCAGAAAGCCCTGGGCCCACTCCTCGCTCTTGGCCTTGGCGGAGCCACTGTCGCGGTAGTCGCGGTTGAAGTAGAAGTTGCGCATCTGCACATTGGCCGTCGCATCCTCGATAAAGCCGTGCTCCTGGGCCATAGCCAGGCCCGGCAAGGTGCTGAGCAACAACAGCGGTGGTGCGGTGAAGTGTTTGATCAGGTTCATTTTTATTGTTATTCCCGTTGGATTGCAGACGCAGCGACCCCTGGCGGGCCTCAGGGCCGCCACAGGATCAGCGTGGTAATGGCAGGCGAACCTGCCGGTTGAATGCGGTGTCGGCCCTAGACCGCCAGCCACTCCTTCATCAGGTTCGGGTCGTCTGTCAGCGCCTGGGGCGTGCCCTCGAAGACGATCCGCCCATGTCCCATCACACACACCCGGCTGGACACCTTGAGGGCGATGGTCAGCTTTTGCTCCACCAACAGGATCGACACCCCGCGCCGGTGAATATCGCGAATGGCCTCGGCCACCACCGCGACAATCTTCGGCGCCAAGCCCTCGGTGGGCTCGTCGATCAGTAGCACCCTGGGGCAGCCCAGCAACGAGCGGCACAGGGTGAGCATCTGCTGTTCGCCCCCGGACAGGTTGCCAGCACCGGTATTGCGCCGCTCCCGCAGCCGGGGGAAGTAGTCGAACATCTGCTCGACAGTCCACGCGGTGGCGCCATCATTCGCCAACTGTTGCCCCATGCGCAGGTTTTCCTCGACGCTGAGGTTGGCAAACACCTCGCGCTCTTCCGGGACAAAACCGATACCGGCGCGGCTGATGCGGTACGGACGCAGCCCCGTCAGCTCGCGCCCGGCCAGGCGGATACTGCCGGCACTCGGCGGCACCAGGCCCATTACCGCTTTCATGGTGGTGGAACGCCCGGCGCCATTGCGCCCGAGCAGGCTGACCACTTCGTTGTGGCCGATGTGCAGATCGACACCATGCAGCACATGGCTCTTGCCGTAGTGCACATGCAGATCGCTGATCGACAACAGGTTTTGCGGGGTCGGGTTCATGCGCATTGCTCCTCACCCAAGTAGGCTTCCTGGACACGTCGGTCGGCGCGGATCTGGTCCGGCGTGCCGGTGGCGATCACTTCGCCGTAGACCAGCACACTGATGCGGTCACACAGGGAAAACACCACGTCCATGTCATGCTCGACAATCAGCAGCGAGCGGCCCTGGGTCACCTCGCGAATCAGGTTCAGGGCGTAGTCGGTTTCTTCATGGGACATGCCCGCCATCGGCTCGTCGAGCAGGATCACCCGCGGGTCACAGGCCAGGGTCATGCCAATCTCCAGGGCGCGCTGTTCGGAGTAGGACAACTCGGCCGCGCACACCGCCTGCTTGCCCTGCAGCCGCACCTGTTCGAGCAGTTGCTCGGTCTGTTCGCGTACCTCGGGGTAACACTGGAGCGAGCGCCAGAAGTGGTACTGCATCCGGTGTTTGCGCATCACCGCGATGCGCAGGTTCTCGAACACCGAGAGCCCGGGAAAAATATTGGTGATCTGGAACGAGCGCGACAGCCCCAGGTGGTTGATGTGCTGCGGCGAATAGCCCTGGATTGCCTCGTCTCCCAGGAGGATCTGCCCGCTGCTCGGCTGCAATTGCCCGGAGATCAGATGGAACAGGGTCGACTTGCCGGCCCCGTTGGGACCGATCACCGCATGCCGCTCGCCCGCGCGCAACTCCAGATGCGCCCCACGAATGATATGGGCCTCGCCAAAGGACTTCTGCACATCGCGTAACTGCAGGATCGCATCGCTCATGGTTGTTCTCCTTGGGTCCTGGGCTGGAGGGCGGAGGTGCTGGCCGGCGATTCATCGTCCAGCAGTTGCAACCATTGGCGGCGGGCCAGTTTCAACAGCAACAGCCCGGCCAGGCCCAATAACAACGGGGTGGCCCAGGTCAGCAGCGCACCCGGCAGCCATTCACGGCCGAACAGGCTAATCGCCGGCCACACTTGGTCCGCCACCAGCAGCGCCTGATAGTCCTGGCTGAACACCCGTTGCAGCGTCTCGATGGCAAACACCACCGCAAGGCTCAACAACCCGGCGCTGAGCAGCGCCGAGAACGCTGCGGGGATGATCGCCAACCAGCCGCGCCGACGAATCTGTGCACTCCAGCACAGCACCAGCCCGGCCAGGCCGCTGGGCATGAACATCATCACCAGCACAAACAGCAGACCCTGATACAGCAACCAGGATTGCGTGAGGTCGGAGGCGGCGTTACCAAAGAAGGTCATCAGGGCCGCGCCGAGCACCGGGCCGAGGAATACGTTGACTCCGCCGATGTAAGTGTTCAGCACCACCTCGGCAGAAAAACGCATGTCAAACAGCACGTAGTTGGCCGACTCCAGGTTCAGCGCCTGCAAGCCGCCGGCAATCCCGGCAAACATCGCCGACAAGGCAAACACCAGCACCCGCAGGCGATGCACGTTGTAGCCGAGAAATTGCAGACGGTGGCCGTTCTCGCGCAAGGCGAAGGTCAGGCGCCCCATGGGGGTCAGTGTGAAGGCGTAGAGCAAGGCAATCGACAGCACTACCCAGCCCAGCGTCAGGTAATACACCTGGCTGGCGTCCGCAAAATCCAGGCCCCAGGCGGCGGTGCGCATGGACGAAATACCGGCCTCGCCACCAAACAGCGTGCTCAGGTGCGGCGCCAGGGAGTGCAGCAACTCGGCAAGGGCCAGGGTGATCATGGAGAAGTACACGCCCGCCCGCTTAGTGGCGAACCAACCGGCGCACAGGCCGCAGATAAAGCCGCCCATGGCGCCAATCAGCGGTAACAATGGGGTTGGCAGCAGACCTTCGCCATTGAGTGCATTCATTGCATGCAAGGTGGCGAACGAGCCTACGCCAAAGTACGCCGCGTGGCCGAACGACAGCATGCCGCCCTGCCCGCACAACAGGTTGAAGGCGCAGGCAAACAAGGCGGCGATCAGCATCTGGATGGCCGCGTTGACCATCGCCGCCGGCAGGATGGCGGGCAGCACCAGCAATGCCAGCAACAGCAGCGCCAGGAGGATTTTCGTCAGTTTCATGGTTTATCCCTTCTCGCCCATCAGCCCGGACGGCCGGATCAGCAAAATCAGCAGCATCAGCGCGAACGGAATCGTCGCGGCGACGCTGGACACCTTGAGGATCATCAGCCCGCCCATCTGCTGCGCCCAGTCACCCGCCCCGACCAGGGCCAGCAGCGACGCCAGGCTGAGGTCCACACCCACGGCGAACGAGGAAATCAGCCCGATCAACAACGAAGCGATCATCGCCCCGGCCATCGACCCCAGGCCGCCAACCACGACCACCACAAACACAATCACTCCCAGCTCCAGGGCCATGTTCGGGTTGGTGGTATAGAAAGCGCCGGCCAACGCCCCGGCCAGGCCGGCCAGGGCCGCGCCGATACCGAACACCGCCATGAACACCAGCGGCACGTTATGCCCCAGGGCCTCGGCCATTTGCGGACGATGGATGGCTGCACGCACGACGATGCCGACCCGGGTGCGGGTCAACAGCAGGTAGATCAGGCCGAACACCAGCAGCGAGACCACGCCCATCAACAGGCGATAGAACGGATAGTCGGTGCTGAACACCTGGAACGCGGCGAAGTTGAGGAACTCCGGCACCCGGTATTCAACGGAAAAGTTGCCGTAGAACAACTTGATCAGCTCGGCAATGATGAACGTCAGGCCGAAGGTCAGCAGCAGTTCGTGGGCATGCCCATGCTTGTGTACCCGGCGCAGGAAAAAGCGCTCGACGATGACCCCGAGCAGGCCCACCAGCAGCGTCGAAAGCACGACCGCAGCGCTGAAGCCGACAAACTTCTGTAGGGTGTAGGCCAGGTAGGCACCCACCATGTAGAAGGAAGCATGGGCGAAGTTGAGCACGCCCATCATGCCGAAAATCAGCGTCAGGCCGGCCGAAACCATAAACAACAGCAGGCCGTAGATCACGCCGTTAAGCAGTGAAACAGTGAGAAATTCCATAGGCGACTCCAGCGTTCGCGATGGACAGAAAGGCGCGCCGAGCGGCGCGCCATGCGGCGTCACTCGGGGCGTTGCATCTGGCAGGCATCCTGCACTGGCGCGGCGGCTTGATCGGCACTGAACGACTTGATCGGCACAAAGCCCATATCAGTGCCGTCGACTTTGTAGCGTGCGTCCTTGGACACCACCGACACCACGAACGGCATCAGCAGTTGGTGATCCTCGGCACGCATGCGCACCTCACCCAATGGGTTGCTATCGCTGGCTTTTTCCAGGGCCAGGGCGAAGCTGCGGGTATTGAGGCGGCCGTCTTCTGCCGCCAGCTTCTTGAGCACATTGCCGACCATCTGCAAGGCAAATACCGTCTGCGGCTCGATATAGGCCGGCAGATGGCCAGTCTTGGCCTGGTACTCGCTGGCAAAACGCTCGCCCTGCTCACCCGCCGCCTCGATATTGAACGGGTGGGACACGTAATGCCCCAGGGCAACATCACCGGCATTGGCCAGGTTGCCCGGTTGGTCGAGGAAGGCGGTACCGAAGCGCAGTTTCAGGCCGGCGGCGCGGCTGGCCTTCATCAACAGCAACAGGTCGTTGCCCCAGTTGCCGGTCAGCACGGTTTCGGTGCCGGAAGCCTGGATACGCGCGATGTAGGGCGAGAAGTCCTGGACCTTCTGCGTGTCGTGCAGGCTTTTGCCGACCAACTGATAACCACCCGCCGCGGAGTTTTCGGTGATGGCTTTTTCCATGTCCAGGCCCCAGCTGTAGTTCTGGTTCATGGAATAGACTTTGCTGCCCAGGGTGCCGGCTTCTTTCATGGCCGCAACCAGGGTCTTGACCCGGATCGGCGCGTTGCCGTTGAAACGGAAGTGGTAGAAGTGGCACTTGCTGCCAGTCAGCTCCAGCGCTTCACCGCCGACGTTGAGGAACACCACTTCCTTGCCTTTGTTGCGCAGGTTGTACTTGCGCACATCTTCAGTAATTTGCCCGGCAGCCACGGATGAAGCGCCCTGGACAATCATTTGCGCGCCGCTACCAATGGCAGCCTTGAGTTTTTCGGAGGCCCCCGCTGGGGTGCCCTGGCTATCGAACTCGAGTAGTTGGATCGGCTCGCCATTCCAGCCGCCTTCGGCGTTCAGCCGTTCGATCTGGAAACGCGTCGCGGCGCGGAACATTTGCCCGGTGGCAGCCGAAGGCCCCGACAGGGTCTCGACCAACGCCACCTTCAAAGGATCAGCGCAGGCGAAACCGGCGAACAGGGTCGTGCCAAGGGTGAGCAGACGCAGCGTGGTCTTGGAGTGCATGGAAACCTCGATTTTTTATTGTTATTTACAATCTGGTAGAACATCAGGCCTAACATGTCTGACCAGTTGGCGAAAACTACGTCAAGCCTGTCCCGAAGTCAAAGCACCTGAGTCAAGATTTATGATCTTTTTTGTTACGACCTCAGTTGCAGGCCTTGAGAACAGCCAATCCACCCCGGGATAATTTTTTCAAACACTTGTAAGACCACAGCTCAATCCTTCACTATCAACCGCCATCACTTCGATGCCCGTACCCGTGCTGCCTCCCGGCAGAGGACCGAACAATGAAAAGCGATAACGTGCACCCCAACCAGCCCCTGCCCATGGAGATCGTTCACTGGCTCAGTGGCGAGATCCAGTCCGGGCGGCTGGCCACCGGCGATCAACTGCCCAGCGAACGGCAACTGTGCGAACAGTTTTCGGTCAGCCGCGCGGTGGTGCGTGAAGCCTTGTCGCAACTCAAGTTCGAAGAACTGATCACCACCCAACAGGGCAAGGGTGCATTTGTCGCCAAGCGTGGTGAGCGTCATGCGTTTCGCTTGAAGGAAGTTTCGCTCGGAGAAGCCGACGCCCTGCTGCATATCCTCGAATTCCTGATCACCATCGAAGTGGGCGCCACGCGCCTGGCAGCCTTGCGCCATACCCCCGAAGACCTGAAGAAGATCCGCCAGGCCCTGGTCGGCATGGAGTACGCCATGGTCAATGACCAGTTGGGTGACGAGGAGGATTACGCCTTCCACCAGGCGATTGTCGCGGCCACCCATAACCCGCACTTCAAGTCGCTCAACGAGTACCTCGACCACAGCGTCCGACGCCTGATTCGCGAGGCACGCAGCAACACCGCCGAGATCTACAACGAGCTGATCCAGGACGTGCAGGACGAACACCAGGCGATCTTCCAGGCCATCCAGGCCCGCGACCCGGTGCTGGCAGGCGAGGCCGCCGAGCGTCACCTGCGCAATGCTGCCAAGCGTATGAACATGTACCTGCAGGCCTGATCTGCCTGCAGCACCCTTGACACCGAAAAGCGAAGCCTCCTACCATCCTGTCAGACAACAATAAAATATGTCAGACAGGTTCCTACTTATGAGTCCTACCAGAGCTCTGCCACACATCAGTGGCCAGACCCAACTGATCGGCATCGTTGCCGACCCGATCGCCCATGTAAAAACCCCGCAAGTCATCAACCATAGCGCCGCCAATCAGGGCCTGGACCTGGTCTGCGTGCCCCTCCACGTGCGCGGCTCGAACCTGCACAAGGTGCTGCTCGGCGTGGCCGGCATAGCCAACCTGCATGGCCTGGTGGTGACCATTCCATTCAAGGAAAGCATCGTTGAGTTGTGCGACGAACTGACCGACACCGCGCGGCAGGTCGGCTCGGTGAATGCGGTACGGATCGAGCCCGAGAGCGGTCGGCTGATTGGAGGCAACTTCGATGGCGAAGGCATGCTCGCCGGGCTGCACCAGCAGGGACACCGGCTGGAAGGCAAGCGTGTGCTGCTGGTGGGGGCCGGTGGGGCCGGCAAGTCGATTGCCTGGTCGATTGCCGGGCAACAACCGGCGCGGCTGGCGATCTACAACCGCTCCCCGGCCCGCGCCGCGGCCCTGCTGGAGCGCCTCGAAACACAGTTCCCCGACGTCGAATTAAGCCTGAGCGACGGCAATGCCCAGGACTTTGACGTGATCATCAACGCCACCTCCCTGGGGCTCAAGGACGACGACGCCCTGCCCCTGGACCCGGGCACCCTGCGGGCTGATGCGCTGGTTTGCGAGGCCGTGATGCGCGCCGCCGATACCGCTCTGCTGGCAGCGGCACGGGCGCGCGGCTGCCGCGTACACCACGGGCAACACATGATTTACGGGCAAATCGTGCAGATCTGCCGCTTTCTGGGGGTTGATCTGCAGCACGAACACCTGGCGCGCATTCTCGGCCCGTGAACCCTGGCATCCTTTCGGAGACAACACCCATGTACGATTTCAACAATCGCGTTCTGCTACTGACGGGTGCCAACGGCGGCATTGGCCGTGAAGTGGCGAAGCTGTTCTATCAATACGGCGCCTCGATGGTGCTCACTGACCTGGACGGCGATGGCCTGGCGGACTTCGCCCAGAAACTCGACGCCAGCGGCGAGCGCGTTGCAACCCTGCGCATGAACGCCGCCGACCCACAAGATTCGGCCAAGGCCGTGCAACTGGCCGTCGAGCGCTTTGGCGGCATCGACTTCCTGGTGCCATCGGCCGGTTTGTACCAGTCACAACCGATTCGCCAGATGACCGACGAACAATGGCGCCAGACCCTGGGCATCAACCTCGACGGCGTATTTTATCTGTGCCAGCGGGCGATCCCGGCATTGCGCGCCAACAGCGCAATCGTCAACCTGACCTCAGTCGCAGCCCACCGCGGTGCGTTTTCCAACGCCCACTACGGCACCTCCAAGGGCGGTCTGCTTAGCCTGACCCGCGCCCTGGCCCGCGAACTGGGCCCGAACACCCGGGTCAACGCTGTCTCCCCCGGCATCATCGAAACCCCGATGACCCAAAGCCTGATCGCCACCCGTGGTAGTGACTCGGTGGAGCAAACGCCGCTCAAACGCCTGGGACAGCCCAGCGAGATCGCCTCGGTGATCGCCTTTTTGTGCAGCAACGGCGCAAGCTTCATGACCGGGGAAGTGCTGCATGTGAATGGGGGGCTGTACATCGCGGGGTGAGCCCCCATCAGCCGGCGGCTGCGATCGCCAGGGCCAGTTGTGCGTCGGACATCAGCGGTGGCGTGTAGGTCGAGCGGTAAAACCTGCACGCCTGCTCGAACTGTGCTCCACGGATCTCGCCATCGGAGCCGATGAACGCCAGGGCATCGCTTTTGGATGATTTGAAAAGCTCTGGAATGTATGAAGTTCCTGCGGTGGCACCCGAGGTAATCACGAAGGGCGCTACCGAGGTGAGCATAAGCGCCCCCTGGAACGGGTTGTTGTTTTCCGCGGCTACCGCCAGATTGCCAACCGATGCCAGGAGGACGATTGCCAGGGATTTGCGCAAATGCATGGGTGATTGCTTCCTTGCGTTCAGAGGGGCGCCACGATAACAGAGTTGGGCCATCCACCACGCAGGTGTCGCAGGAGCATGCCCGGGAACGTGTACGACCCGCCCCCGGGCACGCTAGATCACGGCTTGAGCTCAAACAACGCCGGCATCGGCGGCCATTCGGAAGGCACCTTGCGAAAGTGGCTGAACCCGGCGGCTTGCGCCATCTGCCGTGCGCGCTTCTCGCCCATGAACGCCCCCAGCCCTGCCCCGCCGTGGGACAGTGAACAGGTCATGCAGTACAGGGTGCTCTGCGGGTACATCACTCGACCGAACAGGTTCATGTTCTCGTGAAGCTCATCGGACAGGTTGAGCTCAACCATCAGGTAGGTGCCGTCTTCGGCCGTCGCTGCGCGCAGGTCCTTGAGCATCTGCTGGGGATCGGTGGCATCGTGGATCACCACAAAGGTGGTCACAAAGTCGAATTGCTGGCCTCGCAGGGCATCCGAATCGTTCACTTCAAATTGCACCCGGTCACCGACCCCGGCGGCCTTGGCGTTGGCACGTGCCAGTTCGATGGAAGGCAGGTGGAAGTCGCAGCCGACAATACGGGCCTCGGGGTACGCCTTGGCCATGGTGATCGCCGCCAGGCCAGCACCACAGCCGAAATCCAGCACGCTGCCGCCGGTCTTGAGTTTTTCTTCAACGCCGTCCAGGGAGGGAATCCAGTGTTGGACCAGGTAGTGCTTGTACCAAGGCATGGTCATGCGTTCCATGCCTTTCCAGGTTTCCAGCGGAAACGCCTCTTCGGCGCAACCACCGCCATGGCGAAAGGCTTCGATGACCTTGGGCGCCATGCTCACGAACGGCACACTCAGCTGGATGATCCCCCCGGCAAAATACGGCGAGTCTTCGTCGGCGAGTACCGGCACAAACTCGGCGGGCATCTGGTAGCGGCGGGTTTGCGCGTCGTACGTCACATAATTGCCGGTAACCATGCTGCCCAGCCATTCGCGCAAATAGCGTTGGTTGTAGCCACTCTTTTGCGCCAGTTGCTCCAGGGTCACGGCCTCGCCGTCGGCCAGTGTCTTGAACAAGCCAAGCTGGTCGCCGATGTAGAGCATCGCACCGCGCAGCGTGTTGCCGTAATCCTCCATGATCCGTGCGGAAAACTGCTGGACCTTGGCTTTATCAACTTCCATAACGTTTGACATCTGTCTCTCCTTGATAAGATTGCAAGCCTTCTCAGTAAGCAATAGTCAGCGGGCCGTCACGTTGGACAGCACGTTATCGACAATGCGTTCGGACATCCCCAGATGGCTTCGGGGCTCGAACAGCCGCGCCAGGACGCCTGCATCCATGACAGCGACAACCCGGGCATCGGCCTCGATCGCCGTGCGGATCGACACGTGATCGCGCTGGCTCGCCTGGGACACTTCGAAGATGATCTGGTAGGCACTGCTCTTGCCGAGCTTGCGGGCCATTTCGAACACCACGGCTTCGGTGCAGATCGCATCGCCATAGGCCTGGGCGGTGCATTCCATCTTCTTGACGTTAACGGTCAGCCCGTCGATGGTCTCGGTCAGGATCGAGAGTGCCATCAGCGCATAGTGCGAAACGTCCGCCACCGCACACCATTCCAGGCGTGTGCCACGGTAATCGCGCTCGTGTTCGAGGATCATCGCATCCAGCGCCAGCATGACCTGGGCCTTGGCCAACCGCGCCAGGACCACGACCTGCTCGCAGCCTTCGGGGTTGCGCTTGTGGGGCATGGTGCTGCTGCCAATCTGCTGGTCGCTCCAGCCCACTTCAACTTCGCCGATTTCCCAGCGATTGAGCGTGCGGATTTCGTCGGCCACGCGGGCCAGCGATGCCGTGACCATGGCCAAGGTGCTGACGAACTCTGCGACACGGTCTCGGGACACATGCCATCCCGCCAGGGGCACTTGCAGCGACAAGCGCTGCGCGAAGCGCTCAAGCATAGGCATCGCGTGCGGACCAAACGCTGCCATCGTGCCGACTCCACCAAACAGCTGCACCACCAGTACTCGCTGGCGGGCCTCGGCCAGGCGCTGGCGGTGGCGCAACAGTTCGTCGATCCAGCCGGCGACCTTGAGTCCGAAGGTGGTCGGCAACGCAGGGATCGAATGGGTCCTGGCGACCATCAGCGAATCACGGTGCGCATCGGCCAGCGTCGACAGTTTGCCCAGCAAAGTCTCCAGGGCCAGGTCCATCGCGTCGAGGACGTCGCGCATTTCCAGGGACTGGGCGGTGTCCTGGATGTCCTGGGTGGTGGCGCCGTAGTGCACGAATTCACGGGCACTCGGGCTGCAGTTTTTTTGCAGGGCGCTCAGCAATGGCATCAGCGAATGGCCGGTGGCAGCCACGCCCTCGGCCAGCTGGCGCACATTGATACCCGACAGCAAGGCGGCTTTTTCGATTTCCAGGGCCGCCTCGCGCGGGATGATATTGACATCGGCCTGGGCCATGGCCAGCGCGGCTTCCACATCCAGCCAGCGCTGCAAGCGGCAGTGACTGCAGAAAATCTTGCGGCTCTGCGGGCCGGCATAGCCTGAGCCATGGGTTTTCGAGTCGAGAATGTGGCTGTGTTCGTGGCGGCATTGCTCGCCGTCATGACCAAGGCCGAGGTGTTCCGAACGTGCGGTGCAAGATGCACGGGCTGCCATTTCCATCGTTTGCGAATCCATCACATACCCTCCATCGCGTACTGGGGCTGACCGGGGTTTCCTTGGGTTGCCATCACCGCTTCAAGGCCTTCGCTTGAACAGCGGGGTATTGCTTTGTTCGCCACCAGGTCGACCATCTGTGCTGCAAGCCCGGTGTAGGTGGTCGGGTCAAGCAGGTCGTCGAGCGCTTGGCGGGTAAAACAGCCGTGCAGACGCTTGTCGTTGAGCAGGGCCTGGCGAAAAGAAGCGCCCGCGCCCTGGGCCTGCTGGGCGATTTCGTGGACCAGGTGATGGGCCGTCTGCTTGCCTAAGCGAGGCGCCAGCGCGAGCATCACCCGTTCCGACAGGATCAGCCCGCCCAGCAAATCCAGGTTGCTGCGCATGCGCGCTTCGCGTACATCCAGCCCGGCCAGCAGCACGCCCTCCATACGGGCGAGCAAGGCACCGGCGTAGATGAACAGCTCCGGCAAGGCCGCCCATTCGATGCGCCACGTGGTGCCGTCGCGTTCATGCAGTTGGAACGCCGCATCGGTCAGCGCGAGCATCTGTGCGCGCACCAGCCGCGAAAGCGCGCTGATCAGATCCACCGTCGACGGGTTTTGCTTGTGGGGCATGGTGCTGCTGCCCACTTGCCCTGCCCGGCGGCCTTCGCGCACTTCATCGATCTCGGTGCGCTGCAGGTGGTAGATCTCATTGGCGACCCGGCCCAAGGTCGCCGAAGCCTGGACCAGCAGCCAGGCCGCCTCCAGGATCCGGTCGCGGGCGCTGTGCCAACTGCTCAACGGCGCCCCCAGGCCAAGGCTTTCCAGGGTCCGGCGCTGCACCTCAAGCCCCTGTGGGCCAAACGCCGCCAGGGTGCCCACCGCGCCGGTCAGGTTGCCCACCATTACCCGGGCATGGGCCTCATCGAAGCGCTCAAGGTGTCGATCGATTTCATCGACCCACACCGCGACCTTGTAGCCGAACGTGGTGGGCAGCGCTTGCTGCCCGTGGGTCCTGGCGACCATCGGAGTGTGCTTGTGCCGCAGGGCGAGCGTGAGCAAATGCCCACGAATCCCCCGCAGGCGCTGCAACACCAGGCCCCAGGCATCGCGGACCTGCAAGATAAGCCCGGTGTCGAGGATGTCCTGGGTGGTCACGCCGTAATGCACGTACTCACCCAAGCCATCGGCACACAAGGCCTCCAGGGCGCGAATGGTCGGCACCAGGATGTGCCCGGTTTCCATGCTCTCGCGCCCCAAGGCGTCAAGGTCGAGCAGCTCCACACTGGCCACCCGGGCGATTTCCCGTGCCGCTTCGTGGGGGATGATGCCCATCTGCGCCTGGGTCGCCGCCAGCGCGGTTTCAACATCGAGCCACTTCTGCACCTGATTGGCATCAGAGAAGATCGCGGCAAATTCCGGGGACGAGTAAGCGCCCCCGTGGATACGGGACTCTGTTATATGACTCGGCATGTCTGGGTACTCGCGTTGTCCAGGGAGGGCTACTTAACGCGCTGCACGTGTGCCCAGACAGCGTCGTAATAAGCCCTCTCGAGCCGGAAATGCTGGGCCAGGGAGGTCAGGAATGAATTCTGGAACGCGAGGTCCGGAATACGCCGTGAGATCAGCGCCCACTCACGCTTGGCCCGCGGCGGGACCAGGCTGATATGCACCTCGTAGTACTCCGCGTCGTCCTGGCTCAGGCCAGCGTTGCGCAAGGCGTTGTACAGCTTGCCGTGATTGCCGGGGACCACCAGCTCGGTGATGTAGAACACCGCCAGGCCCCAGCCGACATCCGGGTTGCGAAAGCATCGGGCCCGGTTGTTCAGGTAGGCGACTTCCTCGGGCATGGTCGAGATGGCCTCGAAATCGGCAGACAAGCCCACGGCGCCGAGGAGCTTGGCCAACAGCCGGGGGTGGGAGCGCTGCTCGTCCTCTTCGCCCAGCTCGCCGTACAGGTAACGGCCAAGCGCGGCCGCCTCGTCCACGTCGGTCAGGTTGACCAGCAAGTCCGCGGCATCGCGGTACAGGCGGAAGGTGCGGAACCACTGGTGATGCAGGAACACCTGCAGTTGATCACGGGAGGCCTTGCCTTCAAATATGTACTGCGACATCGGGTGGTTTTCCCGCGACTGCGCGGCGATCTCTTCTTCCAGGCGCTGCTGGAAACCGGCTTCGGACAGGGGCGATGCCAGGTCCGCAGACGGCATGAAGCGCTCTTGCACGCTATAGATGGCATTGGCCAGCCAGCGCCGGGTCGAGGCTGTCGCAACGTCATCGCTCAGCGACAGGATGTACAACAGTTGCTGGCACTGCGCGGCGTTCGCAGCATCGCCCTGGTGGCCCGATTCACACAGGGCGCGCAGCATATTGGCAGCGATTTCGATGCGGTTGAACGTCGCATCGGGTTTGAGCGCCTCGGCCAACAGGCGGGCTTCAGCGGTGTGAATATTCTGCAATTGCGGCAACGAGAAATTACGTGGGCTCATCATGTGCTCCATTTTTTTGTTCTGGGGTCGCTGGGAGGATCACGCGGACAGGCGTTGTGCCTGCATCTGCTGCCACAGGCTGTCGAAGTAGGCCTTGTTGATCTCGAAGTGACGCTTGAGCGCACGCATGAACGTGCGCTGGAAGCCGTCGTCGCTGGCGAACTTGGCAATCAGAGCCCACATTTCCTCGGTATCGATCTCATCCTGGGTGCCGTGCAGGCGGTGGAATTCACTAGGCCCCTCTGGCACATCGAGGCGCTGCAACAGCTCATAGATGCGCCGATGGTTGACGCAACTGACCGACTCGACGGCGTACAGCAGCGCCAGTCCCCAGGCCACATCGGTGTGGCGCACACAACGAATGCGATTGTTCAGGTAGGCCTTTTCCAGGGGATGCAGTGCCGGGAAATCGATTGCCAACGGAATATCGAAATACTCCATGAGGTGGGCCAGCATCGCCGGGTGCGAGCGCTCAGGTGTCTCCGCCCCCGCTTCGCCGTAGAGGTTGCGGTAAAACACCGAGGCGTCCTCGATGGCTTCGAAGCGAAAGGCCAGTTCCGCCAACAGGCTGTAGAAGTTGTAGGAGCGGGTCCAGTGGTGTTCCAGGAAGAAACGCACGTCTTGCGCAGGCGGCGTGCCCTGGAACAGGTGCAGCGACATGGGGTGGTTGACCCGGCTGCGAGCGGCGATTTCTGCGTCGACCTGCTTGCGGAACTCATCCACCGGCAGCGCGGTGAAACTTGGCAGGTCGGCGGCGAACTCATCTTCGACGCGGTACACCTCACTGGCCATCCAGCGCCGGGTCGGCTCGGTGCGCGGATCGCCGGGAATGTGCAGTTGCAGCAGTGCTGACTGGTAGTGGGCGTAGGCGCCGGTGTCTCCCGACAGGCCTTGGCGGGTCAGGGCGAGCAGCGCGTCCAGCGCGCCAGTGACTTGGGCGTATTGCGCGCCGGGCTTTAAAGCATCAGCCATCAGCGCCGAAGCGTTGTTGCACTGATGGGCGTCCGAGCGTTGTTGCAGGGTAGCAGTATCCATTGATAACCCCTTGATCCTTGTTTTTATGATTTTTTGCGTACTCGAAAAAAAAGCCTAAAGGTTCCTCCAGTGGCAAGGTCAATACCTGTAGGACAATTCTTTTTAATAGAGTTGAAACAGCCAGCATCCATTGGTGATTCACTCGCCGATGGCTGACCAACGGCGAGGTGAACAGGCTTCAGGACGCCGCGGGAACCGTCACAAGAAATGGCACGGTACGAATCTGGTCGCCGCCCTTGAATTGAATCCACAAGGCGTAAGGGCCCGCATGCGCAGGTTTGGCATGCAGCATCAACTGCGCCGACACCGCGCCTGGCTCGCCATGCCCGGCGTGGGCGGCCTGCCCTGGCATTGGCGCCGCCATGGCATGCGCGTGCACGTAGTCCAGCTCATCGGTACTGACGAACACCGCATGGGCCGCCACCCCCAGGTAGGTGTCCAGGTCCTGGGCCGGCTTGCCATCCTTGAGCACCGTCAGCGACATCATGCTTTCGCTGCCGGCACGCAGGGCCGAAGTGTCCAACTTGACCGTGTAGGGCCCATCGCTACCCTGCTCCGGTTTGGCCGGCGCCTGGGCCACCGCCTCGGTGGCGCCCTGCACCGGCACCTCGAAGCGCACCACCTGCTGGCCGAGCCCGCTCGGTACGGCATCGGCATAGACGTAATAGGTGCCCGGCCGAGGAAACTTCATCGCGACCTTGAAACGACCGTCAGCGCCCAGCTTGGCCGCATGCTCATGGATAAAGCTGGTGAAATGGCTGTCGGTCGCCAGCACATGAAGGCGCTGGGTCAGTTCTTCGTCAAACTGCACGATCGGTTGCCCGGTGGCCTTGTCGGTAAAGGCGATCGACAACTCACGTGTCAGCGGCCCGGTTTCCTTGACGATCAGCGCTCCCACGGCCTTTTCACTCTCGCCGGGCAAGGCGAACGTGCCTTTGATGCTTTCCTGGGCTGCCATCGACGGCATTGCCGCCGCGCCTAGCACTGCCAGGCCAACGGTCAGAACCTGCTTGGTATCCATATGGGTGACTCCTCATTCGATAAATGGTGGCTTGCGCCAGGAAATCTGCCGCCTCGCCGTCCTTCGCCGAACACCGCAAGCACAGCGCTTGCGTACAACAACGGCGTCTAACGCAGCGCCGCAGCGCCGCTGCACACCTGCCCCGCCTGCTCGCAGATCTGCCAGCCACCGCCGAGCGCCTTGTAGATGCCGACCACCGCCAAGCGCTGCTCGGTGCGCGCCACGGTCAGTGCGCGGCGGCTGGTGAAGTCCGCGCGCTCTGCCTCCAGTACGTCCAGGTACACCCCCTCACCGTCCGTGAAGCGCGTGCGGGCCAACCTCGCCGCCTCGCGATTGGCCGCGGCCTCCAGCAGTCGCAGGCCCAGGGTGCTGCCCGCCGCACTGTTGGCCTGGAACGCGTCATCGGTTTCCTGCAGGGCGCGTAATACGGTCTGGTCGTAGCTGATCAATGCCGCCTGGGTGCGCGCCTCGCTGGCGGCAATCCGCGCACGTACGCGCCCAGTGTCCAGCAGCGACCAGCGAATGACTGGTGCAATAAAGTTCGACTGCATGCCCGAATCGCCCAAGGCGCCGAGGCTTCCGGCCAGCAGGCCGATGGAGCCCTGCACCTGGATGTCCGGATACAGACCGGCTGTTTCCACGCCGATCTGCGCGGTCTCGGCCGCCAGCACACGTTCGGCTGCGGCGATATCGGCGCGCCGGGCCAGCAAGCCGGCCGGGTCGCCCACCTGCAGGGTGCGCAGGTTCAAGGTCTCACGACCGGGCCTGGCCTGCGGTGGCTTGAACCCTTGCGGCGCCTGCCCCAGCAAGACCGCTAGTGCATTGGTAGTGGTTGCGCGACGCCGCTCAAGGCCGGGGGCGACCGCCTCGACATTGCGCAGCAAGGCCTCGGCTCGCAGCCGATCGAACTCGGTGGCGGCCCCCACACTGACCAAATGCTCCACCAGGCCCAGGCTGTCGCGCTGGCTTTGACTGATGTCAGCCACCACCGTCTGCTCGGCTTCGACCCCTTGCAGCTCGAACCAGGTCGCGGCAACCGTGGCGGCAACGCTCGCCTGTACGCTGCGCAGCAACGCCTGGCGCGAGCCCGCCTGGGCCTGCGCGGCCTCCACCGAGCGCCGGACGCGGCCAAACAAGTCGATTTCCCAGGCGGCATCCAGCGCTGCGCGCGTGGTTTCAAGGGAGCGCTGCTGGCCGGACGGCGTCTCGACTTCGCTGCGCTGTCGGTGCTCATACCCTAACGCGGCACCGCCGCTGGGCAAGAAGCCCTGGCGGCTCTCGCGCAGCATCGCCTTGGCTTCGTCGAGCCGCGCGGTGGCGATGCCGATATCGTGGTTGGCCGCCAGCGCCTGCTGGATCAGTTGGCTGAGGGCCGGCTCATCGAACACACGCCACCACTGCACCTCGACCTCGCCCGTACCGAGACCGGCGATGGGTGCGCCGAAGCTCGCCGGCCGTTGCGCGGCGGGCAGCACCGGCGCGGAATAATCGGGCCCGACTGCGGTGCAGCCAGTCACCAGGAGCGACGACAACAGAAACGCTTGATAGGCCAATCTCATGACGCGCTCTCCTCCAATTGCAGCTTGGGACTCGCGCCCTTGCGCTGCAAACGCAGGGCAAGGCTGCGCATCACCACATAGAACACCGGCGTCAGGAACAGACCGAACAGCGTCACCCCCAGCATCCCGGCAAACACCGCAACCCCCATGGCATGGCGCATCTCGGCCCCGGCTCCGCTGGCAAATACCAGCGGCACCACGCCAGCGATGAACGCCAGTGAGGTCATCAGGATCGGCCGCAAGCGCAGTTGGCACGCGTGGATAACCGCTTCCAGCGGGCTGGCGCCTTCGGCTTCAAGGCTGCGGGCAAACTCGACAATCAGGATCGCGTTTTTCGCCGCCAGCCCCACCAGCACCACCAACCCGATCTGCACGAACACGTTGTTGTCGCCGTCCACCAACCAGACGCCAATGATCGCGCTGAGCAGACACATGGGCACAATCAGCAAGACCGCCAGGGGCAGCAGCCAGCTGTTGTACTGCGCGGCCAGGATCAGGTAGGCCAGCAACACACACAGCGGGAAAATAAACAGAGCCGATGACCCGGCGAGCTTTTGCTGGTAGGTCAAGTCCGTCCATTCAAAGGTCACACCCTCGGGCAGCACCTCCTGCGCCAGGCGCTCCATGAGCGCGACGGCCTGCCCCGAACTGACCCCCGGCATCGCTCCGCCGGAGATGTCGGCCGAGGGGTAGCCGTTGTAGTGAATCACCCGATCGGGTCCGGAACTCGGTGTGACGGTGACAAACGCCGACAACGGCAGCATGTCCCCGGCCGCGTTGCGCACCTGCAGGCGGCCGATGGCTTCGGCCTGCATGCGGTGGTCCGCGTCGGCCTGGGCCGTCACCTTGTAGGTGCGGCCGAAACGGTTGAAGTCGTTGACATACAGCGAACCGAGGTAGACCTGCAAGGACTCGAACACATCGGCCAGCCGCACCCCCTGGCTCTTGACCTGGGTGCGGTCGATATCGACATTCAACTGAGGCGCGTTGACGTCAAGGCTGGTCATCAACCCAGCGACCTGGCCCGACTCGGTGGCTTTGGTCATCAGCACCTGGGTCTGCTGCACCAGAGCCTGGAGCCCGACCCCGCCACGGTCCTCGACCTGCAGCTTGAAGCCGCCGGTCACCCCAAGGCCGGGCACTGGCGGCGGTGGGAATACGCCGAGGAAACCGTCGGGAATGTTCGCGAACTTGGCTTGCAGGCGCCCGGCGATGGCAACCGCCGCCATGTCCGCAGAGGTACGCTCTTTGAACGGATCAAGCATGATGAACATCACCGCGGCATTCGGTACGTTAACGAAGCCGTTGACCGACAACCCAGGGAATGCCACCACGCTTTCGACCCCTGGTTCATCCAGGGCGATTTTCGACATTTGCCGCACCACTGCGTCGGTGCGATCCAGGGAGGCCGCGTTGGGCAATTGGGCGATGCCTACCAGGTAGTACTTGTCTTGCATCGGTACGAAGCCCGCCGGTACAGCACTGAAGCCGAACCAGGTCAGCGCCAGCAACCCACCATAAACCAACAGCGCCACGCCGCGACGGCCCACCACCTTGCGCACCGTGTTGCCATACGCCTGCGGTGCCCGCTGGAACGGCCGGCTCAGCACCTGCACCAGGTGCGCGGCGCGACCGCGCAGGCTACGCGGATCATGTACCACGGCGGCACCGCGCGGGCGCAGCAACAGTCCGGCGAGTGCCGGGCTGAGGGTCAGGGAGTTGACCGCCGACAGGATCGTGGAAATCGCGATGGTCAGCGCGAACTGCCGATAAAACTCACCTTGCAAGCCACTGAGGAAGGCCGTGGGGATGAACACCGCAGCCAGTACCGAGGTGATCGCAATGATCGGCCCGGTCACCTCGCCCATCGCTCGTCGCGCAGCCTGCGTCGGCTCCTCGCCGTTCTCGATATGCCGCTCGACGTTCTCCACCACCACGATTGCATCGTCGACCACGATGCCGATGGACAGCACCAGGCCGAACAACGACAGGGTATTGAGGGAAAAGCCCATCAGATGCATGACCGCAAAGGTGCCGATAATCGACACCGGCACGGCCATCAACGGGATCAGGGATGCGCGCCAGTTACGCAGGAACACCACCACCACCAGGACCACCAGCAGGATCGCTTCCATCAGGGTGATGGCCACTGACTCCAGCGATGCGCGCACAAACACTGTCGGGTCATAGGCAATCCGCGACACCATCCCCTCGGGGAAGTTGGCCTCCAGGCGCTGCATGGTATCGCGCACCGCCTGCGCCACATCGAGCGCGTTGGCGCCCGGGCTCTGGATGATCTGCAAGGCAACGGCCGGCTCGCCATCCAACAGGCTGCGCAACGCGTACGCATCGGCGCCCATTTCCACACGGGCCACATCGCGCAGGCGCGTCACCTGGCCGTTATCGCCGGTGCGGATGATGATGTCGCCAAACTGCTCCTCGTCCGTCAGGCGCCCGAGGGTATTGACCGTGACCTGGAATGCCGCACTGGAGTCAGGCGCCTGGCCGACCGAGCCGGCCGCCACTTGCACGTTCTGCTCACGCACGGCGCTGATCACGTCGCCTGCGGTCAAGCCACGGGCGGCGATCAGGTCCGGGTCGAGCCACAGACGCATGCTGTACTCGCCCGCACCCCACACCAGCACGTCGTTGATCCCCGGAATCCGCGACAGCTCATCGCGCACCTGGAGGTAGGCATAGTTGGAGATATAGAGCGGGTCGTAACGTTGGTCAGGCGACAGCAGGTGGACCACCATGAGGATGTCCGGGGAGGTCTTCTGCGTGACCACGCCGAGGCGCTGTACCTCTTCGGGCAAACGCGGCAGGGCCCGCGAGACGCGGTTTTGCACCTGGATCTGCGCCATGTCCGCGTTGGTGCCCTGGGCAAACGTTGCGGTCAGGATCATGCGGCCATCGGTCGCCGATTGCGACGTCATGTACAGCATGCCCTCGACCCCGGTGATCACCTGCTCAAGTGGCGCCGCCACCGTCTCGGCGATCACCTGGGGGTTGGCGCCCGGATAGGATGCGGTCACTTGCACGGTGGGCGGCGTCACGGCGGGGTATTCGCTGAGCGGCAAATGAAAGAAGGCCACGATGCCAGCGATCATCATCAACACCGACAGCACGATGGCGAAGATCGGCCGGTCAATGAAAAAGCGTGGGAAGCTCATTGCACGCCCCCCATGACCAGCGGTGCATCCAACGGCGCGCCGTCGATGTTGGCGGCCAGCGGCGTCACCTGCATGCCGGGGCGCACCAGCCCCTTGACCACAATGCGCTCACCCGGCTGCAGGCCCTGCTCAATCACCCGCAGGCCGTTGGCCATCGGCCCCAGCTCGACGGGGCGGTATTCGGTCTTGTCGCCTGCGCCGACCACCAATACATAGCGGCGACCCTGGTCAGTGCCGATGGAGTGGTCGGCCACCAACACCCGGGGTTGCGGCGCGCCGGTGTCCAGCTTGACCTTGGCGAACAGCCCCGGCGTCAGGCGCCCGTCGGGGTTATCGACCACTGCACGCGCACGCACTGTGCCGGTCTTGCGGTCGGCCGCATTCGCCAGGAAGTCCACCCGCCCGGCCCGCGCATAGTTTGCGTCGTTAAGCATCGCCACCATGACCTTGGCGGCCTTTTCCCCCTTGGACGCGGCATCCTCCCGAGTCGCGGCGAGCGAGCGCAGGTAGGTGCGTTCATCGACATCGAAATACACATGCAACGGGTCAATGGAGACGATCGTCGTCAGCGGCGTCACCCCACGGGTGACGTAGTTGCCCTCCGTGACCAGGGCACGGTCCACGCGACCGCTGATGGGCGCGGTGACACGGGTGTAACTCAAATCCAGTTGGGCGGCGTCCAGCGCTGCCCTGGCGGCATCAACCTGGGCCCTGCCGGCGTTCAGCGAAGCAATGGCAGTGTCGAGCCGATCACGCGCCACCACTTTTTTGGCGAACAGTTGCTCGGCTCGGCCATGCTCGGCCTGGGCCAGCAATGCGTTGGCCTGCGCCTCACGCAAGCGCCCCTTGGCAGCGTTCAGCGCGGCCTGGAATTCCCGTGGGTCAATCACAAACAAAAGACTGCCCTTGGCCACGGATTGGCCTTCGGGCACGCTGACCTGTTGCAGGTAACCACTGACACGCGGGCGCAGCTCAACCTGCTCAATCGCGGTCAAGGAACCGGTGTATTCGACAAACGGAGTCACCGGCTGCGCAACCACCTCGGCCACCGGCACACCAGGCGGCTTGGCGGCATCAGCCACAGGCGCGCTCTCCTTACAGCCACCCAGCGTGAACACGACAGCTATCGCCACGGCGCCCAGGGTTATTCGCTTGCCGTACATCGTGTACCTCCTTGTAATTTTCAGGACAAACCAACACTTGAGGTTTTATCCGGCTTGCCATGAGGGGAAGGTCAAGTGTTATGAAAATGACAGGTGGGGTTTGTTTGAGGCTTGAGCGTGCGGGGTGATTTTCGAGCACATACAATCTCGGGTGCGCGGCTGCGGGGGCTAGACGCAGATCGATCAGAGATATCTGACGCGCGCGCTCAGGGAGGATCGGGAGGAGGCGGTTGTTATAAGGGATGGAAGGCTCAAGAGATGCCGGATAGTTTTGCGCGGGTTTTGCGCAGGCACAAAAAAGCCGATCTAGCTGATCGGCTTAAGTGTCTGACTTTAGTCAGGAAATATGGTCGGGACGGAGTGATTCGAACACTCGACCCCTAGCACCCCATCTCCTTTTTCATACGTCTTGAAAGCTTCCACAATTTTACTCTGGAATTTTCTAAGCTAGTATTTACTTGAGCTCCAGCGGTGTTCTGCTCTAAGTGAGTCCAGTAACGTCCACCAAGAGCCGACGGTTTTGTGGGGGTAAAAGTAGGGGGAGCCCGTTTTATGGCCAAAATCACCATCAAAGAACTCGAGTCACTGACTGCCAACGATGCCGGCCGCATCCTCCGGGAGGATGGCAATCTGGCCGGTCGAATCTCAGTCCGCAAGGACGGTGTGTCGGTCAGCTTTTTCTATCGTTATCGCTGGGGCGACCAGAACAAAGAGTACGCCTGCGGAACCTGGCCGCGCAAATCCCTGACGGACATCCGCAAGGCGCGTAACCAGGCCAGGGCGCTCATTGATGAGCAAATCAATCCCAACGAGCACAAGAAAACCGCCAAGGCACAGGCATACGCCGCAGCTAACGTAGAGGCCGAACAAGTAAAAACGACGAAGGTGCAAACGCTGACCGTCCAGGATCTGGCTAACGCTTGGCTGGTGGATGGCGTCGCGCGCAAAGACGGCAATGCCGAGTTGCAACGACGTTTTAATAAGGACCTTTACCCTGCACTAGGCAAGACGTCAGTCAGCAGTGTTTCCGAGCACGATGTTCGGGCATTGATCCGGACAGTCGTTAGCCGCGGCGCTCACCGACAAGCCATCAGTTTCTTCGCCGACCTCACCCAGATGTTCAGCTGGGCCAGAAAGCGTCAGCCCTGGCGGGCCTTATTGATCGAGGGCGATCCGACTGAGCTGGTCGACATCTCACCCTTGATCCCTGCCGACTACGAAGCGGAAAGAAGCCGCATCCTTTCCCCGGCTGAGCTGTTGGAACTGCACAACCGCTTTCAGCAAATGACCGCCGATTACAACGCCCTACCCGCTGGGCAAAAATACGACGGCATACGGCCGTTAAAGAAGGAAACCCAACTCGCGCTCTGGATCAGTCTGGGCACCCTGTGTCGGATAGGCGAGTTGCTGCAGGCCGAATGGAAAAATGTCGATCTGGACCAGCAGATCTGGTTCCTCCCCAGCGAAAATGTCAAAGGCACTCGTGGCAAGAAACAGGACCACCATGTCTTCCTCTCGCCTTTCGCCCTGCATTTCTTTCAGGAACTCAAGACCCTGACGGGAGATTCCCAGTGGTGCTTTCCGAACAAGCAGGATGACGGACATGTGGACGTGAAGGTGGTGAGTAAACAGGTCGGCGATCGCCAGGCCCGGTTCAAAAACCGCAAGGCCCTCTCCAGACGGCGTCACGACAATACCTTGGTCCTTGCCGACGGCCAGAACGTCGACTGGACGCCGCATGACCTGCGCCGCACGGGCGCGACCATGATGCAAGCTTTGGGGGTCAGCCTGGACGTCATCGACCGCTGCCAAAACCATGTACTGGCCGGTTCACGGGTGAGACGCCATTATTTGCACCACGACTATGCCGAAGAGAAGAAAAACGCCTGGAACCTGTTAAGCGATCGACTCAGTGCCGTGCTGTCCTCAACTTACGAGCACACGCCAAACGAGTCGATGTTGTCTTTTCCAGCGTACGCGACGCCAGAGACGCGAACACCGACATAGGCTGTTGCACCCAGAGTTTCCCGGAATTCAACATCCGCGACACCCTGTGTTATGACCTTAAATTCGCGATGAGGAAAGGTGACAGACTGCATGTACACATTCGTGAGCTTCACCGTCGTGGAACTGTTCGAAAAAGTATGGCAAACACCCATGGTCAAACTGGCCCACGAAATTGGTGTTTCCGACGTCGCCGTCGCCAAAGCTTGTCGCAAAGCCGGCATCCCTCTCCCTGGGCGTGGCCACTGGGCCAAATCGGAAAAGCAGCGACAACGCAAACCCAAACCTCCTCAGGTCGAAGGCAATGTCCGATTCCAAGTGCTCGACCGTGACAACTCGCTCGTCACGACTGGCACTGATTTGAACTCACCTATAGTCCGGCGAACGATTGAAGCCCCCTATCAATTAACCGAGCCTCACGCGCTAGTGAGTCAATGGCTAAAGAGCGCAAAAACATCGAAGGTCAAGGACGGCTACCTCGATTACGCAGGCAAGCGTGTCTTGAATGTGATGATTTCGTCGACATTGATAGAACGCTGCGCAATCCTTTTTGATGCATTGATCAAAGAGGGTGAGGCTGAAGGTTGTTCATGGAAGATCAACGCTGAAGGAAAAACAGTCGTCACGGTCAACGATGAGCCAATAGCCGTGCGACTCGTGGAGCGATTAGACAAGCATCCGATCCCACCGCCACCTCCCCCAAAACGCCGCCCAGGTGCTCCATGGGAGCCTAATTTCATGTCCCTACGAAGCCCACAGTTTGAATGGGTCTCAACGGGCGAACTGACGTTGCAGATTGAAGCGCGGATGGATTACGGAGAACGGAAAAACTGGAAGGACACCAAGACCGCGCCGCTCGAGAAAAAACTTTCTAGCATCCTGGCGGGCTTAAGTTCCGCATCAGTTTCTATCAAGGTCCTCAGAGAGAAAGAGGAGGCAAGAAATCGTGAATGGGCTGAAGATGAAAGACGACGTCTTGAACGAGCCCGTGCAACAGAGACTCAACGTCGCCTCAGACTGAGTGTTGTTAAACATACTGAGCGATGGGAACGAGCCGAGCGCTTACGAGCCTTCATAAAAGCGGTGGAAGATCGGCTGAAAACTGCCTCGGTCGCAGATCACGAAATGGCAAATCCTTGGATCGACTGGGCTCGCAAGCAGGCTGATCTCTTGGATCCTTTGCAGGGAAATCTGGCATTAATTAGCACGTTGGACGTGGAGCTAGAAAGCTGGTTCAGTGGCTCACACTACGGACAGGCAGAGAAAGGTTGGTGGTCTGAGTAGTCGACAACGATGTAGACCTCAGGAAACACGACTTTGAATGGGTTCTAATCGCAACGTTTAGACAATTGGTCATCGCAAATTTCCCTACTGCTACGCTGTCCTCACACGGAGAATAACCAATGACGAATTCAGACCTGCTCCCTTCCCTGCTTTTCAAAATCAATCAAAACCAACTCGCCCTCGAAGCTGCCATCATGGAACTAACACTTTGGGTCGAGCACCGCGGATCCGCTGACGTCGCCGAAAATGTTCGCGGTGCGCTAGATACAATCAGCAAAAACGAAGAGTTCATCAAAATGACACTCGCGGTGCTGATGACGCCGAAGTGACATAATCGGGAGAGCGCATATGAGGCGTCGCTTAATGCCTTCGCGGGTAAAACTATCCATACAACTCCCGGGGATGACTGTACTGCCCATGCACCGTAGGCATCTCCAACCTACGCTTTGACTGCACCGTCGAGCAGCAGATCGAATCCACTTTAGACGTCCTTAACTCAAATCATTCAGCGCCTCGATCAGCTCACTCTTACGCATAGTTGAACGCCCGGATATTCGGTGTTTACGAGCTCGCTCCATAAGCTCATTTTTGCTCATATCCTCTAATCGCTGATCAGTACGCGGGGCACCTTGTCGTGTTGCTGCAGCTTGGCGGGCTGATGACTCTCGGGCTTTAGCCTTTTTTGCCTCGGTGGTTTTCTGCGCAGAGCCACCTTTTCGTTCGCCGCCACCTGACTGTTTATTAACTGTTCCCCAAGCACGACTTGCTGCTTCATCTTTGGGAACCCCTTTAGCCTCGTAGCTATCTTCGATATGTTTCGCTTTCCGTTTTTGGTTATCGGTGTACTTGTCTTTATCCCCTCGCGGCATGATCGCATCCTCTTAGTTGCTGAACACATTGCCTACATTTGTGGAACATCCAAATCCAACCACGTTCAGGCCGGCCGTTTAATGGCTTTCCGAATATCACCGCCAAGACTAGCCGCTTTCGCAGTAAAATAACTCATTCCGGATGTGGGCACATCAAGCGCTGAGCAGCGCCCACACAAATCAGGCATTGATCTGAATCACCCTTCTATTGTCGTAAAGGATTTTGGCCCAGCGGTTCACGATTGCCTGGGCCGTCAATTATTGCCTACTCTCGTCGGCCTTTCCTTCTTGCATCTTTACAGAGGACTTGGTGCCACTGGAGTTGTCTTTCGTTGCATTATCGGCGCTGTCAAAGCATCCATGAAGCATGAATACACTGCAAAAGCCCAAGCATATACTCAACTTTTTCATGATCGTTTACCTACTGGCGAGTGAGTCAAATACAGCGCAAAATCTCAAAACCGATCATCGCACCGCTCTAAACCTACTTTATTAAATCCACCTTCAAGCGCGAGCCTGCATACGTCTGGGCGCTCCACTCTTTTTGCACCACCGCTGCGGTCCCAAAGAACTCCTGGGGAATACACTCACCGGGAGAGCATTAAGGCTTTTCTTCAGAATAGGACGCCGGCCCGATGCGAGCCGGCAAAAAGTTGGCTGTTCATTCTATGCTGCTGGCTTGAGTACGACCTTCGTCCAGCCATCGTCACGTGCGTCGAAGTGCTTATAGGCACCTGGGCCCTCGGCGAGCTTGAGACGATGAGAAATGATCTGAGAAGGTTTTGCGCGACCATGATGGATAAGCTCGGCCAAGCGACGGTTGTAGACTTTGACGTTAGCCTGCCCAGTTCGAATCTGCTGCCCCTTGAACCAGAAAGCGCCGAAATCGAAGGCCATCTTGCCTTCTTTGGCGAGTTCATTTTTAGCGCCGGGATCCTGAGGTACGAACACACCAACGACTCCGATACCCCCAGTCGCTTTTGTCGAGGCAACAAGGTTATTCATGGTGAGGTGATTGGTTTCATGACCGTGGCGGTCGCAGCATTGATAACCAACACACTCACATCCTCGATCGGTGCCTTTGCCGTGAGTCAGATTTAAGATTTGGTCCACTGCCTCTTTCTCAAGCGAGTTGATGGGCGTAGCACCCATCTGAGCGGCGAGCTTTAAACGGTCGGGATGATTGTCGACCACGAACACCTGAGAGGCGCCCTTGATCATTGCTGAGTGGGCGGCCATTAAACCCACCGGGCCGGCGCCATAGATGGCAATGCTCTCCCCAGGAAGGAGGCCCGCCAGCTCGGTTGCATGCCAGCCGGTTGGGAAGATATCCGACAGCATGACGTAATCTTCTTCACGCTCTTGCGCGTCGTCGGGCAGCACCAGGCAATTGAAGTCGGCATACGGCACCCGTAGCAGCTCTGCCTGCCCGCCCTGATAAGGCCCCATATCAGCAAATCCGTAGGCCGCGCCCGCACTACCTGGGTTAGCGGTCAGGCAGAATCCGGTCAGGCCTTTTTCACAGTTTTCGCAAAAACCGCAGCCGATGTTAAATGGCAGACATACACGGTCTCCTACCTTGACTCGATCTACGCCGGCGCCTACTTCAACGACCTCGCCGAGGTTCTCATGGCCAAACACTCTGCCGGTTTCGAAAGAGGTTCGGCCTTCATACATATGCAGATCAGATCCGCAGATATTAGTGGCCGTCACCCGCACCAGAACGTCCGTAGGTTTTTCGATTTTGGCGTCCGGCACATTTTGCACACTGACGTCACGGGGGCCGTTGTAAACGATGGCTTTCATTACATTCTCCCAGAGGCAAGACGAAAGGGATTTTTCGTCAGCACATGTTTAGTCTGTCCGAGAGAGCAAATCGTATGTTCAATAAATTCGAGGCATGTCTGACGAGCGGTACATTCTCAAAATCGCTCAAAAAATCTGAATTATTCGCCCTCGTATCCCTCTCTTTTTTATCGATAGAGATTGAGAGGTTGGCTTGAGTTATCTGGATTGGGTTCAGTGGCCCGCCATGGCAGTGACAGTGATCGCCGCGTGGCTTATCGGGTCTCAACGCCCCGCGAGAAGAATGGCCGGGTTCTTCTGTTTTATTTTGAGTAATGTCCTATGGGTCATTTTGAATCGCCCCTGATTTTCTAGACACTCTCCAAGCTCATTGCATAACGCCCATTCAAGATGCCAACGGCGGGTTCGGTGGCAACGTTCTGAGTTCCACAAGTTGGCTGTTTAACACCGCGTTGTCTTGGAGCAGACGTTGTTGCTCTCTGGCAAGTTCGGTCAACTGGGATTCTGCTTGGGTGAAACGGTCCGTCAGAAGACGCCGCTCCCGCTCGGCCACAGCCAACTTCGTCCGCGTATCAGCCAAGCACTGTTCGTCCTGGACATGCCGCTGCTCCAGTGCCTGATGGATCTGTTTCAGCTCGGCGAGTTGCCGCGCCAACTGCTCCTGTGCGCTGCGGCTGAGGATCAGCGACTCCTGGGACGTGTGCAGGGTGCTCTGCAGTCGATCGTGGTCCTGCGCCCAGCGTTGTTCCTGTGCGTGCAGTTCGCCCAGGTGGGTTTGTTGTGCGAGCAGGCGCTGGCGGAGCTCTGTCAGCTCCTGTTCCAGGTGCTGCTGGCGTTGTTCCGCGGCCTGGCGCTCGTCGGCGCGCTGTTGCGCGACCGATGCCTGGTAATGCTCGAACTGCCCCTGCGCTTGCTGCAGGTGTTGGCTCAGTGTGGCTATTTCCGCGACGCGGTCGACCAGGCGCTGTTCGAGCCCGAGCTTTTCGCTGCCCAGACTGACCAAGGTGATTTCCTGCCGCTGCACGGTTTCTTCCAGCCCTTGGCTGCGTGCTTGGGCGGTGGCCAGCGCCTGACTTTGTTGCGCCTGTGCGTTGAGTAAAGCGTCCCGCTCGCTGAAAACCTGCTGCAACTGCTCCTGCAGCACGGCGGTGGCTTCGCGATGGGTCTGCTCCGACTGCTCGACTTGGAGGGTCGCCTGCGCCTGCACTGTTTCGTAGACCCCTTTCAACGCCAGGACCAGCTCGGCAGGCAGTCCAAGCTCCGCGTGCGCCACCGTGTCTTGGTGGGCTGCTTTCCAACGTTTTAACAGCGGCGCGATGGTGCTCTTGCTGCCGGTTCCGCCCAAGGCTTCGCGGACGCTGTCGATCGTTGGATTTTTGCCTTGAGCAACGAGTTGGGCGGCGGCGGCGGCGACGTGGACATACATGATCCCTGGGCGGGCCATAAGCACCTCGGATTTTTTCGTACCGTAGTATGGAAAACGTAATACTGCAGTTTAAGTACAGAATAGAACAGCCCGGCGAAACCCTCGGCGAACCGACGATAAGCGCGGTTATCGCGAGTTAGGCGTTCACGCTCGGCATTCGCTTCTATAATCCGCAGTACGCACGGCCTAAACAGGCGTTTCTTGATGACTACAAGAAATAACGATGAAATAGCCACCCCGTTACTGCTCGACGAGCGAGCAGCCCTTGCGCGTACCAACGGTACGCTCGCTACCCCGGAGCAGTTGGCCCAGCGCTACCAGCGCTTTCTCGCGGCCGCCACCTCCGACAACACCCGCCGAACCTACCGCTCGGCCATTCGCCACTTTCAGGCCTGGGGCGGCGTGCTGCCGTGCGATGAAGCCACGGTGATTCATTACCTGCTGACCTTCGCAGAAGCGTTGAACCCGCGCACTTTGTCCCTGCGCCTGACCGCGCTGGGGCAATGGCACCGCTTTCAGGGCTTTCCTGACCCGACCGCCAGCGCCACCGTACGCAAGACCTTGCGCGGTATCGAGCGAGTGCACGGGCGCCCGCGGCAGAAAGCCAAAGCCTTACTGCTGGAAGATCTCGACCTGATCGTGACGCACCTGGCCACGCTCGACGGGCTCGCGGCGCTGCGTGACAGCGCATTGATACAGGTGGGGTACTTCGGCGCGTTCCGACGCAGCGAACTGGTCATGCTGGAAGTGCACTACCTGCAGTGGGAGCGGGAAGGTCTACGGATCACGCTGCCGCGCTCCAAGACCGACCAGGAGGGTCAGGGCTTGGACAAGGCGATCCCCTACGGCGACAACATCTGCTGCCCAGCCAAGGCTTTGCGGTGCTGGTTGGATACCGCTCAGATTGAGCAAGGCCCGCTGTTCCGCCGCATCAGCCGCTGGGGTGTAGTCGGGGCTGCTCCGCTGAACGTGGGTAGCGTCAATGCCATCCTGGCGGCTCGCGCCCAGGAAGCGCGTCTGTCGCATGCCCCAGAGATGAGCAGCCACAGCCTGCGCCGTGGCCTGGCAACCAGCGCCCATCGCGCCGGTGCTGACTTTCTCGAGATCAAGCGCCAGGGTGGCTGGCGGCATGACGGCACCGTGCAAGGCTATATCGAGGAGGCCGGCGCCTTCGAAGAAAACGCGGCAGGCTCGCTCTTACGGCGTCAGCAAGATCCATGAGTCGACCGGAAGAAACTGCCTATCCGCGTCTTAAAACCGAGTTCAGCCCACAGGAACTCGGCGCGATTTATACACCCGGCCCTCAGGAGAAAGTCTTGATCTTTGGCTGGTATCGGCAAGCCCCTACGCGCGTCTGCCTCCTGATCCAGCTGAAACTCCTGCAACGGCTCGGCTATTTCCTTCCACTCGCAGCCACGCCACCGGCAATCCTTGAACATATCTGCCGCCTTGCAGGATTGCGAGTTCCCGCCAAGGTCGCCCTGCAGCGTTACGACCAATCCGGCAGCAAACCACGCCACCAGCAGCGGCTTCGCGTGCATCTGGGCATTCAGGTGCTGGATGCCGAGGGCGATCAGTGGCTGGACGAGGTCGCTCATCAAGCCGCCACCTCGAAGCAGGAACTACCCGACATCATCAACATCCTCATTGAAGAGCTGGTTCGCCGCCGTTATGAACTCCCGGGTTTTACACGGCTCAGCCGTCTGGCCCAGCAGGCCCGTGCCAGCGTCAACGAGTCGATTTATCAGAGTGTCGCCAATGTATTGCCAGCCTCTGCCACGGCGCGGCTGGATCAGCTATTGGAGCCCCAGGGGCGCAGTGCATGGGATGGCCTCAAGCGCGAACCGAAGCGTCCCGGCGCTCGTGAGGTTGCAAGCTTTCTCAAGCATATCAACGGACTGATCGAGCTGGCCGATGGACTTCCCTTGCTGACGAATATCGCGATCAGCAAGCGCACCCAGATGGTACTGGAAGCGCGAGCGCTCGATATCGCCGAAATGCGGGCGATGAAGGCCAACAAGCGCTACACCTTGGCCGTGCTCATGGTGCAGTCGCAACTGCAGAAGGCCATGGATGACGTGGCCGAAATCTTCATCAAGACCCTGCGCAGCCTGCACCGGATTGCCGAAGAACGCTTGCAGCAGTACCACCTGACCCATGTCCAGCAGGTGGATCGGCTGATCGGTCAATTCCGGGAGGTGCTCACCGTCCTACAAGCGCCTTTGCCGTCAGATGAGCGACTCGCACAGGTCGACGAAACCCTTGAGGGCGATCCTGCCTCCTGGATCGTCCAGTGCGATGAGCACATGGCCTTCGCCGGCAACAACTATTATCCGTTCATGTTGCAGCCATACCGCAGCAAGCGCTCGTTACTGTTTCAGTGCCTGGACGTGCTCGCACTCAAGTCCAGCTCGCAGGACGACGCGCTGTTGCAGGCGGTTGACTGGCTGCAGCGGCATCGCAACAGCCACCGCGAATACCTCACGCTCGGCGCGGACGAGTTTGCCGAAATGGCGCTGGAGGGGCTGCCCGAAAAGTGGCGAAAACTGATCTTCGCCAAGGGCGACACCGCCAGCAGTGAGACCTTGATTCACCGTAAGTATTTTGAGCTCTGCATCTTCTCTCAGGTTATGCAGGAGTTGAAATCCGGCGACCTCTACGTTGAGCACAGTGATCAATACGACGATTACCGCGAACACCTGGTGAGCTGGGATGAGTATCAGGAGGAAGTGCTGCGCTACGGCGAACTGGTGGGCATGGACGTCAATCCGGCCGCGTTCACCCAAGGCCTGCGCAACCAGTTGAGCGCGCTCGCGCAAACGGTCGACGACCACTTTCCGGATAACGAGCATGTGGATTTGACTGAATCCGGGCTGCTGATTCGGCGAACCGAACGAAGGGAGCCGCCGCCCCAGCTGCCCATCATCGATCAAGCCATCACGGCAACCGCCGAACCCAAAAGCATCTTGGACGTACTGACTGAAACAGAGCGTTGGCTTGACCTGCACCGCCTGTTTGGCCCGCTTTCTGGCTTCGAGGCCAAGCTCGATGAGCCACGTAAGCGTTTCATCACCACACTGTTCTGCTATGGCTGCAACCTAGGCGCATCCCAAACCGCGCGTTCGGTTAAAGGTTTCAGTCGCAAACAAGTGGCCTGGCTTAATCTCAAACACGTCACCGAAGAGCGGCTTGACAAGGCCATCGTGGCGGCTATCAACGCCTACAACCGCTTTGCCTTGCCGCGATATTGGGGGAGCGGAAAGGCCGCCTCCGCGGACGGCACCAAGTGGAATGTCTACGAACAGAATCTGCTTTCCGAGTACCACATCCGCTACGGTGGTTACGGCGGTATCGGCTACTACCATGTTTCCGACATGTATATCGCCCTGTTCAGCCGCTTCATTCCCTGCGGGGTCTACGAGGCGGTTTACATCCTGGATGGCCTGGTCAAAAACGACTCGGATATTCAGCCGGACACCGTGCATGGTGATACCCAGGCCCAGAATGCCCCTGTGTTTGGTCTAGCGCATCTGCTCGGTATCCAGCTGATGCCGAGAATTCGCAATATCAAGGAGCTCGTTTTCTTCAAACCGGAGAAGGGAAGCCACTATCGCCATATCAACAGCCTGTTCAGAGCCTCCATCGACTGGGCGCTGATTGAGCGCCACGTTCCAGACATGCTTCGAGTAGCCATCTCGATCAAAGCCGGCAAGATCACACCTTCAATGATCCTGCGCCGACTGGGGACCTACAGCCGGAAAAACAAGCTGTACTTCGCCTTCCGCGAGCTCGGCCGCGTGGTGCGTACGATGTTCCTGCTGAATTACATCAACGATATCGAACTCCGCCGGAACATCCACGCAGCCACCAACAAGAGCGAAGAGTTCAACAACTTCACTAAGTGGCTGTTCTTCGGCGGAGAGGGCATCATTGCCGAGAACGTGCGGCATGAGCAGCGCAAAGTCATCAAGTACAACCACCTAGTGGCGAATCTGGTGATCCTGCACAACGCGCAGGAAATGTCAAGTGTGCTCAAGGATCTGCAGCGGCAGGGACACCCAGTGGATGAGGCGGTGCTCAAGGCGCTGTCGCCGCATCGGACGAGTCATATCAATCGTTTCGGCGACTACACCCTGGACCTCGATCGGAAGATCAAACCGATTGACTACAAGATTCAGTTTTAGCTTTTAAATCATAAGCTTAATTGCATTTTGGCGAATTTGGTGCGAATCCCGGCCAACCCTCTTGTCGATAAGAACGTTCAAGGCAGTCGACGGCGCATCTGGATTGACGCTCAAACTGCATGTTCCACACCCTCGAGGAACTGAATGCCTGGCTGGGCCAACGCTGTCGTGCGTGCGCTCTGGAGCGAGCTGCTACACCCCTAGTGCAACGGGCTGACGGTGGCGGACGTTTTGGAGCTGGAGCGGGTCGAAATGGATGCCGACCGCCTTTGATGGCTACGTCGAGCACACCGTAAGGGTCTCCAGCACCTGCCTGATCTGCGTGGCACGAAATCGCGATTCGGTGCCGTGTGAGCGAGTCGGCCAGTGGGTCAGCAGCCGTCTATATCCCTCCCGGATCAGGGTCATCGCCGATGACACGATGATTGCCAGCCACGAGTGCCTATTTGATCGAGATCAGGTCAGTTTTGACTGGCAGCATTACATCCCACTCATCGAACGCAAACCCAGTGCACTGTGCAATGGCACGCCGTTTGCTGATCTGCCCACTCCGTTGCGGCTTCTCAAGCGGGGCCTGAGACATCACAGCAACGGTGATCAAATTATGACGTAGGTATTGGCTGCTGTGCCCATCGCTGGTCTCGACCCGGTGCTGGTAGCGGTAGAACTGGTGCTTGAGTCGGGACCTTCGGTCCCCCTGTGTGAAGCGCTGAGCGCGGCACGCGCGAAATCGATTGGCGCTTGCGAGGATTGTCTGGCGCCCTGAGTGCCGATCACATCCTAAATGTTCTCGCCCGACTCACCGCCACTGCACCGCCGCTCTCCGTAGAAACCAGCCTACAACTTAAGGTGGCACCCGTTGCCAACACGGCCCGATATTACCAACTCCGTACAACAGATGAGGAGAGCCGCCTGCCGGACTTGGAAATCAGGAATGACATCCTTTGACAGCCTCATCAACGCTGGGACAGGTTTATTCTTGCCTGCTGGATGTCGACAGTTCGCATGCTGAAGATTCCAGACTGAATGGGATTAGACCAGTCAATGGTAAGCTTTTCACAGGCTCGCCCCCCCCCTATCAACAGTGACTTCCGGATGAATGGTATTCTCTCGGCCGGCTATGTCACTGTTACGACGATACGCCAGGACGGTTCGCGGCAAGTGTTTAACTATGCAGACAGCCGGCTTTCTGGAAACCACCAGCGAAATTCCGGAGCCGCATGGGTTCAAAAGTAGCCGTTGCTCTGCCATCTAGTGAACGGACCGTCGAATTCACGGAGCATGCTCACAACAACCTTGAAGTGGATAGCCGTGACCACAACATGCGAGCTGCTTATATTCACATTATTGGGAACACGGCCGTGTCGGTGAGGACCATCATCGGCTGGCTGTTAGCATAGGCGCTTGGCTGGCTGTGGATGGCCCAGCGGTTCGAACATCTGCGCCACGTCGCCATAATCCGGATCGTAGAAAAGAATGTCACGCATCCAGAGCGCACCAAAGTCCAGCGCTTCGACGCGTTGCGCCATCTCGAAATGACCGCGCATGGTCGGGGCCGCTCGGCCGGGATGGGTTTCCAGCGGCAAAATCGGACCGATAGTGAGTGCTTCTGGTTGAAACAGGCGTTGAAAAACGGGATGACGCTCCTGGGAAGGATGAGGAGTCGGCTACATCTGTGGTAAAAAGGGCGTCGACAAAGCGATCGGTAAACCACAACTCCACGTGCAGCTCAGGCCACTGCTTCAGATAGGCATCAAGGATCGGCAGGACATGGCGCTGACCAAAGGACAGCGGGACCGTGAGTTTAAAGGTACCGGTCGGCCGCCCACGGCCCGGACCATGGTCACCTCGACCTCATCAAGATCCTCGATAATCTGCCGCCAGCGCTCATACGCAATCTGCCCCTCGTTTGTCAGGCTCAGTTTGCGCGTCGTGCGATTGAGCAACCGTGCGCCCATCCGGTCCTCCAAGCGAACAATGCGGGTCCATGCCCAGTGTAATCGCCGCGGCGGTAAAGCTTCCCGCCTTCACGGTAAAAACAAACGGGTTGATATCACCGATATTGGTTGGCTTGCGTGGAAGTTTGGCTCCAGGCCAGACATTCGAAGTATTCAATAGTGCTAAAGCTTAGTCGCTCGCGCCCGTGCTTTTGCGCAAGGGCACAAACGGCACAGGTTAACTATCAGAAGTCTTGCGCCGTCGGACGCAGAACAATCTCGTTGATATCGACATCGGCAGGTTGCTCGATCGCGTAAGCGATGGCCCGTGCAACCGAATCAGCCGGGATGGCCTTCTTGTAAAACTCGCCAACGACCTCGGCGCTCGGCTGGTGCCCGCTGCCGAACTTGAGCTCGGAATCCACCGCGCCCGGCTCGATGGTCGTCGTGCGAATATTCCCGCCGACTTCATGACGCAGGCCATCGGAAATAGCGCGCACCGCAAATTTGGTACCGCTGTACACCGATCCACCGGGGCTGAACACCTTGATGCCGGCAACCGAAGAGATGTTGATGAAGTGACCGCTGGCCTGTTGTTCGAAAAGCGGCAACGCGGCCGCGATGCCATACAACACGCCCTTGATGTTGATGTCGATCATGCGATCCCACTCTTCGACGCGCAGCTGCGAAATCGGAGAGATCGCCATCAGCCCTGCATTGTTGATCATCACATCGATGCGACCGAATGCCTCGACAGCCTTGGCGACCAGCGCAGACAAGTCCTCTTTGTTTGTGACATCGATCGGATGGGCAATCGCCTTGCCGCCTGCTGCGGCGATCTCCCGGACAATCGCGTCCAGACGATCCTGGCGACGGGCGCCAAGCACTACATGGGCGCCGAGCGCTGCCAGATGACGCGCCGTTGCTTCGCCCAGACCGCTACTCGCACCGGTGATAACGACCACTTTACCCTGGATGTTTTTACTCATGTTCAGCGCTCCTGTTGAGACCTGTTTGGGTTGATGAGTGCAGTCTGCGCTGGTTTTATTCGTCAGAAAATGGAAGAGTTCGGATTTGAGAATTCCATTTTCTGGAACGGGAGTTGACGCCAATGCTCAATCGCATGGAGCTGATTCGGATCTTTTCGGTGGCGGCGCAATCGACCACGTTTCGCGATGCAGCCACCCGCCTCGGCACCTCTCCGCAGACCGTGACACGCGCCATCAAAGAACTGGAGCGCACGCTTGGGGAGCTGTTGTTCCACCGCAGCACGCGGCAGGTTCACGTCACCGCTTTTGGTGCCAAACTCGCCTTGCAAGCCCGGGAAACCCTGGAACGGGTGGATCAGTTGTTTATCGCCAACAGTAAACAGGAGGCAAAAGGCGTCGTCGGCATCACGGCCCCCCACGCCATTGGCAAGCTGTATCTGATTGAGTTTCTGAAACCGCTGATGCGGGAGAATCCCGGCCTGAGCATCGACCTGAGCCTGGATGACCAGCTCACCGACGCGGTGGCCAACAAGATTGACATCGGTATTCGTGTTGGAGCTGTGCGGGATCGGCGCTATATCGCCAGAACGGTGGCCCATGTCGACCTGAAAATCGTCGCGGCGCCGTCACTCCTCGACACCGTGCAATGCCCTGGCAGCATCGAGGATCTGAAACGCTTGCCCCTGTCGATGCTGATCGATCGCAAAAACGGCCGCCCCTGGCCGTGGGTGCTTGCCGAGGGGCAAACGTTCCTGCCTGCCTCCCCGGCATTTACCTGCGACGATCCAGAAACCGAGCGAGAGATTGTTCTGGCGGGAATCGCCTTTGGGCAAATGCCCGGTTATCTGGCAGAACCCTATCTGTCTGAAGGGCGACTGGTCGAGCTCATGCAACACGATGCCCCGCCGCCTTCCGAATTGATCATGTATCGCCCGCAATCAGGGCCCGTGGCACCGAGAGTGAGGCTGGTGTACGACCACCTGGTCAACTGCTTCTCAGATCTGCGTGTTTTTGCGCAGAGCGCGCGCTGAAAGAGTTGGGTGGAAAAACACCCGTGAGCCTCATCTTCCTTTTTCGTCGTACTGGGACAGGATCGTTTCCAGCAGGCCCGGAAAACGGTGACTCAAGTCTTCCCTACGCAACGAGTTCATGTGGGTCGTGCCGATGGTCTGGGTTTGAACCAGTCCGGCATCTCGCAGCACCCGGAAATGGTGGGACATGGTGGACTTCGCACGGCCACCGTCCAGCTCGCCACAGCTGGCCTCTCCCAGCTCGGCGAGGCGCCGGACAATCTCCAGGCGTACAGGGTCGCTCAAGGCGTAAAACAGACGCTCAAGAACGAATTCACTGAGAGGAAGGTGTTTGAAGGGGCGCATGAGCGAATCATACACGGGTTTGCTCTATGTCAATAGTTCGAATATTATCGAACAAGAGAAATAGTATCCCTCGGAGAAAAACCTAATGTCTGCGCTGTTCCAACCTTTCACGCTCAAGGATGTCTCCCTTCGCAACCGGATCGCGATTCCCCCCATGTGCATGTACTCGGCCAATGATGGCCTGATCAACGATTGGCACACTGTGCACTATGCCACCCTCGCGCGTGGCGGCGCAGGACTGGTGGTCGTCGAGGCGACTGCCGTGTCACCCGAAGGACGGATCACGCCTGGCTGCGCTGGTATCTGGAATGATGAGCTCGCCCGTGCCTTCGTGCCGGTGGTGCAATCGATCAAGGCTGCCGGCGCAGTGCCAGGTATCCAGATTGCCCACGCGGGGCGCAAGGCCAGTGCGAACCGTCCTTGGGAAGGTGACGATCATATCGGCGAGGATGATTCGCGTGGCTGGCAGACCATCGCCCCGTCGGCTGTTGCCTTTGGCGCTCAGCTCGCCAAGCAGCCGAAAGCCATGACGCTGGAGGATATCGCCCGGGTGCGCGAGGATTTTGTCTCAGCCGCTCGCCGTGCACGTGAAGCTGGCTTCGAGTGGTTAGAGCTGCATTTCGCCCATGGCTATCTGGCCCAGTCATTCCTCTCTGAACACTCCAACCTTCGTGACGACGCCTATGGCGGAAACTTCGATAACCGTAGCCGCTTTCTGCTGGAAACACTGGCGGCGGTTCGCGAAGTATGGCCAGAGCACTTGCCGCTGACCGCTCGCCTGGGTGTTATCGAATACGACGGCCGGGATGAACAGACCTTGTCAGAGGCTATCGAACTGACACGTCGTTTCAAGGACGGTGGTTTGGACTTGCTCAGCGTCAGTATCGGGTTCACCATCCCTGAATCCAACATTCCTTGGGCCCCCGGTTTCATGGGCGAAGTTACCCAGCGGGTACGGCGCGAGACGGGGATTGCGGTGGCCTCGGCATGGGGCTTCGGCACGCCGAGCGTCGCCGAAGAAGCGGTGAGAAGTGGTCAACTGGACCTGGCGATGATTGGCCGGGCGCACCTGGGCAATCCTAACTGGTCCTATTCAGCCGCCCAGGCGCTGGGTGTAGAGCGTGCTGCCTGGACCTTGCCCGCTCCCTATGCCCATTGGCTTGAACGCTACAGGTGATCCCGCCGGAGCGAGAGCGCTCGCGTGGCCTTAGGGCTATCAACTTGGTCGAATGCCCAAGTGGGCAAGATTGTTGTCGCGCTCTCACCCGGATTCAGGTTTTTGGCCGCATGGCCGGCATGGACATCTTCGATACACCCGTGCCAGCCAATGCTCCCTCTTCATATCGCACACAGACAGGAGGTTTGATGACCACCCCTCTGACACTGATTGCCACCTTGGTCGCCAAGGCCGGCTTCGAAGTCGAGCTCGAGCAGACGCTGCAGGGCCTGCAAGGCCCAAGCCGAAGCGAAGCGGACTGCATCCAGTACGATTTCCACCGTGATGCCGAGCAGGCTCGCACTTTCCACATGATCGAGCAGTGGCGGGACGAAGCGGCGCTGACTGCTCACGAAGCGACACCGCATTTTCAGGCAGCGCTCCCTTTCATCGAACGCGCTGCTGAAAAGCTCACCATCACGAAAATGTATCGCATCTCCTGAGGATCTTCGAATGAAAGCCATTGCACACTTCAAATGCCTGCCTATTGAACATCCCGACGCCTTGGTGGAGATCGATATACCCGAGCCAGTGCCGGGGCCGCGCGACTTGCTCGTAGAGGTAAAGGCCGTATCGGTCAATCCTGTCGATACCAAGGTGCGGCAGGGCTACGTACCGCACGAGGACGAAAGCCAGCCGCGCATCCTCGGTTGGGACGCTGCCGGCGTGGTCAAGTCGGTCGGCAGCGACGTAACGCTCTTCAAGCCCGGTGACAGGGTCTGGTACGCCGGATCGCTGATCCGCCCGGGCAGCAACAGTGAGCTGCAACTGGTGGACGAGCGTATCGTCGGCTCAATACCCCAGTCGCTGGATTTCAGCGAGGCTGCGGCATTGCCACTGACTTCCTTGACCGCTTGGGAATTGCTGTTTGATCGCCTCGGTGTTGCACGCGATACCACCGACCGGGGCGAAACGCTGCTGATCATCGGAGCTGCAGGCGGGGTGGGTTCAATCCTGACTCAGCTGGCGCGTCAGCTAACCGGGTTGACGATCATTGGTACGGCTTCGCGCCCTGAAACCCAGACCTGGGTCACCGAGCTTGGTGCGCATCATGTCATCGACCATACCAAGCCACTCAGCGAGGAGCTCAAGCGCATCGGTATCGCACAAGTCAGCCATGTCGCTAGCCTGACCCAGACCGATCGGCACTACGAGCAAATCATCGAATCACTGAAGCCTCAGGGCAAGCTGGGCCTGATCGATGACCCGGCCACGCTTGACGCCGTACCGCTCAAGCGCAAGAGCCTGTCGTTGCACTGGGAGCTGATGTACACCCGCTCGCTTTACGAGACAGAGGACATGCAAGAGCAGCACAACATCCTCAACGAAATTGCGCGGCGCATTGATGCGGGTGACTTGCGCACCACCGTTGGCGAAAACTACGGGCGCATCAGCGCAGAAAATCTTCGTCGAGCCCATGCTCTGCTGGAAAGCGGCAAGGCGAAGGGCAAGATCGTGCTGGAAGGCTTCTAAGAGGGCGTAGACAAAATAAATCAAACCGGCTGCACCACCTACCTAATGTCCTGAGCGTCGGGCGGATAATCCTGCACAGAAGCACCCGTGTTATCGGGTGCCTTCCTCAGCGTGGCCGGACTGAAAGCGGCTATTCGTCCTCATGACACTCGTTAGAGAAGCGGAATGCTATAGCTTACAAAAACTCGGTTCTGATCTACGTTACGAGCCGCTTCGCTGTTGGACTTGCCGTTACGCCAGCCGAACCCGACACCTTTAAGCGCTCCGGACTGAAGGACGTAGTCCAGGCTAATGTCTCTTTCCCATTCCTTTTGGTTGTCGCCGGACGTAGTTTTAATATTATCGCCGGAGAGGTACATGACCGAGCCTTTCAGGCCAGGAACTCCCAGAGCGGCAAAGTCGTAAGCATACTGACCGAAAGCTGTGCGCTCGCCTGCGCGGGTGAACGTTTGGATCAGGCGGTCTGTATACAGATACAGGCTTGCTCCACCGGCGCCCTTGTCTATCAGGCTGCCCTGATTGAGTTGAGTGAAGTTGCTGCCATCCGACACACTTTGGTACCCCGCAGTAATCGCGTGGCCACCCAGCGTGTAAATCAACGCGGCACTCCAGGTACGGTTGTCGATCTCTCCATCACCGTTTTTGGTGTAGCCATTAATTCTGTAGCCTGACGTACCGGAGCTATTTGCACCTGACGAGTCAGTTTTGAAGTAGCGCAGGTCGGTTTTAAGGGACTGATTGTCCGAGAGCGCAAGGGTGTGAATCAATCCAAAAAAATGCTGCGTATAGTAGTTATCGAGGTTTGCGTAGTAGTACTGAGCTGTCAGATCCTTGGTGACACTCCAATCGCCCCCGGCGAAGTCAAACTGATTGCTCTCACGCGTACCACCAGCAACGGCCAACCCCGTCTGATCGCTTGAACCACGCCCTGTCGCATGTTCGATCCGACCTCCAGTCAAGGTCAGCCCCTTGAACTCGCTCGAGGTGATTTGACCGCCCTCGAAGGTTTGTGGAAGTACGCGCCCATCGTTGGCAACCAGAATTGGGAGTTTCGGAATCAAGGTGCCGTAGCGAAGTTCAGTTTTCGACATTTTGACTTTTCCGGTCAGCCCCACCCGGCTCCACTCGTCGACGGCACGGTTGTCACTGTCAGAAGGCATCATGGTGCTGCCGACATGCCGTCCTTTGCCGCTGTCCAGGGTAACCCCCAGCAATCCCAGGCCATCGACACCAAAGCCAACCATGCCATCGGTATAACCCGATTTGAAGTCCAACATGAAACCCTGCGCCCATTCTTCGGTTTTGGAAGGGGCGGCAGTGCCATCGCGGTTGTCGTTATTGAAGTAGAAGTTCCTCATCCCCAAGGTGGCCTTGCTATCACTTAGAAAGTCAGCATACGCCTGTGCACTCAGGGTGATACCAAGAAACACCGAACTTGCAGCAATTTTTTTCCTACTCAATTGTATAGCGCTCCCTTTGTTATTTTAAAGTAATAGAAGCAACGCAAAATCTTAGAGGTCAACGCAACGCACACGAAGGACCGGTACTTAGTCAATTTCAACTAGCCCAATAATTGGCACGCCATTTTATTCTTCTGAACATCCTGCTCCATGGCAGCGCGTTGGAAAAAACCACCGAGGTGATCTGCACATGAGCATGAGGTGAACGGATGATCGTCGCATGTAGCGTACCCGTAGGGCGCCGATATGGCCGGTCTGGCTTTCGATAGCAGGTGGGAATCTGGTCATTTTTCGTGGCTCTTGTTGTTTTACAGCGCGAGAGCGCTAGAGCCAAGTGTGTGTGAAAGGCGCAGGGAGCGCTTTGCCTGGGGAGATGGAGTTTTGCGCCGAAGTCTGGAAATTTGTCTTTGCGTCTGATTTAAGGGGCTGGGACCCGACACAATTCCGGTCATGTTCGACGACTTCGATGACTTTATGGATAGCGACCGGGCTCTATAACTTTTTAATTTTGAGCGTTCATCACATAAGTGGCGAATGCAGATCCTTCGCGGTTTTCCACAAGGCACTTTGGCCACGATATTTATCTTAAATACAAGTATTTCATAGGATTAACCTCTCCCATTCTGATATGGTTTTTTTCGACTATCTGAGCCTTTTTCGTGAATCAGTAGTCTATAAAGTGCACGCCCGATGTTCTTTAAAACAACAAAAAGCAGCCAACTAATTTTGGCGCTTGGGCACACTGACGCGCTCGAGAACTCAGACCATCTCAGGATCAGAAATAAAACCTTTCTTTATAAAAAGAAATGGCACAAATAACTATTCACTTGATTTGGAGAGGGCGCCGTGCGAAAGCTTGGCTTGGGCTTACTGGTAACTGGCGTTTTAGGGCAACTATCAGCTCTACTATGGACCTACACGTCCACAGGACCAACTTGTGAAAATAACGTCGACAATTCATACATCCAGCAAAAAGTGACAGACTTCGAGCACGTATTTGACGACATCGCTAATAAAGTTTGCGACAGAAATCAGTACAAATCTTCCCGACGAATTCACGCCCGCATTGAATACGCCCAGCCGCCATCGCGCACTAAAAGCCATTCAGCAACTGGAGTTGCCGGTAGCGCGTAAAGAAAACAATTTTGTCGTCATAGGCCCATATAAACATAAGCAGGACGCGGCTCGAGTCGTGAAAGAGCTGAGTGAAAGTCATGGCGTTCGAGGATGGATGATGGCAGGAAATTGACATAGTCCAATTTAGCGCTGGGCCGACCTTGAACAACCAGCTACTTATTGCATGCCACAAGAGAGCATTCATGATCGCAAAAGAACTTAGAGCCGAACTTGCCCTGAAGAAATTCCTGGACGCCAATCTATGGATTCAGCTTGAACTCAGCGAGCTGAATTACAGCCTCGCTGAAAACTGCGGGCTCTCGCCAGAAGAATATCGTCTTAAATTTCTGAAAGAAGCATTTGAAGCAGAAGCCGACGCGCACGGCTGCGATTGCTGGGACTTCATCCTGCAGTGGGCGGCCGAAACCAAGGAAGAACTTGAATTGATGCGCGAAGAACGCATGAAAGAGATTTATGACTTTATGGACAATTAATAGACGCTACAAATTTCGTAACCTTTAAAAGCTCAGAGTTTCAAGATGAAAGACTAACTTCATCGGCGGGAGCATTACCCAATACTCCCGCCCTCCTCTCGGTTCAAACCGCCGTATAACTATCAACCACACGCCGATACTGGCTGGGGGAAGCGCCGATGTGCTGACGGAAAAACCGTGTGAAATGACCTTGCTCGGAGAACCCGAGGTTCTCAGACAACAGGCCCAACGTGCCACTGCGCTCACGCTCCAGCCAGGCAAAAGCCCGGCGCATGCGCGCGTCGTTAAGCAGCAGGGTCGGGGTCATGCCGGTGTCTTTCTTGAACAGCGCAAAGAAGTGTGCCCGAGACAGACCACAGGCCCGCGCGGCGTTGTCGATCGGGTTCGGATCATCGAGGTGCTCAAGCAACCAGGCGGTGCCACGGCGCACGCGCGCATCCCGGAACTCACCTGTGTTGGGCGCACCCAGTAGCGACAAATGCCGCCAGCTGGAAAAGTCCTCGATCAGTTCGATCAGGAAGTCGAACAGCATGAACTCCAAACGCTCTTTCGGCACGATCCCACAACCATGCGCTTCGGCGACCAGGATGTCGGCCAGGGTGCGATTTCGACTCGACAGCTCGATGCATGATTGGGCAAAAAAGTCCGGCCGACCGCTGAGCGCCAGCGATTGCTGGGCAGTGGCCAGCCAGGCGGGCTCTATGTAAAGCGCCAGGATTAGCGTGGCACCGGCACCCGGCTGCGGATCGTAGAAATGCGGCTCCCAGGCGTTGACCAACACCGCGGTGCGATCACTGAGCGGAACCCGTCGACCGTTAACGTTGAAGTAAGTATCCTCGCCGGACACTTTGACCAGCACATGGCATTCGGAATGGGTATGGGTGACCAGCGAATGATCCATATTCAGCAAGGCGACCCGGCCAAACCTGCCGTGGAAAACCCGTTGGGCAATCGACATCAGATTCCTCCTCGCTTGAAGCGATATTGTTATCGGCCTCAATGCATATCATCGGGGCGCTTATCTATTTCTCAAGCCCGTCGATCGGTCCATGGTTCAGCCAGACTTGGCTGGCCACTATCGCGCGCGAATGACCGAGCGTCTACCTCGACTTTCGCAGCCCCCACGTTCGTCGGAAAAACCGCCTTACAAGGCATGGCGTTCTTTGCCGTGATAAACGCGCAGGATATCGGCCACCACCGCCAGAGCGATCTCCGCCGGGGCCTTGCTGCCCAGATCGAGGCCGATGGGCATGTGCAAACGGGCAATCTGTTCATCCGTCAGACCACCGATGCGCTTGAGCCGCTCGGCGCGCTTGGCCGAGGTTGCCTGAGAACCCATGGCACCGATGTAAAACGCCGGGGTGTGAACCGCTTCCATCAGCGCCAGATCATCGATTCGAGGATCGTGAGTCAGCGCCACCACCGCAGTCGCCGCATGGCAACCACCAGCGGCGATGTACATCGAGGGCAGCACGCGTTGCATCTCCACGCCTTCGAGCTGCACATGCTGCATCTCATCCCGGGGGTCGCAGGCGATGACTTCGCAGCCGATGGCGCGGGCGAAACTGGCGCAAACTTCAGCGACCGGCGACAGCCCGGCCAGAATCAGTCGCAACGCAGGGCCAACACTGATGCGCACCGTCTCGTCGACGACTTGCACCCGCTCGCTGCCGTGTCCGATGTCTGCGTCCAGGCGCAAGGCTCCGCTGCTCAACTCGACATGGCGCAGCAGACGCCGCTGACCCAGTAACGCCGCTTGCAGACTCTCCAGGTGCTCGATCCATTCGAGACTCGCAGCGCGGTGCTCGACCAGCACGATCAGCACGCCACCACAGGGTAATCGCAGACAGTGGCGTTGCTCGACGCTGTCGCCATAACTGACGATCTGCGCCGGTTCGCGTAATTCACCGCGCGTCAGGCTTTCGAGAAACTCCTCCTCGACGCAGCCACCCGACAGCGAGCCGACGTGTTCGCCCGAGCCATTGGTCACCAGCATCGCCCCCGGCGCACGCGGCGCCGAGCCATAGGTGGAGAGCACCGTACACAGCCACTGGGCCTGCCCGGCGCGAGCCCATTGCAGTGCCTGGTCGATCACCTGAACATCGAGATGACGCATGTTTTCTGTACCTCAAGCAAAGCGTGGTGCTGCAGACAGGGTTACGTTTACGGTAACCTGCGAGCAACCTTGTTCAATCGTTGATTCAACATGTCGCCACAACAATTTCTGCAACTTGGGCCGCTGCGCCTGGAATATCGCCAAATTCCTGCGGCTGACCCATCGCGACCGACGCTTGTGCTGTTGCACGAAGGCCTCGGCAGCGCCGATCAATGGAAAGACTTCCCCCAGCGCCTGGCCCAGGCCAGCGGTTGCGGTGTGGTCACCTACAGTCGTCAGGGTTATGGGCAATCGAGCCCGGTAACCCTGCCGCGTCCGCTGAACTACCTGAGCAGCGACGGCCCTCGTGAACTGCGGCAATTGCTCGATGCCTTGCAACTGCCGCAAGTGGTTTTGCTCGGTCACAGTGACGGCGCCTCCATTGTCCTCGCCTATGCCGCCGCCAATGATCCCCGCGTATTGGGCAGCATTGCACTGGCGCCTCACGTGATTGTCGAGACCGAGAGCCTCGATGGCATTCGCCATACCACCGAGGTTTGGCATCAGGGCGAATTGCGCGAACGCCTGGCACGCCACCATGGGACCAATGTCGACGGCGCCTTTCACGGTTGGAGCGACAGCTGGTTGCACCCGGACTTTTCCTTGGACGATCTCGAAGCGCAGTTGGCTTATATCGAAAGGCCGCTGCTGGTCATTCAGGGTCGCGAAGACCACTACGCCACGCCCGAGCAACTGATGGTCATCCAGCGACAGGTGCCTGGGCCGTGCCGCTGTGTGTTGCTGGATAACTGCCGGCACTTTCCCCAGACCGAAGCGACCGAGCGGACCTTGCAGCTGATCTGCGAATTCCTGGAGCGCCTCCCCGCCTGAATGCCCCGAATGTGACTCAACCATCGATCACCTCATCCAGCGTTGCTACGCGCTCCGGTCGTTCGCGCCAGCGACGGACGACACCCAGTTCGATATCGAACATATCCAGCACCCTTCCTACAGTGTGATCGATCATGTCATCCAGGCTGGTCGGCTTGGCATAGAACGCAGGCACTGGCGGCGCGATCACCGCACCGAGTTCAGCCAACTCGGTCATGCTGCGCAGGTGATTGCGGTGCAGTGGCGTCTCGCGAACCATCAGCACCAGGCGCCGGCGCTCCTTGAGCACCACGTCGGCGGCGCGGGTCAGCAGCGTTGAGGTCACGCCGCTGGCAATTTCTGACAGGCTGCGTATCGAACACGGCGCGATGATCATGCCCATGGTTTTGAACGAGCCACTGGCAATTGCCGCGCCGATGTCCTGATTGATGTAGCTAACGTCAGCAAGGGTCTTGATCTGAGACCAGGACATCTCGGTTTCATGGGCCAAAGTAATCAGCGCCGACTTGCTGACCACCAGATGGGTTTCAATCGGCGTGTCGCGCAACAGCTCCAGTAGACGTACGCCATAAACGGCGCCGGAGGCACCGGAAATTCCTACGATCAGCCGCTGCGGCCGGCTATTACTGGGAACGCTCATGGTCGCCTTCCTCTATCGGGCCTTCTTTGTAGAAATGGATGGCGTCGAGTGCGGTGGTCATGGTTTTGCCGATCATCTCGATGAACAGCATTGCCGCCGGGGTCAGTGGTCGACGGGCGTCGTGCACACAGACCATGCGCCGGCTGATCCCCGGCGCGGCCAGCGGATAGGCGCGCAACGCGCCTTCGTGCAATCCGCGATGCAAGACGGTTGCCGGCAGCACGCTGACCCAGTCGCTGCGACGCAAGAAGTCCTCAATGACCGCCAGATCGTCCACCTCCAACTGCGGGGTGACTTCAATGCCCTGGGCGGCAAGGTGCTGGTCGATGACCATACGCATCCCGTGACGACGCGAGGGCAGCACCAGTTTGAATCCCGCCAGACTGGCCAACGGCAAGGGCAACGCTCCGTTAAGGCGATTGGCTGCACCGGTGGCGACCAGTAGCTCCTCATCGAAAATGTCGTGGCCGATCAGGTGCTCATGCTGAAAGCTTTGGTTGATGACCGCGAAATCCAGCACGCCGGTCAGGACCTTCGCGATCAACTCCTGGCTGTAGCCCGAGGTGACGCTCAATTCAACCTGTGGCTGATGCTCGACGAAATGCGCCAGGGTGCTGGCCAACGCGTTGTTGGCGGCAGACGCGATCAGCCCGGCACTGATGCGTCCGCCGATCTGGCCGCTACGGTCGATCAGGGCCTGACGCGCCGCCAGCAGCTGGCCAAGAATCGGCATGAACAAACGATAAGCCTGATCGCCGGCCTCGGTCGGCGCCATGCCCTTGGAGCTGCGCTCGAACAACGTCTGCCCGAGTTCTTCCTCAAGCCTGGCGATCTGCATCGACAACGCCGGTTGCACGATATTCAAGCGCTGCGCAGCCCGGGTGACGGAGCCTTCCTCATAAAGGCAGGTAAAATACTTCAGATGGCGCAGCTCCATGGTCACCCTCGCGTGCGCGCTCAACCGAGCGTGCCGACGTTCTGATAAATGTGTTTGAGCTCGCTGAAATCCAGCAGCGCATCGACGCCATGCAAGCGCCCCAGGCCGCTCTTGCGGTAGCCACCGGTTTCCGCCTCGGCGAACAATTTGTTGTGGTCGTTCAGCCACACCGTACCGTTGCGCAGTGCCCGAGCGACACGCCAGGCGCGAGCGCCCTGCCCGGTCCAGACACTCGCCGACAGACCGAACTCGGTATGGTTGGCGCGCGCTACTGCCTCGGCTTCATCTTCGAAGGACTCCAGCACCAGCAACGGGCCGAAGATTTCCTCCTGGCAGAAGAACGCGCCGCTGTCGCGGTGGGCGATCAGTGCAGGGGCGAGGAAGGCGCCCTGACTCAGCGCGCCATCCGGGCGGCCGCCGGCCAGCAGCACCTCGTCGCAACAGTCCAGCGCCTCGGCGATGCGCCTCTCGACCTTGTCGCGCGACTGCCAGTCGATCAGCGGGCCCATTTGCGTCGCCGCCTCCAAACCGTGGCCCAGGCGGATTTCGCCGAGCGCGGCACTGAGCGCACGTTTCATCTCGGCAAAACGGCTGGCCTGCACCAGCACGCGCCGTGCGGCGGTGCACTGTTGGCCGGAAATGATGGTTGCTGCTGCCGCCAGTTTCGGTGCGATAGCCTCGACGTCGGTATCCTCGAAGACCAGGCAACAGGATTTGCCGCCGAGTTCAAGGGACAGCTTCTTCATGGTCGCTGCGGCGTCTTGCATGATGCGCTGGCCGGTTGCGGTGGAGCCAGTAAAGCTGAGCACATCTACCAGCGGCGAAGCCACCAGGTACGCCGCGCCGACATGCCCAGTGTCAGCGAACAGGTTGACCGCGCCGGCCGGTAGGCCCGGTAGGGCGAATAGCGGCTCGAGCATGGCCGCGTTGAATAGCGCGGTCTGCGGCGCCGGCTTGATCACCGCGGTGCAGCCGGCCGCCAATGCCGGGGCGAGGGCGCGCACCAGCAGCACCGCCGGGGCATTCCATGGAATGATCAGCCCCGCGACCCCGGCCGGTTCACGCAGCATGTTGGAGAACTCGCCAGGCGCCACCTCCATCACATGGCCGGGATTGTGTCGGGCCAGACCGGCATAATAGACAATCTCGGAAATCGCCCCGGCTATCTCGCCGCGCGATTGCACCAGGGCCTTGCCATTCTCGCGGGTGAGCAGCTGCGCCAGTTCCTCCTGGCGTGCCTTGAGGCCTGCGGCCCAATCCAGCAGCAATTGCTGACGCAGGCGCGGATTCTGTGACCACTGCGGGTTGGCGAAGGCGCGCGCGGCGGCGGAGACCGCCGCTTGCGCCTCGGCTTCGCCGCCATCGGCGAAGCGGCCGATCAACTCGCAGCTGGCCGGGTCGAAGCTGTCCGCCCAATGTCCCGCGTCGGTCCATTGCCCATCGATGAAATGTCTGCTTTGCATGAGTCCTCCGGTATTCCGTGGGTCAGCGAGCAGCGGTCGACCACCAGAACCGACCGCTCATTGAGTCGCTGTCAGAGCTGGTGTTCGGTAGCCGCTTTGGACGCGCGCTCGACCTGCTGCGCATCAACGCGAGCCTGGTCCTCGGGTTTGCGCGCCGCATCCGACATGCCATTGAACAGCGTGCCCAGCACGCCCTTGTTCAAGTCGCTGGTGCCAAACAGTGCATCGCAGATCGGAAAGGTCAGGTTGAAATTGCGCGTGTGCATGAAGTCCGGGTTGTGATGCAGGACATGCATGCGGCGCACCGTGTTGACCAGCGGCATGGCATCGAGCAGCGGATGCTCGAGGTGCGACAGCGTGTGCAGGCCTTCGTACATCAGGAAGTAGGCCGCCATCGTCAACATTGCGATATAGCCGGCGTTGGCCGTCCATAACGTGCCCAGCAGCAGGGCCAGCGGCAGCGCGGCCATCACGAACAACACCGGAGCGAATGGGGGAAACAGCAGAGCGCGCCAATCCTGATGGCCGTGATAGTCCAGCGTCTTGTGCGAGAAGAACTGATGGTGGGTGGCGACATGCCGCTTGTAGGCCGGCTTGAGCCAGCTCCTCGGGCTGTGTAGCAAATAACGGTGGCCCGCCCATTCGGCCCAATTGCCGAACAGGAACATCGGCACTACCACCAGCAACCACTCCTGCCAGCTCGCATCGACAATCTGGCTGGCGCAGTACCAGAGCACCCCGCCGGTGAACAGCAGGGTGAAAGCCAGGTGCATTTCGCCGCGATACCAGTTGGGTGTGGACGCACGATAGCTCTCGCGGTATGCGTGCGAACGCTCAACGATTTGTTGTTCACGATTCATAACGGTTTACCCTTTCAATGAAATATCGGCTGCGCATGGACTCCCCCTATCAGTGGGTCACCGAGCCGCCGTCGACCACCACAGTCTGGCCGCTCATGAAATCGCTGTCGGCGCTGGCCAGAAACAGCAGCGCGCCGACCAGGTCTTCCGGTACCGCCTCGCGCTTGATGCAGCGGCTGGCGATGTTGTTGCGCACGATGTCGCCGGCCCAGGCGGCGTTGGCCTGGACGTTGGCGCTCATGGTCAGGCCGGGGGCCAGGCAGTTGCAGCGGATGCCGGCGTCGCCGACTTCGCGCGCTATCGAGCGTGTCAGGGCAATCACCGCGCCCTTCGACGCGACATACGCCGCCATCATCGGCGCGCCTTTGAAAGCCGTTGCCGAGGCAATATTGACGATCTTGCCGTAGCCCTGACGGCGCATCACCGGCATTACCGCCTTCGCGCACTCGAAGGAACCGCGCACGTTGACTGCCATGATCCGGTCCCATTCCGCCGAGCTGGTCTGCTCGAAAGGTTTGAGTTCCAGGGTGGCGAACAACGCCGCGTTGTTGATCAGCACGTGCACACCGCTGAACTGCGCCACGGCTTCCTCGACCATGGCTTGCACCGCGGCACCGTCGGTCACGTCGCAAGCGATTGCCAGGGCCGTACCGCCCTTGTTGCGGATCGCGGCAGCGGTTTCGTCAGGCGCCTTCAAATCGCAGAGCACCACCTTCGCGCCCTCGGCCGCCAGCGCCTTGGCGTAGGTGGCGCCGATACCTTGGGCCGCGCCGGTGACGATAGCGACCTTGCCGGTCAATCTGTTCATTGCCATCTCCTTCACTTGAAGTTGCCTTGGGTTTCCGGAATCACCACGCTGCCGATCAGGTAGATCACCGACAGGCCGGCGGCGAAAATCGCCAGTACCATGGGGATCTGCGCGGGGCTGCTGCTGAACAGGGACACAAAGGTCGGCATGGTTCCACCGAGGGCGAAACCGATGTTCCAGGACAATCCTGTGCCGCTGGCGCGCAGCTCGGTGCTGAAGCGTTCGTTGAGGAAGATCAGGATCGGCGCGATGATCGCCCCGCCCATGAAGGCGATGCCCACGCAATACAGCGCAGTGCGGGTCAGCGAACCCGGCTCGGCGACACCGAGGAACATCATCGGCAAGCTCACCAGGTTAATCACACCCAGTAGCATGAAGGTCTTCTTGCGACCGATCAGGTCACTCAGGTAACCGAAGGCCAGTGCTCCGACAATGGTTGCCACCGACCCGTACATGAGCATCTGCGAAGTTTGCGTATGGGGCACTTTGGCGACCACGTTGAGCAAGGTCGGCAGATAACCGCAGGCCAGGTAATACGTTGCTCCGCCGCCGAATGTAATCAGCAGATTGACCAGCATCACGCTGCGGTACTCGCGACCAAACAGACGCTTGAGCGGCGACACGACCACTACCGCCGGCCCCTTGGTCTTGCGCGCTTGTTGCAGTTGCTGCCAGACCGGGGTTTCTTCCAGATAGCGGAACATCACCAGCCCGAAAAACGTGCTGAGCAGCCCGCAGAAGAACATGAAGCGCCAGCCCCAGACGTCAAATTCATCCCCGGGGAAAATTTCCGACAACACCAGGTAAGTGAACGACGCCAACAGCGCGCCCATGCCGGCACCGGCACCACCGATCAACCCGGACATCAGGCCGCGATAGCGCGGCGAGATGGATTCGGTGCCGATGGTGTGAGTGGAGGCCACGATGCCGCCAACGAAAATGCCCTGAATCACCCGCAATAGCAGAAACAGTATCGGGGCCAATATGCCGGCCTGATGAATGGTCGGCAGCGCGCCAAACAGTGCCGTGGAAATACCGACGCCGACCATCGACACCATCAACGCTCGCTTGCGGCCGTGCTTGTCGGCATACGCGCCGAAGATTGCCGAACCCAGGGGGCGCACCAGCAGGGCCACGGCGAATGAGGCGTATACCGCGGCCAGCGACAGTGTCGGGGTGTCCGAGGGGAAAAACATGCGGCCGATGATCGGCGCCACGTAGAGCAGAATGAACAGGTCAAACAAATCCAGCGCCCAGCCGAATGTCGAGGCAAATGCCGCCAGTAAGGCCTTGCCCGGTGGAATCTGCGGTGTATCGATAGCGGCGCTGGTTGGCGATGCAGTTGTTGTTGTTGTTGTTGTCGTGGTCATGGTTGCCTCACGCAAGACGTGTCTTGAGTTGGTTGGAACTATCGGAAACAGGCCGCTGAACACCAACGGCCGCCGGGTTCAATCGTGCGTCTGGAGCACGCGTTGCCAGTCTTGCGGCGCCGCGTGCGCTAGCTTGTCGAGTTCGACTTCCTGTTGGCCCGGCACCTGGATTCGTTTGAAGCGCATGGTCGGTGCCGACAGCGGCACCGTGGCGTCATAGCCCATCTTCGAGCCGACACCGTCACGGGTGGACGGGTCGAGTTTCGAGCCCTGGGATTCGTGGATCAGCACCAGGTCGCGGTCGGCCTGGAAACGGGTGGCAATCGCCCACTCGACTTCGGTGGGGTCATGAATGTCCACATCCAGATCCACCACGGTGACATGCTTGATGTCGTAGTGACCGCCCAGCGCGCCGAGGATGACGTTCTTGCCCTCGCCTTCGGAGCGTTTGTCGATCTGCACATAAAGGTGATAACGACACACTCCGCCCTTGCTCAGGTGCACGTCACGCACGCACGGAAAACTGCGGCGCAAGTGCGCGAGCATGGTCGCTTCGCGCGGGATGCCGCCGAGCAGCAAGTGTTCCAGGCCGCCGCCGACGATGGTGTGAAAGATCGGGTTGTGACGATGGGTTACGGCGTCGACTTCGATCACATGTCGCTCGGCGCGTTCGCCGTAGTACTGCGGAAACTCGCCGAACGGCCCTTCCATCTCCCGCGCCTTGGCCAGCAACCGGCCCTCGATGACGATCTCGGCGTCGGCAGGCACGCGAATCTGATGGGTCACGCAGCGCGTTACCGCCAGCGGACGGCCATGCAGAGCGCCGGCGATTTCCAGTTCGTCGTGATCGATCGGCACGATGGCCTGGGACGCCAGCAAGGTCAGCGGATCAGCACCAATTACCACCGCCACGTCCAGATCCTCACCCAGCGCCTCGACTTCCTGAAAGAAGGCCAGCGCATGGCGTGGCAGCAGCAATGCACCCAGTCGATTTGGGCTGCTCACCTGCAAGCGGTGAATCGAAACGTTCTGCACCCCGGTGCGGGGGTTGCGGGTAATCAGCAGGCCAGCGGTGATGTAAGGGCCGCTGTCGTACTCGTTGTGGGTGGGAATTGGTAGCAGTTTGTTCAGGTCGATCTCGCGATGCACCACTTGCTGACAAGCTGCATCGCTGACTTCCCGCCACGGCAGCGGATTGAGGCTGGCCGCCTCGAAACGCGCCAACACTTCAGCGGACTCCACGCCCATCGCCTCGGCCATCCACTGCCGGTCGGACAGCAGGCCGGAAACCACCGCAATCGAGTGGCCGCCAGGCTGGGGAAACAGTGAAGCGCTCTTGCCGTCCAGACGATTAGCAATCGCTGCAACGCCGAAACGCAGGTCCACGCCGGGACGTATCATTGCCAAACGCTGCTGGCGCTGCAAATGGTCGAGCCAGCCACGCAGGCTGGCGCCTGCTGGCAAGTCCCCGGCCATGTCGGCTTCGGGGGTGGAAAGGGTCACAGGCTGCATGGCCTTACCTCGTCATTATTGTTTTGGTGGCATGCCCGGTCACCCGGCGGCGGGTTAAAGAACGGCTGATAGAAGTCCTTGAGCAACAAGGTGGCGATGCCCATGGTTAGCGCGGCCATGGTGCCGAACAGCGCCCCGGCCAGTCCTGCAACGGCGATCCCGGCCATCCATTCGTGCATGTGCCCGAAAAATTGCGCAAAGGCCTGCAACGATGGAATCACCGCCGGGAATTCCTTGCCTCCGGAGGTGAAGTTTTTCGCGCTTTGTGTAGAGCGTCGAACCCAGAAACTGATCAACGCCAAGACCACCCTGTAGGCGGCCACGATGGTTAATACCAGCCAGCTAGAAGCCATAAGTGGAACTCCGATTTTTATATTTATTGGACGGATTTCGGTGCAGCCGATCTCACCCTACGAGCCCCGCAACGGGTTTTCTATTAACGAATATTGATGCGCCCTATCAGTTTCAGTGAAGGGGCGGCAGGCCCTGCTCCATAGGGAGGCACGCCGTTGCCGACATGCTCCCGGGCCTGCTCGCCGGTACGCATTTACTCGCCGGTGAACACTGCCGGACGCTTGCTGTGAAACGCTTCGACGCCTTCCTTGAAGTCCTTGGAGCTGCGCAGGCGGCTGTAGCAGTGACCTTCCATTTCGATCGCGACGGTCAGCGGCGCATCTTCGTTGTCGTTGATCAGTTTTTTCGCCGTGCGCTGAGCCAGCGGCGAGAAGCGCCGCAGTTCATCAGCCAGCGCATCGACGGTGTTTTCCAGTTCGGTATCTGGCACGACCTCGGTAGCAATACCCCAGGCATAGGCCTGGTCGCCCGTAATGCGCTTGGCGCGCATCACCATGTGTTTGGTGCGGGTGATGCCGATGATTTTCTGCAGGCGTGCGGAGCCTCCCGAGCCTGGGATCTGACCCAGGTTCTGCTCCGGCAAGGCGTAGCGCGTGGTTTGCGAAGCAACGCGGAAATCGCAGGCCAGGGACAATTCAAAACCGACGCCGAAGGTGTAACCACGGTTGGCGACGATTACCGGTTTTTCGCAACGTGCCGGTGCCGCAACGTTCCAGGCCAGCTTCGAAACGTGCTCCGGCGAAGCTTCAAGGAAACCCTTGATGTCGCCACCGCTGGAGAAGTGTTCACCCACCGAGCGCAGCACGATGACGCGCACATCTTTGTGTGCATCGAGGGCTTCGAAGACCAGGCGCAGTTGATCGCGCTGCCCCATGGAAATGACGTTCAACGGCGCCCGGTTGAGGATGATGTCAGCGCGCTCGCGGGACACATCGACTTCAACCTGGAAGCCATCGAACTGAGTGTCGAGAAATTGCTGGATCGCTTGTTGTTGCATTGGAGTGTCCTCTGGATGATTAGCTGATGGCCTTCAAGGCCTGTTCCTGAAATTGGGCCAGCAGCACGCGCCGCAGCACCTTGCCAACTGGAGATTTGGGAATCTGATCGATGAACTGGTAACGCCGTGGCCGCTTGAATTTGGCCAGGCCCGAAGCGATGCAATGAGCATCGAGGTCGCATTCCGACACCTCGGCGCGCAGCTTGATAAACGCTGCAATGATCTTGCCCCACTGCTCGTCAGGCAGACCGACCACCACCACTTCTTCCACTGCCGGGTGCAGAGAGAGCATGTTTTCGATTTCCGCCGGGCTGACGTTTTCGCCGCCGGTGATGATCAAGTCATCGACACGACCCGTGACGAACAGATCGCCTTCCAGATCGAAGTAGCCGATGTCACCGGTGAAATACCATCCGTCACGCAACGCCTTGGCGTTCGCCTCAGGGCGGTTCAGGTAGCCTTCGAACGCCTCGTCACTCGCCAGGTCGGCGATGATCTGGCCCTCCTCCAATGGGTTGGCCTGCACGTCCACCGTTTCAGCATCGATCGGTACCACGCGCACGCGCTGGTTCATTGCACTGCGCCCTGAGGAGCCGGGTTTGCGACTGGCCTGCTGGTCGATGGTGAAGGTGTAGATTTCCGAGCTGCCGTAATGGTTGACGAACAACTGCGGCTGGAACGCCTGCTCGACGCGACGCATCAAGCCGTCGCTCATCGGCGCGCCGGCAAAGCCGATTTTCTCCACACTGGCTACTCGCTCGCGGGCGAAGGCCGGGTGCTCGATGAGCATGTGGTAGAGCGTCGGTACGAGGTACAGGTTGCTGACCTTTTCCCGCTCGATGGCCTGCAGCGTGGCTTCCACGTCGAACTTCGGCACACAGACGAAATGCCCGTCGATCAGCGCCATGGACAGCAACGAACGCACGCCCATGGTGTGGTAAAGCGGCATGACACCCAGCGTGCACTCGCTCTGGCGGTAGAGGTTTTGCGCTACGTGGGCCACCGCCGCGGCGCGTTCACTACGGTGCCGACGGGGCACGCCCTTGGGCTTGCTGGTGGTTCCGGAGGTGTACAGCAGCAGTGAAAAGTCTTCGGCGTCGGCCTGCAAAATGATGTCGGAGGGGGTCTGCGAACACAGCTCCTCGAAACTCAGGTCGGTGTCGGCGGCACGGATACCGGCGGCGATCCGTGGCAGCCTGGTGGCGGCGCTGCAACCGGCCACCGCGGCCACGGTCGCGTCGTCGTAAGCCAGTGCGCGGATTTGCGCATCTTCGATGCAGTAGCCCAGTTCATCGGCAGTCGAACGCCAGTTCAACGGGGTCATGACCACGCCCGCAAACTGACAGGCCCAATGCAGGGTCGCCATCTGCCAGCGGTTCTGCATCGCTACCAGCAGTCGGTCACCCCGTTGCAGCCCAAGGCGTTGCAAGCCCCGCGCTGCGCTCTGGATATCGACGAACCAGTCTTCATAGGTTTTCTTCAACGCACCGTCACTGACCGCCACGGCGTGCGGTCGGCGTTCAACGGCAGCGAGAAAACTGCGTCCGAGATCGAACATTATTGTTATACCCCTTTGTTCGTTTGGCGCTGGGCAGCGACTTCGAGCACGGCCTGGACGATGCCGGTGTAGCCCGTGCAGCGACATAGATGCCCCGAAAGCATGTCGCGTACCTGGGTCTCGTCCGGGTTGGGTACCCGTTCGAGGAAATCCACGCAGGACATGAGAATGCCCGCAGTGCAAAAGCCGCACTGCAAGGCGTGATGACGGCGAAAGGCTTGTTGCAGGTCGCTCAGTGTGTCGTCGTCGGCCAGGGACTCGACGGTCTCGATACGCCGCTCGTGCCCCTGTACCGCGAGCATCAGGCAGGAACGCATGGCGACCCCGTCCACCAGCACCGTGCAGGCGCCGCAGACACCGTGTTCGCAACCGACATGGACGCCGGTGGCACCGAGGTCGTGGCGCAGGAAGTCGCAGAGTTGGGTCCGCGGTTCGGCCAGCGCTTCGCGGGAGCGGCCATTGAGTTCCAGGCGAATCGGAAAGGTTTGGTCGGCAGTTACACGCATGTTCAGACTCCTTCGATCATCTGATGACCCAGCTCGCGAACCAGTTGGCGGCGATAGGCGGCGCTGGCGTGCACGTCGTCTTGTGCATCGAGCGACCAGGCGGTTTGATTGAGCGCGTCAGGCAGCGCCGCACCCCGTGGCAGGCTGCGACGTTGCGGACGGTCGGCGACCCCGCCGATGCCGAGTTCGACCTGGTCCGTCCCGATGGCCGCGGCCAGGGAGACAATTGCAAAGTCGCCGTGGCGCATGGCGATTTCGCGGAAGCGATAGGTGATGCCTTCGCGCTTGAGCGGAAAACGCACCTCGACGACCAGCTCATCCGCACGCTTGTCGGTGGTGAGAATGCCTTGGAAGAAGTCGGCGGCCTTGACGATGCGCTTGCCTTTTTTGGACTCGAGAACGATCTCGCCGCCCAGTGTCACCAGGCACAGCGGCAACTCGGCGCTGGGGTCGGCGTGAGCCACCGAACCGCAGACCGTACCGCGATTACGCGTCTGGAAGTGGCCGATCCAGGGCATCGCCAGTGCCAATAAAGGCACCTCGTCCATCAGGGTCGAACGCGCCAGCAACTGCGCCTGTCGCACCCCGGCACCTACCGCCAGGCAATCCTTGCGCAGCTCGATATAGGCCAGCTCGGCCACATGATTGATATCGATCAGCAACTTGGGTTGAGCCAGGCGCATGTTCAGCACCGCCATCAGCGATTGGCCACCGGCGATGATGCGAGCCTCCTGGCCATACTCGGCGAGCAACTCAACCACCTGACGACGGGTTTCAGCCCGAACGTAATCGAAAGCAGCCGGTTTCATTGCGCACCCCCCTTGCCAAACAGCGCGCCAAGCGAGGCGCGCAGTCGCGCCCACCAGCCGGTGGAGATGGCTTGGCCGCTGACCCGTTGCGACAGGCGAGTAAAGATTTGTCCGATGATCACTTTCGAGGCCCCTTGCAACATTCGGCCGCCGACCGCGGCGACTTTGCCGCTGACCGCCACCTGGTATTGGTATTCCAGACGCGTGTGGCCATTTTCCAGTTCGACGAAACGCACTTTGGCCTGGCCCTGGGCCGAACCCATCGAGCTGCTGCCGGAACCGGACAGACGCAACGAATGCGGTGGGTCCAGATCACTCAGGGCCACCTTGGCCTCGAAGCGCGCACGGATCATGCCGACGCCGACGGTGACGTCTGCGCGGTATCGGTTCTCGCCTTCAAGCACGAGGTCGTGGCAACCGGGAATGATCGCCGCCAGCGTCTGCGGGTCGAGCAAGGTATCGAAGACCTGTTGCGGCGAAGCAGGAATCACCACCGAGTCGTTGGCCCGCAACGCGGGTCCACCGGCAGGTGCTGCGTCCAGGTCTTCGTCGGGCTCCATACCGGCGGGCCGAGGGGGCTCGTCGATCCCGATGAGCGTGCGTACTTTCGATGGTGTCAGTGGCAGACGGATGTCCGAGCGACCGAGGGCGTCGGCCACCGCGTTGGCGATGCACACCGGCGTGCTCATGTTGTTGCCCTCGCCCACACCCTTGGCGCCCAGCGGGGTGAAGGGCGATGGCGTTTCCATGTGCAGGATCACCGGTTCGATCACTTCCGGTGCGGTTGGCACCAGATAATCGGCGAAGGTCCCGGAGAGGAAGCTGCCGTCCTCACCGTAGGCGAATTCTTCCATCAGCGCCGCGCCGAGGCCTTGGGTGAAGCCACCACGAATCTGGCCGTCGACCAGCGCGGGGTTGAGCAGGCGGCCGGCGTCATGGCAGGTGACGTAGCGATCGATGTGGATCTCGCCGGTCATGCGGTCGATTTCCAGACCACAGATGTCGAAGACAAAGCCGTAGCACAGCGAGCTATTGACCTGGTCCTGGTCGTCCGGGGCCACCAATTGCGGCGGGCTCCAGAACGCGGTTTCGCGCAGACCGCCACTTTCACCTTCCGGTAGCAGGCCCGGCGACCAGTGGGTCGCACCGGCAATCCTATGGAATGGCGCCACCGCCCCGCCATTGACCACAAAAATCTTGCCGCCGGCGAAACGAATATCTTCGGGACTGGCCTGCAATTGCTCGCCGGCAATCACGGCGAGGCGATCGCGGATCTTCAGCGCGGCCTTATAGACGGCACCGGCCACAGCGCCGGCGAAACGGCTGGAATAGTTGCCCGAGGCAATCGACCAAGCGTCCTTCTGAGTATCCAGCTCGACGTTGACCACGATGGATTCCAATGCAACCCCAAGCACTTCGGCGACGACCTGAGCGACGGTGGTTTGATGGCCCTGCCCTTGCGGTGCCGAGGACACATGCACACTGACGTCACCCAACGGGCCGACGTTGATGGTTGCGGTGGCGACAGCGCCGTTTTTCGGACCGGCCTTGCGCCGCTCTTCGGGTGTCATCGCGGTGGTGATGTAACCCATGTTGGAAATCGAGGGTTCAATGACGGCGGCATAGCCAATGCCATAGATTCGACCTTCGGCCCGCGCCTGATCACGACGTTTGAGCAACTCGTCGAGTCCACCGTCAGCCGCCGCCAAGGCAATGCCAGCTTGGTAGTTGCCGGAATCGAGCAACGCACCGGCGGCCGCGCGATATGGGAAGGCATCGGCCGGCACCAGGTTGCGGCGGATCACGTCCAACGGATCAAGCTTCAACTGCACGGCGATATGTTGCAGCAGCCGCTCCAGGGCGAAATATACCTGCGGGCCACCGAAACCACGGTTCAGGCCGGAAGGGGTTTTGTTGGTCAGCACCACGCGGTTGCGCACTTGCAGATTGCGGATCGCATAGGCACCCGTCAGGTTGCCGTGCATGCGGTAGAAAGTCGCCGGTTCAGGCGCTCTAAGGTAGGCACCACAATCGTCGATCTGGTCATAACGCAAAGCGGTGATGCGCCCGTCTGCTTCTACCGCCGCTTCAATTTCGGTCACCCGATTGGTCGCCGAAGAAGCCCCCTGAAGATGTTCCAGACGGTCCTCGACCCACTTCACCGGTGCGCCGACCTTGCGTGACGCCAGCCCCATCATCACCACGTAAGGGAAAACCCCTTGCTTGATGCCAAAGCTGCCACCGGAATCTTTCGGTGTGCGCAAACGCAAGCGGTTGCCAGGCACATTCAGAGCCCGGGCCATGACCGTGTGTAATGCATAGGGGCCCTGGAAATTGGCCAGCACGTCATAAATGCCGGTGGCGCGCTCGTACTGAGCCAACACCACATAGCATTCAATGGGTGTGCAGGAACTGCGCGGAAACTTCACTTTGAGCGAGACCTTGTGCGGCGCCTGCTCGAAGGCCTGCTCCGGCTCGCCATAACGAAAGCGTCGTTCGTTGACCACGTTGCTGCCGACGGCTTCGTGCAGGATAGGCGCCTGTTCGGCGGTGGCCCGTTCTGGATCGATGATCGGGGGCAGCGGCTCGTATTCAACGCGCACACCTTCGATGGCGTCTTCGGCCAGATAGCGGCTCTCGGCGATCACCACGGCCACCGGCTCTCCAACGTAGCGCACTTTGTCGACGGCGACGCACCAGTGCTCCATCGGCTGACGTACACCCACCGGAAATGGCAGCGCCCAGCGTTTGACGTCTTCGCCGACCAGCACGCCGTGCACGCCTTTCATCAGCAGCGCACTGGAAAAGTCCACCGAGGTGATCCGCGCATGAGCGTGGGGTGAACGGATGATCGCCGCATGGAGCGTCCCCGGCGGGATCGCAGCGTCATCGGCATAGCAGCCGAGACCGCGCAACAATGCGGCGTCCTCGACACGGGCCTGACGGGCGCCGATGTGGCCGGTCTGATTTTCGGTAGCAGGTTGGAAACTAGTCATTTTTTCGCGGCTCTTGTTGTTATGCAGCGCGATAGCGTTAGAGCCGAGTGTGTGAGAAAGGCGCAGGGAGCGCCTTGCCTGGGGAGAGGGAGTTCTGCGTTGGAGTCTGACAATTTGCCTTAGCGTCTGATTTACAGGACTGGGACCCGACAGAATGGCCGCTCAGGGAAGGGACGCGGGATGGCTCAGGAACGCTTCGATTTCTGCGTAGGGCATTGGTTTGGCAAAGTAATACCCCTGAAAAATATCGCAGCGACTGCCCTTCAGGAAATCCACCTGAGACGCCGTTTCCACGCCTTCGGCGACCACCGTCAGGCTGAGGTGATGGGCCATGGAAATAATGCCTTGGGTGATCGCGGCATCGTGATTATCGGTGGTGATTTCCTGGATGAACGAGCGGTCAATCTTGATCTTGTCGATGGGCAAACGCTTGAGGTAGCTGAGGCTGGAAAAACCGGTGCCGAAATCATCAAGCGCAATGCGCACCCCCAACATCTTGAGCCGGTGCAAGGTTTCAATTGCCTGTTCAGCGTTATGCAACAGAAGCGACTCGGTGATCTCCAGCTCCAACTGCTCACCACTGAGACCATGTTTCTCCAGGGTGGCCTGGACACACTGGACGAAATTGCCACGCTGAAAATGCATCGGCGAAATATTCACCGCCATCGAGATGCCGGTGATGCCCTGCTCGCCTAACTGACGCAGCTGCGCGCAGGCCGTATCGAGTACCCAAAGGCTCAGCGGGATAATCTGACCACTGTCCTCTGCCACCGGTACAAACACCGCTGGCGAGATAAATCCTTTTTCGGGATGCTCCCAGCGCAGCAACGCTTCGATCCCGACCACCTGTAACGTTCGCGCGTCTATCTGCGGTTGATAATGCAACTTGAACGACTGGGTTTCGATTGCCTTCTGCAGGTCATTGCGCAGGCTCGCGTGCTCGCAAACACGCTGATTGAGATCGCTGGTGTACCACTGAAAATTGTTGCGCCCTTGCTGCTTGGCTTTGTACATGGCCATGTCAGCCTGCTGGATCAGCTGCATCGGCTGCTCGATGTGACCATCGCTCAGGGGGATGCCGACACTTGCACTTACGTGCAGGTCAATGCCCTGGATGCAGTAGGGTCTGGCAATGCTGGCCATCAATCGCTCCGTCACCGGAACGACGTCTTCATCACGAAGCAGGTCCGGCAGCAGAACGATAAATTCGTCACCGCCCATGCGCACGATGGTGTCACCGGGACGAACCTGCTGGGTCATACGCTGCGCCACCTCAATCAGCACCTGATCGCCGAAGTAGTGTCCGATCGAATCGTTGATGGATTTGAATCCATCCAGATCAATGCAAATCACCGCCAGACGACGCTTACGCCGACGACTGATGTGACAATCCAGCATAAGCCGGTCTTCAAGAGAGACACGGTTAAGCAAACCGGTCAGCCGATCATGGCAGGCGTTGAAGCTCAACTGGCGCTCGTAGTGCTTCTGCTCGCTGATGTCCCTGGCAACTCCGAATACCCCGACGATCTCGCCATTGACCATGATCGGCAGGTTGGAAATGTCCATGGTCAACAGCTTGTCGCTCACGTCGCGAACCCGTGCCTCGAAGCGCTGGGGCTCTCCGGTGCTGGCTGCAGAGAAATGCCGACTGACCCGTTGCAGGTCTTCTTCGACCACCAGATTGGCAAAGTGATGACCGATGAAGTCGGTTGCGGTAAGCGGCTTGAGCTTCAGGCCCGCTGGATTCACACTCTGGATGTTGCCGGCCAGATCGAGGGCGAACACCGGGTTTGGGTTATAGGTGAACAAAGAACGAAAACGTTGTTCGCTTTCCTCCAGACGTTGGCCGTCACGTTCATGGCGGATCGCAATGGCTGCCAGTTGGGCCGCGCAGGCCAGTCGCTGAATCTGCGCCTCGTCCGGCGCATGGGCGCGGTTCTGGTACAGGGCAAATGTACCCAACACGCATCCTTGATGGGAGAGCAAAGGCACCGACCAGCAGGAACGCAGGTTATGCCCCAGCGCCAGGCCGCGAAAACGCTCCCAGCTTGGGTCCCGGGGGATGTCTTCGGTGACCACCAGCTCGCGACGGAACGCTGCGGTGCCGCAGGTTCCTTCCTGTGGACCAATGGCCATTCCATGAATGAAATCTCGTGCGGCGGGTATTCATGGTGGTTCCTGAGGACTGCCGAGACCATCGATCTTCAAAGAGTCTGAAAAAGTGGCCGGCCGGGCACAATCCGCTCGCACTCCGGTCGCGCACTTTATAAAGCACCGACCTAGCCACAAAAAAGGCTCAGATCCACCATAAGAAACCGTATCAGATTGCTCCCATTCGGCCGGCTTCGCTGTCCTCAAGTCGCGGCAAAATTTCTCGGCCAACTTCTTCCACCACCTGAGCGGCATCGCGTTCGCCGTACTTGAAATTCAAAACCACATGGTTGACACCGGCCGCACTGAGTCCTTCGAGAAACTGCAGGATCACATTGCACCCGGCGCGCAATATCAAGTGAATTGGGCTCGGTGAATGGTCGGGATGTTCGGCCATTTCGATGTAAAGCGACTGCACGAAAGGCTTGAACACACCCGGTGCATAAGCTGTTACCGCTGCCTGCCAGCGTGCGACCATTTCCGCCTGCAATTGAAGACCGCGTGGGTAAGTGATCCAGCCATCGGAATTACGCGCAATCCCCATCGGCTGACCGCTGTCTCGGTCACCAGCGTCGGCAGGTGACTGGCGGGCTTGGGTATCTCACACCGAACATTTCGCCGTAAGGGGATTGCAGGAACTCCACGGCCCGGTCCCCCAATTCCACGACCAACACCAGGCGGCCACCGGACAGGCAATACACTGAGGCCGAAGCCTTGGCCGTGGGCAGCGGGTGGCGCAAGGTGAGTATGGAAGGGCCGCGTGGGATCTACTCTGCTGGTATTGATCCACTTACGGCATTAGGTATTGAGGCATGGTTGGCTGACGAGTGCAGGCGTGACGTAAAACTGTAGATCCAAGCCGAACGATAGCGACTTCGCGCCCCTAAGCCTGCTCGCCGACGTCAGCTGCACACGAAACCTGCTCAATTAATGACCAGCACATTGCAAGCCCTGTATTCCGCAGTGCCTGGGTCATTATCCACAGATATACCCACGCCCTTTGTGGATAGCTTTGACGCCTATACGCGCACTCCTAAGAAAAGCAGAGGCACTCTGCGGCCTGCGCAGCTCCCAATGGCTATTCGATCCTGGTATCTCCAAGAAGACTACCTCTACGCGGGAAGGCTCCGTCGGCCTGACGAGTACAAACCGATGGGTACCCTGTCGATGGCTTGTAAGAGAAGAGCACCTTAGATACTGAAAGCACCAAGAAAGGGCGACAACGTCGTCCTAAAAAACGTGCTAGAGAGCGCCAAAGCTGGCTTCAGCTCTACACGGAAACAATGAGGATTCCACCGAAAGCCAGACGATTTGTGGGAGTAAAACCGATAGAAAATAAAAAGGGGTCGCGAAATAAAATCTCGCAACCCCTTGAATTATATGGTCGGGACGGAGTGATTCGAACACTCGACCCCTAGCACCCCATCTCCTTTTTCATACTTCTTGAAAGACTCCAAAATTTTACTTTGGATTTTTCTAAGCTAGTATTTACTTGAGCTCCAGCGGTGTTCTGCTCTACGAGAGTCCAGGAACGTCCATCAAGAGCCGGCGTTTTTGTGGGGGTAAAAGTAGGGGGAACCTATTTTATGGTTAAAATCACCATCAAAGAACTCGAGTCGCTGACCGTTGAAGATGCCGGCCGAATACTCAGGGAGGATGGCAATCTGGCCGGTCGAATCTCAGTGCGCAAGAACGGCGTGTCGGTCAGCTTTTTCTATCGCTATCGGTGGGGCGACCAAAACAAAGAGTACTCCTGCGGGTCCTGGCCGCGCAAATCCCTGACGGACATCCGCAAGGCCCGCAACCAGGCCCGTGCGCTCATCGATGAGCAGATCAATCCCAACGAGCACAAGAAGACCGCCAAGGCACAGGCGCATGCCGCTGCTAACGTTGAGGCCGAACAGGAGAGGACGCGCAAGGTGCAAATACTGACCGTCCAGGATCTGGCCAAGGCCTGGCTGTTGGATGGCGTGGCGCGTAAAGACGGAAATGCCGAGTTGCAACGACGCTTTAACAAGGACCTTTTTCCGGCACTCGGCAAGACAGCGGTGAACAATGTTTCCGAACACGATGTTCGGGCGCTGATCCGGGCCGTGGTCAACCGCGGCGCTCACCGGCAAGCCATCAGCTTCTTCGCCGACCTCACCCAGATGTTCAGCTGGGCTAGAAAGCGCCAACCCTGGCGGGCCTTATTGATCGAGGGTGATCCAACTGAGCTGGTCGACATCTCCCCCCTGATCCCGGCCGACTACGAGGCCGAAAGAAGCAGGATCCTTTCGTCGGCTGAGCTGTTGGAACTGCACAACCGCTTCCAGCAAATGACCGCCGACTACAACGCCCTCCCCGCGGGTCAAAAGTACGACGGCATTCGGCCGCTAAAGAAGGAAACCCAACTTGCGCTCTGGATCAGCTTGGGCACCCTGTGCCGGATCGGCGAGTTGCTGCAGGCCGAATGGAAAAATATCGATCTGGACCGGCAGACCTGGTTTCTCCCCAGCGAAAACGTCAAAGGCACTCGCGGCAAAAAGCAGGACCACCATGTCTTCCTCTCCCCCTTCGCCCTGCATTTCTTTCAAGAACTCAAGACCCTGACGGGAGACTCACAATGGTGTTTTCCGAACAAGCAGGATGATGGGCATGTGGACGTGAAAGTGGTGAGTAAACAGGTCGGTGATCGCCAGGCCCGGTTCAAAAACCGCAAGGCCCTCTCAAGAAGGCGTCACGACGACACGCTGGTCCTCGCCGACGGCCAAAACGGCGACTGGACGCCGCATGATCTGCGCCGCACGGGCGCGACCATGATGCAGGCTTTGGGGGTCAGCCTGGACGTCATCGATCGCTGCCAAAACCATGTGTTGGCCGGCTCTCGGGTGAGACGCCACTACCTGCATCACGATTATGCCGAAGAAAAGAAGCGCGCCTGGAACCTATTGGGTGATCGCCTCAGTGCAGTGCTGTCCTCAACCTATGAGCACACACCGACTGAGTCGATGATGTCTTTTCCAGACTACGCCGCCAATGGATCCCAGACGCCCTCAATCGGATAATCAAAGTGGGTTTCCCGAAGATTCCAACTAAAAACGGACGGAGGAATGCTCAGGGTCTTCAACCATCCTAGGAAAAAAACGAGCCGGGTTGATGGACAGAGATCGACTGCCCCGTAATTTTCTCCAGAAACTGTTCTGGAAGAATGCGCTCAACTGCTGAGAGAAACGTCTCGATCAGTGACCTGAAATGATCAAGCTCCCCTTCCTGTATCTGCCGCCATAGGCTTGGACGATAGCGAACCAGAATGGACAACGCATAGAGCAACACCAAACATGTCGCTCGATACTCATTTATCGTTCCAAAGAGAGGCAGCATTAGCGCATGTCTTTTAAATGGACTGTGATGTAGCTGAAGTGCATCCCACCAAATACTCGACTCCGGATGATCAATTGCCACACGGAAATGACTTGCTGATGACCTAGACGAAACTTGGATGATCTCGCGAATTGCCCCAGGAAAAGCAGCAATATCATCCATAGTCATTCGCCCAGACTCATCTATCAAAAGAGCGTAGGTCGTCGTCGCACGGTGGTGTCGACCATTACTTTCTTGATCGTAAGCAGGAGTAACCCAAGAAGGTTTACCTTCAAATATGTCCTCAAAAAGATCCGCAACCTCAGGTATCCGAGAAAACAGCTGCTCCATCGTAAGCCAGCTTTCAACGGGCAGTGCTTTCAGTGCATCCAGACCGTCTGGTTTCCGTTTGGCAGCGACAAGTGAGTTTGCAGTCATCGATTTAACCCAACTTGGGAAAAAACCCGAGACGAGCGCGCCAATGGCCAGACTCTCAAATCGGTCATCTAAACCATCATGGGTGTAAAGGCCATGCCCTTTTTTGGTTGTTGCCTCCAACTCTGAAAGGGTTTGAGGACCACCTGGTGAAGCAAGCATCTCGGCAAATGCGAACGACATTGTGCCGTAATACAGATTGAGTACACGTTGACTGACATTTCTTCGATCAATGGCACTGAAATAATCGGTGGCATTTCGGAGCGCGAAAGCAACGCCCTCTCCCTTTGACACAATGGTCGACGGCTCAAGACTTAGGCTTTCAAGTTGAGCGCGACGGTCGACCATCTTTCGAGCAAAAGTTGCACTTTTTAACTGAGCAAGCCTCGCCCAGACTGCTTCTATCGGAGTCTCTGAAAGCAGCACTCGCCGCGGTGCTTGCAACTCTTCAAGGCTCGTCTCTTCTGCTTGCGTTGTCGTAGGAGCAAACTTTCCAGTGCTGCTTTCACGGTTCCATTCGATGAGAAAGGGTTGAAAATCGTCAATCGGCTTCACGGGAATGGATACCCCTATAGCGAATGACTCAACCATGTACGGCTGTCCGTTAAAAAAGATAACGGACACCTCTCCAGCCAGTTGCTTGTATACATTGTTGCTCGTCGCTGACGAATAGAGTACTGCGGCCGAACGCTCCGCCCCGCCTCTAGACGCCTTTACGACCACATACTCTCCTGCGGCAACCTCACGGACTATGGACGCTTCCCAGCCATGTCCGACTAGCTTATCAAGCATATTTCTTTTCACTGCGTCCCGCAGAATATCTAAGCGCGCCTTCCATCCGCTGTCTTGCATATGCCTTCTCCTTGCTCTGTCTCTCTACCAAACACTATCGCAGCTTCATTCATAGCATTGATCGATCGAATCCACAGCCAATAGCGGCCATACACGCTCCGTTACTGAATAATTGGTTTTCGTAAAAAGCGGGTGGCAGAAGCCGACGCGACATTACGCTCCGGCTACTTCCATTACCGCCATTTCACTTTTTGATGGATACAATCGTGGCTCGGCCACCCTCTAACCGGAATGAAAACGACACTCGGTCTCCGGCCGTCAGCCCTGTCAGCTGATCTTCCGTTACGGAAAAAGCCATGGTCATAGCAGGCCACTGCACGGCTGGCACGGCGCCATGAGCGATAGTCACTGTCTGCTTCTCGGAGTTAATTGACTTGATCGTGCCCTCCGCTTTGGCTATCGGAGCCTGCTTTACGTCCTGCTTCATCTCCATGCCCTCCATACCGTCCATTTTCATGCCCGGCACGTCCTCTGCCAGGGCAGAAAGAGACAGCGCAAATACGGTGCTTGCAACTGCAATCAGGGTCAGTTTCATAGGACGTTTCCTTGAGAGTTAATGGGTTCAACTGAGAGGTGCCGGCGACGCATCAGGCGATAGGCTGCCGGAATGACAAACAGCGACAGCAAGGGTGCGGTGATCATGCCGCCCACCATGGGCGCGGCGATGCGACTCATCACCTCGCTGCCGGTGCCGCTGCCCAACAGGATGGGTAACAGGCCGGCAATGATCACGGCCACGGTCATGGCCTTGGGTCGAACGCGCTGCACGGCCCCTTCACGAATGGCCGCAATCAGCCCACGCTCAGTGTTGTCACCGAGGTCTTCACGTTCGGCCCAGGCGTTTTTCAGGTAGAGCAGCATGATCACGCCAAATTCGGCAGAAACACCGGCCAAGGCGATAAAGCCGACCCCGGTGGCGACCGACAGGTTGAACCCCAACAGATAGAGGAACCATGCCCCGCCAGTCAGGGCGAATGGCAGAGTGGCCATGATCAGCAGGGCCTCGTCGAAGCGGGCAAACGTCAGGTAAAGCAATACGAAGATGATCAACAGCGTGGCAGGCACCACCAGTTTGAGTCGTGCGTTGGCCCTTTCGAGAAATTCGAACTGTCCTGAGTAACTCAGGCTCATGCCGGGCTGAAACTTGACCTGCTCGCTGACGACCCGGCGTAGATCGGCGACTACCGAGGCAATGTCCCGGCCACGCACGTCGATGTATACCCAACCAGAGGGCCGTGCATTCTCGCTCTTGAGCATCGGCGGGCCGTCGCTGACCTTGACCTTCGCCACTGTGCCGAGGGTGATCTGGCTCCCTAGCGGGGTGTAGATCGGCAATTGCTCCAGGGCGCCGAGCGAGTCACGCCACTCCCGAGGGTAACGTACGTTGATCGGGAAACGTGCGAGCCCTTCAATGGTCTCCCCGACGCTCTCACCGCCGATAGCACCGGCCACGATGGATTGCACATCGGCGATGTTCAGCCCGTAACGAGCGGCTGCCTTACGATCGATATCCACATCGATATAGCGACCTCCCGTCAGACGCTCGGCCAGCGCCGAACTGACGCCGGGCACATCCTTGGCCACCCGCTCGACCGCCTGGGTAGCGGCATCAATCTCGGTCAGGTTGGTGCCGGCAACTTTCACCCCAATAGGACTCTTGATCCCCGTGGCCAGCATGTCGATTCGGTTGCGAATCGGTGGTATCCAGATATTGGTCAGCCCAGGAACTCGCACCACTCGATCCAGCTCTTCCACCAGTTTTTCCTGAGTCATACCTGGGCGCCATTGCTCCTGTGGCTTGAACTGGATGGTGGTTTCGAACATCTCCAACGGCGCCGGGTCGGTGGCAGTTTCAGCACGACCGGCTTTACCAAAGACATGTTCGACCTCCGGCACGGTCTTGATCAGGCGGTCGGTCTGTTGCAGCAGTTGCGCCGCTTTCTGCGCCGACAATCCCGGCAGAGCCGAAGGCATATAGAGCAGGTCGCCCTCGTCCAAAGGCGGAAGAAACTCGCCACCCAAGCGCGACATTGGCCATAGTGCGCTGATAAAAACCAGCAACGCGACCAGCAGCGTGATCTTCGGTCGTCGCAAGACTGCATCCAGAGCCGGCTGGTAGATCCGGATTAGCCAGCGGTTCAACGGGTTCTGTTGTTCACTGGGAATTCGTCCCCGAATCCAGTAGCCCATCAACACCGGCACCAAGGTCACTGACAATCCCGCCGCTGCGGCCATGGCGTAGGTCTTGGTGAAAGCCAGCGGGCCGAATAGCCGCCCCTCTTGGGCTTGCAGGGTGAACACCGGAATGAACGACAGGGTAATGATCAACAAACAGAAGAACAGTGCTGGTCCAACTTCAGCCGCCGCTTCGGTCATCACGTGCCAATGACGTTCACCCTTCAGTTCCTCCCCCGGATTGGCCACGTGCCAAGCCTCAACCTTCTTGTGCGCGTTTTCAATCATCACCACGGCAGCGTCGACCATGGCACCGATGGCGATGGCAATTCCGCCCAGGGACATGATGTTGGCGTTGATCCCTTGATAACGCATCACGATGAAGGCGATCAGCACCCCCACCGGCAGGGAGATGATTGCCACCAGAGATGAACGCAGGTGCCAGAGGAAGATGCCACACACCAACGCGACGACGATGAACTCTTCGAGCAGTTTGTGGCTGAGATTTTCCACCGCGCGGTCGATTAGTTTGCTGCGGTCGTAGGTGGTGACGATTTCCACCCCCGCCGGCAAGCTGCTTTTCAACTCGTCGAGTTTGGTCTTGACCGCCGCAATGGTTTCGCGAGCGTTCTTGCCGCTGCGCAGAATTACCACACCGCCAACCGTCTCGCCTTCGCCGTCGAGTTCGGTGATGCCACGCCGCATTTCCGGACCCAACTGGATCGTGGCGACATCGCCAAGGGTCACAGGCACACCACCCGATCCCAGCTTGAGTGGGATCGCCCGAAAATCATTGAGCGTTTTCAAGTAGCCGGAAGCACGCACAATGAACTCGGTCTCTGCCATCTCCAGGACGGCGCCACCGGTTTCCTGATTGGCCTTGCCGATCGCTTCGGTCACCTCAGCCTGAGTGATACCGAGGCTGGCCAGTTTGAGGGGATCAATCTGGACCTGGTACTGCTTGACCATGCCGCCCACGGTGGCCACTTCCGCAACGTTGGGCAGGGTCTTGAGTTCGAACTTGAGGAACCAGTCCTGAAGTGCGCGTAGCTGCGCCAGATCGTGTCCTCCACTGCGATCCACCAGTGCGTACTGATAGATCCAGCCCACTCCCGTTGCATCCGGCCCCAACGCCGGTTTGGCGCTGGCCGGCAAGCGACTTTGTATTTGGCTCAGGTACTCCAACACCCGCGAGCGGGCCCAATACAAGTCAGTACCGTCTTCGAACAGCACATAAACAAAGCTGTCACCAAAGAAGGAGTAGCCGCGCACGGTCTTGGCGCCAGGCACCGAAAGCATGGTGGTGGCCAACGGATAGGTCACCTGGTTCTCGACGATCTGCGGTGCCTGTCCCGGATACGGGGTTCGGATGATCACCTGAACATCGGAGAGATCCGGCAGCGCATCGATGGGCGTGCTCTGCACCGACCAGATGCCCCACGCCGTGACAAACAGTGTCGCCAGTAGCACCAGGAATCGGTTGGCTACTGACCAACGAATCAGGGCAGCAATCATAGCTGGCCCCCTGATTTCTCTAGACGCTCAACACGCAAGCCATCGTCGGTTTGACTCACTGCAATCCGGACCTTGTCGCCCGTTTTGAGGCCCTGCATCAGCGCCGGATTGGCGAGCGGGAACGTCATCGTCATGCCAGGCATGCCCAGCGTTTTGAAGGGGCCATGGGCGAGTGTGACTTCTTTGTCGTTGATCTCAACGATCTGCCCATCCGCCTCATGAAAACTGGAGGCTGTCGCGTTGATTGGTGACTGTTCCTCTGAGTTTGCAACGATGCCCTTAAGACTGGCCTCCGAGTCGAGCAGGAACTGGCCAGAGGAAACCACCTTCAGGCCCTCTTCCAGACCTTTCAAGATCGCCGTCTTGCCATCGTTTTCCTGCCCAATCAACACTTCAACAGGACGATAGCGGCCAGCGTCTTCAGCGAGCATCACCAGGGCACGTCGACCGGTGCGAATGACGGCCTCGCTCGGCACCCACAACACACTTTGCTCCGTTGAACGATTGAGGCTCACTCGTGCGGTCATACCCGGCCTGAGACGGCCTTCTGGGTTAGGTAACTCGACGCGTACGCGAAGGGTGCGGCTATCCGGATTGGTTTCCGGAAGAATCGCGCCGACGACGCCCTTGAGCACAACCCCAGGGAACGCGGGCAAACGCGCCTCTGCCGCTTGCCCCATGAGGATTGATCCAGATTCAGTCTCCGGAACGGCCAGGGCCAGCCAGACGCTACTCAAACCATTAACGCGTGCCAGTGTCTCGCCGGCGGCCACCGTCATACCCTCGCGCACATTGAGCTCTTGCAGCACACCACTAATAGGGCTGGTGAGGGTCAGGTTTGGTTGGACTTTGCCACTGCGCTCTACTTGAGCAATTAATGCCGCCGGCATCCCGGTGAGCCGCAAGCGCTGGCGAGCCGCTGCCAGCAAGCCCGCATCGCCACTGCGCTTGAGTGCGAGAAACTCCTCCTGAGCCGCAGCCCACTCAGGTACAAGGATATCCGCCATGGCGGCATTGGCTTTGATCACGTCGCCAGGAGCATGGGCATACACGCGCTCGACGAAACCCGCCGTACGGGCTTGAATGACGGCGACGTCCCGCTCGTTGAAAGCCAACACACCGACAACGTCCAGACTCGAAGCAAACACACCTCGACTGACGGTAGCCAGTCGCACACCGAGATTCTGAGTCAGGCTTGGATCAATGCGAACGGCTGCGCTGTCCCCTTTGATGTCGGCGTACTGAGGGACCAACTGCATGTCCATGAAGGGCGACTTACCCGGCTTATCGAACTTTTGCTGCGGGGACATAGGGTCGTACCAATACAGCACTTTGCGTTCGTCCAGAGAGGGGAGGCTCTGCTCCGGGGCTGCCCCAGGTACTTCGCTCATGCCCTGCTGAGCGAACCAGTAACCACCGGCAACACCCAATACCAGCGAGAGGCCTACCAGCAATGCCCCGTTCCACTTTCTAAGGTTCATTGGCTGGACTCCCCGTAAGCAAAATACAGACGCGCACTGGTCAGCGCTCGCTGCTCTTCCACGTCAATCTGTTTGAGGCGGGCTTCGATGAGCTCGCGCCGAGCGGCCACGACGGAGCTCAAATCGCCTTTGCCGGCGCGGTAGCTGGCCATGCTGAGCTCGACCTTCTCCTTGGCCAAGGGCAGCAAACTGTCCTGGGTTCGATGGACGGCACGATTCAAGCGTTCATAGTCGGCCAGCTCGTCCTCCAGTTGCTGGGTGTGCTCGCGTGACAGGGCTTCACGCTCAGCCTCAAGCTGGTTGAGTTCAGCGTGCTTGGCCGCAATTTTGGGGTTTTGCCGAGAGTCAGGAAACAGTGGTAGATCCCAGGAAAATTGCACGCTGACCATGTCGCCGAACTGTCGGCCGCGATTCTGATAGTCGACTTCCCAGCTCCAATCCGACTGTTTTTCCGCTTCGGCTTCACGGACCTTGGCTTGCGCTTCGCGGGTCATTGGCGCAAAAGCAGCCAATTCTGGGTGGTGTTGCAGCTTATGAGAGTAGTCAGAGGCTTCGACAGGCCATTCAGGCAAGCTGCCCACAGGTTTGTCATTGGCGGCTGGTCCAATCCAGCGCTTCAGGGCCGCTCGGGCCTGTGCTCTCTGACGAATCAGATCGTCCTGCTGCTCTTCCAGTTGTGCCGCTTCCTGTTTGGGCGTTACTGCATCAGCAGGTTGAGCGCGGCCGCCGGCAATTTGTGCCCGGACGGTATCGGCCAGCAGACGGTTTTCTTTGTAGAAGTCCTGAAACAGCGCGTCTTTACGCTCAACCGAGTAGCTGTTGATCCAGGCCAACGCCGTGGCCTGACGAACCTTTAGACGTTCGACCCGGCGCTCAGCCGCGGCGCGGTCAATGGCCGCATCAGCGACCTCGATTCGGGCTTTGCGCTTGGCGCTGTTGGGCATCTCCTGACTGACTCCGACCATTCGCATAGTCATGAAGTCCTGGTCGATGCTCCAGCGATCCGGCCCCCCAATGGGGTAGTTCTGTACGCCTAGCAGCAACTTGGGATCGGGTAGTTCACCAGCGGGGATGGCCGTACTACTGGCAGCCTGAATTTTCGCGTCTTGTGCAGTCAGCGACGGCGCATTGTTTTCAGCCAGCTGCAAAGCTTCATCGAGTGTCAATGCGGCAGCGAGACTCGGCAATGCCAGTACGCTTGCCGCCAGGCCGGCCACGAGGGACCACCCTGTGCAATAGCACTTGGAGTTCATGTTCACGATTCCTGTGATGATCCACTGCGCGCTTCATCAGAGATGCACGCAGATATGCCATCCCGCTAACGCGGAATGAGGCTCAGTGTGGTACAGGAATCAAGTGCGGGGCGGTCGCCATACCCCTGACGGGGTTTGTACTGGATGGGAGTCTAGGGAGAAGGACAGTACGAGGGGGCTGGATAAGGTGATAGGAGGCTTGATGATGGAGACTTGCAGCATGCCACCAGTCTTGCACTCCTGACCTGACTTACAGGGTTTGCCGTGCTCGGTGGGACTTTTCATGTCCTGGCAGCAGTCTTGCTCCATGCCGTGCATCATCGCCATGCCCATGGTTTTCATGGGGCAGGGCTCAGTCGGCGCCTGAACACCCGCCATCCCGCTGAGGGGGAGCGCCAGGCTAATCAGGAAAATCAGGCAAAACCGTAGGTAGCGTTTCATGGGCTGGAGTGTAGCCGGTGGAAATGGCCCTTACAATTCACCTTCTAGACTCCTTAGTCGGCTGTCACCAACCTCTATTCCGCGCTCATTTCCATTTCCGGACTTAAAGTGCCTAACCATGCGACAAGACAAATTATGACGACTGCCATTAAAAACTCGAGTGTCATGCTGCGGCGCAAGGCATTGACTGCGGCAGAGTATTCTCCATTTCGAACTGACCGCTCCAATACCGGACTTAGGTGAAAGCGGTTCAGCGTGGCTAAAACGATCATCCCAGCAAAGAGCAATATTTTCAAAAACAGCAGCTGGCCATAAGTACTGAGCATCACTTCATCGAGATTTGGACCAATGACAAACAGGTAATTCACTACGCCTGTGATGCTTATGATCACTACGATTACAGCGCCGGCCGATTCAAAACCAGTCAGCACCCGTGCAAGAATTCGAGCTTCCTGTTCGCCCTTTAGCGATTTCAACCGCAGCAGTAGAGCGAATGCCAATAGAGCACCCAACCAGCCACCGGCGGCTAAAAGATGGAATATATCGGTGATGAAATGCCAGTAGCGTCGGCTGCCTTCATCCATGGCGCCGTGCCCTGTCCATGCCAACGTCGCCAACGCAATCGCTCCGCATACGGTGACGATCCAGAGACTGGGTGTCGGAAATCGCTTATTCAACGCGACGCCAATAATTGCCATCACCAAGACAGCTATTCGGACCATCCAGGTCAACCCGACGTCGGTCCCCATGAGGACCATTTCAAAAATATGGTGATGTAGCTCCATAAGCTCCGACACACCGCTCATTGCTTTCGCAAGCAACAACATGGCGACAAGGGATAGAGCTACACCTGCAACAGAAGTACCGTAAAGAAGCGACTCAAAATTCAAGGCCGTGCCCGATACTCTTTCCTTTCCCCTGAGGCTGTACAAGCCGAAAATTGCCAATCCGAATAACAACATCAGGTCGAAATAAAGAGCAAAGCGAACCACAATATTTATTGAGTCGCTCATAAATCATTTCACTTTAAATGAGAAGTTGCCGGTGATCGGGTGAGTGTCCGAGGAAACAGCACGCCATTCGACTTTGTAGGTACCGGTGGTCAGAGGTGCTGCCGGTGTAATCACCATCGTTTTCGGATCACCGCCACCAGCGACGGCGGCCTTAACACCCATTGGGGAGTTCGGCATGCCAGGCATATCGGTCATGATCAGTTTTGCACCGGAAAACTGAGTGGTGAGATTCTCAGAAAAGTGCAGTTCAATTTTCGAAGGGGCCGCCGCATTCGAGCCTTCTGCCGGAGTAGAAGAAAGGAGCTTTGGATGTGCTTGAGCAACTGCACTCAGAAGCAAACCAGCGGTAAGTGCAACAGCTACGGTCGTAGTTTTAAGGAATGACATGCAAGACTCCTCACAGCAAGAGCTGTTGATTCGAGGTTTGTTTGGGAATATCTAATTTTTACTTTTCGATTCTTGTTAAAACCACTGATGATTAGCTAGTAGCCTCCGTGTTCTAGGTCAGGTTGAACACGAGAAACTCACTAGACCCCAACGTCACAGTGCAAGAACACGATGCCACACGAACGCAAACTGTTCGATTACATTTCAGTCAGCTTGACGCGGTGTTTGGCCTCGAATTGGCGGGCGTAGCGAGACTTAAGGAAGGTCTGAAGTACCCACCGATTTTTGAGGCCCTCGCTGCTTGAGGTTCAAAAAATCCAAGTCGGCCGAAAAACAGACCCTTCTTGTCTTTAATTCACGGCTCTTTCCTCTGATCGTGCTGTTTCAGGGCGATCAGCCCGCATTACAGACGCACCTCTCCCGCATTCAACAACCGTTTTCGCACCATCCACAGGTTCGACAATGCGAACAAGGTTGTCTGTTTGGCGATGTTTTTCGACAAGCCACGAAAGCGTACTTTCGTGTAGCCAAACTGGCGCTTGATCACGCGAAAGGGATGTTCAACCTTGGCCCGCACCTGCGCTTTGGCGTATTCGATCTTGCGTCGCATACGCCCGATCAAACTCTTTTTTCCGTGCTTTCTATAGCTGCTGGGACGCGCGGCAATCGACCAAATCATCGTGCGGTTCTGATGCTCAGCACGCTTCTCCACACCGGTATAACCCGCATCGCCGCACACGTAAGTTTCCTCACCATGCAACAACTGATCGACCTGAGTCACGTCCGCCACATTCGCCGCCGTGCCCACCAGGCTGTGCACCAAGCCGGATTCGGCATCGACGCCGATGTGCGCTTTCATACCAAAAAAGTACTGATTTCCTTTTTTCGTCTGATGCATTTCCGGGTCGCGCTTGCCGTCCTTGTTCTTGGTCGAACTCGGGGCATGAATGATCGTCGCATCGACCACCGTGCCTTGGCGCAGCATCAAGCCACGGTCACCCAGATAGCCGTTGATGACCTGCAAGATCCCGCCCGCCAACTCATGTTTTTCCAGCAGGCGCCGGAAGTTGAGGATCGTGGTTTCATCGGGAATTCGATCCAGATGCAGCCCCGCGAACTGGCGCAGAATCGTCGTTTCATAGAGTGATTCTTCCATCGCCGGATCGCTGTAGCCGAACCAGTTCTGCATCAGATGAACCCGCAACATGGCCAGCAACGGATACGCCGGACGACCGCCTTCACCTTTCGGATAATGCGGCTCGATCAAGGCAATCAAGCCCTTCCAGGGCACGACCTGATCCATCTCGATCAGGAAGCGCTCACGGCGGGTCTGCTTACGTTTGCCGGCGTACTCAGCATCGGCGAAGGACATCTGTTTCATCGGGACTCAACCGTTCGATTCCTGTGAGGCGGGTATTTCACCAAATCTGGAAGCCTTTTTCAGAGTTTCCTTAAAGACGAGACCGCGTGCCCCAGATACTAGGGTTCTCACTCATTCAAAAATAACGAAAGTGGACGCTGGGCGCAGGCTGAGAGATCGCCGTTGATCACAAATGCGCCGTTGATCAGCTGACCTTCAAGTCAACACTAGGAAACTCTAGATGAAAGGCCGTTTTCCCGTCACATGATGTACACCAGATTTTGCCATCATGCGCCTCAACAATTGATCGGGTAATCGACAGCCCTAGCCCTGCGTTGCTTGGACTCCCTTCTCGCCGCGCTGGGTCCACGCGATAAAAACGATCGAAAAGCTTCTCAAGATGTTCGGGGGCAATGGGTTCTCCGTGGTTCTCCACGACGACCAATACCGACATCTCCTTCTGGAGGATTTCGACACTGATCGTCTTCCCTTCAGAGGTGTAGCGAAGCGCGTTAGAGAGCAGGTTAGAAATCGCTCTGTGGAGCATAAGAACATCGCCTCGGACGCTGCCCCTTCCTGAAACCTTGAGTTCAATCCCCCGCTCATCAGCCAAAAGGCGGTAGTACTCAAGCAATTTTTCCACGACTTCCACCAGGTCTATTGGTTTGTTCTCGTGTGTGATCAGACCGTTGTCAGATTTCGCCAGAAAAAGCATGTCATCAATCATCCGACTCATACGCTTCAAGTCATCAAGATTTGAGTACAGGTTGTCTTCGTAGTCCTCAATATTCCTTTTTCTTGAAAGCACCACTTCGGTGTGGGTCATCAAGTTGCTCACGGGGGTCCGTAGCTCGTGGGCAATGTCTGCGGAAAAGTTCGATAACCGGACAAATGCATCGTCGAGCCTGGACAACATTGCGTTAAACGACAGCACCATTTGCTGAAGTTCTTTCGGAACGGGTGCTAAGGGGATGCGCTCTTTGAGTGATTTTGCTGACATTGAGGCAGCGACCCGCGTGACCTGGCGAATGGGCCGCATGCCACTGCTTGCTACCATCCAGCCGAGTGCAGCACTGACCAATGCGCTGATCACCAACCCTATCCAAAACCATCGTTCAAGCGTCTCGAAAAAGGACATATGCTGAGTAACGTCAAAGATCAAAATGACTGTCAACGGCTTGTTTTGCCCCGTCACAACGGCTTGTGCCGTCACTCCACGGAACATCTGCCCTTGCTCCCGCCACTCCCAGACGTTGTTGTTTGTGGTTGTGCGGAACTCCTTCGGAATATCTACCGGACCGGGATCAGCAAACAGCAGCTTGCCGTCACTATCGATTATTAGGGCAGTCAAATCACGGTGAGCCCCCAGCAGCGCCTCCAGCTCAGGCTTAAATTCGCTGAATTGATCGATGCTGTTCAACCCGGACAAAATTCTCTGGGTCGAGTGGAGCTTTTCGTTCAATGCCTGCTGATCTAGCATCTTAAAGTGATGCCGGCTGAGGTTATTGAAACTGAGTCCGGCGACCGTGAGCACGGCCGTTACCGCGAGCATGAACATCAGACTCATGCGGGTCGTCAGGGACATTCGGTTCATTCCGATTCCGAATCAGGCGCGTCGAGCATGTAACCCATTCCCCTTGAGGTATGAATCAACTTGACCTCAAAGTCGTCATCTATCTTGGCCCTCAACCTTCTCACTGCAACCTCGATAACGTTGGTATCGCTGTCGAAGTTCATATCCCAAACCTGGGAGGCGATAAGTGACTTTGGCAGCACCTCCCCTCGACGTCGTAGCAACAGCTCAAGCAACGCAAACTCTTTGGCCGTAAGGTCTATGCGCTTACCTCCACGAATGGCCCGACGCTTGAGCAGGTCCACCTCCAGATCAGCCAATTTCATATAGGTTTGCGAGGGAGCGCCGTTACCCCGACGCAGCAACGTTCTGACACGGGCCAGCAATTCAGAAAATGCGAAGGGTTTGATCAGGTAATCATCTGCCCCGAGTTCAAGTCCTTTCACTCGATCTTCAACGCGGTCTCGCGCCGTGAGGAAGAGCACGGGAACATCTTTTCCGGATGCACGAACCTTCTGAAGTACTTCCCAGCCATCCAGCCCAGGCATCATGACGTCTAGAATCAGCAGGTCATAGGCCTCGCTCAAAGCGTGCTGAAGCGCCACTTTGCCATTGGTAAAGCGATCCACATTGAACCCCGCCTCCGTGAGTCCTTGCTGCAAATAGATACCTATTTTGGGTTCGTCTTCAGCAACCAGAAGTCTCATGAGGGTGGCTCTCGGATAATGATGAAGCGCAGTCTGCAACGAAACACGCCAGCCAACCAGCAACTGACAGAAAAGTAATATTGGCTTCAGGTAGATGTCAGCGAGCGCTGTCTAGGGTTCAAGCATGAGTACTTCCTGGTGCTCGACCGACTCTTCAGCATGAAACGTTTGGGAGCCGGAAAACAATTCCATAAGGAGTTGCCCCATGAATCGCCTGAAAATGCTGTTTTTTGTGAGCTCGATACTCGTCTCAGCTTCTGTATGGGCTGAAAGTGGCGGAGACCGGGTGATAGAGCGTATGGAAGGCCTGCGCGACAGGGCTGAAGCCGTACTGATTCAAGCTGAAAAAGCCCCTGAAGGACAGCGTCATGTCCACATGGCCGAGCATATGAAGATGCTCGGCGACATCATGAGCCAACTCCATAAAGATCATCCAGACGCATCAATGCCACCTCAGCAGCACCTCGCCTGGATGGAAAAGCACGACAAAATCGTCGATGACGTTTTGAGCCAAATGCAGCGCGAGCACAAATTGATGCTTTCAGAGTGCCATCAGTAATAAGTGCTCGACGCATTTCTTGGTTAGAGCTGATTAACACGGCGTCACCTGAACGCCGTGTTTTTTTGAAAACTGACAGAAATGTAGTGTTCAGGTCAGTTAACTGGCAGCTCCGTGTCTTTAGCATAGCCAGTGCTCCCACTCTTACTCTCGAGGTCACTATGAAAGCTAAGCTCGTTTCCCCTGTCATCGCAGTAATCACTCTACTCTTCGGTGCTACGGCTATGGCCAGCGCAGGGCATGGAAAAGAGGACATCGGCCAGCCCGGAGTCGCCTCTGAGGTTACCCGTACGGTGGACGTCGAGATGGGCGATGTTTTCTTCAAACCTGAAAGCATCGACGTAAAGCCTGGTGAAACTATTCGATTTGTACTTCGCAATGAGGGTTCGCTGCTGCACGAGTTCAACATCGGCAAAGCCGCTGCTCATGCAGCACACCAAAAAGAAATGGCAAGCATGTTCCAGAACGGGACGCTTAACCCCACCGGTACCGGGAAAACGATGAGCGGTATGAGCCACAGCATGGGTGGAATGAAGATGGTCGGAATGGAGCACAACGACCCGAACAGCGTCCTGATTGAGCCTGGCGCAACCCAAGAGCTGATCTGGACCTTCAACAACAGCACAGGCCTTCAGTTTGCCTGCAACGTGCCGGGGCATTATCAGTCAGGGATGGTTGGTCCGTTTGACCTGAAGTAAGCCGGAACTGGCTGCTAACACCGCTTCGACGCACGAGTTAGCTACGCTCTGTCGCAGAGATCACAGCAACGCTCGCACAGTGGGGTTTAGATCATGAATAACCATCAGCATCCGGATGGAAACACCACCGCACCATTTTGGAGGCGCAAAACAGGCGTTTTACTAATCATGCTCATTGCGATTGGTGCCTTCTACGTGTTGCGGGAGCATTTCAGCCACGTTTATCCATTTTGGCCTTATCTGATTCTGTTGATCTGTCCATTGATGCATTTTTTTGGACATGGACATGGCGGACATAGCCATGGCGATCAGGCAGCAACCCACAAGGACGAAAAAGGGAAATAGCCATGCCTACCATATCGAGCCACCACGACCACAGTCACGCCCATGCTGCTCCGCTCAATGACGATGATCTACGTGACCCGGTGTGCGGAATGGCAGTCACTTCATCAAGTAAATTTGGTGAGTCTTATCAGGGACAGACATATCAATTTTGTAGCCTGAAATGCCAGGAGAAGTTTCGAGCTGATCCTGAACGCTTCAGCGGTAATGTTTCGAGCGCCGAATCCCGCGTCACCACTCCAGAGTCTGCGGTACAAACAGGCACTGAGTTTACCTGTCCGATGCACCCGGAAATACGCCAGCCCAGACCCGGCAACTGCCCTAAATGTGGCATGACATTAGAGCCGGTCATGCCCGCGCTCGATGAAGAAGAAAATCCTGAACTCCGGGATTTCGCCCGCCGCTTTTGGTGGTCGCTGCCATTAACCGTGATAGTGACCGTGCTCGCTATGGCGGGACACTCGTTACAACTCCTCCATGGCTCGATCCAAAACTGGATCGAGTTCGCTCTGGCGACACCGGTGACTTTATGGGCAGGTTGGCCCTTTTTTGTAAGGGGCATAGCCTCTATTAGAAATCGCAGTCCAAACATGTGGACTTTGATTGGTTTGGGTACCGCCGCAGCCTACCTTTACAGCGTCATGGCAACGCTCTTACCCCAAAGCTTTCCCGCCACCTTCATGCAAGATGGACGTATCGGCGTCTACTTCGAAGCCGCCGCGGTCATCATCTCGCTCACCTTGCTTGGGCAGATTCTTGAGCTCAAAGCCCGATCGCAAACTTCCGCCGCCATTAAGTCCCTACTCGGCCTGTCGCCCAAAACCGCACGCCGGATCAATGCCGATGGCCAGGAGGAAGACATTCCTCTCACCCATGTTCACCTAGGAGACCACTTGCGGGTCAGACCAGGTGAAAAGGTACCCGTTGATGGTTCAGTAATAGAGGGTGAAAGTGCGGTGGATGAGTCCATGCTCACTGGCGAGCCAGTTCCGCTAATGAAGAGAGCTGGAGATAGCCTGATCGGCGCCACGCTGAATACACATGGGAGCTTGGTAATGGAGGCGCAGAAGGTCGGCGCCGAGACTATGCTGTCACAGATCGTACAGATGGTCGCTCGGGCTCAGCGCTCCAAAGCACCAATGCAACGAATGGCCGACTCGATTGCCGGCTACTTTGTGATGGGTGTTATCGCGATTGCGATACTGACATTTGTCGGTTGGGGGCTTTTTGGCCCTGAGCCCAGTTGGGTGTTTGGTCTGATCAACGCTGTCGCCGTGCTGATCATCGCTTGTCCCTGTGCGTTGGGTCTTGCTACGCCCATGTCGATCATGGTTTCGACAGGCAAAGCAGCCAGCATGGGCGTGCTGTTCAGGGATGCCAGTGCCATCGAAAACCTTTGCAAGATCGACACGCTGATTGTCGATAAGACAGGCACCCTGACAGAGGGACGGCCAGTGTTTCACAGTGTGGAGGCCACACCCAGTTTCAATCCCCACGATGTTCTTCAGCTGGCTGCCAGCCTTGATCAGGGCAGCGAACATCCCTTGGCTCATGCAATCGTCGATCACGCCCGAACCGAGAACATTAAGCTCATCAAACCAGAATCCTTTGAGTCTGGTTCAGGTATCGGGGTCAGTGGCATTGTTGATGGCAAGAAGATCCAGCTGGGGAACACCGCGTTAATGGAAGCCGCAGGCGTGAGGACCAAGCCCTTACAAGAGCGTGCAGAGCTTTTGCGTCTTGATGGCATCAGCATCATCTACCTCGCAGTCGACGGGGTATTGGCAGGGTTGTTGGCAGTATCAGATCCAATTAAGCCGACCTCCAAAGAAGCAGTCACCAAGCTCAAGGCTGACGACATCAAAATCATCATGGCTACTGGCGACGGGCTCACCACCGCTCGGGCTGTCGCCAGGGAGATGGGGATTGAAGAAGTCCACGGTGAAGTGAAACCTCAGGATAAGGAGCGTCTGGTCGCAGACCTCCAGCAATACGGCCGGAAGGTCGCTATGGCTGGTGACGGTATCAACGATGCTCCGGCCCTGGCGCGAGCAGATGTGGGCATTGCCATGGGGACAGGGACTGACGTTGCGATGAATAGCGCGCAACTCACGCTGGTAAAAGGCGACCTGATGGGGATTTTACGAGCAAGGGCTCTTTCGGTCGCAACAGTAAAAAACATGCGGCAAAACTTAGGTTTCGCCTTTCTTTACAACTCGATGGGTATCCCTCTAGCCGCAGGCCTGCTCTATCCACTGACTGGGCATCTCCTGTCGCCGATGATCGCTGCCATAGCCATGAGCGTCAGTTCTGCATCTGTAGTTTTCAATGCATTGAGACTGAGGAATACCCGAATTGACTGAGCTTCAATTGCGAAATTGCAGCGCACTTGCCATGCGTTTGCATACGACCTGACCAGTCATTTGCATTTGACTGACCACCGATTGCAGAGGATTTGACCAACCAGACATCAAAGCTGAGGGACTCATAACGGCCAGTTCCGGTCGTTCGCCAGTCCCGTCGAGCAGTCATTCCAACGGCTGATCCGCTCCGAAACTTGCCCGGTAGAGACAATGCCGTTTCGCTGACCTTAGCTGGGGCGAAAACATTCCGGAAGTAATGCGACCAACCTCACTTGTCTGTCGCCATTACATCTGTCTGCCATTGCGGGCAGCGATCGCAACGGTGGTCGGCGAATCAGCAAGTGAAACGAATTGTCGTGTCGCCCCATCAAGCGCATCGATGCAACCCGCCTCGATGTCGTAGACCCAGCCGTGCAGATTCATACGCCCCTGCTCGAGCGCGAGTGCCACCGATGGGTGCGTACGCAGATTCGCCAGTTGCGCGATCACGTTTTCGCGCACGAGGCCGTCGAGCTTCGCGCGAGGCGTGTCGAACTCATGCGCCCCGTTAATCGCTTTCGCGGCGTCCGAGTGACGTAGCCAGTTAGCGACCGCCGGAAGATGGTCCAGACACGTGCAGCGTGAAATCGCGCCCATCGCTCCGCAGTCCGAGTGGCCGCAGATCACGATGTCCTGTACGCCCAGCACTGCGACCGCATATTCGACGGTAGCCGAGACGCCGCCCGGTTCGGGACCATACGACGGCACAATGTTACCGGCGTTGCGAATTACGAACAGCTCGCCCGGTTCGCGCTGTGTAAGGAGTTCAGGTACAACACGACTGTCCGAGCAGGTGACGAACAACACCTTCGGATTTTGTGTCGTCGCGAGCTGCCTAAAAAGCTCGACGCGTTGCGGATAAACCTCGCGCTGAAAGCGCAGAAAGCCGTCAATAATGTCACGCATGGAGTCCTCCAAACCTGCCGGATGCCGGATGCTGGCACGAGCCCTCGATATGCCATCGCGCCGCTGTGGTCGTCATTATCGCAGACCTCCCGCGCCTTGGCTGTACTCGATCAACGATGGACTTCGAGCCGCGACCAGCGCGGCGGATGTCCGATGCACCCCGGCAGCCACCATTTATCTATCGCTGGCCTGCAAGGCGAGTGAATTGCCCCGTTTTTTATAGACATCCCATTGCTTCTGGCCGTTCTCTGCCGGCCATGGCCAAGAAGCGTACTGGTCGAATACGATGCAAATGGTTGGTCAGGTCAAATGCAAACGGGTGGTCACGTCTGTGCAATTATCCATCAATGACGCTTGCAACTCGAAACAGATAACTGTTGACCTTACTATCGTGTGAACGTTGATGCTGTCGGTGCGGTGAAAAGAGACCGCTCAGCACGAGAGGAATAACCATGTTCGTCTTAGATGTATCAGGCATTGGATGCGGCAGTTGCGTCAGCAAAATCACCAAAGCGATTCAGTCACTGGACAACGAAGCTACGGTTTCCGTGGACCGGTCAGCCAGTAAGGTGAGTGTTGAAAGCAGCGAAAGCCCAGAGCAGATTCGTAAAGCTGTCGAGGCGTTAGGTTTTCCTTCCCAGATCAGCGCTTGAATGCTGACACCTGCCCCTGGTCAGAGCCCCGTATGCAGAGGGCTCCCCTTGGTGAACCCTCAGGGAGTACCGAAGCAGCCGCGTCGGCCACAATTACCGCTCGCAAGCCCCTGCGCTGCTAATCACCTCGCAGAGCTTTGAGCAAACCTTTGAATGCTCCATTCAACCGAGTAAAAGCGGCGTCGAAACGTATTCCATTTTCTGCGTACTTTGCGACCTCGATCTGCTGATCGACAGTATTTTGATCAATGGCAGGTTGAGCCGGTGTGCTGTAAAGAAAATCACCTCCATAAATATCACTTGCTGATTCTTTTCCGGCAATGTGTTTTTCATTTATTGCTTTCAAAGAAAACGGAGTAGCAGGTGTTTTTTTGTCTGGCTTGCAAGCACAGTAGAAAAATCTAAATCTCGGGCCTTGAAGTTCGGCGTATCAGCGTTTGTGATATTGTCACTCAGGATCTCAGCTCTTTGACTACGATAAATTAACGCCCTTTCTGCGGAGCCAAGCGCTTTCTCAAAATTAATACTCACACTCAATCACCCTCAGCAGCGCTACTATTCCCCATGAACATCGAACACTTAAGTGTTGACACGGTGCATCCAGGTTCACATATGCAGTTCCAGTGAAGAAACTAAAAAAGTCTTCACCTTGAAAATTAACGGAAACTTACAAAGTTACGCACCTCAAACTGATACTCAGTAAATAGCGGTGTGACGCTGGAAGATCGAAAACTTACGGATTAAATAGCGTGTTCCTCAAGAGAAATATCGCAACCTGACACAACTGTAATATTCACCTAAGGCTCCTGACAGGGGATGAGTCTTATAGTCCTATTGAGCCTTAAGCTCTCCCCTAAGAATCATCACTTGATGTGGATCCGGGGGATTACCAATACTCATCAGAGGAAATTCAAATGAACCCCATCAAAACTTTGTTCGTCATCGCAGCCCTGACCGTCTCTTCTTTGGCAATGGCTGAAGGCGGTGGTGACCGGGCGTTCGCACGTATGGAAGCGGCTAGGAATAATTCAATGGAATCGTATCAAGTAGCCCAAAAGCAAAGCACCCAACCTCCCATCGCAGAAAGCCAAGCCAAAGCGATGGACCACAAGAATTGCTGAATAGCTTGCTGCGTTCCCAAGCTGACAGAAATGTAATCACTGTGGTGGTTCAAATGTGGCAATTTCTAAGCTCGCTTGCCGTAAGAACTCGTTTTTAGTGACGGCGAGCGAGCTCATTCGGGCTCATTACACCCCCCGAAAGAGTGCCTTCACCTGTTTGAGCAACTCATTGGTTGTTTCGCACGGCTTCCCTTTTGACTGATCGGACATAAACGGCATGCATTCCAAAACCTCTAGGCGGACATTCGTTAAAGGCCTGGCCGCTGGTGGCATTCTCGGCGGCCTTGGTCTGTGGCGCACTCCTGTATGGGCAGTGACCAGTCCTGGTCTGCCGAGCGTTCTCACCGGTAACGAATTTGATCTGTTTATTGGTGAAACCCCTGTAAACATAACTGGCTCGCCGCGTACAGCCATGACCATCAATGGTTCGTTGCCCGGACCTTTGCTGCGCTGGCGCGAAGGCGAGACGGTCACACTGCGTGTGAAAAATCGCCTAGACCAAGACACCTCCATTCATTGGCACGGGATCATTCTGCCCGCCAACATGGACGGTGTGCCGGGTTTGAGTTTCCATGGCATCGCGCCCGATGGCATGTACGAGTACAAATTCAAGGTGCATCAGAACGGTACGTACTGGTACCACAGCCACTCTGGTTTGCAGGAGCAGGCAGGCGTTTACGGTCCAATCGTCATCGACTCGAAAGAGCCTGAGCCTTTTCAATACAACCGCGACTATGTGGTGATGTTGACTGACTGGACCGATGAAGATCCTAGTCGCGTCATGGCCAAGCTCAAGAAGCAATCGGACTACTACAACCACCACAAACGTACCGTGGGTGACTTTATCGACGACGTCAGCAAGCAAGGTTGGTCTGCTGCCGTGGCCGATCGGAAGATGTGGGCTGAAATGAAAATGAACCCCACTGATCTCGCAGACGTCAGTGGGGATACTTACACCTATCTCATGAATGGCCAGGCCCCTAACGGTAACTGGACCGGTATTTTCAAACCGGGTGAAAAGCTGCGCCTGCGCTTTATCAACGGCTCAGCTATGAGCTATTTCGACGTCCGCATCCCCGGTTTGAAAATGACCGTGGTGGCGGCTGACGGCCAACATGTCAAACCAGTCAGCGTCGATGAGTTTCGCATCGCCGTGGCAGAAACGTATGACGTGATCGTAGAACCTGCCAGCGAAGAGGCTTACACAATCTTCGCCCAGTCCATGGATAGAACCGGTTTTGCACGTGGAACCTTGGCAGTTCGCGAAGGATTAAAGGCACAGATACCGACGATCGATCCTCGGCCGCTTTTGACCATGGATGACATGGGTATGGGCGGTATGGCGGGCATGGACCATGGCAGCATGGCTGGTATGGGCGGCGGCGATATGAAACAAGGTGACATGTCAGGCATGGCTGGCATGGACCACAGCAAGATGGCGGGAATGGACCAAAGTGACATGACCGGGATGACCGGCATGGACAGCGGTGACATGACTAACATGGCCGGCATGGACCACAGCAAGATGTCGGGCAAGGACAAAGGCGACATGTCCAACATGGCCGGTATGGACCACAGCAAGATGGCGGGAATGGACAAAGGCGACATGTCCAACATGGCCGGCATGGACCACAGCAAGATGGCGGGAATGGACAAAGGCGACATGTCCAACATGGCCGGCATGGACCACAGCAAGATGGCAGGAATGGGCGGTATGGGGGGCGAAATGCAGACTCACCCAGCGTCCGAAACCAACAACCCCTTGGTTGATATGCAAGCCATGAACCCAACGCCCAAGCTAAACGATCCAGGCATCGGCTTGCGGAACAATGGTCGTCGAGTACTCACCTACTCAGACCTGAAAAGCACGTTCCAAGACCCTGACGGTCGCGAACCCAATCGCACCATTGAGCTTCATCTGACCGGTCACATGGAGAAATTTTCGTGGTCCTTCAACGGCATCAAATTTTCTGACGCCGAGCCGCTTCGTCTGAAGTATGGGGAGCGTCTTCGCATCACCCTGGTGAACGACACCATGATGACCCATCCCATCCACCTTCACGGCATGTGGAGCGACCTTGAGGATGAGAACGGCAAGTTCATGGTGCGCAAGCACACAATCGACATGCCACCAGGTACCAAGCGCAGCTATCGAGTTACCGCTGATGCCTTAGGTCGCTGGGCTTATCACTGCCACCTGCTTTTCCATATGGAAATGGGCATGTTCCGAGAAGTACGGGTTGATGAGTAAAGGAGACGATCTGTGAGCACATACCTAAATCGTAAATCGCTGGTCGGTTGCCTCTTTGCCGTCGGCTTGATGGGTGAACTCTCGTCCGTGGCGCTGGCAGTCGAAGATAGTAGTGATCATTCACCTGCTACTCCTGCAAAAACAACGAACAAGCCTGCAACTACGACAAACGAGTCAAAGCCCGATCACGGGTCAATGGACCACAGCAAGATGAGCCATGAGTCGATGGATCATGACCAAAAAACCAAAAAGGCAGATTGAGATCATGACCAGTAAGTTTCTACGCCCAACGTTGATGGCACTGGCAGTCTCTACCAGTCCTGCTTTCTTTGTCGTGGCTCACGCCGCTGAAGAGATGGATCACTCCAAGATGGACCACGGCTCAATGGGAGCTATGGACCATAGCAAGATGGGGGCTATGGATCACAGCAAGATGAGTATGGGTGACGGGCAAATGGACGGAATGGAAAGTATGGATGGAGGGGCTACCACCAGCCGAACTCCAATCCCTGTACTGACCGACACTGACCGTGCTGCCGCCTTTCCAGATGTGGCTGGTCATGGGGTTCACGACAAGAAGGTCAACTCCTTCATGCTGCTGGATAAGTTTGAGTATCAGGATGCTGACAACGGTAGTGCATTGGCCTGGGATGCAAAAGGATGGATCGGCGGTGACGTTGACCGACTGTGGTTGCGCTCGGAAGGCGAACGTACCAATGGCGTAACGGAAAACGCTGAACTCTCAGCACTTTGGGGGCACTCCATCGGTCCATGGTGGGATGTCGTCACCGGCGTACGACAAGACTTCAAGCCCGGTTCACCACAGACTTGGGGAGCGCTCGGTATTCAGGGCATGGCCCTCTATAACTTTGAAGCCGAAGCGACTGCCTACATCGGTGAGAACGGTCAAACCGCTGCTCGATTGGAAGGCGACTACGACATTCTGCTGACCAATCGCCTGATCTTGCAGCCGACGGCCGAAGCCAATTTTTACGGAAAAAATGATCCTCAGCGCGGCATTGGGTCTGGATTGGCAAACACCGAAGTAGGGCTCCGATTGCGCTATGAGATTGTTCGCCAATTTGCCCCTTACATTGGGGTTAGCTGGAGCCGCTCATACGGCAATACGGCAGACCTGGCCAGCGATGAAGGAGAGGATGCGAACGAGGCGCGATTTGTCGCCGGTATTCGGATGTGGTTTTGAGGGCCTGACATGAAAAGAACATTGAAAACATTGACTGCTGCCGGGGTGGTCGCCGCAATAGTAGGTGCCGGCGTGGTGTATTTTGGTGTGATCAATGTTGGGGCGGATGATCCGCATTTCGGCCCCGTTCACTCACTTCTTTCCACTGCTCGGGATCGCTCGATTGCTGTGCGCTCACGCGATATTAAAGTCCCCGACCTGAGCGAAGAAGCTCTCATCCGCGCAGGTGCTGGCAACTACAACGCTATGTGCATCGGTTGCCATCTGGCTCCGGGTATTGCAGGAACCGAGTTAAGTAATAGCCTTTACCCTGCACCTCCGAATCTTTCAAAACTGGGCGTTGATGGAAACCCTGCCGCAGCTTTCTGGATCATCAAGCATGGAATCAAATCCACAGGCATGCCCGCTTGGGGTAAAAGCATGGCCGATCCCTACATCTGGGGAATGGTCGCTTTTCTCCAGCAGTTGCCTTCATTGGATGCAGAGCAATACAACGCTCTAGCAACCAGCAGCGATGGTCATCAACACGGTGGCGGCGAGAGCAAAATGCATAACCATGAAGGCCAGCATGAGGGCCAAAAAGGGGCTGCCGCTGGGCATCATGATGCGGGTGCAGCCGAAGAGATAGCCGAAGCAGGCGACCATCATGGCGAGAGAAACAGCGCCCATGCCCATGAGGCGGCCTCAGCGCCTTCTCAGGATGAAAGTACCGAACACGCCCATCCTCAGGTTGTGGAGGCTTCACATGACGCTCCTGCAACTCCGGCCGTTCAGCCAAAAACTCATACCCACGCTGATGGGAAGGAGCATACCCATGCGAAATAACTTTCTTCGTCCCGGTCGAGCACTTCGCCTCGCTGCATACGCGGCTCTGTTTATCAGTTCAGCTGGTCATGCAGCAGAGTCGCTGACGATCGACGTCCATCGTGACGCTAACTGTGGATGCTGCAAGAAGTGGATCCAGCACCTTGAAGCTAACGGCTTCACCGTCGTTGATCATGTAGAAACCAACATGAGCGCGGTCAAGCAGGATCTCGGTGTTGCTCCACGACTCTCGTCCTGCCACACAGCAATGATCAATGGAAAGTTTGTTGAAGGTCACGTGCCCGCCGAGCAAATCATTGCGATGAGCAAACGTGACGACCTTCTTGGGATCGCCGTTCCTGGCATGCCAGTTGGATCTCCAGGCATGGAAGTCAACGGAAAACGTGATGCTTATCAGATAATCGGCCTGACCAAAGCCGGCGCGGATCAGGTCCTTGCTGAATACCCCGGCAATTAATCTGGCCCTGTCCATCTAACACTGCATGGCTACCGTCCACCATGGCCATGCAGCGAGAAATGCTTTTTCCATTACGTGTTCAAGCAGTAGAAGAAGTCGTAAGGGGGCCGAGGACAGCAACAAGGGAGGACGCAGTACAACTGTGGCCTAAACTGCGGCGTTCAATTGTGTTTTTTTTTGCAAGCTTTTCAGGCGCTGGGTCGCACGTTGTACAGCGGCCATCTTTTCTGGACGCTTCATCCGCTTCCATTTTCTGATGTCTTCCTTGGTGCGACCGCAGCTCAAACATAGTTCGCTGTTCAGCTGGCAAACGGAAATACATGGGTTTTCGATGTCCTTGGCCATGGTTTAACTCCGCGTGGATCGTGTACGTGTTAAACGCTGCCGCCAGTCACCGGCATTCGACCGCTGACATTGCTCTTCAGTATCGAAATGCACGTTGGCCGACACCTGACTGACGTGAACATTCGCTTCACTTAATGCCAGGGTCGTCAATTCGAGCATCCGCTTGTCTTGCCCATTGGCAAGCACCACATCCCTGTTGGCATCGGTGTCGAAGACCCAAACAACCATCAGACTGGAGGGAAATCGCGCGTAACCCACATCGTGAGTCAACCAAGAGAAGCCTACTATCTCCGCTTTGGCCGTCTCGCAGGTCTTGGTCAGGGCAGCAATCAGACGACGTTCGATTTGCGCCTGATCCCGTTTGCTCACAAGCATATCTCGATCCTTATTTTCATTTCAGTCGACTATGCGTTCATTTCTATGCCGGAACGGAGACTTGTACCGGTGAGTCAGCTCCCAGCTTCGTGCGGTATTCAACAGTCAGATGCGTGACTTCATGAACCGTAGCAAGCCGTTCTCGTATGTCTTCGGCATTCACTGCGGGGCTGCCCAGAACACTCACAATCGCGGCTCGGGCCTGAGGCCCTACCTGCCAGACATGAAGATCAATGATCGAAGCATCTCCAGGCGTTTCAACCAGTTCACGAATTTCTTGGGCGACATGATCATCTGTCTGGTCGAGCAATACACCCGCAGTCACCCGCATCAACGACCAAGCCCAGCGTGCAATGACAATTGCACCCAAAATCCCCATTGCAGGGTCGAGCCATACCCAACCAAGGTATCGGCCAGCAAGCAGAGCAGCGATGGCCAGAACCGAGGTCAGGGCATCTGCAATGACGTGAACGTAAGCAGAGCGCAAATTATTGTCGTGACCATGTGCATGGTGAGATTGATCGTGGCCATGCCCATGGTGATGATCATGTCCGCCAGAAAGCAAAAGCGCGCTCACGACATTCACTGCTAATCCGACAACTGCGATAAGAGTCGCTGTCCCGAATTGCACTTGAGTCGGTTGAAAGAGACGGAATAGCGATTCTCCAGCAATTCCCAAGGAGACCAGTCCCAAAATCAGAGCAGAGGCGAAGCCACCCAAGTCTCCCACCTTGCCAGTTCCAAAACTGTAGCGAGCACTTGAGGCATGTCTTTTTGCGTAACCGTAAGCAGCTGCGGCTATGCCAAGTGCTCCAGCGTGCGTTGCCATGTGAAAACCATCGGCAAGCAACGCCATGGAGCCAGTGAGATAACCTGCGGTGATTTCAGCAACCATCATTACGACGGTCAGAGCCACCACCCACAACGTTCGCTTAGCGTTTTCTTCATGTGATTTCCCCAGGAACATATGGTCGTGGGAATAGTCGGCGTACGAATTACTCATCTGGGCAAATCCTATTTGGAATAGCGGCGAATGGCTTCGAGCAGCTCATCGACGCCTTTCGCTCTTTCTTCGTTGCTGAGTGTCGGATTCGCGACATGTTCACGAGCGTGGTCTTCAATGATTTCATCCATCAGCCCATTGATCGCGCCACGGGTCGAAGCGACCAATAGCAAGGTTTTCGAGCAGTCATCATCAGAGTCGAGTGCTCGCTCAATCGCCTGGATTTGGCCAGCGATTCGCTTTACACGCTTAAGAAGATTGTCTTTGCTCGATCTCACATGACCCATACCATACCCCCCCTACCTATAATGAAAGTATGATCACACGTTCCAACAAGCCATACAAGCCAGGGAGGGAATACATCCGACCGGCAGCGTCGCAGCATTTGAATGCTGCAATCGAAACATTGAGCCCGTCGCCTCGCCGTGCAGAACCAATACAAGCCGGCGGGCGGGCCCGCACTTCAGTAATTCGATAGATGGCGTAGCACCTATTTCTTGAGCTGCCATGGACTATGATTTAGGATCGAACCATATCCCCCCAGGGGGGATATTCGCACTGAACAGAGACGAAACCAGCTGATTGCGTCTCTTCGTGAAAAGTTAGGTAACCGCCTGGTCACGCACGTCGCCACCTGAGATCTTCCATGCTGAAAATCCTAGCCAGCCGAACCTACCGTCATCTCTTTCTCGCCCAAGTAATCGCGCTCGTAGGGACTGGACTCGCCACTGTCGCGCTGGGCCTGCTGGCGTTCGACCTTGCGGGCGCCCAAGCAGGTGCTGTCCTCGGTACAGCGCTGGCGATCAAAATGACGGCCTACATTGCCGTTGCACCAATCGCAGCGGCTTTTGCTGAACGTCTACCCCGTCGAGCGATGCTGGTCTCGCTGGATCTGGTGCGAGCACTGGTCGCGCTCGCTCTGCCGTTTGTGACGGAAGTCTGGCAGATCTACGTGCTGATTTTTGTTCTCCAGTCAGCCTCGGCGGCGTTCACACCGACATTTCAGGCAACCATTCCAGACATCCTGCCGGATGAAGACGACTATACCCGCGCCTTGTCGCTATCACGTCTCGCCTATGATCTTGAAAGTGTCGCCAGCCCTATGCTCGCCGCCGCGTTGCTGACCGTTATCAGCTTCCATAACCTGTTCGCCGGCACTGTCATCGGTTTCCTCGCTTCAGCGGCCCTGGTCGCCACAGTACTGCTGCCAAAGGCGAAGCCGACGCCACGACGCAGCATCTACGAACGAACTACCCGTGGCATGCGCATATTCCTGGCCACCCCTCGCCTACGGGGGCTGCTGGCTCTTAATCTGACAGTAGCTGCTGCCAGTGCCATGGTCATCGTCAATACGGTGGTGCTGGTGCAGTCGCGCTTCGCTCTGCCTCAGAGTTCTACGGCATTGGCGCTGGCCGCGTTTGGTGGTGGCTCCATGATCGCGGCCCTGGCCTTGCCACGCCTGTTGGAAAACATCAAAGACCGAACGGCCATGCTGTTTGGTGGAGGAATACTGGTTGCAGGTTTGGCCGTTGGCATCAACCTGAGCACCTACAACTTCCTGCTGCCGCTGTGGATGGTACTGGGCGTGGGCTATTCCTTGGCTCAGACCCCAAGCGGTCGGCTGTTGCGTCGCTCAGCACATGCCGAAGATCGCCCGGCGCTGTTTGCCGCCCAATTTGCGCTATCCCATGCCTGCTGGTTGATTACCTACCCATTGGCGGGATGGCTGGGTGCCAATATCAGCCTCACGGCCTCGTTTGTTGGGCTCGTTGTCGTGGCTGGTAGCGCATTGGCGGTCAGTATAGTGATCTGGCGTCCAGCTCATGACCAAGAGTCGATCAAACACACCCATGAGAACCTGCCGGATGATCACATTCACCTCGACGGCCAAGATGGTGCAGATCACGAACACCCCTATGTGATCGACGATCAGCATCGCCGCTGGCCAAGTTGAGGGGTCTTTAGTTTCAAAGATTTGCCAAACCTCAGACCAGAAACCGTAAAGTTTGCAGAGCGACAAGATGGCCCGAATAGAATCTTTAGCCCCACTGCCGCACAGGCCAAAACGTGTAGGTGAACGTCTGACACAGAGGCCAGAGTCTGATCAGCGGCGCAACGAACGCAGCGCTTAAGACCAGAGATGAATAGACTTCCAAACCCAATGCCCTGGTTACGATGCCGCTACGAGTGCTGCCCAGCAGACATAAAACCGCTGGTAGCAACCAAAGAACACCAGACCTCTTGATCGCTAACAAGACAGGCATGTGCCCTGCCCTGTTGCAGCAGTTCAGCGAAGCTGGGCATTTCAGACCTAGAGATACTTGGTGATTTGCTTGAAGGCTTCCAGTGGTGCGCGCTCGCCATTGTTCAACGCCGAGACGGTGTCCTCCAGGCAATGATCAATGTGATCCTGGATGAGCGTGCGTTTGGCTTGGCACACCGCCTTTTCCACTGCATGCAGCTGCTGAGCAATATCGACGCACTGACGACCTTCTTCAATCATGGTGATGATGCCGCGTAAATGGCCATCCGCCCGCTTGAGGCGCTTGATGATCGCCTCGTGACTTTGGTGGGTGTGGGGATGGCTATGTTCGTGTTCTTGTTCACTCATGACTTGAGCCTCAGGCCTCAATGAATTACGCTGGCATCCTATCCCCCCTAGGGGGATATGGTCAAACGTATTGCGGCCACAACAAACGAGTTAGAACCCCGGACACTATGCTCAACAGATCCCTGACAACGACAGTGGTATTCGCACTTGTTCTCGCCATGTTTGTGGCCTGGGCTGGGCATACCTATACGTTGTCGGTAACGACGAAACCGCCTGCCTGGGAGATCGCACAAGACGCCTATCACTCCCATGAAGAGCAAGCCGAGATGTCGTGTGCGAGCTGCTCGGATCACTATCACTCCCCGTTGACCCCTGACCATCAGCACGAAACGCCACAGCTCACTTCCGCGTTGAGTTTGGCCGCGCAACCGAAGCTCTCTATGCAAGTCGATGCACCACGCTATTCCGTTCCCCGCCCGCCGATTTTCTTGATCGAGCGGCCGCCCCGTCCTTCGTTCGCATCCTGACCATGGCCGCACTGCGGCCTTTGATTCCTGCAACGTAGGATTGATCTATGTATTCGCACTCGATGAGCGGCGTTGACGCATTTACTGCGCCTTCGCGTCGCCTGCTACCGCTGCTGTTTTTATTTGTCGCATCACTTTTCCTTGCAATGCCCGAGGCGATGGCTCATGCCGTCGCCGAAGGTGACAAGGGATTCATCCAGGAAAGCTCCGGCGTCATGTTGCTGCCCTTCATCTACATGGGCGCCAAGCACATGATGACGGGCTACGACCACTTGCTGTTTCTGTTCGGGGTGATCTTCTTCCTCTACCGCCTGAAAGATGTTGGGCTCTACGTCACGCTATTCGCCATAGGCCACTCGGTCACGCTGCTGCTGGGTGTACTGACTGAGATCAGCATCAGTTCTTACATCATCGACGCCATCATCGGTTTTTCGGTGGTGTACAAGGCGCTCGATAATCTGGGCGCATTCCAGCGCTGGTTCGGTTTCCAACCCAACACCAAGGTGGCCACGCTGATCTTCGGTCTGCTCCATGGTTTCGGTTTGGCCACCAAGATCCAGGAGTACGAAATCTCGCCTGACGGCCTGATTCCGAACCTGGTCGCCTTCAACGTTGGTGTCGAGATCGGCCAATTGCTGGCCCTCAGCGCGATTCTCATTCTGATGGGGTATTGGCGGCGCACCGGCAGTTTCTGGCGCCACGCCTATACCGTCAACGTCGCCATGATGAGTGCCGGTTTCCTCCTGATGGGTTACCAGATCACCGGCCTATTTGTCTCCGCGTAAGGAATTCTGACCATGTTCAATACTCCGCTTCCAACTGTTAATGAATTGCCCAGCACTCGCAAACTGGTGCGCTCGACTGTCATTGCACTGCTGACTGCGATCGGCCTGCTGGTAACCGTGGTCATGCCTTCGGAATATGCCGTTGATCCTACAGGCGTGGGCCGCGCACTGGGTCTGACCCAAATGGGCGAGTTGAAGATCATCCTCGCGCAAGAGGCGCTGGCAGATGCAGCGCCGCCGCAAGCAATAGCTCCAGCTCCAGCTCCAGCTCCAGCTCCGCAGATTGCGCAAATACAACCTGCTGCGTTACCTGCGACCCAACCAGCGGCGGCAACTGCCCCAGCTTTGAAGACCAATCAAATGACCGTCACGCTCAAGCCAGGTGAAGGGACAGAAATCAAACTGGAAGTGCTGAAGAACAAGACTGTTAGCTATGAATGGACAGCGGTTGGTGGGCCTGTGAACTACGACACGCATGGCGAGCCCTACAACGGAGAAAAGGGTTACTTCCACAGCTACAACAAGGGCAAGCAGGTCAAAAGTGATAAAGGTGAATTCACCGCCATTTTTGACGGCACCCACGGCTGGTTTTGGCGTAATCGCAGCAACAACGATGTGACCATCTCACTGAAAACGACCGGCGATTACTTGAGCGTCAAACAGTAACTCGAAGCGGCGATGGCTGTTTTACTGCCGAAAATGCAGCGCTCAGCCTTACCACAGCCCATTTATTTCATCCATTTTTGAAGAGTCTTCCCATGCCCCCCCCAACAACGCTGATTCGTTCGATGGTCCTGATCTGCTTCCTTGGTCTGATGACGGCATGCGGTGGTGGAGAGAAAGGCGCAACCTCCGAAAGCGCTGAGCACGGCCATTCACACGAGTAACACCCTAAAAAACAAGGCCGCAAATGCGGCCTTCGTTTCTACATTTATTCTTTACTCAACAACACCCTCCTCACCCGGTACTCTTCAACCTCTACAACCGTCATGCTCCACTCCTGCCACTTGAGCTTATCCCCAACTCATGACCAACCCCGCGAGCGTCTGATAGTCATCAGTTGAGGTCAGCTCAGATTATTTGATTCAAAAAGCAGCTTCAGTCACTGCGACCGCTTGCACTCAACTCACCATTAATAAAAAGGGCAATGAAGAGGCGGTGCCCCACAAGCTGCTAGTAAAGAACGGCAAAGAGGGGTAAACCTTTGAAAGGTCGACGTAGACCTTACAATTTGACCACACCACAAGAGCCGACACCCGGCTGCATAAATTGATGTGGATCAACCGTGGCACTTCGATGTGCTGTAATGTTGAAAAATCAAAACCCGCTAATCAGTACCGGAGATTCTCCATGTTCTGGTTTCGCCATCGTCAACCAACGTTCATACGCCTCGCCATCGTGCTGTGGGTGTTAGCGTTTGGTCTGGCAGCGACCCAGGGATGTCTGGTACAGCCCAGCCACAATCCGGCAACTCATGTCTCGCTGAACACCGCGCAAGATCACGATAGCCACGACACCCATGCCCTCGGTTGCCTTCAGCACTGCGCCGATGCGGCGATAGCTGTAAGTCCTTCGCTCCATCTTCAAATATTTAACCTGTCCAGTTGGACGTTTCTGTTCCTGATCCCGGCGTTGCTGATTTCGTATCCCGCCAACCCCTCCGCTTTTGCCTTTCTTGCATTACGGCGCCCTGTACCGGCCAGACCGCCTGCCCGCTTGATTTTCGTCCGTTCCAACGATTAATCCGACCTTCTGCGCGCCGATCTTCGGCGCACTGTCTGACTGCGCCAACCCGGTGCGGCTTGGTATTACCTGAGTTGTCCTCACCCTTTGGAGATTGCCATGCATGCCTCATTGAAATTTATCCTCGCCACCCTGCTCGTGAGCAGCCCACTCATGGCCTCGGCAGTCGATGAGCATCACCCGGAGCAGGCGCCGACCACGCCCGCCCAGACAAGCGAAGCAGCTACACCGATGCAAAACAATGTCATGACCGAGCAAATGCAAAAAATGCAGGCTGCACATGACAAGGCAGCCGCCGCCAAGACCCCTGCCGAGCGACACGCCGCCATGCAGGAGAGCATGAAGACGATGAAGGACAGCATGGCCATGATGCATAAGAACTGTCATGGCATGGGCATGGCCGGCAACAAAGACGGCATGGAGATGGGAATGATGAACATGATGATGAAAATGATGGATCAGCAATCGAGCATGATGAAGATGCCGATGAGCAAGTGACGCGTACAAGCCTGTAGGCAATGCAACGGCGGTTTTACCTTTGCCAATATGCCAAGGGTAAAACTGCCGCCCGTTGACCTATACGACGCATCACTAACAGCACTTCCCTCAGGAGTACAGAACCATGATGAATTCACCACATTCCGCTAACACCTCCCCAACATTTTGGAGGAGCAAACCCGGCATAGCACTCGGCATGCTGCTGGTGATCGTGCTGTTCTATCTGGCAAGAGAACACTACGGCCATATGCTGGGCTTACTGCCTTACATGATTTTGCTGTTGTGCCCGCTGATGCATTTTTTCGGGCACCACCACGGTGGTCACCGTCATCACGGCGAAACCTCAGCCTCAACCAAGGATGCGAACAGGAGTTAGCTCATGCCCACCCCTGAGCTTCGTTCAGAGCACGACCCATTACAGAAGTCTGAACCCCAACTCACCGGCTCCCATGATCCGGTATGTGGCATGACCGTCAGTAACGACAGCCAGTTCAGCACGGAATATGAGGGGCAAAACTACCGGTTCTGCAGCCAGAAATGCCAAACGACCATCAGGGCAGCGCCCAAGCGTTATCGAATATCTCAACTGAAAATCGAACAAGTCCAAATTCACCACGATGCTCGCGCTGGTTTCCGCCGGACTCGGCGTCGGGTTACTACCCGCCCATGCCGGGCGGGCGCTGCCCGCCAATGTCATTTTCAAACCCTTGGAACTGGGGAGTTGGTTGATCCGCCAGCTCAAAAAAGTGCGCGGAATGCAGCCTACCGGTGTGTCCAAAACCCTCGATACCCGTAGACAGGGTCGCACCACGCAGGCCCATTTCTTTGGCCAAATCAACAATCCATTCGCCGAGCATCTTCCCTTGATAGCGACGATTCTGTTGAGTAAAGAAAACCACTAGAAAACCTTTCATGTTCATCTCCTCAGCGCGTGCCAATCATTTGATAGGACAAAAGCCCGGCAGCGGTCATTACCAACGAGCCTACGACGTGTAATGAAATTGAGCCGAACGCCCAGAGCAGTCTGCCCTCCTGAATCAGGGCAACTGTTTCGGCTGAAAACGTGGAGATAGTAGTAAGCCCCCCACAGAACCCCGTGATGATCAGCAGGCGCCACTCAGGGCTTAGGGAGGGGGATGCGGCCAAGAATGCGAGGGCCAAGCCAATGATGTAGCCCCCGACCATGTTTGCCACCACAGTCCCAGGGGGAATTGTCGGGAACAACGCGTTTAGCTTTATACCTAGGAGCCAACGTAACCAGGCACCAAGCGATGCGCCGATAGCGATAACTAGTAGTGATTTCATCATGGTTGCATGTCTCCTCTGGGCTGATTTAGCCGAGGAGGTGCTGATAACCGCACAGTACGAGAGGGGGCTGATATGAGATTTGAAGTCACGATCCTGTCCTAAATTGGAGGACAGGGACACACCTACGCACCCTGTCCAGGGTTCACGTAGGCATCATCAGCACGAAGGCGGTTAAAGGAGGAATGCCATCTCCTGTTTTTATCCTATAGCAGCGGCGCTAAGACTTTCAAGCCACCAAATGTTGATAGGCACGTACTTTTCAAGACTAGCAGTTGTGACCAGGCGGTTATCGACTGAACAGGTTTCGCATCCACAACGCCGACCAGAATACCCCACGCCCCTCGCATTGCCGTTCAAGAAATGGATCGTTTTCCAATTGATCATTGAGTCGAGGCATCAATACAACCCGCTTTGGTGTATACACCCGACTGCTCCGGGACACCTTTGTTGACACTCGACAATGAGGCGTACAACTCGACCTGTGCCTGACAATTTCCTTTTCGGTTCAGGGTTATGCTGTGAGGCACTGGGCTTACCGAACAAGAGCCCTCTTGCTTGAGTACAAGGTACGCATGTTTTTCAATTGGGCTTAGCAGGCTCTGGGTGGAGAAGGAACACCCACTCAGAATCAGCTTTTCCCCTGAAATCTTGAAGGCAAGGGGCGCCTGATTCTGAGATTCGGAGGTGGTCCATTCACCTTCAGCCCAAGTCCCAACAACCGTTTTATCCATTTCAAACGATTGCTTAGGGGATGACTCTTTTTGATCGCAGCCACTGCCTAGCAACACTGCGAGCAAAACGGGTGAAACAGTTAAGACACTTGTGAACCGGTTCATGACTTGCCTCCAACACTTGCCTGCCTTACCTCAAATGCCTGGCTGCTGGTAGCGATTGGCTGCAAGCCTTTCAGAGCGGCTTCACATCGCCTCGGCATGCCTCGGTAACCCGATAGAAATCAGTGCTGCGAGCAGCACAAAGGCGCTCGATATCCACAAGCACGCGCCTAACCCATACACCTGATAAACCCAGCCGGAGAGTACCGTGCCGATCAACCGTCCCATGGCGTTGGACATGTAATAAAAACCCACATCCAGCGACACGCCATCTTCCTTGGCGTAGGACACGATCAGGTAGCTGTGCAACGACGAGTTCACCGCAAACAGAGCGCCAAAAACCATCAGTCCGCCGAGCAACACCACCTGTTGCGACAGCCCGGTGTTCAGAGCGAGAGCAATGGCCGCGGGCAGGCCCGCCAGTGCAAGTGCCCACAAAAACGCCGCACGACCATCCGGTACGTGCCCCCGTTTCTTTCCAGTGATGTTGGGCGCGAAGGACTGCACGATGCCGTAGCCAATCACCCAGACCGCCAGAAATCCACCGACCTTCCAGAAGTCCCAGCCGAAGACACTGCTCAGGTACACCGGCAAGGCCACTACAAACCAGACATCGCGGGCGCCGAACAGGAACATCCGCGCCGCTGAGAGGATATTGATCGCCCGGCTTTTGGACAGAATGTCGCGAAACTTTGGCTTGGCTTTGGCTTTGCCCAAGTCCTTCTTCAACAGAATCAAGCTGCTGATCCAGATCAGCGCCAAGACACCCGCCATGGCCAGCAAGGCGCCTTTGAAGCCGATGAGTGCCAGCAAGGCTCCGCCGAGAAAGAAGCCGACACCCTTGAGTGCGTTCTTCGAGCCGGTGAGGATCGCCACCCACTGGTAGAGCTTGCCCTGCTGCCCATCAGGGACCAGAAGCTTGATGGAGCTTTTGGCACTCATCTTGTTAAGGTCTTTGGCAATCCCCGACAGCGCCTGAGCGCCCATCACCCATGGGATGGTCAGCCAGGCTACCGGAGCCGTCAGCATCAGCAGCGCCGCGACCTGGATGCCCAGCCCGATGTTCATGGTTCGGTTCAGCCCCAACCGAGCGCCTAGGTAGCCACCCACCAGGTTGGTGATCACGCCAAAGAGTTCGTAGAACAGAAACAACGCCGCGATTTGTAGTGGGCTGTAGCCCAACGCGTGAAAATGCAGCACCACCAACATGCGCAAGGCGCCGTCGGTGAGGGTGAATGCCCAGTAGTTGCCCGTCACGAGCAGGTACTGCCGCACTTCCGGAGCGAGGGCTGACAACGCTTTCATGACCGCTCCTTAGACTGCCAGACCAACCATTTTGGCCAGTTCGACGGTACGGTTGGCATAGCCCCACTCGTTGTCGTACCAGGCGTAAAGTTTGACCTGGGTGCCATTGATAACCATGGTCGACAGCGCATCGATGATCGATGAGCGCGGGTCAGTACGGTAGTCGATGGACACCAACGGACGCGTCTCGAAACCGAGGATGTCTTTCAGCTCGTTCTCGGCAGCGTGCTTGAGGAGTTGATTCACTTCTTCGACGGTCGTGGCGCGCTCGACCTCGAAGACACAGTCAGTCAGCGAAGCGTTGGCTAGCGGCACGCGTACGGCGTGACCATTCAGTCGTCCACGCAGCTCCGGGAAAATTTCGGCGATGGCGGTGGCCGAGCCGGTGCTGGTCGGAATCAAACTCATCCCCGAAGCACGCGCACGACGCAGATCCTTGTGCGGCTGATCGAGAATGCTTTGGGTGTTGGTCAGGTCGTGGATGGTGGTGATCGAACCGTGGCGAATGCCCAGCTTTTCGTGGATCACTTTCACCACTGGCGCCAGACAGTTTGTGGTGCAAGAAGCAGCGGTGACGATTCGATGTTCAGCCGGCTTGAACAGCTGATGGTTGACGCCCATGACGACGTTCAATGCCCCTTTTTCCTTCACCGGAGCGCAGACCACCACACGCTTCACGCCTTGGTCGAGGTAAGCCTGCAACACCGCCACGGTTTTCATCTTGCCGCTGGCCTCGATCACCAGATCGCAGCCCGACCAGTCGGTGTCCGCAATCGCTTTGTTCGCGGTGACCTTGATGCGCTTGCCGCCAATGACCACCTGATCGCCTTCAGCGCTGGCTTCGTTGTGCCAACGACCATGCACCGAGTCGAAATTGATCAGGTGCGCATGGGTTACTGCATCGCCTGCCGGATCGTTGATCTGCACGAACTCAAACTCCGGCCAGTTCCAGGCGGCTCGCAGAGCGAGGCGACCGATCCGGCCAAAACCATTGATGCCAACTTTGATAGTCATGTTGTTGTGCTCTGTATCTGTTGTCAGTGAGAGTTCGACTGAGTGTCGAACTGGCCGATGTATTCAATGTGGGCTGGATGCTGGATGGCCCGCGGACGCAACGACTGAACATCGCGGATGGCATCGCTGAATGGCACACCGCTTTCGATCAACAGTTGAGCCGCGATCAAACCGGTACGGCCCGAGCCGCCCTTGCAATGGATGGCAATGGTTTTCCCTTCGGTCAGCAACTGCTGGAGTCGCGGATGATGCTGTTCCCATGCGGCTTTGAATGCTTCGCCAGGCGCTTGATCGTCTTCTACTGGCAGGTGAAACCACTCGATGCCTAGCATTTGGCATTCTTCCGGCAGCAGGTCGATCTCGTTTTGAAGCAACTCTTCGGTCGGCATCAGCGTCAGCAAGGCCGAGGCCCCCGCTTCCTTGAGGGTTTGCAGCGCCTCGAAAGGCTTGGTGCCCTTCGTGCCTGGACACGGGGTGAAGATCAATTGACCATTGAACTGTGCCAGCGACAGTACGGAATATGGGTGTTGTTGCACGGCTAAAAATCCTCAGATGGAGCGCTGATTGACACGTTTCATAAGTTCTTCCGCCGACTCTTTGCGCTCGGAATAACGATCCACCAGATAGTCCTGGCGGTCGCGAAGCAGCAGCGTGAATTTCACCAACTCTTCCATCACATCAACGACACGGTCGTAGAACGGAGAAGGTTTCATCCGGCCGTTATCGTCGAACTCCATATAGGCCTTCGGCACGGAGGACTGGTTGGGGATGGTGAACATGCGCATCCAACGTCCCAGCACTCGCAGCTGATTGACCACGTTGAACGACTGCGAGCCACCGCATACCTGCATGACCGCGAGGGTTTTTCCCTGGGTCGGGCGTACCGCGCCCATCGCCAGTGGCACCCAATCAATCTGCGCTTTGAACACTGCGCTCATGGAACCGTGACGCTCTGGAGAGCACCAGACCTGCCCCTCGGACCACAGCATCAGCTCGCGCAGCACCTTCACACGTAGATGATCGTCGGGTGCGTCATCTGGCAGCGGCAAACCTGACGGATTGAAAATCCGCGCCTCGGCGCCGAAATGCTCCAGCAGTCGAGCCGCTTCCTCTACCAAAAGGCGACTGAAGGAGCGCTCACGGGTCGATCCGTACAGCAGCAAAATGCGCGGCTTGTGGATGGAGGTCTTTTCGATACCGAGTTTGTCTGTCGATGGGAGATCAACCAGTTCGGTATCGAGTTGGGGGATAGGGTCATCAAACATAGTCTTTGTCCTGCGCAATGGCGCTCTTGGATTCATCGAACCAGCGGCGTTTCAACCAAAGGGCCACACCGACCAGAGAAATAAGTACCGGTACTTCCACCAGCGGACCAATCACCGTGGCAAAAGCGACCGGAGAAGCCAGGCCGAAGGTGGCAATGGCCACGGCAATTGCCAGTTCGAAGTTGTTGCTCGCGGCTGTGAAAGCCAATGCGGTGGTGCGCGGGTAGTCAGCCTTGAGCAGCTTGCCCATCCAGAAGCTAATGAAAAACATCACCACGAAGTAGATCGTCAGAGGGATCGCGATGCGCAATACATCCAACGGCAATTGCAGCACCACATCCCCCTTGAGGCTGAACATGGCCACGATGGTCAACAGCAGCGCCACCAGCGTCAGCGGGCTGATCTTGGGAATGAAGCGTTCCTGGAACCAAGCCTCGCCTTTACGGGCGATGAGAATCTTGCGGGTAAGAAATCCCGCCAGGAACGGCACACCCAGATAGATCAGAACCGACTCGGCAATGGTGACAAAGCTGGTCTCGATCACACTGCCTTCCAGCCCGAACAGCGGCGGCAATAGCCCCAGAAAGATCCAGGCATACACGCTGAAAAACAGGATCTGGAAGATGCTGTTGAACGCCACCAATCCGGCGACGTACTGATTGTTGCCACCTGCGATCTGATTCCAGACCAGCACCATCGCGATGCAACGAGCCAAGCCGATCAGGATCAGGCCGGTCATGTATTCCGGCTGGTCCCGCAAGAAGATGATCGCCAGCGCGAACATCAACACCGGGCCGATGACCCAGTTCTGGACCAAGGACAAAACGAGGATGCGCTTGTCCTTGAAGACTTCCGGCAGCTCCTCATAACGAACCTTGGCCAGAGGCGGATACATCATCACGATCAAGCCAATAGCGATGGGTATGTTGGTTGTGCCCACGGAAAGACTGTTGAGCCACTGCGGCCAGCCTTCGAACAGGCTCCCCAAACCGATGCCCAAGGCCATGGCGAGAAAAATCCACAGGGTCAGGTATCGGTCCAGGAAGGAAAGGCGGCTTTTACTCATGATCATTGCTCCTGTGGTTACAGCGTGCTAATCAGGGCCAGCTCTGCCTTGAGCTGTTCGGCATTCAGTTGGGAATGCGGTAAAGCCAGGAAGGCTTCAATACGGGTTCTGATCTGCTCCAACGTGGCTTCAAAAGCCGCCTCGATCTCTGCTTGAGTTCCGTGGTATTCCGAAGGGTCAGCCAGCCCCCAGTGGGCCTTGGTGGCCGGTCCGAAAAATACCGGGCAGGCCTCACCGGCAGCCTTGTCGCACACCGTGATGACAAAATCTGGAGCCAGGTTCACATGGACATCGCTGGACTTACTGAACAATCCGTCTGTCGAAATAACTGCTTTCTCCAACGTTTTTAGACTCAGCGGATGCACTCCCCCTTTGGGCTGACTGCCAGCGCTGTAGGCTTTCATGCCTTCCGGTGCCAAGTGATTGAAAACCGCCTCACAAAGGATGCTGCGACAGCTATTGGCAGTGCAGAGGAACAGGATTTTCATCGAGCGATCTCGTAGTCGAAGGCGGAATCAGGCGATTTTGCTTTCACAGCACACGGCTGCCCGTTCAGGACGGTCACCCATTTCATCAAGGCGTTTGGCATCAGGGCTCAACCAGTGCTTGTTGCTTTCCAGCACGGTGGTCAGCACTTGATGAACCCAATCAGGGAGATTCGGGTGCAGTCGGTAATACACCCATTGGCCTTGCCGACGGTCCGACAACAGGCCGCAAGTACGCAGTTGCGCTAGGTGCCTGGAGATTTTCGGCTGACTCTCGTTCAACGCGCAGGTCAGCTCGCAAACACAAAGCTCTCCTTCACGGGTGATGAGCATCATCGTGCGGACCCGAGTGTCGTCAGCAAGGCATTTGAAAACAGTGGTCGGTGTCAGATGGTCAGCCATATCGTTTTCTCAGTGTTTGTTTTTGACCAAGACGAACATCTTGATGCGCTCATGAATTTCGTGAAGGGTGTGACGGAAGGCATCGGGTTTGGTGCTGGTGACCGGGTCTTCAAAACTCCAGGCCAATGCCTCACCCGCTCCAGGTAAAGACAGGCATTCCGCTGCGGCTTTATCACACAAGGTGATGACGTAATCGAAACGCTCACCACGGAATTCGTCTATCGACTTGCTACGTAATCCTTCGGTGCTCACACCGATGTGTGAAAGCGCCTCGAAGGTGCGCGGATCTACCTGAGTTGGAGTTGTGCCGGCGCTGAACGCCTCGAAATGCTCCGAATCGGTATGCCTCAGCAACGCTTGGGCCAACTGGGAGCGTGCAGCGTTGGCAGTACAGACGAACAGGACACGGGCTTTGCTGGTCATTGTGAAGCCTCAGCTCATATGCGGTTTAACGAATATATGTTTTTCCGCATGCAAGGTAAAGAGTCAACGACCCATTAATCCATCAAAACGATTGGACTCCGCCGAGCACCTTCAATGAAAGCTGTGTATTAAGGCGCTAGCCAGCCTTCCGTGTCTCTTCAAATATCTGCGGCGGTGCATATATGGTTTCTGTAATGAATCTGTTACTCACCCAGAAATAGGTCGCTCCTTGGTTCAAGGACTACCTGGACGTGCAAAAGAAAATAAGAAGGTCGCCCCTAACCCGCCCCGGTCATCGAGGGCGGGTTCGGTTACTGCGCACTAGGCTTTGCAACAACCCGGCGAGGTACGAGGCGCGGCCTCAAGGATTGTCTCTCCGGTGCCACAACAAGACGTCTGACTTGCCGAAGCCTTCAAGCGATCATCGACTTCATCGAAATCCGAGTTGCAAATGCCCGTTTCCGGGAGGATCAGCTCAACCCTTTTGGCCGCATCCCAATCACCCGCCAGCGCCGCGACGACAGAGCGAACTTGCTCATACCCAGTCATCAACAAGAACGTAGGCGCCCGACCATAGCTCTTCATCCCAACAATGAACAAACCTTCCTCAGGATGGGCAAGTTCTATCGCGTCATGAGGTCTGACCGTACCGCAGCTGTGCTCGTTGGGATCGATCATTGGAGCGAGCAACACTGCGCTTTGAGTTGCGGGATCAAGTGCGATACGCAACTCGGCGAGCAGGCTCATGTCAGGTCGGAATCCGGTCGCCACAATGATTTGGTCCACAGGTGGAAGTATCTGGTCTCCCGCCTTCACAACCAACCCTTGGCCATTGCCTACAACCTGATCAATAGCGACGTTTTTGAACAGCTCGATCACGCCGTCATTCAGCAATTGGCGAATCTTCAGGCCGAGCTTTCCGCGCTCTTCCAATTGATCATTCGCACCACCACCCAGAATGCGCTCAAGAGAATTACCCCGGATCGCCCATAGCACTTTGGTTTGCGGTGCCTCCTGAATCAGACGCACCAGATCCTGTAGGGCGTTAAACGCGGAGTGACCACCACCCACCACCAGCACTCTTTTGTTGGCATAGCGATTCCGCGCACGACCCAGCACCTCCGGAATGCCGTACGCAATGTGCGCTGCATGCTCGATCTCGCCCAATGCAGGGATGCCATGGGCGCCCATCCAGTTTGGTGTCAGGTAGGTGCCCGAGGCATCAATGACAGCACTGGCAAGCACATCCTGTTCACCCGCCGGCCCTGCGACACGCAGTAAAAAAGGAGCTGCCGATCTGCCCTGGGTCTTCATCACATCCTGACCGACGCGAGTGGCTGCCAGAACACGGGTATTGAACTGCAAGTGACGCTTGATCTGTTCGAGGTCGGCGAAAGGTCGAACAAACCGGTCCAGCAGTTCACGACCCGTTGGATACTCGTTCTCCGGTGGTGGAGTCCAACCATCGGCCAGCAGAAGATTGGCCGCCTCCTTGTCCACATTGAACTGCCACGGAGAGAACATCTTCACATGCGCCCATTCTTCAATGCTGGCCCCAGCCTCCGGACCAGCTTCCAGGATCAGCGGAGTGATACCTCTGGCCAGCAGGTGAGCGGCTGTGGCGAGGCCCACTGGGCCTGCACCGATTATGGCGACGGGAAGGTGAGTGTTATCCATGATCGACTCCTTCAGGTTGGCTGATTGTTCGCGAACAGGCGCTCGACAATCGCGCAGTCGAGCCAACGTCCTTCTAGGCAGGCGTGTTTTTCATATACCCCCACTTGGCGGAAACCGCAGGCTTCGCACAATGCGAGGCTGGAGTGATTGAAGGTAACAATGCGTGAAAGGACTTTCCAGAATCCGCGAGCTTCGGCTTCTTTCAGCAGTGCCTGAAGTAACTGTTTGCCTAGCCCCTGGCCGCGAACACTGCGATCTAGGTAAATGGAAAAATCCGCAATGCCGTCGTAACAGGCACGAGCGCGATAACTACTGAGTCCTGCCCATCCAACAACCTGATCCGTCTCATCGACCATGACCAACACTGGATAGCGCTCCATTGATTTGATGCGATCAAGCATGTCTGCCGGGCTTCGAGGAGTCGTTTCAAACGTAGAGCTACGCTCCTCGATCCCCTGGTTGTAGATGGCGGCTATTGAAACAGTGTCTTTAGTTTCAGCTAAACGAACTCGCATTGTTGGAGCCCCATTACGTTGGTAGTAACAACATTATTGGCAAAAAAAGGGAAGTTCTTCCCTTTCATTCCTTGCTCTTCACGGCTGGGCAGCACTCATTCACGAGCCCGCAGCGAATCTCCGTGGCCCGCGTAATCTGTCTGAGTAAACTCAGCGCTCCCTGCCTAGCCTCAGCTGAGAGGTTCTCGATCATCGCTCGCTCCTCTGCAATCAGGTCAGCTCTGATTTTCGCGTATAGCTCACGCCCAGCATCCGTTGCCTGGATTCGTACTGCACGCCGATCTTCATCATCCTCAACACGTGACACATACCCCTTGCGTTCCAGGGTATCGATCACTCGACTCGCCGTGCTCTTGTCCAAGAACATTTCTTCGGCCAAAACCTGAAGGCGCAGTGCGCCCCTTTTGACCAGCGTCTCGACGGCATAGCATTGGGTGACCGATACGTCGTAACAGCAAATCCGATCACGATCACGGAACTGATGGACGCGAACCAACTGATTCAACGCTTCGTATAGGTCCTCGGAATCCTGAGTCAACTGATCGTTTTTACGCTTCGTCATAACCGTCACAAATTAGTTGTTAGCTGCAACAATAATCCTGGTATCCCGAAAGCGTCAACACCGATCTCTCGGTTGACGATAACCAAAGGAAGGCGATAGCTTGTTGTTACTGACAACAAAAAAATGAGCACGTCGGTCATGACACTTCCAGAACAGATCCATCCCCCGATCAATCGCTCCAGACTCGTATGGGCGATGGGTTTTACTCAAATTCTCGCCTGGGGTTCGACCTACTACTTGCCCGCAGTGCTTGCGTCTCCGATAGCCAAAGAGACGGGATGGTCCATCACCAATGTGGTGGGCGGTCTGTCCTGGGGACTTTTGGTAGCGGGAGCCTCCTCGCCGGCCGTTGGTCGTCAGATTGACCGCCACGGCGGACGCTCTGTCCTAGCGGCCAGTTCACTGCTGCTGGCTCTCGGCATGCTACTAATGGGACTGGCGGGCAACGTTGCCACTTACTATGTCGCCTGGACGTTGATCGGTGTTGCCATGGCGGCGGGTTTATACGACGCAGCCTTCTCAACCCTGGGACGACTGTTCGGCGAAGGGGCTCGAACGTCAATTACCGGGCTGACCTTGTTAGGTGGGTTCGCCAGTACCATAGGTTGGCCGGTGATCGCAGGACTGGAAAGTTGGATCGGCTGGAGAAACGCCTGCTTTGTTCTCGCGGCTGCTCATCTCTTGATTGGGCTACCCATCCACTCGCTGTTGATTCCTGGAAGCACAAAACAACCACCCCACCCCGTCATAACAGAATCACCCAGCGCGTCCGAGCTTCACCCCAAGACCACCAATTATCTATTCTTATTGATTGGCGCCATGCTGACGGTTCTAGCGCTGGTCGTATCAGGTATCTCAGTACACCTGCTTAATGTCCTCAAGCAGCTGGGAATCGCGACCGCTGTGGCCTTGGCCATCGGCATGGTGATTGGTCCCTCGCAAGTCTTGGCACGGGTGGCAGAGTTTTCCATAGGCAGAAATCTCCACCCGACCTGGTCAGCGCGGGTCGGTGTGTTTCTATGCCTGGTCGGGTTGGGATTATTGATCTCAGGGATGCCCTGGATGGCCTTCGTGGCGATCGCACTCTACGGCGCAGGCAACGGCATCCTAACGATCGCTCGCGGCACCCTCCCCTTGGCGCTGTTTGCCCCGCAAGGCTACGGAGCGAGAATGGGGCTTCTCGCCAGGCCGGTACTCGTGGCCCAGGCCGGCGGCCCGATAGCCGCCGCATTTGTTTTGCAGAACTTTGGAGCCTCGGCACTGCTTGTCGTTATGTGCGGTTTGGTTTTGCTGTGCTTCATCGCCAGCTGGCGCCTTCCAACGACTCGACGCACTGACTAAACGTTGCTGCGGTTGAGATTCGTCAACTGCCAAGTTGTCTTCTAAACAGGCATACCGCGGACAAATCGCATCAAGCTGGGCATGATGTAAGACGCATCCTGGCCGACACCTCTGAGGGTCGCTGAAGCAAAGTTCCGTTGCTTCGGCAGACCGACAAAATACAGCCCAGGTAGGTGCTCGGCCTGCCCGTTACGATGAGCCCAATATTCATCGCCTGGGCATTCCAACCCGCTCAAAAATTCCAAGTTCGGGCGAAATCCGGTAGCAAACACCAGGCTATCGGCTTCAGTGTGCTGCCCATCAGCCCAGATCACGCCGGTTGGTGTTATCGCCTCGAACATCGGCTTACGCTCGAACAACTTTTTCTTAAGGGCTCGACGATAGATCCCGTCATCAAGCACCGGCGTACTTTGGTCATTCAACCAACGGGTCTTTTCCAACCCCGACCATTTCAACCACGCATGAAAATCCAGACCCAGTATCTTTTGTGGAAAAAACCGAATTGGCTCCCTGCTTGCCAGCACGACTTTGCTCACATGGGCCAGTTCATAAGCAATTTGAACAGCCGAGTTCGCAGCACCGACCACAACCACTCGTTGATCACCAAAGCCTTCGGCATTTCGATATTCCGCGCTGTGCAAACTGCGCCCGAGAAAGCCCTGAAGCCCTTGAATATCTGGAATGAACGGCTGATTGAATCCCCCCGTACACACGACCAGCGCCCTGGAGCAGAAAATTTCTCCATCGTCCGTTTGAAGCTGAAACAGCCCGCGCGCTCTTCGTACATGCTGCACGCGGGTGTACTGACGAACTGGCAATCTGAATGCCTTTGCATAGTCTTCCAGATAGCGTACGACATCATCACGAAGCGGGTAATGATCAGGTTCTGCCGGGAAGCGCATGCCTGGCAATGACGAGTAAGCAGCTGGAGAAAAAAGCTTCAGACTGTCGTAGTAATTGCGCCAATTCCCTCCCGGTGACCGCTCAGCATCCAAAATCAGGAACCTAAGGTTTTGCTGCTGTAAGTGCCAACCGCACGCTAATCCTGCCTGGCCTGCACCGATCACAATGACATCCAAGATTTCATTTATTACATTCATATATGCACACTCATGCACACTACAGAGCAAAAAAAACTATCCGGACGTACCTGGGCAGCAGAATGGGGCGAGGCTTTTCATATGCTGAAGAATGGCTTCGAGGCGTGTCACCACTGCCGGACCATCCACCTCGTAGAACATCTGCCTGCTGACCTTGGTACCGCGGACGATACCTGCCTCTAACAGTACTTGCAGATGCCGGGAAACAACTGAGCGTTCCTGGGGCAGTGCTTCCGCAATCTCTCCGATGTCGGCGCGCCCCAGTTGCATCACGCGCTTGAGCACAGCTACACGCGAAGGCTCGCAAAGCGCCTTGAAGAAAGCGCCATCGAGAGACTCGATTGCAGCGTCAATTGCGCGGGTTCGGTTAAGGATTCGATTAGTCATGCAACCGACTATATGTGCATATCCATGCACACGTCAACACTCTGCAATTGCACCTCTCCTAAGGCTAAAAGCTGTGCCGTGAAGGTAACCAACTCACCGAGAAAGCCAACAATTTAGGGTGTAACCCCAGGTGGTGTTGGTAAAGATTCCACCGAGAGCCAGTCGTTTTGTAGGGGTAAAAACGCTCGAAAATAAAAAGGGGTCGCGAGATAAAGTCTCGCAACCCCTTGATTTATATGGTCGGGACGGAGTGATTCGAACACTCGACCCCTAGCACCCCATGCTAGTGCGCTACCGGACTGCGCTACGCCCCGACTAGGCGTGAAACTGGGTTCGCTTCATAACGAAGCGATCAGGAATATACCGCAAGCATTTGAAATGTGGAAGTATTTTAAAGGCTTGTTTCACTTTTTCAAAACCACCAGTACATCTTCCAATTCGGAGATCATCTGGCGGATCAGTTGCTTGTATTGGGTGGTGTCGTCTTTGGCTTCATCACCAGACATACGCTGGCGTGCGCCGCTGATGGTGAACCCCTGGTCGTACAGCAACGCGCGGATCTGTCGGATCATCAGCACATCCTGGCGCTGATAATACCGACGATTCCCGGTGCGTTTGACGGGGTTGAGTTGAGGAAACTCCTGCTCCCAATAGCGCAACACATGCGGTTTTACCGCACAGAGCTCGCTGACTTCACCAATGGTGAAGTAGCGTTTGCCTGGGATGACGGGTAGCTCGTCGTTATGACTTGGTTCCAGCATAAGCCTCAACTCGGGCCTTCAACTTCTGCCCTGGACGAAAGGTGACCACACGGCGAGCCGTGATCGGGATTTCTTCTCCCGTTTTTGGATTGCGGCCAGGCCGCTGGCGTTTGTCCCGCAGGTCAAAATTGCCGAAACCGGACAATTTGACCTGTTCGTTGTCTTCCAGAGCGTGCCTGATTTCTTCAAAAAACAGCTCGACCAATTCCTTGGCCTCGCGCTTGTTCAGACCCAACTCTTCGTACAGACGTTCCGCCATCTCAGCTTTCGTCAAAGCCCCCATACGTCACTTCCTTAACGTGGCGTTCAACCTTTGTTCGAGCGAGGTGAGGATATTTTGCGTCGTGGTATTCACCTCATCGTCATTAAGAGTGCGCGATGGATGCTGCCAGGTCAAGCCAACTGCAAGGCTTTTTCTATGCGGATCAATGCCTTTACCCTGATAGACGTCAAATAGCCTGAGGTCCGTCAGCCATTCGCCTGCATTTTCTCGGATTACTTGCAGCACGGCGCTGGCCGCGACATCACGATCCGCCACCAGGGCCAGGTCACGACGCACTTCCGGGAAACGCGACAGCTCGCTGAATTTAGGCATCTTGCCCGCAGCGACTTCAGCCAACACCAGCTCGAAGACGAACACAGGACGGTCGAGACCGAGGGTTTTCGACAGTTCAGGGTGGATCGCACCGACGAAACCGACCAGGCGACCTTCGCGCTCGATGCGCGCAGTCTGGCCAGGATGCAAGGCCGGGTGGCTGCCAGGGACAAACGCGAAGGCATCCAGCGCGCCGGCAAAGCCCAGCACCGCTTCCACGTCCGCCTTGACGTCAAAGAAGTCCACTGGGTCGCGACCCTGCGCCCAACCTTCCGGCAAGCGGCTGCCGCAGACCACACCAGCCAGCATCGGCTCTTGCTTCAGGCCGTCCAGTTGGCCGACAAAGCGCAGGCCGCTTTCGAACATGCGCACGCGGTCCTGCTGACGGTTCAGGTTGTGGGAAAGTGCTTTCACCAGGCCTGGCCACAGGGACGAGCGCATGGCTGCCATGTCGTTGGAAATCGGGTTGGCCAGCAACAGCGGCTCGACACCCGGGGTGAACAGTTCGAACTGCTTGGGATCAATGAAGCTGTAGGTCACCGCTTCCTGATAACCACGGGCGACCAGCAGGCGACGCAGCTCAGGCAGGTGTGCACGGGCTTCGGTCTTGGGTTGCGGGGCCAGGCGTGCTTGCGGGTAACGAACCGGAAGGCGATTGTAGCCGTACAGACGGGCCAGCTCTTCGATCAGGTCGACTTCAAGGCTGATATCGAAGCGATGGCTTGGCACTTCTACACGCCATTGCCCTTCCCCATCAGCGCTGATGCCCAGGCCCAGACCGGTCAGCAGGCGCACGATTTGCGCCTCTTCAATCACCAGGCCGAGCATTTGCTCGACGCGCTGAGCGCGCAACGTCACCGGTGCAATCGACGGCAAATACTGCTCGCTGACCGTCTCGATGATCGGGCCAGCTTCACCGCCGGTGATTTCCAGCAGCAGGCCGGTGGCGCGCTCCATGGCTTCACGGGCCAGTTGCCAGTCCACGCCACGCTCGTAGCGGTGCGAGGCATCAGTGTGCAAGCCGTAAGAACGAGCCTTGCCCGCCACAGCGATCTGGTCGAAGAACGCGCTTTCAAGGAACACGTCACGGGTCGTCGCGGACACACCACTGTGCTCACCGCCCATCACACCGGCAATGGCCAGGGCGCGGGAATGATCAGCAATCACCAGGGTATCGCTGCGCAGGGTGACCTCCTGGCCATCGAGCAAGACCAGCTTTTCGCCTTCCTCGGCCATACGCACGCGGATCCCACCGTTGATCTCGGCCAGATCGAAGGCGTGCAGCGGTTGACCCAGCTCCAGCATCACGTAGTTGGTAATGTCGACAGCGGCATCGATGCTGCGCACGTCGGCACGACGCAGGCGCTCGACCATCCACAGCGGGGTCGGCCGGGACAGGTCGACATTGCGGATCACACGACCCAGGTAGCGCGGGCACGCGTTTGGTGCCAGCACTTCGATGGAACGCACTTCGTCGTGGACTGCCGGGACCGCTGTCACTACCGGACGCGCGACAGGCACGCCGTACAGCGCACCAACTTCACGGGCCAGGCCCGCCAGGGACAGGCAGTCGCCGCGGTTCGGAGTCAGGTCGACTTCGATGCTGGCGTCTTCCAGGTCCAGATAGACACGGATGTCCTGGCCCACTGGCGCATCAGCCGGCAGCTCCATCAAGCCATCGTTGCCTTCGCCAACCTGCAACTCCGCCTGGGAGCACAGCATGCCGTTGGACTCGACGCCACGCAGCTTGGCTTTCTTGATCTTGAAGTCACCGGGCAGCTCGGCACCGATCATCGCAAACGGGATTTTCAGGCCCGGGCGCACGTTTGGCGCACCGCACACGACCTGGAAAGTTTCCGCGCCATTGCTGACCTGGCACACACGCAGCTTGTCGGCGTCCGGGTGCTGCTCGGTGCTCAGCACCTCGCCCACTACCACGCCACTGAAAACACCGGCGGCCGGCGTAACGCTATCGACCTCAAGACCGGCCATCGACAGACGAGCAACCAGCTCATCGCGATTTACCTGCGGGCTTACCCAGCCACGCAGCCATTGTTCACTGAATTTCATCCTGCTCTCCTAAAGGTTCGTTACGACTAGCGAAATTGCGCGAGGAACCGCAAGTCGTTGTCGAAGAACAGGCGCAAGTCGTTCACGCCGTAACGCAGCATGGCCAGACGCTCGACGCCCATGCCGAAGGCAAAGCCCGAGAATTCTTCTGGATCGATCCCGGACATGCGCAGCACGTTGGGGTGAACCATGCCGCAGCCCATGACTTCCAACCAGCCAGTCTGCTTGCAGACCCGGCAGCCTTTACCGCTGCACATCACGCACTCCATATCAACTTCGGCGGATGGCTCGGTGAACGGGAAGTAGGACGGGCGGAAACGTACCGCCAGCTCTTTTTCGAAGAACACCCGCAGGAATTCTTCGATGGTGCCTTTGAGGTCGGCGAAATTGATGTCGCGATCAACCAAAAGGCCTTCAACCTGGTGGAACATCGGCGAGTGGGTGATATCGGAGTCGCTACGGTACACACGGCCTGGGCAGACGATGCGGATCGGCGGCTGCTGCGATTCCATGGTGCGGACCTGTACCGGCGAGGTATGGGTGCGCAACAGCATGTTCGCATTGAAATAGAAGGTGTCGTGCATCGACCGGGCCGGGTGATGGCCTGGGATGTTGAGCGCCTCAAAGTTGTGATAGTCGTCTTCGACCTCAGGGCCTTCGGCAATGCCGTAGCCGATGTGGGTAAAGAACTGCTCGATACGTTCCAGAGTCCGGGTAACCGGATGCAGACCGCCAGAGGTCTGGCCGCGGCCAGGCAGGGTCACGTCAATGGACTCGGCGGCGAGCTTGGCCGCAAGATCGGCCTCCTCGAACAACGCCTTGCGCGCATTGAGAACCTCTGTGACACGCTCCTTGGCAACGTTGATCAGCGCGCCGACTTGCGGGCGCTGTTCGGCCGGCAGATTGCCCAGGGTCTTCATCACCTGAGTCAATTCACCTTTTTTGCCAAGGTAGTGAACCCGGATTTGCTCCAGGGCATTGATATCTTCAGCGCTTTGCACAGCCTCAAGAGCTTGAGCGACCAGCGCGTCCAGGTTTTCCATGTACAGACTCCAGATACAAAATAGGGGAAGAGCTTGAAGGCTCTTCCCCTATTTATGACGTTTACCACCTTGGACTACGGCGTAGCCCAGGGTGACTGTCGGGGGTACTTAAGCCAAGGTGGCTTTAGCTTTCTCGACAATCGCAGCAAACACCGCTTTTTCGTTCACGGCCAGTTCAGCCAGAACCTTACGGTCGATTTCGATGGACGCTTTTTTCAGGCCAGCGATGAAACGGCTGTAGGACAGACCGTTAACACGAGCACCGGCATTGATACGAGCGATCCACAGAGCGCGGAACTGACGTTTTTTCTGACGACGGTCACGGTAGGCGTATTGGCCTGCCTTGATTACCGCTTGCTTGGCAACACGGAATACGCGTGAACGCGCGCCGTAGTAGCCTTTAGCGAGTTTCAGAATTTTTTTGTGACGCTTACGGGCAATGACGCCACGCTTTACACGAGCCATGAGTTACTTCCTCTATTCTTGATCCAAAATTAACGAAGGCGCAGCATGCGCTCGACTTTTGCCACGTCAGACGGATGCAGCAAGCTGCTACCGCGCAGTTGACGCTTACGCTTGGTCGACATTTTGGTCAGGATGTGGCTCTTGAAAGCGTGCTTGTGCTTGATACCGTTAGCAGTTTTCAGAAACCGCTTAGCAGCACCACTTTTAGTCTTCATCTTTGGCATGTTCGGATACTCCGCATTCAGTTGATAAACATAATCAGAAGGCCTGCCGTGCCCTATTGATTACTTCTTCTTTTTCGGGGCGATGACCATGATCAGCTGGCGTCCTTCCATCTTAGGATGCTGTTCGACGGAACCGTACTCCAGCAGGTCAGCTTCAACCCGCTTGAGGAGTTCCATACCCAGCTCCTGGTGGGCCATCTCACGGCCGCGGAATCGCAAGGATACCTTGGCCCTGTCCCCATCACTCAGGAAACGTACCAGGTTGCGCAGTTTTACCTGGTAATCCCCTTCCTCCGTCCCTGGACGAAACTTGATTTCTTTAACCTGGATCTGCTTCTGGTTCTTCTTGGCTGCGGCAATCTGCTTCTTCTTTTCGAAGATCGATTTGCCGTAGTCCATCAGCTTGCAGACAGGAGGTACAGCATCGGCGGAAATTTCCACCAAATCGAGCTTGGCTTCTTCAGCCTTAAGAAGCGCGTCTTCAATTGACACAATCCCAAGCTGCTCACCCTCAGCCCCAATTAACCGAACCTCGCGTGCCGAGATATTCTCGTTGATCGGGGCTTTCGGTGCAGCTCGTTTATCTTGTCTCATTTCACGCTTAATAATAATTACTCCGAATCTGGGCGACCACGCCGGGAAACCGCTTGCGCGAGGAACTCAGCGAACTGGGCGACGGGCATCGAGCCCAGGTCAGCACCTTCACGAGTACGCACAGCGACAGTCTGCATCTCGACTTCCCGATCTCCGATAACCAAAAGATAGGGAACCTTGAGCAAAGTATGCTCGCGGATTTTAAAGCCGATCTTTTCATTTCTCAAGTCGGACTTGGCACGAAATCCGCTTTCGTTGAGTGTTTTTTCAACTTCAGCGGCAAAATCGGCCTGTTTATCAGTGATATTCATAATCACTGCCTGAGTCGGAGCCAACCACGCAGGGAACGCGCCCTCGTAGTGCTCGATCAGGATCCCGACGAACCGTTCGAACGAACCGAGGATCGCCCGGTGCAGCATAACCGGGTGTTTACGGCTGTTATCTTCGGAGACGTATTCGGCTCCCAGACGGATCGGCAGGTTAAAATCGAGCTGCAAGGTACCACATTGCCAGACACGGCCAAGGCAATCTTTCAGCGAGAACTCGATTTTAGGACCGTAGAACGCGCCCTCGCCCGGCTGCAGATCGTACGCAAGGCCCGCACTGTCTAGCGCTGCGGCCAGTGCAGCTTCGGCGCGATCCCACAGCTCGTCGGAGCCAACGCGTTTTTCCGGACGAGTGGACAGTTTCATTTCCACTTCGGTAAAGCCGAAATCGCGATAAACGTCCATGGTCAGCTTGATGAACGCGGCGGACTCGGCCTGCATCTGCTCTTCAGTGCAGAAGATGTGGGCGTCGTCCTGGGTGAAGCCGCGCACGCGCATGATGCCGTGCAGCGCACCCGATGGCTCGTTACGGTGGCAGGCACCGAACTCGGCCAGGCGCATCGGCAGCTCGCGGTAGCTCTTCAGGCCCTGGTTGAACACCTGCACATGGCACGGGCAGTTCATCGGCTTGATGGCGTAGTCGCGGTTTTCCGACTGGGTCGTGAACATGTTGTCGGCGTAGTTGGCCCAGTGCCCGGACTTTTCCCACAGGCTACGGTCAACGACCTGCGGAGTCTTGATCTCCAGGTAGCCGTTTTCGCGCTGAACCTTGCGCATGTATTGCTCAAGCACCTGGTACAGGGTCCAGCCGTTCGGGTGCCAGAACACCATGCCCGGCGCTTCTTCCTGGAGGTGGAACAGGTTCAGGCGCTTGCCGATCTTGCGATGGTCACGTTTTTCGGCTTCTTCGATGCGCTGGATGTAGGCAGCCAGCTGCTTCTTGTCAGCCCAGGCAGTGCCGTAGATCCGCTGCAGTTGCTCGTTCTTCGCATCGCCGCGCCAGTAGGCACCGGACAACTTGGTCAGTTTGAACGACTTGAGGAAGCGCGTGTTCGGCACGTGCGGACCCCGGCACATGTCGACATATTCTTCGTGGTAATACAGGCCCATGGCCTGCTCGTCCGGCATGTCTTCCACCAGACGCAGCTTGTAGTCCTCGCCACGGGCGGTGAACACGTCGATCACCTCGGCGCGCGGCGTGACTTTCTTGATGACGTCGTAATCTTTCTCGATCAGTGCGTGCATGCGCTGTTCGATGGCTGCCAGGTCGTCCGGAGTGAAAGGACGCTCGTAGGCGATGTCGTAATAGAAGCCTTCGTCGATGACCGGGCCGATCACCATCTTCGCGGTGGGGTACAGCTGCTTGACCGCATGGCCAATCAGGTGCGCGCAAGAGTGGCGAATGATCTCCAGCCCCTCTTGATCCTTGGGCGTGATGATTTGCAGGCTGGCATCGGAGGTGACCAGGTCGCTGGCATCAACCAGCTTGCCGTCGACCTTGCCGGCCACGGTGGCCTTGGCCAGGCCTGCACCGATGGATGCGGCGACCTCGGCTACGGAAACCGGATGATCGAATGAACGTTGACTGCCGTCGGGAAGAGTAATAGTTGGCATGGCGCCTCCTCTCCTAGTGGTGACCCCTACCAAAGGTCACGTGGGTTGGGATGAGCCAGTACAAGATCCAACACCAGGCCGCTCATTGCTGAGCGCCTGCCTTACAGCGGCAGGAGCCTTTCGGCCAACCGATAATCGAACCAGAGTGACTGGAGTTAAACAAAAGAAGCCTGGCATGAAAAAAGCCAGGTCGTGGATGCTAGCACAGATGAACGGTCATGGCGCTGCCCTACCGCCTTGTAGCGACAAACTCCAGGCTTTTGCAGCCAAAAGTGAACTTGGGCTGTACGACGGGCCTCAAACACACTGAAAATCGCCGTTCGTCATATCGACTCAAGGAGCATCTAACCATGCGCAGCACCTCGATCTTCGCCCTTGCCGCTTCCCTGGCCCTGTTCTCCATCGGCGCACAAGCCGCCGCGCCCTCCAACTGGCCTGCCGGCGCCCGGGACAGCTTTGTTCAGGACTGCAGCGCTGCTGCAAGCCAGAACGTTGATGCCAAAACCGCCAAAGCCCATTGCGAATGTGGCGCGGACAAGATCAACGCAGAATTGAGCACCGCGGAAATCAAGGAGCTGATGACCAACCAGAACGCCAGCCCAGAGCTTAGAAACAAAGCAGTCGCGGCTATTTCGTCCTGCAAGGTCGTAAAGAAAAAGTAAGCACGACGAGAATTCAGTCCATCAAAAAGACCTGAAAACCCTGTGAAAACTGCTATTTCGCACAATTTACACAGCTTTTACGGCTTTTTTTACTAGCGGATATTTCGTGCTAAAGCCCCGTAAACCGGGGCTTACAGCCAGCCAGGGCACTGAAGAAAACGCGATTGATTAGCAAACAGTGCCTTGGGGGGGCTCCCAAGCCGAACATTTCGACTATGATAGCCCAGTGTGCCCAGTTGGCCTGAGCAGCACAGTACTACTGAAAATATATGTTTCTTGGAGATACACCATGTCTAATCGCCAAACCGGCACCGTTAAATGGTTCAACGATGAAAAAGGCTTCGGCTTCATCACTCCTCAAGGTGGCGGTGACGACCTGTTCGTACACTTCAAAGCTATCGAAAGCGACGGTTTCAAAAGCCTGAAAGAAGGCCAAACCGTTTCCTTCGTGGCTGAGAAAGGCCAAAAGGGTATGCAAGCTGCACAGGTTCGCGGCGAGTAATTCTCCGCTGAGCTAAAAAACCCCGTCCATGTGACGGGGTTTTTTATGGGCGATACAAAAGCGCTGCGTTATCAGCCGCAGTTGACGCGGGTGATCACCAGGTTGTCATCGGTATTGAGGTTCAGGCGATCGGAGCGGTATTCAAGGGTGATCATATCGTTGGGCTTGAGAATGCGTGCATTCTGCGCACCTGCGCGGGTACGGGCCTGCTCCAGCAATTGCGGCGAGGCTTTCTGCCCGATTGCAAACTCCGCAGCCTTCGATTCACAGCGTGTATGAACAGCCGCAGCCGTGTCTTTGGCCGGCTCAGAGGTACCCGAAGTGCTGCAGCCCGCCAGGACGGTTGCCGCCAACAAAGTACCGAATGATGCGAGCTTCCAAGGCATGAAGCCTCCTATGATAAAAATGGACAGAGATCGTGCGACCGTGATTTGGCCAATTGGTTTCAGAATTGTCACAATTGGCCGTAAGCGAGTCTGCCTGACTCGGCCCTACGGCCGGATGAATCATTCGTCACCAGATATGAACAAGTGTCAGTAGACGTCGATGTAGTCAAACGGCGGATTCGGCCAATTCTGTTTCAGCGCGTTATAAATCTGTGTCACCCATACCTCATCACTGGCCGCTATCCGGCCCACATAGCCCGACCCTGCCGCCCAGGTCTCCAGGCGAAACAACAGGCCGTTGACGTCCATCCCGCCCACCACGCAGGAGGAGATATAGGCGATACCAGCCTTGGTCACCCGCAATTGGGTGTGCTGGTCGTCGCTGGCACTGGCAATCATTTGGCGAACGGCTTCCAATGTGAGGCTCTTGGGGTTGGTCAAATCGATGTGCACGTGGCTTGTCCTGGCAATTAAACAAAGTACCAGTGTCGCACAGCCCTCCCCTCATGCCTAAGTAGCAGTGCCAAACGCGGCGCAAGATGGTTAACTCTGCAGGCCATTCCAGCCTTTGCGAACCGCGAGAACCCGATGACCATCGTTACCATCAATGCCGATATCAAAGCCAAGTGGCCCCAAGGGCAAAGCTCCTACAGCCCAGGCAGCCCGGAAGAATTGGCAATCATCGGCATAGACCTGCTGGTCAAGGAACTGGGCACCCAGGCCGCACAAGCCTTTATCGGCCAGATATTCGAAAAATACCCGGCCGACCATATGGGCGTCGAAGACCCCCAGCGCGAATAGAAACCCGCCAACAGGCCGCTTACTTCAGGCGCGCCAGGCGTTCGGTGAGCAGGTCGAAGAAGCCCTGGGCATCGCCGCTTTCCACCCAGAACACGTTCTTGTCGTGCTTGAGGCCATCGTACCAATCGACGATGGTCTGGCCGAACGTCGGGCCTTCGCGGCTATCGACCACCATATTGGCCTGGCGCCCGGTGAACAGCTCAGGCTTGAGCAGGTAGCCGATCACGGTGGCATCATGCACCGGGCCGCCGCTCATACCGTAGTGCTCCATATCGCCTTTGACGTATTCATTGAGAATATCGCCCACCACTTTGCTGGCGTTGTTGTTCAGGTCGGCGATCTTCTTCAGGCGCGCGTCGCTGGTGAGTATCTTGTGGGTCACGTCCAGCGGCAGGTAGGTCAGCTTGACGCCACTTTTGAGGACAATTTCAGCAGCCGCCGGATCGGCAAACAGGTTGAACTCGGCCACCGGGGTAATATTGCCGCCATTAAAATGCGCGCCGCCCATGACCACCACCTCCTTGATGCCCTGGGTGATTTGCGGCGCCTGGGTCAGTGCCAGCGCCAGGTTGGTCTGCGGGCCGAGCATGGCAATGGTGATGCTATGGGGCTTGGCGGTGCTCAGGGTCTTGATCAGGTAGTCCACCGCATTGCCTTCGGCCAGGCCTTTTTTCGGCTCATGTACGGTAACCCCGGAAATGCCTTCCTTGCCATGGATATTCTCGGCATAGATCGGCGTGCGCAGCAGCGGCTGCGGCGCGCCGGCATACACCGGAATCTCTTCACGGCCCCCCCACTCACGGGCCAACCGGGCATTGCGCGAGGTCTTGTCCAGGCGCACGTTGCCGGCCACGGTGGTCAATGCCCGGATATTCAGTTCCTGTGGCGACGCCATCGCAAACAGCAGCGCGACCACATCGTCTGCGCCCGGATCGGTATCAATGATCAGGTCGATTTTTTCCGCCGCCTGGGCGCTTGCAGCAGTTAGCACGGACAAAAGCAGCACACTCCGAAACAGGTGTCGCAGGGTTGGGGTTCTACGTTGCATGACGCACTCCTTGTCATTGTGGGAAATGCTAGAAAGTCACGCCAGACACCAGCGCGATATTACAGTAGGGCTGGCACTCGCCTGTACGCACCACCGCGCGCGCCTTGTGGCTGAGCAACTTGAATTGTTCATGACTGAGCAGGCGACGCTCACCCAGGCCACCCTGGTCGAGCGCGTTGAGATCCGCCAGCGCCGGCGGCTGCTTGAGCAGGATTTCCTCGGCCAATACGTGGCTTTCAACCTGCATCTCGCTGAGCACCACGCGCAGGGTGCTGATGAAATCGGGAATGCCCTGGGTCAGCGCCAGATCGATCAGTTCCACGCCCGGCGGCACTGGCAGACCGGCATCACCGATCACCAGGATGTCGCCGTGGCCAAGAGAGGCAATCAGCCGCGACAGGGCAATGTTGAGCAATGGAGTCTTTTTCATGGGCGAGCAACGCCTTGAACGTCATGCAGTGTAGGAATGGAGGGTTGCGCACCGGCACGGGTGACCGACAGGGCCGCCGCGACCTGGCCGAAACGAATGGCCTCGGCCTCACCCTGACCATTGGCCAGTGCCGCGGCAAAACCACCGACAAAGGTGTCGCCCGCCGCTGTGGTATCCACGGCCTGCACCTTGGGCGCCAGCAAATGCTCGAAGCCCTGGCCATCGGCGAACAGTGCGCCCTGCGAGCCAAGGGTCACAATGACCTTGCCTGCCCCGGCTTTTAGCAAATGGGCAGCCGCGACCTTGGCTGTTTCCAGCGAGTCCACCGGCACACCGCTCAAGGCCGACGCTTCACTCTCGTTGGGGATCAGGTAATCGATCGCGGCGTACCAGTCTGCCGGTAACGGGCCACTGGCGGGCGCGGGGTTGAGGATTACCGTCTTGCCCAGTTCACGACCGCGCTTGAGGGCATACCCCACGGTATCCATCGGCACTTCGAGCTGGCAGACAATCACCTGCGCCGCTTGCAGCACGGCGTCGAACGCCAGCAGCGACGCGGGTGTCAGCTGGCCGTTGCTACCAGCGACAATCACAATCGCATTCTGGCTGCTGTCATCGACCACAATCAGCGCGACGCCACTGGAGCCCTGCACCTCACTGACCGCCTGGCAGTCGATACCCTCCACCACCAGCGCATCGCGCAGTTGGGCGCCGTAGGCATCACTGCCCACACAGCCAATCATCGCAACGTCAGCCCCCAGACGCGCCGCAGCGACCGCCTGATTGGCGCCCTTGCCGCCCGGCACCGTGGCAAACGACTGGCCCACCAGGGTTTCACCGCCGCGAGGCAGCCGGCTGGCCCGGGTCACCAGGTCCATGTTCAAACTGCCTACTACCACTACTGTTGCTGGCATACATCAATACTCATCAATTCGTTCAGCGGTTTGAGGCAAACACGCCAGCCAACGGCGCCGTTGACTCACGCAAGACAATGCTCGGCGTGACAATGCGCTGGTCAGCCGGCAATTGTGGTGTCGCAATCCGTCGCAATAACAACTCCGCCGCCGTTTCCCCCAATTGCAGGATCGACTGGCCCACGGTGGTCAACGCGGGGTACACATAGCGGCTCATTTGAATGTCATCAAAACCTATCACCGACAGCTCGGCAGGCACCCGCAGGTTGCGCTCGGCGGCCGCGCGCAGCACACCGAAACCGATCATGTCGTTGCCGGCGAATATCGCGCTGGGCGGTTGGTCCGCCAACAACTGCACCGCCGCCGCATAGCCGCCGGTACTGGTAAAATCGCTCTCCAGCACGCGACTGGCAGACACGACAATCCCGGCCTCCTGCAACGCACGCTGGTAACCGGCCAGGCGCATCTGCGCGACACGCGTGTGCGCGGGCCCACCGATACAGGCGATATCCCGGTGCCCCAGCTCCAGCAAATGCCGGGTTGCCAGGTACGCGCCCTGCTCGTGATCGATGCGCACCAGATCCACATCAACGCCCTCCAGGCCCCGGTCGACAATGACCATGGGCGTGCGCACCGCCTTGAGGCCCGTGGCCAGGCCACTGTCATCGCCGCCGACCGAGGTGACGATCAAGCCGTCGACACGCTTCTCCAGCAGCACCCGCAAATAATTGCGCTGCTTCTCGGCGTTATCGTCGGAATTGCACAGGATCACGCAGTAGCCATTGCGCTCGCAGTAGTCCTCGATGCCCCTGGCCAGCTCAGCGAAATACGGGTTGAGGCTGTTGGGCACCAGCAAGCCGATGGTCGCGGTGGTCTTGGCCTTCAGCGAGCGGGCGACGGCACTGGGTACATAGTCCAGCTGCTTGATCGCAGCTTCGACCTTGAGCCGCACGGGCTCGCTGACCGGACGGGTCCTGTTCACCACATGGGATACCGTGGTGTAGGAAATGCCCGCCAGCGCCGCCACATCCTTGATGGTTGCCATGGCTCAGCCCCGCCGACTGGCGCGTTGACTGCGGTAGGTGTCGAGCACCACTGCAATCACGATCACGGCGCCGGTAATGATGCGCTTGGTCGGTTCGGTCGCGCCGATCTGCGCCAGGCCGGCCGCCAATACCGAAATGATCAGCACCCCGAAGAACGTGCTGATCACCGAGCCACGCCCGCCCATCAGGCTGGTGCCGCCGATCACCACTGCGGCAATCACCTGCAGCTCCAGGCCGGAGCCCGCATTCGGGTCAGCCGCTTCCAGGCGGGAAATCTGGAACAATGCTGCCACCCCAGCCAACAGCCCCATCAGGCTGAACACCAGGATCTTGTAGGGTTTTGGATTGATCCCCGCCAGACGCACCGCTTCTTCATTGGTGCCGATGCCGATCAGGTAGCGCCCAAAGACGGTACGCGTCAGCACTGCCTGGGCGACGATAATCACCAGCAGCGCAATGATGAATGATGGTGAGATACCAAAGGCCACCGGGTTGGACAGCCAGGCGAAAGAGTCGCCGATATAGGCAGTGCGCGACCCGGTCATCTGGTAGGCCGCGCCACGGGCCATTTCCAGCACGCCCAGGGACACAATGAACGACGGAATCCGCCAGGCCACGGTGATCGAGCCGGTGATGGTCCCCGCCAGTGCCGCGCAACCCATGCCGAGCAGCGCTGCCGGGACCACGCTCCAGCCCCAGCCGAGGATCGCCACGCTGACCGCAGACGCGGCCAGGGCCAGCACCGAACCCACCGACAGGTCGATGCCGCCAATGATCAGGATGAACGTCATGCCCACCGCCAGCACCATCAGGTCGGGAATCTGGTTGGCGATGGTGCTGAACGTGTCATAGGACCAAAAGTGGCTGCTCAGAGCCGAGAACAGCGCGATCATGGCCAGCAAGGCGCCGGCCAGGCCCAGGTAAGTGCCCAGGCCGTAGAAATTACCGCCGGCTTTTGCGGTTGGAGTAGCTGTTTTCATGGGGTTGTCCTGGGCGCCGCTTCATTGAGCAGCGCATCACGTTTCTGATAGCCGGCAAATGCGGCGGCAAGCAATTCGTCCTGGGTCCAGCTGTCCCGCTCAAAGGTCTCGATCAGGCGCCCGGCAGACAGCACCCCGATGCGGTCGCAGATCAGCATCAGCTCGCGCAGGTCACTGGACACCACCACCAGCGCCTTGCCCTGGCGGGTCAAGTCACCAAGCAGCGCATAGATATCGAACTTGGCGCCCACGTCGATGCCACGGGTCGGTTCATCAAACAGCATCACCGCACAATCGCGCTCCAGCCAGCGGCCAATCACCACCTTTTGCTGATTGCCGCCCGACAACTCGGACACCAATTGCGCCGGGCTGGAACTGCGGATACGCATCGCGTCGATCTGGCGCTTGGCCAGGGCCGCTTCATCGCGGCCATTGACCAGGCCGGCGCTGGACACTTTGGCCATATTGCCCAGGGCCGTGTTGGCGCTGATGGACTGGCTGAGCAACAGGCCCTCGCCCTTGCGATCCTCGGTGATCAGCGCAATGCCATGCCCCACCGCGTCCACCGGCGAGCGAATGCTCACCACCCGCGCCGGCGAGCCAAGGGCGACCGTGCCACTGTCGGCCAGGTCGGCACCAAAGATCAGGCGCAGCAACTCAGTACGGCCGGCGCCGATCAACCCAGAGATGCCGTAGATTTCACCGGCCCGCACTTCAAAGGACACATCACGAACCTTGTCCGAACGGGTCAGGCCCGTCACCGTCAAGGCCGGCGCGCCGATGGTGCGCGGGCCGAGGTCGATGTGCTCGCCCAGTTCGCGACCGACCATCAACGTGACCAGTTGCTCGCTGTTGTAATTGGCCATCGGCTCGACACATACCAACTGGCCGTCACGCAGCACCGCAATGCGCTGGGCCACCCGTGCCAGCTCTTCCAGCCGATGGGAAATATAAATAATTGCCACCCCCCGGGCCTGCAGGCGGGTGATTTGTTCAAACAGCATCTCGACTTCACGGGCGGTGAGCATCGCCGTCGGCTCGTCGAGGATCAGTACATGACAGTCGCCGATCAGGTTACGGGCGATCTCGACCATCTGTTGATGGCCGATGCCCAGGCTGCCGACCAGGGTGTCTGGATCGATGGCATCCAGGCCCACTTGCGCCATGGCCTCGATCGCGGCCTTGCGCAGTTGCTTGCGGCTGATCCAGCCACCACGGCTGGGCAGGTTGTCGAGGAACAGGTTTTCGGCCACGGTCAGGGTCGGCAGCAGGTTGAGCTCCTGCATCACCATGCGAACCCCCTGCTTTTCTGCCTGGGTGCGGCTGGCCGGGGCATAGTCCTGGCCGTTGAACTGCATCTGCCCAGTGGTTGGCGTGACCAGGCCGCCGATGATCTTCGACAGGGTGCTTTTGCCCGCGCCATTCTCGCCGGTCAGTGCCAGCACCTCGCCGCGATTGAGCGTCAGGGTTATGTCGGACAGGACGGGCTGGGCATAGGTCTTACCGATACCGCTGACCGAGAGGACAGTGGCCGGTGCGGAAGATGACATAGGAAAGTCTCCAGGCGCCCGCTCGACCTGAGCGGGCGCTGTAGTGCGCAGCCAGGGATTATTGCTTGAGGACGAGTTCAACCGGTGTTTCGATCACACCGTCCACGGACTCGACTTTTTCACCCTTGACCAGCTTCAGCGCATTCTGGATACCAAACACTGCTTGTTGTGCAGCCGCCTGGTCGGCGGTGGCCAGGACGCGACCGTCGTTGAGCATCGGCTTGATCGCGGCAATGTTGTCGTAGCCAACTACCTGCACCTTGCCCGCCTTGCCCGCCGCACGCACCGCAGAAACGGCGCCCAAAGCCATATTGTCGTTACCGGCCAGCAGTGCCTTGAGGTCCGGGTATTCGCTCAACATGGCCGCCGCGACCTTGTTGCCCTGGTCAATTTCCCAGTTACCGGACTGCACGGAGACAATCTTCATGCCGGCCGCATCCATCGCATCCTTGAACCCGGCGGTGCGTTGCTGGGCGTTGGTGGTGGTCGGCACACCTTCGATGATCCCAACCTTGTCACCGCTCGCCAGTTGCTTGGCCAGGTACTCGCCGACCAGGCGCGAACCCTTACGGTTATCCGGGCCGACAAAGGGAACGTCGAGGTTTTTGCTTTTCAGCACTTCAGGGTCGAGGCGGTTATCGATGTTGACCACCTTGATCCCGGCGTCGGAGGCTTTCTTCAGCACGTTGACCAACGCCTTGGAGTCGGCGGGCGCGATGACGATGGCGTTGACTTTGGCGAGAATCATTTGGTTGACGATATCGATCTGCGCCGAGGTATCGGTTTCGTTCTTGATGCCGTTGGTGATCATGTCGAAATCAGCGGCGTGGGCTTTCTGATAGTCCTTGGCACCGTCTTGCATGGTGACGAAAAACTCGTTGGCCAAAGACTTCATCACCAGGCCGACCTTGGGTTTGACGGCGGTGTCATCAGCGAATGCAGAGGAGAGAGGCAGGGTAGCGGATGCGGCAGCCAGCACAGCGGCAGCCAGTAAACGTCCAGCGAATGGCAGCTTCATGGGTTCACTCCGATCTTATGATTATTGTGAGCAACGCCTGCACCTTCACCTCACTCATGGAGTGCTCGTGAAACAGCTCGCAAACGTTTGCGCTAAACAAACTATGCGAAGACTGCTGAATTTTGTCAACGAGAGAAATGTGCTTTTCCTGCGCAGGCTCTAGCGCCTGCCTTACAACTTGACCGCGTGCGGGCTAAACATTCGGGTTGGGTAATCGTTCTCCAAAACGACAGTTGCGCAGGAACACTTCAGGAGGGTGACGCTGATTTTTCCAGGGTGATTTTCGGACAACCGAACGCCGAAGCCGCCAGCGTTCGGAAATTCGGACACGAGTTAAAGCCAGCAAATTTTCTAAATGTAAAAAAATGATTTAAATCAATAAGTTAAAATCAAACTTAGAACAAAATCCGCCTGGTACAAATCCTGCTCTTAAACAGCACCTTGTGGCGCTCAGCGCAGCCCTGGGTGTTCTGGATGAACCTGCACACGCACTCATCAAAACTAGAGAGAAAAATAATGAAATCTGCACTCAAGAACTTTGTTCCGGGCGCCTTAGCCCTGCTGCTGCTCTTCCCGGTTGCCGCCCAGGCCAAGGAAGTTGAATCCAAGACCAAGCTGTCCAACGTGGTCGTGCTGGCCACTGGCGGCACCATCGCCGGCGCCGGCGCCAGCGCTGCCAACAGCGCCACCTACCAGGCCGCCAAAGTCGGTATCGAACAACTGATCGCCGGCATTCCCGAGCTCAGCCAGATCGCCAACGTGCGTGGTGAGCAGGTGATGCAGATTGCTTCCGAAAGCATCACCAACGAAAACCTGCTGCAACTGGGTCGTCGTGTCGCCGAACTTGCCGACAGCAAGGACGTGGACGGTATCGTGATCACCCACGGCACCGACACCCTCGAAGAAACCGCCTACTTCCTCAACCTGGTGGAAAAAACCGACAAGCCAATCGTAGTCGTGGGCTCCATGCGTCCAGGCACTGCCATGTCTGCCGATGGCATGCTCAACCTGTACAACGCCGTGGCTGTAGCCGGTAGCAAAGACGCACGCGGCAAAGGCGTACTGGTGACCATGAACGACGAGATCCAGTCGGGTCGCGACGTCAGCAAAATGATCAACATCAAGACCGAAGCCTTCAAAAGTGCCTGGGGCCCACTGGGCATGGTTGTAGAAGGCAAGTCCTACTGGTTCCGCCAGCCGGCCAAGCGTCACACCATGAACTCTGAGTTCGATATCAAGAACATCAAGAGCCTGCCGGATGTTGAAATTGCCTACGGCTATGGCAACGTCAGCGACACCGCCTACAAAGCCCTGGCCCAGGCTGGCGCCAAAGCCATCATCCATGCCGGCACCGGCAATGGCTCGGTACCGGCCAAGGTAGTACCTGCCCTGCAGGAACTGCGTAAGGAAGGCGTGCAAATCATTCGCTCTTCCCACGTCAATGCCGGCGGTTTCGTTCTGCGCAATGCCGAACAGCCTGACGACAAATACGACTGGGTCGTGGCTCATGACCTGAACCCGCAAAAAGCCCGCATCCTGGCCATGGTCGCCCTGACCAAGACCCAGGACAGCAAAGAACTGCAACGCATGTTCTGGGAATACTGAGTCACTGATATAACCCTTGCCGGCGATGGTGGTCCCAGGGATGCCATCGCCGGCAAGCCGGCTCCTACAAAAAATCCTCGCTGTACACCAATCCGCGTAAACCGTTGTCACACGGACTTCTTGAATTTTAAGCAGTTGCGAATTTCCTCACAGTTAAATACTGTATGTTCGTACAGCTAATTAAGGACTCCTCCGTGGCCAAGCCCTCCTCCGCAGCACCGACACCTCCCGACGCCTATCAACGCCTGGCGATCCGCGTGCAAAAAATCATCAATTCCACCAACGCGCAAAAAAACAAGGCCGCGCTGATTTTTCGCCTGCCCGAGGAACCCGAGGACGAATGGGCACGACTACTGGAGGAAATCGCAGAAAACGACAACGTCACCCTCGCCTATCGCGATGATGGCGGCGTGCAGATTTTCTGGGTCGTACCGAAGGAAGATTGAGTCAATGAGTGTCCGTTTTATCGCCCTGTTCTGTGTGTTTTTTGCCACCACTGCCCACGCCCAAGCCCCACGCACCTTCAGTGAAGCCAAGAAAATCGCCTGGAAACTCTACGCCCCGCAATCCACGGAGTTTTATTGCGGCTGCAAATACACGGGTAACCGGGTAGACCTGAAAGCCTGCGGCTACATTCCCCGTAAAAACGCCAACCGCGCGGCGCGCATCGAGTGGGAGCACATTGTCCCGGCGTGGCAGATCGGCCATCAACGCCAGTGCTGGCAGGACGGTGGTCGCAAGAACTGCACACGTACCGATAGCGTCTTCAAACGCGCCGAAGCTGACCTGCACAACCTGGTGCCGAGCATCGGCGAGGTCAATGGCGATCGCAACAACTTCAGTTTTGGCTGGTTGCCGGTGCAGGGTGGGCAATATGGTTCATGCCTGACCCAGGTGGACTTCAAGGCCAAGAAGGTCATGCCCAGGCCATCCATCCGCGGCATGATTGCCCGGACGTACTTTTACATGAGCAAACAATACGGCCTGCGCCTGTCGAAACAGGACCGCCAGTTGTATGAAGCCTGGAACCGTACCTATCCCGTTCAGCCCTGGGAGCGCCAGCGCAATCAGACCGTGGCCTGCGTGATGGGGCGTGGCAACGAGTTCGTCGGCCCGGTGAACCTCAAGGCCTGCGGATAAACGCGAGCGGGATCCACTGATCCCGCCAACCACCGTATTACGGGCGGGCCTTGTGCTCGATCACCAGCGACTCGGCGTCGGTTTTCTTCTTTTTCACCAGCCTTTCCTGCAATTGGGCCTGCTTTGCTTCGGCCTCGGCCTTGCTGGCGAACGGCCCTAACAGCACCAGGTCCTTGCCGTCTTCCTTGGCCAGATAGAACGTGAAGCCGTTTTCCAGCAACCAGGCGGTCAGGTCACTCAGCGCCTGCAGCTTGTTGTCGGGCGAGCGCACCAGGATGTCCCACTGCACAGCGGCAACCGCAGGAGCCTGGGCCTTGGCGGCTTCAGCCTTGTCTCGGGGGGTGTCGAGATTGGGCCCGTCACCGCATCCGGCCAACGCCAATACCACAAATGCCATCGCTACTTTACGCACTGCCCTGCCCCTTTAAGGATCAAAGAGGCAACTTTATCATTCACTGTCTATTCTGGCCGTCATAAACGTTGGCTTAAACATTGCGAAGGATGTTTCCCAGACCTGTATGATGGCGCCATGGGAATTAATGCCGCCTCCATGCGTCCTAAAGAGGCAGCCACAGGGAAGCGCTTCACAGTAAGCTACACACAACCGACATCCGCCCTGTTAGAAACATGCGTCCTTCAAAGCAATCAAGGAGAAGTCCATGCTGATACTCACCCGCAAAGTCGGTGAAAGCATAAATATCGGTGATGACATTACTATCACCATTCTGGGCGTTAGCGGCCAGCAAGTAAGAATCGGCATCAATGCTCCCAAGGATGTTGCCGTGCATCGCGAAGAGATTTACCAGCGCATCCAGGCAGGCCTGACTGCACCGGACAAACGCGAAACACCTTGAAGCCTCCCCAGTAGCCAGCCCGCTCGCCCCTGTAACGGCTGGCGAAAGCCCCTTGGCCTGCCCACGGAATCCCGTGATCCGCGCAACTTGCGCCAGGCCCCGCCACCAGTGGTCAGCACACAGGTTCAGCCACGGAACTTGCTGCACATTTAGCAGACAAATCTCTCCAGGAACGTAACAAAACCTTACGGTGCATTCGGAGCGCGTTGATGAGGCGATCCCTCAAAGAGCCTTATGCCTACAAATCCTGGATGATTGCCCTACTGATTGCCCTGGCTTTCGTGACAATCGGATACGGCCTCAGGTTTTACATGGAAGGCATTACCCCCGCGCAGGATGCCGATTCTTGGCCTGACCTGGCGCTGTTTCTCGGTGGCTATCTGTTCTGCTTCTGCCTCAAGCCCCTTCAGGCTGCGATCCAGCGCAAACTCAACCGCCGCGCATTTGGGCGTGATCGCCAGAAAACCCCCTCTTGAAGCACCGATTGGATCCTATATTCAAACTATGAGGAACTATCCACGTCGGTAGCACCCATACCCATATCTTTCATAAAAAACATTATCGATATGGACATAGAACATAACGCCAAGCACCTACAGTCCCTGATCGAACAACTCTCGGTAGATATCCCGAAATCCTCCAGCGAACTGCGGGGCAAGCCCGAAGAAATCCTCGCAGGCCTGCGCGAGCTTTATCTACTGAAACTGATCACGGGCACCTTCACCCTTGGGCACATTGTCGACCCTCTGGGCCACCAGTGGATTGGCGCGCAAAACATCCTGCTGACCCGGCGCGGCATGGCATTCAAGCCGTTGTAGACGGCAGCAGGCGCAGCCGGCCATCAGCATCGCACTGGGCACGCACGTCGTTATAATTTGCAATAGTCCCATGCTCCGTCAGCATCGGCTCGCAATGGGTGGATGTCACCACTACCACGTCCGCGCCCGCCGCCTCGCCTGCATGAATGCCCGCCGCTGCATCCTCGAACACCAGGCACTCGCCTATCGGCACTCCCAAACGCTGCGCGCCGAGCAGATAACAGGTCGGGGCCGGCTTGCCATTGGTCACATCCTCAGCCGTAACCATGACGGCCGGCGGGACCAGGCCTGCGGCGTGCATACGGCTCAACGCAAGGGCCTTGGGCGCAGAAGTGACCACGGCCCAGCAGTGCGCAGGCAAGCTCTGCAAAAAGGCCACGGCACCTGGGATTGCCACCACGCCCTCCACGTCCTCGATCTCTGCCTCGGTAATAGCGCGCGCTTGCGCTTGCGCGTCCACCCCTGGCAAGGCCTGGCGGCTGATCGTGTCGATGGCCCGCACGCCATGGATGGTGGTCAGGAACGCCTCGACGTCCAGGCCATGGCGCAGCGCCCAGGCAGCCCAGACCCGCTCTGCGGCGGCGATGGAGTTAAGGAGCGTGCCATCCATATCAAACAGAAATGCACGGTACTGGCGATCAAATACGGCCGGATGTTTGGCGGACACTGCTGGGTTTCCTCGTGCGCTCGTCGCCCGTGGTTGGGCCGTGATGCAATCTACGGATCAGCCCAGGCGTTGTAAACGGCGGATCGGCCGTCATCAGCAGACCTGGCCAGCGCTCTCGGCGATGTCACGTGGCGTATTCCAGGCGGCCAGGATTGCCACCCGCAGCCCTTCAACCGTTGTCGCCAACGCCATCGAGGGCTGAGGCTCGGCCGCCTGCCCTGGCAGAAAAGGCACATGGATAAACCCACTGCGCACTCCTGACCCCGCCAACGCATGCTGCAAGCTGTAGAACACCTGATTGCATACGAAAGTGCCCGCTGTGTGCGAGACCGAGGCGGCAATTCCGGCCGTGCGTAGCGCCTTGACCATGGCCTTGACCGGCAAGGTGCTGAAGTAGGCAGCAGGCCCCCCAGGAATCACTGCCGTATCCACGGGCTGGGCACCGAGGTTGTCCGGGATCCGTGCATCGTTGAGATTGATCGCAACCCGCTCGATGGAAATATCACTGCGCCCAGGTCCCAGCCCGGTAGCAATCACCAGTTGCGGTCGATGCTCGGCCAATAACTGTTCCAGGCAGGCGCCGGCAGTGGCGAAGGCACAGGGCAATTGGCGGGCGACGATTGTCACCCCGTCTTGCAGTTGCACCCCATCCAGCAGGCGCACTGCCTCCCAGGACGGGTTGATCAGGTCTTGATCGAACGGCTCGAAACCCGTCAGCAGCACAGTCCCCATCACCACCTCACATCAATACATAAAGAAGGACGATATTGACCAGCAACATCATCAACGCCGTGGGCATCTGCGCCTTGATCACCGCGTTTTTGTCCGGTAACTCCAGGAGCGCCGCAGGCACAATATTGAAGTTCGCCGCCATCGGGGTCATCAGCGTGCCGCAGTACCCGGAAAACATGCCGATGGCCGCCATCACCGCCGGGTTGCCGCCATAAATGCCCACCAGTACCGGCACGCCAACCCCGCCGGTCATGACCGGGAAGGCGGCGAAGCCGTTACCCATGATCACGGTGAACAGCGCCATGCCCAGCACGTAGACCATCACCGCCACCAACTTGTAATCCAGGTTGATGTAGGTGGTGGTGACATGAGCCACGGCCGTGCCAACCCCGGCTTCGTTGAACAGCAGGCCGAGCATGGCCAGCATCTGCGGCAGCACCATGGCCCAGCCCAGGGCTTCGGTCAGGCGTCGCGACTCACGCAAGGCCTGCACCGGCGTATCGCGGGTCAGCCAGCAGGCCAACCCCAGGGCAATCAGGCAACCGAGCCCCAGGGACACGAACGTGGTGTTCTTCGGATCCAGCAGCGGCACGCCACCAATCTCGGTGTTCTTGAGCAGCACCGAGCCAATCACCGTGGTCAACGGAATGGCCAGGGCCGGAATAAATAGTTTATGGCCCAGCCGGCCAGCGCTGGCGCGGGACGCCTTGTCATGCAACTCGGCATGGGTGCCACGCCCTACACCGCCGAGCCCGGCGATCAGTGCCATCAGCACCACGCCAACACCCACCACCACCGACGGCAGGTGCTCGCCCACCAAAAACGGAATGGCGAAGAGCAACCAGAACAACGCGCTTGACCAACGCTTGGGATGGGTCCGGTCAGCCAGGATCATGCCCGCCGTAATCAGCAACAAAACGCCGGCGAGCCAGTACAGGTATTGGATGGAAATGATCATTGCGCGACCTCCGACTGAGCGGTGACTGGCGCAGTGGCCGTCAGCTCACGGGTCAGCCTTCGGTCAAAGCGATGCAAGCGTATGGCATGCACAATGAACGCACAAATCGCCGTGGGGATGCCCCACACCGCAATATGCAGCGGCTCGACATCAATACCCGAACCCAGCAGGAAGGTATGCATCAGGGCAATCGCACCAAAGGCCACGAAGATGTCTTCACCAAAAAACAGCCCCACGTTGTCTGTGGCGGCGCACATCGCCAGGACCTTGTGCCGCACCTTGTCCGGCAGTTTTCCGAAGCGTTTCTCGGCAGCGCCTTCCGCCATGGGCGCCAGCAACGGGCGCACCATTTGCGGGTGCCCGCCAAGGCTGGTCAGGCCCATGGCCGCCGTGGACTCACGAACAAACAGATAGATGATCAACAGGCGCCCGACGGTGGCGCGCTCGAAGCGCGCAATCCAGTTCTGCGCGTGCAGGCGCAGGCCATGGCGCTCCAGCAGGCCGATAACGGCCAGGGGCAGCAACAGGATCAGTTGCAAAGCGCGGGTCTGCAGGAAGCCATCGCCCATGGTGGCGAGGATTTTTTCCAGGGGGAAGTGCGCGGCAAATCCGGTGGCAATCGCCGCCGCCGTTACCACCAGCAACGGATTGAAGCGCAACACAAAGCCGACCACGATGACGAGCACGCCAATCAGCGGCCACAGGTTCACAACAGTTTGCATGGCGTTGAGTCCTTGATTGCGTGCTGCGACGCCTGCATCGCCGATAAACGATAACGGGCAGCCCGACGCGGATTTTTATTATTGACCGGGTAGGTCGAGGGTCACTGGCGGGCATCTTTGCCGCTTGGAGCGGAGGGTGTCCAACAAGAAAAATTGTTGCTGCAAATCAATAAAGTTTGTGAGGGGATGTAATCCAATCAGGGCTTGCCACGATGTGCAAGGCTCAAACCGTGGCAAGCCCTTTTGGGTCAACCTGCTTGATCAGGGCTGCCAAGCCTTGGAGCCGGCTGCAGCCTTGAATTTGGCGCTGTTTTGCGGTGTGGCGGGCGGCTCGGAATCACCAAAGATGGCTTTGAGCCAATGCCCATCGGTGGGGTTGGGGAAGAGAATAAACTTGCGCCCCAACTGTTGTTTATCCTCGGTCATCAACGCCATGCGTTGCTGCACATCAGACACGTAGTACTTGCGTTTGAAGTCATTGAGGTTGTCGCCCAGCATCACGACCACCTCATAATCCTTGGCAATTTCTATCTGCCGGGGCTCTTTATTGGAAGAGTCGCGATAAACCGTCAGGTGCTTTTCATCGGCAAAGGGCAGCTTGTTCTTGCGCAGGTTGGCCAAGGCGTACTCATAGGTTTTTTCGCCCTGGTCACGGCTCGTGACGTAGAAAACCTCGACCCCTTTGGCTTGCGCATAACTCAAGAACTCCACTGCACCGGGGGTGGCCACCGGGCCGTTTTCAGCCACCCATTGGTCCCAGGCGGCATCATCGAAGAACTCTTTGTCCGAATTGATCATGTAGCCCCAATAGCTATTGCTGCTCAACACGGTGTCGTCGATGTCACTGATAATCGCCAACGGCCGATCACCGGCCTTATGCGCTTGCAGAGCGCTGTCCAGGCGCATCTTGGCGACGTTGAAACCTTGATAGTAGAGCGCCTCGAATTCAGCAGCCGTCTGCCTCCAGGCAACGGCTGCCGTCAAATCATTGGAAACAGCGCCTGTGACTTGCCCGGACCATGCGGGCGCGCACTGAAGCATCAAAAGCGAGAAGAGAATGGGAGCGGCCAGGATCTTGTTGGTTTTCTCTACTTTCATTTTCAAACCCATAGTTAAGCTCTAGACAGCCTCAGCAGGCACTGCAAGGGTGTTGTTCTATAACACCCGGCAGGCCGGCTCAATATGGGTGTCGCGATCATGGATCAATCAGACGCAACTTGCGCACACACTGTGCGGTTTACCACTGATGTGTGTAGCTTGCCGTCAGTACGGTGCCTGGCGCAGGCAGGTGGCTGGTGTTGTTGCTGCTACGCATCAGTTGACTGTAAAGCGGGTAGTAACTGCGATTGAACAGGTTCTGGACCCCCATGCTGACCTGATCATTTTCACTGAGTTGGTATTGGCTGATCATATCGACGGTGGTGTAACTGTCGACCTTGCGTCGCCCAAAGCTGGCAACACCATCCAGGCGATAGTCGGCGCCGTCAAAAAAGTTGGCCTGCAAGCGGTTGCTCCAGGCTTCAGTCGGCTTGAACTCCAGGTACGCGGTCAGTTTGAGCGGCGGGATGCGATACCCGGTCATGTCTTGCCAGCCACGGCCTTCGGGCTGCTCCCGGCCTTTGATCCAGGTAAAGGTGCCGCCGGCGCCCCAGCGCTCATCGTCGGTCAGCCAGTCGGCACTGCCTTCCACACCGTAGATTCGCTCTTGGGTGCGGGTCAGGATCAGGCCATTGTTGAAACTCTGCACATCCCCAAGCTTGGACGTGGTGTAGAACACGGCCAGCGAGGCCAATGTCTGCTCGCCCAGCGCGCCGCGCCAGCCCAGTTCGTAGTTGTTGGTTTTCACCGGCTCCAGGTTGGAGGAGCCGATATCGAATCCACGCCGGGCATTGCGCATTTGCACCCCGATATCGGGCAGCTGGAAGCCCTGGCTGAACGCCGCGTAGACCTCCTGGCCCGCTACCGGCGAGTAGGTCAGGCTGATGTTGGACAGCAACGAATCATAATGCACCTTGCCCCCGCGAACAGTGGCCGGCTGGGTCGCTGCCGACTCCGAGAGCGGGATAAAGTCATCGTACTGGGCAGTGGCATATTCGTAGCGTACGCCGCCTTCCACCGACCATTGTTCGTTGAGCTTATGCTGCAACTGCGCAAAGCCGCCAAGGCTGCGGGTTGTCAGGTCGGGCATGTAGGTGAGCTTGCCGATCTTGTCAAACACCCTGCCGCCGCTGGCGTCAAAGGCTCGCGGGTCGAAGATGTCGATGGGCATGTCGCTGCGCTCCTGGTTGAAGTCAGCGCCCCATAACAACTCTGTAGTCCCCAGGCTCCCCAGCGGCGTGCGTAGCGTGACCCGACTGCCAAACACTTCACTGTTCTGCATGACCTGGTCGACATTGCGTCCACGGGTCGCCACTGCGCGAGCATCGAATGGCGTGAACCGGGTGAAGTAGTCCCGGTAGTAGATCTGCGCATTGAGCGTGCCGCCCAGCACGTCGGCATGGGCGTACTCCAGGTTGAGCAGGGTGTTTTTGATCTGGTTCTGCTCCTCCAACGACAGGCCGGACAACGGGCGCGCAGGCACCGAGCCCGCAGGAAGCCTGGCCACGGACGGGTCGGAGGTGTAGTCGCTGTTTTGCTCGGCGTTGTAATGGCTGGCAGAAAGCTGGATGCGCTGCACATCATCAAGGCGCAAGCCCAACTTGCCGCCGACATTGAAGGTGTTGGAGTCGAACAGATCGCCCTGGCTTGGCTCTGGCGCAAGGCGGTGCCCCTTGGCGTCGTAGGAGGCGCCAATGTGGCGGGCACCAAAGTCCAGTGCGTAATCCACCCGGCCCTGGGACCCGGCAACATGATGCTGCAACTGGCCGCCCAGGCCATCGCTACCCAGTTTGCTCAAGGGCGAGACGGCGCTCAGGCTGGTGGTCGCTCGCGGCTCGCCGCCTGCCGGACGCGTCGTGATGGAGATGATGCCCCCAGTCGCACCGGCGCCGTAGATCGCACTGCTGCCACGGATCACTTCGATACGCTCGATCAGCGCGGGGTCGATGTTCGCCAGGTTGCGCGAGGAATCGCGGTTGGTATTGAGCGGAACACCGTCGACCAGCACCAGCATCGTCCGCCCGCGCAAGGTTTGCCCGTAGTCGGTAATGGTCCGGCTTGAGTCGGCCATGCCCGGGATGCTCTTGGCCAGCAGGGTGGCCAGGCTGTCCGAGCCCTGACGCAGTTGCTCCAACTGTTTGTGTTCGATGACATTGACCTGGCGAGCCTGGGGCACCAGGTCGCTGTCGAGCCGCGAGGCGCTGATGGTCAGGCTGGCCAGCTCCATTGTGCCTGGCGTGGGGGCTGGCGCCTGGGAGGTGTTGGCGGTATGCCCCTGGACCACCAGGAACGTTTGCTCATCACGCGCCTGCACCGTCAGCCCGCTTTGGCCGAGCAACCGTTCAAGCGCTTCCTGCAATGTGTAGCGCCCGCGCAAGTCCGGTGCGGTCTTGCCGGCCGTGATTTCACTGGCGAACAGGATCTGTGCCGAAGATTGCCGGGCTACGGCATTCAGGGATTTCTCCAGCGATGCGGCCGGGACATCGAAATCAACCGGTGCAGACTCTGCCAACGACCATTGGCTCAGGAGCAAGCCGCTGGCCAGCAAGGACATGCGCACCGGCGCGCGCAGGAAGGACTGACTCACGTTTTTATTCTCCACGAAGTAGGGTTACAGGGAGATAGCCGTCAGCACTGCGGCGCAACCCTACCTCGGTTGAAGATTATTTTTTCTGGCCGGGGGAATCGATCAGGACCGAGCCATCGGCCCCAGTGGAAACGCGCACCGGCAGGATCCCGGGCAACAGCGCCAGCAAGTGATCAACGTGACCACTGTCAAACACACCGGAAACCGGCAGGCGCGCAAGCCGGGGGTCCATGAGCCTTATGGGCTGGCGGTGATAGCGCTGCAGTGTGTCGATGACGTCTTCGAGCGGAGTGCTTTCAAAGACCAGCCGGCTTTGTTGCCAGGCGGTGACGTCATCCACGTCCACCCGTCCCAACCGAGCCTCTTGCCCCTTATGCACACGCAACTGCTGCCCGGGCTCCAGCGCAGCCACTGCCCCCGTAGCGGCCGCACGCACGGCGACCCTGCCTTCAGCCACCGTGATCTGCACATCCTGTTCCTGGCGCCTGACGTTAAAACGGGTGCCCACCACTCGCACCACAGCCAACCCGGCATCGACCAGAAACGGCCGGTAGACCATCGGCGACACTTCAAACAACGCCTGCCCCGCCTTCAGCTCGACCTGGCGGCTGCGCAGGTGCCAACTGATCGTCATCTCGGTGTTGCTGTCGAGCAACACCTGAGTGCCATCAGCCAGCAGCAGCGCCTGGCGCTGCCCTACCTGGCTGGCAACATGCTCGCTGCGGTAGGCAGGATCAATCCAGGCCACACCTGCAACAATCGCCAACAGCAGCAGCCCGAGGGTTTTTCCTGCCGGGCGTTTGTTTTTCGCGGGCGTCGGCGGGGGCAACGGAAATCGTTGCTTGAGGTCCTCACGAACCCGTGCGATGGCCTCGTCTTCCTGGCTGAAGTCCTTGCTCTTGTGCGGGTCGCGACTCATGGCAAGACCTCCGAGCCTAGATGTGCGCGGCAGATCCCCATGCCCAGGCGCAGGTGCTTTTCGACGGTTTTCAGGGAAATACCCAGGCGCGCAGCCACTTCGGCCTGGGGCAGTTCATGCACTTTGTGCATGACAAACACCATTTGGCAGCGCGGCGGCAGACTGGCAATCGCCTCGGTCAGCAGCTCCAGGGCCCTTTCCCCATCAAGATGACGCTCCTGGCTCGGCGCACCGCAGACCACTTGTGGCAACACCGAAACACCGACCACCCAACCCTGGCGCCGACGCTCGCTGCGATACCGGCTGATCGCCATATCGCTGGCGATCTTGCGCAACAAGGCCACTGGCGTGCGCACACCTTGCTTTTCATCCTGCTCAAGCAACTGCAGGCACAAGTCGTGTATCACCTCACGAGCGAAAATCCGTTCGCCAAAACGCCGGCGCACATGATCCACCAACTCGTCGTAGTGCCGAACCAATGCTGCCAGCAGTGTGGGTTTTGGAGGGTCGGCCTGCACAATGACCTGCGCGATGAGAGGAACGGATGACCTGGAGAAAGGTGCGATTGCGCGCAGTATAAATGCGAATGTTTTACATTTGAAGCGTAGAGATGGACCTTTAGGCGCAATCGCTAAGCGGGTCAGAAATGGCAAATTTCTCGGGATGAGCAACGCTACCTCCACCGGGTAGGTCGTCGGCCTTCAAGCGCAGAAACATGAAGCTGAAAGCCGACCTGAAGGTGCAGTGCAATTGTCGGCGCGAAGCTTTGCATGAAATCCCAGGCAACAAAAAAGGGCCCACCTTTCGGTGAGCCCTTCTAGACCGCCCAGCAGAGCGGATTTTGTTTGGTAGGCGCGATTGGACTCGAACCAACGACCCCCACCATGTCAAGGTGGTGCTCTAACCAACTGAGCTACGTGCCTGCTGTGAGGCGGCATTCTACGGAATTCCCGAGGGGTGTCAACACCTTTTTTGCAGCTAAGCCTATGAATATGCGAATTTTTTATTTTTTATTGGCGCCGCTGCTTTTTCCGGGTGGCTGGCAGGGCATTTTCAACTGAGGTAGGATCGGCGCACTCGTAAAAAATATAAAACAGAGGTTCCAGTATGGCGAACACCCCCTACCCCCAGTCCTATTACGCCGCGTCCGCCAATGCGGTACCTCCCCGGCCAGTGCTGCAAGGTGAAGTCGAAACCGATGTATGCGTGATCGGTGCGGGCTATACCGGGTTGTCGAGCGCGCTGTTCCTGCTGGAGAACGGCTTTCGTGTGACGGTGCTGGAAGCCGCGAAGGTAGGTTTCGGTGCATCCGGGCGCAATGGTGGCCAGATCGTCAACAGCTACAGCCGTGATATCGATGTGATCGAGCGTAGCGTCGGTGCGCAGCAGGCACAGCTATTGGGGCAAATGGCATTCGAGGGCGGCAGGATCATTCGTGAGCGGGTCGCCAAGTACCAGATCCAGTGCGATTTGAAGGACGGCGGTGTATTCGCCGCGCTCAATAGCAAGCACATGGGCCACCTGGAGTCGCAGAAGCGCTTGTGGGAACGCTACGGCCATACTCAATTGGAACTGCTCGACGAGCGGCGCATCCGCGAGGTGGTGGCCTGTGAGAACTACGTGGGCGGCCTGCTGGACATGAGTGGCGGGCATATCCATCCGCTCAACCTGGCATTGGGTGAAGCGGCAGCCGTGGAGTCCCTGGGTGGCACGATCTACGAACAGTCCGCCGCCGTGCGCATCGAGCGTGGCGCCAACCCTGTCGTCCACACCGCCCAAGGCAAGGTGAAGGCCAAATTCATCATCGTCGCCGGCAATGCCTACCTGGGCAACCTGGTGCCCGAGTTGGCGGCCAAGTCGATGCCTTGTGGCACACAAGTGATTACCACGGCGCCCCTGGGTGATGAGCTGGCTAAAAGCCTGCTGCCCCAGGACTTCTGCGTCGAAGATTGCAACTACTTGCTCGACTACTACCGACTGACCAGCGACAAGCGCCTGATCTTCGGCGGTGGCGTGGTGTATGGCGCGCGGGACCCGGCGAACATCGAAGCGATCATCCGGCCGAAGATGCTCAAGGCCTTTCCACAATTGAAGGATGTAAAAATCGACTACGCCTGGACCGGCAACTTCCTGCTAACCCTCTCGCGCCTGCCCCAGGTCGGCCGCATCGGCGACAACATCTACTACTCCCAAGGCTGTAGTGGCCACGGCGTGACGTATACGCACCTAGCAGGCAAGGTACTGGCCGAAGCCCTCAGGGGCCAAGCAGAACGTTTTGATGCGTTTGCCGACCTGCCGCACTACCCGTTCCCGGGCGGCCAACTGCTGCGCACGCCATTTGCGGCGCTGGGCGCGTGGTACTACGGGCTGCGGGACAAGCTGGGTTTCTGATCGATACCCTGTAGGAGCCGGCAAGCCGGCTCCTACAAGTTGCATCATCAAATCGCAGACACAAAAAACCCCGGTCTTTCGACCAGGGTCTTTGCTATCGATCCAATCAAGCATAAAGCTCTTCTTGGCGCTCTCAGGGTGTTCAGTGGACCCTGGAACAGATATGGCGCAGCGGACGGGACTCGAACCCGCGACCCCCGGCGTGACAGGCCGGTATTCTAACCGACTGAACTACCGCTGCGTATCGCTCAGACTGCCGAAGTGTCACCTTCAACCGCCTTCAAACATCTGACTGAGCAGCCTTGGCTGTTCAATCTCAAATCCGAAACATCGGACCTGGAAAATATGGCGCAGCGGACGGGACTCGAACCCGCGACCCCCGGCGTGACAGGCCGGTATTCTAACCGACTGAACTACCGCTGCGCGTCGGTGCAACCTTTAACGTTGCGTCTTGCCCTAGGGCAAAACTCTCAAGAAGTGGTGGGTGATGACGGGATCGAACCGCCGACCCTCTGCTTGTAAGGCAGATGCTCTCCCAGCTGAGCTAATCACCCTTTGCTTCGTTGAGGCCGCGAAATTTACGCAGGTAGCGGACCTAAGTCAAGAGCCTGCTTGAAGTTTTTCTGAAAAAGACAAAATCGCTTCAAGACCGCTCCCCGCTCTACTCGCTGTAAATCATCTTCTTGCTCATGCCACCATCCACCACGAACTCTTGCCCGGTGACAAACCCGGCGCTACGCGACAGCAGCCATGCCACCATGGCCGCCACATCCTCAACCGTGCCTACCCGGCCCGCAGGATGCTGCGCATGATCGGCGTCACTCAGTGGCTCTGCACGGCGCGCAGCGGGATCACGGGCGTCGATCCAGCCAGGGCTGACGGCGTTGACCCGCACCTCCGGCCCAAGACTGATGGCCAGCGCGTGCGTCAGGGCTAACAGGCCGCCCTTGCTCGCTGCATAGGCCTCGGTGTCCGGCTCCGACTGCCGGGCCCGGGTCGAGGCCAGGTTGACGATGGAGCCACCATGGGCCCGCAGATAAGGTGCGCAGTGCTTGGCCAGCAACATCGGCCCACTGAGGTTCACCGCCAGCACCCGGTTCCAGTACGCCAGGTCCAGGCTATCCAGCGTGATATTGCGCGGATCGGCCACAGCAGCATTGCACACCAGCGCATCCAGGCGCCCGAACTGGCCCAGCACCTCGGCAACTCCCAGCGCCACCTGCTGCTCATCGGCCACATCCATGGTGATAAACCAGGCGTTATCGCCCAGCACCTTGGACACCTTGGCGCCCCGCTCGCGATCCAGGTCGGCCAACACCACTTGCCAGCCTTCGCTGACCAACCAGGCCGCGATCCCCAGGCCGATACCCCGCGCCGCGCCTGTCACCAACGCGACCCTGCCATTACTGGCGCCAGCCGCCTCCAGGGACCACTCGATCACAAGGCAGCCAGCCCGCGAGCCAGGTCGGCCTGCAAGTCAGCCACGTCTTCCAGCCCCACCGCAACGCGGATCAGGCTGTCACGGATACCGGCAGCCTCACGCTCCTGCGGGGCCAGGCGGCCATGGGAAGTGGTGCTTGGATGGGTAATGGTGGTCTTGCTATCACCCAGGTTGGCGGTGATGGAAATCAGGCGCGTGGCGTCGATAAAGCGCCATGCGCCCTCCTTGCCACCCTTGACCTCGAAACTGACCACCGCACCGAACCCACGCTGCTGACGCTGGGCCAGTTCGTGTTGCGGATGGCTCTTCAAGCCGGCGTAGTGGACTTTCTCGATGCCATCCTGCTGCTCCAGCCACTCGGCCAGGGCCTGGGCGTTGGCGCAATGGGCCTTCATCCGCAGGCTGAGGGTTTCCAGGCCCTTGAGGAAAATCCAGGCATTGAACGGGCTCAGAGTCGGGCCAGCGGTACGCAAGAAACCCACTACTTCCTTCATTTGCTCGCCACGGCCGGCCACCACGCCGCCCATGCAACGCCCCTGGCCGTCGATGAACTTGGTGGCCGAATGCACCACAATATCTGCGCCCAGCTTCAGCGGCTGCTGCAAGGCAGGCGTGCAGAAGCAGTTATCCACCACCAACATCGCACCTTTGGCGTGGGCCACTTCGGCGAGGGCGGCGATATCCACTAGCTCTGCCAAAGGGTTGGACGGCGATTCGACGAACAGCAATTTGGTATTGGCCTTGATGGCCCCATCCCAGGCAGAAAGGTCCGCCAGCGGCACGTAGTCGACTTCAATGCCAAAGCGCTTGAAGTACTTCTCGAAGAGGCTGATGGTCGAACCAAACACACTGCGCGACACCAACACGTGGTCACCGGCACTGCACAGGCTCATGACCACCGCGAGGATGGCCGCCATGCCAGTTGCCGTGGCGACGGCCTGCTCTGCCCCCTCCAGTGCCGCGATGCGCTCTTCGAAAGCGCGTACCGTCGGGTTGGTGTAGCGGGAATAGACGTTACCCGGCACTTCGCCAGCAAAGCGTGCCGCCGCGTCTGCCGCAGTGCGGAACACGTAGCTGGAGGTGAAGAACATCGGGTCACCATGCTCACCTTCCGGCGTGCGGTGCTGGCCGGCGCGCACAGCCAGGGTATCGAAAGCCACGCCATCGAGGTCGCTGTCCAACCGACCGGCATCCCATTCCTGACTCATGCTGCCACTCCTTCACTCAATTCTTTATTTAAGATACAAAACCGGCCCCTCAGGGCCGGTAGTTACTCAGTTGTTGTACAGATCGATGATCGCGCTGACCGCCTGGGTCTTGATCTTGGAGGAGTCGTTACGCGCCTGCTCGATCTTGTTCAGGTAAGCCTCGTCGACATCACCGGTCACGTACTTGCCATCGAAAACTGCGCAATCGAAATGCTCGATCTTGATCTTGCCGCCGCCAACCGCCTCGATCAAGTCAGGAAGATCCTGATAGATCAGCCAATCAGCGCCGATCAGGTCAGCCACATCCTGGGTCGAACGATTGTGCGCAATCAACTCGTGGGCGCTCGGCATGTCGATGCCGTACACGTTCGGGTACCGCACCGCAGGCGCAGCGGAACAGAAGTACACGTTCTTCGCCCCGGCTTCACGGGCCATCTGGATGATCTGCTTGCACGTGGTACCCCGCACGATGGAGTCATCCACCAGCATCACGTTCTTGCCGCGGAATTCCAGCTCGATGGCGTTGAGCTTCTGGCGTACCGACTTCTTGCGAGCCGCCTGGCCCGGCATGATGAAGGTGCGGCCGATGTAGCGGTTCTTGACGAAACCTTCGCGGAACTTTACGCCCAGGCGAGTGGCCAGCTCCAGCGCGGCGGTACGGCTGGTGTCCGGGATCGGGATAACCACGTCGATATCGTGCTCCGGACGCTCGCGCAGGATCTTCTCGGCGAGCTTCTCACCCATGCGCAGGCGCGCCTTGTACACCGAGACACCGTCGATGATCGAATCCGGACGCGCCAGGTAGACGTGCTCGAAGATGCATGGTGTGAGTTTCGGGTTGATCGCGCACTGACGGGTATGCAGCTTGCCGTCTTCGGTGATGTACACCGCTTCGCCCGGCGCCAGGTCACGCACCAGGGTGAAACCCAGCACATCCAGGGACACGCTTTCGGAGGCGATCATGTACTCGACGCCTTCGTCGGTATGGCGCTGGCCGAACACGATCGGGCGGATGCCGTGGGGGTCGCGGAAACCGACGATCCCGTAGCCGGTGATCATTGCCACGACCGCGTAGCCACCCACGCAGCGGTTGTGCACGTCTGTCACGGCGGCGAACACGTCTTCTTCGGTCGGCTGCAACTTGCCGCGCTGGGCCAGTTCGTGGGCGAACACGTTGAGCAGCACTTCCGAGTCGGAATTGGTGTTGACGTGGCGCAGGTCAGATTCGTAAATCTCCTTGGCCAGCTGCTCAACGTTGGTCAGGTTGCCGTTGTGCGCCAGGGTGATGCCATAGGGCGAGTTGACGTAAAACGGTTGAGCTTCGGCCGAAGTCGAGCTACCGGCAGTCGGGTAACGCACATGGCCAATGCCCATGTGCCCGACCAGGCGCTGCATGTGACGTTGATGGAACACGTCACGTACCAGGCCATTGTCCTTGCGCAGGAATAACCGGCCGTCGTGGCTGGTCACAATACCGGCAGCGTCCTGGCCGCGGTGCTGGAGGACGGTTAGCGCGTCATACAGCGCCTGATTGACGTTCGACTTACCGACGATACCGACGATGCCACACATGCGACGCAACCCCTACTTAATGAATCTTGACTGAACACTACTTACTGCGGCGTGTTGCCCGGCAAGAGGTGCTCCTTGAACGGAAGATCAGCGGGTACGCTGATTCCGCTGGCCAGCCACTGACTGCTCCACCCCAATATGAGGTTCTTGGACCAGTCTGCAACCAATAGAAATTTTGGCACGAGACTCGACTCCTGCCACCACGAATCCTGCTGTACCGGGCCCAGGCTCAACAGCCCGACCGCAATGACCACCAGCAGCGCGCCACGCGCGGCACCGAAGGCCATGCCGAGAAATCGATCGGTCCCGGAGAGGCCGGTGACACGTATCAATTCGCCGATAAGATAATTGACCATTGCTCCCACCAGCAGCGTGGCGATGAACATGATGGCGCAGCCCGCGATGACACGAGCCGAAGGTGTTTCGATATAACCGGCCAGGTAAACGGCCAGGGATCCGCCGAACATCCAGGCGACGACTCCTGCAACGATCCAGGTCAGCAGCGATAATGCTTCTTTGACGAAGCCGCGGCTTAGACTGATCAATGCGGAGATGGCGATGATGGCTACGATCGCCCAATCAACCCAGGTAAATGGCACAGTGCAGCCTACAGACGGATAAGGCGGCGCATTTTAGCAGAGCGCCGGGCTATCGGTAAGCGGTGTTTGGTGGTCCATTGCAAATCAATGGGTTGTGGCAAGCTACGACCATCTCAAGACAGGCACAAACCAATGTGGGAGCGGGCTTGCCCGCGATAGCGGTGTGCCAGCCAACTGTAATATCGACTGGTGCACCGTCATCGCGGGCAAGCCCGCTCCCACACTGAGACCGCATTGGCAGAATCAGCCGCGCTCTGGCTGGAAGCGCACCACAAAACCTTTCAGGTTCTGCTGGCGACCCAACAGGTCACGCAGGCGGTCCGCCTCGGCGCGCTCGATCAGCGGCCCGACAAATACCCGGTTCTTGCCATCAGCAGTCCGGATATACGCGTTATAACCCTGGCTGCGCAGGGTTTTCTGCAAGGCTTCGGCACTTTCGCGATTGGACAGGCTGGCGAGTTGCACCGACCAACTGATCGGCAAGCCATTCGGATCAATACGACTTTGCCCCACATCAGGCTTGCCCGGGGCTGCCGGCTGCGGCGCCACTGGCTTCGGGGCCGGAGCAGGTGTAGCAGGCTTGGCCGCCACCACCGGTGCAGGAGCAGGCTTTACCACCGGCACACTCGGCTGGATCGGCGCCGAAGGTGCTTGCTGTTCGGCAATTTCCGTATCAGTCGGCACCGGCTCTTCCTCGGGCAACGCCTGCGGCTCAGGCACCACCACTGGCTCGACCTGGACCTGCGGCATCACCGGGGCCTGGGGCGCAGCCGGGGCCTCAACCGTGACCTGGCGCTGCTCGTCCTGGCGAGAAAACAGCATCGGCAGGAAAATCACCGCCAACGCCACCAATACCAGGGCTCCGACCATTCGCTGCTTGTATGCGCTATCCAGTAATGCCATGTGCAGCTTCCTCCGTGGAGCGCCGGGCCAACCACTCAAGCGCCTCGGCAACACAATAAAATGATCCGAACAACAGAATCTCGTCCTCGGCCGTTGCCACCGCGCATTGAGCCTCCAATGCAGCGGTTACGCTTGCATGGGACGTCACCGTCGCGCCAAGGTTCTGCAGCACCGCCTGCACATCATCGGCCGTACGGGTGCGCGGCGTATCCAGCGGGGCGACTGCCCAGGACTGCACACTGCTCAGCAAAGGCGCGACCACACCGTCCAGATCCTTGTCCGCCAGCAGGCCGAACACCGCCAGGCGCCGACCCGCTGGCACTTGGCCGGCCAAACGGCGTGCCAGGTACTGTGCAGCATGCGGGTTGTGCCCAACATCCAGCAACAGGTTCAAGCGCTTGCCTTGCCATTCGAACGAACGACGATCCAGGCGCCCGACCACCTGCGTACGCTGCAAAGTATCGGCGATCTGCGCGCCATTCCACGGCAGATCCAGCAACAAATAGGCCTGCAGCGCGAGTGCCGCGTTTTCCATGGGAAGGTTCAGCAGCGGCAGGCCGTGCAACTCGACGCCCTGGCCCCGCGTATCGACACCGCGCCACGACCATTGGTCACCAGACACCTCCAGGGCAAAATCACGGCCCCGCAGGAAAAACGGGCAATCCAGCTCGCGCACCTTGTCCAGCAAGGTATGCGGCGGATCCAGGTCACCACACAAAGCCGGCTTGCCCTGACGGAAGATCCCGGCTTTTTCATAGGCCACGGATTCGCGGGTATCGCCCAGGTAATCGGCATGATCCACACCAATACTGGTGACCAACGCCAGGTCGGCATCCACCACATTGACGGTATCCAGGCGACCACCGAGGCCGACTTCCAGCACCACCGCATCCAGCTGTTCACGCTCGAACAGCCAGAACGCGGCCAGGGTGCCCATCTCGAAATAGGTCAGGGAGATTTCGCCACGCCCGGCATCCAGCGCCGCAAAGGCTTCGCACAACTGCTCGTCAGTGGCTTCGACGCCGTTGAGTTGCACGCGCTCGTTGTAGCGCAGCAGGTGTGGCGAGCTGTAGACGCCAACCTTCAAGCCCTGGGCCTGCAGCAACGCCGCGACAAAGGCGCAGGTAGAGCCCTTGCCATTGGTGCCAGTGACCGTGATCACCCGTGGCGCAGGCCGACCCAACCCAAGGCGGGCCGCTACCTGTTGCGAGCGCTCCAGGCCCATGTCGATGGCTGACGGATGCAACTGCTCAAGGTAGGCGAGCCATTCGCCCAGGGTCCGTTGGGTCATAGGTTTGCAGGCACCGGCGGCACAACGATGGGTTCGACCTTGGGCGCGACGTACACCGGTGTCGGCAAGCCCATCATCTGTGCCAGCAGGTTGCCCAGGCGCGGACGCAGTTCGGAACGGGCGATGATCATGTCAATGGCGCCGTGTTCCAGCAGGAACTCGCTACGCTGGAAGCCTTCGGGCAGCTTTTCACGCACGGTCTGCTCGATCACGCGTGGGCCGGCAAAACCGATCAGCGCCTTGGGCTCGCCGACGATTACGTCGCCCAGCATCGCGAGGCTGGCGGAAACGCCGCCGTAGACCGGATCGGTCAGCACCGAGATGAACGGAATGCCCTCTTCACGCAGACGCGCCAGCACCGCAGAGGTCTTGGCCATCTGCATCAGCGAGATCAGCGCTTCCTGCATCCGTGCACCACCGGAGGCGGCGAAGCAGATCATCGGGCAACGGTTTTCCAGGGCGTAGTTGGCGGCGCGTACAAAGCGCTCACCGACAATGGCGCCCATGGAACCACCCATGAAGGAAAACTCAAACGCCGACACCACTACGGGCATGCCCAGCAGTTTGCCGCTGACGGAAATCAGCGCGTCTTTCTCGCCGGTCTGCTTTTGCGCAGCGGTCAGGCGGTCCTTGTACTTCTTGCCGTCGCGAAACTTGAGGCGGTCCACCGGCTCCAGGTCAGCGCCCAGCTCGGCACGGCCATCGGCGTCGAGGAAGATGTCGATACGGGCGCGGGCGCCGATACGCATGTGGTGGTTGCACTTGGGGCAAACGTCCAGGGTCTTTTCCAGCTCCGGGCGGTACAACACCGCGTCGCAGGATGGGCACTTGTGCCATAGACCTTCAGGAACCGAGCTTTTCTTCACCTCGGAACGCATGATCGAGGGGATCAGTTTGTCTACTAACCAGTTGCTCATGCTTTCTTTCTCCAGTACCGGTGGCTTGAACACAGCCCCGCGTATGCCCTTGAGCTAAATTCATTGATGTGGCGATAACAACCACAGGACGGGGTCAGACGTTCGACCAGCCATTTCCTGCACCTGCCCTCAGCCTTCCAGACAACCCGCCAGTGCGTGGCTGCCACTTCATTGGCGCCGCCCGAGGGCAACGCCGGCCTGTTTTACACAGTGGTAGTTACTGACGGCGGCAGACTGCCAGCCGTCACATCGCGCCACTGCTGCTGCGCACTGCCTGCATGAATGCGTGAATCTTGCCAGGATCCTTGATGCCCTTGGCCTGCTCCACCCCGCCGCTGACGTCGACGGCATACGGGCGAACCTGGGCAATGGCCTGCGCCACATTGCCGGCGTTCAAACCGCCCGCCAGGATGATCGGCTTGCTCAAGCCCTGGGGAATCAGCGACCAATCGAAGGCCTCGCCTGTACCACCGGGAATGCCCTCGACATAGGCATCGAGCAAAATCCCGCTGGCCCCGGCGTAGGCGGCGCAACTGGCGGCGATATCGTCACCGGCCTTGACCCGCAACGCCTTGATATACGGGCGATGGTAGCCGGCGCACTCCCCCGGGGTTTCGTCGCCATGGAACTGCAACAGGTCCAGGGGCACAGCATCCAGGGTTTCATTGAGCTCGCAGGCGCTGGCGTTGACGAACAGCCCCACCGTGGTCACGAACGGCGGCAAGCCGGCAATGATCGCCCGGGCCTGCTGCACCGACACCGCGCGCGGGCTCTTGGCATAAAACACAAAACCAATAGCGTCAGCCCCCGCCTCGACTGCCGACAGCGCGTCTTCCATGCGGGTAATCCCGCAAATCTTGCTGCGAACGCCTGACATATCGTCAAAACCTCAGGGGGCTGTCCAGGAAAGTCCCGGATGGTAACAAATGCTTTTCCGGGCGTCAGCCGCCAAGTTCAGTGAAACCTGTGAGGAAGTGTGGCCCGATGAAACGCTGCGGCAGCTCGAACTCATCTCGGTACTCCACATCCACCAGATACAGGCCGAACGGGTGCGCCGTCACCCCGCCGGTCCGCCGCACCCGACTCTCCAGCACTTCCCTGGCCCACTCCACCGGGCGCTCGCCAGTACCAATGGTCATCAGCACCCCGGCGATATTGCGCACCATATGGTGCAGGAACGCCCCGGCGCGGATATCCAGGACAATCATCTTGCCGTGACGTGTCACCCGCAGGTGGTGGACTTCCTTGATCGGCGACTTCGCCTGGCACTGCCCGGCGCGAAAGGCACTGAAGTCGTGGATCCCCACCAGATGCTGGGCCGCCTCGGCCATACGCTCGGCGTCCAGCGGGCGGTGGTTCCAGGTGATTTCTTCGTTCAAGTGCGCCGGACGGATCTGATCGTTGTAGATCACATAGCGGTAACGCCGGGCAATGGCCTTGAACCGCGCATGGAAGTGCGCCGGCATGACTTTGGCCCAACTGACGCTGACATCGTGGGGCAGATTGATATTGGCGCCCATGACCCACGCCTTCATCGAACGCTCGGCCTGGGTGTCAAAATGCACCACTTGCCCGCAGGCATGCACGCCCGCGTCGGTGCGCCCTGCGCACATCAATGAAACCGGCGAGTCGGCGACCTTCGACAGGGCCTTCTCCAGGGTTTCCTGCACAGTCGGCACGCCAGAGGCCTGGCGCTGCCAGCCGCGATAGCGCGAACCTTTGTATTCCACGCCCAGGGCGATTCTGAAAAAGCCGGCGGCCGCCATTTCGGCGGCCGCGTTATCTATATTTGCCAAGAGCTGAGAGCCTGATAGTTGCGCAAAGGCGGCCATTATAAAGTGCCGGGCCTGGTCCTGGGGCATTTTGTGGAAGCTGGCTGGCCTGCGATAGCCTCGCCTCGACTCTACCGAAGGACCGAGTCGCCTCTATCACGGGCAAGCCCGGCTCCCACCTTTGAATGCAAAACGGCGACCCGAAGGCCGCCGCTGCGTTAATTGCCAGTAATCACGCCAGGCGGCTAAGCATTTCCTTAGCTTCGCTGCGTTGGCCGTCGTCGCCTTCGGTGAGGACTTCGGCCAGGATGTCACGTGCACCACCCTCATCGCCCATGTCGATATAGGCCTGGGCCAGGTCGAGCTTGGTGGCGACTTCGTCGGTGCCCGACAGGAAGTCGAACTCTGGCTCATCGTCGCCCTTGGCGGCATCTTCAGCGGTGAAGCTCGGCTCGATCGACGGGCTTTCCAGGCTCTGGGACAGGCGCTCCAGCTCGGCGTTGACATCGTCAAGCTCGGAGGTGAACGCATCAGGCTTGTCCGATGGCGCAGGTTCGTCGGCCAGGGACAGGTCGAAGTCTTCCGGCAGGTCAAAATCTTCCAGCGCGGCGGGTGTCAGGGTCGGCGGCTCTACCGGTGGCAGGTCCTTCATCTCTTCTTCCAGGCCCGAGAGGAAGTCGTCGTCGGACTGGGAAGCCGGTGCATCCAGTTGCAAGTCGAGATCAAAGTCAGACAAGTCGTCCTCGCTGGCCTTGGCTTCGGTCTGCTGCTGCAAGACCGAGTCGAAGCTCAGGTCATCGACCTCGGGGGCGACCACCGCCGGCGACGCCGCCTCGAGGTCGTCCAGGCTCAGGTCGAAGTCGGTGTCGAACGCATCGGTTTGAGGCGTGGCGGCAGGCGCCGGTTCTTCCTGGAGCAGATCCTTGACGTACTGCGCATCCAGCGCGGCAGCGGCGACTGCAGCACTCACGCCCGCAGCCAGCACGGCCATGGCCGGGTAGCGATTTTTCAACAGTTCGACCTGGGCGTGGTTCTCGCCATTGGCGACCAGTTGGCGCTCCTGGGTCACGAAACCATCCTTGTCGCCCTGCTGGCCGTAGACCTCCAGGAGTTTGAGGCGCAGATCGCTGCGCTTGGGCTCCAGCTTGATCGCTTCTTCCAGCACCGCAGCGGCCTGGTTCAAGTGACCACGGTCCAGATGGGACTGGGCCTGGGCCAGGGCATCAGAGGAACCGGGCTCGATGATGGGCTTGCTCGGCGGCGCCATGCTGGTCGCAACTGCAGCTACAGGCGCCACGGCAACCGGAGCTGGAGCTGGAGCTGGAGCTGGAGCCAGCTTGACGTTTGCCGCCGGGACTTCAAGGCCTTCGAAGCTATCGAGCGACAAGTCTTGTTCAAGTTTTGCGGAAAACTCTGGCTCTTCCGCCAGCGCCCGCGCCATGCGCAGGTGTTTTTCCTCTTCCAGGCGCGCATTGCGATGACGTGCCCACAGCAGCAGGAGCAACAGCACCAAGAGGCCGGCAGCGCCGCCGATCACCCCGAGAACAATGGGGTTGGTCAGCAGGTCATTGAATTTGCCTTCGGCGCTGGCCTCGGGCGCAGGCTCAGCGGGGATTTGCACGGGCGCAACCACCGGCGTTTCGGCCGCCGGAGCAGGCGCAGTCGGCGCCGCAGCCAGTTCGGCAGGTATTACCGCCGGTTGCGCCGGGGCGCCGCCTTCGGCCTGCAATTTGGCCAATTGGTTGTTCTTCAGTTCGATCAGCCGCTGCAGCTTGTCCAACTGACTTTGCAGGTCAGACATGCGGCTTTTGAGTTCTTCGTTTTCGCGGCGGGTCGAATCCAGGCTTTCCTGGGTCACGGCCAACTTGTTGTTCAGGGCCTTGCTGTCACCTGCGGCGCCTTTGACGCCGGCCTTGGCAGCCTCAGCCGAGACTAGGCTCAGGTTGTCCTTGGCGGCCGTTTGCGACGGCGCTGCGCCAGCCTGGGCGCGCTTGGTGGCGTCCAGTTGCTGACGCCCCGCTGCTTGATTAGCGGCACCGCGACGCCCCTGGCGCCAGGCCGCATTCTGCGCGGTCACTTCGGCAATCGCCTGGGGTTGCGGCAGGCTGGTGCTTTGTACCGGATCCGGCAGGCGCAATACCTGGCCGGTCTTCATGCGGTTGATATTGCCGTCGACAAAGGCGTCCGGGTTCAGCGCCTGGATCGCCAGCATGGTTTGCTGGATCGAGCCGCCATTGCGGTTTTTCGCGGCGATTTCCCACAGAGTGTCGCGAGAAGTCGTGGTGTGTTCAGCCGCCTTGGTCACGCTGGCAGCAGCCGGCGTGGCAAGGCGCGGCGCTGGGGCAATGACCTCTGGAGCCTTTTGCTCGAACTTGGCCGGGTCCAGCAAGACGCTGTAGTCCCGCATCAACCGGCCATTGGGCCATTGCACCTGCAACAAGAAGCGTACGTAGGAGTCGGGCAACGGCTTGCTGGAGGTGACGCGCACCACACTGCGGCCACTGGGGTTGAGCACCGGGGTAAAGGTCAGCTCATCGAGGAACGCCTGGCGATCGACACCCGCATCCACAAAGGCCTGGGAAGACGCGAGGCTGGGCACGATATCGGAGGCGCTGAGCCCGCCCACATCGAGCAGCTCGATCTCCACCGACAACGGCTGGTTCAACTTCGACTTGAGGGTCATCTCCCCAAGTTGCAGCGCTTGCGCCATACCGGAGGACAGCGCCGAGACGGCCGCTATTGCTAACACCAGTTTGCGAACTTGAACCATAGCCTCATCCTTTGTTTGAACACTCCTCGGCCCGCGAGAAGGTTGGGTACCGCTGCCATTCGGCATGGCGAGCCGATAGGTCACCGACGCGCAACTTTTCCTGCATGGGGCCAAGCATAGCGCTTGGCTAGAATCAATCTACAAATTGCCGCCAAGTATCTTTTACACAAGGTGTTTTATCAACAACTGCGCCAGTTGCACCGCGTTAAGCGCCGCGCCTTTGCGTACGTTATCTGACGTCAGCCACAAGTTTAGTTCCGCCGGGTCATCAATACCGGCCCGCACCCGACCCACGTAGACCACGTCCTGACCGACCGCATCCCCAACAGCGGTGGGGTAATCGCCCTCTTCCACCAGTTCGATGCCCGGCGCCGCCTCCAACACGCGATTGACTGCGCCAAGGTCCACGGCCCCCGCCAGTTGCAGGGACACGCTCAGGCTATCGCCAAAAAACACCGGAGCTTGAACGCAGGTTGCGGAAATCTTCAGTAACGGTAATTCAAGCAGGCTACGCAGTTCGTGGACCAGGCGTTTTTCCAGGGCGGTGTGGCCCTGCGCATCCGGCGTGCCGACCTGGGCCAACAGGTTGAAGGCCATCTGCCGATCAAAGAACTTGGGCTCCAGGGGCCGCACATTCAGTAGCTCGGCGGTTTGCCGGGCCAGTTCGCTAACGGCTTCACGGCCCTGGGCAGACACGGCCAGGTTGGCGGTGACGCTCACGCGCTGGATGTCCAACAGGCTGCGCAACGGTGCGAGCACCACCGCCAGGTGGGTGGCGCAAGGGCTTGGGCTGCCCACCTGGAACGGCTTTTTCAAGCCGTCCAGTACCTGGGCATTGGCTTCCGGCACCACTTGGGGCGCCTGTTCGGCCGGCAGGGCGCCGGACAGGTCGATCAATGAGCAACCGGCTGCCGTGGCGCGCGGCGCGAAACTCAGGGTGACCGCCGGGCCTGCGGCGAAGAAGGCCAGTTGCACCTTGCTGAAATCGAACTCATCGACTTCCCGTACCCGCACGTTTTTGCCGCGAAACGGCACCGACGCGCCGGCCGACTCGCTGCTGGCCAGCAGGTGCAGGGCGCCTACCGGGAACGCCAGTTCTTCGAGGATCTGCACCAGGGTTTCGCCCACCGTGCCGGTGGCGCCGATCACGGCGATATCAAAGGTCTGGGTCATGGAGGCTGCCTCGGGCATTGCGGGGGGAGCGGCACTTTACCGGGTGGTGGGGGGTGAGGCAATTGGCCTGGGGTTTGTGGTGTGGCGCGGGCCGTCATCGCGGGCAAGCCCGCTCCCACATTTGGATTTGTGAACACATTCAAGTGTGGGAGCGGGCTTGCCCGCGATGATGGCCTCAGGCGCAATAAAAAACCCGCGCCTGTCACCAGAACGCGGGTTTCTTCAACACCACTAAGCGATCAACGCTCCAGCAGAATCCGCAACATCCGACGCAGCGGCTCGGCCGCGCCCCACAGCAATTGGTCACCTACAGTGAAGGCGCCCAGGTACTGGGTGCCCATGTTCAGCTTGCGCAGACGGCCCACCGGTACATTCAGGGTGCCGGTGACCTTGGTCGGGCTCAGCTCCTGCATGCTGATATCACGGCTGTTGGGCACCAGCTTGACCCATGGGTTGTGCTGGCTGATCAGCCCTTCGATATCGGCGATCGGCACGTCTTTATTGAGCTTGATGGTCAGCGCCTGGCTGTGGCAGCGCATGGCGCCGATCCGCACGCAAATACCGTCCACCGGGATCGGGTTCTTGAAGCGCCCGAGGATCTTGTTGGTCTCGGCCTGGGCTTTCCACTCTTCGCGGCTCTGGCCGTTCGGCAGTTCCTTGTCGATCCACGGGATCAGGCTGCCGGCCAAGGGCACGCCGAAGTTCTCGGTCGGGTAGGCTTCGCTGCGCATGGCCTCGGCCACACGGCGGTCGATGTCGAGGATCGCACTGGCCGGGTCGGCCAGTTGATCGGCGACGGCCGCGTGGGTCGCGCCCATCTGCTTGATCAGCTCGCGCATGTTCTGCGCGCCGGCACCGGAGGCCGCCTGGTAGGTCATGGCACTCATCCACTCCACCAGCCCGGCTTCGAACAGGCCACCCAGGCCCATCAGCATCAGGCTGACGGTGCAGTTGCCACCGACATAGTTCTTGGTGCCGGCGTCAAGCTGCTGGTCGATGACCTTGCGGTTGACCGGGTCGAGGATGATCACCGCGTCGTCCTGCATACGCAGGCTGGACGCTGCATCGATCCAGTAGCCCTGCCAGCCGGCTTCGCGCAGCTTGGGGAAGACTTCACTGGTGTAGTCGCCGCCCTGGCAGGTCAGAATGACGTCGAGGGTCTTGAGCTCTTCAATGTTGTAGGCGTCCTTGAGCGGGGCGATATCCTTGCCCACGGACGGCCCTTGGCCACCGACATTCGAAGTGGTGAAAAACACCGGCTCAATAAGATCGAAATCCTGCTCTTCCAGCATCCGCTGCATGAGCACGGAACCGACCATACCGCGCCAACCGATCAGACCTACACGTTTCATCGCAACTACACCTTGTTAAAAAGTGGGCCGCCTTGCAGCAACAACTGCAAGCGGGCCCGAGAGATTACAGATTCCGCAGCGCGGCGACTACTGCGTCGCCCATTTCCTGCGTCCCGACCTTGGTGCAACCCTGCGACCAGATGTCGCCGGTACGCAGGCCCTGGTCCAGCACCAGGCTCACCGCTTGCTCGATGGCATCCGCCGCTTCGCTGAGGTTGAAGCTGTAGCGCAGCATCATCGACACCGACAAAATGGTCGCCAGCGGGTTGGCAATGCCCTGGCCCGCGATGTCTGGCGCCGAACCGTGGCATGGCTCGTACATGCCCTTATTGTTGGTGTCCAGGGACGCCGACGGCAGCATGCCGATGGAACCGGTGAGCATCGAGGCCTGGTCGGACAGGATGTCGCCGAACAGGTTGTCGGTGACGATCACGTCGAACTGCTTGGGCGCACGCACCAACTGCATGGCGGCGTTGTCGACGTACATGTGGCTGAGTTCGACGTCCGGATAGTCCTTGGCCACTTCTTCGACGATCTCGCGCCACAGCTGGCTGGAGGCCAGGACGTTAGCCTTGTCCACCGAGCAGACCTTCTTGCCGCGCACCCGGGCCATGTCGAAACCGACACGGGCGATACGGCGGATTTCACTCTCGCTGTACGGCAGGGTGTCGTAGGCCTGGCGCTCGCCATTTTCCAGCTCGCGCACGCCCCGTGGCGAGCCAAAGTAGATACCGCCGGTCAGCTCACGCACGATCAGGATATCCAGGCCCGCCACCACTTCCGGCTTGAGGCTCGACGCGTCGGCCAGTTGCGGGTAGAGGATTGCCGGGCGCAGGTTGCCGAACAGGCCCAGTTGCGCACGGATTTTCAGCAGGCCGCGCTCCGGACGGATGTCACGTTCGATCTTGTCCCATTTCGGCCCACCCACGGCGCCGAGCAGCACCGCGTCGGCAGCACGGGCACGGTCCAGGGTTTCGTCGGCCAGGGGCACGCCATGCTTGTCGATGGCAGCGCCGCCGATCACGTCGTGACTCAGTTCAAAGCCCAGGCTGTACTTGCTGTTGGCCAATTCCAGGACCTTGACCGCTTCGGCCATGATTTCCGGACCAATGCCGTCGCCAGGGAGAATCAGAATCTGCTTGCTCATGGGTTCCTCATTTCATCAAGCGACCCGCCCTCGGGCAGGTCGGGAAAATTATTAGCGTTCGGCCCAGACCACCAGCACGTCGGTGCTGAAGGTGCCATCGGCTTGAATCTCAAAATAATCGCGCACTTCCTGGCCCATCGCCTTTTGCAGCTCCAGGATCGCGGCGCGCAATACCTCTGGCGTGCGCATGCGCTCGACCCACGAGGTGTATTCCAGGCGCAGGCGCTGGCGATTGCTGTTGCGTACATGCAGGCCGGCTTCGCTGAGCTGGCGCATCCACTCGCCGGCGGAGTAATCGCGCACATGGCTGGTGTCGCGCAGCACTTCGACGGTTTGCAGGTAAGTGTCCAACAGCGGGCTGCCCGGTGACAAGACATCGACAAACGCCGCTACGCCGCCCGGCTTGAGCACCCGGCGCACTTCGCGCAGGGCCTGGCCCAGGTCGCTCCAGTGATGGGCCGAGTAGCGGCTGAACACGAAGTCGAACTCGCCATCGGCGAACGGCAGGCGCTCGGCGGCGCCGTGCAGGGTACGAATATTGTCCAGGCCACGCTCTGTGGCAGCGGCGGCGACCACGTCGAGCATCTGCTGCGACAGGTCGTAGGCCACCACTTCCTTGACCAGCGGTGCTACGTGGAAACTCACGTGACCGGCACCACAGCCCAGGTCCAGCAGTCGTGCAGCGCCCTGCCCGGCCAGTTCGGCCTGCAGCAGTGCGAATTCGCTGCCCTGGGCGTGCACGGCACTGCTCAGGTAGGCCGAGGCCTGTTCGCCGAATTGTTTTTGCACGACTTGGGTGTGGGCGGTGTTGGTCATGGTGGCTTTCCTCAGGTTTTGGGGTGGCTGTACGGGCGCTATCGCAGGCAAGCCAGCTCCCACAGTTGGAATGCATTCCAGTGTGGGAGTCGGGCTTGCCCGCGATGGGGCCCGCACGGTTACCGCAAATCAGGCATCACGAAACAACCAAGGCTGGCTGGCCCGGTGCTTGGCTTCAAACGCGGCAATTGCCTCGCCGTCCTGCAAGGTCAGGCCGATGTCGTCCAGGCCGTTGATCAGGCAGTGTTTACGGAAGGCATCCACTTCAAAGTGGTACACCTTGCCATCCGGACGGGTCACGGTCTGTGCAGCCAGGTCGACGGTCAACTGGTAGCCCACGTTGGCTTCCACTTGCCCGAACAACTCGTCCACTTCGGCATCGCTCAGGATGATCGGCAACAAGCCATTCTTGAAGCTGTTATTGAAGAAGATATCGGCGTAGCTCGGCGCGATGATGCTGCGAAAACCATATTCTTCCAGGGCCCACGGCGCGTGTTCGCGGCTGGAGCCGCAACCGAAGTTTTCCCGGGCCAGCAACACGCTGGCGCCCTGGTAGCGCTCGGCGTTGAGTACGAAATCCTTGTTCAACGGGCGCTTGGAGTTGTCCTGGTAGGCGTAGCCCACGTCCAGGTAGCGCCACTCATCGAACAGATTGGGGCCAAAGCCGGTGCGCTTGATCGACTTCAAGAACTGCTTGGGGATGATCTGGTCAGTGTCCACGTTGGCACGGTCCAACGGCGCGACCAGACCTGTGTGTTGGGTAAAAGCTCTCATCGGGTATTCCTCAGATCAATTCGCGAACGTCGATGAAACGACCGTTGACGGCAGCCGCAGCGGCCATGGCCGGGCTGACCAGGTGAGTACGACCACCGGCGCCCTGACGCCCTTCGAAGTTACGGTTGGAGGTGGACGCGCAATGCTCGCCGGACTCCAAACGGTCCGGGTTCATCGCCAGGCACATCGAGCAGCCCGGCTCGCGCCATTCAAAGCCGGCTTCGAGGAAGATTTTGTCCAGGCCTTCCGCTTCCGCCTGGGCCTTCACCAGGCCCGAACCTGGCACCACAATGGCCTGCTTGATGGTCGAGGCCACCTTGCGGCCCTTGGCGATCACCGCCGCGGCGCGCAGGTCTTCGATCCGCGAGTTGGTGCAGGAACCGATAAACACACGGTCCAACTGGATGTCAGTGATCGCCTGGTTGGCTTTCAACCCCATGTACTTCAAGGCGCGCTCGATGGAGCCGCGCTTGACCAGGTCGGCTTCCTTGGCCGGGTCCGGCACGTTCTGGTCAACGGCCAGGACCATTTCCGGCGAGGTGCCCCAGCTGACTTGCGGCTTGATCTGGGCCGCGTCGAGTTCAACCACCGTATCGAACACCGCATCCTTGTCGGACACCAGGTCTTTCCAGGCTTCTACGGCGGCATCCCAATCGGCGCCCGCCGGTGCAAACGGACGACCCTTGACGTATTCGACGGTTTTTTCATCCGCCGCGACCATGCCCACGCGGGCACCGGCCTCGATGGACATGTTGCAGATGGTCATGCGGCCTTCGATGGACAGGTCGCGAATGGCGCTGCCGGCGAATTCGATGGCATGGCCGTTGCCGCCGGCGGTGCCGATCTTGCCGATCACCGCGAGCACGATGTCCTTGGCGGTGACACCAAAGGGCAAGGTGCCTTCGACCAGCACCAGCATGTTCTTCATTTTTTTAGCAACCAGGCACTGGGTGGCGAACACATGTTCCACCTCGGAAGTGCCAATACCGTGGGCCAGGGCGCCGAACGCGCCGTGGGTCGAGGTATGGGAGTCGCCGCAGACCACGGTCATGCCCGGCAAGGTCGCGCCCTGCTCCGGGCCGATTACGTGGACGATGCCCTGGCGCACGTCATTCATCTTGAATTCGGTGATGCCGTACTCGTCGCAATAGTCGTCGAGGGTCTGGACCTGCAAACGCGAGACCTGGTCGGCAATGGCTTCGATACCGCCCTTGCGCTCCGGGGTGGTCGGCACGTTGTGGTCTGGGGTGGCGATGATCGAGTCGACGCGCCATGGCTTGCGCCCGGCCAGTCGCAGGCCTTCGAACGCTTGGGGCGAGGTCACTTCGTGGATGATGTGACGGTCGATGTAGATCAGCGACGAGCCATCATCGCGCCGTTTCACTTCATGGGAATCCCAGAGCTTGTCGTAAAGCGTTTTGCCGGCCATCAGTCGGTCCTCATCAGCGTCTTTCTATGCCCTGGGCGTTGAACGATTCAATAACCCTTTGGCTTGTGAGGCTGATGCTATGGCGTTACATTAAATAACTCAAATTCATATTTTTCATGCTTTGGATAACCAACTGGAATACGACCATGGACCTGGCCAACCTCAATGCTTTTATTGCCATCGCCGAAACCGGCAGCTTCTCCGGGGCCGGGGAACGCCTGCACTTGACGCAACCGGCAATCAGCAAGCGCATCGCCGGCCTTGAGCAACAACTGAAGGTGCGCCTGTTTGATCGACTGGGCCGGGAAGTGGGCCTGACAGAGGCCGGGCGTGCCCTGCTGCCCCGCGCCTATCAGATCCTCAATGTGCTGGATGACACCCGCCGCGCCTTGACCAACCTGACTGGCGAAGTCAGCGGACGCCTGACCCTGGCGACCAGCCATCACATCGGCCTGCACCGCCTGCCCCCGGTGTTGCGCACGTTCACCCGGGAATACCCGAACGTGGCACTGGATATTCAGTTCCTGGATTCGGAAGTCGCCTACGAGGAAATCCTCCATGGCCGTGCCGAAGTGGCCGTCATCACCCTGGCCCCGGAGCCCCACAGCCTGGTGCGAGCCACCCCGGTGTGGGACGACCCCCTGGATTTCGTGGTGGCGCCCGAACATAGCCTGGCCAGCAACGCCAGCATCAGCCTGGCCGACATTGCCCGGCACCCGGCGGTATTCCCCGGTGGCAACACCTTTACCCACCATATCGTGCACCGGCTGTTCGAGGCCCAGGGCCTGACGCCGAACATCGCCATGAGCACCAACTACCTGGAAACCATCAAGATGATGGTCTCCATCGGCTTGGCCTGGAGCGTGTTGCCGCGCACCATGCTCGATGATCAAGTGGCCAGTATCGCTTTACCGGGCATACAGCTCAGTCGCCAGCTAGGCTATATCGTGCACACCGAAAGGACGCTGTCGAACGCTGCGCGGGCTTTCATGAGCCTATTGGATGCACAGGTCGATCCGGCTGGGATGCCGGCATGAGGCCGTGCGGCCTGTAGACCCTGCTCCCGCGCCGAACGCCCATCGAGCCAAGGCCCCTTGATAATGCCCAACCCTGTCGATCCCGTGCCGCCGCTGCCGCGCATTCACGCCCTGGACCCCCAGCAGGCGGAACAAAGCTGGGAAAACGCCCCGCAACTGCTGGCGGCGCTCAATGCCGCACGGCTCGGCGCCTGGAGCTGGGATATCGACAGCGGGCGGATCAGTTGGTCGCGCGGCACCCAGGCGCTATTCGGCTTCGACCCCCGGCAGCCATTGCCCAAGGACCTGGACTACCTCGACCTGCTGGCCGCCGAGGACCGCGGCCGCGTGATCCGGGCGTTTCACGCGGTCCTGGCCGGCGCACCCTTCGAACAAGCCATGCATCACCGCATCCAGTGGCCGGACGGCAGCCTGCACTGGCTGGAAATCAATGGCAGCCTGCTGCCGGATGCGTCCGGGCGCCGGCGCATGATCGGGGTGATCCGCGAAACCACCCAGCAGCGCGAACGCGAACATGCCCTGGGCCACTCCGAAAAACGCTTCGCCACGCTGTTCCACCTGTGCCCGAACATGGTCCTGCTGACCCGCCAGGAAGATGGCCTGATCAGTGAAGCCAACCAGTATTTTGAAAGCCTGTTCGGCTGGCCGGTGGCCGATGCCATTGGCCGCACCACCCTCGACCTGGGGCTGTGGGTCCACCCGGAGCAACGGGCCCTGTTGGTCAGGGCGACCCAGCGCAAGGGCGAGCCCATCACCATGGAGGTGCAATTTCGCGCCAGCAACGGGCAAATCCATGACGGCACCCTCAGCGCACAAAAGGTCGAGCTCGAGGGCCAGGCCTACCTGATCAGCACCTTCCTCGACACCACCGAACGCAAGAACGCCGAGCAGGCCCTCAAGGACAGCCAGGAACGCCTGGATCTGGCCCTGGACTCGGCCCAGTTGGGCACCTGGGACTGGCATATCCCCAGCGGCATGCTCTACGGCTCGGCGCGGGCCGCGCAGTTGCACGGCCTGGATCCGCACCCGTTCCATGAGTCGTTCGACGCGTTTTTTGAAGGCATGCCCGATGAAGAGCGCGCCAGCATGCGCGATGCCTATCGCACCTTGCGTGAGGGGCCGGCGGGCAACTACCAACTGACCTACCGCGTGCAACTGGAAGACGGCAGCTCGCGCTACCTGGAAAGCCGCGCCCGCCTCTACCGTGACGCGCAGGGCACGCCGGTGCGCATGGCCGGCACCTTGCTGGATATCACCGACCAGGTGGAACGCGAACAGCGCCTGAGTGCGTCTGAAGAGAAATTCGCCAGCCTGTTCCTCGCCAGCCCCGACCCGATCTGCGTCACACGCCTGGCCAGCGGCGAGTTCATCGAAATCAACCCCAGTTTCAGCCAGACCTTTGGCTGGGCCGCCGCCGAAGTCATCAACCACACCGCCGAGCAGATCGGCCTGTGGGATCAGCCAACCCAGCGCCTGCAGCGCATCGAGCAGGTGATCCGCGAGCAGGCGCTGAACAACGTGGCGATCATCGTCCACCACAAGAACGGCCAGCGCCTGACCTGCATGATTTCCAGCCGGCTGATCAAGGTCGGCAACCAGCCCTGTGTGGTCACCACCCTGCGCGATATCACCCAGCAACAGCGCTCGGAGGCGGCGCTCAAGGCCAGTGAGGAGAAATTCGCCAAGGCCTTCCATTCCAGCCCCGATGCGGTGTCCATTACCGAGCGCGACACCGGGCGCTATGTGGAGGTCAATGACGGCTTCTGCCGCCTGACCGGCTACCGCGCCGAAGAAGCCATTGGCCTGACCCTGTATCAGATCGGCATCTGGGCCGATGAAAACCAGCGCGCCGCGCTGTTGGCCGAATTGCAGATCAAGGGCCGCATCCACCACCTGGACATGCTCTGGCACAACAAACGTGGCGAGTTGCTGGCGGTAGAAGTGTCGGTCGAGCCGATTACCCTCAATGAAACCCCGTGCCTGCTGCTGACCGCACGGGATGTCAGCCTGCTCAAGAGCGCGCAGGCGCAGATCCGCCACCTGGCCTATCACGACCCGCTGACCAACCTGCCCAATCGCGCCTTGCTGATGGATCGCCTGAGCCAGCAGATCGCCCTGCTTAAACGCCACAACCTGCGGGGTGCGCTGCTGTTTCTGGACCTGGATCACTTCAAGCACATCAACGATTCCCTCGGCCACCCGGTGGGCGACACCGTGCTGAAAATCGTCACTGCGCGCCTGGAGGCCAGCGTGCGCATGGAGGACACCGTGGCGCGCCTGGGAGGGGACGAATTCGTGGTGCTGCTCAGCGGGCTGGAAGGTACTCGGTTAGAGGTCAGCAAGCAGGTGCAGTTGCTGTCCGACACCCTGCGCGAACTGTTGTCCGAGCCGATGTTTCTCGATGGCCAGCGCTTGCAGGTCACCCCCAGCATCGGCGTGGCGCTGATTCCCGACCACGGCTCGACCCCGGCCGACCTGCTCAAGCGCGCGGATATTGCCCTGTACCGGGCCAAGGATTCGGGGCGCAATACCACGCAGATGTTCCATAACAGCATGCAACGCACCGCCAGCGAGCGCCTGCGCATGGAGACAGACCTGCGCCTGGCGTTGTCGCGGGGCGAGTTCAGTGTGCATTACCAACCCCAGGTCGATGCCCGGGGCAATCGCATTGTCGGCGCCGAGGCCCTGGTGCGCTGGCAGCATCCGCAGTTGGGTGCGCAATCGCCGACGGAGTTCATCAAGGTTCTGGAAGACAGCGGGCTGATTCTCGAGGTGGGCACCTGGATCCTCGACGAAGCCTGTGGTGCCTTTGCCCGGCTGATCGCCGAAGGCCTGGTGGAGCCGGACGGCTTCAGCCTGTGCGTGAATATCAGCCCCCGGCAGTTTCGCCAGAACGATTTTGTCGAACGGGTAGAGCGCAGCCTCAAGCAGCATCAACTGCCGTTCACCTTGCTGAAACTGGAAATCACCGAAGGCATCGTGATCCAGAACCTGGACGACACCATCGGCAAAATGCGCCGCCTGAAAAAACTCGGGGTCAGCTTCGCCATGGACGATTTCGGCACCGGTTATTCGTCATTGACCTACCTCAAGCGCCTGCCGGTCGATGCCTTGAAGATCGATCAATCGTTTGTGAGGGACGCCACCCACGACCCGAACGACGCCGAGATCATCCGCGCGATCGTGGCCATGGCGCGCAGCCTGAACCTGGAGGTGATTGCCGAAGGCGTAGAAACGCCCGAGCAACTGGCGTTCCTGCAGGGGCTGGGTTGCCATCTGTATCAGGGTTATTTGCACAGCCGGCCGTTACCCCTGGATGCATTTATAGAGCTGTTACGGCCAGGCGCCGGGACCTGAAGAGCGCTCTGGGTCCCTGCGCCGGGTATCACACTAATTTCAATGCCCGGTGGAAGTGCCCCTGCCAGTGCGAGTTTTCCAGGCTGAGTTTTTGCCCATACAGGTCCAGCTTGCCGTCGATCACCGCCACCGAGTGATAGGTGTTGGCCAAGGTGCCCGTGGTGCCACGAGCCAGTTCTTCAACCGTACTTTCACGGATATAGGCAAACAACCCAAGCCGACGCAATGCGGCGCCGGGGTATTCACCGTCGTTGAGTGTTGCCATGGCAACCTCGTAACTTTGGTTGCCACGCGAATCGTTGTTTTCCACCTGGGCCCGCTTGGCACTCACGGCGTACAAGAAGTTGGCATCGTCCAGCAGCGCCGGATTGCTACCCTTCAAGTTGGAGGCAGCCTTGGCCTGTTTCAGTTCATCGTGGGTCAGGGTCAGCTTGAAGGAATCCCTCATGAGCACTTCATAACCCTCAGCCGTGGCGGTGATCTTTTTAAAGATGCCTTGGGGATTTTGTCCAAACCGCATCATGGCCGCCTTGATCGCTGACACGGTGACACAGTTGCCTTCTGCCCCCTGGTAAAAACCGTTCCAGATATCTGCGGGTTGGGTGCCTATGGGCACACTGGATAATTTCAGGTCAGGTAAATCGACGGTTGCGGGCGATACGCCAGGCACAGTCTGGTCATTGAACAACATATAACCGTAACTTCTATCAACCCGCTGTTTTTGCCCATAATTATGTTGGGTATTGTCCATGACAAACGCGGAGCCAAAATTATGGGTTTCCACCACACCTACGGCGCCGCTGGCGGCCATGTAAGTGGCAGGCACAAACTGGGCAAAACCAATCATCCCCATGCCCCGCAGGCAGTTCTGCATCGTTTCACCCTCAAGGCTCTTGTGCAGGACCTTGTCGAAACTGTCATAGCCACCTGCTTGTTGTTTGCGCTTGGCAAAAGCGGCGAGTACAACGTTGGCGTCGTTGATGGCTGATTGATCGTTGCCGGAAAATCGCGAGGCCTGCGCCGTAAGTTTTAGTTCATCATGGGACACATGAACCTTAAACTCATCTTTCATCGTAATGTCATAACCATCACCAGTCGATTTAATCTCATCAAACATATCGCGGGGGCTTTGACCAAAGGTCATCATCATCATTTTGATAACAGCCGCATGGGTACTATTGTCAAAATGCTCACCGAATCCACGGGGGGTGGCGGTAAAGGCATTCACGATATCTTGGGGCTTCTCCCCGCTACTAGTTGAAAAAACGTCAGCAGAAACAGCATTGACAGGTTTATCACCCAGCCTATAACTGTCAGTAAATGACCGATTGAGCATATTCACATTCATGACAACCTCCTAACCACAGACTTATTAAAAGTATGACAAACAAGACATCGCGCAAACCCGCGCATGCCAAGCATCAGGAAAACCCAAAGTAAAATTAACGTTAAAAACCTGCGCAGGAAAACAACAGCCACTCTTATAATTTAAAACGACAACTACACAACACTACTGATCACCCGATTAACGCCACTGCATCCCCATACCGCGGCGCCCTGCCTTTTCGACCCCATAACTCTTCCTTGCCGTCGATCACTGCGACCGAATGCCGGGCACGGTTGACCATCCCGACCTGGCCGCGGGCCAAGGTATTTACCGGGACATTTTTTATATGCTTCTTTAAGCCCAAGCGCTCGAACCCTTCCCCTGCGCCACGCTCATCTTCACCATCATTGAGACTGCGGATGGCCGCGCTGAAACTTCTCGCCGCTCGACCATCGTTGTTTTCTATCTGCGCACGCTTGGCACTGGCAGCAAACAAAAACTCAGCGTCCTTGAGCATGCCCCTGTCGCGCCCAAAAAAACGTGCGCCCGCTGCCGCCTGTTTCAACTCCTGGCTGGTCAACGTCAAATGAAAACCGTCACGCATCGTCACGTCATAGCCGCGCTCGGTTTTACTGACATTTTTGTAGATATCAGTGGGGCTTTGTCCAAACTTGTGCATGGCGGCCTTGATCGCTGAAACCGTTACGCAATTGCCATCCGGCCCTTGGCGAAAACCACCCCAGATATCATCGCATTTGGCCCCATTACGCTTGGTCGACAAATCCGGAAGAGGCGTCTGGGGCTTTGGCACTAACGGTAAGGGCTTGATTTCAGGCGTGACAGGCGCGGGAACAACCTTGGCTTTATCAAGCTCCTTGCCACCCGACAGCAGCGCTGTAATTTGGCTCATGAACGTACTGAACATTGAAATGATGGTTTGCAAGTCCGCCGCCTGGTTTGCCCCACAGCCGTCCAGTTCAGCGACATGCCTGGGCGAGTGCTGATGGGAAAACCTGCTGACAGCCGAGCCCTGTAGCGAGGGACTAGCGGTCTCAATACTAAAAGCTCCTGCCAAGTACCCGGAACCATTACACATGACGCTGGAAGCACGGTTAACGCTTGAAACAGACATGTTTTTTCTCGCACAAAGTGCCCCTCCGGCCGATCGCTGACCGGAGAAGCAACTGATTGAAGTTAGAGGTCTATTGGCCCAAGAGGCGCGTTAAAACCGGCGATAGGGACGCGCCGACCACCCCATTTCATCAGGGCGGCATTCCGGCCCCGCAGCGGTCACATCCGGCTCAGGCCCAGGCTTATCCGGTAGCACTTCAGGGTTTGGCAGCGGGGATACCTCAGGCTTTACGCGACTGTCATTCGGGACTGCCGGTTCAGGCACCGCGTCGGGTGTCACCGCTGCAACACGGTTGGGCACCAAGCCCGGCCTCGCCCGACCATCACTCCCAGGCACCTGGGTATCAGGCGTCACCTTCGCATCGTTACCGGGCACTACCGTTGGCTTGGACTGCGGGCCAGGCCTCACCTTGGCGTCGTGGCGTATCACCACACCTGGCTCGGGTTCGAAACGAGGCGTCACTGTGACGCCGCCGCGCGGGCTGGGTGGCTGGTGAGTCGATGGGCAGTGGCAGTTGTTCACATTCACGTTCACCTGCACATGGTTGTCCGACGACACCTTGGCCTGCGTTTCTGGAGTCCCTGGCATAACCTTGACCTGCGGCAGCACCACAGGTTGTTTGCCGCCATCCAACAGTACCTTGACTTCTTTGCCGGGAGTCGCGGGCTTGGTGTCCGTGTCCAGTTTTTGCTCGGGCTTCTTATCGGTATCAACCAGGACCTTGGCGTCCTTGCCCGCAGGCACGGGCTTGCTTTCGGCGTCCGGTTTTAGCTCGGGTTTCTTGTCGCTATCAACCAGGACCTTGGCGTCCTTGCCCGCAGGTACGGGCTTGCTTTCGGCGTCCGGTTTTAGCTCGGGTTTCTTGTCGCTATCAACCAGGACCTTGGCGTCCTTGCCCGCAGGCACGGGATTGCTCTCGGCGTCCGGTTTTAACTGGGGCTTCTTGTCTGTATCAAGCAGTAGTTTGGTGTCGTTGCTCGCAATCGCAGGCTTGCTCTCAGTGTCGGGTTTCTTCTCGGCTAGCTTGTCCGCATCGAGCTGCTTTTTTAAAGCCTGGCCTGAAATCAACAGTTTGCCGGTGGTCTGCGGTGTTTGCGTAGTAGGTTTGTCTCCACCCACCTGTGCCTTTGCATCCTTAGTGGTAATGGCGGCTCTGTCCCCAAGAGCGGGTTTGGTTTCAGACGGTTTATCCGCCGTGGGCAAGGCCTCGGAAGGATGCTTTTTACCCGACAACACATCTCGCATTGCCTTGAAGAGCAGTTCGAACATATCCAGCAGCTTTGCAAGAGCATCCGTACTGACAGTTGTATTTTCCCGCCCAACTTCAACATGCCGAGTGTGTTCCGGCACTACGCTCGACTTAGTATTTAACAACTTACTCACATCACCACTTCCAGGCGGCGCGACCAGATCAAGCTGATGATTAGCAACATTGACGCTCGGAGGATTATTAACAGACAGATAAGACATTATTCATCCCTCTTTCAGAAAAGCACCAGGACGTTCAGACGCCCATGACAAACACTGTTTTTTTATGACTTGAAACGGCAGCGACCGTATCGAAGTCACTGGATTCGTGGGGAAATAAGCGTTCTGGTTCCAGATATCGCGGAAAACATAAGGACACTAAAAGGTAACTTAGGACTTTTACCCATGGACTTCTGCCGAAAACCTGCTTTTCTACGGCTTGTGCCTGATAAAAATACGTCATACCCGTTAATAAACTGCTGCGAGGAAAAAAACCGTTATGATTCACCGAGTGTGCATGACAGCGCCCATGATATTTCCCGCGCGACTAAGACTGCTGCCATGCCTCCAAACAAAGAAACATTCTAACTATGCAAACACGCACCCAACCAAGAAAGTTACACACACTTGCTAGCAAACAAATAAAACAACACACCCTCAACTAAACAAAACTTCCCTCGCTATCGATTAAAACACCTGCAACCTCCTTCAAGACCCTAAACAAAAAAAGGGCGCCAGAGGCGCCCTTTTTGCAGATGATGAAAGATTTAAAAATATGCGCTTAGTGTTGCAGCGCCGGCTTCTGCGCCCCATTGATCGGGATACGCTTGGCCTTTGCTTCTTCCGGCACGACCCGCAACAGATCGATGCTCAGCAAACCGTTACTCAGGTCCGCAGCCTTGATCTCGATATGGTCCGCCAAGCGGAATGACAGCTTGAAGGCCCGCTGGGCAATGCCTTGATGCAGATAGGTGACGCTCTCAGCCTTGGTGTCGCGCTTGCCGCCGCTGACGGTCAACACGCCCTTCTCCACCTGCAACTCCAGATCGTCTTCCTGGAAACCGGCGGCCGCGATCACAATGCGGTATTGGTCTTCGCCATGTTTCTCGACGTTATAAGGTGGGTAGCTGCTGCCCGGCTCATTGCGCAATGCGGTCTCGAACAGGTCGTTGAAACGGTCGAAACCCACGGAAGAGCGGAACAACGGCGCCAGGGAAAATGCGGTACTCATAGGTCAAATCTCCTGAAATATCAGCAAGGTTCTTTATCTCCACGACCCGAGTTCGGCATCGTGTAATCCCTAGATAAGGACCACCCATTACATTTCAAGAGAGGCTGTAAGAAAAATTTCAGGCCGCTTGCGGGTGAGGCATACCGAGCAAACGACTGACCTGCAGCAGATCGGTTTCCCGGCGCAGCGCGGTAAACAGCTCCACGGCTTGCGGGTAATTGCGCGTCAGCATCGCCAGCCACTGCTTCAAGCGGCCAGGAGCCTGGCGCTCAGTCAGTTGCGCTACAGACTGCGTCCAGAACTCCCGGAGCATGGGCTGCATCTCCTCCCAAGTCATCTCTACCACCTCTTCACCTGCACGCGCGGCGGCGATTTGCCGGGCCAGGTCGGGACGCGCTACCAGGCCGCGGCCGAGCATGATGTCTTCGACCCCACTGATCTCGCGGCAGCGCCGCCAGTCCTCGACGCTCCAGATATCACCGTTGGCAAATACCGGCACCTTGACCACGTCCTGCACGCGCGGGATCCATTCCCAATGGGCGGGGGGCTTGTAGCCATCGGCTTTGGTCCGCGCATGCACCACGATGTGCGCCGCGCCACCTTCGGCCAGGGCCGTGGCGCACACCAGCGCGCCATCCGGGCTGTCGAAGCCCAGGCGCATCTTGGCGGTCACCGGGATATGCGCCGGCACCGCACGACGCACGTGCTCGACGATCTGGTTGAGCAGCTCCGGCTCCTTGAGCAGCACCGCACCGCCACGGGATTTGTTGACGGTCTTGGCCGGGCAGCCGAAGTTCAGGTCGATTACCTGCGAACCCAGCTCGCAGGCCAGCGCGGCGTTTTCCGCCAGGCACACGGGGTCGGAACCAAGCAACTGCACGCGCAACGGCACGCCCGCAGCGGTCTTGGCGCCGTGCAGCAGTTCAGGGGCAAGCTTGTGGAAATAGGCCGGGGTCAGCAGGCGGTCGTTGACCCGGATAAATTCGGTCACGCACCAATCGATACCGCCCACCTGGGTCAGCACGTCCCGCAGGATGTTGTCGACCAACCCCTCCATGGGCGCCAAGGCAATTTGCATGGAAAACACTCAACGAAAAACGTGGCGCAGTTTACTGGGTTTCCCACAGTAACCGTTAACCCCCTTGTCAGATGTGCAACGCCACGCCATAGCCCTCGATAAACTCCGCCGGCATGCGCTTGGGCTTGCCGCTGGAGAGTTCGATACAGACAAAGGTGGTTTGTGCACGCAGCAAGGTGGTGCCATCGCTGGGGCGTATCAGTTGGAAGCGCCGGGTCATTTTCAGGCGCTGCTCCCAATCGACGATCCAGGTCGCCAATTGCAACTCATCACCTTCGTAGCCCGCCGCCAGGTAATCGATTTCATGGCGCACTACCGCCATGGCCCGATCCAGGCGCCGGTACTCGCTGAGGTCCAGGCCCAGGCGCTGGGAATGGCGCCAGGCGCAACGCTCCAGCCAGGATACGTAGACGGCATTATTGGCATGCCCCAGGCCGTCGATATCCTCAGGGGCCACCTGCAGATCGATGATAAACGGCTTTGCCAAGTCCCAGCCCATGCCCTGCTCCCGGTCGATTAATGTCGGCGGCGAGCAGTGTAACCCATCGTTCGGCTCTAGCGGTTTGCCGCGCTGGTTCACGACAGCCGGCCAGTAGCGCCAGTACGCCTTCGACCACCCGGGGATCGGCCAGGACTTTCTGGTGCCCGCCTTGCTCCAGGCGTAACAGGCGGCTGTCGAACCAGGCCTCGTGGATCATCTGCGAAGCCTTGACCGGGACGAAGGTATCGTCTTCGGCATGCACGATCAGGCCCGGGATGTTCATTTGATAGTGCGCCACATCCAGGTGCTTGAGCGGGATGCCCAGGGAGTACTCGACCTCCTGGATAAACGCCGCCCGTGCCCGCGCCGGCATGCCGACCACTCCGGCAAAGCCGCGCAATACATCGAGCAAGCGGGAAGGCGCGGCAATGCTCACCAACGCATTGGTGCGCAGGCCCAACTGGATGGCCAGCATCGCACTGGCGCCGCCCATGGAGTGGCCGACCACCGCGTGCAACGGCGGCAACTCAGCGGCAGCCTCCAGCATCGCCCGGGCAAACAGCACCACGTGGGCCTCGCGGCCCGGCGAGCGGCCATGGGCCGGACCGTCGAGGGCAATCACCGAGTAGCCGGCACCCACCAATGCGTTGATCAGGCTGGCGAACTGGGTCGGGCGCCCTTCCCAGCCATGCATCATCAGCACCGCCGGGCCCTGGCCCCAGCGCAGGGCCGACAGGCCAAAGCGCAAGGTGATGCGCTCGGCCTGCGCCAGCAGCGGCAATTCCCAATCACGCGGCGGCAGATCCCGCGGCGTCATGAAAGCGCGACGCATCTGGTTGGCGATGGTCTGCGGCGCCAGCCTGCCCACGGTGCCGTTGACACGACGAATCCAGCTCAAGGTGCTCATCCATTCACTCCCCAGGCCCGCAAGCCTTGTTCAGCGCACTGCCGACTTGGAGGCGCGTAATACACGGTCCGACAATTCGCCAGGCCCCAGCGCCCGGGCCAATGCCAGGCCACCAATCATCAAGGCCATGTCGGCCAGGGCCTTATCGGTGTCTTCCGGGCTGGCAGCCAGTTGTGCGGCCATCAGTTCGACGTGCCGGTTCAATACATCGCGAAATTCATCTGGCAGGCGGCTCATCTCGCCGACCGTGGCCGGGATCGGACAGGCCTGAGCGGTGGAATCACGGTGCTTGCGCGACAGGTAGAACGCCGCCACCAGGGCTCGGCGCTCTTCGCCTGTCAGGCTGGGGTCCATATCGTCGATAGAGGCCCGACGCGTGGCCAATAGCTGCTCGAACGCCTCCAGCATCAAGGCGTCCTTGCTTTCAAAGTGGGCGTAGAAGCCACCAACGGTCAGCCCCGCCGCCCCCATGACTTCACCCACACTCGGTTCGGCCGGGCCACGCTGGATCAGCGCGGAGCTGGCGGCCTGCAAAATACGTTCACGGGTTTGCGCTTTCTTATCGCTCATGACGGCCTCCGAATATTACGATTAAAATATTATCTTCATAATAATTTTTAGCAAGCGCTGAATTCGACCGTTGGTCAGAAGAAGTTTTTTGAAAGAGGGAGGGAGAAAACCCAAACGCCAGACAAACAAAAGGGCCATTCAATAATTGAATGACCCTTAAAAATCCCGCAGAGCGGGTAATCGTGGCGTCCCCTAGGGGACTCGAACCCCTGTTACCGCCGTGAAAGGGCGGTGTCCTAGGCCACTAGACGAAGGGGACACAAACCTTCTATACAACTGATCAGGCTGAACCTGATCGATCCAAGGACGGTGTGGCCGGAACCTTGAACCTGTAAATTGGTGGAGCTAAACGGGATCGAACCGTTGACCTCTTGCATGCCATGCAAGCGCTCTCCCAGCTGAGCTATAGCCCCGATTTTTCGCCTGGCGGCGCAGCAGACCTTGCGAGCTGCTTGTTGAAACTGGCGTCCCCTAGGGGACTCGAACCCCTGTTACCGCCGTGAAAGGGCGGTGTCCTAGGCCACTAGACGAAGGGGACAAAACCTTCTGTACAACATGATCAAGCTGGGCCTGATCGATTCAAGGACGGTGTGGCCAGACCTTGAACCTGTAAATTGGTGGAGCTAAACGGGATCGAACCGTTGACCTCTTGCATGCCATGCAAGCGCTCTCCCAGCTGAGCTATAGCCCCTCATCGGTGAGGACGGGGCGAATCTTAATGGCGCTTTGAAAGGCTGTCAAATTTATTTTCAACAATTTCCAAAGTTTTTTGCCGGGATAACAATCACTTACCGTCAAAACCCCGCAAAGCCGGGGTTTTGCCCTCACCAACGCTTAACTAGGCGATAGCAGCCAGCAGCTTTTCCCATTCCTTGTTTTCTTTCTTTGATACACCGCCAAGCAAATCAAGGGCTTGGCGCAGACGGAAACGGGTCAGGTCCGGACCGAGGATTTCCATCGCATCGAGTACCGACACCGAGCTGGCTTGCCCGGTAATCGCGGCAAACATCAGCGGCATGGCATCGCGCAGCTTCAGTTCCAGGGATTCGACCACGGCCTGGATGGTCGCGGTGATGGCCTCTTTTTCCCACTGGCGCAGGCTTTCGAGTTTCCACAGGATCAACTGCATCAACTGGCGAACCTGGTCAGCCGAGAGTTTTTTCGACTCGAACAGCTTGGCATCCGGGTTCACGCCACCGGCAAAGAAGAAGCTGGCCAGCGGGGCGACCTGGCTGAAAGTCTCCACCCTGCCCTGCACCAGCGGTGCGATCTTCATCATGTACTCGGGGTTCAACGCCCACTGCTGCACACGGCTGGCGAACTCTTCCACCGGCAGGTCACGCAGCCATTGGCCATTGAGCCACGACAGCTTCTCGATATCGAAGATCGGCCCACCCAGCGAGACGCGGGACAAGTCGAAGTTATCGACCATCTCCTGCAGCGAGAACTTCTCGCGCTCGTCCGGCATCGACCAGCCCATGCGGCCCAGGTAGTTGAGCATCGCTTCAGGCATGAAGCCCATACGCTCGTAGAAGGTCACCGAAGTCGGGTTCTTGCGTTTGGACAGCTTGCTCTTGTCCGGGTTACGCAGCAGCGGCATGTAGCACAGCTGCGGCTGTTCCCAGCCGAAATATTCGTAAAGCAGGATCAGCTTGGGTGCCGACGGCAACCATTCTTCACCACGCAACACGTGGGTGATGCCCATCAAGTGGTCGTCAACCACGTTGGCCAGGAAGTACGTCGGCAGGCCGTCGGTCTTCATCAGCACTTGCATGTCCATGCGGTCCCACGGGATCTCCACGTCGCCACGCAACATGTCTGGCACCACGCACACGCCTTCGCTCGGCACTTTCATACGGATCACGTGCGGCTCACCGGCGGCCAGGCGCGTGGCCACTTCTTCCTTGGACAGCAGCAGCGCGCGGCCGTCGTAGCGCGGGGTTTCGCCGCGGGCCTGTTGCTCGGCGCGCATCTGGTCCAGTTCTTCGGCAGTGCAGAAACACGGGAAGGCGTGGCCCATATCGACCAGTTGCTGGGTGTATTGCTTATAGATGTCGCTGCGCTCGCTCTGGCGATACGGGCCGTGCGGGCCGCCGACATCCGGGCCTTCAGCCCAGGTGATGCCCAACCAGCGCAGGGCATCGAAAATCTGCTGTTCCGACTCGCGGGTCGAACGCACCTGGTCCGTGTCTTCGATCCGCAGGATGAATTCACCGCCGTGCTGCTTGGCAAAGCAGTAGTTGAACAAGGCGATGTAGGCAGTACCGACGTGGGGATCCCCAGTAGGCGATGGCGCGATGCGCGTGCGGACGGTGGTCATGGCGGGTCTCGAATGGGCAATAAAGCTGAAAATAAAACAAGGGGCGAATGGTAACAGCCCCAAGCCCCCTGGCTCCAGCGTAGGCCGATCAACAAAGGGCATATAAGCCAAGGTTGGGGCTGGAACCTCGACATGGCTATTTGCCAAATCGTTAGCTGGCTATATTCCATTACCTTTTGTAACTGACACTGCGCCGCCATGCCTGCCCAACTCAAACGCCGCCTGTTTATCTTCCTGTTTATCGTCGCCCTGGTCGCCGCGGGCTTCTTTGCCCATTGGTTCTTCAAGGGACGTTTTTATGAAAGTACCGATAACGCCTACGTGCAGGGCGAGATCACCCGGGTCTCCAGCCAGCTTGGCGCGCGCATCGCCGAGGTCAAGGTGGGCGATAACCAGCACGTAGAAAAAGGCCAGTTGCTGGTCATCCTGGAGCAGGACGACTTCCTGCTGGCCATCGACCGCGCCAACGCCGCCCTCGCCACCCGCGAAGCCGAGCGCTTGCAGGCCACGAGCAAGCTAACCCAACAAGCCAGCCTGATCGCGGCCGCCGATGCCCAGGTGGCGTCCAGCCAGGCGACCCTGGGCCGCGCGCAGATCGACTTGTCCCGCGCGCAAACCCTGCGCAAGCCCGGCTATGTCTCGGAAGAGCGCGTCACCACCCTGTCTGCTGACAACCACATCGCCCGCTCCCAGGTCGCCAAGGCCCAGGCTGACTCCCAAGGCCAGCGCCAGCAAGTCAGCGCCCTGAACGCCGAGATCAAGCGCCTCGACGCGCAGATCGCCAATGCCCGCGCCGACATCGCCCAGGCCGAACTGAACCTGACCCGCAGCGAAATCCACGCGCCCATCAGCGGCCTGGTTGGCCAGCGCGCAGCGCGCAACGGCCAGTATGTGCAGGCCGGCGCGTACCTGCTGTCCATCGTTCCCGACCAGGACATCTGGATCCAGGCCAACTTCAAGGAAACCCAGATCGGCCATATGGCCCCTGGGCAGACGGCCGAGTTGACCTTCGATGCCTACGGCGATACCCCCATCGAGGCGCGGGTCGACAGCCTGTTCGCCGCCTCCGGCGCGCAGTTCAGCCTGCTGCCGCCAGACAATGCCACCGGCAACTTCACCAAAGTCGTACAACGAATCCCGGTAAAACTCACCTTTGCCGCCGACAACCCACTGCACGGCAAGATCCGCCCTGGCATGTCGGTGACCGTCAAAGTGAAGATCCAAGACCCTGACCATGGCCGGTGATCAACTGCTGCGCCCGGTCGGCGAACCGACCCGGCGCGACTGGATCGCGGTAATGAGCGTCATGCTCGGCGCCTTCATGGCGGTGCTCGACATCCAGATCACCAACTCCTCGCTCAAGGACATCCAGGGCGCGCTGTCGGCCACCCTGGAAGAAGGCTCGTGGATTTCCACCTCCTACCTTGTAGCCGAAATCATCATGATCCCCCTCACCGCCTGGCTGGTGCAGTTGCTCTCGGCACGGCGCCTGGCGGTGTGGGTCTCGGTGGGGTTCCTCATCGCTTCGCTGATGTGTTCCATGGCCTGGAGCCTAGAAAGCATGATCGTGTTCCGCGCCCTGCAAGGCTTTACCGGCGGTGCGCTGATCCCGCTGGCCTTCACCCTGACCCTGATCAAGCTGCCCGAACACCATCGCGCCAAGGGCATGGCGATGTTCGCCATGACGGCCACCTTTGCCCCCTCCATCGGCCCGACCATTGGCGGCTGGCTCACGGAAAACTGGGGCTGGGAATACATCTTCTATATCAACGTACCGCCAGGGCTGCTGATGATCGCCGGCCTGCTGTATGGCCTGGAGAAAAAGGCCGCGCACTGGGAATTGCTCAAAAGCACCGACTACATGGGCATCCTGACCCTGGCCGTGGGCCTGGGTTGTTTGCAGGTATTTCTTGAAGAGGGGCATCGCAAGGACTGGCTGGAATCGAGCCTGATCGTCAGCCTGGGCAGCATTGCCCTGTTGAGCCTGATCACCTTCGTCATCGTGCAGTTGTCCAAGCCCAACCCGCTGATCAACCTGGGCATCCTCGCCAACCGCAACTTTGGGCTTTCAAGCATTTCCAGCCTGGGCATGGGCGTGGGGCTGTATGGCTCGATCTACCTGCTGCCGCTGTACCTGGCGCAGATCCAGAACTACAACGCCCTGCAAATCGGCGAAGTGATCATGTGGATGGGGGTGCCGCAGTTGTTCCTGATCCCGCTGGTGCCGAAACTGATGAAATACGTGTCGCCGAAGTGGCTTTGCGCGGTGGGATTTGGCCTGTTTGGCTTTGCGAGTTTTTCCTCGGGCGTGCTCAACCCGGACTTTGCCGGCAGCCAGTTCAACCAGATCCAGATCATCCGTGCCCTCGGCCAGCCGCTGATCATGGTCACCATTTCGCTGATCGCCACCGCTTACATCCTGCCCCAGGACGCGGGCTCGGCGTCGAGCCTGTTCAATATCCTGCGTAACCTGGGCGGCGCCATCGGTATTGCGCTGCTGGCGACGTTACTGGATGCGCGGACCAAGACCTATTTTGACTACCTACGCGAAGCCATTGTGCCGACCAACCCGCAGGTGGCCGAGCGCATGGCGATGCTGACCCAGAAGTTTGGCAATGAGACGGCAGCGCTGGGCAAGCTCAGTGAGATTGCGCATCAACAGGCGCAGATCATGGCCTACAACGATGCGTTTCACTTCGTGGGGTTGGCGTTGGCGGTGAGCATGCTGGCGATCTTTTTGACCAGGGCGTTGCCGGCGGGGCTCAAGGCTGGGGAAGCCCACTAGACCGAGTTGCCCCTATCGCGAGCAAGCTCGCTCCCACATTCGACTGCATTCCAAAGGTGGAACTCGATCAAATGTGGCAGCTGGCTTGCCTGCGATGAGGCCCGAGCAGTCACTGCAAATTCAGACCGCCAGCAACCGCTCGCGCAACTTGCCAATCTCATCGCGCGTCTGCGCTGCCGCTTCAAACTCCAGGTCCCGCGCCAACTGGTACATCTTCTCTTCCAACTGGCGGATACGCTTGGTGATTTCACTCGGCGAGCGCAATTCGTTTTCGTACTTGGCGCTTTCCTCGGCAGCCTTGGCCATGCCTTTGCGCTTCTTGCTGCGCGAACCCGGTACGGTGGCGCCTTCCATAATGTCGGCGACGTCCTTGAACACGCCCTTGGGGGTGATGCCATTGGCCAGGTTGAACGCAATCTGCTTGTCGCGGCGGCGCTCGGTCTCGCCGATGGCGCGTTCCATGGAGCCGGTGATGCGGTCGGCGTACAGGATCGCGCGGCCGTTGAGGTTACGCGCCGCACGGCCGATGGTCTGGATCAACGAGCGCTCGGAGCGTAGGAAACCTTCCTTGTCCGCATCCAGGATTGCCACCAGCGACACCTCGGGCATGTCCAGGCCTTCACGCAGCAGGTTGATGCCCACCAGCACATCGAAGGTGCCCAGGCGCAGGTCGCGGATGATTTCCACGCGCTCCACGGTGTCGATGTCCGAGTGCAGGTAACGCACGCGCACGCCGTGGTCGGCCAGGTAATCGGTAAGGTCTTCAGACATGCGCTTGGTCAGCGTGGTGACCAGCACCCGCTCTTCCAGGGCCACGCGCTTGGTGATTTCCGACAGCAGGTCATCGACCTGGGTCAGGGCCGGACGGATCTCGATTTGCGGGTCGACCAGGCCGGTGGGGCGCACCAGTTGCTCGATCACCCGGCCCGCATGCTCGGCCTCGTAGTTGCCCGGCGTGGCGGACACAAAGATGGTCTGCGGGCTGATGCTTTCCCATTCGTCAAAGCGCATCGGCCGGTTATCCAGCGCCGAAGGCAGGCGGAAGCCGTATTCCACCAGGGTTTCCTTGCGCGAGCGGTCGCCTTTATACATGGCGCCGACTTGCGGCACGCTGACGTGGGATTCGTCGATCACCAGCAAAGCATCCGCCGGCAGGTAGTCGTAGAGGGTCGGCGGCGGCGCACCGGACTCACGGCCCGACAGGTAGCGCGAGTAGTTTTCGATGCCGTTGCAGTAGCCCAGCTCGAGAATCATCTCCAGGTCAAAACGCGTGCGCTGCTCCAGGCGCTGGGCTTCCACCAGCTTGTTGTTGGCGCGCAGGTATTCGAGGCGCTCGGCCAGCTCGGCCTTGATCCCTTCCATGGCATCCAAAAGGGTTTCACGGGGCGTCACATAGTGGCTTTTTGGATAGAAGGTAAAGCGCGGCAGTTTGCGGATCACTTCGCCGGTCAACGGGTCGAAGGCCGACAGGCTCTCGACTTCATCGTCGAACAGCTCGATCCGGATCGCTTCCAGGTCCGACTCTGCCGGGTAAATGTCGATCACATCCCCACGCACGCGGAAGGTCGCGCGGGCAAAGTCCATGTCGTTGCGGGTGTACTGCAAATCCGCCAGGCGTCGCAGCAAGGCGCGCTGGTCGAGTTTGTCGCCGCGATCGACGTGCAGCACCATCTTCAGATAAGTTTCCGGGCTGCCCAGGCCGTAGATGCAAGAAACGGTGGTGACGATGATCGCGTCCTTGCGCTCCAGCAGCGCCTTGGTCGCCGACAGCCGCATCTGCTCGATATGGTCGTTGATCGACGCATCCTTCTCGATAAAGGTATCGGAGGACGGCACATAGGCTTCCGGCTGGTAGTAGTCGTAGTAGGAAACGAAGTACTCCACCGCGTTGTTCGGGAAGAACGCCTTGAACTCCCCATACAACTGCGCGGCCAGGGTCTTGTTTGGCGCCAGCACCAGGGTCGGGCGGTTGATCTGCGCGATCACGTTGGCGATGCTGAAGGTCTTGCCCGAACCGGTCACCCCGAGCAACGTCTGGTGAGCCAGGCCGGCCTCGATGCCTTCGACCATCAGGCGGATGGCCTCGGGCTGGTCGCCAGCAGGTTCAAAGCGGGTGACTAGTTGGAAATCCGACATAACGTACCTCTTGAAGTCACCCCAGACTGTAAACCCGTCGGGGACGAAAAAGACCACAGCCCGCGAAGTTTCAGAGCAGACCGTAGGAAAAAACCATGATAGCTGTAGAAGTGGAGGCGAATGTGACGGGTTTCAAGGCACTCGCCCTACATGCCTGTGGCCATCAATGTTGCAATAAGACTAACGGTCGATAAATAAACCGAAAAACTTGGCCGAAAAGCCGTTTCGGCTGTCGCCGCGAGCGGTGTTGGCCTCTATACTAGCTCCCCGTTTGTGCACCGCTCTAGTGCATTCGGCTGGAGCGCGACACGTCCCTCCATTCCCCCATAGAGCTGCCGCAAAAATGAGCCTGTTCTCCGCTGTCGAAATGGCACCACGCGATCCTATCCTGGGCCTCAACGAAGCATTCAACGCCGATACCCGTACTACCAAGGTCAACCTTGGCGTAGGCGTTTACTGCAACGAGGAGGGGAAGATTCCACTCCTGCGTGCCGTTGCCGAAGCGGAAGCCATTCGCGTGGCGCAACACGCCGCTCGTGGCTACCTGCCGATCGATGGCATTGCCGCCTACGACCTGGCCGTACAGAAGCTGCTGTTTGGCGCCGAGTCGCCATTGCTGAGCGCTGGCCGCGTGATCACCGCCCAGGCCGTTGGCGGCACCGGCGCGCTGAAAATCGGTGCCGATTTCCTCAAGCAGCTGCTGCCCAATGCCGTGGTTGCCATCAGCGACCCGAGCTGGGAAAACCACCAGGCGCTGTTTGAAAAAGCCGGCTTCCCGGTGCAGACCTATCGTTACTACGATGCCGCCACCCACGACGTGAACCGCGCCGGCCTGCTGGAAGACCTCAACGCCCTGCCCGCCCAGTCCATCGTCGTACTGCACGCCTGCTGCCACAACCCGACCGGCGTCGACCTGAGCCCGGCCGACTGGAAAGACGTGCTGGAAGTGGTCAAGGCCAAGAACCTGGTGCCGTTCCTCGACATGGCCTACCAGGGCTTTGGCGACGGTATCGACGAAGATGCCGCCGCCGTGCGCCTGTTCGCCGAGTCGGGCCTGACCTTCTTTGTGTCCAGCTCGTTCTCCAAATCGTTCTCGCTGTACGGCGAGCGCGTGGGCGCACTGTCGATCGTCAGCGAGTCGAAAGAAGAAAGCGCGCGCATCCTGTCCCAGGTCAAGCGCGTGATCCGCACCAACTACTCCAACCCGCCGACCCACGGCGCGGCGATTGTGGCGGCGGTGCTCAACAACCCAGAGCTGCGCGCCCAGTGGGAAGCGGAACTGGCCGAAATGCGCCTGCGCATCCGCGGCATGCGCGAGCAGATGGTCAGCGAGCTGGCCAAGGCAGCGCCGGGCCATGACTTCAGCTTCGTCGGTCGCCAGCGCGGGATGTTCTCCTACTCCGGCCTGACCGTAGAGCAAGTCACCCGCCTGCGTAGCGAGTTCGGCATCTACGCCCTCGACACCGGCCGCATCTGTGTGGCGGCGTTGAACCAGGCGAACATCGCTGCCGTGACCAAGGCGATTGTGCAGGTGCTGTAAGCCTGAGCGCGGGGTACGAAGGGGGAAGCCAATGGCTTCCCCTTTTTTGTGCGAGACTCTGTAGGAGCCGGCTCCTACAGAGGCCGTGTTCCTTCACCATTGATATGAGCCGCCTATGAGAAACGACGACCTGGACCTGCGTGCCGACCGCGACGAACTGGACCACTTCACCCCGCGCACGCCCCCAGCCAAGCGGCAAAAAAGCCTGGTCCTGCAAGTCGCCCTGGGCGTCTTCCTCGGCGGCCTGGCCCTGTGGCTGGTACAGCTGGGCGCCACGGCGCTGATGGCGAAACTGGCGATGGGCACCCTGCAATTTGGTGGCTAGCTTGCCGGCTCCTGCAGGGGAATGCGTTCCTCCAGCAGTTGCACAAAGCTGTCCAGACTCTGCGACACCGTGCCCCGGCGCCAGATCAGCCAGGTGTTGAGCAGGCGGAACTCGTCCGCCAACGGCCACACGCTGACCGTGGTAAACCCCGGCATACTCTCCAGCATACTGCGTGGCATCAGCGCCAAACCGGCGCCGGCGCTGACGCAGGCGAGCATGCCGTGGTACGACTCCATCTCGAAAATCTTCCCCGGCACCGCGCCATCCTGGGAAAACCAACGCTCAAAGTGATGCCGGTACGAGCAGTTGGAGCGAAAGGTATAGATGCTCGCCCCGTTCACATCCTGCCCACGGGTGATCGGCCCGTGATGCAACGGCGCAATCACCACCATTTCCTCTTCAAACACCGCCACGCCTTCCAAGGTGGGGTGCAACACCGGGCCGTCGACAAATGCCGCCGCCAGTCGGCCCGATAGCACGCCTTCGATCATCGTCCCCGAGGGCCCGGTGGTCAGGTCCAGCTCGACCTTGGCGTGTTTCTGGTTGTAGGCCGCAAGCAACGCCGGGATGCGCACGGCGGCGGTACTTTCCAGCGACCCCAGGGCAAATGGCCCCTGGGGTTCCTCACCCGCGACGGTGGCGCGAGCCTCTTGCACCAGGTCGAGGATGCGCCGCGCATAGCCGAGGAAATTCCAGCCGGCAGGCGACAGGCGCAGGCGACTTTTCTCACGGATAAACAACTCCACACCCAGGTCCTGCTCCAGTTGCTTGATACGCGTGGTCAGGTTCGACGGCACCCGATGAATCAATTGTGCGGCAGCGCTGATGCTGCCTTGCTCGGCCACGGCCTTGAAAATCTCCAGTTGCACCAGATCCAAGTCATTCTCCAATCGTGAACGTATTGCTTAATATTATTCAGTTCCCGGAAAAGATACAGCCCCGTACGCTGGGCATCTTCTCCAACACTGCGCAGGACGGTGCCATGACCGCTATTTCTCACCAGACCCATGCCTTGTCGATCAACCCCGCCAATGGCGAAACCGTCGGCAGCTACCCGTACGAATCCGCCGCACAACTGGACGCCGCCCTCACCCGCGCCAGCACCGCCTTTCGCAAGGGTCGCCATACACCTGTGGCACAGCGCGCCGAATTGCTCCTGGCCCTGGCCGGCGCCCTGCGCGAACAAGCTGAAGAAATGGCGCAAATGATCACCCTGGAAATGGGCAAGCCCATCGCCCAGGCCCGTGGTGAAATCGAGAAATGCGCCTTGCTGGCCGAGTGGTACGCCGCCCACGGGCCGGCCATACTCGCGCCGGAGCCGACCCTGGTCGACAACGGTAGCGCCCGGATTGAATATCGCCCGCTGGGCCCGATCCTCGCCGTAATGCCGTGGAACTTCCCGGTCTGGCAGGTACTGCGCGGTGCCGTGCCGACCATGCTCAGCGGCAACACCTACGTGCTCAAGCACGCGCCCAACGTGATGGGCAGCGCCTACCTGATGCAACGGGCCTTCCACACAGCCGGTTTCGCCGAAGGCTTGTTTGAAGTAATCAACGTCACCGCGCACGGCGTGTCCCAGGCCATCGCCGACCCGCGCATCGCCGCCGTGACCCTGACCGGCAGCGTGCGCGCGGGTATCGCCATCGGCTCCCAGGCCGGCGCTGCGTTGAAAAAATGTGTGCTGGAACTGGGCGGCTCCGACCCCTTCATCGTGCTCAACGACGCCGATCTCGATGCCGCCGTGCAAGCCGCCGTGACCGGCCGCTTCCAGAATTCCGGCCAGGTCTGCGCCGCCGCCAAGCGCCTGATCATCGAGCAAGGCGTGGTCGAGGCCTTCACCGCCAAATTTCTTGAAGCCAGCCGGCAACTGGTGATGGGCGACCCGACATCGAACGACACCTATATCGGCCCCATGGCCCGCTTCGACCTGCGCGACGAACTGCACGCACAAGTCCAGGCGACCCTGGCCGAAGGCGCCAGCCTGCTGCTGGGCGGCCACCCCATCGACGGGCCAGGCAACTATTACGCCCCCACCGTCCTGGCCGATGTCACCGACCAGATGACCTCGTTCAAGCAGGAACTGTTCGGCCCCGTCGCCTCGATCATCACCGCCCGCGACGCCGACCACGCCGTGGCCCTGGCCAACGACAGCGAGTTCGGCCTCACCGCCAGCGTCTTTACCCGCGACCCGGCCAAGGCACGCGAGATCGCCAACCAGTTGGAAACCGGCGGCATCTTTATCAACGCCTACAGCGTGTCCGATCCTCGGGTGGCGTTTGGCGGGGTGAAAAAGAGTGGGTTTGGCCGCGAATTGTCACATTTCGGCGTGCGCGAATTCTGCAATGCGCAGACGGTATGGGTAGATCGGCGGTAGGCCGATCATCAAGATTCCTCATTGCCAGCTTGCGGGTTCAGGATATGATCAGGCCGTTATTTGAACCGGACTGCACTGACCCATGCCCGTTGACCTGCAAGCGCTCTATCCCAAACTGATCCATCTGATGCTGGATACGGTTTTCGTGGTCGACAGGGACAACCAGATTGCATTTGTCAGCGACGCCTGCGAGGCACTGCTCGGCTACCGTGCCGACGAGCTGACCGGCAGCCTGATCACCGACTACATGCACCCCCAAGACCTGGCAGCCACCCGGGCCTCGATTATTCGGGTGATGAACGGCCAGCCCCACGTGGATTTCCGCAACCGCTATATCCGCAAGGATGGCAGCCTCGTCCATATCCTGTGGGCGGCGTTCTGGTCCGAGGATGTCGGCGCGCGGATCGGCGTGGCACGGGACATCACCGCCCTCACCCAGGCCGAGGAAGAACTGCGCTTCCTCGCCCATCACGACCCGCTGACCGCCCTGACCAACCGCTCGCTGTTCAATGATCGCCTCGATTCGGCCCTGCGCAACGCGCGCCGGCAGAAGAGCACGCTGGCGCTGCTGTTCCTGGATATCAATGACTTCAAAGGCATCAACGATGTGCATGGGCATGTCGCCGGCGACCGCGTGCTGTGCACCATCGCCAGGCGCCTGGAAGCCTGTGTGCGCGAGACCGACACGGTGGCGCGGATGGGTGGCGATGAGTTCACCGTGCTGTTGACCGACCTTCATTGCGAAAACGCCGTGGCCGAGAAGGTGCAGCAGATCCTCGCCATCATGGCCGCCCCCCTTGGCCCTGAGTTTGGCCCGGTGAAAATGCCGTCGTGCAGTATCGGCGTGGCGCGCTACCCGGATGACGGGGAAGATGCCGACACCCTGCTCAGCCATGCCGATGGCGATATGTACCGGGTGAAAAAACTGCACCGCGCGGCGGGGTGAAAGTCGCCCCTGCCCTGGCGATTATCCACGCTGGCCATCAACGGTTACTGCGCAGGATCGAAAAATTCAACGCCACGGCAACACACAGCCACGCCAGGTAAGGGAACAGGATCAACCCGGTTATCAGGTCCAGGCGCACCGCCAGCACCACCATGGCCGCCACGGTGAGCCAAAGCAGGGTGATAACCACCATCGCGGCGAAAATCCGATGTGCGCCGAAAAACACCGGCGTCCACAGGGTATTCAACGCAATCTGCGCCGCCCACAAGGCCAGCACCGTTTGACTGCCGGGGATCAGGCTCAGGCGGTAACCGGCCCAGGCGAGCAGCAGGTAAATCAGCGTCCAGGCCACCGGGAACAGCCAGTTGGGCGGGGTGAAGCGGGGTTTGACCAGGGACTCATACCAGGCACCGGGCTTGAACATGATGCCGGTGCTGGCAGCGGTGGCGCAGGCGAGCAGGAAGATAAAGAAGGTCATTGGCGGTCCTTGGCTCAAGTCAGCAATCTGGAAAGTGTTCCAGGATTGGACGCCCCGGGGGCCCTGAAAAGTTCAGTATTTCCCGGTACGACAATCTGAACCGCAACCGTACTGGCTAGCCCTTCAACTCGCCGGCGCGATTACTCGCGGCGTCGTCATAAGCCACATACAGCGACTCGGCGATCTGGCTCTTGATGGCCTTGCTGGCCTCCAGCCCCAACACAAAGCCTTCGGCCTTGCCGCCAGCGCGGTTCAGGTCTTCGGCGGTGCTGGCGCCAGTGATCGCGTCCAGCAATTTGGTAGCGTGCGGGCCAACGCCCTTGGGCAGGCTGATCTGGTCGATGCTCATTGCGCCACCTCGCAGAAGGTTGGGGATGGGGTGCTGCGGGTAAACGAGGTCATATGCGATACCTTGATGGCTTGGGGCCGATAGCGCGTGGAACCACTGCCGGGCAGGCATGGTAGACCGGGACGGAGGAAAAGGGTTGTATAAACGATCAGGCGCCGATGCTGTAGGATCTTTCACCTTTCGTCGCATCGCCAAGGCAATGGAGCGCAGGTCTAAATGGAAAACCCGCAGGGCAAACGAGTCGTGGTGATTGGCGCCGGTATCGTCGGCGCATCCTTGGCCTATCACCTGGCGCAAAAGGGCGCGCAGGTCAGCCTGGTCGAGGCGCATGAGATTGCGTCAGGCGTCACCGCCACGTCATTCGCCTGGCTCCACGCCACCCATCCGGGGCCCGACCCCATTGCCCAATTACGCGGCGCCGCCATCCAGGAATACCACCGCCTCCAAACCCAGCTGCCCGGCTTGCAGATCCAATGGACGGGCGCCTTGTCTTACGATGGCTCGCCACCGGCCTCGACAAACCGGGTATCACGCGCGCAGATTCTTGAGCTTGAGCCCAACCTCAAGCAGCCCCCTGACTATGCAACGTACGTAGCCGAAGAAGGTGCCCTCGACGCAGTGGCGGCAACCCATGCGCTGGTCGCCGGCGCCCAGGTGCATGGCGCGAAGCTGCTCACTCAGACGCCGGTGCTGGGGTTTGTCACCGAGGGCCAACAGGTGACCGGCGTCGAAACCTCACAGGGCATCATCCACGCCGATATCGTTGTACTGGCAGCCGGGACAGGCACCGCCAGGCTGACAGACATGTTGCACGTATCCCTGCCGATAACCGCATCGCCGTCCATCTTCATCCGCTACAAGCCACAACCCAAGCTTGTGCACACCCTCATTTCCAACCCGCACATGGAAGTGCGGCAAAACGCGGATGGCGCATTGCTGGCAGCCGAGGATTACCTGGGCGACGCCGAGGAAAACCGGGCAGAAGCGATAGCACTACGCACAGCCAAGGCGATCGACCATGAGCTCAATGGGCTGGTGTGCCTTGAGCCGGAGCTGGCCTGTGTCGGGCTCAGGCCAATTGCTGCCGATGGCATCCCGATCATTGGGTATCTGCCCCAGGTGGCAGGTGTGTACGTTTGCACCATGCACCCTGGGGTCGCACTGGCTGCGGTCGTGGGTCGGCTTGCCAGTGAAGAGATGCTTGAAGACAAGCCAGCAGAGGCGCTTGGGGGATGTCGTCCGGGTCGATTTTTCCGCGGGTAGGCGCCGGCTTGCCTAGGGCAAGGTCGCGCTCTTGAAAATCGGTTCGCTGTGCAGCACTCGCACCCCATCCGGACCGCTTTCAAGCAGCCGGCGCTCGCTATCGGCGACCAGCAGTTCAAGGCCGTACCCTGCAGCCGCCAGGCACCGCGCGATTTCCTGCGCGGCGTCGTGCGCCCACGGGGTGGCGGATTCGAAATGCCCCAGCAGCCTGTCGTTGCTACTAATCATGAGTCGGTATCTATTCATTCTGTTCTCACACGTTCAATACGGCCAAAACTGACATTAAGGCCAAGCGGGGAAATGGCCAGCAATTGGTCAAGTCGCACCTCACACTGGCCACTGTCGCGGGCCAGCAGCAAAAACTCTTCCTTGCTCGCCGCAGTTCGCGTAGTCAGCGCCCTGGCGACGAAGCTGCGCCCGTCGATCAGTTCTACCTGCAGGCGGTAACGGTGCATGCAGGCGATCTCCAGGTAGTCGTGCACATCGCAGTTCAGGGGCTGATACGCGTTCATGATGTTTTCCAGCGCCTTATTTCAGGTCATCGATGGACGCACCGAAATTCAGGTGCAACACCTGGCCGTCGTGAACAAACGCAGGGACTGACTTGACCCCGGCCAGTTCGGCTTCGCCAATGCGCTGGGGTTGTTGGCCAAGGTGGACGACCTCGACCTTGAGTGCCGGGTCCAGCAGGTTGAGCAAGGTCTGCTCAGCGGAAATACAGACGGAGCAACCAGCGTGGTAGAAGCGTGCGTTAGACATTTTGCGTCTCCTTCATTGAGTTGGTATCGATTCGATACATAACCAAGAATTACCCGCGCGTCGGTATTTGTCAATATAGTATTTAATCGATACTATATGTCGACAGGAGTGACTCATGTCCGACACAACCCTTTTCGATCTGCTTGAACGGCTTGCCAGCCTCAGCCGCATCTGGTTCCGCCAGCACCCGTTGCTGGCCGATTTGCAACCCATCCAGTTGAGCGCGCTGATGTACCTTTCGCGCTGCAACCGCTACTCCAATACACCGTTGGGCGTGACTGACTATTTGGGCCTGACCAAAGGCACAGTGTCGCAGTCACTCAAGGCGCTGGAGGCCAAGGGGCTGATCGTCAAAACCCAGGATGTGCACGACAAGCGCAGCGTGCATCTGCAGTTGACGGACACGGCGCGCGACCTGCTGGACGCATTGTTGCCGCCGGACTTCCTCGCCGCCGGTGAGGCACGCATGGGCGCGCGCGGCGGGCAACTGCAGACACTGCTTGGCGAGTTGCTGCGCGAAGTGCAGCGCAGCGCGGACGTGCCCAGCTTTGGCCTGTGCCGCACCTGCCGCTTCCATCAGCACGTCGACGATCTGCCGTTCTGCGGCCTGACCCAGGAACCCCTGGCGCCGAGCGATGCCGCGCTGATCTGTCGTGAACATCAACCCCCGCAGGTGCCTGCATGAGCCTGACCACGATTCGCCTCGACACCCTGCTCACCGGGCGTGCGCAGCCTTTCACCCGGCCCGGCTCCCGCAGCGCCATCGACAAACAGCCGCGACCCGGCCCCCTGAAGGTCGCCACCCTGGGCCTCAGTGGCGACGAACAGGGCGACCTGCGCATCCATGGCGGAGTAGAAAAAGCCATCCACCACTACCCGCTCGAGCATTACGCCCGCTGGGCCGAGGAATTGGGCGCCCATCCATTGCTCGCCCAGCCGGGAGCCTTTGGCGAGAACTTCAGCACTACCGGCTGGAGCGAGCATGACGTATGCCTGGGCGATCGCATCCGGGCCGGGACAGCGTTGCTTGAGGTGTCCCAGGGGCGTATGCCGTGCTGGAAACTCAGCGACCGCTTCGCCGTGGCCGAACTGGCCCTGCGCGTGCAGCAGTCGGGCCGCACCGGCTGGTACTACCGGGTGCTGGAGGAAGGTGTGGTGAGCGCCGGCGACAGCCTGCAACTGGTCGAGCGGCAATTTGCCGACTGGTCATTGGCACGCTTGTCCGCTGTGCTGTTCGACAAGCGAATGGAGAGCGAACTGTTGCGCGAATGCCTGGCGCTGCCGTTGGTCCCGTCATGGCGGCGTACGCTGGAGCGGCGCCTGGAAAAAGGCATGACCGAAGACTGGGGGCCCCGCCTGTTGGGTTGAAGCGCGGCGCGGGAGCGAGTGCTGCTGCCCCGCCAGATTGTGCGAACAACCCGGCAGATGCCCAGGTTTTTCGCCGCAAAGCCGGCGCCTACTGGGGGTTGAGCTGATATCATCCAGGCATTAACGCGCTGAGTAGAAAGCATGAACCGTCGTAAGAAACTCAATCAGATATTAAAAGCCAACGCCAAAAAGGCCAGTGCCAAACTGGCCCCCAAAAGCAAAGAGAAGTACATCAGCAAGGCCGATCGCCTGAAACTGGAGACCGAGCCCGCTCAGGACGCGCCGATTTCCTCTGACACGCCCAGCTGATTCAGGGCACTCTACGCCGGCGCAGCAGTCTGCTTACAGACACCCACTCTCGCCCGGCGGAGCTTCCCATGATGATTGTTCACCACCTCAACAACTCACGCTCGCAGCGCATTCTCTGGCTGCTCGAAGAACTCGGCCTGCCCTACGCGCTCAAGCTCTACCAGCGCGACCCAAAGACCAACCTCGCCCCACCAGAGCTCAAGGCGATCAACGCATTGGGCAAATCGCCGGTGCTTGAAGACGGCACCCGCGTGGTGATCGAGTCTGGCGCCATTGTCGACTACCTGATCCGCCGCCATGGCCAGGGCCGCCTGCAACCAGACTCCGCCACGGCCGCCTACGACAGCTACGTGCAATGGCTGCACTTTGCCGAAGGCTCGGCCATGCTGCCGCTGATGCTCAACCTGTACGTCGGCCGCCTGGGTGAAGCCGGCGCGCCTTTGCACCCGCGGATCGAGTCGGAACTGGCCAACTACCTGGGCTACCTGAACGACGCCCTGGCGCAGTCGCCATACCTGCTGGGCGAGGAACTGAGCGGCGCGGATATCCAGATGAGCTTTATCGGCGAAATCGCCAAGGCCCAGGGCAAGTTGCCGGCGTACCCGAACCTGGCCGCGTGGGTCCAGCGGTTCCAGGACCGGCCGGCCTATCGCAAGGCGCTGGAGAAGGGTGGGGAATACGCGTTTGCCCAGTAAATCACCGGGCGTTTGACTCCTCTTCCAGAGCCGGCATAATTGCCGGCTTTTTTTCGGGACGTCCCCATGCCGGCAGGTGGCAGACTTTCTAGATGGATTGCCCCGGCCATTGAATGTTCGCCTTGAGTAACGAAGTCTGAACGTAGGACCAGTCGCCCTTCGCTCCCTGAATAAACACCATCCAACCAGTACTTCCCTCGTAGAGTACACTCCAACATCCCGGCGCAAGCATATGGAAATATGCCTCCTCCAACGAGGCGATTACAATTTCTTAACAACATGAATCTTATTTGGATAGCCTGCTATATCTGAATTTATAATTCCGCCCTCAACAAAAACATTCATATACGGCCCCGTATAGGTGATATTTGTTATCAGGCGACCTTTCGAGCCACCAAAAATCAAATAATTTCCGACAGCGATAGAAACCCTATTACTTACTGTGTTTGCAATGACAAGACCTGAAAAGGCTGTGGATATTCCTTTTGTCCAGTTCGCATCTGAAAGATCGGCTGCCAAAATACTATCCGAAGCAAGCCGCACTTCGGTGCGTTTCCACACGCCTCCTTCCTTATCAAACCTTACGGCATATCCCCCCTCCTTCCAGACTAAAGCACTTAGATACTCAGGGAAATCTACAAATGGCACGCTTGCTGTCAAATGCACACTCGCGCATGAATCTACTGCATCATCCTTAACAACGAGATCAGAACGAGATTCATAAATACCTCGATGAAACAACAGATTTGCATAAGCTCGGACACGCGTGTTCGACGATAAGACAGCACAATCAATATCGACCTCTTTGAGTACAAGCACTTTAAGATCTTGGTTTGCAGCATCCATTGCAGACCAGGCTGAATAACGCTCGTTGTAAACCTTATATGAATAAAATCCGTACATTGCTGAAGCCAGGATAAAAACGAGTAAAACGCTGCGCCATTTAGTATCTAGCCAAGCAAAATAAAAGGACAGAATCATCGCTATGGGCAGTAACATTTTTAAACGATCGAAAGAAAATTCCTGTGCATGCTGAAGCATTACCAAATTTTCTATCAGCGGTATGCTGGCCGCCACCAGCAGGCTCCAGAACACTGCGAGGCGCACATCTTTTTTAGCCGAAAAAAACGCAACAACAGGGAAAAACACAGCAACGACAAGTAAAAACAGGCCATACGAAAGCACGTAACCTTCAAACAGGCTATAGAGGCTACCTGTTGAGGTGTTTCTTGCAAAAAAGCGCGCTATGAATGAATTGATTGACGATTCGAATCCCGTCACTACCCCATAATGCACAATCGTCAATATGCCAGCAAAAAAAGTCGCTATGAAAATTTTGACTGCAAGCGCCTTCGAAAAAGGTACTTTCAATCTGTCAAACAGCAGGATGAAAAATATCCCAGCATTGAAGACATAACCTGTCCATTCTGTGGAGGCTCCCCAAAATGCCAAGCCAACTAAAATCCACCCATAAACACGTGATGCTCGTTCGTTCTCCGAAGATAGGTACTTAAAAAAAACGAATAACGAAAGTACTAATATTACCTGATAAAAACTATGAACCCAATAAAGCACGCCATGCGAGAGGAGCGCTTCACGGCTAAAGATCGCCACCGCCGCCCCGACCACCCCACCCGAGACAGCAGACCACTTGCTGAACCCGCAAAAGAATAACAACTGACTGAGCAAAGTATAGATAATCAATGCACTCAGCGCACCAATCACAAAATTAAATCTTGCCAAATTCTCCAAAGAGAACTCAATATTCAACGCACTAAATGTAAAATATGGAGCCAAAAATCCGCTCGAGGCAAAGCTCGTGTAAACATAGTCTCCTGTACTGGTTGGTATTGTTGCCCCCCAAGGAATGTTTTTATCCAGAGTGCTACCCAATGAAACTGTCGGTAAAAACCAATGATTCACAATTGGAGACTCTTTAAGTGCACTCATGGTCAAAATCACATGATAGCTGGCCTCCATATTCGGTGCGGGCGGAACTTTTTCAAAATCACCAGCCCGGATAAAAAAAGACACCACCAACATTAACAAAACAACTAGCACGCCAGGAATATAGCACTCCCGATACAGTTTTCTAGACATGATACAAACCCCTAACAACCGCTTAATGATTTCCATATGAAAATCAGCATTGACTTTCTAATAGATAGTTTTTCCCGACATGCAATCAATGTATAAACATAAAATAACCCTGCGCCCCCCTCCTTGTTAAACGGGTGCCATAATAGCAAGGTGCCACCAATAAAACATGTGTCTATACATGACTTTCAAAATTTTGCTCACTGGGCTGACGCCGGGGCTAAACGAGGCATGACAACTATGGGCATCCATTTGCAAGCTGGCTAAGTGACTACGGCTCGGCGTTATCGAGGCTCTGTGCTCGTAGACGGGCGAAAGCGCCCTGACGGGCACCTGACTGCGTGACAGCATCTACCCAGACACAACATTGTGCAGGCACCCGCCCCATGTCCATCGCCGATAATCTGCTCGCCTTTACCCTCGCCGCCACCCTGCTGACCCTCACTCCCGGGCTCGACACCGCGCTGGTGCTGCGTACCGCCACGGTGGAGGGCAAGCAGCAGGCATTGCGCGCGGCGCTGGGGATCAATGCGGGCTGTTTCTTATGGGGTGCGGCGGTGGCCTTTGGCTTGGGGGCGTTGATCGCAGTATCGGAGCTGGCGTTCAACCTGTTGAAGTACTGCGGCGCCGCTTACCTGGCCTGGCTGGGGCTGAATATGCTGCTGCGCCCACGTACTTCCCTGACGGTCGGCGACGCCCATGCCACACCCGGCACCCGCTGGTTCTTGAAAGGCATGCTGGGCAATGTGCTCAACCCCAAGATCGGGATTTTCTATGTGTCGTTCCTGCCGCAGTTCATTCCCCAGGGCCATTCGTTGATCGCCTGGACATTCGGCCTGGTGAGCATCCATGTGGTGCTCGGCCTGGCATGGTCCTTGACCCTGATCGGCGCCACCCAGCCACTGGCCGCAGTGCTGCGCCGGGGCAAGGTGATCACCTGGATGGACCGCAGCACCGGCCTGCTCTTTGTGCTGTTCGCGGCCCGCCTGGCATTGAGCAAACGCTGACCAGGGCTTGGACGAAGATCCAGCTGGGCGCTGTCGAGCCCCACAGGGATCACTACGGCTTCGGGGCCGTCATGTACTGGCTGAAGTTGTTGATGTGATCATCCAGATTGTCTTCGAGCATCATCCGGTACTGCTCACAGAAGTACTTGAGCATCGCTTCTCGCGCCTCGGCCATCTCGGCGCCGGACTTGAAGTTGCGCGCACTCGCCCAGGCGTTGAAACGTGTGGTGCCGAACATCATCGAGGCGCTGACCTGGCCCAGGTTCTCGAGGGTTTTGAGTTGCTCGTTCGACAGCTCGATGTGCGCGTCGGCACGGTCATAAAAGGCTTGGTCTGTAGCGTCTAGCATGGTGGAGCACCTGGATGGGATAAGGGTGTCATCAAAATATTTACCGCAGGCATGACCCTAGACCGGGTGCGTCGCCTCCAGCAACTGGGTAATCCAGCGCACCTCTTGCGCCAGTTCCTGCACTTTCTGTTCGGGCAGCGCCTGTCGCGCCTCGGCGAGCTGGCCCAAGGTGCGTTGTTTGTAGCGCAGCAGGCGCTGCCACTTGGCCAGGAAGGCCGGGCTGCGCGCCTGCATCTGCAAGGGGCCGAAGTACAGTTGCTCGGCGCTGTAGCTCACCGGCCCGCTGCGCTCGGCGACGATGATTTCGTAGTCGAAGCGGTTTTCCCGCAGCAACTCCTCGCAAAGGATGCGGTAGCCGTTGTCCATCAGCCACACACGCAACGGTTGTTCGCCGCCGTTGGGTTGCAGGATCAGGCGTTCCCGGCCGCTGAGATGCGCCTTGCCGCGCTCGAGGATGTCGCGGATGGTCTCGCCGCCCATGCCGCAGATACTCACCGCGTCGAGCAGGTCGGCCGGTTCGATAGCCGCCAGGCCATCGGCCAGGCGCACGTGGATGTGCAGTTCGTGGCCGTTGTCGCACACGGTGCGCTGGGCCGCGCGAAATGGCGTCAACGCCACCTCGCCGGCCACTGCCGCGACAATCGCGCCGCGGTTCATCAACGCTACCGGCAGGTAGGCGTGATCCGAGCCGATGTCGGCCAGGCGCGCACCGGCTGGCACCTGCGCCGCCACGCGCTCCAGGCGCTTGGACAATGTGTTGTGGTTCAACTGCTGTTCCTTTTCAAGGCACCGTTGGCCTCGCTGAGGGCCGCAGGGTAAAGCCTCGGCGCCCGCCAGGCCAGCGCCTTGTAGAGGTCCACCGCATTGCCATAGGACGCAGCCTGCGCCTGGGCAATGGCCTGGCGCAGGTTGAGCAGGTCGCGCAGGCTTTGCTGCACCGACAGGTAACTGCCGGAACCCGCGCCATAACGTCGCTGGGCGATGTCCAGTGCAGCTTCGGCATGCCGTGCCGATTGCACCAGGTTGAGCAGGTGTCGCTGATGCTCGGCCAGTTGGGTGATGGCACCCTCCACTTCTTCCACGGCCACCAGCAGCACCTGTTCAAAGTGCGCGGTCTCGCGCTGCGATAGCGCCTGGGCGCCCCGCAGGCGCGCACGCACGGTGCCCAGGTTGAGTGCCGGCCAGGTCAGGCCTGGGGTCAGCTCGAATGCCCGGGATGCACTGCCCAGGTCACCGTCGCGCAAGGCGAAAAAACCGACAAACCCACCCAGGTTCAAGCGCGGGTACAGGTCGGCAGTCGCCGCGCCCACATCCTCGACACGCGCCGCCAGCAGGCGCTCGGCCTGCACCACGTCCGGTCGATTGCGAATCAACTGGTCGACATCTCCCAACGGCAATTGCCGCGCTACAGGCCCCGGCGCCAGGGCGTCGAGGTCGACGCTAAAACTGCCCGGCCGCTGCCCCGACAACACCTGCAAGCGGTACAGGCTGCGTTGCAGCTGGCTTTGCAGCGGCGCAATCGCCGCCTGGGCGCGCAGCGCATTGCCGCGGGCGCTCTCCAACTCTTCAGGCAAGCCACTGCCGGCCTGGCTTTGTGCCTCGGTCAGGGCCACCGTCTCTTGCCAACTGCGCACCGCATCCTGTGCCAACCGTAGTTGTTCGCGCTGGCCCTGCGCCGCGTAATAGGCATGGGCCACTTGCGCGGCAATGCTCAATTGCACCTGCTCAAGGTCGGCTTGGGAGGCTTGGGCACGGGATTGCGCGGCACGGTTCAAGTGATCGAGACGGCCAAACAGATCCAGCTCCCATTGCAGGTCCAGGCCAGCACGCCAGGACTCGGACAAGCTGCGACTCGGCCGCGCGCCCGTCACCGCCTGCTGCTCCAGGCTGCGCTGGTACGCCGCCGTACTGGTGACCGTCGGCAGGCGCTGCAACGCTTGCTCGTCGACATACGCGCGAGCCAGCAGCAGGTTTGCGCGCGCCTGGCGCACATCGTGGTTGTGGGCCACGGCGCTATCGATCAGGCGCGCCAGTTGGGCGTCGTCGAAAAAAGTCCACCACGCGGCCACCGGCTGCACCTTGGGCCCGGCGAATTCCTGGGCCTGCGGGCTGGCCAGTTGAATCGGCGCGATCTCGGGCACGCGGTAGTGTGGCCCCAGCGAACACCCGCCCAGGCCGGCCAACGCGCCAAGCAACAGCGGGTAATGGATAAACGTCTTCATGGGCGTACCTCGACATGCCCGGGCGCCAGGTACTGCTCGGCATCGGCCAATTGTTGCTGGCGCAGGCCCCGCACCCGGTGATCACGGGCCAGCCAGGCATAAATAGTGGGAAGGACAAACAGCGTGAACAGCGTGCCAACCAGCATCCCGCAGACGATCACCACGCCCAGGCCAAAGCGGCTATTGGCCCCGGCACCGTTGGCGAACAGCAGCGGCAGCACGCCGAAGGTCATCGCCGCCGTGGTCATCAGCACTGGCCGCAGACGGATCTGCGCGGCCCGGATGATCGCGCTGGCGCGGTCGAGGTTCTCGCGCACCTGGAGTTCATTGGCGAACTCCACCATCAGGATCCCGTGTTTGCTGATCAGGCCGATCAAGGTCACGAGCCCGATCTGCGTGTAGATATTCAATGTGGCCCAGCCCAGCGCCAACGGAATCAACGCGCCGCAAATGGACAAGGGCACGGTGACCAGAATGATCAACGGATCGACCAGGCTCTCGTACTGCGCCGCGAGCACCAGATAAATCACCACCAGGGCGGCGAGAAACGCCAGCACCAGCGCACTGCCCTCCTGCACGTATTGGCGCGACTCGGACTGCCAGTCGTGGCTGAACCCCGGCGGCAGTTCGCCGGCCAATTGCTCCAGCAGGGCCACCGCCTGCCCCTGGGAAACGCCCGGCGCCGGAATGGCTTGCAAGGTGCTGGCGTTCTGCTGATCGAACTGCAGCAAGCGGTTCGGCGCCACCGTGATATCCAGGTGCACCAGCGCCGACAGCGGGATCAACTGCCCGCCTTCGGTGCGCACATACTGGCGGGCCAGGGCCTGCGGGGTCAGGCGCTGCTCCTCGGTGCTTTGCGCAATCACATCATAAGAGCGTCCATACAAAGCGAAGCGGTTGATGTACTGCTCGCCCACCAGCACCGCCAGCGAATCGCCGATGTCGCGCATGCCAATGCCCAGGCTCGCGGCCTTGGCCCGATCGACCGTGACTTTGACCACCGGGTTGTTGTAGTCCAGGTCGCTGTCGACCACGGCAAACAGGCCGCTGTCACGGGCACGCTGCTTGAGGGTTTCCATGGTCTGGTACAGCACCGGGTAGTCCTGGGCGCTGCGCAGCACCATCTGCACCGGCAGGCCGCCGCTGGAGCCGGGTAGCGCCGCCACCTGGAAGGCAAAGATGCTGCTGCCCTCGACCTCGCCCACGGCCTGCTGCAACTGGGCCTGGACCTGCTCGGCCGAGCGCTCGCGGGCCTGCCAGGCGCTGAGGTTGATCCCACCGAAACTGGCCGCCGGCCCGTCGGTACCATTGATGATCCAGGTGTCGGTGGTTTCCGGCAGGCTTTCCATGACCCGATTGAGCTTGCTCGCAAAGCGTTCCGCGTAGTCGCGGTTGGCGTACTGCGGTGACTTGATGGCGGTCAATATCGCCGCCTGGTCCTCGGGCGGCGCCAGTTCGCGCTGCGGTAGCGTGTACAACCACGGCAGGCTCAGGCACACCAGCACTGCAACGCCGCCGCTGATCCAGCGTCGCGCCAGGGAGTAGCCCAACACCCGGCCATAGGTCGCGGCCAGTGCGCCAAACACCCGCTCGGCCAACTTGGCCATGCGCCCTTCTTGCTGCCCGGGCTTGAGCAGCAGCGAGCTCATCACCGGCGACAGGGTCAAGGCGACCACGCCCGAGACAATCACCGCCCCCGCCAGAGTCAGGGCAAATTCGCGGAACAGCGTGCCGGTCAGCCCGCCGATCAGGCCGATGGGCGCATACACTGCCGCCAGCGTCAGAGTCATGGCAATCACCGGCCCGGCGATTTCCCGGGCGCCAACCAACGCGGCGGCCACCGGCGTCAGGCCTTCTTCGATATGCCGGTGGACGTTTTCCACCACCACAATCGCATCGTCCACCACCAGGCCGATGGCCAATACCATCGCCAGCAGGGTCAGCAGGTTGAGGCTGAAGCCGAAGAGCAGCATCAAGGCCGCCGCACCGAGCATCGACAGCGGTATCGCCAACACCGGAATCGCCACGCTGCGCAGCGAGCCCAGGCACAACCAGATCACCAGCACCACGATCAGCATGGCCTCGAGCAAGGTATGCAGCACCTCCTCGATGGACGCCTCGATAAACCGTGCGGTCTCGTAGGCCAGGGCCACATTGACCCCCGGTGGCAGGGTCTGCTGGATTTGCGGCAGCAGTTTGCGGATCCCATCAACGATCACCAAGGGGTTGCCCGAAGGCGTGGGGAACAACCCCAGGTGCACCGCCGGGCGGCCATTCATGGTGGCGCTGGTCTGGGTGGCCGCAGCGCCCAGCTCCACGATGCCGACATCGCGCAGGCGTACCAGGGCCGTGCCATCGTTGCGAATCACCAGGTCACGGAAGGCCTCGACGCTGGTCAGGTCGGTGTCGATATGAATGTCGGCCAGCACGAACTGGCCACGGATCTGCCCCGGCGTGGCCTGGTAGTTATTGCGGCGCACCGCTTGCGCCACGTCGGCGGCGGTCACTCCGCGCCCGGCCATGCGATCACTGTCCAGCCACAGACGCATCGCCAGGTTCTGCCCGCCGAAGGTCTGCACCTTGGCTACCCCGTCGATCCCGGACAGCTGCGGTTCGACCACCCGCGACAGGTAGTCGCTGAGCTCGGGAATCGACAGCGTGTCACTGGCAAACCCCACGTAGGCGACGGCGGTGGAGTCGCCGGCCGACAGCTCGACCACCGGGTCGTAGGCATCGTCGGGCAAGCGGTAACGCACCTGATTGACCTTGGCCATGGTCTCGGCCAGCGCCTGGGTCGAATCGCGGTTGAGGGTCATGCGCAGGGTGATCACGCTGCGCCCCTGGACCGACGACGACGCCAGGTAGTCGATGCCCTCTACCGACGACACGGCCTGGGTGATCGGCTGGGTGACGAAGCCTTGCATCAATTCGGCCGAGGCCCCGGGGTACTCGGTACTCACGGTGATGGTCGAGCTTTCCAGCAGCGGGTACTGGCGTACCGGCAACTGGCCGAGGGCAAACAGGCCGGCGAGGACGATCAGGCTGCTGACCACCAGCGCCAGCACCGGGCGCCGCACAAAACTGTCGGTGAAGCTCATGAGGCGGGTTTCCCTTCAACGTCCAGGGTGTTTTGCTCGACCGCTTCGACGGGCATGCCGTCGCTGAGCTTGAGCTGCCCGGAAACCACCACCTGGTCGTCCAGCGCCAGGCCCGAGGTGACTTCCACCACGCCCTGCCAACGCTCCCCGGTGGTCACCTGGCTGCGACGCACACTCAAGGCGCCGGCCGGATCGGCATTGGCGACAAACACGGTCTGCCCGTAGGCGGTATAGGTGATGGCCGTTTCCGGCACCACCAGCACCCTGGGCGACTGCACCGCCGACAGGCGCACGCTGGCATACATGCCGGCCTGCAACGGCCCGCCGGGGTTGGCCAGGGTCGCTTGCACCCGCACCGAGCGCGACTGGCCGATCAGCGGGTCAATGGCGTTGATCTGCGCCGAAAAATGCTGGCCGGGCAAGGCATCCACCGTGAGTTCGGCGGTCTGGCCGATGCTCAAGCCTGGGGCCGACTGTTCACTCAGGGCGAAATTCACGTGCAGGCGCTGGGCATCCACCAGGCTGGCGATGGCTTCGCCGGTCTGCAGGTATTGGCCTTGATGCACACGGCGGATGCCCAACTGCCCGGCGAACGGCGCGCGGATGGCTTTTTGCGCAATCCGCGCGTCGACCTGTTGCAGCTCGCCCTTGGCCATGTCCAGGGCGGCGGTGGCGTTGTCCAGTTGCTCCTGGGTCGCGACATTCACGGCCTCAAGCTTTTGAATGCGCTGGAACAGGCTCTGGGCATTGCGCAGTTGCGCGTGCAGGCGCAAACGGTCGGCCTGCTCGGGGGCGTCATTGAGCTGCACCAGCAACTGCCCGGCCTTGACCGCTTGCCCGGACTCGAACGCGATCCGCGTGATCCGCCCTGGGGTTTCCGCCGCCACCTGCACCTGGTTGGCCGCTTCCAGTTCCCCGGCGGCAAAGGCCTGGCGAGGCGCCTCGCCCTGGCGCACCTTGGCCAGCGCCACCTTGGCTACCGGCCACGCCGCTGCTGCCTGGGTTGAGGATTGATTGCCCCATAACGTGATAACCAGGGCCAGCACCGCTACCGCTGCCACGCCCCCGCCCACTAGCATCCTTCTGCCCATGCCCTGCTCCGCTGATTTGTGGTGTGTTCGCTGCCGCTCCACCCCACACAGGCGCAAAGCGGTTGCAGCAAAGATCGGGCAGGACTATAAAACCTCAACTTAACTTGAGGGCAACCCCCATGGCAGCAGAAAAGCACCCGGACGGCGTGCGCTCACTCACCATCGGCGAGGTGGCCAGGCGCAGCGGCGTACCGATCTCCACCTTGCACTTCTACGAGTCCAAGGGCTTGATCGCCAGCACCCGCAACGCGGGCAACCAACGGCGCTTCCCGTCGCTGGTGCTGCGCAGCATCGCGATTATCAAAGTGGCGCAACGTACCGGCATCCCTCTGGAAGAGATCAAGCGCGCCCTGGGCCGCTATCCGCCGAACAGCAAACTGACCGCCGCGCAATGGTCAGAAATGTCCTCGGCCTGGCGCGACAACCTCAACGAACGCATCCGAACCCTGCAAGCCCTGCGCGACAGCCTGGACAACTGTATTGGCTGCGGTTGCCTGTCGCTTAACGACTGCCCGTTGCGCAACCCCGGCGATACCTTGAGCCAGGAAGGACCGGGCCCGAGGATCCTCGAGCGCGCCGCTAGCGCATCTGAAATGCAATCTTCCAATCCCTGAAGCTCAAGGTGGGAGCTGTCGAGCCTTGGCGAGGCTGCGATGGCGGCGGTATTGCTGGGGTTGATGTTGGCTGACTCGACGCTATCGCTGGCAAGCCAGCTCCTACATTGGATCGTTGTACATTGAGTACCGTATGCATCCTGCGGTGACAGCTGAAATGCAATCTTCCAAACCCTGAGGATCAATGTAGGAGCTGTCGAGCCTTGGCGAGGCTGCGATGGCGGCGGCATTGCTGGGATGGAAGTTGGCTGACCCACCGCTATCGCTGGCAAGCCAGCTCCTACATTGGATCGTCGTACATTGAGTGCCGTGTGCATCCTGCTCTGGCAGTGAAATGCACTCCTCCAAACCCTGAGGATCAATGTAGGAGCTGTCGAGCCTTGGCGAGGCTGCGATGGCGGCGGCATTGCTGGGATTGATGTTGGCTGACTCGACGCTATCGCTGGCAAGCCAGCTCCTACATTGGATCTTCAGTACATTGAGTACCGTATGCATTCTGCGGTGACAGCTGAAATGCAATCCTCCAATCCCTGAGGATCAATGTAGGAGCTGTCGAGCCTTGGCGAGGCTGCGATGGCGGCGGTATTGCTGGGGTTGATGTTGGCTGACCCGCCGCTATCGCTGGCAAGCCAGCTCCTACATTGGATCTTCAGTACATTGAGTACCGTGTGCATTCTGCTCTGGCAGTGAAATGCAATCCTCCAATCCCTGAGGATCAATGTAGGAGCTGTCGAGCCTTGGCGAGGCTGCGATGGCGGCGGCATTGCTGGGATTGATGTTGGCTGACCCGCCGCTATCGCTGGCAAGCCAGCTCCTACATTGGATCGTCGTACATTGAGTACCGTGTGCATCCTGCACTGGCAGCTGAAATGCAATCCTCCAATCCCTGAGGATCAATGTAGGAGCTGTCGAGCCTTGGCGAGGCTGCGATGGCGGCGGCATTGCTGGGGTTGATTTTGGCTGACCCACCGCTATCGCTGGCAAGCCAGCTCCTACATTGGATCTTCAGTACATTGAGTACCGTGTGCATCCTGCAGTGACAGCTGAAATGCAATCCTCCAGACCCTGAAGATCAATGTAGGAGCTGTCGAGCCTTGGCGAGGCTGCGATTGCGGCGGTATTGCTGGGGTTGATGTTGGCTGACTCGACGCTATCGCTGGCAAGCCAGCTCCTACATTGGATCTTCAATAAATTGAGTACCGTATGCATCCTGCGGTGGCAGTGAAATGCAATCCTCCAATCCCTGAGGATCAATGTAGGAGCTGTCGAGCCCCAGCGAGGCTGCGATGGCGGCGGTATTGCTGGGATTGATGTTGGCTGACCCACCGCTATCGCTGGCAAGCCAGCCACATTTGATCTTCAGGGCCTTGCCAGGTCGGTGCTGACTACGCCGATGACACTTTTGAAGTAAGCCGCCCCGGGCGCTTTCCCGATAATCGAGGGCTTACTGACAAAATGCCGAGGCCCCGCCATGACGCGCGCATCTACCGAACAGGTCCCGCCGCAAACCCTGAGAAAAGTCATCGTCGCCGCCGGTATCGGCAATTTTGTCGAGTGGTTCGACTTCGCCGTGTATGGCTTTCTCGCCACCACTATCGCGCAACAGTTTTTCCCCAGTGGCGATGCCAGCGCGGCGTTGCTCAAGACGTTCGCGGTGTTTGCCGTGGCTTTTGCCTTTCGGCCCCTGGGCGGGATTTTTTTCGGCATGCTGGGCGATCGCATCGGCCGCAAGCGCACCCTGGCGATGACGATTTTGCTGATGGCCGGGGCCACCACCCTGATCGGCCTGCTACCCACGTATGCCGCGATTGGCGTTACCGCGCCGATCCTGCTGTCGTTGATCCGCTGCGCCCAGGGCTTTTCCGCCGGCGGTGAATACGCCGGCGCCTGCGCCTACCTGATGGAACACGCGCCCAGCGATAAACGGGCGTGGTACGGCAGCTTTATCCCGGTGTCGACCTTTGCCGCCTTCGCCTCGGCGGCGGTGGTGGCCTATGCGTTGGAGGCCTCGCTGTCGGCCCAAGCCATGGGCAGTTGGGGCTGGCGCCTGCCGTTCCTGATTGCCGCACCACTGGGCCTGGTTGGCCTGTACCTGCGCTGGCGGCTGGATGAAACCCCGGCGTTCCAGGCGGTCAAGCAGGAGCACGCGGTGGCCCATTCGCCGCTCAAGGAAACCCTGCGCAACCATGGCGCGGCGATCTGCTGCCTGGGCGCCTTTGTGTCGCTGACGGCGCTGTCGTTTTATATGTTCACCACCTACTTTGCCACGTACCTGCAAGTGGCCGGTGGCCTGAGCCGGGCGACGGCGTTGCTGGTGTCGCTGATTGCACTGATCTTCGCTGCGGCAATGTGCCCGCTGGCCGGCTGGTATTCCGACCGCGTCGGGCGGCGCGTCACGGTGATGACCGCCTGCGGGCTGTTGATGGTGGTGGTGTATCCCTCGTTCCTGATGGCCAGTTCCGGCTCGTTCGCCGCGTCCATCGTCGGCGTGATGCTGCTGGCGGTGGGCGCGGTGTTGTGCGGCGTGGTCACGGCGGCCCTGCTCTCGGAAACGTTCCCGACCCGCACGCGCTACACCGCCTCGGCGATTACCTACAACATGGCCTACACGATCTTTGGCGGCACTGCGCCACTAGTGGCGACGTGGCTGATCAGCACCACCGGCAGCAACCTGTCACCGGCGTTTTACCTGATTGCCGTGGCCCTGCTCGCGCTGGCCGGGGGCCTGGCCTTGCCGGAAACCTCGCGCATTTCCCTGCACGACGCGTAAGGCGCGGCGAACCTTTCTTGCGCAAACACCGTCCGAGCTAGGGCACTGATGCTTTTCGCCCGCTCGGAGGTTTGTGTTTGAAAGCTGCCATCGTCAAAAAGTACCGCCTGATTATCAAGACCATGGGTTATGTCGGCTGGGCACTGTTCTGGCTGCTGCTTTGGGACATTGCGGTCACCGTGGACTTCATGCTGTTTCTCAACGCCAAGATCAACCTACCGCTGATGCCCCTGACGCTGCTCGGTTCAGCGCTGGTGGTGCTGATCAGTTTTCGTAACACCAGCGCCTACAACCGCTGGTGGGAAGCGCGCACGCTGTGGGGCGCGATGGTCAACAATTCGCGCAGCTTTGCGCGGCAGGTGCTGACGTTGCTCGATGACCCAGGCAGCGAGGTCAACCCGATCAAGTCGACCCTGCTGCGCCGCCACGTGGCCTATGTGAACTGCCTGGCGGCGCACCTGCGGGGCGAGCCGTGCCCGGAGGAAGTGCGGGCGTTTATTCCTGGGGATGAGTTTGCGCGCAACGGTGCTACCAACAACTTTGCCAACGACATCCTGACCGGCTCCGCCGCCCTGCTGGCGCGCGAGTACAAGGCCGGGCGCCTGGACAGTATTCGCCTGGCGCGGCTCGAATCAACCATGGTGGACTTGTCCAACAGCCAGGGCGGCATGGAGCGCATTGCCAATACGCCACTGCCCTACCCGTATGTGTATTTTCCACGGCTGTTTATCTCGCTGTTCTGCCTGATCGTGCCGGTGGGGCTGGTGGAGTCCCTGGGCTGGTTCACCCCGCTGGCATCGACGGTGGTGGGGTTTATGCTGCTGGCCATCGAACGTATCGGCACTGACCTGCAAAGCCCGTTTCGCTCCAGCGAACACCAGATCCAGACCGAAGCCATCTGCGAAACCATCGAGAAAAACCTGCAGTCGATGCAGCGTGATTCGTTGGGGGATGTTCGCAGGGACCACTAAAAAGCCTGCATTTTTCGGGCATCTATATAATAATGCGTCGCATTAAACGATTCGTTTATCACACCGCGCTCTTCCCCGCCGAGTGAGCGTCGCATTAGTCAGAAGGATCTCTATGCAAGGCTTTTACCTGCCCTCTGTGCGCCTGCTGGGCGCACTGTTTTTGGCTGTCTGTTCGCTGATGACCCAGGCCGCTACCGATGAAACCGACCACTCGGCCACCTTCGAAAAAAACCAACAGTCCTACGTGATCAATGCCGATGGCAGTTTCGTCCAGACCATCGAGCTGGTCACGCGGATCAACGAAGAACGGGCGATCAAGCACAACGCGCAACGTTCGCTGAGCTACAACCGCTCCCTGGAAAACCTCGAAGTGCTGCAAGCCTTCACCCAGAAACCCGATGGCCGCAAGGTGAAGGTGGGCGCCGAACAGATCAAGGAGCAGCAGGAAACTGCCTCTTCCCAGGCGCCGATGTTCCAGGACTCGCGGGTCAAGGTGGTGATTTTTCCAGAGGTGGCGGTCGGTGACCGGCTGGTCCTGCGCTACCAGCGCCAGCGCACTACGGCGCTGTTCCCGCAGCAGTTCGAAGACTTCTTCGTGCCGGACTTCTACGATGCCGAGCAGTTGAGCCTGAGCTACGACTTGCCAGCCGACAAGCCGCTGTTCGTCGATGCCCGGGGCTTCAAGGCCAGCACCCCGGCCGCGGCAGCCGGGCGCAAGGTGTACCGTTGGGACTACGTACCGCAGGAAAAAGCTCGCATGGAAACCGGCGCCGTGTCCTATGTCGATTACGGCCAATTCCTCGCGGTCTCGACGTTCGCCAGCTACAAGGACTTCGCCCAGGCCTATGAGGCCAGGGCCCAGGTCGAAGTGACGCCGGCCATTGCCGCCCTGGCCAAGCAACTTACGGCCAACCTGAGCACCCCGCGCAGCAAAGCCCTGGCCCTGAGCGACTGGGTGCGTAAGAACATTCGTTATGTCGCGGTGTATGTCGGCGCTGGCGGCGTAGTACCGCATCCAGCCCAGGCCGTGCTGGACAACCGCTATGGCGACTGCAAGGACCATGTGGCCCTGCTGGAAGCCATGCTGCGCGCAGTAGCGATCGAGAGTTCGCCGGTGCTGGTCAACCTGGGTAACAGCTACACCCTGGCCAAAGTACCCACCCTGGGCGTGCTCAACCATGCGATCACGTATGTGCCGGCCCTGGATCTGTACCTGGACTCCACCGCCACGGCCATCGCCGCCGGCTACCTGCCGATCCCGGTGCTGGGCAAGCCGGTGCTGTTGACGCAATCGGGCGAACTGGCCAAGACCCCGGCCGCGCAAACCGGCAAGGTTACCAACGACCTGCTATTCAAGGTCGACAGCAACGGCGCGGCGGACTTTGTGCATGCCACCACCGTGGAAGGCTGGGGCTCGGAGTTCAATCGCTACCTGCTCAATGCGATGAAACCGGCTGACCGCGACTCGATGATCCGCAACGTCCTCGGCTGGTACGGGCAAACGGGCCAGGGCACGTTCAAAAGCGACTCCCTGCAGGATGAAGTCAACCCGTTCAAGAACACCCTTGAAGGGCGCACCGACAACCTGGTCAACCTTCCAGGCCCCACCGGCGTGCCAGCGCTCAGCAGCCTGGTCGGCGGCATTGCGCAGAACGTGTTTGCCTTCGCCTCCGAGAAAGACCGCACCCAAGGCTTCGGTTGCCTCTCCGGAGAAACCCAGGAGCAGGCCCGCTTCGAGTTCCCCAAGGAAGTCACCGTGCTCGCCGTGCCCAAGCCGCAGTCCCTGCAACAGGCCGGCTTTGACTACCAGGCCACCTACGCCAAGGAAGGCAACACGGTGCTGATCACCCGCCACTTCAAGTTCGCCCATGCCAATACGGTGTGCAGCCCCGAGGACTTCAAGGCGATGAAGCCGGTGATCGAAAGCATGGTCAACGACCTCAAGAGCCAGATCATCGTGCAGACCCTGTAAGCAGGAGCAGCGCCCAGGCGGCCAGATACAGACCCACCCCAAACACCCCATGGGCCACCGTGCTGCGCAACCGCGCAGTATTGGGCCTGGGGGTTCTGGACGCTGCGATGCCGGCACCCATCGCCGGTTGCAAGATGAAGAACGGCGCGACCACCGATAGCACACCGAAGGTCAGGGCCGGCAGCAACGTAGGCTGTCGCGCCCATTCAAGACCCACCATCAACAGCAGCAACGCCGCAAAGAACACCCCGATCAGGTAATGGGTGACCCAACCCAGCAGCCCCTCCCCCGGCACGGGTGATGATTGGGCGATACCGGCATGCATCCAGCGCCCACGCGGCAGGTGGCCGACCCAACGACCGACCATGGAAAAATCCAGGGACGGCATGCCAAGGCAGCGCTTGAGCAACAACGCCCAAAGATCCATGACCAGGGTCGCACCGGCCCCGATAAACACCGAAAACCCAACAAACTCAAGCACGTCCCTACTCCCTTTGACCATTGGCGGTGAGCGCAGCAGCGGTGCTGAAGCGCCAGCAAAAAAACATTCAATTAATTGATTGAATGTTTGGCCGATGCTAGGATCTTTGCCATGAAACCGTCAAGCCCCTTATTCCCCGCCGATCACTTCATCGCCCTGGCCGACATTGCCCGGACCCTGGGCCACGCCCATCGCCTGGCGCTGCTTGAACACATTGCCCAGGAGGAGCGCTCTGTCGAACAACTGGCGCAACTGTCCGGCGTGTCTGTGGCCAATGCTTCGCAGCATTTGCAGCAACTCAAGCGCGCGGGCATCGTGCAGACGCGCCGTGATGGCAAACGGGTGCTGTACAGCCTGGGGGCCGGTCCGGTGGCGCCTTTGCTGGAAGCATTGCGTGGCTACCTGGCGTTCCAGCATGCCGAGATACGCGAGGTAGCCCTCGATAGCCTGTCGCGACGTGACCGCCTGGAGGGTATATCCATCGAGGAGTTGCTGCTGCAGATGCAAAGCCAGAGCGTGGTGCTACTGGATGTGCGCCCCGAAGACGAGTTCGCTTCAGGGCACTTGCCAGGCGCGCTCAACATCCCGGCTGAGGCCCTGCAACAGCGTTTGGCAGAGCTGCCCAAAGGCAAGCACGTGGTCGCCTACTGCCGCGGGCCTTATTGCGTGCTGTCCACCGATGCCATCAACACCTTGCACGCCCATGGCTTGCCCGCACGCCGGCTGCGCGCCGGGTTTGACGACTGGAAAGCGGCCGGCCTGAGCGTCGAATAACCCATCGCAAGACTTAAAAAATGATCAGACCCCTTGACCCCAAAGACCTCGATTGCGTCCTGCAGATCTGGCTGGATGCCTCGCTCATAGCCCACGACTTTATCGACGCCGCCTTCTGGCAGTCGCAGGTCGAGAACATGCGCAACCTGTACCTCCCTGCATCCCAGACCTTCGTCATTGAGCGTCAATCGACGGTGGTGGGGTTTTACTCGTTGCTCGAGCAGCAGATGGCCGCGCTGTTTGTCGCCCCCGACTGCCAGGGCCAGGGCCTCGGCAAACAGCTGGTGGCGCACGCCAGGAAGCAGCGGCCCGTACTGACCTTGACGGTTTATAAAAACAACAGCGCCAGTTGCCAGTTCTACCTGTCACAAGGGTTTGTGGTCACCCATGAGGAGATCGATGAGCACAGCGGCCAAGCGCAATACTGGATGAGCAGCGTCGCCAGCACACCTCAGTAATCCGTCATCACCACCATCACTTCAGCGTCCGCCTCGCTTTCGGCGAGGTAGATATGGCCGATGCCGCTATTGAAATAAGCGGTTTCGCGACAGCCAATGCTGATGGACTCGCCCGTTTCGAATTGAATCCGCACCCGTCCGGACAGCACCACCGCGAACTCCTGGCCGGGGTGGCGGATGTAGTCGTCAAACTGGGTCAGTTCACGGGCGAAGATGCGTGCGTACATCGGCGTCATGCGCCGCCCGGGGAAGTCCCCGGCCATCGGGTGATAGTCATAATTGCCCGTGCTGTAGCCCGCCGCGCTATCTATGGCGGTGCTGACCACGGTGGGCTGGACCTGGTTGGGCGCGGTCGTTTCCGGGATGAATAACTGCGCAATATCCACGCCCAGCGCCCGCGCCGCCGCCGCCAGTTTTTCGTAGCTCACCGATACCTGCGCCAGTTCCATCTTCGACAAGGTCGACAGCGCCACGCCCGAACGCTCAGACAATTGCTTGAGCGTCAGCTGCTGGTTTTTGCGGATCCCCCGCAGGCGGGCGCCTACCTGGCTGCGATCTATCAGCGGATGGGCCGTGGAACACGAAGCGGGCGCTGTCTGATCGGAACTCATGCTGACTCTCTGTCGTGGACCAAGCCCGGAATATTAACCCACGAGGAAGGCTTGACTGGGAAATTCTCATACCCTACATTTCTCTTATGTGAGAATTATCAAAAACGAGAAAAACCCATTCGCACACAGAAGGTACTCAGGCATGCAGGACCGCGATTGTTTCGATTTCGCCATTATCGGCGGGGGCATTGCAGGGGCTTCACTGGCCTATCGCCTGGCAAGTGAGGCCAGTGTGGTGGTGCTCGAGCGTGAGAGCCAGCCGGGTTATCACGCCACTGGCCGTTCTGCCGCCATGTTCATGGAAACCTACGGCACCCCGCAGATTCAAGCGCTGACCCGCGCCAGCCGGGCCTTCTACGAGCAACCACCGGCAGACTTTACCGAGCACGCACTGCTGGAGCCTCGCGGCTGCCTGTATGTTGCCAATCACGAACAGCAGCCATTGCTGAAAAAATCCTTCGACAGCCACTTGGCAACCGCAGCCAATGTGTCGCTGATCGATCGTGAACAGGCGCTGTCACTGGTGCCCTGCCTGCGCCCGGAGGCGATCGCCGGTGCCATGCTTGAAACCGAGGCCCGTGACCTGGATGTGCATGCGCTACACCAGGGTTTCCTGCGGGCGATGCGCCGTGCCGGTGGGGTCTTGCAGTGCAACGCGCAGTTGAGTGGCGCCACCCGCCAGGGCCGTTACTGGCTGCTGACATTGGCCGACGGTCGGCAAATACGCGCACGTAATCTGGTCAACGCCGCTGGCGCCTGGGCCGACCAGGTTGCACAGCTATGCGGCGTAGCACCGGTCGGCTTGCAAGCGTGCCGCCGTACCGCATTCACCTTCGATGGCCCCGAGGGCGTCGACTTTTCACGCTGGCCCGCCGTTATCGGCATCGATGAAAGCTTCTACTTCAAACCCGACGCCGGCCAACTGCTGGGCTCACCGGCCAACGCCGACCCGGTCCCGCCACAGGACGTGATGCCCGAAGAGCTGGATGTTGCCACCGGGATTTATCACATCGAAGCCGCCACTTCCCTGAGCATTCGACGGCCACGCCACAGCTGGGCCGGCCTGCGCTCATTCGTGGCCGATGGCGACCTGGTGGTCGGCTGGGACGAACAGTGTGAAGGCTTCTTCTGGCTCGCCGCCCAGGGCGGTTATGGCATCCAGTCGGCGGCCGGCGTTTCGCAACTGGCCTGCGCCCTATTGCTCGATCAACCCTTGCCTGAAGCGCTGCGGCGCCAGGGCGTAGAACCACAGCGCCTGGCTGCGGCCCGCTTGCGCTGATCATTCACTCTGCCGAGGTTCCTTGTCATGCCAGAAAGTCTCCAGCGTTATCCCAGTCACCTGCCCTACCCGTTCTCCAAAGCCATTCGGGCGGGCGATCTGCTGTACCTCTCCGGGCAAGTGCCCATGGACCCAAAGGGCGAAGTGGTACGCGGTGATATCCAACTGCAAACCGAAGCCGTCATGAGCCGCATCGGCGAAACCCTGGCCGAATGCGGTGCCGGGTTTGACCAGGTGGTGAAGGCCACGGTGTGGCTATCAGATATGCAGCATTTCGCCGGTTTCAACGAGGTGTACGCACGCCACTTCAAGCAGGGATTCCCGGTGCGCTCCACGGTCGGTGGTACGCAACTGGCGCTGGGGGTCGATGTAGAAATCGAAGTCCAGGCCTGGGTCGGCCCGCCTACCCGCTGATAGTTCGCCACAAACCTCAAGGCAACGCGTTGGTTCAAGGACTGCGCGTTACGCCTGCGGTGTTTCACAAGCAAGCTCGCACGCCCCTTAACAAAAACAATTCAAGGGAAGTCGTCATGAAAGAGAGTCTGAAGATTGCCGGTGCATTTGTCGGCGTGATCGTTGGTGCGGGGTTCGCCTCGGGTCGGGAACTGTTGCTGATGTTCGTCGATTTCGGCGTATGGGGATTGCTCGGCGCAGTGCTCAGCGCGGCGTTGTTCACCTTCCTTGGGATGGCGCTGGCGGGCATGGGAAACCGCCTGCGCGCCACCTCCCATAAAGATGTGGTGTATGCGTTGTGCGGGCGGCACCTGGGGGTGCTGGTCGACCTGATGATCACCTTTTTCATGTTTGCGGTAACGGTGGTGATGCTCGCGGGCGGCGGCGCATTACTGGAACAGCAGTTCGGCATCCCGGCCACCCTGGGCAGCGTGGCGGTCACCCTGGTGGTGATCGTTATTGTGTGCCTGGATGTGCACAAGGTCATCGGCCTGATCGGCTCGGTCACCCCGTTCTTGATCCTCACGGCAGTCGGCGTGGCGCTGTACGGCGTTGCCACCCGAGGCCTGAGCTTCCCTGAGCTGGACCAACTGGCCGCCCGCCAGAGTGCCGGCGCCAGCCATTGGCTGCTCGGCGCATTGCTGTACGTGTCCTACAACATTGTGGCCGGCGTACCGATCCTGGCAATCATGGGCGGCGCGGCGACAAGCGAAAAACAGGCGGTCTGGGGCGGAATTCTCGGCGGCGCCATATTGGGCCTGCTGATGCTGGTCATGAGCCTGGGGTTGTTGTCGCGCCTGGACAGCGTGGCGGATCTGCCGATGCCGATGCTGTCCATCGCCAGCGAAGTCTCGCCGGCGCTCGGGCTGCTGATGGCGGTGATTATCTTCTTGATGATCCTCAATACCGCCGTCGGCACTTTGTACTCCTTCTCGGCCCGCCTGCTGCCACCCGGCACCCGTACATTCCGGGTCGGTTCGGCGGCCTTTGCCACACTGGCCTTTGCCGGCAGCCTGATCGGTTTTATCAGCCTGGTCGGCCAGGTTTACCCGCTGTTTGGCTACCTGGGTTTCTTGCTGATCGCGGCCGTGTTGATTGGCTGGTTGCGCCTCGGGCGCCTGGCCGGGGCCACAAGCTAAACCCAAGGCTGATGGCTGGTCACGCAGTGAATGCCACCACCGCCGGCCGCAATGGCGTCGATATCCAGCTGCACCACCTTGCGTCCCGGATAGAGTCGGGACAACAGGTCGAATGCCTTGCGGTCGGCGGCCTTGTCGCCAAACTGCGGGGCGATCACGGCGCCATTGATCACGAAGTAGTTGATGTAGCCGGCGGCGTAGTCCGGATTGTCACGGCTGAAACGGTTGCTGCGCGGGTTGAGCGGCGGCGATACGGTGTGTATTTGCAACGGTCGGCCATCGGCATCGGTGGCCTGCTTGAGAATCTCCAGGTGGGCCAAGGTCACTTGGTGGTCGTAGGACTCGGGGTCGGTGTCCAGGTTGGCGATGACCACGCCCGGCGAGACAAAGCGTGCGTAAAAGTCGACATGGGCGTCGGTAATGTCCTTGCCCTTGATGCCCGGCAACCAGATGATCTTGCGCAAGCCCAGCCGGCTCTTCAGTTCGGCCTCGACGTCGGCCTTGCTCCAGCCGGGGTTGCGGTTGCTATTGATCCAACTGCTTTCGGTCATGATCCCGGTGCCGTGGCCGTCCACTTCGATGGCACCGCCCTCGCCCACCAGTTCGCTGCGGATATAGGTGGCGCCTGCCAGCTCGGCAACGTGAGCCGCCAGTTCGGCATCGTCGGCGTGCTGCTGCTTGTTGCCCCAGCCGTTGAAGTTGAAGTCCACCGCGCCCAACTGGCCATTGTCATCCACGACAAAGTTGGCGCCGGTGTCACGCATCCAGATGTCATCCAGTTCGGTGTGCACGAAGGTGATGTTGCGGGTGCCGCATTTTTCTTCGGCCAACTCACGCTCTTCTTCGCGGCAGAACACCGTGACCGGTTCGTACGCGGCAATCGCCCGGGCGATACGGCCCAGGGCGTCCTGCACAGCGGGGGTAAAGTCCTGGTGAATCGCCTCCTGGGCGCCGAAGGCGATAAAGGCACGCTGGTGTTTCTCACCCTCGTCGGGCATGAACCAGCGGCCCAGGAGTGCCGCCTGCACGGGCAGCCCCATGGAGGCGGCGGCGCCCAGGCTGGCCACCACAGCGGCCTGTTTGATGAATTGGCGACGTGTGCTCATGTGTACCTCTGTAGGTGCCGTCATTGACCGACGGCCGTCTTGAATTTAGTCCAAACCCGCATGCGTGCGCGCATATCGGCCTGGGGAATATCCTGGCCGGCCACCAGTCGCTTGAAGGTGGCGTCGTCCGGGTAAATGTCCGGGTTGTTGCCCATGGCCGGATCCACACTGGCGCGGGCCTTGGCATTGGCCGTGGGGTAGCCGGTGAAATTGCTGATGGCCGCCATGTTCTCCGGGCGCATGACAAAGTTGATAAACGCGTAGGCATATTCCGGATGCCGCGCATCCACGGGGATGGCCATGGTGTCCATCCATACCGTCGTGCCCTCGCGGGGGATGTGGTATTGGAAGCGCGCCTTTTTACCCGCCGCATCCGCCGCCCGTTGCGCCTGGGTCATGTCGCCGCTGTAGCCCAGGGACAGGCACAGGTTGCCATTGACCAGGTCAGTCACCGGCTGCGACTGGAACTTGCGGATGTATGGCCGCAGCTTGAGCAACAGGGCGCTGGCCGCGGCCAGGTCTTCGGGCTTGGCACTGCGCGGTTCGCGCCCCAGGTAGATCAGCGCGACGGCCAGTACTTCGTCGGGCGAGTCGATCAGCGAGATGCCGCAATCGGCAAATTGGCGCGCCAGTTCCGGCTTGAACAACAGGTCCAGGCTATTGACCGGCGCATTCGGCATGCGTTGTAGGATTTGCTCGGCGTTATAGGTCAGGCCAATCGTGCCCCAGGTGTAGGGCACTGTGGCCTGATTGGACGCGCGGTAATGACTGCGCAGTTGTTGCAGGCCTGGTTCGATATCCTCCAGCGCCGCAAGTTTCGCCGGATCCAGCGGTTGCAGGCTGCCGGCGCGCATCAAGCGCTCGCCCACCGTATCGCCGGGGAAGATCAGGTCATAGCCACTGCCACCGGCCATCAGCTTGGCCTCCAGGGTCTCGCTGCCATCCATCACGTCGTAGATCACCTGGATCCCGGTTTCGGCAGTAAAGCGAGCCAGGGTGTCTTCGGCAAAATAGTCGGCCCAGTTGTACAGGCGCAGGATCTTTTCGTCGGCCTGTACCGTCGGGATGACGATGCTCAGGGCCAGGGTGCAGTGGATCAGCTTCATGTCATACCCCTTGGGTCTGCCAGCGTGGGTGCAGATGGCGACCGTCCTGGGTCAGCAAGCCGCCATACATGTCCGGGCGGCGGTCGCGGTAGATGCCCCAGGTCAGGCGCTCTTCGGCCATGGCCGCCAGGTCCAGGCACTGGAGCAGCACGCCGCTGCTGGCGCGGTCGGCCTCGGCCAGCAGTGCGCCTTTGTGGTTGCAGATAAACGACGAGCCGTAGAACGCCATCTGCAAGGCCGGGTCGCTGGTCGCCACTTCCCGGCCGACACGATTGGCCGCCACCACCGGCAACAGATTGGCGGCGGCGTGCCCGCGCATGGTCATCTGCCAGTGATCACGGGAGTCCAGGCTGGCACAACCCGGCTCGGAGCCGATGGCGGTGGGAAACAGCAACACCTCGGCGCCCAGCAACGCCAGGCAACGCGCGGTCTCGGGGAACCACTGGTCCCAGCAGATACCCACGCCGAGGCGGCCGAACGCGGTGTCCCAGGCCTTGAAGCCGGTGTCGCCGGGGCTGAAGTATTCCTTCTCTTGATAGCCAATGGCGTTGGGGATATGGGTCTTGCGATACACCCCCAGCAGTTTCCCGTCAGCATCGGCCACGCTCAGAGAATTGAAGTAGGCGTTACCGGCCTTTTCGAACCAGCTCAACGGCAGCACCACGCCCAGCTCCCCGGCCAGCGCGGCGAAGCGCTTGAGCACCGCGCTATGGCGGTACTCCTCAGCCAAGGCCAGGTGTTTGTGTTGCTGTTCGATGCAGAAATACGGCGTGGCAAACAGTTCTTGCAGCAGGATGACCTGGGCGCCCTGGCTGGCCGCTTCACGCACCAGCCGTTCGGCTTGATCAAGGTTGTGCGGCAAATCCCAGGTGCAGGGCATCTGGGTGGTGGCGATGGTTAGCAAGGTCATGGCATCAGCCCTCCACCGGCCAGGCCGGCTGCTGCTGGGTGATGCAATGCACGCCGCCGCCGCCATGGGCCAGGTGGTTGATACGCACCGGTACCACCACGCGATCCGGGAATGCCTGGGCCAGTACCTCGGCGGCCACCTGGTCGGCCGCAATGCCATAGGCCGGCATGATGATCGCGCCGTTGGCGATGTAAAAGTTGGTGTAGGACGCGCAAAACACCTCGGCGTCGGCATCTACCGCCTCGCTGGCCTCAAAGAGCTCGATCAACTCGAACCGGCGGCCCTTGGCATCGGTCGCCAGCTCCAGGGCGCGGCGGTTTTCCCGTGCCACCTCGGCGTACACCGAACCCTGGTCGTGGGTGGCGTCCACCAGCAACACGCCGGGGCGGGCAAAGGCGCACACACCATCGACATGGCCGTCGGTCATATCCCCGGTGACGTAATCCGGATCGCCCGGCAGCCAGATGGTTTTTGTCACCCCCAGCCAGCGCGCAAAGAACGCCTCCATCTCGGCCTTGCCCATGCCCGGGTTGCGATTGGGGTTGAGCAACACCGACTCGGTGGTAATCAACGTGCCCTCACCGTCCACATGAATCGCCCCGCCTTCATTGCTCAACGGTGTGCCAAAGCATGGCAGGCCCAAGTGGTTGAGGGTGCGCCGGGCCAGGCTTTCGTCCAGGTCGTGGGCCGACTTGCCGCCCCACGCGTTAAAACGCCAGCTCACACCGGCCAGGCCCAATTGCGGGTGGCCAATAAAGCTGGGGCCGGAGTCGCGGCACCAACTGTCGTTGACCGCCAGCGCGATCAGTTCGATGTTGGGGCCGCACAGGGCTTTGGCCGTGTCGAGTGCACAAGGGTCAACCACCAGCTTCACCGGCTCGAACCGCGCGATGGCATTGGCGACCCGCGCAAAATCCGCCTGCACCTGGGCCAGGGTCACGCGCCATCCCGCCTCCCAGAGTGCCTGGTTATGGGGCCAGACCATCCAGGTCGCAGCGTGCCTGGCCCATTCCGCCGGCATCCTCCAGCCGCTGTGTGGCATCTCGTTCTGCAGCATGACAACCCCCTTCTGAGTTAAGCCTTTGTGTTCACCGAAAACGACGTACACGCTATGGGGATCCATGCTACGTTTGGCCAAACCGCCAAACAAACGATGGATTTTGCAGGTAAATGATTAGAGAAACTTATCAGCATGCTTAAACACTGGCCGCCCCTGGGGGCACTGCGCGGCTTCGAAGCGGCGGCGCGGTTGGGCAGTTTTCACAAGGCTGCCAACGAACTGCACCTGACCCAATCGGCCATCAGCCAACAGATCCGCAGTCTCGAAGCGTACCTGGAACAGCCGCTGTTCTTTCGCAACGGGCGCAGCGTCGCCCTGACCGATGCCGGCCATGATTTCCTCAGCACCACCCAGGCCCTGTTGCAACAGTTGTCAGTGGGCGTACGTCGGCTGGGGCAGTACCGCAAGGCCAATCAACTGGTACTCAACACCACGCCCGCCTTTGCCCGCCACTGGCTGTTGCCGCGCCTGGCCGACTTCCGCCGACACCACCCGGACGTGGATTTATGGCTGTTCAGCACCGACGAAGTACCCGACATGGCCACCCAGACCATCGACCTCGCCGTGCGCGACGACATCAGCGCCCAGGCCGAGTGCAGCTTCAAAGTGCTGCACACCGACCGCCTGTATCCCGCCGCGCACCCCAGCGTACTGGCCCTGCCCCACGAGCAACGCACCACCCTGCATGGCGAGCGGGAAATGGACTGGAGCCATTGGGCGGTGGAAGCCGGGATCGACGTGGGCCAGCAGGACCAGGGCCTGAACTTCTCCGACCCCGGCCTGCTGCTGGACGCAGCCTGCGGTGGCCTGGGCATCGCACTGGTCAGCCAGTTACTGAGCCAGCACGCGCGGGACAACGGCCTGCTGCAACCTTTGGTCGACGCGACCATTCGCGGCCCCAACTGGGCCTTGCTGACCCACCGCGACAGCGAAAACGACCCACTGGCGCGCAGCTTCAGCCAGTGGTTGCTGGACAACCTGGCGCAGGGTGCCCCGACATGAGTCAAGGACTGGAAGACATCCTGGCCGAGCGGCTGGCCGTGATTTTTTGCGGGATCAATCCGGGCCTGCTGGCAGCCGCCCAGGGCCATCATTTTGCCGGACGCAGCAACCGCTTCTGGCGCACCTTGCACCTGGCTGGGTTTACCCCACATCAAGTTCAGCCCGAGAATGATCGGACAATCTTGCAGTACCACTGCGGGCTGACGACCGTCGTGGAACGGCCAACGGCGCGGGCCGATCAACTGTCCCAGGATGAATTCAAGGCGGCGGCCGAGGGCTTTGAAAACAAAATCCGCCAGTATGCACCGCGCTATGTGGCGTTCCTGGGCAAGGCGGGTTATTGCGCGTTGTCGGGGCAACGCGAGGTGGCGTGGGGGCTGCAACCGCGGACGTTGGGGGATGCTGCGGTGTGGGTGCTGCCCAATCCCAGCGGGCGGAATCTGGCGTTTACGTTGGAGCAGTTGGTGGCAGCGTATGGGCGGCTCTGTTTGGCAGCATTCCCCGAGACGGGCAAGTAGCGTCAGGGACCAAATCGCGAGCAAAAAAAAGCCTGCATCGCTGCAGGCTTTTCTCTATCTGGCTCCACGACCTGGACTCGAACCAGGGACCCAATGATTAACAGTCATTTGCTCTACCAACTGAGCTATCGCGGAATGCGGCGTATCTTACTGATTGAAAAGGATAAGTCAAATATTTAATGCACTTTTACGTACGCGATTCCAGCGAGTCTGGCAAATTTGGGGAGATTCAACTTTCAGCAGCCTCACTCACAACCTACAAAAAAGCAGGAACCCTCCGACTGGATCATCAAAGCGCTTGAGCTGAATATTTCGCCGGTGTCGCCGAAACTCTTTACCATCCCAGCCAACATTAACCCACCAAGACCTACCCATTCGACAAGGAGTCGGACTACGTGAAAAAACTGCATGACCATCCCTTTTTCAAACCGCGCCCCCCCACCACTCCCCTGACGCCGGAAACACCCAAGCTATCTTTAGGCACGCTGCTCTCACTGGCAGCCGTGGTGATCTCGATTGCCGCCGCGTCGATTTCCTTCTGGCAACTGGACCTGATGCGTGAGCATAACCGACTGTCCGTACGGCCCTACCTGATGATCACACCGCATTTAACGGCGCAAAAAAGCGGCCTGTACCTGTCCAATGAAGGGATTGGGCCGGGCATCATCACTGCGTTCAGCATTCGCGTTGGCGATGAACACTTCGATGGGCTGGGGGACAGTCGCTGGCCCGCCGTGCTGGAGAAGGCGCGCTTGAATCCTGAATGTTTCGCCAAAGGCTGGCCCACCAAAGGCTCAGCCGTAAGGCCGGGAAATGACATCGTGATTCTGGAGCCGACTAAAAGCACCCAGTTCGGCCCCTTGTGCCTGCTGCAAATGAGCCTGTTCCTACAAAGGAATGACGTATTTGTGCAGATGGACTACGAGTCACTCTACAAGGAGCCCTTCACCTTTTCTGCGCCCTTGAAAATGAATGAAGCCATGGATATGGGCGCGTTGAGCAAAATATTTCAGTAGCAGCCCAACGCGCGCCCATCACGGCAACTGCTCAATAACCCCGTTACTCTTCAGTTGCCCCAACTGCTCACCAGACAACCCCAACCGCCCCGCCAACACCTCATCCGTATGCTGCCCCAGCATCGGCGCTGGTCGCACGTACTCCACTGGCGTGCCAGACATCTTGATCGGGCTGCCAACCATGGCGAAGTCGGGGTTTTGCGGATGGGGGATCTTCACCATCAAGCCACGGGCAATCACCTGCGGCTCTTCCAGGGATTGCGCGATGTTGTTGATCGCCCCCACCGGCACTTTCGAGGCATGGATGCAGCTGACCCACTCATCTGCCGTGCGGCCAAGGAAGTGCGCCGACAGCAGCTCGACGATTTCGGCCCGATGGGCGACACGGTCGGCATTGCGCCGAAAACGCGGGTCGTCCGGCAGGTGTGGCAGACCGATGCTGTGGCACAAGGCGATAAATTGGCTGTCGTTGCCACAGGCGATGATGAAGTCGCGGTCGGCGGCGCGAAACACCTGGTACGGCACGATATTGGCGTGGGCATTGCCAAAGCGCTGGGGCACTTTGCCGGAGGCCAGGTAGTTCATGCTCTGGTTGGCCAGGGTTGCCACTTGCACATCCAGCAGGGCCATATCGATGTGCTGGCCGACGCCGGTGCGTTCGCGGCTGAGCAGCGCGGCCTGGATCGCCACGGTGGAATACAGCCCGGTCATCAGGTCAGAAAATGCCACGCCGACTTTTTGCGGGCCGCCGCCCGGCAAGTCGTCGCGCTCACCGGTAATACTCATCAGGCCGCCAATGCCCTGGATGATGAAGTCGTAGCCGGGCTCTTGCGCACGCGGGCCGGTCTGGCCGAAGCCGGTGATGGAGCAATACACCAGGCGCGGGTTGATCTGGGCCAGTGTCGCGTAGTCCAGGCCGTAGCGCGCCAGGGAGCCGGCCTTGTAGTTTTCGATCAGCACATCGGAGCTGGCCGCCAGCGCCCGTACCAGTTCCTGGCCTTCGGTACTGGCCAGGTCGATGGCCACCGACAGCTTGCCGCGGTTGGTGGACTGGTAATACGACGCCTGCCCGGACGACTCGCCGGTGTCGGTCTTCATCCATGGTGGCCCCCAGCCCCGAGTGTCATCGCCGCTCTGCGGGCGCTCGATCTTGATCACTTCCGCGCCGAGGTCCGCCAACACCTGGCCACACCATGGGCCGGCCAACACCCGGCTCAAATCCAGTACACGCAAACCTGTTAATGCACCCATTGTTTTTATTCCTGAAAGTCTGTGTCAGCCGATTGCCGGCTCTGGATGGCGCAAGGAAATCCCCAGCAACGCACGGCGTCTCAGCCAGGGGCTGGGGCGGTAGCGTGGGTCGTGGGTGATCTCGCACAGGCGCTGCAAAATCGTCAAAATCCTGCGGGGCCCGAGGGCGTCGCCCCAAGCCAGCGGGCCATGGGGGTAACCGAGGCCCAGGTGTACCGCCTGATCGATATCCTCGACGCTGGCGATGCGCTGCTGCGCAATGTCGCAGGCCAGGTTGACCACCATCGCCAAGGTACGCTGGGCCACAAAGCCAACACTGTCGCCAATCACCGTCACCCCCACGCCATCCCTGGCGAGCAAGGCGTGGGCAGCGTCACGCATCGGCGCGGCAGTCAGCGGGTTTTGCATCAGGGTGCGATGGCGCGACAGGTCGGGCAGAAGGTCAATGCACAAGGTGCGCGCCGGATCGGTGTGGAACCACTCGCAGGTGGCGGTCGCATCGCGGCCGTAAGGTGCCAGCAGGCACAACGCAGCGGGCGACGGCTGCGCGCCCGTCTCCAATTGCGCGCCAAGGTTGATCAGCAAGGTGCTGAGGCGTTCGTGGTCTTCGGGGTTTTCCGTGGCGATCCACACCGGTGGCAGCGTGGTAACAGTTGGCACCGGCTGCGGCTGTGGGCCGTCGATCCTCTGGCCATTTTCGTAGCGGTAGAAACCCTGGCCGGTCTTGCGTCCCAGGCGCCCACCCACCAGCATCTGCCGGGTCAGGGCCGAGGGTTTGTAGCGCGGCTCCTGATAGAACTGGTTGTAGATTGATTCCATGACCGGGTGGGAAACGTCCAGGCCGGTGAGGTCCAGCAGCTCCAGCGGCCCCATGCGAAAACCCGCACCGTCGCGCAGGATGCGGTCGATATCGCCCCCCTCGGCAATGCCTTCATCCAGCATCTTCAAGGCTTCGGTGCCGTAGGCACGGCCGGCGTGGTTGACGATAAAACCGGGAGTGTCCTTGGCCCGCACGCCACGATGGCCGGTGCGCGCGACAAATCCCAGCAAGGCCTCGCCGACGGCTGGCGCGGTGGCCAGGCCGTCGATGACTTCCACCACGCGCATCAGCGGCACCGGGTTGAAAAAGTGCAGGCCGGCGACTCGCCCAGGATGCTGGCAACCCGCGGCAATCGCCGTGACCGACAGCGATGAGGTGTTGCTGGCGAGGATGCACCCCGGCGTCACGATGGACTCCAACTGGTGCAGCAGGCCACGCTTGGCATCGAGGTTTTCGACAATGGCCTCAACCACCAGGTCGCAATCGTGCAGGGCGTCAAGGCTGGTGGCCACGTGCAGGTTGTGCAACGCGCTGTCCATGGCCGCCTGGGTGAGCTTGCCCTTGCCGACCAGCTTGGCGAAGGTCGCGTCGAGGCTGTCGCGAGCCGCCTGCGCCGCGCCATCGCGGGCGTCGAACAAGCGCACGCGCACGCCGGCCTGGGCGGCAATCTGCGCGATGCCGGCGCCCATGACGCCAGTGCCCACCAGGCCCATGATGTTGATCGAATCGGCCATGGTTATTCCCCGAGGTAGTTGGGTGTGCGTTTCTCGAAGAACGCCGCGGCGCCCTCCTTCTGATCCGCAGAATCGAACAGCAATTGGAACGCCTTGCGCTCCAGTACCAGGGCGCTTTCCAGCGGCAGGTCGGCGCCCGCAAGCATCACTTCCTTGATCTGCTCCACCGCCAGCGGCGGCAGCGCGGCGATCTGCGCCGCCAGCTCCAGGGCTCGTGGCAAGGTCTGGTCGTCGGCCACCACCTCACTGAGCATGCCCATGGCCAGGGCTTCGGGGGCCTTGACCATGCAGCCAGTCAGGGCAATACGCATGGCCTGGAATTTTCCCACCGCACGCACCAGGCGTTGTGTGCCGCCGGCACCCGGCATCAGGCCGAGCTTGACCTCAGGTTGGGCAAAACGCGCCGATTCGCCGGCCACGATCATGTCGCAATGCATCGCCAACTCGCAGCCACCGCCCAGGGCAAAGCCGTTGACCGCAGCGATCACCGGTTTCGGGCAACGGCTGATCGCTTCCCACAGGTACTCGGTGTGTCGGCGATACATCTCGATAGGACTGGCGCTGGCGAACTCCTTGATGTCGGCGCCCGCCACAAAAAACTGCTCGCCACCGGTCAGCACAATGACGCGCACATCCCGGCGCCGGGCCAAGGCACGAAAGTGCCCGGCCAGTTCCTCACGCACCTGGGCGTTAAGGGCATTTTTGACGTCGGGGCGATGGATGCGCACCACGGCAACGCCATTGTCCTGGACGTCGAGGTGGACCACGGGTTGATCAGGATTAGCCACATGTACTCCTGCTGCAATGTTCTTGTTAGTGCGGTCAACGTTAGTTTCGCTATGCGAAATAACATTCCGTATTTAGCCATTATCATAGGTATCGACCCGGCGGGTGTAAATGCAAAAACCGCAACGCCCAATGAAATCTCGATTAACTCATTGTTTATTGAAGGTTAATTAGGAACGCACGGAGAAAACCAATCAGTTGCTTAGTTTCGCACTGCGGAATACAATTTTGTTTTGTTGATTTTATAAAAAAAGAGGGACTACCATGCGCCGCACACCAGAGGCACCTGCAGGCAGCAACGGGTTCGAACATCTGCGGGTGGATCCGATGAATAGCGAGGAGGAGGAAGACAAGGACCGCCAGTTCATCACGGCCCTGGCCCGTGGCCTGGAACTGCTGCGCTGCTTTACCCCCAGCGAAAGCGTGTTGGGTAACCAGGAACTGGCGCGCAAGACCGGCCTGCCCAAGCCGACGATTACCCGCATGACGCACACCCTGACCCGCTTGGGTTACCTCAAGCACCTGCCGCAGTCGGGCCGGTACCAGTTGGATGTGGGGGTGATGGCGTTTGGTTACGCGATGCTTTCCAACCTGTCGGTGCGGGCCGTGGCCCACCCGCTGATGGAAACCATGGCCAAGTACGCCCAGGCCGCCGTCGCAATGGCCACCCGGGACCGCCTGGACATGGTGTACCTGGACGTGGTCCAGGGCGAAGCGAACATGACCATGCGCCGCCAGGTCGGTACGCGCCTGCCGCTGCACTTGAGTTCGGCGGGCCGAGCTTGCCTGGCGGCGATGCCGGAAAACGAGCGTGAGTTCATGCTCGACCATATCCGCCAGCGCCATCTGGAGGATTGGCCGACGATTCGCAAAGGGCTGGAGCGCGCGTTCAGGGACTACACCGACTTCGGCTATTGCATGTCGATCGGGGAATGGCACCGCGATGTCAACGCCATCGCCGTGCCCATGCTGCACGCACAACATGGGCTGTTGACGTTCAACTGTGGCGGGCCGAGTTTCCACCTTTCCCGGGAAAAACTCGAAGACGACATCGGGCCGCGTCTCAAGCACATGGTCAACAACATCGAGGCCGCCGCCCGCTAGACAGATCGGTGCACGGCCTCGGCAGATCAAACAACAGGCCCGCCGAACGGGCCGCCGAGGAATGCACATGATCCGAGACCCGCAAACGCTGCATCTGCTGCTGGACTCCATTCGCCAGTTCGTCAATGAAGCGCTGATCCCACGGGAAAACGAAATCGCCGAGACCGATGAGATCCCGGCGGACATCGTCCAGCAATTCCAGGACATGGGCCTGTTCGGCCTGACCCTGCCCGAAGCCTATGGTGGCCTGGGCGTGACCATGGAAGAAGAAGTCTGCATCGCCTTCGAGCTGGGGCGCACCTCGCCGGCATTCCGTTCCTACTTCGGCACCAATAATGGCATTGGCTCCATCGGCATTCTGCTGGACGGCACCGAGGCGCAGAAACAGCACTACCTGCCCAAGCTGGCCAGTGGCGAGTTGCTCAGTTCGTTCTGCCTGACCGAACCGGACGCAGGCTCCGACGCCGCCTCGCTGAAGACCACCGCCGTGCGCGATGGCGAGCATTACCTGATCAATGGCACCAAGCGCTTTATCACCAATGCGCCCCATGCCGGGATTTTCACGGTGATGGCCCGCACCAACCCGGATATCAAGGGCTCGGGCGGGATCAGCGCGTTTATCGTCGAGCGCAATACGCCGGGGGTGTCCCTGGGCAAGCGCGACCACAAGATGGGCCAGAAAGGCGCCCATACCAGCGACGTGATTTTCGACAATGTGCGGGTCCCCGTCGGGCAACTGATCGGCGGCGTCGAAGGCGTAGGGTTCAAGACCGCGATGAAGGTGCTCGACAAGGGCCGCCTGCATATCGCAGCGGTCAGCGTCGGCGCCGCCGAGCGCATGCTCGACGATGCCCTGCACTACGCCATCGACCGCAAGCAATTCGGCCAGCCGATTGCCGAGTTCCAGTTGATCCAGGCGATGCTCGCCGACAGCAAGGCTGAAATCTATGCGGCCCGCTGCATGGTGCTGGACGCGGCGCGCAAGCGTGACGACGGCCTGAACATCGGCACCGAAGCCTCCTGCGCGAAGATGTTCGCCACCGAAATGTGCGGCCGGGTGGCAGACCGCTGTGTGCAGATCCATGGTGGCGCAGGTTATGTGAGCGAGTATGCGATCGAACGGTTCTATCGCGATGTACGGCTGTTCCGGCTGTATGAGGGTACGACCCAGATCCAGCAGTTGGTGATTGCACGCAACATGATTCGCGAGGCCCAGCACTAACCCCGCCTCTACGGTGGGAGCCGGCAAGCCGGCTCCTACAAGCCCCCATAAACCGTGCCCTACAACTACAACAAGGTATCGCTATGGAAGTCGCCGCATCGGCGGGTGCGTTGTCGCCCGCAAAAAACAACCTGTGGATCATTGTTTTCATTTTCTGCTTCCTCGGCCTCTTGATCGATGGCGCAGATTTGATGCTGCTGTCCTACAGTCTCAGCAGCCTGAAAGCCGAGTTCGGCCTGACCAGTGTCGAGGCCGGCAGCCTGGGCAGTTTCACCCTGGCCGGGATGGCGGTCGGCGGAATTTACGGCGGCTGGGCCTGTGACCGCTTTGGCCGGGTCAAGACCGTGGTGTGGAGCATCGTGCTGTTCTCGGTGGGCACCGCGATCCTTGGCCTGACCCACAGCTACTGGCAGTTTGCGGCCACCCGTTTCTTCGCCTCCCTCGGCCTGGGCGCGCTGTATGTCGCCTGCAACACCCTGATGGCCGAATACGTGCCGACCCGCTACCGCACCACCGTGCTTGGCACCTTGCAGGCCGGCTGGTCGGTGGGCTATATCGTCGCGACCTTGTTGGCCGGCTGGATCCTGCCGGACCACGGCTGGCGCTGGCTGTTCTACGTGGCGATCATCCCGGTGATCCTCGCCGTGCTGATGCAACGCCTGGTGCCGGAGCCCCAGGCCTGGCTCAACGCCCAGGCCGAACGCGCGCGGGAAAAAGCCGAAGGCACCCAGCGCGTCTCGGCGAAAAAGCCCGATGGCATGTTCAAGCTGATTTTCAGTGATCCCAAGGCCAGCCGCATGTTCCTGCTCTGGGCGCTGACCGCAGGCTTCCTGCAGTTTGGCTACTACGGGGTCAACAACTGGATGCCGTCCTACCTCGAAGGCGAGTTGGGGATGAACTTCAAGTCGATGACCAGCTACATGGTCGGCACCTACGCGGCAATGATTTTCGGCAAGATCCTCGCCGGCCTCGCGGCCGATCGCCTGGGGCGGCGCGTGGTGTTTGCCTTCGGCGCATTGGGGACGGCGGTGTTCCTGCCGGTGATCGTGCTGTACCAGAGCCCGGAGAATATCCTTTGGCTGCTGATTGTCTTCGGCTTCCTGTATGGCATTCCCTACGGCGTGAACGCGACCTACATGACCGAGAGTTTCGAGGCGAAATTCCGCGGCTCAGCCGTGGGCGGCGCCTACAACATCGGGAGGATCGGCGCGGCGGTCGCGCCGGCAGCCATTGGCTTCCTGGCGTCCCACGGCTCGATTGGCGTGGGCTTTTTGGTGATGGGCGCGGCGTACTTCATCTGCGGGGTGATCCCGGCGCTGTTCATCCGCGACAAGCAGTTTGACCCGCAAAAACAATAACCCCGCTGTCGGTGCCGGCTTGCCGGCGATAGCGGCGCGTCAGGCCAATACGCTATCGCCGGCAAGCCGGTTTCTCCAATGGGCACTCGCACCAATCCCCCTGGAAAACCTAGCCGTTTTGCCAGTTACTTAAACGTTTTGTTCAAACTATCGTGTACCCCACCAATTTTTGATGGCAGGGCCGGAAATGGAATTCATCGAACAGATCCGCCAGGGCTACGCCGCCTTTCGCGGCTACCAGACCTGGTACCGCGTGACCGGCAATCTCGACAGCGGCAAGACCCCACTGGTCGTCCTCCACGGCGGCCCCGGTGGCACCCATGACTACCTGGACGCCTTCAAGGACGTGGCCGCCAGTGGGCATGCGGTGATTCACTACGACCAACTGGGCAATGGCCACTCCACCCACCTGCCCCACCAGCCCGCCGGTTTCTGGACGGTTGAGCTGTTTCTCGAAGAGCTGGACAACCTGCTCGACCATCTGCGCATCAGCGACCATTACGCAATCCTTGGGCATGCCTGGGGCGGCAGGCTCGGCAGTGAACACGCGCTTCGCCAACCCCGGGGCTTGCGCGCCTTGATCGCCGCCAACCTGGCGGCCGGCTTCGATGACCAACCCTTGTGCCGGATCAACCCGTGGCCCGAAGAAGTGGCACGTACCTTCGCCCAGATGGCGGCCGATCCTACGGTTTACAACGCCCTGCACGGCCCGATCAGCATTGGCCGGCTGACGCAGATCCAAGTGCCAACCCTGATAATTTCCGGGCGGCATGACCAGGCCACACCGCTGGAATTCAAGGCGTTCCTCGATGAAATCGCCGATGTACGCGCAGCGCTGTTTGAAGACTCCAGCCATATGCCCCATGTGGAGGAGCGCCAGCCGTGCATGGGCACGGTGGTGAAGTTTTTGGATGAGGTGTGCTCACCAACGGTCTTCTAAACACCACCAATCAAATGTAGGAGCGATCCGACAAGCCCGCTCCCACATTCAGTTTTTTGCGGTGTTTTGGCTACACCTCGCTGGTTTCAGCCCGCCCCGCCACCGTCGCTTTCTGCAGTGATGCATCCACCAGCGGGATCTCCTTGCCCTCGGCATCAAACAATTTGCCCTTGCTGAAATAATCCCCGTCGCGCAGCGCCGCCACATCCTGGAAGCACAGGCTGCGCTCGGTGCCGGCGACGAACACCGACTGCTGGTCCGAGTTGCCGGCAGTGAAGTGGTTGAACGCCAGGTTCAGCAGGATCGCCATGATCGCCGAGGAACTGATCCCCGAGTGGAAGATGGTCGCGAACCAGCTGGGGAACTGATCGTAGAAGCTCGGCGCGGCGATGGGGATCATGCCGAAACCGATGGAGGTGGCGACGATGATCAGGTTCATGTTGTTACGGTAATCAACCTTGGACAGCGTGCGTATCCCACTGGCCGCCACGGTGCCAAACAACACGATCCCGGCGCCGCCCAGCACCGAGGTCGGTACTGCGGCAATCACCCGGCCCATGAAGGGCAGCAGGCCAAGGATCACCAGGAACAGGCCGCCCGTGGCCACCACATAACGACTCTTGACCCCGGTCACCGCCACCAGGCCGACGTTCTGGGCGAAGGCGCTTTGGGTGAACGAACCGAAGATCGGCGCGAACATGCTCGACAGCATGTCGGCACGCAGGCCGTTGCCCAGGCGCTTGGAGTCAACCTTGGTGTCGATGATCTCGCCCACCGCCAGAATGTCCGCCGAGGTTTCCACCAGGGTCACCATGACCACGATGCACATGGACAGGATCGCCGCCACATGGAAGGTCGGCATGCCGAAATGGAACGGCGTAGGGAAGCCGATCATCGGGCCCTGGGTCACGGTAGAGAAGTCCGCCATGCCCAAAAACACCGCGATCAATGTGCCAAACACCATCGCCAGCAGGATCGACAGGCGCGAGATGGTGGCGCTGCCCACTTTGCTCAGCAACAGCACCAGCACCAGGGTGATGGCCGCCAGGCCGATGTTCGGCATGCTGCCAAAATCAGCGGCACGGCTGTTACCGCCCATGGCCCAGCGGGCGGCGACCGGCATCAGCGTCAGGCCGATGGTGGTAATCACGATCCCGGTCACCAGCGGCGGGAAGAACTTGGTAATTCGCGAGAATATCGGGGTAATCAGCAGCCCGATCAGCGACGCGGCCATCACCGCCCCCAGGATCGCCGGCACACCGCCTGCGCCATCGCTGCCGACAATCGCCACCATGGTCGCCACACCGGCAAACGACACCCCTTGCACCAAAGGCAACTGACAGCCAAAAAACGGCAGGCCCAGGGTTTGCAACAGCGTGGCCAGGCCACCGGCAAACAACGACGCGGCGATCAACAGGCCAATATCGGCGGGGGATAGCCCGGCCGCCTGGCCGACAATCAACGGCACGGCCACGATACCGCCGTACATGGTCAGTACATGCTGCAGGCCGTAAGCCATGTTGGCAGCGACGCCAAGATTCTCATCTTCTGGCCGTTGCGGTGACGCCTTCGGGATAGTCATGGTGAGGGGATCTCTGTTTTTGTTGTGCGCTCACTGTATGCAATAGAAAGATTGGATGTCCATAGAATTGTATACAATCATTTCCACAAGATACCCGGCATCGACGTTACAAAAATCCATTCAGCCGCCCTGCCCCAAGGCTTGAAGCCGTGCCCACAAGGATCTGAAAAAAATGCTCAACCGCACGCTGCGCATCCACTCTGCGGCCATTTGCTACTTCGATATGGTCCGCCGCTGCCATTCGATCCGCGAAGCTGCGCGCCGGCTGAACGTGGCGTCGTCGGCGGTGAACCGGCAGATTCTCAAACTTGAAGACGAAGTCGGCGCGGCCTTGTTCGAGCGCTTGCCCGGTGGGTTGCGCCTGACCGCTGCGGGGGAAATCCTGACCCGCCATGTCACCCTGGTGTTGCAGGATGTGGAACGGGTGCGCGGCGAACTCGAAGGCCTGAACCAGGTGCAGACCGGGCATGTGGAAATCGCCACGGTGGAAGGCGCGACAGTGGAGTTGCTGCCAGCCGTGCTCAAGCGCATGCGCCAGCGCTACCCGGCGGTGACCATCGGGGTGACCGTGCAGGGTTCACAATCGATTCCGGCGGCGGTGATCAACGGCCAGGCAGACCTGGGGCTGGCCTTTGCCCTGCCACGCAGTGCGGAAACCACACAGTTGTGTGTCGGGCATTTCCGCCTGGGTGCGTTGGTGGCACCGGGGCATCCACTGGCCTCACACGCCAGCGTCAGCTACACCCTGTGCGCTGAACACGGGGTGATCCAGGCCAACAGCGAGCTGTCGATCCATCACCTGATTGCCCCGCTGCACAAACGTTCGCCGGCTGCGCACAAGCCGTTGCTGCAAAGCAATTCCATGGAACTGGCGCGGCAGTTGGCGCGCCAGCAATTGGGGGTGGCGTTCCAGACGCGGATCGGGATCGAGGCCGATTTGGCCAGGGGTGAGTTGCTGCACATCCCCTTGAGCGACCAGGGCGGGATGTTCAGCGACCTGGGGCTGTATGCGCGCAAAGGTCGGGATTTGCCTACGGCAGTGGAGTCGATGGCCCACCTGATCAGCGAAGAAATCGCTTTGCGCGAACGCGAAGAATCACCCTGTACACCGCGTATTTCCTGACCTTCAGGCCAGCTTCAGTGCTGCCGATTCGGCAGCAGCCCAGTCGATATTCTGTTCTTTGAGCAGCACGGCGGTTGTGTCGATACTGCGCCCGGCGGCCCCTGCACGGCTGCCATGAGCCAAACGCCAAAGGAACTAAAACAATGAAAAAGGCACTGCACGGCGCAACCGTATTACTCACGCTCCTCGGCGGCGGGGAGGCTGTCGCGGTGGAATGGATGAACAACAGCGTAGGATTTCGCTACGGGCAACAGTTCACCAATCCGAACAACCCTGACGATTTCAGCAAGCGCATCTACAGCTTCACCCACGCCAGCGGCTACCAGTACGGCAGCAACTTCCTACATCTCGATGTATTCCTGTCCGACAGCCGCGATCCGCGCAAGGGCACCGATCACGGTGGCAGCGAGGTGTATGCGGTCTACCGGCACCAGTTGTATGCATCACGGGTATTCGACATGCCGCAGGGCACCGGGCTGATCAAGGATTACGCGCTGACCCTGGGGTTCGACGCCAACCGCAACAACAACCTGGCGTCGGCGAAAAAACGCGCCCTGGTGATCGGGCCGACCCTGAAGTTCAATACGGTCGGGGTGCTGGACCTGAGCCTGATGTACTACAAGGAAAACAACCATTCCGGCATCCCAGGCGCGAAAGATCCGAACCACACCTTCGACGACACCTACATGCTCAACCTGACCTGGATGCGCCCGTTCGAGCTCGGCAACCATGGCGCGAAGTTCCAGGGGTTCATCAACCATGTCGGCGACAAGGGCCACGACTACAACAGTCGCGACACCGCCGCAGAAACGCTGATGCGCACGGCACTGATGGTCGCCGTCCGGCCGGGCAAAAGCGTAAAGCCCAACCTGTACCTGGGCGTGGGCTACGAATACTGGCATAACAAGTTTGGCGTGGACGGCGGCCGTGGCAGCCGCACCTCAACGCCAACCCTGAATATGGAAGTGACGTTTTAAGCTGCCGCCAACTGCGACTCGTCCGACTTGGGCCGCGCCAGCCAGTAACCCAACACCGCCAGCGGCGCGGTCGCCAGCATCACGATCACCGTGACCAGCAATGGCTGCTCCAGCAGCGACGACACCAGCAGGCTGGCGACAAAGCACAAGCCCAGTTGCAGGGTGTTTTGCAGTGCCGCAGCCTTGCCGGAGTTTTCCGAAAACGGCATCAGCGCATTCGCCACTACAATCGGGTAGCTGGCGCCGTTGACCAGGGCCATCAAGCAGAACGGAATCAGCAAGGTGGTCAGCGTCGGCACCGTCAAGGTCGCTACCAAATACAGCGCCACCATGCTCACGCAATACGCCACCAGTAACCAGGGCAACAAGAGTTTGCCCTGGAACCGTTGCAAGGCGCTGCGGCAACTGTAGCCACCCACCAGAAACGCCAGGGTCGGCAGCACATAGCTCAGGCCGATGTCATTAGGGCTGTAACCCATGCCACCGAGAATAAACGGCGAGGCCGTGAGCCAGGCGAAGAAGCTGGCGGAGCACGCGGCGAAGATCAGCACATTGCCGATGAACACCCGCGACTTGAACAGTTGCCCGTAGCCCAACCTGGGTTTTTCGCCGTCGGCGGCCAGGCGTTTGGGCATGGATTTGAGAAACAGGGTCGGTAATAGCAGCAACAGCGAAATACCCAGCAACACGGCGAAGATCGCCTGCCAGCCCCAGTGATTCAATACCACCGCGCCCAAGAGCGGCGCCAGCGCCGGTGACAGGGACATCAGCGGCATGATGCTGGCAAACACCCGGTGCGCCTTGTCAGCCGGGTACCGGTCAATCACCAGCGCCTGCCAACTGACTGCGGCGCTGCACACCCCAATCGACTGTACAAAACGCAAGGCCAGCAGTTGCGGCGCGGTCTCGACCCAGAACATCCCCAGGCAGCCGAGCACGAACAGGCTCAGGCCGGCCAACAGGATCGGCTTGCGTCCCAGGCGATCAGACAGCGGGCCCCAGAGCAGTTGCCCCACGGCAAAACCGGCGAGGAAGATGCTCAAACTGGCCCCCACCGCACCGGGGGAAATCTGCAAGTGTTCGCCCATGGCGCCGAACGCGGGCAAGTACATATCCATGGCCAGATAGCCGAGCATGCTCAGCCCCGCCAGGTACCAGGTGAAACCAAAAGAGTTTTTCATTGAAGCCTTGTTAGTCCTGCCATCAAACAATTTGCTGACTGGCGCCTATTATGAGGCTGACAGTTGCGCTGTGAAGCGATAATAATTGGACACTCTTATCAATATTTTTGAAGGCAATGCCCATGTGGTCCGAATACTCCCTGGACGTGGTGGATGCCGTGGCCCGTCACGGCAGCTTTAGCGCCGCCGCCCAGGAACTGCACCGCGTACCCTCGGCCATCAGCTACACCGTACGGCAAATCGAGGAGTGGTTGGCGGTGCCGTTGTTTATCCGTCGCCACCGGGATGTGGAACTGACCCCCGCCGGCCGCCTGTTTATCGACGAGGCCCGTGGCGTGATGAAAACCATGCTGGGCACCCGCCGACTGTGCCAGCAAGTGGCCAATGGCTGGAGCGGCCAGCTGAAAGTGGCGGTGGATTCCATCGTCAAACAGCAACGCTGCCGGCAACTGGTGCTGGATTTCTATCGCCAGTTCCCGGAAGTGGAACTGCTGCTGGAGTACGAGGTGTACAACGGTGTGTGGGATGCCCTGGCAGACGAGCGCACCGATATTGTGATCGGCGCCACCAGCGCGGTGCCGGTGGCCAGCCACTTCACGTTTCGCGACATGGGCTTGTTGAACTGGCTGTGCGTGGTCAGCGCCCGGCATCCGCTGGCACAGGTCGAGGGTTTGCTCAGCGACGATCAATTGCGGCCCTTTGCGTCGCTGTGCATGACCGACACCTCACGCAACCTGCCCAAGCGCGACACCTGGACCCTGGATAACCAGCGACGCCTGGTGGTCCCCAACTGGGCCTCGGCCATGGATTGCCTGCAGGACGGGCTGTGCGTGGGCATGGTCCCGGCGCACCTGGTGCAGCCATTGATCGACAGCGGCGAACTGGCCGCCCTGGAACTGTCCCGGCCCTTCCCGGCCAGCCCGTCCTGCGTGGCCTGGGCCCAGGACAAACTGTCACCGGCCATGGCCTGGCTCCTGGACTACCTGGGGGATAGCCAGACCATGAACCAGGAGTGGCTCAACGGGCCCGTTTCACAGTAACCGAGCGATGCCCCGCACAATCATCTCCACTTCCTTGCTATCCAGGGTCAGGGGCGGCAGCAGGCGAATAACCTTGCCCCGCGTGACATTGAGTAACAATCCCTGTTCGCGTGCGGCCCGTTCGGCCAGGTCGCGCTGCGGCGTGGCCAGTTCAATGCCGATCATCAGTCCGCGCCCACGGATCGCCAGCACCTGCGGATGTTCGCTCAATTCCACCCGCAGCCGCGCCAGGAGGCGCTCGCCCTGACGCGCGGCGTTCTCCAGCAGGCCTTGTTCCTCGATGATATCCAGCACCGTACAGCCCACGCGACACGCCAGCGGATTACCGCCAAAGGTGCTGCCATGGCTGCCGGGGGTGAAGAGTTTGGCCACCGAGGCACGGGCCAGGCAGGCGCCAATCGGAATACCGTTGCCCAGGCCTTTGGCCAGGGTCATGACGTCCGGGACAATGCCCTCCTGCTGGAAAGCAAACCAGGTGCCGGTCCGGCCAATGCCAGTCTGGATCTCATCGAGCATCAATAACCAACCGTGCTGGCTGCAGTGGGCGCGCAAGGCCTGCAGATAACCCGGCGGGGCCAGTTGCACGCCACTTTCGCCCTGGATCGGTTCCAGCAATACAGCCACTATCCTGGGCCCGAACTCACGGGTCACCGCGTCCAGTGCCGCCAGGTCGCCAAAGCCGACCTTGATGAAATCTCCCGGCAAACGCTGGAACCCCAGGCGCACCGATGGCCCGTCGCTGGCGGCCATGGTGCCCAGGGTGCGGCCGTGGAAGGCGTTCTCCATGACCACCACCAGCGGCTGCTCGATGCCTTTTTTCCAGCCATACAGGCGCGCCAGTTTCAGCGCGGTTTCATTGGCTTCGGCGCCGGAGTTGTTGAAGAACGCCTGGTCCAGGCCGGATAGCCGGGCCAAGCGTTGGGCCAGGCGCTGCTGCCAGTCGATGCCGTACAAGTTGGAGGTATGCAACAGCAAGCCGGCCTGCTCGCTGATTGCCACCGCCAGTCGCGGATGGGAGTGACCGACATTGGTCACGGCGACACCGGCCACGGCATCCAGGTACTCACGACCCTGCTGGTCCCACAGGCGGGTGCCCAGGCCACGGGTGAAGCTCAGGGGCAAGGGTTGATAGGTGTTCATCAGGCAAGCGGCGGTCATGGCATCGGGCTCCATCGTAGTCAGGGCCTCAGTATCGTTAGCCACTCAAGCTGGATAAACTGCGCAGATCTGCAATGACTTTAAACCAAGGCTTGATAATGGACCTGTTCCAGGCAATGACCGTCTACGTCAAAGTGGTGGAGACCGGCAGCATGACCGCAGCGGCCCAGGCGTGCGGCCTGTCGACCACCATGGTCGGCAACCACCTACGCGCCCTGGAGCAACGCCTCGGCGTCAGCCTGCTCAAGCGCACTACCCGCAAGCAAAGCCTGACCGAGTTCGGCGGCCTTTATTACCAGCGCTGCCTGGAGGTGCTGGGGTTGGTGGCCAACTCCGAGCAGTTGGCTGAACAGATCCACAGCGAGGTGCCACAAGGGCTGCTGCGCATCACCGCGCCGCCCGCGTTCGGTGCCGAGCGCCTGGCACCGGCGCTCAGCGAGTTCTCCCGGCGCTACCCGCAGATCCAGCTGTACGTGGTGCTGAGCAATCAAGCGATGGACCTGATCGACAGCGGCTTCGACGTCGCAATACGCCTGGGAGAGCTGCAGCCTTCCAGCCTGATCGCCCGGCCCTTGCAGGACTACACCATGACCCTGTGCGCGTCGCCGGATTACCTGGCCCGCCGGGGTACGCCGCAGCAGCCCATGGATTTGCAGGAGCATGACTGCCTGGCATTCGCCTACCCATCGACCGATGACTGGCGCAACGCCGACAAACTCTGGCGCCTGCGGGGGGCAGCAGGTGAAGTCGAAGTCGCCGTATCCGGGCCCATGACCATCAACAGTTCCCAGGCCCTGCACCGCGCGGCCGTCGAAGGCATGGGCATCGTGATGCTGCCCGACGCGCTGGTTGGCGCCGACCTGCAGGCCGGCCGGCTGGTGGCGCTACTGCCAGGCTATCAGTCACCCTCGCGCTCGATGCACCTCTTATATGCACAGGATCGCTATCGCCTGCCCAAGCTGCGGGCCTTCGTCGACTTTGCGATCGAACAATGGGCGCGCTAGAAACTCACTCCCAGGGCCTGTAGCTCACGACGGGTCTGCGCGGGTGATACGTGATGAATACCGTGCCAGCCCAGGGCGCTGGCGGCATGGGCGTTTTCGGCCACATCGTCGATAAACACCAGCTCCTCGGGCTGGATATCCGGCAGATGGGCGCACACCTGGTCGAGGCTGGCATGGTAGATCGCCGGGTCAGGCTTGATTAGCTTCACCTCGCCGGACACCACGATATTGCGAAAGTGTTTCAGGAAGGGATAGTTGGCGCGGGCGTAGGGGAAGGTTTCTGCGGACCAGTTGGTCAGGCCGAACAGCGGCACTTTGGCCTCATGCAAGTCTTCGAGAATCGCCACGCCGTCGGCGAGCGAGCCGCGCAGCATTTCATGCCAGCGGTCGTAGTAGGCCCGGATCAGCGCCTCATGTTGCGGGTGTTTGGCAATCAGGCTGTGGGTGCCTTCAGCCAGGGTGCGTCCAGCGTCCTGTTCGGTATTCCAGGCCTGGGTGCAGATGTTCTCGAGGAACCATTGGCGCTCCTCGTCACCGGTAATCAGTTTGCGGTACAGATGCTGCGGGCTCCAATCGAACAGGACACCGCCAAAGTCAAAAACTACTGCACGAATCGTCATGAAGATCCTCCGTTAGCCGAGTGTGATAACGGACGCAGTCTGGCACACCGAGGTCAAGAAGGGGCAAGCAAGGAAAGGTAGGACGGTTCCTAAATGTGAGCTTTTGTAGGAGCCGGCTTGCCGGCGAAAAACCCGAGAACGCCACGGGGCGCCAAGCACCTCGCGTAATCGTTGACGATTTTCGCCGGCAAGCCGGCTCCTACAAGGGGTTAAGCCTGGACCAGACCTTCGATCTTCACGGTCGGATTGACGTCAGCGTCGTAATCCACGCCATCAATCTCGAAACCGAACAGGCGCAGGAACTCTGCCTTGTAGCCGGCAAAATCGCTGATCTCGTTGACGTTGTCATCGGTCACCTGGTTCCACAGCGCCGCCACGGCGTCCTGGACTTTCGGTTCCAGCTCAGCCAGGTCAGCACGCAGGCGGCCATCGGCATCAAGCTTCGGCTCGCTGCCGTACAGGCTGTCCTTGAACAGGCCGTAGACCTGCTCGATGCAACCTTCGTGGGTGCCCTGCTCTTTCATCACCTTGAACAGCAGCGACAGGTACAGCGGCATGATCGGGATCGCCGAACTGGCCTGGGTAACCACGGCCTTGAGCACCGAGACACGGGCATCGCCCTTGAGTGCGGCGAGGTTGTCGCGCAGGGTCAGGACTTTCTTGTCGAGGTCTTTCTTGGCCTCGCCGATGGAGCCATTCCAATAGATATCCTGGGTGAGCTTTTCGCCCAGGTAGGTGAACGCGGTGGTCTTGGCGCCTTCGGCCAGCACGTCGGCGTCACGCAGGGCGTCGATCCACAGCTGCCAGTCTTCGCCGCCCATCACTTTGACGGTGCCGTCGATTTCTTCCTGGGTCGCCGGCTCCAGCGTGGTGTCGACCACAACGCCCTTGTCGGTGTTGATCCCACGCAGGGTCACGGCCTTGCCGATCGGCTTGAGGGTGGAGTTGTGCACCACGCCCTGCGGGTCGGTACGGCGTGGCGCGGCCAGGCTGTAGACCACCAGGTCGATCTTGCCCAGGTCTTTCTTGATGGTTTCGATGGTCAGGCGCTTGATCTCGTCAGAGAACGCATCGCCATTGATGCTCTTGGCGTACAGGCCTTTTTGTGCGGCAAACTTGTGGAAAGCGGCGCTGTTGTACCAGCCGGCAGAGCTGAGCTTGCCTTCTTCGCCTTCTTTTTCAAAAAACACACCAAGGGTGTCGGCGCCACAACCAAAAGCGGCACTGATACGCGCAGCCAGGCCGTAACCGGTGGATGCACCGAGCACCAGGACTTTCTTCGGGCCGCCTTCGATGGCACCGTGCTGGGTCACGTAGTCGATCTGCTCTTTGACGTTCGCTTCGCAGCCAACTGGGTGGGCGGTCACACAGATAAAGCCACGAACCCGCGGTTTGATGATCATAAAATTTCTGCCTCTTCCAAGGTGCCGATGGCCAATGGTGGCCATTACGGCGTCAATCGTACTGGTCTATGACGTCCGAAAAACCGAAGCGTCACGATAGTCGCAATTCTTCTGTTCGCAAAATCCAATCCACACTGGCCAAAGGCACTATATTTTTCCGACAAGGGCGTGAATTCAGCAAATTCTGCGGCATGATGAGGCAGAGCGGAGTTTGCGTCCTGCCTGTAGGGCAGGGAAAATGCCCGTCCTGTGCGACCGTATTCGGCGCTCGTCATCCTCATGCCACTGGCTGTTCAGCGCCCGGTGGCTGCGCTTTCAGGGAATAAGAATGCCTCAACGTCAAGTCATCAATGCCTCCGTCAGCCCCAAGGGCAGTCTCGAAACGCTGTCGCAACGTGAAGTCCAGCAACTGAGCGAAGCCGGTTCCGGCAGCATCTATACGCTGTTTCGCCAGTGCGCCCTGGCAATTCTCAACACCGGCGCCCATATCGACAATGCCAAGACCATCCTCGACGCCTACAAGGACTTTGAGGTGCGCATCCATCAACAGGATCGCGGCGTGCGCCTGGAACTGTTGAACGCGCCCGCCGACGCGTTCGTGGATGGCGAAATGATCGCCAGCACCCGGGAAATGCTGTTCAGCGCCCTGCGCGACATTGTCTACACCGAAAACGAGCTCGATAGCCAACGCATCGACCTGAGCACCTCCCAGGGCATCACCGACTACGTGTTCCACCTGTTGCGCAACGCGCGCACCCTGCGCCCGGGTGTCGAGCCGAAGATCGTGGTGTGCTGGGGCGGGCACTCGATCAATACCGAAGAATACAAATACACCAAGAAAGTCGGGCACGAACTAGGCCTGCGCAGCCTCGATGTGTGCACCGGTTGCGGCCCGGGCGTGATGAAAGGCCCGATGAAGGGCGCGACTATTTCCCACGCCAAGCAACGCATCACCGGCGGGCGCTACCTGGGCCTCACTGAGCCTGGCATCATCGCCGCCGAAGCGCCGAACCCGATCGTCAACGAACTGGTGATCCTGCCGGATATCGAAAAACGCCTGGAGGCCTTTGTGCGTGTCGGCCACGGCATCATTATCTTCCCGGGAGGCGCCGGTACGGCCGAAGAATTCCTGTACCTGCTGGGCATCCTCATGCACCCGGACAACCGTGACGTGCCCTTCCCGGTCATCCTCACCGGGCCAAAACAGGCAGCGCCGTACCTGCAACAGTTGCATGCGTTTGTCGGCGCGACCCTGGGTGAGGCGGCCCAGGCCCACTACCAGATCATCATTGATGACCCCGCCGAAGTCGCCCGGCAGATGACCGCGGGCCTCAAGTCCGTCAAACAGTTCCGCCGCGAGCGCAACGATGCCTTCCACTTCAACTGGCTGCTGAAGATCGACGAAGGCTTCCAGCGCCCGTTCGACCCGACCCACGCCAACATGGCCAGCCTGCAACTGAGCCATGCCCTGCCGCCCCATGAACTGGCGGCCAACCTGCGTCGGGCGTTCTCGGGGATTGTGGCGGGTAACGTCAAGGACAAGGGCATCCGCCTGATCGAACAGAACGGCCCGTACGAGATCCACGGCGACCCGAGCATCATGAAGCCGCTGGATGAGCTGTTGAAGGCGTTTGTGGAGCAACACCGGATGAAACTGCCCGGTGGCGCGGCGTATGTGCCGTGCTATCGCGTGGTGCAGTAAGGCACATCGCCAGATCATAGGTTGGATTGCTTTAGGGCTGTCGGATGGGTGTCGAGGGTATGAAGGCGGACTAGGGTTTTACCTATTCAGACCAGCGACACCTACCATAGCGTCCAGGACCTCAAGGGCCTGATTCGCAAACCCGCCACGGCCGTCAGCATTGAACAGGTGAGCCAGGCAGTCGCCGCGCAGGGAGCAAAAGCGCGATGATTGGCCAGGATACCTTGGCGTTGCTGCAACGGACCTGCTTTGGTAAAACCTGTGCTCCACCGCCCTTATTAGAGACTGCCCAACGTGCGCACGCTTCTGCTCGCTGCCCTGCTCCTGACCCCCACCCTCGCCCTGGCAGAAACCATCGCCTGGCCGGACCTTCCAGAGACCTGTTTCGTCAGCGGCCGTTCTGCCACCAACGACGATGTCGACAATGGCTGTGCGGCGTTTCTGATCAATGTGAAAGGCAAGGCGGCAGGCACGCCCATCAAGCTGGATATCCCCCAATACGCCATGCACGTCGAAGCGGGTACAGGCAAGGAAACGCCGGTGATCATCATCCAGGCGGAAGAGAACGGTGAGATCAAGGCGGTTGGGTACAAGGAGCTAGGTACCGAACAATTGGGGGCGGCACTGCTCAAGGAAGTGCGGCTGCTGGGAACGAAAAAGCCGGGCTAAAGCCAGCCCAGTTGCGCTCCAATAAAGCTCCACAATCAAAAAACCCGCTGACCGTTACCGGTTCAGCGGGTTTTTAACTGGCGACTCAATCCTGTTTCAGGACCTCGTCAACCGCTTACAGCGCGATGTCAGCCGCCGGCTTGCTCGGCTCGGCCGCAGGCTTGGCAGCCTCGGTCGCCTGTGGGGCAGCCATTTGCGGAATGGCTGGCGGAGGCGTCAGTTGCAGAACCTTGGAAGTGTAGGCCCATTCTTGCGCAACCCGCTCAGGGCTGCCGTTCAGCTTGGTGCCATAGCTCGGCACGATCTGCTTCAGCTTTTCCTGCCAGGCCGGAGTAGCGACCTTGTCCTTGAACACTTTTTCCAGCACGGTCAGCATGATCGGCGCTGCAGTGGACGCACCTGGCGATGCACCCAACAGGCCGGCGATGGTGTTGTCGGCGGAGCTGACCACTTCGGTACCGAGTTTCAGGACGCCGCCCTGCTCTTCGTCACGCTTGATGATCTGCACACGCTGACCGGCTTGCCACAGGCGCCAGTCTTCTTTCTTGGCGTTCGGGAAGTACTCTTGCAGCGCCTTGAAGCGGTCGTCATCGGACTGCATCAGTTGGCCAGCGAGGTACTCGACCAGTGGGTATTCACGAATACCGACTTTGGTCATTGGCCAGATGTTGTGGGTGGTGGTGCTGGTCAGCAGGTCCAGGTACGAGCCTTCTTTGAGGAACTTGGTGGAGAAGGTCGCGAATGGGCCAAACAGGATCACGCGCTTGCCATCCAGCACGCGGGTGTCCAGGTGCGGTACCGACATCGGTGGCGCGCCAACCGAAGCTTTACCGTAGGCCTTGGCCAGGTGCTGCTCGGCAATCGTTGGGTTCTCGGTCACCAGGAACGAGCCACCCACCGGGAAGCCTGCGTATTCCTTGGCTTCAGGAATGCCCGACTTCTGCAGCAAGTGTAGGGCACCGCCGCCCGCGCCGATGAATACGAACTTGGCGTCGGTCTCGGTCTTGCTGCCGTCTTTCAGGTTTTTGTAGCTGACACGCCACGAACCGTCGGCGTTCTTGGTGATGTCCTGCACTTCGCTCGACAGTTTCAGGTCGAACTTGGGTGTGGTCTGCAGGTGAGCGACGAACTGGCGGGTGATCTCGCCGAAGTTCACGTCAGTACCGATTGGTGTCCAGGTCGCGGCGATTTTCTGGTTCGGGTCACGCCCTTCCATCATCAGCGGAACCCACTTTTTGATCTGTACCGGATCTTCGGAATATTCCATGCCAGCAAACAGCGGGCTCGCCTGCAGCGCTTCGTAACGCTTTTTCAGGAACTTGATGTTGTCATCGCCCCACACAAAGCTCATGTGCGGAGTGGAGTTGATGAACGAACGCGGGTTCTTCAGAACGCCTTGCTGAACCTGCCACGACCAGAACTGGCGGGAGATCTGGAACGCTTCGTTGATCTCGACCGCTTTCGGGATCTCAACGGTGCCGTCCTTGTTTTCCGGGGTGTAGTTCAGCTCAGCCAGGGCCGAGTGACCGGTACCGGCGTTGTTCCAACCATTGGAGCTTTCTTCGGCGACGCCATCCAGGCGCTCGACCATCTCCATCGACCAATCCGGCTGCAGCTCATTGAGCCATACACCCAGGGTCGCACTCATGATGCCGCCGCCGATCAGCAGCACATCGACTTTCTTTGCCTCTTCCGCCTGGACGGAAGTAATCCCCATCGACAAAGCCAGACCCAGCAGGGCAGTGTTCACTTTTTTAAACATCGTAGCACCTATGATAAAACGCCTTCCGCCCTACCGCCCTCGACCTTCCGGCAACCGTGGTGCGCCAAACATCAGGCCACGTCTGGCGGGTTCCCGTACTCGCAAGTACTGCAGGGTGGGCACACAAGGCCGACGTATCGACCTCACTTTTATGTCCCTTCTGCGCTGACTTCTTATCATTATTGGCTTCAGCTACCTCGGCGACAGCTACCCTGCCGGTACGCATTCGGGAGTGCGTACCAGAGAGAGAATAGACCAAGATGGCGCGCAGAATATCATGCTCCGGCGGGATCGGGCGTCTGTTCTGGACTTGACGGTCGTGTTGGCAACAGGCTCAGCGCCACCTCGACAGACTGGCGAAGACGCTCAGGTGTAACGCCATCCCTCGCCTGGATGGAAATACCGTGCAAAAAGGTCGCATAAAAGTCCCCCAGTGCCTGCACGTCGGCACCCGCGCCAAGCTCGCCGCTTTCCTGCCCGCGCTGCAACCTGTCGATAATCGACTGGGTACGTTGCAGGCGGTGCTCGCGCAGCCATTGCTGAACCTCGGCGCCGTCCGGGCTGGTACTGCTTGCGGCACTCACCACCAGGCAGCCGCCGGGCCGACCCGATTGCGTGTAAGTGCTGATGGCATCCTCCAGCATGCCCCTGATCGCGCTTTTCAGGTCTGCCTGCGCCAGCGCATAGTCGGCAAAACCACCCTCGCCGCTTTCATATAACGCCACCGCCTCACGGAACAGCGCCTGCTTGCTGCCAAAAGCGGCGTAAATCCTCGCCGAGGCAATGCCCAGTGCCTCAACCAGCGCCGACATGCTGGTGCCCTCGTACCCTTGTTCCCAGAACAACAACATGGCGCGCTGCAATGCCGCTTCCCTATCAAATTCGCGCGGACGTCCGGCCATTAATTGCTTACCTGTGGGTGTGATTTCATCACTTTAACCCATATCGAGTTGACGGTAATGAATGGACGGGCCTATTCTTTGTCAATCGACAAACAATAGGAACACATGATGCGTACGCTTAAAGGACCCAGTTTGCACCTGGCACAATTCAGTGCCGCCGAGCCGCCTTTCAACAACCTGGAGAACATCGCTCAGTGGGCCAAGGCGCAAGGCTTCAAGGCGCTGCAGATTCCGGCCTGGGACAGCCGACTCTTCAATATCGAACTGGCCGCGCAAAGCCAGGCGTACTGCGATGACATCAAGGGCATGCTCGGCGACCACGGCCTGCAGATCAGTGAATTGACCAGCCATATTTTTGGCCAACTGGTGGCGGTGCATCCTGCCTACGACGCGTTGTGGGACGCATCCATTCCAGCGCCGCTGCGGGGCAAACCCCAGGCCCGTACCGAATGGGCGATCGAACGCATGAAATGGACCATCACGGCCTCGCAACGGCTTGGCCTTGAAGACCTGGGCACGTTTTCCGGCTCCCTCGCCTGGCCCTATCTGTTCCCCTTCCCGCAACGCCCGGAAGGTCTTATCGATGCCGCATTCGATGAGCTGGCCCGACGCTGGCGACCGCTGCTGGACCTTGCCGACGAGCAAGGCGTCAACCTCTGCTACGAAATCCACCCCAGCGAGGACCTCCACGACGGCACCAGTTTCGAGCGTTTCTACGAACGGGTTGACCAGCATCCGCGCTGTCGGATCCTGTTCGACCCCAGCCACTTCGTGCTGCAACAACTGGACTACTTGAGCTACCTCGACATTTACAAGTCGTTCATCCGCATGTTTCATGTCAAGGACGCCGAGTTCAACGCCACCGGCCGCCAAGGTATCTACGGTGGCTACAGCGACTGGGCCAACCGTGCCGGGCGTTTTCGCTCACTGGGTGATGGCCAGGTGGATTTCAAAGGCATTTTCTCCAAACTCGCCCAATACGACTATCCGGGCTGGGCCACGCTGGAATGGGAGTGCTGCTTGAAAAACCAGGAGGACGGAGCCTGCGAAGGCGTCGAGTTCATCAATCGACATATCATTAAAGTCACCGACCGGGCCTTTGACGACTTCGCCGGTGCGCCGGTCGATCAGCGGCAGATCCAGGCCATGCTCGGCCTTCAGCACGAGGCACGACCATGAACGCTCGCACCGCCCTACCCATCGATACCAGTGACGATTTCACACACCACTACGTGCGAATCGACGGCAAGAAAATCCACTGCGTCATGGCCGGCGCCGGGCAACCGGTGTTGCTGGTCCCGGGCTGGCCACAAACCTGGTACGCCTTCCGGCATATCATGCAAGCCCTGGCAATTCAGGGCTTCCAGGCCATTGCCGTCGACCCGCCAGGCCTGGGCAACTCAGACCGTCCTGCACTGGGCTTCGACACCGGCAATATTGCCGACGTGCTCCATCGGACGATGCTGGAGCTCGGCATCCCGCGCTATCACCTGGTCGGGCACGATGTCGGCATGTGGATCGGCTATGCGCTGGCAAGTGACCAGCCACACGCCGTGCGCACACTGACCGTAACCGAAGCCGTCATACCCGGCCTGGCCCCGCCGCCGCCGATTTTTGTGGCGCCGGAACAAAACATCTTCCTGTGGCACTTCCTCTTCAACCAGATCCAGGACCTGCCCGAAGCCCTCATCACCGGACGGGAGGAAACGTACCTCAACTTCATGTTCGACCGCTGGTCATTTCACCGCGACTCCGTTGCGTCCGACGTCTACATTCGCGCCTATTCGACACCCGGTGGCTTGCGCGCAGGGTTCGACTATTACCGCGCGATTCCCGAAACCATCCGGCAAAACACCGAGCGCGCTACCCGCATGCTGGAAATGCCGGTACTGGCCATCGGCGCCGAACATGCCACTAACGACGCCCCCCTGGTGACGCTCCAGGGGCACGCAACCGACCTGCGCGGGGCGATCATCGCCGATTGCGGGCATTTTGTGATGGAGGAGGCACCGCAGGCATTCGTGGAACATCTGCTTGGTTTTCTGCAGGCGCATCCTGAAAGCTAAAGGCTCAGGCCAGAGGAGTGACGGAACAACCTCGGGCGTGCTGGAATCAGGAAAGTCGATGGGAATCATCAAGTTTTTATGGTTTTCAGCCCTGCCCAATTGTCGATAATCGCGCCTACTCAAAAGGGAAGCGCGTATCCAGATGACACAGGCAAAAAGCTATACAGCCACGGCAAAGTGGCTGCACTGGAGCATGGCGCTCATCTGGATTGCCGCCTGGCTGGTGGGAATCGTGGCCGTTCACTGGCGCGATGAATTAAACCCGCAGCATCAACTCACTTTTTTACACAAGGCGATGGCTAGCACCCTGCTGTTGCTTATCGTCCTACGTATCGCCTGGCGCCTGACCCATGCAGCGCCGGCGATGCCCGACACCATGACACCGATGGTCAAGCGTGCTGCGCTCATTGGCCACCTGTTGCTGTATATCGTGGCGCTAGTCGGACTGCCGATATCCGGCTGGTACTGGAGTTCGGTGGCGGACAAACCCATCCTGGTTGCCGGCTTATTCCTGCTACCGCCGCTGGTGGAGGCGGATAAGAGTCTCTATGACCTGGCAAAGGCAATTCATACCTACAGCGCGTGGTTATGCGGTGCTCTTGTGGGAGGGCATGTGATGGTGGCGCTGAAGCATCACTTTGTTGATAAGGACAAGGTACTGGCGGGGATGCTGCCGGGGCGCGTCGACTGATGTGGAAACGCCCCGGATACCTGGCCTCAACGAGGCCACTCCGTTCCTGATAAACTGATCGCCCTTCGCCTTCCCCGTCCAGATACTTCAATGCCTCTACAAATTGCATCAATGCCACTTTCCCGCCGGTTTTCGGTTGCACCGATGATGGATTGGACCGACCGCCATTGCCGCTTTTTCCTACGTCTCCTCTCCAAGCACGCCCTGCTCTACACCGAAATGGTCACCACCGGCGCCATCCTCCGCGGTGACCACGAACGTTTCCTGCGCCACAACGAGGCCGAGCACCCACTGGCGTTGCAACTGGGCGGCAGTGTTCCAGCCGATTTGGCTGCCTGTGCCCGCATGGCCGAGGATGCAGGCTACGACGAAGTGAATCTGAACGTCGGCTGCCCCAGCGACCGGGTGCAGAACAATATGATCGGCGCGTGCCTGATGGGGCACCCCGCTCTGGTGGCGGACTGTGTAAAGGCGATGCGTGATGCGGTGTCGATTCCGGTGACGGTCAAGCACCGTATCGGGATTAATGGCCGGGATAGTTATGCCCAGTTGTGTGATTTCGTCGGGCAGGTGAAAGACGCGGGTTGCACCAGTTTTACAGTGCATGCGCGGATTGCGATTCTGGAGGGGTTGTCGCCCAAGGAGAATCGGGACATTCCGCCGTTGCGTTATGACGTAGCGGCGCAATTGAAGCGGGATTTTGCCGAGTTGGAGATTATTCTCAATGGCGGGATCAAGACGCTGGAGCAATGCGAAGAGCATTTGCAGGTGTTTGATGGGGTAATGCTGGGGCGTGAGGCTTATCACAATCCGTATTTACTGGCAGAAGTGGATCAGCGGCTGTTTGACAGTACGGCGCCGGTGATCAGTCGGGCCGAGGCGTTGGCGAAGTTGCGGCCTTATATCGCCGAACACCTGGCCACTGGTGGGGCGATGCATCACATTACGCGGCATGTGTTGGGGTTGGGCACCGGTTTTTCGGGGGCTCGCAGGTTTCGGCAGTTGTTGTCGGTGGATATTCATAAGGCCAGCGATCCGTTGGCTTTGTTGGATCAGGCTGGGGCGTTGCTGGAGGGCCACTGACGGAGCCGGTCAGTCGGCTTATTGGACGACTGGGTCCAGCGCTATCGCGGGCCAGCCCCACATTTTGATCGCGGTGCAGGCGGAACCTGATGGCGATTCTGCCCTCCTATCTAGCAGCACGGCCGGTCATTCAAACGGCTGTTTTCAGGTTGTTGCCCTCGCAAACGATCGAACGCATTTGCGCCCTTGAGCGGCTAGCAACCCTCGGGTAATGTCATCAGACCCATAGGACAGAGCACGCCCATGACTTCCAAGCTGGAACAACTCAAGCAATTCACCACTGTAGTTGCCGACACCGGCGATTTTGAAGCTATCGCTCGCGTCAAGCCACAGGATGCCACCACCAACCCTTCCCTTTTGCTCAAGGCTGCGTCAATTCCAGGCTACGCCAAGTTGCTGGATGCCTGCGTGCAGGATTGCAACGGTGATGTGGGCCTGGCCAGTGACCGCTTTGCGGTGGCTGTGGGCCAGGAGATCCTGAAAGTGGTGCCAGGACGCATTTCCACCGAGGTGGATGCGCGCCTGTCGTTCGACACTGACGCGGTACTCAAGCGTGCGCATCGTCTGATCGACTTGTACGAAAAGGCAGGTATTGGCCGCGACCGCGTGCTGATTAAGATCGCGTCCACCTGGGAAGGCATTCGTGCCGCCGAGCAACTGGAAAAGGAAGGCATCCAGACCAACCTGACCCTGTTGTTCTCCTTCGCCCAGGCCGTGGCCTGCGCGGAAGCCGGGGTGTTCCTGATTTCACCGTTTGTCGGTCGTATCTACGACTGGTACAAAAAGGCCAACGGCAACGACTACATCGGCGCCGATGATCCAGGCGTGCAGTCGGTCACCCGCATCTACAACTACTACAAGGCCAATGGCTACAAGACTGTGGTGATGGGCGCGAGCTTCCGCAACCTGAGCCAGATCGAGGAGTTGGCCGGTTGCGACCGCCTGACCATCAGCCCGGACTTGCTGGAGAAGCTGGCGGCCGACAATGGCAAGCTCGAGCGCAAGTTGGCGCCAGGCCACGCCGGCGAACCTCGCGTGCATATGACCGAGGCGCAGTTCCGTTGGGAGTCCAACGAGGATGCGATGGCCACTGAGAAGCTGGCTGAGGGGATTCGTCAGTTTGCCCGGGATCAGGAGAAGCTGGAGGCGTTGTTGAGCGCCAAGCTGTAAAAAGCGAGCGCGGCAAAAAGGGCGGCATCTTTGGGATGCCGCCCTTTTTTGTACCCGCTCAATATGAGTGGTTGGGCTGGCGCTATCGCAGGCAAGCCAGCTCCTGCATTTTGACCTTGCTCAACAGTGAGATCAGTGACGCTCTAGGGCGTTGACCAGGTCGTGAAACGCCTCGCGGTTGGATTCGTTCAGGCCCATCAGGATCTTGTGCGCTTCCAGCACCTTGAGCCGCACCACTTCCTCGGACTGGTCCTGGGAAGGCAAGTCGGTCAGGCATTCCGGACAGGGGATCGGGCGATCGACGATGTTGAACACCTGGTCGAAACCCATCGACTGCAACAGCCGGGTGATGTCTTCGTGTGTGGTGACGACGGTCGGCAGCAGTCCAACCTTCTGCCGCGACAGAATGGACAACTTGGCCAACAGCCCAAGGGTGGTGCTATCGATGCTGCGGGTTTCGGTCAGATCGATCACGATCGCCGAGAAATTCAAGGCTGTGAAAATCCGCTCAATCGTTGCATCCAGCGCCGAACACAAGGTCAGGCGCACTTCACCGACAAACTTCAGGACGAAGGTCCCGTCTTGCTCGGCGAATTGGATTCTTCCGGTACTCATCAAAGATTCCTGCTCAACACCAATAGGGCGATATCATCCGGCATCTCCCCTAGCGTGGCCAATCCAAAAACCTGCCGCAGGCCATCCAGGCTGCCGCCCGCCGACCTTACCCGTTGGGGCAAGGCGGCTTCTTTCTCTTTGAGTGTAGGCTCTGGAAGAAGGTCCAGGATGCCATCGGACATCAGCGTCAGGCTGAAGGCCGGTGGCAGTTCCAGGATGTGATCTTCATAGGTGGCTTCGTTGAACAAACCCACCGGCAGACCACGCCCTTCCAGATAACGCACACTGTCTGGAGTGTATAAAACCGGCAATGGCAGGTGACCGCCAATGCTGTAGGTCAAAAGACCCGTTTCTTCATCAATCACGCCGCCCACCATCGTCACGTGCTTGCCCAGCTTGCAGCTGATCAGGCCCCGGTTGATGTGGCCCAGCACTTGCGAGGGAGTGAACTCCGGCAAAGTGCCGTTGCGCTTGGATTCGAACAACAGCCGTGTGGTCATGAACTTCAACAACACAGTCACGAATGCAGAAGATGCGCCGTGCCCGGAGACATCGGCCAGGTAGAACGCAACACGGCGCTCATCCACGCGGAAGTAGTCGACAAAATCCCCCGACAGGTACAGCGACGGGATGATCTGGTGGGCGAACTGGAACTCGTCGATGCTCCACGGGCTGACCGGCAGCATGTTCATCTGCACCTGGCGACCGGCGTTCTGGTCTTCCTGGAGCAGGTTGAGGCTGGCCTCGAGTTCACGGTTGGCGGTTTCGAGCTTTTCGCGGTAGCGCTGGTTTTCCAGCAGCAGGCGGGCACGGTCCAGTGCACGGCGCACCGAGTGTTCCAGGACGGCCAGGTCTTCCAGGGGCTTGATCAGGTAATCGGCGGCGCCCAGGCGCAAGGCTTCCACGGCGTCGTTCATCACTCCGGCACCCGACACGACAATGACCGGCGTCTGCGGGGCAAGCTCGGTCACCTGGCGGATCAGCTCAAGGCCGCCCATCTGGGGCATGCGCAGGTCGCAGATCACCAGGTCGGGCTGGTCGCGCTCGAACACCTGGAGACCCTGAAGACCATTGCCGGCCTGCAGGACGCTGAAGCCACTGTCTTCCAAATAGGCCGCGAGGCTCGCGCGCACTACTTCGTCGTCATCGATTATCAGCAGCGTGGCACTGGTTTTTTGCATGTGGGCAAACGGCGCCAGAATTAGGTTGGCGTAGGCAGTCAGGCAATGGCCCGGCTCGCACTACTGGATTCGCTTTCTAGCCTCTCTGTCCTACAAAACATGAGCTGTTGGCCCACGCACAAAGGTAAAGCAGAGGTGCCCTTCTAAGGCGCAGACGGTACTCCCATCCGCCAGGGGTTTCAAGCTCATGCCGATGGTCGCTGGGCGTCTTTACATCGCAAATCACCGGGAGTTATAAGAACAGGCAAAACCACAACGCAATGGAAGGATGAAAGCTATGAGCGCAAATGAACGTGACTACGCAGAAAAGCGCGATTTCATCCGCATGCGGGTGGAGGCGGACGTGTCGCTGATCCATGCCGGGCAAGAGATTGCCGGGGTCTGCCTGGACCTCTCCAGCTCTGGCATGCAGGTCCAGGCGCAGCATCCGTTCAACGTTGGCGACCAACTGAAGGTGCGTATCGACTCAGAACACGCCGCGCTCAAGGGCCTTGAGGCGGACACCGAGGTGGTCTGGGCCAGGAAAGAAGGCAACGACCAACACCTGGGCCTGAAAATCCTCACGATGTACTGAAATCAATGCACACAAAAAAGGCGGCCTCAAGGGCCGCCTTTTTCATTCAAGGTTTCACCTTAAAAGTCATCCACTACATTGCCGTCCTTGACCTTGAACTCGCGGTTCTGCAGGTAGGCATTGCGAATAAAGGTGTATTTGTCGCCGTTGATCAGCTTTTCAGCCGACAGCAGGCTGGCGCGGGTATCGATGATATCCAGGCCCATGGCGCTGTTGCGCGTAGGAATGTCGTTCATGTAGCGGTACGGTTCGGTGTAGCTGTCGACATACTTGGACGGTGCATCACGCAGGGTGCTCGGGCCCAGCAGCGGCAGCATCACGTACGGACCGCTGCCCACGCCCCAGTAACCGAGGGTCTGGCCAAAGTCTTCATCGCTGCGCTGCAGCCCCATTTTGGTGCCGACATCAACCAAGCCCAGCACGCCAAACGTGGTGTTGACCAGCAAGCGCGCGGTATCGACACCGGCCTGATGCGGCTTGAGTTGCAGCACGTTGTTGGCCAGGTTGCCCACATCGCCGATATTGCGGAAGAAGTTGTGGATACCGTCTTCGACAAATTGCGGGGTGATGAACTGGTAGCCCTGGGCCAATGGCTTCAGTGCATAGGTATCAACGGTGTCGTTGAACGTGAAGATCGGGCGGTTGATGCTCTCCCACGGATCTTCTTCTGCAGCCTGGGCGGCGAAAGGCACCAGCAGGACGCTGGCACATACCGATAGTTGAGCAAGACACTGGCTCCAGCGCATAGCTTGAACTCCTTGGATGATCTGTCATGGGCGCTATGCCCTGAATAAGGCGGCAGTATATGACGGAAGTGTAGGATTAGGCAGCTTGACGGAATTGTCATTCAGAAAATGTACAAATTCCCTACAATCTCATCAGGTGTCATCTGCCTGTCACGGACCTCCGATAGCGTCACAGCTATTTTCAGGGACGTCGAAATGCCCCACCCCCAGATCGTTGCAGACAACGCCCCTTCCCTGACCGCCGTGTTGTTTGGGCTCAGTGGTTGCCTGGTGGACTTCGGTTCCACGGCCCACGCCAACACCGTCCCCGCAGCCGAAACCCTGGCCACCCCTGGTGCCCTGAATATCCTGCAATGGCTCAACACCCAAGGCACCCCCTGCGCCTGGCTGGATGAGTTGCCTTGCGCCGTCACCACCCCGCTGGCCGCAGCCCTGCCCGGCTGGGTGCATGGCTGCCGCCCTGCGACCGCCCCCTGGCCTGCGCCCCATGCCTGCTGGCAAGCGTTGATGGAGTTGAACATCGCACACCTGGATGGCTGCGTGCTGGTCAGTGGCGAGCCGCGGCTGCTGCAATCAGGGCTCAACGCTGGGCTCTGGACGATTGGCCTGGCGTCCTGCGGCTCCCTCTGCGGGCTCTCCCCTGGCCAATGGCAAGCGCTGGACGAACAGGCACGCGAACACAAGCGCGCCAAGGCCACCGTCGCGCTGTACGGGCTTGGCGTGCACTCGGTGATTGATCACCTGGGTGAACTGGGCACCTGCCTGGCGGACATCGGCCTGCGCCGGCTCAAAGGCGAGAAGCCCTGATCAAGATCATGCACAGTCGCCGCCAGTGGATTAATCTACAGGTCGTCCCGTAGACCTTTCTCGGCGTGCCGTGGTCTATGCCAGTGCCTATTGATAAAAGGAAGAACGCCATGCCTGCCCGCGAAAAACTGCAAGAACAGGTTTCCATCCTGCGCGAGCAATTGAACCAGGACCCGCCTCTGTCGCTGGAAAAACGCGAAGCGCTGGAAGCGTTGATTGCCAAGTTTGAAGTGCAACTGGAACTAGAACCTGCCACTCAGAACCCCAGCCTTGCCGACGGTGTCAACCTGGCTGTAGAACGCTTCGAGCTGGAGCATCCGGGCATAGCCGGGACATTGCGCAATATTGTGGTGACCCTGGGCAATATCGGGATCTAATCCGCATCCAGGCCAAACCCAGAACCAAAAAATGTGGGAGCGGGCTTGCTCGCGATAACGGAGTGCCAGTCACCGAAGATATTGACTGAAACATCGCTATCGCGAGCAAGCCCGCTCCCACATTTGTGTGGTGTAAAGCTTACTGGCGAGCCAGGCGCAGGTTCTGGAACTGCACAGCCTCGGTACTGCGATAGGGGTTGATATCCAACCCACCGCGACGCACATACCGCGCATACACCGTCAACTTCTGCGGCTTGAGCAACCGCTGCAGGTCGAGAAAGATCCGCTCCACGCACTGCTCATGAAAGTCCGAGTGCTGGCGGAAGCTCACCAGGTATGCCAACAGGCTCGCATGGTCCAGCGCCGCGCCACGGTATTCCACCGCCACGCTGCCCCAGTCCGGCTGGCTGGTCACCGGGCAGTTGGACTTGAGCAGGTGGCTGTGCACGCTCTCCTCCACCACACGGGAATCATCGCAACGCAGCAATTCCGGACGCGGATGCTCGTAGTTGCTGACACTGATATCCAGGTCATCGATGCACACCCCCGGCAGGCGCACCACGCCTTCGTCTTCCACCTCGGCCAGGCTGCGGATGCGCACACCCACGGGTTTGCCGGCCGCCGCGCTCAAGTCGGCACGCAAGGTCGCCTCAAGGTTGGACACATCGGCAAACGGCGTCTGGTTCAACGAGTTGAGGTAGAGCTTGAAGGACTTTGACTCGATGATGTTCGGCGAGTCAGCCGGGATGCTGAACTCACCGATAGCCACCACCGGCTTGCCAGACGGCAGCAGCCAGGACAGTTCAAAACAGTTCCAGAAATCCACGCCCTTGTAAGGCAGCGTCTGGGCGGTGAGGCCCAGCTCGGCCCATTTGGCGGCGCGAGGGATAGGGAACAGCAATGAAGGGGTGTAAGTGGAGATGTATTCACTGGACTTGCCCAGCGGCGAATGTTCGGCTGCGGGATGCATGGCGGAAACCTGGCTAAATAAACCCCGCCAGTCTACCAGCCTTTGCTCCCGGCCTTAACCCGCGCGTCAGGGGGCAACAGTCAGCTTGCCGACCATCCCCGCCTGGTAATGCCCGGGGAGGTTGCAAGCGAACTCCAGGGCCCCAGCCTTGCTGAAGGTCCAGGTCAATTGCGCGGTCTTGCCTGGCTCCACCAGCACGCTGTTGGGATCGTCATGCTTCATGCCCCCCATATCACCATGGCCCATCGCCGCGTGATCCATCTGGCCCATGCCGGTGGCGGTCAACATGCCACTGGCTTGCATCTTGAGCATTTCTTTCTGGTGATCGGCATGCATGCTTGCGTCACCCAGGTTGAACTCATGCAGCAGCTGCCCCTTGTTGACCAGCACAAAGCGCACCGTCTCACCGGCCTTTACATCAAGTGAGGTGGGTGCAAAGGAAATATCCTGCAGCACCACTTCCACCGTACGAGTGGCCTTGGTCGCCGGCGCCGCCTCGCCAAAGGCAAACGTGTGAGCGCCATCGGCCAGCGCCGGGACGCTCAACATCATCAAGCAACCTGCCAGCCACCCAGATTTACGCAAAAACATGTTTATCCTCCAAAGGTATAAGACCAGCCTGTGGGACACTCTAATAATGCACCGCTGCCAGTTACCTGACTGCTAGATTACAACTTTGTCAGGTTGCGCCAGCCCACCGGCGCGCACGGTATAAAGCCCGCTGCTACCCCGTCATGAGTTGCCTATGAAACTGCTGATCGTCGAAGACCAACCCAAAACCGGCCAATACCTGCGCCAGGGCCTGGCCGAAGCCGGGTTCAATACCGAACTGGTGGCCGACGGCACCACCGGCCAGCACTTGGCGCTGACGGGTGACTACGACTTGCTGATTCTCGATGTGATGCTGCCGGGCCGCAGCGGCTGGCAGATCCTGCAGGCGGTGCGCAGTGCCGGCCTGGAAATCCCGGTGCTGTTCCTGACGGCACGGGATGCGGTGGAAGATCGGGTCCACGGCCTGGAGTTGGGCGCTGACGACTACCTGGTCAAGCCATTCGCGTTCTCCGAACTGCTGGCCCGGGTGCGCAGCCTGTTGCGCCGCGGCAGCAGCACACCCCAGGAAACCAACCTGCACCTGGCCGACCTGCGCCTGGACCTGATCCGGCGCCGCGTGGAGCGCAGCGGCCAGCGTATCGACCTCACCGCCAAGGAGTTCGCCCTGCTGGAAATGCTCCTGCGCCGCCAGGGCGAAGTGTTGCCCAAGTCGCTGATCGCCTCCCAGGTCTGGGACATGAATTTCGACAGCGACACCAATATCATCGAAGTGGCCATCCGCCGCCTGCGCTTGAAGATCGATGACGGCTTCCCCAACAAGCTGATCCACACCGTGCGCGGCATGGGCTATGTGCTGGAAGAGCGATTCAGTTGATGAAACGCCTCTCCCTGGCCAGCCGCCTGGCCCTGCTGTTTGCCGGCTGCACCGCCGTGGTCTCGCTGCTGGCAGGCGTATTGTTCAGCCAGGCCAGCGAAAAGCACTTCATCGAACTCGACCAGCAATTGCTCGACAGCAAGCTGCTGGCCCTGCGCAGTGCCCTGCAAGGCGCCGACACCCCGGCGCTGTTCGCCCAACGCGTGGCCGCACTGACAGACGAACTGAGCCATCAACCGGACCTGGCCGTGCGCGTCAACGCCGCCGACGGCCAGCGCTGGTTTGACAGCGCGCCGCGCATCCCCGTCGACCTGCCCACCGCGCCCGGCCTGCACAGCCTGCAAAGCGCCGGCACCAGCTACCGGGTGTACAACGCTGCGTTGAACCCCGCCCAGCCCGGTTCTGCGCAGTTGGTCCTGATGCTCGACATCACCCATCACCAGCACTTCCTGCAACGCATGCAACACCTGATCTGGCTGACAGTCGGCCTGTCCGCCCTGGCGACCGCGCTCCTTGGCGCCTGGGCCGCGCGCAGCGGGCTGCGGCCCCTGCGGCGAATGACCGAAGTGGCCAGCAATATCCGCGCTCACTCCCTGACCCAGCGCCTGCCCCAGGAACAGATGCCCGCCGAACTGGCGGAACTGGCCCAGGCCTTCAATGCGATGTTTGGCCGCCTCGATGATGCGTTCCAGCGGCTATCGGCGTTCTCTGCCGATATCGCCCACGAACTGCGCACACCGTTATCCAACCTGCTGACCCAGACCCAGGTGATCCTCACCCAACCCCGGCCGCTGGAAGACTACCGCGAAGCGCTGCACAGCAATCTGGAAGAGCTGCAATGGATGGCCCAACTGGTCAACGACATGCTGTACCTGGCCAAGGCCGACCACGGTTTGCTCAACCCCAAACGCGAACCCCTGGCCCTGGCCGACGAGGTGGATGCCTTGCTGGAGTTCTTCGCGCCGTTGGCCGAGGACGCCCAGGTCAACCTGCTGCGCGACGGCAGCGCCAGTGCCGCCGGTGACCGCAGCATGCTGCGCCGGGCGTTTTCCAATCTGTTGGACAACGCCGTGCGCTTTACCCCGCCGGGTGGCGAAGTACGAGTGAGGATCAGCGAAAACGCCCAGGGCGTGACACTGAGTGTGGAAAACACCGGGACCGGGATTCCCCAAGGGCTGCTGCCCAAGCTGTTTGACCGGTTCTACCGCGCAGATCCGGCTCGGCATGAAGGCAGCAGTGAGCATGCGGGGCTGGGGTTGGCGATTACCCAGTCGATTGTGCGGGCGCATGGGGGGAGGATTTTCTGTGAATCACAACCGGGGTGGACGCGGCTTGTGATTGAGTTGCCACAGGGGGTTTGAGGCAAGCTGGGCGGGCCTCATCGCGGGCAAGCCCGCTCCCACATGTTGATTTGCGAACACCGTCAAATGTGGGAGCTGGCTTGCCTGCGATAGCGATCTCAAGACCTACGAATATCTCAGGGCATGCGCCGGCTCGATCTTCGCCGCCCGATACGCCGGGTAGATCGTCGCCAAAAAGCTCAACACAAACCCCGCGCTGCAAATCAGCAGCACATCGCCACCTTGCAGCTCCGATGGCAGGTTGCTGACGAAATACACGTCCGAACTGAAGATATGCTGCCCGGTCACACGCTCCATCCAGCCCACCAGCTCACTGACGTTGAGCGCGGCTATCACCCCCAGCACGCCGCCAATCAGAGTGCCGACGATACCGATCACCGTGCCCTGGACCATGAAGATCGCCATGATCTGCCGTGGCGTGGCACCGATAGTGCGCAGGATCGCGATGTCCGCGCCCTTGTCGTTCACCACCATGATCAGCGTGGCGATGATATTGAAGGCCGCGACGGCGACGATCATCAGCAGCAACAGGCCGATCATGGTCTTTTCCATCTTCATCGCGCTGAACAGGCTGCCCTGGGTATGGGTCCAGTCATCAGCCTTGTAGGCCGCACCCAGCCCACTGGCGATGTCTGCCGAAACCTTGGGCGCCGCATACAGGTCCTTGACCGCCAGGCGCACGCTTTGCACCTGGTTGGGCTGCCAACGCAGCATCTGCGCGGCATCGGCGACGTGGATCAGGGCCATCGAGCCGTCCAGCTCGGCACCGACCTTGAACACACCGACCACATTCAAACGCTGCATACGCGGGGTAATGCCGCCGGGAGCCGTGCTGATTTCCGGGACGATCAATGTCAGCTTGTCACCCACATTCAGGCGGAAACGGCGTGCGGTGATTTCCCCGATCACCACGCCGAACTCACCCGGTTGCAGGTCTGCCAGGTTCCCCCGGACGATATGCTGGGTGACGATGGAGACCTTGCCTTCCTGCGCCGGGTCGATCCCGCTGATCTGGATCGGCTGCATCGAACCCTTGTAGGACAGCATGCCCTCCATCTCGGTGAACGGCACGGCGGCGGTCACTTCGGGGTTTTTCAGGGCGGCGGCGGCCACGGGCTGCCAGTCGCTGATCGGGTTTACGCCGACGATGGTGGCGTGCGGCACCATGCCCAGAATGCGTGAACTCATTTCCCGCTGGAAACCGTTCATCACCGACAACACCACGATCATCGCCAGCACGCCCAGGGCGAGGCCGATCATCGAGGTCATCGAGATAAACGAGACAAAACGGTTGCGGCGCTTGGCGCGGGTATAGCGCGCGCCGATAAAAATCGATAACGGTCTGAACATTCGCTTGCACCGCCTGAAAAAAAAGAAAACCCAGGCACAGGCGCCCGGGCTTGAAACAGGTCAGATGGCGACCAGATGACCTTCCTGCAGGTGCAACACGCGGTCCATCTGCCGGGCCATGCTCATGTCATGGGTCACCACCAAGAACGCGGTGCGCATCTGGGTACTCAGCTCCAGCATCAAGTCCTTGATGCCCTGGGCGGTGTGGGAGTCGAGGTTGCCGGTCGGCTCGTCGAGCATCACCAGGCCTGGGTTGTTCACCAGGGCGCGGGCAATCGCCACACGCTGGCGCTCGCCACCGGACAACTCTGAAGGCTTGTGCTCCAGGCGATGGCCAAGGCCGACGCGCTCCAGTAACGCCGTGGCACGCTGGCGCGCCTGCGGGATCGCGGTCTTGCCGATCAAGAGCGGCATGCACACGTTTTCCAGGGCGGTGAACTCTGGCAGCAAATGGTGGAACTGGTACACAAAGCCCAGGGAGCGGTTGCGCAACTGGCCACGGGCCTTCTCGTTCAACGCCGAGAGCTCTTCACCGGCCAGCCACACGCTGCCGTGGGACGGCGTATCAAGGCCGCCCAACAGATTGAGCAAGGTACTTTTGCCGGAGCCGGAACTGCCGACGATCGCCACGCGCTCGCCGGGATGCAGTTCCAGTTGCAGGTTGGACAGCACCACTACCGATTCCGGGCCTTCCTCGTAGGATTTGCCCAGGTTGCGGCAGCTCAGGATTGCTTTTTCACTCATGCCCGATTCACTCATAGCGTAAAGCCTGCGCCGGCTGGGTACGTGCCGCGCGCCAGGCTGGATATAGGGTGGCAAGGAAACTCAGGACCAACGCGGCGCCGCCGACCATCAGCACATCCTGGCTCTGCACCTGGGATGGCAAATAGTCGATGAAGTAGACGTCGGCGTTGAGAAACTTGTGGCCGATCAGGGTTTCGACGCCGGCGATGGCGGCGCTGACGTTCAGCGCGGCAAAAATCCCCACCGCCGTACCGATCAAGGTGCCGACCACGCCAATCACCGTGCCCTGGACCATGAAAATCGCCATGATCTGCCCCGGCGTGGCGCCAAGGGTACGCAGGATGGCGATATCGCCCTTCTTGTCGTTCACCACCATCACCAGGGTGGAGATGATGTTGAACGCGGCCACGGCGACAATCAGCAGCAACAACAGGCCGATCATGGCTTTTTCCATGCGGATCGCCTGGTACAGGTTGCCGTGGGTACGGGTCCAGTCGCGGGCGTAGTACTGGCTTTCACCCAGGTGCTGGGCGATTTCCCAGGCGCCGCGCGGCGCTTCGAACAAGTCGTTGAATTTCAGGCGCAGGCCCTGCACCTGGTCCGGCTTCCAGCGATGCAGGCGGGCCAGGTCGGTGAGGTTGGTCAGGCCGAGGAAGCCATCGATCTCGCCGGCGCCGACATGAAAGATGCCGACCACGGTAAAGCGCTTCATGCGCGGGAACATCCCGGCCGGGGTCACCGTGACCTCGGGGGCGACAAACGTCAGCTTGTCGCCGATAGCCACGCCCAGCTTGGCTGCCGCCCGGTCGCCAATCACGATGCCGAAGCTGCCAGGCGTAAGGGCATCGAGTTGGCCCTGCTGCATGAACTGGTCAATGATCGAGACCTTGCGCTCCTGCGCCGGGTCGATGGCATTGAGCAGGACTTTCTGCACCTTGCCGTCGTTGGTCAGCAGGCCCTGCATCTGGGTAAATGGCGCGACGGCCAGCACCTTGGGGTTCTGCTTGACCTTGTCGGCCAGGCCTTGCCAGTCACCCAGGGGCTCGCCGGACTCGATGGTCGCGTGGGGCACCATGCCCAGCACGCGGGTGCGCATCTCATGATCGAAGCCATTCATCACCGATAGCACCACGATCATCACGACAACGCCCAGGGCGAGTCCGATCATGGAGGTCAGGGAAATGAACGACACAAAATGATTGCGACGCTTTGCACGGGTATAACGCGTGCCGATAAATACGAAGAGAGGTCTGAACATGTCGGGGCTTGTTCGGAGGAAAAGAAGACGTCCCGGTGGCGGGGTCTGGTAAGCAGCTTTACACTCAGACCATTACCGTTACCTGGGGTTCGCCATGACGACATTAGATGAAGAAGATCGCCGCGAATACTACCGTATCGACGACATGATCGCACTCCAAATCAAAAGCCTGTCGGCCCCGCAAGCGGCGAGCAAGGAAGTGTTGCTGGATGATTCCCCGCTGTTCAACCTGCTCAGTGAACTGCACCTGAGCGAATTCGAGTCCCAGCACCTGCTGCGCCAGCTCGGCGAGCGCGACCGCACCCTCGCCGCCTTCCTCAAGGTGCAGAACAAACGCATGGACCTGCTCAGCCAAGTCATGGCGCAAAGCCTGCTGGGCGAGATCGGTGCGCCGCAGCCGGTGATCATTTCCGAAGGCGGTATCGACTTCCAGCACCCCACGGTGCTCCCGCCGGGCAGCCACCTGGCAGTCAAGCTGGTACTGATGCCCCAGGCGCTGGGCCTGTTGTTACGGGCCAAGGTCACCCACTGCGATCCAAAGGGCGATGGTTTTGACGTGGGCACCGAATTCGAATCCATGACCGACGCCCAGCGCCAGTTGCTGGCGCGCTATATATTGCAAAAACAGGCCCAGGAACGGCGCCTGGCCCGGGAACAAAGCGACGGCCAAGACACCTGATTTGATATTTATCCAGCCATACACCTGGCGAAAAGGAGCAACTGTGACCCTGATTTATGGCCACCGCGGCGCTAAAGGCGAAGCACCGGAAAACACCCTGACCAGCTTCCAGCAATGCCTCAAGCACGGCGTGCGCCGTTGCGAGCTGGACTTGCACCTGTCCATGGACGGCGAGCTGATGGTAATCCACGACCCAACCCTCAAGCGTACCGCCGACCGGCGCGGCAAGGTGGTGGAATATGCCGCCGCCGACCTGGTGAAGATGGACGCGCGCAACGGCGGCCCGGGCTGGGTCAGCCCCTGCCCGATCCCGCGCCTGGAAGAGCTGTTCGAGAAGTGCGACTTCGATCACTGGCAACTGGAAGTCAAGAGCGCCTCGCGCACCCGCGCCGCGACCACTGTGCTGGCGATCCGCGAAATGGCCCAGCGCTTTGGCTTGCTGGACAAGGTCACCGTGACCTCAAGCTCGCGGGAAGTGTTGAAGGCTGCCCTGGAGTTGACGCCGGACCTGTCCCGTGGACTGGTGGCCGAATACGCCTGGCTCGACCCGCTGAAGGTCGCGCAGAACTATGGCTGTGAGATTTTGGCGTTGAACTGGACGTTGTGTACCCCTGAACGCCTGGCCAAGGCCCAGCGCCAGGGGTTGCACGTGTCCGTGTGGACGGTCAACGAACCCGCGCTGATGCGCAGGCTCGCCGACTTCGGCGTAGATAGCCTGATTACAGACTTTCCCGGTTTGGCCACTGCCACTCTCGGGAATTACTGAAATCGGTCTCCCCGGCCGGCTCAGGCCACCGGCCGGAGCCGCTCAAAAAAGCCGGTTGAGGCCGTCGTAGGCCGCTACCCGATAGGCTTCGGCCATGGTCGGGTAGTTGAACGTGGTGTTGACGAAATACTTCAGGGTATTTTGCTCGCCCGGCTGGTTCATGATCGCCTGGCCGATGTGCACGATCTCCGAGGCCTGGTAGCCGAAGCAATGCACGCCGAGCACTTCCAACGTCTCGCGGTGGAACAGGATCTTCAGCATGCCTTGAGGCTCGCCGGCGATCTGCGCACGCGCCATGCTCTTGAAAAATGCCTTGCCCACTTCATAAGGCACCTTGGCCTTGGTCAGTTCGTGCTCGTTCTTGCCGATGGAGCTGATCTCGGGAATGGTGTAGATCCCGGTCGGCACGTCGTTGACGTAACGCCAGCTGCCGTTGTCGACAATGCTGCCAGCGGCAGAACGGCCCTGGTCGTGGGCGGCACTGGCCAGGCTCGGCCAGCCGATCACATCGCCGGCACCATAGATATTGGTGACGCAGGTGCGGTAGTTCTCATCCACCTCGATCTGGCCACGGCTGTTGACCTTGACCCCGATGTTTTCCATGCCCAGCTTGTCGGTGTTGCCGGTACGGCCGTTGCACCAGAGCAAGGCGTCGGCCTTGATCTTCTTGCCGGACTTGAGGTGCAGGATCACCCCGTTGTCCAGGCCTTCAACGCGATCGTATTCCTCGTTGTGGCGCACGGTGATGTTGTTGTTGCTGAAGTGGTAGCTCAACGCCTGGGAAATTTCCGAGTCGAGGAAACTCAGCAACTGGTCACGGTTGTCCACCAACTCCACCAGTACACCCAGGCCACTGAAGATCGAGGCGTATTCACAGCCGATCACGCCGGCGCCGTAGATGATCAGTTTGCGTGGGGTGTGGCCCAGGCTGAGGATGGTGTCGCTATCGTAGATACGCGGGTGGTGGAAATCGATATCGGCCGGGCGATACGGGCGCGAGCCAGTGGCGATGATGATGTGCTTGGCCACCAGTTTTTCGACCACGCCATTGGCGCAGACCACTTCGACGGTTTGCTCGTCGGCGAAGCTGCCGGTGCCGAAGAACAGGTCGACACGGTTACGGGCGTAGTAGCCGGTACGCGAGGCGACTTGCTTGGAAATGACTTTCTCGGCGCTTTTCAGCACATCCGGGAACGAGAACCAGCGCGGCTCACCAATGGCCCGGAACATCGGGTTGGTGTTGAACTGCATGATCTGGCGCACCGAGTGACGCAAGGCCTTGGACGGGATGGTGCCCAGGTGGGTGCAGTTACCGCCGACCTGACGACGGCTATCGACCATCGCCACCTTGCGTCCTGCTTTGGCGGCATTCATCGCCGCACCTTCTCCAGCTGGGCCAGAACCCAGTACCACCACGTCGTAGTTGTAGACAGCCATGCGTACTCCTCAGAACAGGCCAGGGCGCACGGTTGGGCGCCTGGCTAAATCATGCCGCGGCCAGCGGTCATGAAGGATCAAATAGGCTCAGGTGTGTGAGCCGGGGCACAGTCTATATAAGGCTCAACGCCGCGCACATTAACCCTTGGTCGCGTCGTAGGCCAGTTTTGCCTTTACTACACAGTATTGATTACGGCTTGACCGCCGTCAGTTGTTCGAACGCTTTGTTGCTGCGTGTGACGAAAGCATCCCCCTCTCGCATCACAAAAAACGCCGCGATCTGGTGTTTTTCTGCATAGTCCCAGCCTTCTTCAGGCCCCAGCACCAGCAGCAACGTCGACAAGCCATCGGCCATCAACGCCGAAGCCTCCAGCACCGTGACCGACGCCAGGTGATGGGTGATCGGCGCACCGGTTCGCGCATCGAGGGTGTGGGAATAGCGGCGACCATCCTGCTGGAAATAATTGCGATAGTCACCTGAAGTAGACACGCCAAAGCCGTCCACTGCGATAACGCGCTCTGCGACCTGCTGGTCATCGCGGGGCTCCTCCAGAGCCACACGCCAGGGCGTACCGTCAGGTTTGCGCCCGGCGGCCTTGAGCTCGCCGGTCACTTCGACCAGGTACCGCTCAATGCCCAACTGATCAAGCCGCTCGGCAATCCGGTCCACCGTGTAGCCGGCGGCGATGCTGTTGAAGTCCACCTGTACCGCCGCATCCTTGCACAACTGGCCAGCGTCGATACGCAGGTGTTGATGGCCGACCCGCTGGCGCGCCAGGGCCAGCGCGATGGGCTCCGGGACTTTTACCTGGCGCGCCTGGGGGCCAAAACCCCACAGGTTCAGCAGCGGCTCGACCGTCAGGTCAAAAGCGCCGCCACTGGCCTGGGACAGTTGCTCGCCCGTGCGCACCAACCGCAGGATCGATTCGGGCATCGCCTGACAGCGGTTGGCCGGCAGGTCGTTGAAACGCTCGATATCGGAATCGCTGCGATAGGTCGACATCTGCCGGTCGACCTCGGCAAGGATGCGCTCGACTTGCGGCTGTACAGCACTGGCCGCCGGCGTACCGGGGGTGCGGACGTACTTGATCGAATAAGTGCTGCCCATGGTCGGGCCGCCAAAAGCCTCCAGGGGCTCACCTTTACCGCAGCCCGCCAGGATCGCCAGTGCAGCGCCCACCACTACGTATCGCAAACCGCCCATAAGCCACACAACCTTCTCGCTGCTGAAAACCAAAATGATGCCGCACTCAAGCATATTTCCCGGGCGAGCCATTATGCGGCATGTCGTCGCCTGCTCAGGACCACTTGCGGCAAATAGCCAGCGTGCTAACGGTTTTTGTTGCTCGGCAACACGGATACACATATGGTTACAAAACTCTTTGGCGCCACCGCGCGCCCAGATTCTGCAGCACGGACGAACAACAACCAGGGATTTCCAACAAGATAGCCAGTTGAGTAAATGACATGTCCAGCACCACGGGCAAAGGCAAGGCGATCTTTCGCGTTGTCAGCGGTAACTTCCTCGAAATGTTCGACTTCATGGTCTACGGCTTCTACGCCACGGCCATCGCCAAGACCTTCTTCCCTGCCGACAGCGCCTTTGCCTCCCTGATGTTGTCCCTGGCGACCTTCGGTGCCGGGTTCCTGATGCGCCCGCTGGGGGCGATTTTTCTCGGTGCCTACATCGACCGCCATGGCCGTAAAAAAGGCCTGGTGATCACCCTGGCCATGATGGCCGCCGGTACGGTGTTGATCGCCTGCGTGCCCGGCTACGCCACGCTCGGGGTGGCCGCGCCGCTGATCGTGCTGCTTGGCCGGTTGCTGCAAGGCTTCTCCGCGGGTGTCGAGCTGGGCGGGGTTTCGGTGTACCTGGCAGAAATCGCCACGCAGGGGCGCAAGGGCTTCTTCGTCAGTTGGCAGTCCGCCAGCCAGCAAGCCGCCGTGGTCTTCGCCGGCCTGCTGGGCGTAGGCCTGAACCACTGGCTAAGCCCCGAGGAAATGGGCGAATGGGGCTGGCGCGTGCCGTTCCTGATCGGCTGCCTGATCGTGCCGGTGATCTTCGTGATTCGCCGCTCCCTGGAAGAAACGCCTGAGTTCCAGGCGCGCAAACACCGCCCTACCCTGCAGGAAATTATCCGTTCCATTGGTCAGAACTTTGGCATCGTCGTGGCAGGCATGGCGCTGGTGGTGATGACCACCGTGTCGTTCTACCTGATCACTGCCTACACACCGACCTTTGGCAAAGCCGAGTTGCACCTCTCGGACCTGGATGCGCTATTGGTCACCGTGTGCGTGGGCATTTCCAACTTTATCTGGTTGCCGGTGATGGGCGCCGTGTCCGACAAGATCGGCCGCAAACCCTTACTGCTCGGTGCGACGATTCTGGCGATCCTCACGGCATACCCTGCGTTGTCGTGGCTGGTGGTCAATCCGAGTTTCAGCCACCTGCTGATCGTGCTGTTGTGGCTGTCGTTCCTGTATGGCTCGTATAACGGAGCCATGGTCGTTGCACTGACCGAAATCATGCCGGTGGAAGTCCGCACCACAGGTTTTTCCCTGGCCTACAGCCTGGCGACCGCAACCTTTGGCGGCTTTACCCCGGCCGCCTGCACTTACCTGATCCATGTGCTGGATAACAAGGCAGCGCCGGGGATCTGGCTCAGTGGGGCGGCGGTGCTGGGGTTGATTGCGACCCTAGTGCTGTTCAAGGGGAATCGGCATGAACTGCGCACTGCACAGGCTTCGGTAGTCGGTGGGGCCTGATAGATCGCTATCGCGGCGATGCGGCGGCCCGACAAGCCCGCCCCCACATTTGAATGTATTCGCAAATCAAACTGTGGGAGCGGGCTTGCCCGCGATGAGGCCTTCAAATCCAACACAATCCCCCAGACACAAAAAAGCCCCGAACCAGTCGGGGCTTTTTCATCTACCGCTAATGCTTAGCGCGGAAACGCCGGCGGGTTGACCCCTGCCATGTCTTCCATCACACGCACCACCTGGCAGCTGTAACCGAATTCGTTGTCGTACCAGACGTACAGTACAACGCGGTTATCCTGGGTGATGGTCGCTTCAGCATCGACCACACCGGCGTGGCGCGAGCCAACGAAGTCGGTGGACACCACTTCCTGGGAATTGACGAAGTCGATTTGCTTATGCAGATCGGAGTGCAGCGCCATGTAGCGCAGGTACTCGTTCATCTCTTCACGGGTGGCGGCTTTCTCAAGGTTGAGGTTGAGAATGGCCATCGACACGTTCGGCGTAGGTACACGGATCGCGTTACCGGTCAGCTTGCCGGCCAGCTCAGGCAGGGCCTTGGCAGCAGCGGTGGCAGCACCGGTCTCGGTGATCACCATGTTCAGCGCGGCGCTACGGCCACGGCGATCGCCCTTGTGGAAGTTGTCGATCAGGTTCTGGTCGTTGGTGTACGAGTGAACGGTTTCGACGTGACCGTTGATGATGCCGAACTTGTCATTCACAGCCTTGAGCACCGGCACGATGGCGTTGGTGGTGCAGGAAGCGGCAGACACGATCTTGTCGTCAGCGGTGATTTCGTTGTGGTTGATGCCGTGAACGATGTTCTTCAGCTTGCCCTTGCCAGGCGCGGTCAGCACAACGCGGTCGATACCTGGGCACGCCAAGTGCTGGCCCAGGCCGTCGGCATCACGCCAGACGCCGGTGTTGTCCACCAGCAAGGCGTTCTGGATGCCGTACTGGGTGTAATCCACCTCGGTCGGGTTCTTCGCGTAGATCACCTGGATCAGGTTACCGTTGGCGGTGATGGTGTTGTTTTCTTCGTCGATGGTGATGGTGCCATTGAACGAACCGTGTACCGAGTCGCGGCGCAAGAGGCTGGCGCGCTTGGTCAGGTCATTCTCGGCGCCTTTGCGCACGACAATGGCCCGCAGGCGCAGGCCGTCGCCACCGCCGGTTTTTTCGATCAGGATGCGTGCCAGCAGGCGGCCGATACGACCGAAGCCGTACAGCACCACGTCGGTGCCTTTGCGGGACGCGGCATTTTGCTGGCCAACCACGTCGGCCAGCTCTTCACGCACGAACTGCTCGGCGCTGCGGCCATTGCCTTGAGCGCGGAATTTGAACGCCAACTTGCCCAGGTCTACCGAGGCCGCGCCGAGCTTGAGCTCGCTCATGGCTTTAAGCAGAGGGAATGTTTCGTGGACGGAGAGTTCGCTATCGTCGGCAGAACGATGGCGAGCAAAGCGATGAGCCTTGAGAATCGCGATGACTGATTGGTTGATCAGGCTGCGGCCATAGATCGAGCTCACCACATTGTTATTGCGGTACAGCTGACCGATAAGCGGGATCATCGCTTCTGCGAGTGCTTCACGGTCGATCCATTCACCAAGACACTGGTCGGGCTTCTGAGTCACGGGAACCTTCCACATGTAGGGGCTGAAAAAAGGGGCTACATTATGCCGCCCGACCGCCCCCTGAGCAATGCGCGTCACGCAACAAAAACCCTTGCAAATAATTTTCACCGCGCTACAGGCCAGTAAATACGCGGCTTCCAGCGAACCCCTCGGAGAGAGCCACAGGCGACTTGTCCGTAACCCTCCGAAACATATGTGCATTTCGGCACTACATATTGAGTCAAAACCGCGCATTGTTTGTCTTAGCCACTACATTTCCTACAAACCGTAATAGGCACAGTCAGCAACTGACAGGCGGCACTCCAGGCCGTTACAATTACCGACTTTGTCGCAACGCTGGAGCTCAACCTTCCGTGCCCGTCCTGCGTCTACCGCTACTCCCTGCCCAGGCAGGTAAACAGCATTGGGGCAATCTGCCCGGTGCCGCCCTGAGCCTGGCCATTGCCGAGGCTGCCAGTGCAGCCAAGCGCTTTACCCTGCTCCTGACCGCCGACAGCCAAAGTGCCGAGCGGCTGGAGCAGGAGCTGAGCTTCTTCGCCCCCGATTTGCCGGTGCTGCACTTCCCGGACTGGGAAACCCTGCCCTACGACTTGTTCTCGCCGCACCAGGACATCATCTCCCAGCGCATCGCCAGCCTGTACCGCTTGCCGGAACTGGCCCACGGTGTACTGGTGGTGCCGATCACCACGGCGCTGCACCGCCTGGCGCCGACCAAGTTCCTGCTGGGCAGCAGCCTGGTGCTGGATATCGGCCAGAAGCTCGACGTGGAGCAAATGCGCACGCGCCTGGAAGCCAGTGGCTACCGCTGCGTCGATACGGTGTACGAACATGGTGAGTTCGCCGTGCGCGGGGCACTGATCGACTTGTTCCCGATGGGCAGCAAACTGCCCTACCGCATCGACCTGTTCGATGACGAAATCGAGACCCTGCGCACCTTCGACCCGGAAAACCAGCGTTCCATCGACAAAGTACAGTCGATCAAACTGCTGCCGGCCAGGGAGTTCCCCCTGCAAAAAGACGCGGTCACGCGCTTCAAGGCGCGCTTTCGCGAACGCTTTGACGTGGACTTCCGTCGTTGCCCGATCTTCCAGGACTTGAGCAGCGGGATTACGCCCGCCGGTATCGAGTACTACCTGCCGCTGTTCTTCGACGAAACCTCGACCCTGTTCGATTATCTGCCCCAGGACACCCAGGTGTTTTCGCTGCCGGGTATCGAGCAGGCGGCGGAAAACTTCTGGAACGACGTGCGCAACCGTTATGAAGAACGCCGCGTCGACCCCTCCCGGCCCTTATTGCCGCCTGCCGAGCTGTTCCTGCCGGTAGAGGACTGCTTCGCCCGCCTGAAAAACTGGCCGCGCGTGGTCGCCAGCCAGCAGGATGTGGAAGCCGGCGTCGGTCGCGAGCGCTTCCCGGCCCAGGCCCTGCCCAACCTGGCCATCGAGGCCAAGGCCAGCCAGCCGCTGCAAGCGTTGTCCGACTTTCTCGGTGACTTCCCCGGCCGTGTGCTGTTTACCGCCGAATCCGCCGGGCGCCGCGAAGTGCTGCTGGAGTTGCTGGAACGCCTGAAGCTGCGACCAAAAACCGTCGACAGCTGGCCAGACTTTGTCGCCGGCAAGGATCGCCTGGCGATCACCATTGCGCCGCTGAACGAAGGCCTGCAACTGGATGATCCGGCCCTGGCGCTGATTGCCGAGAGCCCGCTGTTCGGCCAACGCGTGATGCAGCGCCGGCGCCGGGAAAAACGCGCCGACGCCAACAACGACGCGGTGATCAAGAACCTCACCGAACTGCGCGAAGGCGCGCCGGTGGTGCACATCGACCACGGCGTGGGGCGCTACCTGGGCCTGCAGACCCTGGAGATCGACAACCAGGCCGCCGAATTCCTCACCATGGAATACGCCGAGGGCGCCAAGCTCTACGTGCCGGTGGCCAACCTGCACCTGATCGCGCGCTACACCGGCAGCGACGACGCCCTGGCGCCGTTGCACCGCCTGGGCTCCGAGACCTGGCAGAAGGCCAAGCGCAAGGCCGCCGAGCAAGTGCGCGACGTGGCCGCCGAACTGCTGGACATCTATGCCCGCCGTGCGGCCCGCGAAGGTTATGCATTCGCCGACCCGAAGGCCGACTACGCCACGTTCAGCGCAGGCTTCGCCTTCGAAGAAACCCCGGACCAGCAAACCACCATCGATGCGGTGCGCGCCGATATGCTTGCGCCCAAGCCCATGGACCGCCTGGTCTGCGGTGACGTGGGCTTTGGCAAGACCGAGGTGGCGATGCGCGCCGCGTTCATCGCGGTGCATGGCGGCCGCCAGGTGGCAATCCTGGTGCCGACCACCCTGCTCGCCCAGCAGCACTACAACAGCTTTCGCGACCGCTTCGCCGATTGGCCGGTGACCGTGGAGGTGATGAGCCGCTTCAAGTCGGCCAAGGAAGTCAACGCCGCCGTCGCCGACCTGGCCGAAGGCAAGATCGATATCGTGATCGGCACGCACAAGCTGCTGTCGGACGATGTGAAGATCAAGAACCTGGGCCTGGTGATCATCGACGAAGAGCACCGCTTTGGCGTGCGCCAGAAGGAGCAGCTCAAGGCCCTGCGCAGCGAGGTCGATATCCTGACCCTGACCGCCACACCGATCCCGCGCACGTTGAACATGGCGGTGTCGGGCATGCGCGACCTGTCGATCATCGCCACGCCGCCGGCGCGACGCCTGTCGGTGCGCACCTTCGTCATGGAGCAGAACAACAGCACGATCAAGGAAGCCCTGCTGCGCGAGTTGCTGCGCGGCGGCCAGGTCTACTACCTGCACAACGATGTGAAAACCATCGAGAAATGCGCCGCCGACCTCGCCGAACTGGTGCCGGAAGCACGGATCGGCATCGGCCACGGGCAGATGCGCGAGCGCGAACTCGAACAGGTGATGAGCGACTTCTACCACAAGCGCTTCAACGTGCTGATCGCCTCGACCATCATCGAGACCGGCATCGACGTGCCGAGCGCCAACACCATCATCATCGAGCGCGCCGACAAGTTCGGCCTGGCGCAGCTGCACCAGTTGCGTGGCCGGGTCGGCCGCAGTCACCACCAGGCCTATGCCTACCTGCTGACGCCACCGCGCCAGCAAATCACTGGCGACGCCGAAAAGCGCCTGGAGGCCATCGCCAACACCCAGGACCTGGGCGCAGGCTTTGTGCTGGCCACCAACGACCTGGAAATCCGTGGCGCCGGCGAACTGCTGGGCGACGGCCAGAGCGGGCAGATCCAGGCCGTGGGCTTTACCCTCTATATGGAGATGCTCGAGCGGGCGGTAAAGGCCATCCGCAAAGGCGAGCAACCGAACCTCGATCAACCCCTGGGCGGCGGCCCGGAAATCAACCTGCGCCTGCCGGCGTTGATTCCCGAGGACTACCTGCCGGATGTGCATGCACGGCTGATCCTGTACAAGCGCATCGCCTCGGCCACCGACGAAGAAGGCCTCAAGGACCTGCAAGTGGAGATGATCGACCGCTTCGGCCTGTTGCCGGAACCGACCAAGAACCTGGTGCGCCTGACCCTGCTCAAACTGCAGGCCGAGCAACTGGGAATCAAGAAGGTCGACGCCGGGCCGCAGGGCGGGCGTATCGAGTTCGAAGCGCAGACGCCGGTAGACCCACTGGTCCTGATCAAGTTGATCCAGGGCCAGCCCAACCGCTACAAATTCGAAGGCGCCACGCTGTTCAAGTTCATGGTGCCGATGGAACGTGCAGAAGAGCGCTTTAATACATTGGAGGCGCTGTTTGAGCGCCTCATCCCGAAATCTGCTTGAAGGACGCCCCATGCGCCTGCTTCGTATCCTGAGCCTGTTGTTGGTGGTAGTTGCACCTTCGGCGTTTGCCGACAGCCTCTACCAGGTGGAAATGATCCTGATCCGCCAGAATGCGGAGCCGGTGATCAACAGCCGGCCAGCCCCGGAAGACTGGGCCGCCGGGGCGCCACGCCAAGGGATCGAGAAAATCAGCCCGCCGCGCCTGAACAACATCGTCGAGAAACTAAAGGCCAATGGCGACTACACCGTACTGCTGCACAAGGCCTGGGAACAGAACCTGGGCGAGCAGCCGGTGAAGGTGAAAATCACCGACGGCCAGGAACAGTTCGGCCAGTACCCCATCCAGGGCACCCTGGACCTGCAACTGGGGCGCTTTACCCGTATTGACGCAAGCCTGTGGCTCAACCAGTTCGACAACAACGGCAGCGTGATTGCCAGCGAACACCTGAGCCAGCCAGACGTGCGCACCAAGAACAACCAACTCAACTACCTGGACGGCGGCCACCTGGCCTTGCTGATCAAGATCACCTCCCTCACCGCCAAGCCACCGAGCGCACCGCCGCCCGGCCTCGCGGACTGATCCAGCGCCATGCCCCTGACGCCCTCGCTGACCAAGCCCCTGGCCCCCTCCTGGGCCAACCGCTTCAAGGAACAAAGCCTGGAGCGCGGCAGGCGCTACGCCCTGGAAAACCGCGTGCGGATTGTCGAGTCGGGCGACAGCACCATCATCGCCAGTTGCGAAGGCTCGGGCGGCAATGTGTATCGCCAGACCATCTCTCTGCGCGAGTCGGCCAAAGGCACCTTGATCCTGGTGGACAGTCGCTGCACCTGCCCCGTGCACACCAATTGCAAACACATCGCGGCGGTGCTGCTGCAGGTCCAGGAAACCCTGGCCTACCCGGCAGCGGCCAAGGATGCCGAACTGCTGGAGAAGCTGCAGGCCGTGCTGGATAACCGCGTGGTCCTGCCGCAAGTGGTGCTTGAGGACGTGCAGCCGATTCCACGGCTGTGGCTGGCCAGCATCGAGTTCAGCGCCTTTGAGCCGCGCAACGGCAAGATGCAGCGCTATATCCAGCACCGGGCGGCGCTGTCGTTCAATTACCTGGGCAATTACGTCAGCGGCCAGAAAAACGCCGATATCATCGTGCGCCAGGAAACCCAGAGCCTGCGGATCAAGCGTCACCCCGAGGTGGAACAAGGCTTTCGCGAACACCTGCGCCTGCTTGGCTTCAAGATCGCCACCCGCCAGAGCAAGGCCCTGCCGGAAAGCGCCGGCGAGTTGTTTGAGATGGTCAATGACAGCGCCTGGCTGAACTTCACCCTCAACGCCTCGCCGAGCCTGCGCGCTGAAGGCTGGGAGCTGCAGATCGATGAGGATTTCGGCTTTGACCTGAGCCCGGTCGATGACTGGTACGCCAGCGTCGATGAAGTGCCGGAGCGCGACTGGTTCGACCTGGAGCTGGGGATCATCGTCAATGGCGAACGGCTGAGCCTGTTGCCGATCCTGTTGAACCTGATGCGCTCCCACACCGAAATCCTCAACCCGGAAAAACTCGCGCGCCGTCGCGACGACGAACTGATCCTGGTGAACATCCCCGGCCTACCAAACGGTGGCCACGGCCCACTGCAAGTCGCCCTGCCCTATGGCCGGCTCAAACCGGTGCTGGCGACCCTCGGCGAGTTCTACCTGCAAGAGCCCGGCACAACTACCTTGCGCCTGGCCAAGGCCGACGCCACTCGGCTCAACCCGCTGGAGGACCTTCCCCTGCAATGGGAAGGCGGCGAGCAGATCCGCAGCTTTGCCCAGCGCCTGCGCGACATCAAGGACTTCACCTGCACCGCCCCCGAAGGCCTGAACGCCACGTTGCGCCCCTATCAGCTCGAAGGCCTGAGCTGGATGCAGTCCCTGCGCCAACTGGAAGTGGGCGGGATTCTCGCGGACGACATGGGCCTGGGCAAAACCCTGCAGACCCTGGCGCATATTCTCAGCGAAAAAAACGCCGGGCGCCTGGACCGGCCGTGCATGGTGGTGATGCCCACCAGCCTGATCCCCAACTGGCTCGACGAGGCCGCGCACTTCACCCCGCAGCTCAAGGTATTGGCGCTGTACGGTGCCGGGCGCAAGAAACACTTCGCCCAGTTACAGGATTACGACCTGCTGCTGACCACCTACGCCCTGTTGCCCAAAGACATCGAGCAACTGACCGCGCAGCCGCTGCATGTGCTGATCCTCGACGAAGCCCAATACATCAAGAACCCCACCAGCAAGGCCGCCCAGGCCGCCCGCGAGCTGAATGCACGCCAGCGCCTGTGCCTGAGCGGCACGCCCCTGGAAAACCACCTGGGCGAACTGTGGTCGCTGTTCCACTTCCTGCTGCCGGGTTGGTTGGGCGATGTAAAAAGCTTCAACCGTGATTACCGCGTGCCCATCGAAAAACGCGGCAGCGACGTGCGATTGCAACACCTCAACGGTCGGATCAAGCCGTTCCTGCTACGCCGTACCAAAGAACAGGTGGCCACTGAATTGCCGCCCAAGACTGAGATCATCCACTGGGTCGATCTCAACGAAGCCCAGCGCGATGTGTACGAAACCATGCGCCTGGCCATGGACAAGAAGGTGCGCGACGAGATCACCCGCAAGGGCGTGGCTCGTAGCCAGATCATCATTCTGGAAGCGCTGCTCAAGCTGCGCCAGGTCTGCTGCGACCTGCGCCTGGTGAACGACGCCACCCCGCCCGCGCGCGGCAGCAGCTCGGGCAAGCTCGACAGCCTGATGGAGATGCTCGACGAACTGTTTGCCGAAGGGCGCAGGATTTTGCTGTTCTCGCAGTTCACCTCAATGCTCAGCCTGATTGAGATCGAACTAAAAAAACGCGGGGTCGCCTATGCCTTGCTGACCGGCCAGACCCGCGACCGGCGCACGCCGGTCAAGGACTTCCAGAGTGGCAGGCTGCAGATCTTCCTGATCAGCCTCAAGGCTGGCGGCGTGGGGCTTAACCTGACCGAAGCCGATACCGTGATCCACTACGACCCCTGGTGGAACCCAGCCACGGAAAACCAGGCGACTGACCGTGCGTATCGCATCGGCCAGGAGAAGCCGGTATTCGTCTACAAGATGATTGCCCGGGGCACCGTGGAAGAGAAGATCCAGGCGTTGCAGCAAGAAAAGTCAGACCTGGCGGCGGGTGTGCTGGATGGTCGTACCACGGGCGACTGGAAGTTGGGCAACGAAGATATCGAGGCGCTGTTCGCGCCATTGCCCCAAAAGCTAGAGAAGCGTTGATAGTTAGATAGCTATCGCGGGCAAGCCCGCTCCCACAGGGGGGGGGGCTCACTGGGGCAGAGATTTTTGGTACCGCCACAAATCAAATGTGGGAGCGGGCTTGCCTGCGATGGGCGCAGCTCAATCTCATTCGATCAACTGCGCATCCCGAAGCGCGCCGAGCGCCGCCAACCAACGTGGGTCCTGCTTGTAGTCAGTCGACGCAATCGCCTGCCCACGCATACGGGCAATGCGCGCCGACGGCGTGACCTTCATGCGCTGGGCGGCACTCAGGGCCAGCTCGGCGGCCGCACGGTCATTGCACACCAGGCCCATGTCGCAGCCAGCACTCAACGCAGCCTCGATCCGACTTGCCGCATCCCCCACCACATGGGCACCGGCCATGGACAGGTCATCACTGAAAATCACCCCGTCGAACTGCAACTCGCCGCGCAGGATGTCTTGCAGCCAACGGCGCGAGAAGCCGGCCGGCTGGTTATCCACCTGCGGGTAGATCACGTGGGCCGGCATGACCGCGGCCAATTGCTTGCTCAGGCGCGCAAAGGGCACCAGGTCGTGGGTGCGAATCTGTTCCAGGCTACGTTCATCATTGGGAATGGCGACGTGGGAATCTGCCTCGGCCCAGCCATGCCCTGGGAAGTGCTTGCCGGTGGCGGCCATGCCGGCGCTGTTCATACCCCGGATAAAGGCACCGCCCAGCAGCGCTGCACGTTCGGGATCACCTTCGAACGAACGCGTGCCTACGACGGCGCTACGCTGGTAGTCCAGGTCCAGCACGGGGGCGAAGCTCAGGTCCAGGCCAACTGCCAGTACTTCCGTGGCCATGACCCAGCCACACTGCTCGGCCAGGTATTCGGCGTTCGGATTGTCCGCCAGCGCACGCATGGCCGGCAGGCGTACAAACCCCTGGCGCAGGCGCTGGACCCGACCGCCTTCCTGGTCGACGGCCAGCAGCAGGTCCGGGCGCACCGCACGAATGGCGGCGCTCAATTCCCGCACCTGGCGCGGATGCTCGATATTGCGCGCAAAAATGATCAGGCCGCCCACTTCAGGCTGGCGCAACAAGTGGCGATCTTCAGCTGTCAGCCAGGTGCCGGCGACGTCCACCATCAAAGAGCCTTGCAGGGCAGCAGTCATAAATTTTCCTTGAATGACGCGCGCACCCCGCCGCTTCGCCAGGTCGAGCCGGGCAAGGCGATGGGGTGCGGGTAACTAGTTGAAATCGGCATGGGCGGCTAGCTTAGCGGATGCAAGCGGTTGCGCCCAGACGCCAGTGGCTAAACCTTGGCCGCCACCGGTACGGACTTGCTGCGCGGGCGCAGTTGGGCGGCCGCCATTGCCGGGTCGGTAACACCGCTTTCAGCGCGCATGCCAGCGGCCAGGAACGGCACCATCAGGCGCATGACCTGCTCGATGGAGGTGTTGACTCCAAAATCGGTCTCGGCGATAGCGCGCAAGGCCTTGATCCCGGACATGCTGAACGCCGCTGCGCCGAGCATGAAGTGCACGCGCCAGAACAATTCGATAGGCGGAATACGTGGCGCCGCCTCGTTGACCAGCAACATATAGCGACGGAAGACCTTGCCGTACATGTCTTCGAGGTAACGGCGCAAGTGGCCCTGGCTCTGGCTGAAGGCCAGGCCCAGCAGGCGCATGAAGATCGACAGGTCATTGCCGCTGCGTGGCTGCACCACCAGGGCTTGTTCGACGAGGATTTCCAGCAGGTCTTCCAGGCTCGGCTTATTGTCGGGCTTGGCTTGGCGCCGCTCCAACTCACGGTCGAGGCTGATGCAGAACGGCCCCAGAAAACGTGAGAAGACGGCCTGAATCAGGGCTTTTTTCGAGCCGAAATGATAGTTCACTGCCGCCAGGTTGACCCCGGCTTTGCTCGTGATCAGGCGCAATGAGGTTTCAGCAAATCCTTTTTCCGCGAACAACTGCTCGGCAGCATCGAGAATGCGTTCAACGGTTTCCGACTGGGCCATGGCTACTCCGCCTGACAAACACTTGTTTGAAACATACGTTTCACCTTGTGCAATGTCAAGCCTGCAGGTCCGTTTTCCGGCCGGGCAGTCACCCGATTCGCACCTATTTAATCACATCTTCAACGGCCTGTAGGCCGCGCTATCTCCGGCCTTTGCAAGGACCGACGGATGACCGTCCGGCGGAGCCGGCAAAAACGATGATTGCCAAGCGCAGTTCACTGTATATAATCCCAGTCACTGTATAAAAAGACAGAGCGATCAACATGCTAAAACTGACGCCACGCCAAGCTGAGATTCTCGCTTTTATCAAGCGCTGCCTCGACGACAACGGTTATCCGCCGACCCGGGCAGAAATCGCCCTGGAGCTGGGGTTTAAATCCCCCAATGCTGCCGAAGAACACCTGAAAGCCCTTGCCCGCAAGGGTGCGATCGAAATGACCCCGGGCGCATCCCGTGGCATTCGTATCCCTGGTTTCGAAGCCAAGGCTGACGAATCGACGCTGCCGATCATCGGCCGGGTCGCTGCCGGTGCGCCGATTCTTGCACAACAGCACGTCGAAGAGTCCTGCAATATCAACCCGACCTTCTTCCATCCTCGCGCCGATTACCTGTTGCGGGTCCATGGCATGAGCATGAAGGACGTGGGTATCTTCGACGGCGACCTGCTGGCCGTACACACCACCCGCGAAGCGCGCAACGGCCAGATCGTCGTGGCCCGCATCGGCGATGAAGTGACGGTCAAGCGCTTCAAGCGCGAAGGCAGCAAAGTCTGGCTGCTGGCAGAAAACCCCGAGTTTTCGCCGATTGAAGTCAACCTGAAGGATCAGGACCTGGTGATCGAAGGCTTGAGTGTCGGCGTTATTCGCCGCTAACGGAGGCATCATGCAGTTCCCACATGTGCAACAACATACACAACTGCCACTGTTTGAGGCCTTTTTGGCCCAGCCGCTTGCACCTATCCTCAGCGAGACGGTGGAGTCCCAATGGACCGCCCCCGCCGAACCGGAGGTATTCAGTGAATTGTCGTTGCGTGGCGCTGCCGGGAACTGCCTGAGCTTGCTGGCGCCAATCCTGCGTGACCTGAGCGAGGAACAGGACGCCCGCTGGCTGACCCTAATCGCCCCGCCGTCCAGCCTGACCCAGGCTTGGCTGCGGGATGCGGGCCTGAACCGCGAGCGTATCCTGCTGCTGCAACCGCGCGGCACCCAGAGCGCCCAGCAACTGACCTGCGAAGCGTTGCGCCTAGGGCGTAGCCACACTGTTGTCAGCTGGCTGAATACGCTGGGTGCTTCGGCCAAGCAGCAGTTGATCAGCGCAGCGCGCACGGGCGATGCACAAAGCTTGAATATTCGATTGGGATAAGCCCGAGACTGACGCGCAACGCGTTATCGGGAGTGGTACAGGTCGTCCGATTGCAGCCTGACGTCAGGTCAGTGCCTGCGATGGACGCAAGGCTTCTACAGAATTGAGAAGCCGATTGAACATTTGAATCTTAAAAACGACAAACGGACTCAGTGAAGAACCCGTGGACCGTCGTCTTTCTCTGGCTCACCTTCAGCCAGGCGCCCCGCCATCTGCACACCCACGCTCAACATGGCTTTTGCCACTTCCACATGCTGGCCTTGCAGGAACGCCTTGGCGTCCTCGGAAAAGTCCAAAGTCACCAGAGAACCCTCGTCCTCAGCCCTGCGCAGCTCAATTCGGCCGTCGGGCAATTCAACAATTTCCAGAAAGGACGTTGGCATAAAAATCTGTTCTCCACGAAAGGCCGGCATTATATCAGTCATCAACGCGGCCTCGCTCAGGATCTGAACAGCTTTCTTTACGGCTTGATGAATGGTCTGTAGGCGTTGGCTTGCCAGCGATAGCGCTCCGGCAGTCAACTTGGCATTGCTTGATCAATTGTTATCGCCGGCAAGCCGGCGCCTACATTGTCTTGCCGCTCAGCACTCGTTCAAGCCATCCCGAAAGCGGATCGCCAGCTTCTTCAGCTCCTGGCGCCAGCTCTCCAACTCAGCCCGGCTCAGCGGCTCCGGCCCTTCTTCTTCCAGGCTGACCGCAACGATCAACGGCTGGGTCACATCGCCCTTGGGCTTGTGCGGCACACGCGGCGGCTGGAACAGCGCCGAATGGGCAGCCAACAAGCGAGCCAGCCAACTGTCAGGGCTGCGGGCCATTTCCACCAGCTCGGCCAACTCGGGGATGGCCATAGACTCGAGCACCTCACGGGTCAGGATATCCTCGGCCCGAGGCGCATTCGCCTGGGGCAGGCGATAGAAACCGGCAATTTCATGACACAACCCCAGCAAAGCCCCATACAGATGGAACAAGGCCGACTCTCGCCCCGCCTGGACCAGCGCAATAGCATTCATCTCCTTCCCTTCCTCGGCACGACCAAGGGCTTCCAGGGACAAACCCGCGAAGTAAATTTTCTGGTTGGTACGGGTATAGAGTTCGTTGGCCATGACGGCAGTCTCCACAACGACATAAACGTGATGCTGGCTGAACAGTGTCACGGATGAGACAAGCCCACTGCAAGCGCAAAACAAAAGGCCGCCTGTGAAGGCGGCCTTTATTTCAATGCAGGAGCGGGATCAAGCGCCCTGGCGCTTGTCCTCGACCTTCCACTTGCCACCGTCGTAGAACGCCTTCCAGCCCGTAGGCTTGCCGTCCACTTCAGTCTGCACGTACTGCTCCTTGGTCTTGCGGCTGTAGCGGATCACGGCCGGACGACCGTCGGGATCCTTCTTCGGCGCTTCGCACAGGAAGTGGTACTTGGGATCGATCTCGTCCTTGTGCGGCACGATCTCCATCACCAGTGGTGCACGGGTCTCGCGGTTTTTCGGGAACTGGCTGGCAGCCAGGAACAGGCCCGAAGCGCCGTCACGCAGGATGTAGGTGTCGTTGACCTTCTCGCACTTGAGCTCGGGCATCTTCACCGGGTCCATCTTCGGCGGCGCCGCGTCACCGCTTTTCAGCAGCTTGCGGGTGTTCTTGCAGGTCGGATTGGTGCAACCGAAGAACTTGCCGAAGCGACCGGTCTTGAGCTGCATCTCGCTGCCGCACTTGTCGCATTCCAAGCTCGGGCCTTCATAGCCCTTGATGCGATAGGTGCCTTCTTCGATCTCGTAGCCGTTGCAATCGGGGTTGTTACCGCAGATGTGCAGCTTGTGCTTCTCGTCCAGCAGGTAGGCATCCATGGCCGTGCTGCAGATCGGGCAACGGTGCTTGCCACGCAAAACCAGCGACTCGGATTCACCCTCGTCGTCGGCGGCGATTTCATCACCCGGCACCAGGTTGACGGTGGCCTTGCAGCGCTCTTTGGGCGGCAGGCTATAGCCCGAGCAACCCAGGAACACACCGGTAGACGCGGTACGGATCTGCATCGGCCGGCCGCAGGTGGTGCACGGAATATCCGTCATCACCGGCTGGTTGGCGCGCATGCCGTTTTCCGGGCTCTCGGCTACTTCGAGTTTTTTCTTGAAGTCACCATAGAACTCGTCGAGGACGTTTTTCCAATCGCGCTCGCCCTGGGCCACGTCATCGAGGTTCTCTTCCATGCCGGCGGTAAAGCCGTAGTCCATCAGGTTGGAGAAGCTCTCGGACAAACGCTCGGTAACGATATCGCCCATCTTTTCCGAATAGAAACGACGGTTGTGCAGGGCCACGTAGCCGCGGTCCTGGATGGTGGAGATGATCGCCGCGTAGGTCGAAGGACGACCAATACCGCGTTTTTCCATTTCCTTGACCAGGCTGGCTTCCGAATAACGGGGTGGCGGCTTGGTGAAGTGCTGGCTCGGGTCGAGCTTGATCAGCTTCAGCGCATCGCCCTGGGCCATGTCTGGCAGGACGTCGTCATCTCCCGGCTTGGCAATTTGCGGCATCACGCGGGTATAGCCGTCGAACTTGAGGATACGACCCTTGGCGCGCAGCTCGAAGTCCCCGGCACCCACTGTGACGGTCGTGGACAGGTATTGCGCCGGCAGCATCTGGCAAGCCAGGAACTGGCGCCAGATCAACTCGTAGAGGCGCTCAGCGTCGCGCTCCATGCCGCTCAGCTTGCTTGGCTCGGTATTGGCATCGGAGGGACGAATCGCTTCGTGAGCCTCTTGTGCGCCTTCCTTGCTGCTATAGACGTTTGGCTTCTCCGGCAGGTACTTCTTGCCGAATTCGCTTTCAATATAAGTACGCGCCATCGCCACCGCGTCCACCGACAGGTTGGTGGAGTCGGTACGCATGTAAGTGATGTAGCCCGCTTCGTACAGACGCTGGGCCATCATCATCGTCTTCTTCACGCCAAAGCCCAGGCGGTTGCTCGCGGCCTGTTGCAGGGTGGAGGTGATGAACGGCGCCGACGGCTTGCTGCTGGTGGGCTTGTCTTCACGCTTGACGATGCTGTAGCTGGAAGCTTTGAGCTTCTCCAGCGCGGCCATGGCCTGGGCTTCGTTGAGCGGCTTGAAGGCCTCGCCTTTCTCGCGGGCCACTTCAAAGCGCACGTTATTGCCCTTGGCGGTGCCGAGGTCCGCGTGGACTTCCCAGTACTCTTCAGGGTTGAACGCACGAATCTCGCGCTCACGCTCCACCACCAGCTTGACCGCTACCGATTGCACACGACCAGCGGACAGGCCACGGGCGATCTTCGCCCACAACAGCGGCGAGACCATGTAGCCGACCACGCGATCGAGGAAGCGCCGAGCCTGCTGGGCATTGACGCGGTCGATGTCCAGTTCGCCCGGCTTGGAGAAGGCTTCCTGGATCGCCTTCTTGGTGATTTCGTTGAACACCACGCGTTTATAGCGGCTGTCGTCCCCACCGATGGCTTCGCGCAGGTGCCAGGCAATGGCTTCCCCTTCGCGGTCCAAGTCCGTCGCGAGATAGATGGTGTCAGCATCCTTGGCGAGCCGGCGCAGCTCCTCGATCACCTTTTCCTTGCCCGGAAGGATTTCGTACTTGGCCTTCCAGCCATGATCCGGGTCCACACCCATGCGCGAGACCAGCTGCTTGCGCGCTTTTTCCTTGGGCGAGAGCACCGGACCTTCGCCCGCAGCCGCCTTGCCGCGCTTGGCAGCAGGCTCCTTGCTGGCGCTAGCCGAACCGCTGGTGGGCAGGTCTCGGATATGGCCGATACTCGACTTCACCACGTACTCGTTACCCAAGTACTTGTTGATGGTCTTGGCCTTAGCCGGGGATTCCACAATGACCAGCGATTTGCCCATGGATCGGAAAATTCCTGAATTCGAGAAGAGAAAGGCGGTTGGCGCCTGACGCGGCAACGCTATATATAGTGGCAACACAGTGAGGTCAAGCACAGCATTCTGCGCAACCTGCCGTTATTGCCCTGAAAAAAGACTGGGTTCGACCTGCACCAAAGCAAAGCGCGGGACCTGCTTGCCGTCAACTTCGACGGTCTCCAGGAACATGCTCAAGGGGCGCACCCAAAAGCCGTAATCGCCATACAGTGCTTGGTAGAACACCACTTCTTCTTCGGTCTCGGAGTGCCGCGCCACATTAAAAACGCGGTACCTGGGACCTTTATAATGCTGGTAGAGCCCTGGTTCGACTTTCATGCTCTGGCCCTCTTACAAAATTTATAAAAAAAAATTAAAAATTCCAAAAAACAAAAGCCGGGGCACTGGGCCCCGGCTTCCGTCAACCCAACGCTTAGACGCGTTCGAAGACGGTAGAAATGCCTTGGCCGAGACCAATGCACATGGTTGCAACCCCAAGGTTGCCGCCATTTTGCTTCATCACGTTAAGCAAGGTGCCGGAGATACGCGCACCGGAGCAACCAAATGGGTGGCCCAGGGCGATTGCACCGCCGTGCAGGTTAACCTTCTCGTTCATCTTGTCGAGTACTTTCAAATCTTTCAGCACTGGCAGGGCCTGTGCGGCGAAAGCTTCGTTGAGCTCGAAGAAGTCGATGTCGGAGATACTCAGACCTGCGCGCTTCAAGGCTTTTTGTGTGGCCGGTACTGGACCATAGCCCATGATCGCCGGGTCCACACCCGCCACAGCCATGGAACGGATCACTGCCAGAGGCTGGATCCCCAGGTCCTGGGCGCGCTGGGCCGACATCACGATCATGCACGAAGCACCATCGGTGATCTGCGACGAAGTACCGGCAGTCACGGTGCCGCCCTTTGGGTTGAATGCCGGCTTCAAGGCCGCCAGGCTTTCCAGGGTGGTGTCCGGACGAATGGTTTCGTCGTAGTCGAACAGTTTCAGGAAACCGTTCTCGTCATAGCCGTTCATCGGGATGATCTCATCCTTGAACTTGCCTTCCACAGTCGCCTTGTGGGCCAACTGGTGGGAGCGCAGGCCGAAGGCGTCCTGGGCTTCACGGGTGATGCCATGCATCTTGCCGAGCATTTCTGCGGTCAGGCCCATCATGCCCGAGGCTTTCGCCGCGTACAGCGACATGTGCGGGTTAGGATCGACGCCGTGCATCATGCTGACGTGGCCCATGTGCTCCACGCCACCGACCACAAACACATCACCGTTGCCGGTCATGATCGCCTGGGCGGCGGTGTGCAGTGCGCTCATGGACGAACCACACAGGCGGCTGACGGTCTGGCCGGCAGCGGTGTGCGGGATCTGGGTCATCAAGGAGGCCATGCGCGCGATGTTCCAGCCCTGCTCCAGGGTCTGGTTGACGCAGCCCCAGATCACGTCCTCGACTTCGTTCGGGTCGACCTTGACGTTGCGTTCCAGCAGCTTGCTGATCAGGTGCGCCGACATGTCTTCGGCGCGGGTGTTGCGGTGCATGCCGCCCTTGGAGCGGCCCATCGGAGTACGACCGAAGTCGACAATCACGACGTCTCTTGGATTCAAGCTCATAAATATTCTCGCTCTAGTCGTCTGGGCACTTAACCGAAGAAGCTCTGGCCATTCTTGGCCATCTCGCGCAGCTTCGCGGTCGGGTGGTACAGCGGGCCCAGATCAGCGTACTGATCAGCCAGGGCAACGAACTCGGCCACACCGATCGAGTCGATGTAACGCAGCGCACCACCACGGAATGGAGGGAAGCCAATACCGTACACCAGGCCCATATCGGCTTCGGCAGCGGTTTCGACGATGCCATCTTCCAGGCAACGCACGGTTTCCAGGCACAGGGCGATCATCATCCAGTTGATGATGTCCTCGTCGGACACCTCACGCTGCTCGTAGACGATTGGCGCCAGCACTTCGTGAACCGATGGATCGGCAACTTTCTTCTGCTTGCCTTTCTTGTCGGTCTCGTAGGCATAGAAACCCTTGCCATTCTTCTGGCCCAGGCGCTTGGCTTCGTACAGCGCATCGACAGCCGAGCGACGGTCGTCTTTCATGCGGTCCGGGAAGCCTTCAGCCATGACGTCGCGACCATGGTGGCCGGTGTCGATACCGACCACGTCCATCAGGTACGCCGGGCCCATTGGCCAACCGAATTTTTCCATGACCTTGTCGATACGCACAAAGTCCACGCCAGCACTGACCAGCTTGGCGAAACCACCGAAGTACGGGAACAGCACGCGGTTGACCAAAAAGCCCGGGCAGTCGTTGACCACGATCGGGTTCTTGCCCATTTTCTTGGCGTAGGCAACGGTGGTGGCAACTGCCAGCTCGCTGGACTTCTCGCCACGGATCACTTCTACCAGCGGCATCATGTGCACCGGGTTGAAGAAGTGCATGCCGACGAAGTTTTCCGGACGCTTGAGGGCCTTGGCCAGCAAGGTGATGGAAATGGTCGAGGTGTTGGACGCCAGGATCGTGTCTTCTTTGACCTGAGCCTCAACTTCAGCCAGGACCGCCTGCTTGACCTTCGGGTTCTCGACAACGGCTTCGACCACCAGGTCGACGTGGCCGAAATCACCGTAGGAAAGCGTAGGACGAATGCCGTTAAGCACTTCAGCCATCTTCGCAGCGGTCATGCGACCTTTATCAACGCGGCCTACCAGCAGCTTGGCGGCTTCCGCCAGACCTTGCTCGATACCGTGCTCGTTGATGTCTTTCATCAGGATCGGTGTGCCTTTGGACGCCGACTGATAGGCAATACCGCCACCCATGATCCCGGCGCCGAGGACGGCAGCCTGTTTCACGTCTTTGGCAATTTCGTCGTAGGCCTTGGCCTTTTTCTTCAGCTCCTGATCGTTCAGGAACAGGCCGATCAGGCTCTGCGCAGCAGAAGTCTTGGCCAGTTTGACAAAGCCGGCGGCTTCGATTTCCAGGGCCTTGTCGCGACCGAAGTTCGCGGCTTTCTGGATGGTCTTGATCGCTTCGACCGGGGCCGGGTAGTTAGGGCCCGCTTGACCGGCGACGAAACCCTTGGCGGTTTCGAACGACATCATTTGTTCGATGGCGTTGAGCTTGAGTTTTTCCAGCTTCGGCTGACGCTTGGCCTTGTAGTCAAATTCGCCGCTGATGGCGCCCTTGATCAGGTTCAGTGCAGCTTCTGCGAGTTTGTCCGGAGCAACCACGGCATCCACGGCGCCGACTTTCAGCGCGTCTTCAGCACGGTTTTCCTTGCCGGCGGCAATCCACTCGATGGCGTTGTCGGCACCGATGATACGCGGCAGGCGTACGGTACCGCCGAAGCCCGGGTAGATGCCCAGCTTGACTTCCGGCAGGCCGATTTTCGCGCTGGAGGCCATGACGCGAAAGTCCGCGGCCAGGCACATTTCCAGACCGCCGCCCAGAGCGATGCCATTGATCGCGGCAACGGTCGGCACGTTGAGGTCTTCGAAATCGCTGAAAATCTTGTTGGCTTCGAGGTTGCCAGCCACAAGCTCGGCATCGGGCAGCTTGAAGTTGTCGACGAATTCGGTGATGTCAGCGCCGACGATGAACACGTCTTTGCCGCTGGAGACGATCACACCCTTGATCGATGCATCAGCCTTGATGGTGTCTACGGCCTGACGCAGTTCGTTCAGGGTTAGACGGTTGAACTTGTTGACGGACTCACCCTTGAGGTCGAATTTCAATTCGACGATGCCACTTTCAAGAGCCTTAACCGTGATGGCTTTACCTTCGTAAATCATCAACTGATCTCCACGATATGGAAGCTGAACAGTACACATCGGACGCTGGCCCCTGGTCGGGCATTGATCACTTCGTCAATGCTCATACCAACGCGCCAGGCACACCCGCCAATGCGATAGTCGGGATTATGTATGAGATGCCTGACAGACAAACACTCAATTCATACGCCCGTTTGATTTGGGTACGCCACCTTCAGCCAATTCCGGGCAATTGTCAATCGCCCGAAAGCGCCGTAAAAACGCGACTTTTCAGTCATTTCATAACCGCCAAGGCTAATCAATGCGCAGGCATTCACCTGATCAATAATGCGAAAGAGCCAGCAACGGCCTGTACAGCGGCGGATATCCGGCTAGGCTAGCCGCATGTGAGAACGCCTGTGCGAATGCGCGGCGTGACGAATTACAGATTTACCGGCCTGCCTGGCCAGTTCCAGCCCGATGATGATGTCGGGCTTTTTATTGCCTACGTTTTATTGCCGGCGATGGCGTGCTCAACGGCCCTATCGCCGGCAAGCCGGTTCCTACGGGTGTGTCAGGCCAAGGCCTTGAGTAACGCACTGATGGCCTGCAAGTCGCTGGACTCGCCCTTCTCACCCCAATACACGGCGATCATTTGCTTGTCCGCCTCCACTTTGTAGACATTGGCCGGCAGCGTTGCAAAATGCGGCAACAACTTCTCGTCCACGCAGGTTTCCTGCCATTGGTTGACCCACACCCCGGGCTCCTGCTGCCAGTAAACCCAGAGTGCGGGCTTGCTGCCGCGCCGTGGCCGACAGTACTGCGCACAGGGGCTGGGCGGCTCTTGCTTGAGCCAGTGCGGCCACTCCTGGGGCGACAATTGCATCGCCAGGCCGATGCGGCGCGCCTCCATGCGCAGGGCCATGCGCCCGCTCTGGTGGCGCGACGGTCGCAACCATGCCAGGGGGCTCAAGACCACTAGAAGGATTGACACCACTATCCAGACCGTCATATGTGTACTCCCGAATTTCTAGATGAGCGGATTTGACCTGACTCAACCCCATCCGCTTGAAAGCAGCCATACTGAACTTATTGCAGTCCCCTGGAGGAACGCCTCATGACTTACGAACATATTCTGGTCGCCGTGGACCTGACCGAAGAGTGCGATCCGGTGATCAAGCGCGCCGTGGCCATTGCCGGCGATACCGTGAAGCTGTCCCTGGTGCATATCGTCGAACCCATGGCCATGGCCTTTGGCGGCGACGTGCCGATGGATCTTTCGCAATTGCAACAGCAGCAGTTCGACCAGGCCAAGGAGCGCCTGGACCGACTGATTGACAAGTATCCCGCGCTGAAAAAAGACCAAAGCCACCTGACCTATGGCCAGCCGCGCCAGGAAATCCACCACCTGGCCAAGGAACAGAGCTGCGACCTGATCGTGGTCGGCAGCCATGGTCGTCACGGCTTGGCGTTGCTGCTGGGCTCCACTGCCAACGATGTACTGCACGGCGCGCCTTGCGACGTACTGGCAGTGAAGCTGGTAAAAAGCTCGTAAGAACACTGCAAATCAAATGTAGGAGCTGGCTTGCCTGCGATAGCAGTCTGTCAGTTGATACATCTGGTGGCTGGCATACCGCTATCGCAGGCAAGCCAGCTCCTACCTATTGAAATGCATTTCATATAAAAAAACCGGGGCTCGTAAGAGCGCCGGTTTTTTATTGCCGCTAAATCAATCAGGCATCCAGCTCGGCCCAACGCTCAACCAATACTTCCAACTCCTGGTTCAGCTTCTCAAGGGACTCGATGACCTTGGCCGTTTCTGCCGCAGGACGCAGGTAGAAACCCGCGTCAGCCATGTCGGCCTCCACGCCAGCGATCTGCTTTTCCTTGGCCTCGATCTCACCCGGCAGGGCTTCGAGCTCACGCTGCAGCTTGTAGCTGAGCTTCTTCTTGGCGGCCGGCGCGGCTTCTTGAACCGGCGCAGCAGCCGCCGGTGCAACCACCGCAGAGTTCAAGTCGGCCTTGCCGGACTTGCTCTCGGTCACACCCAGCAGGCGCGGCGAGCCGCCCTGGCGCAGCCAGTCCTGGTAACCACCGACGTATTCGCGCACCTTGCCTTCACCCTCGAAGACCAGGGTGCTGGTGACCACGTTGTCGAGGAATGCCCGGTCGTGGCTGACCATCAGCACGGTGCCGTTGAAGGTCAGCAGGACCTCTTCCAACAACTCCAGCGTTTCCACGTCGAGGTCGTTGGTCGGTTCGTCGAGCACCAGCAGGTTGGCCGGCTTGCTGAACAGCTTGGCCAGCAGCAGACGCGCACGCTCACCGCCAGACAACGCCTTGACCGGCGTACGCGCACGTTGCGGGCTGAACAGGAAGTCCCCCAGGTAGCTCAGCACGTGGCGGCTCTGGCCGTCGATGTCGATAAAGTCGCGGCCTTCAGCGACGTTGTCGATCACGGTCTTTTCCAGGTCCAACTGGTGGCGCAGTTGGTCGAAGTAGGCCACGTCGATGCGCGTGCCCTCTTCCACGGTACCGCTGGTCGGTTGCAGGCCACTGAGCATCAGCTTGAGCAAGGTGGTCTTGCCGGTACCGTTGGCGCCCAGCAGGCCGATGCGGTCGCCGCGCTGCAGGACCATGGAGAAGTCCTTGATCAGGAACGGGCCATCCGGGTGATGGAAGCTGACGCTCTCCAGGACCATGACCTGCTTGCCCGACTTGTCGGCGGTATCGAGCTGGATATTGGCCTTGCCAGTGCGTTCGCGACGCTCGCTACGCTCCACACGCAAGGCTTTCAGGGCCCGTACGCGGCCTTCGTTACGGGTGCGGCGGGCCTTGATGCCCTGGCGGATCCAGACTTCTTCCTGGGCCAGTTTCTTGTCGAACAGCGCGTTGGCGGTTTCTTCGGCGGACAGCGCGGCCTCTTTGTGCACGAGGAAGCTGGCGTAGTCGCCGTTCCAGTCGATCAGGCCGCCGCGATCCAGTTCGAGGATGCGCGTGGCGAGGTTCTGCAGGAAGGAACGGTCGTGCGTGATGAACAACACGGCGCCCTGGAAGTCCTTGAGGGCTTCTTCAAGCCAGGCAATCGCGCCGATATCCAGGTGGTTGGTCGGTTCGTCGAGCAGCAGCAGGTCCGGCTCGGAAACCAGGGCCTGGGCCAGCAGGACGCGGCGACGCCAGCCGCCGGACAATTCGGCGAGGGTCTTGTCGGCCGGCAGTTGCAGGCGGCTCAGGGTGCTGTCGACCAATTGCTGCAAGCGCCAGCCATCACGGGCTTCGAGGTCTTGCTGGACGTGCATCAGTTTATCCAGGTCGGCATCGGTGACGCAGTTCTGCGCCAGGTGATGGTATTGGGCAAGCAATGCGCCCACGCCGTCGAGGCCTTCGGCAACCACGTCGAACACGGTCCGTTCGTCGGCCACCGGCAATTCTTGCGGCAATTCGCCGATCTTCAGGCCCGGGGCGCGCCACACGGAGCCGTCATCGGGCTTCTGGTCGCCTTTTACCAGCTTCATCATGCTGGACTTGCCGGTGCCGTTGCGGCCGATGATGCACACCCGCTCACCACGGGCGATCTGCCAGGACACCTTGTCCAACAACGGCATAGCGCCGAAAGCAAGGGACACATCGCTGAATTTGAGCAGGGTCATACGCTTCTCCAAAAACTGGGCGCGCATTCTACCTGAGTTGGGGGGTGAAGCGGCCGGCATTTTCGTGCCCGACACGTTCTGTAGGACATTTCTTTAGAACTTCAGCGAAGCGGCCTGCAAAGCTTTCACCGGCTGCGGGCAAAAGGCTAAGCTAGGGGCAATCAGTGTCGGCGGCGCCGGCACTAGTCCTGATTTCTTTGCACGGACGTCTCATGCGCAGTCGCCTTTTCAGCTTTTTATCTTGCCTGCTTCTTTCCTCCACCGCCGTCCAGACCGCCCAGGCAGTGGACCTGACCACCCAACGCCAATATTACGACCAAGCCAAGCGCGCCCTGGCCAAAGGCGATACCGGCCCCTACATGCAATACAGCCAGGCCCTGGCCGATTACCCGCTGACGCCGTACCTGGCCTACGACGAGCTGACCGCTCGCCTGAAGTCCGCGAACAACCAGGAAATCGAACAGTTCCTGGCTAAGCATGGCGACCTGCCCCAGGCCAACTGGATGAAGCTGCGCTGGTTGCGCTGGCTGGCCGAGCGTGGTGATTGGCAGACCTTTGAAAAGTACTACGACGCCAAGCTCAATTTCACCGAACTGGACTGCCTGCATGGCCAGTACCAGTTGAGCCACAACCTCAAGGCCGAAGGCTACAAGACTGCCGAAGCCCTGTGGATGACTGGCAAATCCCAACCGGCCGCCTGTGATGCCACCTTTGGCCAGTGGGCCGCCGCTGGGCAGTTGACCGAACAGAAAATCTGGGACCGCGCGAAGCTGGCCGCCGAGGCCCGCAACTATCCCCTGGCCAACAGCCTGGTGAAAACCCTGCCCACCCTGGGTGCCCAGGGCCGCCTGATGGTGGATGTGGCGCAAAAGCCCACCATGCTCAGCGACCCATCGCGCTTCCTGCCCGCCACTGAAGCCATGTCCGACGCCGTCGGCCTGGGCCTGCGTCGCCTGGCGCGCCAGGACCCGGAACAAGCCATGGCCCTGCTGGATGGGTATGCCAGCAGCATGCACTTCTCGCGCGACGAAAAAGTCTCTATCGCCCGGGAAATCGGCCTGACCCTGGCGCGCCGCTACGACCCGCGCGCCCTGGACGTGATGACCAAATACGACCCGGAGCTGCGTGACAATACCGTCTCCGAATGGCGCCTGCGCCTGCTGCTGCGCCTGGCCCGCTGGGAAGATGCCTATCAGTTGACCCGCAAGCTGCCCCAGGACCTGGCCACCACCAACCGCTGGCGCTATTGGCAGGCCCGTGCCCTGGAGCTGGCCGAGCCGAAGAACCCGCAAGCGCTGGTGCTGTACAAAGGCCTGGCAAAGGAGCGGGATTTTTATGGCTTCCTTGCCGCAGACCGCTCCCAGGCCCCGTATCAACTGAATAACCAGCCGCTGGTGATGAGCCAGGCCCTGGTCAACAAGGTGCGCAATACCCCGGGTGTACGCCGCGCCCTGGAGTTTTATGCCCGCGGCCAGATCGTCGACGGCCGCCGCGAGTGGTATCACGTCAGCCGTCACTTCAACCGTGACGAAATGGTCGCCCAGGCCAAGCTCGCCTATGACATGAAGTGGTACTTCCCGGCGATCCGCACCATCAGCCAGGCCAAGTACTGGGACGACCTGGACATCCGCTTCCCCATGGCCCACCGCGACACCCTGGTGCGTGAAGCCAAGGTCCGTGGCCTGCATTCGAGCTGGGTGTTTGCTATCACCCGCCAGGAAAGCGCGTTTATGGATGACGCCCGTTCCGGCGTCGGCGCCAGCGGCCTGATGCAATTGATGCCCGCCACCGCCAAGGAAACCGCACGCAAGTTCAGCATCCCGCTGGCGTCACCGCAGCAGGTGCTGGACCCGGACAAAAATATCCAGCTCGGCGCCGCCTACCTGAGCCAGGTCCACAGCCAGTTCAACGGCAACCGCGTGCTCGCTTCCGCCGCCTACAACGCCGGCCCTGGGCGCGTACGCCAATGGCTGCGTGGCGCGGACCACCTGAGTTTCGACGTGTGGGTGGAAAGCATCCCGTTCGACGAAACCCGCCAGTATGTGCAAAACGTGCTGTCTTATTCGGTGATCTACGGGCAAAAGCTCAATTCACCACAACCGCTGGTGGACTGGCACGAACGTTATTTCGATGACCTGTAGGAGCCGACCTGGCGATGGCGATCTCACGGACGCCATCGCCAGCCCCCCCTACACGGGTTCTTCGCTAAATTGCAGGGCCGCCAGCCGCGCATACAGCGGGTTGCTGGCAATCAGCTGCTGATGTGTGCCCACAGCCACCAATTTCCCCTGATCCATCACCGCAATCCGGTCGGCGTTTTTCACCGTGGCCAGGCGGTGGGCGATCACCAGGGTGGTACGCCCCTGCATCAATTGCGGTAATGCCTGCTGGATCAGGTGTTCACTCTGCGCGTCCAGGGCGCTGGTGGCCTCGTCCAGCAACAGGATGGGCGCATCCACCAGCAAGGCCCGGGCAATCGCCAGGCGTTGGCGCTGGCCGCCAGAAAGACCCATGCCGCCATCCCCCAGGTGGGTCTGGTAACCGTCAGGCATTTGCAGGATGAAATCGTGGGCGTGGGCAATGCGCGCCGCCTCTTCGACCTGGGCAAAACTGGCCTTTGGGTTGCCGTAGCGAATGTTGTCTTCGACGCTGCCAAAAAACAGCGCCGGGCTTTGGGACACCAAGGCAAAACAGCGGCGCAGGTCCAAAGGATCGAGGCTGGTCAGCGGTTGGCCTTCGAGCAGCACCTGCCCCTGTTGCGGGTCGTAGAAGCGCAGCAGCAAGTCGAACAGAGTGGACTTGCCCGCCCCGGACGGCCCGACCAGGGCCAGGGTTTCTCCGGCCTTGATACTCAGGCTCAGGCCCTCGATGGCAAAACGATCGGGACGCGACGGGTAGGAAAAGTACAGATCCTGCAGCTCCAGGCGGCCACTGACCCGCTGCGGCAACGTGATCACGCCCGTGGCAGGCGCGTGGATGTCATTGTTCGACTGCAACAGCTCGGCAATCCGCTCCGCCGCCCCGGCGGCCCGTTGCAACTCGCCGATCACCTCGCTCAAGGTGCCAAAGGCGCTGCCGACGATCAGGCTGTAGAACACAAAGGCCGCCAGCTCACCGCCGGAGATGCGCCCGGCGATCACATCCATGCCGCCCACCCACAGCATCACGCCGACAGCGCCCAGCACCAGCACAATCACCAGGGTGATCAGCCAGGCCCGCTGCACGATGCGTTTGCGCGCCGTGGTGAACGCCTCCTCCACCGTCACCGCGAAGCGCTGCTCATCCTGCACCTGATGGTTGTAGGCCTGCACGGTCTTGATCTGGCCCAGGGTCTCGGACACGTAGCTGCCGACGTCGGCAATCCGGTCCTGGCTCTGGCGCGACAGGCTGCGCACGCGGCGGCCAAAGACCAGGATCGGCGCCAGCACCAGCGGCAATGCCACCACCACAATGCTGGTGAGCTTGGGGTTGGTGATAAACAGCAACACAATCCCGCCGATCACCATCAACGCATTGCGCAGGAACAGCGACAGGGATGAGCCGATCACCGATTGCAGCAAGGTGGTGTCGGCGGTCAGGCGCGACTGGATTTCCGAGCTGCGATTGTTCTCGTAGAACCCCGGATGCAGGTAGATCAGGTGATTGAACACCTGTCGGCGAATGTCCGCCACCACCCGCTCGCCGATCCACGACACCAGGTAGAAGCGTGCAAACGTGCCCACCGCCAGGCCCAGCACGAGGATCATGAACAGACCGATGGACTGGTTGAGCAGGTGCGGCGACTGGGTCATGAAGCCCTGGTCCACCAACAGGCGGATGCCCTGGCCCATGGACAACGTAATGCCTGCGGTGACGATCAGCGCCAGCAAGGCGCCGACGGCCTGCCAGCGATAGGGGGCGATAAAGCGCATGGCCAGGCGAATGGCGCGGCGTTGACGGGCTGAAAGCATGGAGAGCATCACCTGAGGAAGACAACCTCAAGCCTACACCGCAATCGGATTGAACTTGGGTAAATCACAATGAGTCAGGTTAATTATGCCCGGCAAGACTAGGCCCTAGAGGCTATCGGTCTAAAGTGCGGCTGGAAATCCAAAGTGATTTCTGCTGGACTGGGCATTCGATCCGTCGACGGGCCATGGAGTTGTAACAGCTCGGTCACGCGGGGGAATTAGAGTAGGTACACAACCTGATGAGGAGACAGGCCATGTCCTTGCAAAACAGCAGCACTGACAAAGTTGAAGTAATCCGCCAGCCACAACAGTTGCCTTGCTCGTACATCGATGCCCAGGGCCGCGAAGTGCAGATTACCGAAGAGATGATCCAGGGCGCGTGCGCCGAACTGGAGCAGAAACTGGTCAAGCCTGCCCAGCAAGGCTGATACGCCCCAGCTCTTTCAGACCCGGCCCCGGTGGCCGGGTTTTTTATGCCTACGCTGTGTACATCAGCAAAGGTTTGCGCCCAGGGCGTTGACGAGGCTGTGCAACGCCGCCGACTCCCCGCTGATCCGCACCTTCAAGCCGTCAATCTCGCGGCGATCCGGGTAATGCTTGCGCAGCAGGTCGAAGGCCTTGCGCTGCTGCTCCACAGTGCCCACCAGGCTGCGGCGAAAATCCGCATCGTCACGGCGCGGGTCGTAGACGCTGCGGCACAACGTCGCCAGGGCCCAGGCCGGGTCGGTGCTGGCATGCAGGTTGACCTCGGCCAGCCAAGGCTCGGGCAGCAAGTCACTCAGTTGGATGCTCGCCGGCTGGCCAAGGTGCGCGCACAGCGCCTGGTAGATCTGCGCCGTGCCGCGCTGCTTGCCGTCCAGGCTGTAGCCGGCGATATGCGGGGTCGCCAGCACGCACAACTCGGCCAGCTCGACATCCACCTCAGGCTCGCCTTCCCACACATCCAGCACCGCCTGCAGGTCTTCGCGCTCCAGCAACACCTCGCGCAGCGCCGTGTTATCCACCACCGGGCCACGGCTGGCGTTGATCAGCCAGGTACCGGGCTTGAGTTGCTCCAGGCGCTGGCGATCCAGCAGGTGCCAGGTCGAGCCACTACCGGACTTTTTCAGCGGGGTATGCAGGCTGATCACATCACATTGCTCGATGATCTGCTCAAGGCTGACGTAATCACCGTCTTCGACAATCTGGCGGGGCGGATCGCAGACCAGCACCTTCCAGCCCAGGCCCCTGAGCACCTTCACCAGGCGCCCGCCCACTTCACCGGCACCGACGACGCCATAGGTGCGCTGGTTCAGGTCCGCACCCTCGATTTCAGCCAGGGTCAGCAGGCTGCCCAGCACATAGTCCACCACCCCACGGGCGTTGCAGCCCGGCGCGCTGGACCATTGGATACCGGCCTTTTGAAAGTAGTCGAGGTCCAGGTGATCGGTGCCGATGGTGCACGTGCCGACAAACCGTACCGGCGTGCCTTCGAGCAGCGCCCGGTTGACGTTGGTCACCGAACGCACCAGCAGCACATCGGCCTGTTCAATGGCGGCGCGGTCGATGGCGCGGCCCGGCACCCGGCGGATCTCGCCAAAACCTTCAAAGAACGCATCGAGCAGCGGGATATTTTCGTCGGCAACAATCAACATGGCAGGCTCCTTTGGCGGACCCGCAGTGTACAGGCACCAGCCTGTGGCGCGTTTACAAATCCGCTACACAGGTATTTTCCTGACCTACCCGTCAAGGCGTAGAATGCGCCGTCCTGCGCTCCCCCTTATCGGACATCTGCACGTGAACACTGCCACTCTGCCCCTCTCCCGCCCTGCCCGCGTTCGCCGGGAAGTCCACAGCCTGCTGGCGCTGGCCCTGCCGATCATGATCGGGCAACTGGCAACCACTGCCATGGGGTTTGTCGATGCAGTGATGGCCGGGCGCGTGAGTGCGCGGGACCTGGCGGCGGTGGCCCTGGGCAATTCCATCTGGATCCCGGTGTATCTGTTGATGACCGGCACCTTGCTGGCCACCACCCCCAAAGTCGCCCAGCGCTTTGGCGCCGGCAGCCACACCGAGATCGGCCCGCTGGTGCGCCAGGCGTTGTGGCTGGCGCTGGTGGTGGGGTGCACCGCGGCATTGCTGTTGATCAGCGCCGAGCCGATCCTGCATGCGATGAACGTCGACCCCGAGCTGATCGCCCCCTGCATGGGCTACCTGCACGGCATCGCGGCGGGCATGCCGGCGGTGGCGCTGTATTACGTACTGCGTTGTTTCAGTGACGGCCTGGGCCGCACGCGCCCGAGCATGATCCTCGGCCTGGGCGGGCTGGCGTTGAATATCCCGCTGAACTACGTGTTCATCTATGGCCATTTCGGCGTGCCGGCCATGGGCGGCGTGGGCTGCGGCTGGGCCACCGGGATCGTGATGTGGGCAATGATGCTGGGCTTCGCCGCCTGGACGCGCTGGGCCCCGGTCTATCAAGCCAGCGAGCTGTTCAAGCGCTTCGACTGGCCGAAATGGTCGGTGATCAAGCGCATCCTGGGCATCGGCCTGCCGATTGGCATCGCCGTGTTTGCCGAGTCGAGCATCTTTGCGGTGATCGCCCTGCTGATCGGCAGCCTGGGCGCAACTGTGGTGGCCGGGCACCAGATCGCCCTGAACTTCAGCTCCCTGGTGTTCATGATTCCCTACTCCCTGAGCATGGCCGTGACCGTGCGGGTCGGCCAGGCCCTGGGCCGTGGCGAACCCCGTGAAGCGCGCTTCGCCGCAGGCGTGGGGATGGGCACCGCACTGGCTTATGCCTGCCTGTCGTGCAGCCTGATGCTGTTGTTTCGCGAGCAGATCGCCACGATCTACACCGCCGACCCGCAGGTGGTCCAGGTGGCGGCGATGCTGATTGTGTTTGCGGCGCTGTTCCAGTTCTCCGATGCGATCCAGGTGACCGCCGCCGGCGCCCTGCGTGGCTACCAGGACACCCGCGTGACCATGATCCTGACCCTGTTCGCCTATTGGGGCGTGGGCCTGCCGGTGGGTTACTTGTTGGGCCTGACCGACTGGCTGGGCCAGGCCAACGGCCCGAGCGGCTTGTGGCAGGGGCTGATCGTCGGCCTCAGTTGCGCGGCGGCGATGCTGGTAGTGCGCCTGGCACGCAGTGCGCGCAAGCGCATCCGCACGGCGGTTTAAGCGAGCTTCTTGCGGATCCAGTACAGGTAAGTACCGGCCTCTTCGCGCTGTTCTACCAGTTCATGGTCCAGGAACACGCAGAACTTGGGGATATCGCGACGGGTCGAGGGATCGGTCGCGATGACCTTGAGCAGGCCGCCCGGTGCCAGGTCGCGGATATGCTGGTGCAGCATCATCACCGGTTCCGGGCAGTTGAGGCCGGTGGCGTCGAGGGTGCCGTCGACGGGTACATCCGAAAACTGACTCATACTTCACTCCGAAAACAGATCCGCCCCTGTGTGGGAGCGGGCTGCCCGCGATGACGTGGGCACATTCAACATTGATTTCGATTGTTATAACGCTATCGCGGGCAAGCCCGCTCCCACATTTTGGAGCGGTGCCCGCCACAGGATCAACGGGCCTTGGGTTTCTTTACGTCCAGGCGGCGCAGGTGGCAGGTCACTTCCTCGCGGTCGTGGTACAGCTGCTTGCAACCGATTTCCACGCGAATGCCTCGCGCCTTGAAGCCTTCTTCGATGCGCTCCAGCAGGCGCTTCACTTCGGCATAACGCTGTTTCATCGGCAACTTGAGGTTGACCACCGCTTCGCGGCAATGCCCCTCGCCAATCCAGGTTTCCAGCAGGGCTGCGTTGCGCGCCGGCTTCTCGACGATATCGCAGACCATCCAGTCCACCGGCTGCTTGGGGGTGAAGGTAAACCCATCCGCCATCAGGTGTTGCACCAGGCCGGTGTCCATCAGGCTTTCGGCCATGGGGCCGTTATCGATCGCCGTCACCAGCATGCCACGGTTGACCAACTGCCAGGTCCAGCCGCCCGGCGCTGCGCCAAGGTCCACGCCGGTCATGTCGCCGTGCAGGCGCTCGTCCCACTGGTCCCGGGGGATAAAGTGGTGCCAGGCCTCTTCCAGCTTGAGGGTCGAGCGGCTTGGCGCGTCACGGGGGAATTTCAGGCGCGGGATGCCCATCGGCCACATCGCCGAGTTATTTGACTCGGCCAGGCCCATGAACACTTCGCGGCCGCTCTTGAAGGTCAGCAGCAGGCGCGGCTTGCTCGGGTCTTCGACCAGTTTGCCGGCGGCCAGCAGGGCCTTGCGCAGGTGCACTTCGAATTTCTTGCAGAAGTTCGACAGTTCCTTGCCGTCGTTGGTATCGACCATTTCCAGCCACAGGCTGCCGCACACCGGGAAATCGCGCAGGTGCGCGAGGATCACGCTGATGCGGTCGGTCTCTGGCAAGTCGATGAACACCCCACGCGCCCACTGCCTTGGGAAGATCAGCTCGGCAAAGCGTTGGCCGCGCATCAGGCGCTGGGCGCCGTCTTCTTCGGTGCAGACAAATTCGGCGCAGGCGCTGCCGGTCTTGGCCTTGGCATAGCCGGAAACGTTCAGGCGCGCGGCGTGTTCCGCGATCTCGGAACAGACTTCGCCTTCAAAACCCGGGCGGCAGTGCATAAAAAGGGTGTTCATTGAATCTCCTGGCAACTGGCTTGCTCTATCGCAATGCCTGTCATGAAAACGCGCGCATGATAGCTGAGTTCGGAACCTTGGACTTGTCCATAGAGTCCAGTTATTAGCCTGCTACTGAAAACAGGGCTAAGTTGAAAGCTCTGTTCGTCCCGTCAGGTCCGTAGCCGTGCGGACCATAAGGAGTCATGTAATGTCATCCGTTGATAGCCTGAGAACCCTTAAGACCCTGCAAATCGACAGTAAGACCTACCACTACTTCAGCTTGCCCGAAGCCGCCAAGAGCCTGGGTGACCTGGACAAGTTGCCGATGTCCCTCAAGGTGCTGCTGGAAAACCTGCTGCGCTGGGAGGACGAAAAAACCGTCACCGGCGCCGATCTCAAGGCGCTGGCCGCCTGGCTCAAGGAGCGTCGCTCCGACCGCGAGATCCAGTACCGCCCGGCCCGGGTACTGATGCAGGACTTTACCGGCGTACCCGCCGTGGTCGACCTGGCCGCCATGCGCGCCGCCGTGGCCAAGGCCGGTGGCGATCCGCAGCGCATCAACCCGTTGTCGCCGGTGGACCTGGTGATTGACCACTCGGTGATGGTCGACAAGTTCGGCAACGCCGACGCCTTCGAGCAAAACGTCGATATCGAAATGCAGCGCAACGGTGAACGCTATGCGTTCCTGCGCTGGGGCCAGAGCGCCTTTGATAATTTCAGCGTGGTACCACCGGGGACCGGCATCTGTCACCAGGTCAACCTGGAATACCTGGGCCGCACGGTGTGGACCAAGGACGAGGACGGCCGCACCTACGCCTTCCCGGACACCCTGGTGGGCACCGATTCCCACACCACCATGATCAACGGCCTCGGCGTCCTGGGCTGGGGCGTGGGCGGGATCGAGGCGGAAGCGGCGATGCTCGGCCAGCCGGTGTCGATGCTCATCCCGGAAGTGATCGGCTTCAAGCTCACTGGCAAATTGAAAGAAGGCATCACCGCCACCGACCTGGTGCTGACGGTCACGCAAATGCTGCGTAAAAAAGGCGTGGTGGGTAAATTCGTCGAGTTCTATGGCGACGGCCTCGCCGACCTGCCCCTGGCCGACCGCGCGACCATCGCCAACATGGCCCCGGAATACGGCGCCACCTGCGGCTTTTTCCCCGTCGATGAGGTGACCCTGGACTACTTGCGCCTGTCGGGCCGGCCTGCGGCCACCGTCAAGCTGGTCGAGGCGTACACCAAGGCCCAGGGCCTGTGGCGCAATGCCGGTGAAGAACCAGTGTTCACCGACAGCCTGGCCCTCGACATGGGCACCGTAGAAGCCAGCCTGGCCGGGCCCAAACGCCCGCAGGACCGAGTCTCGCTGCCGGATGTGAGCCAGGCGTTCACTGACTTCCTCGACTTGCAGTTCAAACCTGCCAGCAAGGAAGAAGGTCGCCTGGAAAGTGAAGGCGGCGGCGGTGTCGCGGTGGGTAACGCCGACCTGGTGGGTGAAGCCGACTACGACTTTGAAGGCCAGACCTATCGCCTGAAAAACGGCGCGGTGGTGATCGCCGCGATCACCTCCTGCACCAACACCTCCAACCCCAGCGTGATGATGGCTGCAGGCCTGGTCGCGAAAAAAGCCGTGGAAAAGGGCCTGAGCCGCAAGCCCTGGGTAAAAAGCTCGCTGGCGCCTGGCTCCAAGGTGGTCACCGACTACTACAACGCCGCCGGCCTGACCCCCTACCTGGACCAATTGGGCTTCGACCTGGTGGGTTATGGCTGTACCACCTGCATCGGCAACTCCGGGCCATTGCCCGAGCCTATCGAGAAAGCCATCCAGAAAGCCGACCTGACCGTGGCGTCGGTGCTGTCCGGCAACCGTAACTTCGAGGGCCGCGTGCATCCGCTGGTGAAAACCAACTGGCTGGCCTCGCCGCCGCTGGTGGTGGCCTATGCCCTGGCCGGGACCGTGCGCATTGATATCAGCAGCGAGCCCCTGGGCACCGGCAAGGATGGTGCGCCGGTCTACCTGCGCGATATCTGGCCCAGCAGCCAGGAGATCGCCGACGCGGTGGCCCAGGTCAGCACCAGCATGTTCCACAAGGAATACGCCGAGGTGTTCGCCGGTGACGCACAGTGGCAAGCCATTGAAGTGCCGCAGGCCGCGACCTATGTGTGGCAAAAAGACTCCACCTATATCCAGCACCCGCCGTTCTTCGATGACATCGCCGGGCCGCTGCCGGTGATCAAGGATGTGCAGGGCGCCAATATCCTGGCCCTGCTTGGCGACTCGGTAACCACCGACCACATCTCCCCGGCCGGCAATATCAAGGCCGACAGCCCGGCCGGCCGTTACCTGCGCGAACAGGGCGTGGAACCGCGGGACTTCAACTCCTACGGCTCGCGCCGTGGCAACCATGAAGTGATGATGCGCGGTACCTTCGCCAACATCCGTATCCGCAACGAAATGCTTGGCGGCGAAGAAGGGGGCAACACCCTCTACATTCCCACCGGCGAGAAGATGCCGATCTACGATGCGGCCATGAAGTACCAGGCGTCCGGCACGCCACTGGTGGTGATCGCCGGCCAGGAATACGGCACTGGCTCCAGCCGCGACTGGGCCGCCAAGGGCACCAACCTGCTGGGGGTCAAGGCGGTGATTGCCGAGAGCTTCGAGCGCATCCACCGCTCCAACCTGGTGGGCATGGGCGTGCTGCCGCTGCAGTTCAAGCTGGACCAGAACCGCAAGGCGCTGCAACTGACCGGTAAGGAGAAGATCGACATTCTCGGCCTGACCGATGCCCAGATCGAGCCACGGATGAACCTGACGCTGGTGATTACCCGCGAGGATGGCCGCAGCGAGAAGGTCGAGGTGCTGTGCCGGATCGACACCCTCAATGAAGTTGAATACTTCAAGGCGGGTGGGATTCTGCACTATGTACTGCGTCAACTGATCGCTTCGTAAACCGCGCAGCACACCTCTCGCTGAGGGGTGTGCTGTTTGTTCAGCACAGGTTTATTGGTCTTTAAATCCCAGTTGTTTGAACAACGTGGCCATATTGTAGTAATCCGTGCACTCGATGATTTTACTATTGGCGGTTTTAATCACGCACACCCCGCGAACCAAAATCTCTTTATGGGTTGCAGCCCGATCAAACAACGTCCCTTTGTGCGTGCCTGTCATATGCCATTGAATAGTGCCGCCGCCCTCTCCCAGGCTGATCACTTCCTCGAACACCTTGAAGTCCGGCAAGGCTTGCCTGATCAAGTCGAAAAACCCGCCTAACTCGGGTTTTCCCTTCATTTTCATTTCAGCCGCGACATCCTCGTAAATGCAATCATCTGCAAAGATCGCGAGAAATCGCTGTTTGGAAGAAGTGGACCATGCGTCGGCCCATTCTTTAATCAGTTGATGATCATTCATTGTAAAAGCCTCTGAAAGTCGGGAACACGCCTCTTGCGCTGCATACTCCGCCTGACAGATACACCTTCAACTCCTGCTGAGCAGATACTCCCTCTGTTCGTAAGCGTGAAAAAAGCTTAGTTGCCTCCGCGCCATCCAACCAATGTCCAGATGGCGGTTTTTTCATTTAAGTGATCAATGGCGCTCCGTATAATCGGCCGCTGATTCCTGGGCGCCGATTAATACTGAGCGCCCGCTTGACCGTCACAAGGACTTCTCATGTTTGCTGCTTTACCCTGGCTGTACCTGGCGCTTCTTTCGATTGGCTATGCGCTGGCCCTGACCTATGGACAACTGGGGTTGCTGGCGCTGGTATCGGTCGGTTTACTGGGGGGCGCCGGGTATGCCGTGCGCCAACAACACATCCCCTGGGCCCGCTACCTCGGCCATGGCCTGTTCATCGTATTGGCCCTGGGCCTGGCGATGCACTGGCTGCCCGGTTTCTACAACGGTCGCGGCATCGACCCACAGCGCTTCACGGCCGATGCCGTGCCCTTCTCGATGTACCTGAACCAGGACAAGCCGCTGATCGGCTTCTGGCTGCTGCTCGCCTGCCCGTGGATCGTCGCTCGCCGCCCGTTGCGCCTGTCGATCTACGCCACGGCCCTGGCCTTGACCCTGACCACCATCGCCGCCCTTGGCGGTGCGGTACTGCTGGGCATCATCAGTTGGGCCCCCAAATGGCCGGACCAGGCCTGGCTCTGGGTGTTGAACAACCTGTTGCTGGTGACCCTGGTTGAGGAGGCACTGTTTCGCGGCTACATCCAGGGCGGCCTGAGCCGGCGCTTCAAACAACTGCCCTACGGCGAAAACCTCGCCTTGCTACTGGCTTCGCTGCTGTTTGGCCTGGTGCATGTGGGCGCGGGTTGGCAGTGGGTGCTGCTGGCCAGTATCGCCGGCGCGGGGTACGGCCTGGCCTACCGCTTCGGCGGCCTGGGCGCAGCGATTGCCACGCACTTTGGCTTGAACCTCCTGCATTTCGGCTTGTTTACCTACCCGATGCTGGCGGGCTGAGCAGTCCCTCTGCACTGAACACAAAAGCCGCCTTCGGGCGGCTTTTGTGTGTTCGGCGCTCGATAAAACCTAGCCGGACGGTCAGTGGTCGCCCCTCCCCCCGTTCGGCAGAATGCCTAGGAGCTTTCGTACTCACCCAACCAGCAGCGTTTCAATTGCCGGGGTTGCGATGAGGCAACCCACGCCTGTGTGTCAGGCATCCAATAAGAACCCACGCCCATGCCTCTCAAGACCCTGTCCATCTTCGGCACTCGCCCGGAGGCCATTAAAATGGCACCGCTGGCGATCCAACTGGCAAGCGATGCCCATTTCGACTCGAGAGTGTGCGTCACCGCGCAGCACCGCGAGATGCTGGATCAAGTTCTCGAGCTGTTTGAACTGGTGCCGGACTATGACCTGAACATCATGAAAGCCGGGCAAAACCTGACAGATGTGACCACGGCCATCATCCAGGGGCTCCAGGCAGTGCTGGATGACTTCAAGCCGGATGTGATCCTGGTCCATGGCGACACCGCTACCACCTTCGCTGCCAGCCTGGCGGCCTATTACCGGCAGATCCCGATTGCCCACATCGAGGCCGGGCTGCGTACCAACGACCTGTATTCACCCTGGCCGGAGGAAGGCAATCGACGCCTGACCGGCAGCCTGGCGACGCTGCACTTTGCCCCCACGCAAACCTCCCGGCAAAACCTGCTCAAGGAAGGCGTGGCCCCGGACAGGATCCATGTCACGGGCAATACCGTGATTGATGCGCTGCTCAGCGTGGTAGAGAAGCTGATGCCGATGCGCGCCCGGCTTGATCGACAGTTTTCGTTCCTGCCCAAGGGGCAACGCATGGTGCTGGTAACCGGGCATCGCCGGGAAAACTTTGGCGAGGGTCTGGAGCGTATCTGCCAGGCCCTGGCAGACAGCGCCCGGTGCTTTCCAGAGGTGGCCTTTGTTTACCCGATGCACCTGAACCCCAATGTGCAGAAGCCGGTAAAACGCCTGTTGGCCGGGATCGACAATGTGTACCTGATCGCCCCGCAGGATTACCTGCCCTTCGTGTACCTGATGACCCGCGCCTACCTGATCCTCACCGACTCGGGCGGCATCCAGGAGGAAGCGCCCGCCCTGGGCAAGCCGGTACTGGTGATGCGCGATACCACCGAGCGCCCCGAGGCTGTCGCGGCAGGCACCGTCAGGCTGGTCGGCACCGAGGTCAGTTGCATCACCCACCACCTTAACCAGTTGCTGGAGAACGAGGCCGCCTATCGGCAAATGAGCATCGCCCATAACCCTTATGGCGACGGGAATGCTTGCGTGCGTATCCGGGCTGCGTTGCTGGACCTGCCGCAAAAAAGCGAGGCCGCTGCATGAATGTCGAGAAGATTTGCGTCATGGGCCTGGGCTACATTGGCCTGCCCACCGCGGCCATTTTTGCCTCGCGCAAAAAGCAGGTGATCGGCGTGGATATCAACCAGCGCACCGTGGACATCATCAATCGCGGAGCCGTGCATATTGTCGAGCCCGAGCTGGAGCTGCTGGTCCACGGGGTGATCACCCAAGGCTACCTACGGGCAACCACTACGGTGGAGCCTGCCGAGGCGTTCCTGATCGCCGTTCCCACGCCGTTCACGGGCAACCATGAACCTGACCTGAGCTACATCCGGGCCGCTATCGAAGCCCTGGCTCCGGTGCTGAAAAAACACGACCTGGTCGTCCTCGAATCCACCTCACCAGTGGGCACTACCGAGCGCATGGCCCAGTGGCTCGCCCGGGCACGACCCGACCTGACCTTCCCGGCGACCCACGGCCAAACCAGTGATATCCGCGTTGCCCACTGCCCGGAGCGTGTGTTGCCGGGCCATGTACTGCGCGAGCTGGTGAGCAATGACCGGATCATCGGCGGCCTGACGCCGGCGTGCTCGGCGGCCGCCACCCAGTTGTACCGGACATTCGTCAAAGGCCAATGCATCGAGACCGACGCACGCACGGCAGAGATGTGCAAGCTCACGGAAAACAGCTTTCGCGACGTCAATATCGCCTTTGCCAATGAGCTTTCAATGATCTGCGCACAGTTGAAGATCAACCCCTGGGAGCTGATTCGCCTGGCCAACCATCACCCACGGGTGAACATCCTCCAGCCAGGGCCGGGTGTGGGCGGGCACTGCATTGCCGTCGACCCGTGGTTCATCGTCAGCAAGAGCCCGGACCTGGCGCGCTTGATCCGCACGGCGCGGGAGGTCAATGAGCATAAGCCGCAGTGGGTGATCCAGCAGGTCAAGCTGGCGCTGGCATCCCTGCTGCTCAAGCGTACCGACCTGCAGGCCGGCAGCGTGCGCATTGCCTGCTATGGCCTGGCATTCAAGGCCGATATCGATGATTTGCGTGAAAGCCCGGCCTTGAGTATCGCCCGGCAACTGGGCCAGGAACTGGGGGTCAAGCTGCTGCTGGTGGAGCCCAACATCGAGGCGCTGCCCGCCGACATGGCCATGCACTCGCTGACCGACACCGTCGACGCCCTCGAGCGCGCACAGATTCATGTGTTGCTGGTCAGGCACCGCGAGTTCGTCTCGATGCCCGCCCTGCGCGATGGCCTTCTGGTGATTGATGCTGCCGGCGTGCTGGCAGCCTGAGAGGTACCGATAATGAATGCGATGGAACGCGCCGCACACAAGCAAGTGCGCCACGACCTGGAGGAGCAACGCGCTACCAGCGAACAGCTGCAGGCTGCCCTCAGCCAAGCCCGTGAGCAGATCGCCACGCTCAACGACAACCTGCACAGTGCCAATGCCAAGCGCCACCTGGCAGAACAGCGGCTGATCAAGACGCGCGCCAGCCTGACCTATCAATTGGGTTATCAATTGAAGGCCGGCACCCGCTCGCTGGGTGCATTGCTGCGCCTGCCAGCGATCTTGTTCAGGCTGTACCGCCAGGCCCGCAGGAGCCGTCCGATCACCCAGCAAGCAAGCGCTGAGCACCCACGGCAGCCGCTGCCAGCCACGGCACCGGTTACAGCGACACCCCGGCCCCGTCCGCTGGCAGAGGCCGACTACATCCACGACCACCTGTTGCCAGGCGCCCAGGACAATGCCCAGCCACTGAGAGTGGCCTGCGTGATGGACCCGTTTACCTACGATGCCTACCGCCACGAATGCCAGTTGCTGCAACTGACCCCGGCCCACTACCTGGCAGAACTTGAAGCGTTCCAACCCGAGCTTCTGTTTATCGAGTCGGCTTGGCGCGGCAAGGATGACTTGTGGCACAACAAAGTGGGGCACAACTGCGAGGAACTGCGGGGCACCTTGCAGTGGTGCAAGGAGCACGGCGTGCCCACGGTGTTCTGGAACAAGGAAGACCCCGTGCACTACGAAACCTTCCTCAACACGGCCAAGCAATTGGACTTTGTATTCACCACCGATATCGACTGCATTCAGCGCTATAAAGGCGCATTGGGTCACGAGCGTGTCTACCTGCTGCCCTTTGCCTGCCAGCCCGTGGTGCACAACCCGATTGAGCTGTATGAACGCAAGGACGGGTTCTGCTTTGCCGGTGCCTACTACGTCCGTTATCCCGAACGGACCCGTGACCTGGTCAATCTCATCAGCGAACTGCCACGCTTGCGCCCCTTGGAGATCTTTGATCGCAACTTCGGCAAACAAGACGCCAACTATCAGTTCCCCGCCGAATATCAACCCTACATCGTCGGCACGTTGAGCCCTGCACACATGGACCTGGCCTACAAAGGCTATCGCTACGGGGTCAACCTCAACTCGATCAAGCAATCCCAGTCCATGTTCGCGCGGCGCGTCTTCGAGCTGCTGGGCTCCAACACCCTGACTGTCAGCAATTTTTCCCGCGGCCTGCGCGTATTGCTGGGTGATCTGGTAATTACCACCGACAACAGTGCGCACATGCTCAACCGGCTCAAGGCGCTGGCGGATAACCCGCAACATAGCGCCAGACTGCGCCTGGCCGGCTTGCGCAAAGTGATGCAGGAACATACCTACGCCCATCGCTTGCGCTATGTCATGGCCAAAGTCAGCGGCACGCCCCAAGACGATCCCTTGCCCAAGATTTGCATCATCGCCAATGCGCTCAACAATGCCGAGCTGCTGGCACTGACCCGGCACCTGCAGCGCCAGCGCTACAGCAATATCATCATGAAGGTCGTGGTGAACACGGGCGTAACCGCAACAGACCCGCGATTACACCTGATCAGCCGCACGCAATTGAACGCCGTTACCGTGGCTGAACTGGCCAACGGCGCCGCCTGGGTTGGCGCGATGGTCGCGCAGGACTACTACGGCCCCCACTACCTGCTCGACCTGGCCCTGGCCACGCGCTACAGCCAGGCCAACGTGATCGGCAAGGCGGCGCACTACGTAGCCGATGAGCATGGCATCCACCTGCACAATGCCGGGCAGGACTACCGCTGCGCCAGCGCCATCGCCGCCCGTTGCGCGCTGATCAAGCCCTCATTGCTGGCCAGCCAAACGGTTGGCGACTGGCTCCACGCCCTGCCCTCCCTTGAGTACCGCAACCCGAAGGCCCTGGCGAGCGACGTCTTCAACTACTGCAAAAACGCGGCGGGCACCCACCCGCAGCAGGTCAGCGCCATGGTGGATGATCTTGCGGTGGATAGCGGTGTGAGCCTCGCCACCCTGCAACGGCACGCCGAAACCATTCCCCCGCTGCAAGCGAGCGCCAGTACGCCGTACATCAGTGGTGCAGCCCTGGCGAAACTGTTTGCCCCCATCGCCAGCAAGTTCCTGCAAACCAAGGTCGATGCCGATACCTGGCATATCTCCTCATCCCTGGCGGACGGTAGGCACGAGTACCATTACGCCAGGCAGGAACTGCCCGTGGCCCAACTGGCAACCGACGCGCCTCTGCAACTGTTCCTCGACGCCACCCCAGGCCTGAACATTCAGTTGGTCGTCCTGTTCCTGGATGCACAGAAACAACGCATCAGCCATCTGCTGCAAACGGCCAATCGCAACCAGAGCTGTGAGGTCCCTCCCGAAACCGCCTACGTGCGCCTGGGAATCCGTGCTTACGCAAGCGGCAGTTCCACGATTAAGGAACTGGTCCTCGGCCATCGTGATATCCAGCCATCCACACTGCTCGCCAAGGCCGGGCACCTACTGCTGACCAACCACTACCCGGCCTATGACGATCTGTACCGCAACGGCTTTTTGCACACCCGTGTGAGCGCCTATCAAGCACAAGGCTTGCCGGTGGATGTGTTTCGCCTGCGCGCAAATGAGCCGGTCAGCTATCAAGAATTTGAAAACGTCGATGTCATCACTGGCTCCCAGGCAGCCCTGGCCAACATGCTTGGGTCAAGGTGTTATCAATCGGTGCTGGTGCATTTTCTGGACCCGCAGATGTGGGAAGTCCTGCGCCTGCACGCCATCCCCACCATCGTCTGGGTGCACGGTTCCGAAATCCAGCCATGGTGGCGTCGGGCGCACAACTATGGCAGCGATGCGCAACGGCAACTGGGCAAGCTCGAAAGCGAGCGGCGCATGGGCTTCTGGCGCAAGCTGCTAAACCCCATGCCGGCCAATTTGCAGTTGGTCTTCGTATCGCATCACTTTGCCGAAGAGGTCATGGAAGACCTGGGCTTTCGCCTGCCAAAAAGCCAGTACCGGATCATTCACAACCCGATCAATACCCAGTTGTTTTCCTATCAGGAAAAACCGCCGGAACAGCGTAAGAAAATCCTCTCGATCCGCCCTTATGCATCGCGCACCTATGCCAATGACCTGAGCGTCAAGGCCATCCAGTTGCTGGCGCAAAAGCCCTGGTTCAGTGAACTGCAGTTTCGCCTGATCGGGGATGGGCCGTTATTCGAGGAGACATTGGCGCCCCTGCGCCAATACCCCAACGTACAGATTGAAAGGGGCTACTTGAAACAGTCCGAAATCGCCGAACTGCACAAACACTATGGGGTATTCCTGTGCCCCAGCCGCATGGATACCCAAGGTGTCTCTCGTGATGAAGCAATGGCCTCGGGCCTGGTACCGATCACCAATCGAGTCGGGGCAATACCGGAGTTTGTCGATGACAACAGTGGTTTTCTAGCGGCCCCGGAAAGTTTCATCGAGCTGAGCGAAGCCATTGAAACCCTGTTCCTGCACCCCTGCACTTTCCAGGAAAAATCCCTGAACGCCAGACAACGCGTGGTCATGCAAAGCGACACGCTGCAGATTTCAAAAGCTGAACTCAACCTCATACGAGACACAAATGACCATCGAGAAAGAGTCGACACTCCAGATAATCCTGCTATCGACACTCGGCTGGTGCATGTCATTGGCTCGTAAATTCATACGAGTCACTCCGACCGCAACTTTCACCGCCCATACCGCACATTTTTGCGCGCAAGGCCTATTGATCGTAACGTTCCTGTTACCGCTAAAAATCCTCATCCTGCTGGGCTCCGAGGCAATTCCCGAATATTTGCCGCAGGCATTCAAGTCGTTCAGCAAACCCTGGCTGATTATTGGCCTCAGTTTATTGACCGCTGTGTTTTATGGCCTCTATTTGCTGTCGGAAGTTATCGCGTCACGTTATTCGAGAACGGGCGCCTACCAACTAATGAACCACAACCAGAAGTCCAACAGTCTGGGTAACCAGCGATCTCTAGCAGTACTGGCGTTCTCCAGGCTCACCCGAGGCTTGTCTGCGGCCAGCTTTGTGACCATTGCCCTGAGCCTATTGCTTTACATCTACCCGGCGCTGCTGACCATTGCCCTGGCCTATATTGCGGGGGTCACAACACTGATCATCGTTTTATACAACCGTAAACACCGCATACGTTCAATTGTGCAGCGCCACCATCATGCGTTGCTCAATGCACTTTCGTCCCTGGGGTTCCTGGGGACATTTGCCTTCATGGTCATGGACTTTCTGTACATGACACCTGCCCCCATCTCTATCGCGCTCATTTCATTGATTCTGGTCCGGCAAAGCCTTGCCCGGCTCAAGTCGATGATTGAGGACGCTATCTACCTGAAAAACCATCAACAGAAAATCAATGCGCTGTTCTTCGCCTATTGATTGCCAACGTGCCGAACAGGAGTGGGTTCCCGTGACTCGTATTGCCATGCTCGTATGGAACGAATTTCGCAACGACGCCCGCGTGTTGAAACAGGCCCAGACACTTCAGTCGGCGGGCTATCAAGTCACGGTGTTTGCCCTGCATACCCCAGGTATAACCTGCCAAAAAGAAACCCTCGCGGATGGCACTCAGGTGATACGAGTCGCGCGGCGTCCGTTATGGCGGTGGCGCAGCGCCAAGGCGCAACAATCGAGGGGCGCGTCGGCGACTGGCAAGCCAATGTCAGTGCTGCGCGTACTTGCGCGGGTATGGACACATATCGGCCTGGTGACCCGTATCGCCTGGCATCGCGCAACGGTGATCCATGCCCATGACGTCAATACCCTGCCCAGCGCCTGGCTCGCCGCCCGGCTCAGCGGGGCCAAGCTGGTGTATGACGCCCACGAAATCAGCACCAGCCGCGAAGGTTACGGGCGCTATCGCCAGTGGGTGGCGCGGGTCGAGCGCACGCTGATGCCCAGGACTGACGGCAACATCACCACCACCGAGACGCGGGCGAAGTTCTTTGCCCGCGCTTACGCCATTGCCCGCCCGCTGGTGCTGCAGAATCGGCCACGGTTGAGCAGCAGCCCGCCAACACAACGGATCCGCCATGAACTGGGGCTGGTGCAGCCCTGGCCGATCATCGTCTATCAGGGCGGATTGCAGCAGGGACGCGGGCTGGAGCGCCTGCTGCGGGTAGCGGCAAGCGTACGGGATGCCTATTTCGTGTTGATTGGGGGCGGAAATCTGTGCGGGCCGCTGCTGGCATTGCGCGATGAACTGGGCCTGGCCGAGCGCGTGCATTTTATCCCCGTGGTGCCCCTGGCGGATCTGCCCAGCTACACCGCATCAGCCGATATTGGCGTGCAACCCATCGAACACACCTGCCTGAACCACTTCACCACCGACTCCAACAAGCTGTTCGAGTACGTGATCGCCGGGCTGCCGGTAATAGCCACGGACTTCCCGGAGATTCGCCGGATTGTCAAAGCCCATGACATCGGGTTGCTGGTACCGGCCGGTGACGACCTGCAATTGCGCGCGGCTCTCAGGCATTTGCTGGATGACCCTGTGCTACGCCGCAGGTATGCCGGCAACACACGAATTGCCGCCAGGTACCTGAACTGGGAACAGCAGGAGCCAGAGCTGGTAACGCTGTACTACCGGTTGACGGGCATGGGCCAGGTGCATCCATGACGATGCGTATCCTGTTGTTGAGCTACTACTACCCACCTGACCTGGCAGCATTTCGGGTCGAAGCGATGGTCGAGGCCCTGCTCGCACGCCCTGGCGGCGAGGCGCAGATCGACTTGCTCACCACTTGTCCCAACCGCTATGCCGCCTCTTACGTGGCAGGCAGCGATGGCCCACAACGACCGGGGCTTAGTATTACGCGCATAGCCCTGCCCAGGCCCCCCAACAACTTCCGCGATCAGGCAAGGGGGTTTGCGGCCTATGCCCATGGCGTACGCAAAGCGATAAAGGGCAAGGAGTACGACTTGATCCTTGCCTCCTCCTCGCGGCTGATGACCGCCGCGCTGGCGGCCTCTATTGCCCGGGCACGCAAGACCCCGCTCTATCTGGATATCCGCGATATTTTCGTCGATGTGCTACCCGAGCTTTTCCCTGGCCTGCGCGGCAACATCCTCGCCCGGCTGTTTGCCGTGGTCGAGCGACTGACGATCAACCAGGCCTCGCGGATCAACCTGGTGTCACCGGGGTTTCTCGGTTACTTCGTCGCGCGCTATCCGCACAAGAGGTTTGCCACCTTTACCAATGGCATTGACGATCTGTTTTTCCAGTCAGCGCTCCCCCAAGGCATACCCTGCGCACCTGCCGGCCGATTGAAAATCGTGTATGCCGGCAACATCGGCGCCGGCCAGGGCCTGGAGAAAATCATCCCGCAACTGGCGCAACGGTTGGCCGACCGTGCCAGCTTTTATGTGATTGGCCATGGCGGCACACTGAACAAGCTGCGCGATGAGCTGCAACGCCTGCGCATCACCAATGTCGAGCTGATTGCCCCCATGCCCCGCGCCCAGCTCATCAATCACTATCGCCAGGCCGATGTGCTGTTTTTGCACCTGAATACGTTCAAGGCATTCCTCAAAGTCATACCCTCAAAATTGTTCGAGTACGCCGCCACCGGCAAGCCGATCCTGGCGGGCCTGGATGGTTACTCAAAACACTTCGCCACCACCCATATCGCCAACACCGCAGTGTTTGCCCCCGCAGACCTGGAGTCCGCCATCGCCGCCCTGGCTCGACTCAGGCTCGAACCCACCGACCGTTCGGCATTCATTCGCGATTACGCGCGCACGACCATCCAGCAACACATGGCGATCGACATACTGAGCACCCGATAAGCGCCCGCCGATTATTGCAAAAATAAGTTAAATAAAAGCCCGCCGGGGCCGACAACCTGTCAAAGCCTTGCGGATTGATCAATCATGCGTAATAACCAACCCGTTACCCAGCGCGAACGTACCTTCCCCGCTCAACAACGGTTGATCTCCACGACCGATGCCAAAGGCGTGATCACTTACTGCAACGACGCGTTTGTCGAGATCAGTGGGTTTTCCCGGGATGAACTGATGCGCGCCCCGCACAACCTGGTACGTCACCCGGATGTGCCGGCCGCGGTGTTCGCGCATATGTGGGCGACGCTCAAACAAGGCTTGCCATGGATGGGCATCGTCAAGAACCGCTGCAAGACCGGCGATCACTACTGGGTCAACGCCTATGTGACCCCGGTGTTCGACGGCGAACAGGTGATCGGTTACGAGTCGGTACGGGTCAAGCCGACCGCCGAGCAGATCCGCCGTGCCGAAGCGCTGTACCAGCGGATCAACCAGGGCAAGTCGGCCATCCCGCGCAGTGATAAATGGCTGCCGGTGTTGCAGGACTGGCTGCCGTTTATCCTGGTCAGCCAGTTGAGCTTCCTGATCGGCATCTGGTTCAACTCCCACTGGGGTTTTGCCCTGGCCGCCGCACTGTCGGTGCCGCTGGGCCTGCTCGGCCTGAGCTGGCAGCAGCGCGGTCTCAAGCGCCTGTTGCGCCTGGCCGAACAGACCACCTCCGACCCGCTGATCGCGCAGATGTACACCGACAGCCGTGGCGCGCAAGCACGCCTGGAGATGTCGATCCTCAGCCAGGAAGCCCGCCTGAAGACCTGCCTGACCCGCTTGCAGGACACCGCCGAACACCTCAACGACCAGGCGCGTCAGTCCAACACCCTGGCCCACAACAGCTCGACCGGCCTGGAACGCCAGCGCGTGGAGACCGAGCAGGTAGCCACCGCCGTCAACCAGATGGCCGCCACCACCCAGGAAGTCGCCAGCCATGTACAACGTACGGCTGACGCCACCCAGGAGGCCAATCGCCTGACTGGGCGCGGGCGTGATATCGCGGGCGAAACCCGCGAAGCCATCCAGCGCCTGTCAGTGGTGGTTGGGGAAACCGGCGTGACCGTGACCCAACTGGCCAAGGACAGCGACGAGATCGGCGGCGTGGTGGATGTGATCAAGGGCATTGCCGACCAGACCAACCTGCTGGCCCTGAACGCCGCCATCGAAGCGGCGCGCGCCGGTGAAATGGGCCGCGGGTTTGCGGTGGTGGCCGATGAAGTGCGGCAACTGGCGCAACGTACCAGCGAATCCACCGGGCAGATCCACGCCCTGATCGCCAAGTTGCAACAGACCGCCAGCACCGCCGTGCAGACCATGGATGCCGGGCATCGCCAGGCCGAAGAAGGCGTGGCGCGAGTGATGGAAGCGGACGCGGCGCTGGTGGGGATCAGCGAGGCGGTGGCGCACATTACCGACATGACCACCCAGATCGCCGCCGCGACCGAGGAGCAAAGCTCGGTGGCCGAAGAGATCAGCCGCAATATCAGCACCATTGCGCTGTTGGCGGACCAGACTTCGGAGCAGGCGTTGAATTCGGCGCAGTTGAGTGAAGAGCTGACCCATACGGCCAATACGCAGTATTCGCTGGTGGAGCGGTTTAACCGCTAGATCGCTATCGCAGGCAAGCCAGCTCCCACATTTTGATCTGTGAATACATTCAAAATGTGGGAGCTGGCTTGCCTGCGATGAGGCCCTAACGGGTGCCGAGAAAACCAGCCACCTTCCCCGCCGCAGCTTCCAGATGCTGCTCATGGGTAAACCCCGAAGCCTTCAACGGCTTCAAATCGTGATCCCCCGCCACCAGCCACATCACCTCGATGCTCGGCGACAATACATACCCCTCCACCGCCGCCCGATTGCCCAGCGCATCGCGTTCGCCCTGCACAATCAAGGTCGGGGTCTTCAGCCCTGCCAGATGCTCGACCCGTGGCTTCTCTGGCTTACCCACCGCATAGAACGGATACCCCAGGCACACCAGTGCATCAGCCGCCAATTCATCGGCCAATAAACTGGCCATCCGCCCGCCCATGGACTTGCCGCCAATCGCCAAAGGCCCAGCGACATGACGTCGCACCTGGGCATATACCTCGCGCCAGCATTCCAGCAGTTTTGGCGCCGGGTTCGGCGGGCGTTTGCCGCCATCCACACGGCGCTGGGCCATGTAGGGAAACTCGAAGCGCAACACGTTCACGCCATGCCCGGCAAGGCGTACAGCCATGTCGTCCATAAAGCCCGAGTCCATCGGCGCGCCGGCACCGTGAGCCAGGATCAGCGTCGGTGATTGGCCCGCGTCAACGCTCGTGGCCGCATTCCATAACCACCCGTGTTCACGCACACACTGCGCCCATTGATCCCCGTCAATACTGGCCTTGTGCTCTTTGCCCATGCTTGCCTCGCTTTTTAGTCTGCCTATAACTCCAGCCCAAGTGCCGCATCTGCTTGGGTTGAACCGTGGATGGGGAACCATGAACACTACTTTAAGTACCGCCTATAACTACAAGGTGGTCCGCCAATTCGCCATTATGACGGTGGTGTGGGGCATCGTCGGCATGGGGCTCGGGGTTTTTCTCGCCGCCCAGTTGGTATGGCCCGAACTCAACTTCAATCTGCCTTGGACCAGTTTCGGTCGATTGCGCCCACTGCACACCAACGCGGTGATTTTCGCGTTTGGTGGCTGCGCGCTGTTTGCCAGCTCCTTCTACGCGGTGCAACGCACCTGCCAGACCCAGCTGTTCGCGCCGAAAGTCGCCGCGTTCTGCTTCTGGGGCTGGCAGTTGGTGATCCTGCTGGCAGCAATCAGCTTGCCACTGGGCTACACCAGTTCCAAGGAATACGCCGAGCTGGAATGGCCGATCGACATCCTGATCACCATCGTCTGGGTCGCCTACGCCATCGTGTTCTTCGGCACCGTGGCCAAGCGCAACACCAAGCACATCTATGTCGGTAACTGGTTCTTCGGTGCGTTCATCATCACCGTGGCGATCCTGCATATCGTCAACAACCTGGAAATCCCGGTCAGCCTGACCAAGTCCTACTCGCTGTACGGCGGTGCGACGGATGCCATGGTGCAGTGGTGGTATGGCCACAACGCCGTAGGTTTCTTCCTCACTGCGGGCTTTTTGGGGATGATGTACTACTTCGTGCCCAAGCAGGCCGAGCGTCCGGTTTACTCCTATCGCTTGTCCATCGTGCACTTCTGGGCACTGATCACCCTGTACATCTGGGCCGGTCCTCACCACCTGCACTACACCGCGCTGCCGGACTGGGCACAGTCCCTGGGCATGGTGATGTCACTGGTTCTGCTGGCGCCAAGCTGGGGCGGCATGATCAACGGCATGATGACCCTCTCGGGCGCCTGGCATAAGTTGCGCAGCGACCCGATCCTGCGCTTCCTCGTTGTATCGCTGGCGTTCTACGGCATGTCGACCTTCGAAGGGCCGATGATGGCCATCAAGACGGTCAACGCCCTGTCCCACTACACCGACTGGACCATCGGCCACGTACACGCCGGCGCTCTCGGTTGGGTGGCGATGATTTCCATCGGCGCGCTGTACCACATGATCCCGAAAGTCTTCGGTCGCGAGCAGATGTACAGCCTCGGCCTGATCAACGCGCACTTCTGGCTGGCTACCATCGGCACCGTGCTCTACATCGCTTCGATGTGGGTCAACGGCATTGCCCAGGGCCTGATGTGGCGTGCGGTCAACGAAGACGGCACCCTGACCTACTCCTTCGTCGAAACCCTGGTGGCCAGCCACCCAGGCTTCATCGTGCGGTTGGTGGGCGGAGCGATCTTCCTCAGCGGCATGTTCCTGATGGCTTACAACACTTGGCGCACCGTGCGTTCGGCACAACCTGCCGAAGTGGCCGCTGCGGCGCAGATGGCCTGAGGAGTCGATGATGAAACACGAAACGATTGAAAAGAACGTCGGCCTATTGATGCTGCTGATGGTGCTTGCCGTGAGTATCGGCGGCCTGACGCAGATCGTCCCGCTGTTCTTCCAGGACGTCACCAACAAGCCGGTCGAAGGCATGAAGCCCTACACCGCGCTGCAACTGGAAGGCCGTGACATCTACATCCGCGAAGGCTGCGTACAGTGTCACTCGCAGATGATCCGGCCGTTCCGCGCCGAGACCGAACGCTACGGCCACTACTCGGTCGCCGGCGAAAGCGTGTGGGATCACCCGTTCCTGTGGGGTTCCAAGCGTACCGGTCCGGACCTGGCCCGTGTTGGCGCGCGCTACTCCGACGACTGGCACCGCGCGCACTTGTACAACCCGCGCAACGTTGTACCTGAGTCGAAGATGCCGGCCTACCCTTGGCTGGTCACCGCCCAGGTCGACAGCAGCCACACCGAAACCAAGCTCAAGGTCATGCGCACCCTCGGCGTGCCGTACACCGACGCAGACATCACCGCGGCCGTGGACAGCCTCAAGGGCAAGACCGAAATGGACGCCCTGGTCTCCTACCTGCAAGTGCTCGGCACTGCAATCAAGAGCAAGAGGTGAACCATGGGTTTTGAACTGGATACCGGAATGATCCGCGGCCTCGGCACGCTGGTGGTGGCAATTGCCTTCATCGGCCTGTCGCTGTGGGTGTTCAACTCCAAGCGCAACCCGGAGTTCGCCGAGGCCTGCCTGCTGCCATTTGCCGATGAGCCTAAGCCTGACGCCATCGACACCCCATCCGACGCTCAAGAAGAGCCTGTAACAAGGAGCATTCGGCCATGACTACCTTTTGGAGTACATGGATCTGTGTACTGACCCTCGGCAGCCTGATCGGCCTGACCTGGCTGCTGTTCGGCACCCGCAAGGGCGAGACCAAGGGCAGCGTCGACCAGACCATGGGCCACGCCTTCGACGGGATTGAGGAGTACGACAACCCCCTGCCCCAGTGGTGGTTCATGTTGTTCGCCGGCACCCTGGTGTTTGCCGTCGGCTACCTGATCCTCTATCCGGGCCTGGGCAACTGGAAAGGCGTGTTGCCGGGCTATGAAGACGGCTGGACCCAGACCAAGGAATGGGACAAGGAAATGGCCAAGGCCGACGCCAAGTTCGGGCCGATCTTCGCCAAATTCGCAGCCATGCCCGTGGAAGAAGTAGCCAAGGACCCGCAAGCGTTGAAAATGGGCGGCCGCCTGTTTGCCTCCAACTGCGCGGTGTGCCACGGCTCCGATGCCAAGGGCGCCTACGGCTTCCCGAACCTGGCGGACGACAACTGGCGCTGGGGCGGTTCGGCAGACGCGATCAAGCTGACCATCATGAACGGGCGCCACGCCGCCATGCCGGCCTGGGGTGAAGTGCTAGGCGAGGACGGGGTGAAAAACGTCGCGGCCTATGTACGCCACGACCTGGCCAAGTTGCCGCTGCCGGCTGACAGCAAGGTCGACCTGGCTGCTGGCAAGCAAGCGTTCGACACCACCTGCGTGGCTTGCCACGGCCCAGAAGGCCACGGCGTTGAAGCCATGGGCGCGCCAAACCTGACGCAGCCTGCCGGTTTCATCTACGGCACCAGCCTTGCGCAGTTGCAGCAGACCATCCGTCACGGCCGCCAGGGCCAGATGCCGGCGCAGGAAGCTCTGCAAGGCAACGACAAGGTCCACCTGCTGGCGGCCTACGTCTACAGCCTGTCGCAGAAAGAGCAGAAGTAAGCTTCAAGCTACACGCTGCAAGAGAAGAGTTCTCAACTCGGCTCTTGCAGCCCTCCCTCTCCCCGCTCCAAACCTGCCCCTTGCAGCTTGCTACTAACCACTGCGCCCTGCGCCAGATTGTCACACCCTTCTAAAGCACACCTTTCCCCTCTCGCCATTCGGGTCTACGCTTGTTTCCACAGTGGGCCGGCGTTGATCGGTCGCAGCTAGACTTGCACTCGATGAGTCAGACACTCCAGCAGGGTGACAGGCGCAAAGGCTGGCAGTTACCGGCTGTCGTGCCATTGACCATTCGTCACTCCGCCAGCTTGTTTGTACATACCTCGCTACAAGTACCTGCGCCCCCTCAAAATTCCTGTCCAACCCGTCAGCTTTTCATTTTTGATTTTGTCCTTACGCCAAACATGGAAAGGGCGCAGAATCTGGTTTGTAAAGCATTGACGCAGGTCAGCGTTACGTTGCAATGGCACCTCGCTTTCTCCATACTTGCGACCGATTTTTATCCTAATAAAACACCTAAACCGTGGAACCTTAGAATGAGCACAGCAATCAGTCCGACTGCTTATAACTATAAGGTAGTCCGCCAGTTCGCCATCATGACGGTGGTCTGGGGGATCCTTGGCATGGGGCTCGGTGTCTTCATCGCCTCGCAACTGGTCTGGCCGGAGTTGAACTTCGACCTGCCATGGACGACGTTTGGACGCCTACGCCCACTGCACACCAACCTGGTGATCTTCGCCTTCGGCGGATGTGCACTGTTTGCCACTTCCTACTATGTCGTGCAGCGAACCTGCCAGACGCGACTGATTTCCGATGGTCTCGCCGCCTTCACCTTCTGGGGATGGCAAGCGGTGATTGTCGGCGCCATCATCACCCTGCCAATGGGCTTCACCACCACCAAGGAATACGCGGAATTGGAATGGCCCCTTGCCATCCTTCTGGCGATCGTCTGGGTGACCTACGGCATTGTGTTCTTTGGCACCATCGTCAAGCGCAAGACCAAGCACATCTATGTCGGCAACTGGTTCTACGGCGCATTCATCGTCGTGACGGCGATGCTGCACATCGTCAACCACGCGTCCCTGCCGGTGAGTTTCTTCAAGTCCTACTCGGCCTACGCCGGTGCGACCGATGCGATGATCCAGTGGTGGTACGGCCACAACGCCGTAGGGTTCTTCCTGACCACCGGCTTTTTGGGGATGATGTACTACTTCGTGCCGAAACAGGCCGAGCGTCCGATCTACTCCTATCGCCTGTCCATCGTGCACTTCTGGGCGCTGATCACCCTGTATATCTGGGCCGGTCCGCACCACCTGCACTACACCGCACTGCCAGATTGGGCACAGTCCCTGGGCATGGCCATGTCGATCATCCTGCTGGCTCCAAGCTGGGGCGGCATGATCAACGGCATGATGACCCTGTCGGGCGCCTGGCATAAGCTGCGCACCGACCCGATCCTGCGCTTTTTGGTGGTATCGCTGGCGTTCTACGGCATGTCGACCTTCGAAGGGCCGATGATGGCCATCAAGACGGTCAACTCGCTGTCCCACTACACCGACTGGACCATCGGCCACGTCCACGCCGGCGCCCTCGGCTGGGTAGCGATGATCTCCATCGGCGCGCTGTATCACATGATTCCCAAGCTCTATGGCCGGGCGCAGATGCACAGCACCAGCCTGATCAATACCCACTTCTGGCTGGCCACCATCGGCACCGTGCTCTACATCGCCTCGATGTGGGTCAACGGCATCACCCAGGGCCTGATGTGGCGTGCGATCAACGACGACGGTACCCTCACCTACTCCTTCGTCGAAGCGCTGCAAGCCAGCCATCCTGGTTTCATCGTCCGTGCCCTCGGTGGTGCGTTCTTTGCCAGCGGCATGCTGTTCATGGCCTACAACGTATGGCGCACCGTGCGTGCCTCCAACCCTGTAGAGGCTGAAGCCGCCACCAAGATCGCCGTCGTGGGAGCTCACTGATGAAGCATGAAGTAGTCGAGAAGAATATCGGCCTGCTGGCCTTCTTCATGGTCATCGCCGTGAGTATCGGCGGCCTGACCCAGATCGTTCCGCTGTTTTTCCAGGACGTCACCAACAAGCCGGTCGAAGGCATGAAGCCACGTACCGCCCTTGAACTGGAAGGTCGCGATGTGTACATCGCCAACGGCTGTGTCGGCTGCCACTCGCAGATGATCCGCCCGTTCCGTGCTGAAACCGAACGCTATGGCCACTACTCGGTCGCCGGCGAAAGCGTGTGGGACCACCCGTTCCTGTGGGGCTCCAAGCGTACCGGTCCGGACCTGGCCCGCGTGGGTGGTCGTTACTCCGATGACTGGCAGCGTGCGCACTTGTACAACCCGCGCAACGTGGTGCCCGAGTCGAAAATGCCGGCGTACCCGTTCCTCGTGGAAAACAAGCTCGACGGCAAAGACACGGCCAAGAAAATGGAAGTCTTGCGCACCCTCGGCGTGCCTTACACCGACGAAGACATCGCCGGTGCCCAGGCAGCCGTCAAGGGCAAGACCGAAATGGACGCGCTGGTGGCCTACCTGCAAGGCCTGGGCACCATCATCAAAAGCAAACGGTGATCTGAATGGATATCGGGATGATTCGAGGCCTGGGCACCGTTGTCGTGATGGTGGCCTTTATAGGCCTGGCGTTGTGGGTGTTCAGCCCCAAGCGCAAGTCAGAGTTTGAAGACGCGACCTTGCTGCCTTTTGCGGATGATCCCGAAGCCATCAAGCACGTCGAGCAAGCTTCTAGGAGTAACAAAGAATGACTACGTTCTGGAGTCTGTACGTCACAGTCCTCAGTCTGGGTACCATTTTTGCCCTGACCTGGCTGCTGCTGTCGACCCGCAAGGGCCAGCGCGCCGAACAAACGGACGAGACGGTTGGCCACTCGTTCGATGGCATCGAGGAATACGACAACCCACTGCCAAAGTGGTGGTTCATGTTGTTCGTCGGCACCATCGTGTTTGCCCTGGGCTACCTGGTGCTGTACCCGGGCCTGGGCAACTGGAAAGGCCTGCTGCCGGGCTATGCCTACCTCGATAACGACAAGCAAACCCCATTCGCCAACGGCCAGAGCGGCTGGACTGGCGTGCACGAGTGGGAAAAGGAAATGGCGCGCTCGGACGCCAAGTTCGGGCCGATCTTCGCCAAATTCGCGGCCATGCCTATTGAAGAAGTGGCCAAGGACCCGCAAGCCCTGAAGATGGGAGGCCGCCTGTTCGCCTCCAACTGCTCGGTCTGCCACGGTTCCGACGCCAAGGGTGCCTACGGCTTTCCCAACCTGACCGACGCCGACTGGCGCTGGGGCGGCGAGCCGGAAACCATCAAGGCCACCATCATGGGCGGCCGCCATGCAGTGATGCCGGGCTGGGCTGAAGTCATCGGCGAACAAGGCGTGGCTGACGTGGCCGGCTTCGTGCTGACCAACCTCGATGGCCGCAAGCTGCCGGAAGGCGCCAAGGCCGACGTGGCCAACGGCGAGAAACTCTTCGCCGCCAACTGCGTGGCCTGCCACGGCCCGGCCGGCAAGGGTACGCCAGCAATGGGCGCACCCGACCTGACCCACCCGGGCGCGTTCATCTACGGCTCCAGCTTCGCCCAACTGCAGCAGACCATCCGTTACGGCCGCCAGGGCCAGATGCCTGCGCAAGAGCAACTGCAAGGTAACGACAAGGTGCACTTGCTGGCAGCGTATGTTTACAGCCTGTCGCACAAAGAGCAGCAAGAGCAGAAGTAAGCTGCAAGCCCCAATAAAAAGCCCCGTACAGCGCATGCTGGCGGGGCTTTTTTGGTTCTGGTGAAGCCTATCGACCGTTTGTAGCTTCAAGCTTGTGGCTTGCAACTGCGTAGTAGTAACGTAACTACATTCACCCATCCCGATGGGAGGCGCCCCATGACTATCACGACAATCTCCAGCCGCGAATTCAACCAGGACACAAGCGGTGCCAAAAAAGCCGCGCGCCAAGGACCGGTTTTTATTACCGATCGAGGCAAGCCTGCCCATGTACTGCTAAGTATTGAGGACTACCAAAAATTGACAGGTATCAACGCCGATATCGTTGACCTGTTGGTGATGCCCGAAGCGGCGGATATCGAGTTTGAAACCGAGCGTGCCGTGATTACACACCGACCCGTGGACCTCTCCTGATGTATCTGCTCGATACCAACGTCATTTCCGAGTTACGCAAACCCCAAGCCGACAAAAATGTGGTGGCCTGGGCCAGAACCATCGCCGCACCGCGCATGTATATTTCGGCGATTACCTTGAAGGAACTGGAGACGGGGGTGCTGCGAATGGAGCGCCGTGACCCCGCGCAGGGCAAGGTCTTGCGCACCTGGCTCAAACGCCACGTCATGCCGGCCTTCGATGCCAGAATCCTGCCAATTGACGCTGCCGTGGCATTGCGCTGCGCCAGCTTGCATGTGCCCGATTGTGCCAACGAAAGTGATGCGCTTATCGCCGCAACCGCTCTGGTTCACGGCCTGACCGTGGTCACCCGCAATGTCACCGACTTCCAAAGCAGCGGTGTGACACTGATCAACCCATGGGACGAATGACCTTCGAGCCCTGAAAAACCGTCCATACTCATCCTGTCAATTGATTCAAGTCACGTACACCATCAATTGATTTCCCCCAACGCGACCAAAGGTCGCACCCGTTCATCGGTACTACAGGCGTATCATTACGCCACTGCAAGACCCCTATTTTGACCCCGGCTGGCACGTACTGGCCGAGGCAAATCTCCACTGCCGTGGGATGCAATGATGAGCAACCAGATTCCGGTACATGACGTTACCCCGCCTGCCAAAAAAACCAGCGACACCGTCGATCTCTACGCCTCGCGGGAGAAAATCTACACCCGTGCCTTCACCGGGATGTTCCGCAATCTGCGGATGCTCGGCGGTGCCGGGTTGTTCCTGCTGTACTTCGGTACGGTGTGGCTGAACTGGGGCGGGCACCAGGCCGTCTGGTGGAACCTGCCAGAGCGTAAATTCTTCATTTTCGGTGCGACATTCTGGCCCCAGGACTTCATCCTGCTGTCGGGCATCCTGATCATCTCGGCCTTTGGCCTGTTCTTTATCACCGTGTACGCCGGGCGGATCTGGTGCGGCTACACCTGCCCGCAAAGCGTGTGGACCTGGATCTACATGTGGTGCGAAAAGGTCACCGAAGGCGACCGCAACCAGCGGATCAAGCTGGACAAGGCGCCGATGAGCGCCAACAAGTTCCTGCGTAAACTCAGCAAGCACAGCCTGTGGCTGATCATCGGTTTTGTTACCGGCATGACCTTTGTCGGCTACTTCTCGCCGATCCGCGAACTGGTCTTCGACTTCTTCACAGGCCAAGCCGATGGCTGGTCGTACTTCTGGGTCGGCTTCTTCACCCTCGCCACCTACGGCAACGCCGGCTGGCTGCGTGAACAAGTGTGCATCTACATGTGTCCGTATGCGCGCTTCCAGAGCGTGATGTTCGACAAGGACACCCTGATCGTCTCCTATGACCCGCGTCGTGGCGAAGTGCGTGGCCCACGCAAGAAAGGCATCGACTACAAGGCCCAGGGCCTGGGGGATTGCATCGACTGCACCATGTGCGTGCAGGTCTGCCCCACCGGGATCGACATCCGTGACGGCCTGCAGATCGAGTGCATTGGCTGCGCCGCCTGCATCGACGCCTGCGACACCATCATGGACAAGATGGACTACCCTCGCGGGTTGATCAGCTACACCACCGAACATAACCTGTCGGGGCAAAAGACCCACAAGTTGCGCCCGCGCCTGATCGGCTATGCGCTGGTGCTGCTGGCGATGATCAGCCTGCTGGCCACGGCGTTTTTCATGCGCTCGCTGGTGGGTTTCGACGTCAGCAAGGACCGCGTGCTCTACCGCGAAAACGCCGAAGGGCGGATCGAGAACGTCTACAGCCTGAAAATCATGAACAAGGACCAGCACGACCACACCTACGTGCTGGACGCCAGCGGCCTGCCGGACCTCAAGCTGCAAGGCAAGCGCGAGATCAAGGTCGCCGCCGGGGAAATCTTCACTATGCCGGTGGAGCTGTCGAGCGCGCCGGAACAATTGCCATCGAGCACCAACGAGGTGAAATTCATCCTCAAGGATGCTGACGATGACAGCGTCCACGTTGAAGCCAAGAGCCGGTTCATCGGCCCACAAATTCGTTAAAAGAGAGCAGAACAATGCCCGTAGCAACTGCCGCAAGCCCCTGGTACAAGCACCTCTGGCCCTGGATCATCATTGCCATCCTGGCCTGCTCGGTGACGCTGACCTTGTCCATGGTGACCATCGCGGTGAACAACCCGGACAACCTGGTCAACGACAACTACTACGAGGCCGGCAAAGGCATCAACCGCTCCCTGGACCGCGAACTGCTGGCCCAGACCCTGCAAATGCGCGCCACCCTGCACCTGGATGAACTGACCGGTGAAGTGGAACTGTTCCTCACCGGCAACAGCGGGCCGACCACTCTGGAGCTGAACCTGATTTCGCCGACCCAGCCGGAGAAAGACCGCAAGGTCGTGCTCACCCGCAGCCAGAGCGAGCCGGGGCGGTACATCGGCCAGGTGACCGACAAGGTCGAGGGGCGGCGCTTCGTCGAACTGCTGGGGGTCGAAGGCGACAGAACCTGGCGCATGTTTGAAGAGGAAGAAGTCAGCCATGGCACCGACTTGAAGTTAGGTGACGAGCCGTTGCAGGGTGCTGAAGACCTGAAGAACTGACAGCCGCGCTTCGCGCATCGCCGGCAAGCCGGCTCCTACAGGGAGTGTGCGATAACCTTGTAGGAGCGGGCTTGCCCGCGATGAGGCCCTCCCCGCCCACACAGATCCAAAACCATGACCACCCCAACCCCCTGCTACCACTGCGCCCTCCCCGTCCCGCCCGGCAGCCGCTTCACTGCGGTGATCCTTGGCGAGTCCCGCGAGCTCTGCTGCCCGGGTTGCCAGGCGGTGGCCGAGGCGATTGTCGCAGGCGGGCTGGAAAGCTATTACCAACACCGCAGCGAGGCCTCGGCCAACCCCGAAGCGCTGCCCGTGCAGTTGGTCGACGAACTGGCGCTGTACGACCGCGCCGATGTGCAAAAACCCTTCGTGCGCCACGACGGCGACCTGGCCGAAGCCACCCTGTTGATGGAAGGCATCAGTTGCGCCGCCTGCGGCTGGCTGATCGAAAAACACCTGCGCAGCCTGCCCGCCGTGGCCGAGGCGCGACTGAACCTGTCCAACCATCGCCTGCATGTGCGCTGGGCCGATGGGCAGTTGCCGTTGAGCCAGGTGCTCAGCGAGCTGCGCCAGATCGGCTACGCCGCCCACCCCTATCAAGCCGACCGCGCCGCCGAACAACTGGCCAGCGAAAACCGCCTGGCCCTGCGCCAACTCGGCGTCGCCGGCCTGCTGTGGTTCCAGGCGATGATGGCAACCATGGCCACCTGGCCGGAATTCAATATCGACCTGAGCCCCGAGCTGCACGTGATCCTGCGCTGGGTCGCGCTGTTTTTGACCACCCCCATCGTGTTCTACAGCTGCGCGCCGTTTTTCAAGGGCGCCATGCGCGACCTGCGCACTCGCCACCTGACCATGGATGTCTCGGTGTCACTGGCCATCGGCGGCGCTTACCTCGCGGGGATCTGGACCGCGATAACGGGGGTGGGCGAGCTGTATTTCGATGCCGTGGGCATGTTCGCCCTGTTCCTGCTGGCCGGCCGCTACCTGGAGCGCCGTGCCCGCGAGCGCACGGCCGCCGCCACCGCGCAGTTGGTCAACCTGCTGCCGGCCTCGTGCCTGCGCCTCAAAGGCGATGGCCAGAGCGAACGCATCCTGCTCACCGAACTGGCCCTGGGCGACCGGGTGCTGGTGCATCCGGGCGCGATCCTGCCGGCCGACGGGGTGATCCTGAAGGGCCAATCGAGCATCGACGAGTCCCTGCTCACCGGCGAATACCTGCCACAACCGCGACAGGCCGGCGATAGCGTCACCGCTGGCACCCTCAACGTCGAAGGCGCGTTGACCGTGCAAGTGCGCGCCCTGGGCCACGACACCCGCTTGTCGGCCATCGTGCGCCTGCTGGAGCGGGCCCAGGCCGAAAAACCGCGCCTGGCAGAAATCGCCGACCGCGCCGCGCAATGGTTCCTGCTCTGCTCACTGATCGCCGCCGCTGTGATCGGCCTGCTGTGGTGGGAGCTGGATTCATCGCGAGCATTCTGGATTGTCCTGGCGATGCTGGTGGCGACTTGCCCGTGCGCCCTGTCCCTGGCAACCCCCACGGCCTTGACCGCCGCCACCGGCACCCTGCACAAACTCGGCCTGCTGCTGACCCGTGGCCATGTGCTGGAAGGCTTGAACCAGATCGACACAGTGATTTTCGACAAGACCGGCACCCTCACCGAAGGTCGCCTGGCCCTGCGCGCCATCCGGCCGCTGGGCAGCATGAGCAGCGACCTCGCCCTGGCCCTGGCCGCCGCCCTCGAAAACCGCTCCGAACACCCGATTGCCCGGGCCTTTGGCCGCGCGCCGCTGGCAGCTGATGAGGTGCTCAGCACCCCTGGCCTGGGGCTCGAAGGGCGGGTCGGCGAACGCCTGCTGCGCATTGGCCAACCCGCTTTCGTCTGTGAGTTAAGCGGCTGTGGGATTCCCGATTCGCCGCAAGATGCCGGCCAATGGCTGCTGCTGGGCGATACCGGCGGGGCCCTGGCCTGGTTTGTCCTGGATGATCGCCTGCGCAGCGATGCTCCTGCGCTGTTGGCCGCGTGCAAGGCGCGGGGCTGGCGTACCTTGTTGCTGTCGGGTGACAGCTCGCCGATGGTCGCCAGCGTCGCCGCCGAACTGGGGATTGATGAAGCCCGTGGCGGCCTGCGCCCGGATGACAAGCTGCAGGTGCTGCAACAACTGCACAAGGAAGGCCGCAAGGTGCTGATGCTCGGGGACGGCGTGAATGACGTGCCGGTGTTGGCCGCCGCCGATATCAGCGTGGCCATGGGCTCGGCCACTGACCTGGCGAAAACCAGCGCCGATGCGGTGCTGTTGTCCAACCGCCTGGACGCCCTGGTGCAAGCCTTCAGCCTGGCCCGGCGCACGCGCCGGGTAATCATTGAAAACCTGCTGTGGGCCGGGCTGTACAATGGCCTGATGTTGCCGTTCGCCGCCCTCGGTTGGATCACGCCGATCTGGGCTGCGATCGGCATGTCCCTCAGTTCGTTGACCGTGGTGATCAACGCCCTGCGCCTGACACGCCTGCCGCGCGCCAGTGCCGCGAGCACCACCCCACAGCCTCGCCCGCTGCCGGCTTGAGCCGCGCGGGCATGGAGTAGCGATGCCAGCTCTTTACGTAATGATTCCAGCGGCGCTGCTGATCGTCGCCATCGCCATCTACATCTTCTTCTGGGCGGTTGACAGCGGCCAGTATGACGACCTCGACGGGCCGGCCCACAGCGTGTTGTTCGACGACCAGGACCCCAAGCACCTGGCCGCTGTCGACGAAGCCAGCAGCCATGCGCAACCACCGACCAAGCCTGACGAGCCGGCGCCGCCCCATGCTTGACCTCGCGCCGCTGCTGGTTTCTGCGCTGATCCTCGGCCTGCTGGGCGGCGGCCATTGCCTGGGCATGTGCGGCGGCCTGATGGGCGCGCTGACCCTGGCCATCCCCCCGGAGCAACGCAGCCGGCGCTTTCGCCTGCTGCTGGCGTACAACCTGGGACGCATCCTCAGCTATGCCTGCGCCGGCGTATTGATTGGCCTGGCCGGCTGGGCCGTGGCCAACAGCCCGGCGGCGATGTTCATGCGCATCCTCGCGGGCCTGCTGTTGATCAGCATGGGCCTGTACCTGGCCGGCTGGTGGAGCGGCCTGACCCGTATCGAAAGCCTCGGCCGCGGCCTGTGGCGCCATATCCAGCCGTTTGCCAGCCGTTTGCTGCCGGTGTCCAGCCTGCCCCGCGCCTTGCTGCTGGGCGCGCTGTGGGGTTGGTTGCCGTGCGGCCTGGTCTACAGCACCTTGTTGTGGGCGGCCAGCCAGGGCAATGCGATGGATAGCGGGTTGCTAATGCTGGCCTTCGGCCTTGGCACCTGGCCGGTCTTGCTCGCCACCGGTCTGGCGGCGGAGCGTGTCACCGCGCTGTTGCGCAAGCGCAGTGTGCGCGTGGCGGGCGGCCTGCTGGTGATGGTGTTCGGGATCTGGACCCTACCCGGCCCCCATCAGCACTGGCTGATGGGCCACTAAAAGGCCATGTGGCATAGCGCCGCTCCCCTTTGATACAAATCAAGATGACCGCCCGGCCATGCCCCTAGACTCGGCCCACTAGCCAATCCGGGGAACGCCCGCATGCTCGACGCCATTCGTTGGGATACTGATCTGATTCATCGCTACGACCTCGCGGGGCCGCGCTACACCTCCTACCCCACCGCCGTACAATTCACCAGCCAGGTCGGCACTTTCGACCTGCTGCACGCCCTGCGCGACAGCCGCAAGGCGGTGCGCCCGCTGTCGCTGTATGTGCACGTGCCGTTCTGCGCGAACATTTGCTACTACTGCGCCTGCAACAAAGTCATCACCAAGGACCGCGGTCGCGCCCAGGCCTACCTGCAACGCCTGGAACAAGAGATTCAACTGGTCGCCTGCCACCTGGACCCCAACCAACGGGTGCAGCAGCTGCATTTTGGCGGCGGCACACCGACCTTTCTCAGCCACGACGAATTGCGCCAACTGATGGCGCAACTGCGCCAGCACTTCAACCTGCTGGATGACGACTCCGGCGACTACGGCATCGAGATCGACCCCCGGGAAGCCGACTGGGCCACCATGGGCCTGCTGCGTGAACTGGGTTTCAACCGCGTGAGCATCGGCGTGCAGGACCTGGACCCCGAAGTGCAGCGGGCGGTCAATCGCCTGCAAAGCCTGGAAGAAACCCGCGCGGTGATCGACGCGGCGCGCACCCTGCAGTTTCGCTCGATCAATATCGACCTGATCTACGGCCTGCCCAAGCAGACCCCGGAGCATTTCGCCCGCACGGTGGCCGAGGTCATCAGCCTGCAACCCGACCGCCTGTCGGTGTTCAACTATGCCCACCTGCCGGAACGCTTCCTGCCCCAGCGGCGGATCAACGGCGAAGACCTGCCGGCCCCCTCCGTCAAATTGCAGATGCTGCAGGAAACCATCGAACAGTTGACGGCGGCTGGCTACAACTACATCGGCATGGACCACTTCGCCCTGCCCGATGACGAATTGGCCATTGCCCAGGAAGAGTCCACCCTGCAGCGCAACTTCCAGGGCTACACCACCCACGGTCACTGCGATTTGATCGGGCTCGGCGTTTCGGCCATCAGTCAGATTGGTGACCTGTACTGCCAGAACAGCAGCGACCTGAATCACTACCAGAACGCCCTGGCGGGGGCGCAACTGGCCACCAGTCGCGGCCTGCTCTGCACGGCGGACGATCGTTTGCGCCGGGCGGTGATTCAACAGCTTATCTGTCACTTCAGCCTGGACTTCGAAAGCATCGAGCAGGCCTTCACCGTGGATTTTCGCGGCTATTTCGCCGAGCTTTGGCCACAACTCCAAGCCATGGCCAGTGACGGCCTGATCGAACTCGACGCCGAAGGCATTCGGGTACTGCCGGCCGGACGCCTGCTGGTGCGCTCGGTGTGCATGGTGTTCGATGCCTATCTGGAGCAACAGAATAGGCAGCGATTTTCGCGGGTGATCTAAGCCGGGTTACTTGGCCATCAACGAGGCGGCCTTCACCGCGTCTTCGGCGCTCAGGTTCTTCATCGCTTCGCTCAACGACGCATAGGCGCCGGTCAGCGAGGCTTGCAAGCCGCCCAACGCCGATTGCACGCCGCTCAGTTTCGCCAGGACCTGCTCCGGGCTGAGGCGCTTGTCGGACATGATCGCCGACATCTCTGCCATCTTTTCCGCGATCTGCTGCTTCAACTGGCGAATCATTTTCAGCAGTTTCTGCACGTTCTCGTCCAGCCCGCTTTCTTCGATATCGTCGTTGGCGGTCTTCTCGGCGCTGGCAGCCTTCAACGACGCACCGGAAAAGGTCACGCTCACGCCTTCGGCAGGCTGGGTTTCACCCAGCGCCGTTGATTCGGTACCGGCGCCCACGGTGCTGGTTTTTTTCGGTTCAAGCAGCGTCGGCACAGTGGTGCGGGACGGGAGATTGCCGTCGATGGAAAGCATATCGTGAGCCTCCAAGCTCTTGGTCGTTAGCAGTTCATCGGCCGCGGGGTAAAATTCTTTATACCCCTGCCGGTTTTTTGTACAGGCTGGCCTGATAGTCCCTCAGTGCGGTACCCTTACGTCTTATGTGTGTTTTCCCACAAGGATTTAAGAAATGTCCGAGCCAGTTAAACTGCGCGCTCATAGCCAGGCTCACTGCAAGGATTGCAGCCTGGCGCCCCTCTGCTTGCCACTTTCGCTGAATCTGGAAGACATGGATGCGCTGGACGAAATCGTTAAACGTGGTCGCCCCCTGAAGAAAGGCGAGTTTCTGTTTCGCCAGGGTGACAAGTTCGATTCCGTCTATGCAGTACGCTCGGGCGCCTTGAAGACGTTCAGCCTGAGCGACAGCGGCGAAGAACAGATCACCGGCTTCCACCTGCCCAGCGAACTGGTGGGCCTGTCGGGCATGGACACCGAGATTCACCCGGTGTCGGCCCAGGCCCTGGAGACCACGTCGGTGTGCGAGATCCCGTTCGAACGCCTGGACGAACTGGCCCTGCAATTGCCGCAGTTGCGCCGCCAGTTGATGCGCGTGATGAGCCGGGAAATCCGCGATGACCAGCAAATGATGCTGCTGTTGTCGAAAAAAACCGCCGACGAACGGATTGCCACCTTCCTGGTCAACCTGTCGGCGCGTTTCCGCGCCCGGGGTTTCTCGGCCAATCAGTTCCGCCTGAGCATGTCGCGCAACGAAATCGGCAATTACCTGGGCCTGGCGGTGGAAACCGTATCCCGGGTATTCACGCGCTTCCAGCAGAACGAACTGATTGCCGCCGAGGGCAAGGAAGTACACATCCTCGACCCGATCCAGCTCTGCGCACTGGCCGGCGGTTCCCTCGACGGCTGACCGCCGGACCAGGGGCGCGACACTTGCGGCCAAGCCAACCGGCGAGGCCGCAGGTATACTGCGAAGTCTTTGCGCCCAGGACTCCCGACGATGGCTTTCGACTCCTTCGACATCAAATCCCTGATTCGCCCCGTCATCGACTTCCCCAAGCCTGGGGTGATCTTTCGTGATATCACGCCGCTGTTCCAGTCGCCCAAGGCCATGCGCCTGGTGGCCGATACCTTTATCCATCGCTACGTCGAAGCCGAGTTCAGCCATATCGGCGCGATGGATGCCCGCGGCTTTCTGATCGGTTCGGTGATTGCCTATCAGTTGAACAAGCCGCTGATCCTGTTCCGCAAGCAGGGCAAGCTGCCGGCGGACGTACTGTCCGAGGGCTATCAGACCGAATATGGCGAAGCGTTCCTCGAAGTACACGCCGACAGCCTGTGCGAAGGGGATTCGGTATTGATGTTCGATGACCTGATCGCCACGGGTGGCACCTTGATTGCTGCGGCTAATCTGGCGCGGCGCATGGGAGCACGGATTTTCGAGGCCGCGGCGATTATTGATCTGCCGGAGCTGGGGGGCTCGCAGCGTTTGGAGGATATGGGGATTGCGACCTTCTGTTTGACGCAGTTTGGCTTGACTGAGCGGTAATTTGCGCTGGTCTTGCGGGCCTCATCGCGGGCAAGCCCGCTCCCACCTTTGAATGGGTTCACAAATCAAAATGTGGGAGCGGGCTTGCCCGCGATGAGGCCAGTGATAACACCCTCACTCACAACCCCATCTGCTTACTGATGATTTCATTCATCACCTCCCGCGTCCCGCCACCAATCGACAAAATCCGGTTATCCCGGTACAGCCGCTCCACCAGGCTGCCGCGCATATAACCCAGGCCTCCCAGGATCTGCACCGCGTCATACGTCACCCGGTCGGCGGTGTCGGTGGCCAGGTTCTTGGCCATGGAAATCTCCTTGATCACACTCTTGCCCGCCGCCATCTTCGCGGCCTGGCGGTAGGTGAACTCGCGGGAAACCTCGACCGCCGTGGCCATCTCCGCCAGGCGGTGCTTGAGCACCTGGAACTTGCCAATCGGCTTGCCAAAGGCCTCGCGCTGCGCAGCCCACTTCAGGCTCTCTTCCAGGGCCATCTGCGCCGTCATGTTGGCCATCAATGCCAGGGCCAGGCGTTCGCTCTGGAAATTGCCCATGATGCAGGCAAACCCCATGTTTTCGCTGCCGATCAGGTTGCCTGCGGGCACCTGGCAATTGTCGAAGAACAACTCGGCAGTGTCCGACGCCCACCAACCCATTTTCTTCAGCGGTTGGCCGACGGTGAAGCCAGGCGTGCCCTTCTCGATCAGCAACAGGCTGATGCCGGCAAAGCCCGGCCGGCCGGTACGTACGGCGACGGTGTAGTAGTCGGCGCGCACGCCACTGGTAATAAAGGTTTTGCTGCCACTGACCCGATAGCAATCGCCGTCGCGCACGGCACGGGTTTGCAGGCTGGCCACGTCGGAGCCACCACCGGGCTCGGTGACGGCCAGGGCCATGATCTTCTCGCCAGACAAGACCTGCGGGGCCACGCGCTCGCGGATTTCGGGGCGGGCCCATTTGACGATGGGCGGCAGGCCGATATCCAACGAGCCCAGCCCCGCCACCACGCCGCCGGAGCCACAGCGCATCAGCTCTTCGCTGGCGGCCACCTTGGCGAACAGATCGCCTTCATGACTGCCGCCGAGGGCTTCGGGGTAACCGATCCCGAGAATCCCCGCCGCACCGGCCTTGAGGTACAGCTCGCGAGGGAAGTGTTCGGCCTCCTCCCACTGCTCGATGCCCGGCACAATCTCGCGCTCGACAAAACGGCGCACGCTGTCGCGGACCAATTGGTGACTGGGGTCGAAATATTCCTGGTAGGCAGACATCGGCAAGCTCCATGCAGAGATGGAGCGAACTTACCAAGCGCTTGCTTGGTTATCAAGCCGAACGCAAATGCAATGTGCATGCTTGTGCAGGAGCTGGCTTGCCTGCGATGGTCTCGCCTCGGTCCCCCTGATACACCGCAGTGCCTGCATCGCAGGCAAGCCAGCTCCCACACAAGCCAGCGTGCCCCAGGGAGTTTGGCTTACAGCGCGATAGGTTTACGCCCGGCAAACGAGTGCGCCAGGGTGCCGCCGTCCACCAACTCCAGCTCACCACCCAACGGCACGCCGTGGGCGATGCGCGAGGTGATCAGGCCTTTGTTGGTCAGCAGTTGCGCGATGTAATGCGCCGTGGCTTCCCCTTCCACCGTAGGGTTGGTGGCCAGGATCACTTCGGTAAAGGTGCCCTGCTCTTCGATGCGCGCCACCAATTGCGGGATACCAATGGCTTCAGGTCCCAGGCCGTCAAGCGGCGACAGGTGGCCCTTGAGCACGAAGTAGCGCCCGCGGTAGCCGGTCTGCTCCACCGCATACACGTCCATCGGCCCTTCGACCACGCACAGCAGGGTGTCGTCGCGACGGGGGTCGGCGCATTGCGGGCAAAGTTCTTCTTCGGTAAGGGTGCGGCACTGACGGCAATGGCCCACGCCTTCCATGGCCTGGCTCAAGGCCTGGGCCAGCCGCGAGCCACCGCTGCGGTCACGCTCCAGCAGTTGCAGCGCCATACGCTGGGCGGTTTTCTGGCCCACGCCCGGCAAGGTGCGCAGGGCGTCGATCAGTTGACGAATCAGAGGGCTGAAGCTCATGGGGCAAAGGTCCGACAAAACAACGAGACGCGGTTTATACCCGCGCCTCGGATAAGCGTCAAATACGCACGACCAACTTGCCGAAATTGCGCCCTTCCAACAGGCCGATAAAGGCCTCGGGCGCCTGCTCAAGGCCCTCGACCACGTCTTCGCGAAACTTGACCTTGCCGTCCCGCACCCACGGCGCCATGGCGCTGATGAATTCCGGGTGGCGGTCGCCATAGTCGTCGAACACGATAAAGCCCTGGATGCGCACGCGCTTGGTCAGCAAGGTGCGTTGCAGCGCCGGCAGGCGATCGGGACCGGCGGGCGCTTCATGGGCGTTGTAGCCGGCAATCAGGCCACACAGGGGGATCCGCGCCTTGGGATTGAGCAGGGGCAGCACGGCGTCGAAGACCTTGCCGCCGACGTTTTCATAATAGATGTCCACCCCGTTAACACAGGCGTTGGCCAGTTCATCGGCAAAGTCCGCGCTCTTGTGGTCGATGCACGCGTCAAACCCCAGCTCCTCCACCACATAACGGCACTTGTCCGCACCGCCGGCCACGCCGACCACCCGCAGGCCCTTGAGCTTGGCCACCTGGCCAACCACCGAGCCCACTGCACCGGAGGCCGCCGCCACCACCAGGGTTTCCCCGGCCTGGGGTTGGCCGATATCCATCAGGCCCATGTAGGCCGTCATGCCGGGCATGCCCAGCACACCCAGGGCCATGGACGGGCTTGGCAAGCCGTTGGGCACCGGTATCAAATTGCGGCCGTCACTGATGCTATGGCTTTGCCAGCCGGTGGCGCCGACCACCAGGTCACCCACCTCGAACTTGGGGTTACGCGACTGTTCGATGCGGCTGACAGCGCCACCAGTCATCACCTCGCCGATTTCTACCGGGGCTGCGTAGGACGGCGCGTCACTCATGCGTCCACGCATGTAGGGGTCCAGGGACAGGAACAGGGTCTTGAGCAGGACCTGGCCGTCTGCCAGGTCGGGCAGCGCCACGCGCTCCAGGCGGAAGTTTTCCGGCACGGGCGCACCCTGCGGGCGGGATACCAGGACGATGCGCTGGTTAAGGGTCATGGCTTGGGTCATCAGCGAGGCTCCTTTATATCGGTGATTGAATTCAGCGGTATAGGGTGCAGACAGCTGTTGCAGGGCTGACGTTCGATTGTGCCCGACACAAACAAAAATGCCAGGCGCGATGCCTGGCATTTTCAGTCTTGCGCTGGCCGGTCAGAACGGCAGCTTCATGCCCGGCGGCAGTTGCATGCCCGCGGTCACGCCGGACATTTTGTCCTGGCTGTTGGCTTCGATCTTGCGCACGGCGTCGTTGACGGCCGCGGCGAACAGGGCTTCGAGCATTTCCAGGTCGTCTTCGCCAACGCCCGGCAATACGCTTGGGTCAATGCTCACGCGCTTGATGTCGTGACGACCGGTCATCACCACGCTGACCATATCGCCACCGGCTTTACCGGTGACTTCGGCGTTGGCCAGTTCTTCCTGCATCTTGGCCATCTTTTCCTGCATCTGCTGCGCCTGCTTCATCAGGCCGGCCATGCCACCTTTCATCATGGGAATCACCTCAAAAGTACGTGGATCAATACGGCGCCGAGCCTCGGGGCACGGCGCCTGCAATTATCAGCCCGCTGCAGCCTGGGCTTCGACAGGTTCAATAGTATCGTGTCGCACCACCGCGCCAAACTGCTCCATCATCTGCTGGATCAGCGGGTCGGCCTGGATCGACTCCTCGGCCTCGCGCTGGCGGTTGAGCCGGCGACGGGTGGCGGCCTGGGCCGGGGTTTCCTGCTCGGGCTTGATCAGCTCGATGGTCACCGTCAGGGTGCGTTCGTGGAACTGGTTCAGGGCATCGTTGAGCCGGCGCTGCTGGGTCGCGTTGAACAGGGCGCTGTGGGCCGGGTCCAGGTGCAACAGCCAGTGATCGCCATCGACAGCGATCAGCGTGCAGTTGGCGGCGATGCTGCCGGTCATGCCGGAAATCGGCAATTTCGGGAACAGCTCCAGCCATTGCAGGGCCAGGCCGGTGGCCGGCATGGCGGCAGGTTCCGCCTCGGGCTCGGGCGCAGGCTCGGCGGTGTGCTCGCTGGCCAGGTCGTCCAGGTAGCTGTAGGCCGAATCCATGTCCGGCTCGATGTAATCTTCGTCCAGCGGCGGTTCGTCATCCAGGTCGATGCCTGGGGTAGCGGCGTCCACTTCGGCAATAGTCGGCTCGGGCACGGGTGCCGAGACCCATTCCGGCGCGTCGGGTACCACGCTGTCGGGGGTTGGCGTCGGCATCGGCGTCAGTTCAGGCTGCTCGCCGGTGGTTTCGAGGACAGGCTCGACGGCAGGAGCCAGCTCGACCACGGCCTCTGCCGGCTCATTCCAGGGCAGATCGACTACCGGCGCGGGCTCGGGCTCGACCATCGGCTGCGGCGCCACTACAGGCGCCACAGGCTCCACCGCGACCATGGCTGGAGCAGCGGCCACAGGTTGCGGCGCGCTTACTGGCGCAACGACCGCCGCGCCAGCCACTGGTTTGGCGGAATCAACTGTGGCCTGGCTGATCCCCACTGGCTTTAGTGGCTGTCTCGGCGCGTCGGCGGTATCCGCGGGGCGAAACGCCAGCATGCGCAGCATGACCATTTCGAAACCGCCGCGCGGGTCTGGTGCCAACGGCAGGTCGCGGCGCCCGATCAGGCCCATCTGGTAGTAGAACTGCACATCTTCGGCCGGCAGCGCCTGGGCCAGTGCCAATACGCGGTCGCGGTCGCCGTGGCCGTTGTCGACCCCCTCAGGCAGGGCCTGGGCGATAGCGACGCGGTGCAGCACATTGAGAATTTCCGAGAGCACGCCATTCCAGTCCGGCCCCTGCTCCGACAGATGGCGCACGGCTTCGAGCAGCGCCTTGGCGTCGCCTTCGATCAGCGCATGCAGCACGTCGAACACTTGGCCGTGATCGAGGGTGCCGAGCATGGCGCGCACGTCGGCGGCCATTACCTTGCCTTCACCGAAGGCAATCGCCTGGTCGGTCAGGCTCATGGCATCGCGCATCGAGCCATCGGCGGCGCGGCCCAGCAGCCACAGCGCATCGTCTTCGAACGGCACGTTCTCCACACCCAATACGTGGGTCAAATGCTCGACCACCCGCTCAGGGGTCATGTTCTTCAGGGAGAACTGCAGGCACCGCGACAAAATCGTTGCAGGAAGTTTCTGCGGATCGGTGGTGGCCAGGATGAACTTAACGTAGGGCGGCGGCTCCTCCAGGGTCTTCAACAGCGCGTTGAAGGAATGGCTGGAGAGCATGTGCACTTCGTCGATCAGGTAGACCTTGAAGCGCCCGCGGCTGGGGGCGTACTGCACGTTGTCCAGCAGTTCGCGGGTGTCCTCGACCTTGGTGCGGCTCGCGGCGTCGATTTCGATCAGGTCGACAAAGCGCCCTTCGTCGATCTCCCGGCACACCGAGCAGGTGCCGCAGGGCGTCGAGGTGATGCCGGTCTCACAGTTCAGGCACTTGGCAATGATCCGCGCAATGGTGGTCTTGCCCACCCCGCGCGTGCCGGTGAACAGGTAGGCGTGGTGCAGCCGTTGGCTGTCCAAGGCATTGATCAGAGCCTTGAGCACATGGGTCTGGCCGACCATTTCGCGGAACGAGCGCGGACGCCATTTACGTGCAAGAACCTGATAACTCATCGAAAACCGTCGCAACTGGGAAGCGGAAGCCGGTAATGCTAGCGGAGCAGGGGGGAAATTGCATCCGGCACGCTCGCCTAATCTGACTAAGCTGGTAGTGGCACGCCCTGCAAAGGGCTGATCCCGGAGAGTTTATGCGCGTAGTCCTGGGCGCTTTATGGATGATCACCACACTGAGCCTGGCGGCGCCCGCCCCGTTGCGCTTCGCCATTTCCGACAGCTGGGCCATGCCCATGGTGCAGATCGAGGGGGCCCAGCCGACCCAGGGCATTTTGTATGACTTGATGCTCAGCCTGGCAACCCAGGTCGGCCACCCGGCGCAGTTCCAGGTACTGGCCCGGGCCCGTATCGCTCCAGCCATGGAGCACGGCGAGATTGATGTGCGCTGCTACGTCGCACAAGCGTGGCTGAATAATCTGTCCGGGGACTACATATGGAGCATTCCGTTATGGGTGCAGCGCAATGTCCTGGCCAGCGCCCATGTGCCGCCGCTGTCGGTGAATGTGGCGCAGCTGGCGGCACAGAATATCGGCACGGTGCTCAACTACAGCTACCCGACCCTCGAACCGCTGTTTGCCAAGGGCCAGCTCAAGCGCGACGACGCCCGCAGCGAAGAGCAAGTGCTGCAAAAGCTGGTGGCGGGACGCTTCAAGTACGCGGTCACCAACGAATGGACCCTGGAACGCTTCAATCAGCAGTTACCGGCAGGTCGCAAGCTGCACGTGGTGGCCGTGATTGAAGAGCAGAGCCTGGGCTGCTACGTGCGCAACGACCCAGCCCTACCCGTGCAGCGGATTTTGCGCACACTGCTGCGTATGAAAATGTCCGGGGAGATTGACGCAATCATCCTGCTCTATACCGGCGACGCTGGGCGCCTGCCTCAATCCCCGCCAGCGCCATAGTTGAGCAGATCAAACCCCGCCGCCCAGGCCGGCACCTCGGCTGCCGGCATCGGTTGGGCGAAGTAATAGCCCTGCGCCACTTCACAGCCCATGCGCAGCAGCAACTGGCCATGCTCGAGGGTTTCCAGGCCCTCGGCGATCACTTCGCGACCAAATGCCCGGGCCAGGCCGATCACCGCCTGGGTCAGCGCGAGGTCATCCTTGTCGTGCAGGATGTCGCGCACAAACGACTTGTCGATCTTGATGGTCTGGGTGGGCAGGCGCTTGAGGTAGCTGAGGGACGAATAGCCCGTGCCGAAATCGTCCAGGGAAAACCGCACTCCCAGCGCCTGGCATGCCGCCAGGTGCTCGGTGACGCGCTGGATATGATCGATGGCTACCGATTCGGCGATCTCCAGGTCGAGCATGTGCGGCGCAACGTCAGGATGCTGGGCCAGCAGCTGTTGCAAGCGCTCGACAAAGTCCGCGCGCTGGAAGTGTCGCGCCGCGATATTCACGCTGACCGGCCAGCAATGCCCGGCGTCTTGCCACTGGCGTATCTGCGCCAGCACCTGGTCCATCACCCACTCGCCGACATCGACGATCAGGTCGGTCTGCTCGATCAACGACAGGAAATCCTTGGGCGACACCAGCCCGCGAATCGGGTGCTGCCAGCGCAGCAATGCCTCAAAACCCACGACCTGGCCGTGGCGCAGGTTGATCTTGGGATGGAAGTGCAGGCACAACTCCCCCGCTGCCAGGGCCTGGCGAATCTGCTGCACGGTCTGGTGGGTGGCCTTGACCTCCTGCTCCAGGGACACATCAAACAGCTGGTAGCGGTTACGGCCACTTTGCTTGGCCACGTACATCGCCTGGTCGGCATGGCGCAGCAGGGTGTCGGCATCCTCGTCATCCAACGGGAACAGCGTGACGCCAATGCTGGCAAACACGTTGATCTGCGCGCCGAGGATCGAGTACGGCTCGGAAATGGCCGTGAGGATGCGCCGCAAAGCGCGGTTCAACTCCTCGGCATCGCGCACGTAGCGCAGGATCAGCACAAACTCGTCACCGGCAAGCCTTGCGACCACGTCTTCGCCACGGATGATGTCGCGCAGGCGGCTGGCGACCTCCACCAGCAACAGGTCGCCAGAGGCATGGCCGTAGCCGTCGTTGACCGCCTTGAAGCCGTCCAGGTCGAGCATGCACACCGCCAGGGGGATGTGCTCGCTGCGGGAAAACTCCAAGGATTGCACGAGCAGTTCAGACAGATAGGCACGGTTGGGCAGCCCGGTCAGCACATCATGGCCGACCCGCCATTGCAGGGTCTGCAACAACTGGCGCTTTTCGCTGACATCAAAACGAATCGACACGTACTTCTGCACCTTGCCGGTCCGCTCATCGACCAGCGGCACCATGGTGCTGTCGACCCAGTACAGCGAGCCGTCCTTGGCACGGTTACAGATTTCCCCGCGCCAGACCTTACCCTCGGTGATGGTGCGCCACATCCCCTGGAAAAACCCGGCAGGATGCAACCCGGAACTGAGGATCCGGTGGTTGCGCCCCAGCAACTCGTCGCGGCTGTAGCCGGACATGCCGCAGAATTGGTCGTTTACATAGGTGATGCGGCCGGTGAGGTCTGTCTCGGAGAAAATGGCGGCGGCATCCACGGCCCTGCGGTATTTCTCATCCATGAATGAGGCTCTAGGTGGCTAGCGGTTGAACCGCTCGACCAGGGCACGCAACCCGGAAGAGATGCTTTCAAGTTCCCGGCCCCGGGTGACTGCAGCGTTGGCATTGCCCGCTGTCTTTTGTACCGTGGCCGCGACGTTATTGATCTGTTGTGAAACATCCTCTGCGACGTGGGATTGTTCCTGCGAGGCAGCAGCCATTTGCTGACTCATGCCGGTAATGCGCTCCACTGCCTGGCGAATGCCCAGCAGTGCCTGTTGCGCCTGCAATACCTGCTGCACGCCCTGCTCGGCTTCATGGATACCGGTGCTGGCAATTTCCACTGCTTCATCGGCGCCCGCGCGTAGATTCTGGATGATGCCCTGGATCTGCTCGGTCGACTCCCGGGTCTTGCCCGCCAGCGCCCGCACTTCATCGGCCACCACCGCAAAACCACGGCCCTGTTCACCAGCCCGCGCCGCCTCGATGGCAGCATTCAGGGCCAACAGGTTGGTCTGGTCGGCAATCGCCTGGATCATGCTCGCCGCCACGCGGATTTCCTGGGTCTGGCCGGCCAGGTGGCCCACCGCCTGGTTGATCTGGGTAACGGTGGCCGCTAGCAGTTGGATCGCGTCGCGTGTGGTTCCGACCACCTGGCTGCCATGCCCGGCCAGGTCGTTGGCGGTGCGGGCTTCGCTGGCAGTCTGCTGTACATGTGTCGCCACTTCGGCGATGGAGGCGGCCATTTCGGTCATGGCTGCGGCGGTCATATCGGTTTCGGCGCGCTGTTCCAGCAGTGCCGACTCGGTATTGCCCGACAACACGCTGGAATCGGTAGCCGCCTCGGCCATCTGTGTGGCCAGGTCGCTGAGCCGCGTGAGGGCGGTTTTCAAGCGCGCCTCTTCGCTGATCAGGATCATCTCCAATTGCGCGGCCGGACCTAGCGCATCGCTGTAGGTCATGGCGCTGATCGGGTCGGAAAAGGTGTTGGGAGTGTGCTCGACAATCTGCTTGAGCTGCTGCCCCAGACGCAGGTGCGCCCAGGCGCCCAGACCGAGAAACAGCAGCGCAGTCGTTGCCTGAGCCCAGCCGCTGGGCAGCCATTGCACCGCGCCGCCAGCCGCCACCGCCGCCAGGGCGGGCACGGCCAGGGCATTGCCGAACTGGCCCAGGCGTTGCAGCGGCGAAACCGCCGAACGCCCGGCACGCAAGCGCGCGTAGAGCGCTTCGGCACGCCGCACCTGTTCGCGCGTCGGCTTGACCCGCACCGACTCATAGCCCACCAACCGGCCGTCTTCGAGGATGGGGGTCACATAGGCGCTGACCCAATAAAAGCTGCCATTCTTGCAGCGATTCTTGACCACGCCCATCCAGCTCTGGCCGGCCTTGAGGTAGCGCCACATCAGTTCGAAGACCGCCGGCGGCATATCCGGGTGGCGTACCAGGTTGTGGGTACTGCCGATCAGCTCGGCTTGGGTGAAGCCGCTCATGGCAGCAAACTCGGCGTTGCAGTAGGTAATGTGGCTATTGATGTCCGTCGCGGAAATGAGCCGTTGCTGCTCCCCGAAAGTCTGTTCAACTGTGGTGACCGGCAAATTGACGCGCACTTTAAAGCTCCATGGACAGCATTCGATCTACCGGCCCGGGATCGGGTAGATCCGGCAGGTAGAGGGGTATTTCCAGACGGGTAAACCGTCAATCGGCTGGCTGGCCCCATTCGGCGGCCAAACCACGTTTTGCCCAGCACCTGAGCTTCGGTTTGACGAAGATCAACTAGGCTTTAATTCGAGCGTCTGGTGTGAAAGGCGGGGGCTGCGGGGGCGCGCAAGAGCGAGCCTGGCGCTGCGGCCAAGCAACTGTTTTGCAACTACCTTTATGAAAGAGAGGAGAAAGCAATGATTTCCCGTTTCATAAAGGTGCCCTGTGAAACGACACCGCCAAATACTTGTCCTAAACGCCGATTCTACGAATTACATCACATTTTGCAAGAAAAGGTGATGGTGCGTGCCGTTGTCTAATGCCAATATTTATCGTTAAGTTCTTGATTCTAAATGGGAATTGAGCGATGCAAATTTCAAGTTTGGGTCCAGCCATCAGACGTTATCGAAAGGTAGCGGGGCTTACTCAGGCTGAACTAGGTGAGAAAACCGGTTTTGACCCTAAAACCATCAGCCGCTTCGAAACCGGCACCTATACACCCAGCGTTGACGCTCTCTTCTTGTTTGCAGAGGCTCTGGGAGTGAAGCTGAAAGTCTTTTTTGCCGATCTGGGCGATGAGGACGAACAGCGCGCTTATCTGTTCGGTGTCATTCATAAAGCCACCCCGAAGGATCTGGGAAAGCTGATAGCGGCGGTAGACCAGGCCTTGTCCAAGCCTTAGAGCTCGTACGACATAAAAAAGAGCAGGTCGCTGATGCTGCCTGCTCTTTGCTCTTTGCCTACTGACATGATCCGACCGGACAGCGCCTCTCCTGGCAGGCGCTGGGCCACGCCTTTTGCCAATATGCTCGCGCAGCCCAAGCGGACTCGGCATCCTTTCGCGCAATTACTTCAAAATGCAAGGGACTACCATGAGCTACCTCCGCCTGCTGGCGGTGGCTGGCACATAGAACCTGCCTGCAAGATCGGCATCTTCCTGCTGGCGGCGAAGAAGCTTCTTCAACCGCAATAAAGGCCGATAGCCAGACACGAAAACGCCGCGAAAAAACGCGGTGTACAGACGGCTTCGACCGCTGCGCAATAACGCACGGCAAAGTGATAATTTTTGATCAGAGGGAGAGTTGTTACGAAGGGAGCGTTATGGAGGCAACCCCACCAGCCACACCCCGGCACACAATGTTCCCGCTGTGGCTGCTGCCTTCCGGCTCTGACCAGGTTCACGGGTAATCGTTGCGGGGGGACCGATGGGGTCACCATAACGACGCTGGCCTCTCGGCAAGCCGCGCCATTGTACCGATCTCATCGGAAGTTACAACCGTTGGTGCAGGATTAAAAAGCCAAGGGGCTCAAGTACTTGCCATAGCCCTGAAGAACACCCTCTATGTGGTGTGGGAGCGGGCTTGCCCGCGATGGCGGTGGTCACGTCATCGCGGGCAAGCCCGCGTCCACATTGGATCATTGGGCTTTCAACACCTCATCCGCCCGGCCGCCCTCCCCCTGGATCACCAGGTGGATGAAATGCAGCTTGGCAATCACCGCCGGTGGCAGCACGAAGGGATAGAAATCCGGTTGCCCCATGCTGCGGGACAGTTCGTTGAGCATGCCGGCCAGTTCGATCCAGGCGTTGACGAACGACAGGAACGCCGCCCCGCCAGGGTGTTGCGGATCGTAGAGCGTGGCGAGGGGAAACGGCTGGTAGTCCAGGTCCATCTCCCGCGCGCTCATACCAAAGCCCAGGGCGGTATCGACCGCGTCCATCATGTGCAGGTAGTGGGCCCAGGTTTCCGCCCAGTCTTCCCAAGGGTGCATGGTGGCGTAGGCGCTGACGCAGGTTTGCTGCCAGTCCGGGCGCGGGCCATTCTGGTAGTGCTGCTCGAGAGCATCGGCATAGCTGGCGCGCTCATCACCAAACACCTGGCGGAACGGCTCCAGCCAGTGGCTGCCGGCAACCAGGCGATCCCAATAGTAGTGACCGACTTCATGCCGGAAATGACCGAGCAAGGTGCGGTACGGCTCACGCATCTGCACGCGAATTTTCTCACGGTGTTCGTCGTCGGCTTCCTTGATATCCAAGGTGATCAAGCCGTTGGCATGCCCGGTAGTGGGGGCCTTGCCTTGCAGGTCGATACCGACGAAGTCAAAGGCCAGGCCATTGGCTTCATCGACGGACTTGGGGACCACCTGCAACCCCAGGCTGATCAGTTGCGCCACCAGACGGCGCTTGGCGGTTTCGACTTTGCGCCAGCGCTCGGGGTTTTCTGCAATCGACAGGTCGGGGATGGTGCGATTAAGGCTACACGCCACGCACAGCGGTGCGGTGCTGTAGGCCGGGATCAGCCAGTTGCAGGCAGCAGGCGTGTCGAGATTGGCGCAGCGGCGCCAGGCGCCCGCGTCAAGATTATCGTCCTGCAGCCAGGTATTGACGACCGGCCCAGGTTGCAGGGACGACAGCCGGCTTTGCTCGGGCAGATAGCCCAGCAGCGCCGAACAGGACAGGCATTGGCTGTTGCGAAAGAACAGGGATTGCCCGCAACGGCACTGCCACACCTTGCTATTGCGCGAAGTCCCGGCCATGAACGGTGCGGCGATGCGCGAACTGAGCTGTTCGAAGAAGCGGTACATGGCGATCTCTCCAGGGGCGTGCCCAAGACTAGATCATTTACCACGCAAGATCGTTCCCACACTCTGCGTGGGAACGATCGTCATCATCAGATGGAGATGTTGTGGCGGGTCAGAAAGGCAACAAAAGCCTCTTCATCCATGACTTTCAACCCCAGCTCACTGGCCTTGGCCAACTTCGACCCGGCGCCTGGCCCCGCGACCACGCAATAGGTTTTCGCCGACACCGAACCGGCGACCTTGGCGCCCAGGCTTTCGAGTTTTTCCTTGGCCACGTCGCGGCTCATCAACTCCAGCGAGCCGGTCAGTACCCAGGTATGGCCCGCCTCGGGCAAGCCCTCGAGGACTTTCTTCTCGCTCTGCCAGTGCATGCCAAAGTCCTTGAGCTGCTGCTCGATGGCTTGCGCACGCTGGGCATTGTCCGGATTATCAAAAAACTCGCGCACGGCCTTGGCCTGTTTCTCTGGGAGTGCCTGGCGCATATCCAGCCAATCGGCCTGGATAACGCCCTCCAGGGAGCCGAACTTGTCCGCCAGCTTCTGCGCAGCCCCCGGCCCCACGGAAGGCACGTGCAGCTTGTCGAGAAAGCCGCCCAGGGTGGTGCTGGCCGCGAACTCGGCGCTCAGTTCGCCCTGGTCCTGCAATTGCAGGCCGCACTCATCCGGCGACAGTAACGCGCCAATCACCTGCTGGTTATGGCTGTCTTCAAAGAAGCTGTGGATCTCGTGCGCCACCTCCAGGCCAACATCCGGCAAGTACGTCAACACTTCCGGCAAGGCTTGCTGCACGCGCTCCAGGGACGCCAGGGAGCGCGCCAGCACCTTGGCGGTTTCCTCGCCGACATCGGGAATGCCCAGGGCGTAGATAAACCGTGCCAGGGTTGGGGTCTTGCTGTTTTCGATGGCAGCGATCAGTTTCTTGCTGGAAACATCAGCGAAGCCTTCCAGGTCGATGATCTGTTCGTACTTGAGCTTGTACAGGTCAGCCGGCGAACCGATGAGCTTTTCATCGACCAGTTGCTCGATGGTCTTGTCGCCCAGGCCGTCGATATCCATGGCCCGTCGCGAGACAAAATGGATAATCGCCTGCTTGAGCTGCGCACCACAGGCCAGCCGCCCGACACAGCGATACACCGCGCCTTCGCTGACGGTTTCCTTGCCCTTGCTGCGCTTGACCAACTGCGTGCGTTCCACATGGGAGCCACACACCGGGCAGGTTTGCGGGATCTGTACGGCGCGGGCATTTTCCGGGCGGCGCTCGGCAACCACCGACACGACCTGTGGGATTACGTCACCGGCACGGCGGATAATCACGGTGTCACCGATCATCAAGCCCAGGCGCGCCACTTCGTCCATATTGTGCAACGTCGCATTGGACACAGTGACGCCCGCCACCTTGACTGGCTTCAAGCGTGCTACCGGGGTCACGGCGCCGGTGCGGCCGACTTGGAACTCAACGTCCAGCAATTCGGTGAGTTCTTCCAGCGCCGGAAACTTATGAGCGATGGCCCAGCGCGGCTCGCGGGCGCGAAAGCCCAGTTCACGCTGGTAGGCAATGCTGTTGACCTTGAACACCACCCCGTCGATTTCATAGGGCAGGCTGCTACGCCGCTCACCGATGTCGCGGTAGTACGCCAGGCAATCCTCAATACCCTTGGCCAGCTTCAACTCATGGCTGATGGGCATGCCCCATTTCTGCAACTGCTGCAGGTTGCCGATATGAGTGTCGCTGATATCCGTGGTCACGCCGTAGCAGCAAAACTCCAGGGGGCGACTGGCGGTGATCTTCGAATCGAGTTGGCGCAGGCTGCCGGCGGCGGCGTTGCGCGGGTTGGCGAAGGTCTTGCCGCCGACTTCCAGTTGCGAGGCGTTCAAACGCTCGAAACCGGCCTTGGACATGAACACTTCGCCACGCACTTCCAGGGTCGCCGGCCAGCCTGTGCCGTGCAGTTTCAACGGGATATTGCGCACGGTGCGCACATTGACGCTGATGTCTTCGCCCGTGGTGCCGTCGCCACGGGTCGCGCCGCGTACCAACTCGCCATCCTGGTACAGCAGGCTGACCGCCAGGCCATCGAGCTTGGGTTCGCAGCTGTATTCCACCGCCGCGCCACCGCCAAACAGATCGCCCACCGGCAGGTCGAGGCCCTCGGTGACCCGACGATCAAATTCCAGCATGGTGGTTTCATCAAACGCGTTGCCCAGGCTGAGCATGGGGATCTCATGGCGCACCTGGGTAAACGCCGACAACGCCGCACTACCCACCCGTTGCGTTGGTGAATCACGGGTCACCAGGTCGGGGTGCTCGGACTCCAGGGCCTTGAGCTCATGGAACAACCGGTCGTACTCGGCGTCCGGGATGCTCGGCTCGTCGAGTACGTGATAACGGTAGTTGTGCTGATCCAGTTCAGCGCGCAGTTCGAGGATGCGGGTGTGGGCGGCGGTCATGGGTGTTCTCTCATAAAGCAAAAGAGCAGCCGAAGCTGCTCAATATGTTAGTGCGCTTAATTCTACTGACAACGCTGAAGACCAATCCTCAGCGTTTCTGTGTCAGGGCGCGACGCTCGAACTCGACGATGCGCTGACGGTAGTGTTCGATGGTCTGGGCGGTCAGTACGCTGCGCTGGTCGTCCTTGAGCTCACCGTTAAGTTCCTGGGACAGCTTGCGGGCGGCGGCCACCATGACGTCGAACGCCTGTTTCGGGTGGCGCGGGCCTGGCAGGCCGAGGAAGAAGCTCACCGCCGGGGTGCTGAACAGGTCGATATCGTCCAAATCGAAGGTGCCCGGCTTGACCGCGTTGGCCATGGAGAACAGCACTTCACCATTGCCCGCCATGCTTTCGTGACGGTGGAAAATATCCATCTCGCCAAAACGCAGGCCGCTTTCCAGGATGTTCTGCAACAGCGCCGGGCCCTTGAAGCCGGCCGCGTCGCGGCAGATCACGCTGATCACCAGCACTTCTTCAGCCGCCGGCTGATCCTTGGAGGACTCACGCGGTGCGCTCTTGGCCGGGGTTTCATCCGGAAAATCACCGTCACGGCTGCTGAAGCTCGGGCCTTCGTCGACGTCGAGGTTCAGGTCGCCCTGATGCGGCTCGGCCACGACAGCACTGCCACGCTTGCCGCGCTTGGACGACGGCTCGCGGGACTCGCGCACCGGCGCGCTCATCGACGGCAGGTCGTGTTCGTCCAGTTGCGGCTCTTTATGGGTATCCAGGACACGGGGAGGCCCCAGCAGCTCGGCGGCGCCATCGTCGTCGGGCAGATTGGACAGGTTTCGGTCCAGGCGGAATTTCAGCTTGCCCTTGCCGCCGCGCATACGGCGCCAGCCATCAAAAAGAATACCGGCTATTACAATAATGCCGATGACGATCAGCCACTCGCGCAGACCGATTTCCATGTAATCCCTTGCCTCTATAAAAAATGCTGAAAAATAAGGGGTTTAGCACCGTGCAAACCGCTTTAAAACGTGGCGCCAACTCTATGTTCTGACTGACGTTTTGCCCACGCATACGAAAAATTGACATTAAACTAGCACGACCAAAGATAACTTTACACAGTTGGCGCAAAATGTGTCGGCTAACGCAGGAATCAGGCTACAAATCATAAGCTTCAAGCCGACACTCTTGCCCCTTGAAGCTAGCAACTTGCCGCTAACTTTCCACCATCGCCATCGCCTCTTCCACATCCACCGCCACCAGTCGCGAACAGCCCGGTTCATGCATGGTCACCCCCATCAATTGATCAGCCATTTCCATGGCGATCTTGTTGTGGGTGATATAGATGAACTGCACCGTCTGGGACATCTCTTTAACCAGGCGGGCATACCGTCCAACGTTAGCGTCATCCAGCGGCGCGTCAACTTCGTCGAGCATGCAGAACGGCGCCGGGTTCAACTTGAAGATGGCAAACACCAGGGCCAATGCGGTCAGGGCCTTCTCGCCGCCGGACAACAAATGGATGGTGCTGTTCTTCTTGCCCGGAGGCCGCGCCATGATCGTTACCCCTGTATCGAGTAGATCTTCGCCCGTCAGTTCCAAGTAAGCGCTGCCACCACCGAAAACTTTTGGGAATAAGGCCTGTAAACCGCTATTAATCTGATCAAAGGTATCTTTGAAGCGGTTTCGGGTCTCTTTGTCGATCTTGCGAATGACGTTTTCCAAAGTGTCCAGGGCTTCCACCAGATCGGCGTCCTGGGCATCCAGGTAACGTTTGCGCTCGGACTGCTGCTGGTATTCGTCGATGGCCGCGAGGTTGATCGCCCCGAGTCGTTGAATACGTGCGCCAATGCGCTCAAGTTCTTCCTCGGCGTCCTTCTCGTTGGCCTGGGCGGTCAGGGTATTGAGTACGCCGTGTAGGTCGTAGCCATCTTCCAGCAACTGGTCTTGCAGGGTTTTGCGGCGCACCGTGAGGGCTTGCCACTCCATGCGCTGCTGTTCGAGCTGGCCGCGGATCAATTGCGACTGCTGCTCGGCCTGGGTCCGGCGCTTTTCTGCGTCGCGCAGTTCGCGGTCGGCGTCTTCCAGGGCGATTTGTGCGGTCTTGAGTTCTTCGTCGACGCTCATGCGTTTATCGAGCAACTCTTCGAGCTTCAAGCGCAGCTCTTCCAGCGGCGCCTCGCCCTCCTCCAGGTTGAGGCTCAGTTGCTCGCGCTTTTCCGTCAGGCGTTCGGACTGCATCTCCAGGCGCTCAAGGGCCTGGCGCGTGGAATCGTGCTGGGCGCGCAAGGAGCCCAGGCGCACGGCCAACTGGTGGGCATGATCCTTGTGCTGGCGCGCTTCCTGGCGTACCCGGTCGAGGCGCTCGCGCAGGCTGTCACGCTGGGCCAGCAACAGTTCGCGCTGCTCGGTATCGAGGGCCATGCTGTCGAGGGCCTCCTGCAATTGCAGGCGTGCCTCACCGACTTGTTCGTGTTCGAGGGCGCGCTGTTCGCCCATTTCGGCCACTTCTTCGTCGAGCCGGGTGCGGCGCAGGGTCAGCTGTTCGGCCTTGGCCTTGCTGGCCGAGAGCTGGGCTTTCAATTCGCCCTGCTGGCGCGCTTCGTCCTGCAACAGGCGGCGCAAGTGTTCGCGGCCGGTCTCTTGCTGGCGCTGAGTGGCGCGCAGGGTTTGCAGTTGGGTTTCCAGGGACTCAAGGGTGGCTTCGCGCTCTTCACGCTCGGCACTCAAGTTGACGATTTCCTGGCCACGGGCCAATACGCCACTTTCGGCTTCACTGGCGCGGCGCACCCGCAAAAAGTGCCGGCCTACCCAGTAGCCGTCGCGGCTGATCAGGCTTTCGCCAGAGATCAATTGGCCACGCAGCGCCAGGGCCTGTTCCAGCGAGTCCACCGGTTTGACCTGGCCCAGCCACGGCGCCAGATCAATCTGCGCCTCGACTTTATCCAACAGGCTGCCGGGCACGCGGGTGCCATCGGCTGCCGGGCTGAGCAGGCGCAAGTCGCCTTGTGTGAAGCCCGCCAGGTCAAAGCCGCCAAAATCGTCCACCAGCACCGCTTGCAGGTCCGCACCGAGCACGGTTTCCACAGCCAATTCCCAACCAGCTTCAACCTTCAAGCCTTCGGCCAGGCGCGGGCGCTCGGCCAGGTGCTGGTCGCGCAGCCATTCGGCGGTGCCGGTGCCTGGGTCCAATGCGGCCTGCTGCAAGGCTTCAAGGGAGGCCAGGCGCCCGTTAAGGCGCTGTAAATCGCCCTGGGCCTGCTGTTGCGCCTGGGTCGCCTGCTGCAGCTCCTGACGCAATTGCTCCAGGCGTTCCACTTGTTGTTCTTCGCTGGCCTCCAGCTCTTCCAGGGTCATTTCGCTTTCGGCCAACTGCTCGCTCAGCGCCATGATCGCCGCGTCTTCCGGAGCGGAGGCGAGCAACGCGCGCTCCTCCAGGACCCGGCGCTGACGCTCGGCCAGGCGTTCCATACTGGTTTCCAGTTGCTGGATGCGCGACTGCTGCACCTCAGCCTGGCGCCGTGGCTCGGCGGAGCGCAGGTTGAACGCGTCCCACTGCTCCTGCCAGCCGTGCATGGTGGTTTCCGATTCTTCCAGGGCGGCGGCGGCTTCTTCGGCGGCGGCGCTGGTGATTTCCTGCTCGGGGGTGAGCATGTCCAGCTCTTCGCCGAGGGTCAGCAGCAAGGTGCGGTCGTGGCCCAGGTGGGACTCGGTTTCCAGCCGCGCCCGCTCCGCTTCCTTGAGGTCATCCTGCAACTGGCGCAGGCGCTGCTGGCCGTGCTGGATGCTCTGCTCGACCCGCGCAATGTCGCCGCCCACCGAATAGAAGCGGCCCTGCACCAGATTGAAGCGCTCGGACAGATCATGGTGACCGTCACGCAGGCGCTCGATGCTGGCGTCGGCATTGCGCTGCTCGGCCACCAGGGCTTCGAAGCTGATTTCCTGGGTGCCGATGATCGCTTCGCGCTGGCCCACCTGGTCATTCAAGGCCTGCCAGCGTAGGGCCGAGAGTTGTGCCTTGAGCTGGCGCTCTTCGCCTTTGTATTCCTGGTATTTCTCGGCGGCCTGGGCCTGGCGATGCAGGCGCTCCAACTGGCGCTCCAGCTCTTCACGCAGGTCGGTCAGGCGCGCCAGGTTTTCGTGGGTGCGGCGGATGCGGTTCTCGGTCTCGCGCCGGCGCTCCTTGTACTTGGAGATGCCGGCCGCTTCCTCGATAAAGTTGCGCAAGTCCTCGGGCTTGGCTTCGATCAGCTTGGAGATCATGCCCTGCTCGATGATCGAGTAGCTGCGCGGGCCCAGGCCGGTGCCGAGGAAGATGTCGGTGATGTCGCGGCGCCGGCACTTGGTGCCATTGAGGAAGTAACTGTTCTGGCTGTCGCGCGTCACTTTGCGGCGGATGGAAATTTCTGCGTAGGCCGCGTATTCGCCCACCAGGGTGCCGTCGGAGTTGTCGAACACCAGTTCGATGCTGGCCTGGCTCACCGGCTTGCGGCTGGTGGAGCCATTGAAGATGACGTCGGTCATCGACTCGCCACGCAGGTTTTTTGCCGAGCTCTCGCCCATCACCCAGCGCACGGCGTCGATAATGTTCGACTTGCCGCAACCATTGGGCCCGACCACTGCCGCCATGTTACTGGGGAAGTTCACCGTAGTCGGGTCGACGAAGGATTTGAACCCCGCCAGTTTGATGCACTTGAGCCGCACGCTTAGGCGTCCGCCAGGGCTGCGATAACCAGGGTGCAACTGCGCTGGCCATAGGCCGACAACACTTGGCGAATCTGCGGCAAGTCACGGGCCAGTACGGCAGCGAGCAGTTGCTCGAACAGCACCAGGTACTCGCTCATGGACGCCTTGCGTTGATCCAGGGCCAGGTAATAGGCGCGATTCATCGCCGGCTGCAGGTTCTCGACGGTTTCCTGCAGGTACGGGTTGTTGGCAAAGGGGTATGCGGCGCGCATGACATTGAAGCATTCCTCGACAAAGGCGCGGATGTCCTGGCGTTCGAAATTGCTCACCAGTCGTTGCTGGATCTGCACGAACGGCGCCATGTCGACCTGGGTCTGCCAGCCTTCGGCAACCGCGTTGCCCAGCAGGATGTACAGCTCGCTCATCAGCGTGCACAGGCTCTGCACCTTGTGTGCGGTGAGCTCGGTGACGTGGGCGCCACGGCGCGGCAGGATGGCGATCAGGTGCCGCCGCTCGAGGATCAGCAAGGCTTCGCGCACGGAGCCACGGCTGACATTGAGTGCCAGCGTGACTTTCTGTTCCTGGATCCGCTCCCCAGGCTTGAGATCGCCGCGAATGATGCGTTCGGCGAGGTGGTGAGCGATTTGCTCGGCGAGACTATCCGGCGCCTTGAACGTCATGTTTTCCCTTCAAAATCGTCTATCGGTACAAGGGCGGCAGTGTAGCGCAATCACTGGGCCAGCAACGCCGAATTTGGCATGAAATAAGCAGACGATAAAGCCCAGGCGCCCCTGAAAACGGCGGTTACAGGGATCTGAACCATAATCAAAGGTGTTGCAATCGCATTTTCTTGACCTTCTGGTCAGAAAATCGTTGACCGAAAAGTCAGACATGACTAGATTCGGCGCAAAGCGGTTAACAACAATAATGAGTCTGCGAGGCCTTCCGTGATCCAGTTTTTACTAAACCAGGAGCTCCGTAGCGAGCACGCCCTGGACCCGAACCTGACTGTGCTCAACTACCTGCGTGAGCACCTGGGCAAATCCGGAACCAAGGAAGGCTGCGCCAGCGGCGACTGTGGTGCCTGCACCGTGGTGGTCGGCGAGCTGCATACCGATGAGCAAGGTGCCGAGCAAATTCGCTATCGCAGCCTCAATTCGTGCCTGACGTTTGTCTCGTCCCTGCACGGCAAGCAACTGATCAGCGTCGAAGACCTCAAGCACCAGGGCCAGCTGCACAGCGTGCAACAGGCGATGGTCGAGTGCCATGGCTCGCAGTGCGGTTTCTGCACGCCGGGCTTTGTGATGTCACTGTTCGCCCTGCAAAAAAACAGCGACGCCCCGGACAGCGCCAAGGCCCACGAAGCCCTGGCCGGCAACCTGTGCCGCTGCACCGGCTACCGGCCGATCCTGGCCGCCGCCGAACAGGCCTGTTGCAACAAGCCCCAGGACCAGTTCGATAGTCGCCAGGCGCAGACCATCGCCCGCCTCAAGGCCATCGCCCCGACGCAAACTGGCGAACTGAACAGCGGCGACAAACGCTGCCTGGTGCCCCTGACCGTCGCCGACCTGGCCGACCTCTACGACGCCTACCCACAGGCCCGGCTGCTGGCCGGCGGCACCGACCTGGCGCTGGAAGTGACCCAGTTCCACCGCACGCTGCCAGTGATGATCTATGTGGGCAACATCGAGTCCATGAAGCGCATCGAGACCTTTGACGACCGCCTGGAAATCGGCGCCGCCACCGCCCTCTCCGACTGCTACAGCGCGCTGCACCATGAATACCCGGACTTCGGCGACCTGCTGCACCGCTTCGCCTCCCTGCAAATCCGCAACCAGGGCACCCTCGGCGGCAATATCGGCAACGCCTCGCCCATCGGTGATTCGCCGCCGCTGCTGATCGCCCTCGGCGCGCAGATCGTGCTGTGCAAGGGCAGCGTGCGCCGCACCCTGGCCCTGGAAGACTACTTTATCGATTACCGCGTCACTGCCCGCCAGGACAGCGAGTTCATCGAAAAAATCATCGTACCCAAGGGCCACGCGCTGTTTCGTGCCTACAAGGTTTCCAAGCGCCTGGACGATGACATCTCGGCGGTGTGCGCGGCGTTCAACCTGAAAATCGACAACGGGGTGATCAGCGATGCCCGCGTCGCCTTCGGCGGCATGGCCGCCACGCCCAAACGCGCGCAACACTGCGAGACGGTGCTGATCGGCGCCACCTGGAACAGTGCCACCGTGGAGAAAGCCTGCGCGGCCCTGGCCGAGGATTTCACCCCGCTGTCGGACTTTCGCGCGAGCAAGGAATACCGCCTGCTCAGCGCACAGAACCTGCTGCGCAAATACTTCATCGAACTGCAAACGCCGCACATCGAGACTCGGGTGACCGCTTATGTCTAACCATCACGCCGTGGTAAAAACCCAAGCCGAAATGGCCGCGCTGTTTGCCCAGGACCTGACGTCCGGGGTCGGGCGCAGCGTCAAGCATGACAGCGCCGCCAAGCACGTGTCGGGCGAAGCGCAGTACATCGATGACCGCCTGGAATTCCCCAACCAGTTGCACCTGTATGCGCGCATGTCCGACCGCGCCCATGCCCGGATCCTCAGTATCGACACCGCGCCCTGCTACGCCTTCGAGGGGGTGCGCATCGTCATCACCCACGAAGACGTACCGGGCCTCAAAGACATCGGCCCGCTGATGCCCGGCGACCCGTTGCTGGCCATCGACACCGTGCAGTTCGTCGGCCAGGTGGTGCTGGCCGTCGCCGCCCGCGACCTGGAGACCGCACGCAAGGCCGCCATGGCGGCGGTGATCGAATACGAAGACCTGGAGCCGGTGCTGGATGTGGTCGAGGCCTTTCGCAACAAACATTTCGTGCTGGACAGCCACACCCACCAGCGCGGGGATTCGGCGGGCGCCCTGGCGAGCGCGAAACACCGTATCCAGGGGACCCTGCATATCGGCGGCCAGGAACACTTCTACCTGGAGACCCAGATTTCCTCGGTGATGCCCACCGAAGACGGCGGCATGATCGTCTACTGCTCCACCCAGAACCCCACCGAAGTGCAGAAACTGGTGGCCGAAGTGCTGGACGTGTCGATGAACAAAATCGTCGTGGATATGCGCCGCATGGGCGGTGGTTTTGGTGGCAAGGAAACCCAGGCGGCCAGCCCGGCATGCCTGTGTGCAGTGGTCGCGCGCCTGACCGGCCAGCCGACCAAAATGCGCCTGCCACGGGTCGAAGACATGCTGATGACCGGCAAGCGCCACCCGTTCTACATCGAATACGACGTGGGCTTTGACGACAACGGCCGCCTGCACGGGATCAATCTGGACCTGGCGGGTAACTGCGGCTGTTCGCCAGACCTGTCTAACTCGATTGTCGACCGCGCGATGTTCCACTCCGACAACTCGTATTACCTGGGCGACGCCACCGTCAACGGCCATCGCTGCAAGACCAACACCGCCTCCAACACCGCCTACCGTGGCTTCGGCGGCCCGCAAGGCATGGTCGCCATCGAGGAAGTGATGGACGCCATCGCCCGCCACCTGGCGCTGGACCCGCTGGCGGTGCGCAAGGCCAATTACTATGGCAAGACCGAGCGCAACGTCACCCACTACTACCAGACTGTCGAGCACAACATGCTCGAAGAGATGACCGCCGAGCTTGAGGCCAGCAGCCAATACGCCGAGCGCCGCGAAGCGATCCGCCTGTACAACGCCCACAGCCCGATCCTGAAAAAAGGCCTGGCGCTGACCCCGGTCAAGTTCGGTATTTCGTTTACCGCCAGCTTCCTCAACCAGGCCGGCGCCTTGATCCATATCTACACCGACGGCAGCATCCACTTGAACCACGGCGGCACCGAGATGGGCCAGGGCTTGAACATCAAAGTCGCACAAGTGGTGGCCGAGATTTTCCAGGTGGAAATCGACCGGGTGCAGATCACCGCGACCAACACCGACAAAGTGCCCAACACCTCGCCGACCGCCGCCTCCAGCGGTGCCGACCTCAACGGCAAGGCCGCGCAGAATGCCGCCGAGACCATCAAGCAGCGCCTGGTGGAATTTGCCGCGCGCAAATACGACGTCAGCGAGGCCGATGTTGAGTTCCACAACGGCCATGTGCGGGTGCGCGAGCTGATCCTGACGTTCGAGGAGCTGATCCAGCAGGCGTATTTCGCCCAGGTGTCGCTGTCGAGTACCGGCTTCTACAAGACCCCGAAAATCTTCTACGACCGCAGCCAGGCGCGGGGTCGGCCGTTCTACTACTTCGCCTTCGGTGCGGCCTGCTGCGAAGTGATCGTCGACACCCTGACCGGCGAGTACAAGATGCTGCGCACCGACATCCTCCACGACGTGGGCGCCTCGCTGAACCCGGCCATCGATATCGGCCAGGTGGAAGGCGGTTTTATCCAGGGCATGGGCTGGCTGACCATGGAAGAGCTGGTGTGGAACAACAAGGGCAAATTGATGACCAATGGCCCGGCCAGCTACAAGATCCCGGCGGTAGCGGACATGCCCCTGGATTTGCGGGTCAAGCTGGTAGAAAACCGCAAGAACCCGGAAGACACGGTGTTCCACTCCAAGGCCGTGGGTGAGCCGCCATTCATGCTCGGAATTGCCTCGTGGTGCGCGATCAAGGATGCGGTGGCGAGCCTGGGTGACTATCGCCATCAACCCAAGATCGATGCACCGGCGACCCCGGAGCGGGTGTTGTGGGGGTGTGAGCAGATGCGCCAGTTGCAGGTGGCGACGGTGGGTGAGGCAGAGACCGAGATGGCTTCGCTCTAGACCCAGGTGCTGCCATCGCGGGCGAGCCCGCTCCCACATCTGGATTGCATTCCCCTGTGGGAGTGGGCTTGCCCGCGAAGACGGCCGAACTGACAACAGCAATGTTGAGGTAGACATGAACAACTGGATCAGCGCCCTCGCCGACCTGCAACACCAGGGTGAACCCTGCGTGCTGGTGACCATCATCGAAGAACTCGGCTCCACGCCGCGCAACGCCGGTTCCAAGATGGTGATCAGTGCCGCCCGGACCTTCGACACCATCGGCGGCGGCCACCTGGAATACAAAGCGATGCAGATCGCCCGCGAGATGCTCGCCAGCGGTCAGCACAACACCCATCTGGAGCGCTTCAGCCTGGGGGCCAGCCTCGGCCAGTGCTGCGGCGGCGTGACCGTGCTGCTGTTTGAGCCCATGGGCCAGGTGCAGGCGCAGATTGCCGTATTCGGCGCCGGCCATGTCGGCCGCGCGCTGGTGCCACTGCTGGCCAGCCTGCCATGCCGGGTGCGCTGGATCGACTCGCGGGAACAGGAATTCCCGGAGCATATCCCCCAGGGCGTGCGTAAAATCGTCAGCGAAGAGCCGGTCGATGAAATTGCCGACCTGCCGGCGGGCAGTTACTGCATCGTCATGACCCACAATCACGGGCTGGACCTGGAACTCACCGCCGCCCTGCTCAAGCGCAATGACTTTGCCTACTTCGGCCTGATCGGCTCGCAGACCAAACGCGTCAAGTTTGAACACCGCCTGCGTGAGCGCGGCTTCGAGGCCGCGCAGTTACAACGCATGCGCTGCCCCATGGGCCTCACCGAGGTGAAGGGCAAATTGCCGGTGGAAATCGCCATTTCCATCGCCGGCGAGATCATCGCCACCTATAACGCCAATTTCGGCCAGCACACCGCGAGTGCCGAACCCATTGCCAAACTGCTGCCGGCCTCGCGCCGCAGCCAAGCTATCAATTGAGACGACCATGCCTTTGACTCGCAAAGCCTACCGCGCCGCCATCCTGCACAGCCTCGCCGACCCTGCCGTGGTTGGGATCGACGCCTCCTACGAGTATTTCGAAGACGGCCTGCTGGTGATCGACAACGGCCAGATCAGCGCCCTGGGGCATGCCAGCGACTTGCTGCCGACGCTGGCGGCCGATATCGAAATCACCCATTACCAGGACGCGCTGATCACCCCCGGCCTGATCGACACCCATATCCACCTGCCGCAAACCGGCATGGTCGGGGCCTACGGCGAACAACTGCTGGATTGGCTCAACACCTATACCTTCCCTTGCGAAAGCCAGTTCGCCGACAAGGCCCACGCCGAAGAAGTGGCGGATATCTTTATCAAGGAACTGCTGCGCAACGGCACCACCACCGCCCTGGTGTTCGGCAGCGTGCACCCGCAATCGGTCAACTCATTCTTTGAAGCCGCCGAGAAACTCGACCTGCGCATGATCGCCGGCAAGGTGATGATGGACCGCAATGCGCCGGACTACCTGACCGACACCGCCGAGTCCGGCTACCAGGAGAGCAAGGCGCTGATCGAGCGCTGGCACGGCAAGGGCCGTTTGCACTACGCCGTGACCCCGCGCTTCGCGCCTACCAGCACACCGGAACAGTTGACCCTCGCCGGGCAATTGCTGGGGGAATACCCGGACCTGTACATGCAGACGCACATCAGTGAAAACCTGCAGGAAGTGCAATGGGTCAAGGAGCTGTTCCCGGAGCGCAGCGGCTACCTGGACGTGTACGACCACTACAAGCTGCTGGGGGAACGTTCGGTATTCGCCCATGGCGTGCACCTGTGCGACGACGAATGCGCGCGACTGGCGCAAGCGGGTTCAGCAGTGGCGTTCTGCCCGACGTCGAACTTTTTCCTCGGCAGCGGCCTGTTCAACCTGCCGATGGCCGAGAAGCATCAGCTCAATGTGGGCCTGGGCACGGACGTGGGGGGTGGCACCAGTTTCTCGCTGCTGCAGACCCTGAACGAGGCCTACAAGGTCATGCAATTGCAGGGCGCGCGGTTGAGTCCGTTCAAATCGCTGTACCTGGCGACCCTGGGCGGTGCCAAAGCGCTGCGCCTGGAAGACAAGATCGGCACCTTGCAGCCGGGCACCGATGCCGACTTCCTGGTCCTGGACTACAACGCCACGCCACTGCTCAGCTATCGCCTGAAGCAGGCCAAGAACATTGCCGAGACGTTGTTTGTATTGATGACACTGGGGGATGATCGGGCGGTGATGCAGACGTATGCGGCGGGCAATCTGGTACACCAACGCTGACCCAAAGAACACCACAAAACCCTGTAGGAGCTGGCTTGCCAGCGATAGCATCACCGCGGTGAACAGATACACCGCGGTGCCTGCATCGCTGGCAAGCCAGCTCCTACACAGTTTGATCGGGTTTACAACTTGATCGAGGAGCGGCCCGGCTTCTTGGTCTGCAGCAAATGCGAGAACACCGCATGCAAATCATCCGACGCGCTTTCCTCATCGAGGTTGAGCTTGCTGTCGATGTGATCCATGTGGTGCATCATCAGGTTCACCGCCAGCCCCACGTCCCGGGCTTCGATGGCATCGATCAACTGGGTGTGCTCGTCGTAGGAACAGTGCGAGCGGTTGCCGCTTTCATACTGGGCGATGATCAGCGAAGTCTGGGACACCAGGCTGCGTTGGAAGCTGATCAGCGGGGCATTCTTCGCCGCCTCGGCCAGCTTGAGGTGGAACTCGCCGGACAACCGGATACCCGCGCCACGGTCGCCACGGGAGAAGCTGTCGCGCTCATCGTTGACCATCTGCCGCAACTCGGCCAACTCTTCGGTGGAGGCATGCTGCACCGCCAGTTCGGTGATAGCCCGCTCGACCAGGCGCCGGGCGAGGAATACCTGGCGGGCTTCCTCGACACTTGGGCTGGCCACGACCGCACCCCGATTGGGGCGCAACAACACCACGCCTTCATGGGCCAGGCGCGACAAGGCGCGGCGGATGATGGTGCGGCTGACGCCAAAGATCTCGCCCAGTGCTTCTTCACTCAATTTGGTACCGGGCGCCAGGCGTTGTTCGAGGATGGCCTCGAAGATATGCGCGTAGACGATATCGTCCTGGGTTCCACTGCGACCGGCCTTACCGGCTCGCGGCTGTTTCTTGAGGGGCTGCAACTGTTCGTTCATGGGCACTCGGGTCGGGAGAACGGCGGCGAATTGACGTTGACTGTAATAAGGGTATAGCGGGTCGCTGGCAAGTATCGCGTAAAAACAGCGCACATTGTACACAACCCGTTGCGCCAACACACTGTACGGCTGTTTGCGCGGCCGGCTGTATTGCAACAGTCAGTTACGTTTGAGTTTAGGCTTGATTCCACGATTTCCCAGGTACAAGGAACACCGCCCCATGACCGACGCGACCCAGGCGCCCCTGCGCCCACTGGCCGACACTTCACCCTCGGCCATTGTCGCCGGCTTCATCGCCATGATGACCGGCTACACCAGTTCGCTGGTGCTGATGTTCCAGGCCGGCCAGGCTGCCGGCCTGACCACCGGGCAAATCTCCTCGTGGATCTGGGCGATCTCCATCGGCATGGCGGTGTGCAGCATCGGCCTGTCCCTGCGCTACCGCACGCCCATCACCATTGCCTGGTCGACCCCCGGTGCGGCGCTGCTGATTACCAGCCTGGGCGGGGTCAGCTATGGCGAGGCCATTGGCGCCTACATCACCTGCGCGGTGCTGGTGACGATCTGCGGCCTCACCGGCAGCTTTGAGAAACTGGTGAGGAAGATCCCCGCCTCGCTGGCCGCCGCGCTGCTGGCCGGGATTCTGTTCAAGATCGGCAGCGAGATTTTCGTCGCCGCGCAGCACCGCACCGCCCTGGTACTGGGCATGTTCTTTACCTACCTGATCATCAAGCGCCTGTCGCCCCGGTATGCGGTGCTGGCGGCGCTGCTGATCGGCACCGCCTTGTCCGGGCTGATGGGGCTCCTGGATTTCAGCGGGTTCAGCCTGGAAGTGGCGACGCCGGTGTGGACCACGCCGCACTTCTCCCTGGCGGCGACCATCAGCATCGGTATTCCGCTGTTCGTGGTGGCGATGACTTCGCAGAACATGCCGGGGGTCGCGGTGTTGCGCGCCGATGGCTACGATGTACCGGCCTCGCCACTGATCACCGCCACCGGCCTGGCCTCGCTGGTGCTGGCACCGTTCGGCTCCCACGGCATCAACCTGGCAGCCATCAGTGCGGCCATCTGCACCGGGCCTCACGCCCATGAAGATCGCAACAAGCGCTACACCGCCGCGGTGTGGTGCGGGATTTTCTACGGTATCGCCGGGGTATTTGGCGCAACCTTGGCGGCCTTGTTCGCCGCATTGCCCAAGGAGCTGGTGCTGTCGATCGCGGCATTGGCGTTGTTTGGCTCGATCATCAATGGCCTGAGCATCGCCATGAATGAGCCCAAGGAGCGGGAAGCCGCGCTGATTACCTTTATGGTCACGGCATCGGGGCTGACGCTGTTTTCCATCGGTTCGGCATTCTGGGGGATTGTGGCGGGGGTGTTGACGCTGGTGATTCTGAACTGGCGCAAAGCCTGACTTTAATACCCTGAAACGAAAAAGCGACCCGGGAGGGTCGCTTTTTCATGACATCAGACAGCCGGGTTGATCGGCTTTTCTGGGTGCCAGGCGTCCAGCAGTTCGCTGACTTCAACGCGGGTCAGCTCTGGGCGAGCCTTGAGCCACGCTTCGACAACTGCACGCTGCTCAGGGGTAACCGAACCACGGGTGGCTTTGCAGACCAGACCGAAGTCGTCGCCGCCCACGTAGTCCAGGCCATTGCCATCCATCGCTTCGGTCAGGAAGGCGTCGATGAAAGCGTCAACCGCTTTGTCGTCCAAACCTTCTTTGAAATCCAGGTTCAGTTCGAAACCCAGCTCTTGAAATTCATCAACGCACAGTTTTTTGCGCAGACGCCGGGAACGGTTAGTCGCCATTGGAACAATCCTCTTAAGTATTAACGGCCGGCACTCTACCAGTTTAAGGCGCTGATTGCCCGGCAATCCAAGACGGGTGGCACGATAGCGCGAAAAAAAACCGTGATTTGCAGCTATCGTTGAGGCACAAGTAGCTCCACCTTGGGGCATAATGCCGACACTTTCATGACCACTGGGGGATTTTCTTACATAGCCCCCGCTATATTCACCCTCCTATGCAGTAGGGTCTTACTTCTTATGATCAAATCCTTGCGTCCATTGTTACTCGCCAGTTTCCTTTTGCCCCTGGCCCTCTCTGTCACCGCCGCCCCGATCAATACCACCTTGCCACCTAAAGTCCAGGAAGCCCTGCAGAAAGCCAAGCTGCAGAACAATGCACTGTCCCTGGTGATGATTCCGCTCAATGGCCCCGGCACTGCCACGGTGTTCAACGCTGACGTCTCGGTCAACCCGGCGTCGACCATGAAGCTGGTCACCACCTACGCTGCCCTGGAAATGCTCGGCCCCAATCATCAATGGAAAACCGAGTTCTACACCGACGGCACCCTCAGTGGCGGCGTCCTGCGGGGCAACCTGTACCTCAAGGGCGGCGGCGACCCCAAGCTGAACATGGAAAAACTCTGGCTGCTGATGCGCGACCTGCGTGCCAATGGCGTACAGCAAGTCACCGGTGACCTGGTGCTGGACCGTGGCTTCTTTATCCAGCCGCAATTGCCGGAATTCAACGACGACGGCAACGACGCCAACAAACCGTTCCTGGTCAAGCCGGACGCCCTGCTGGTCAACCTCAAGGCCCTGCGTTTCGTGACCCGCAACGATTCAGGACGGGTGTTGGTGTCGGTGGAACCGCCGATTGCCAGCATCCAGATCGACAATCAGGTCAAGGCCACCAACGCCAAGCAGTGCACCGGTGACGTGCGCTACAACCCGGTCACCGCCGCCGATGGCAGTGTCACCGTGACCGTCAGCGGCCAGTTGGGCGATGGCTGTAGCTCGCAGACATATCTGTCGCTGCTCGACCATGCCACCTACACCGCTGGTGCCGTGCGCGCGATCTGGAAAGAACTCGGCGGCACGATCCAGGGCCGCGACGTGCTGGCCCCAGTGCCGAAAACCGCCAAGGTCCTGGCCCGGGCGTTCTCCCCGGACCTGGCCGAGATCATCCGCGACATCAATAAATACAGTAACAACACCATGGCCCAGCAACTGTTCCTCAGCCTCGGCGCGCAATACCGCAACGATGCCGATGGCGACGATGCCAAGGCTGCGCAGCGTGTGGTGCGCCAGTGGCTGGCGAAAAAAGGCATCACCGCGCCGCACCTGGTGATGGAAAACGGCTCCGGCCTGTCCCGTGCCGAACGGGTCAGTGCCCGGGAAATGGCGACCATGTTGCAGGCTGCCTGGAGAAGCCCGTACGCGGCAGAGTTCATCAGCTCGATGCCGATTGCCGGCAGTGACGGCACCATGCGCAAGCGCCTGAAGACCACGGCCCTGCGTGGCGAAGCCCACGTCAAGACCGGCACCCTGAACACCGTGCGCGCCATTGCCGGCTTCAGCCGTGATAACAATGGCAATACTTGGGCGGTGGTGGCGATTCTCAACGATCCGAAGCCTTGGGGTGCTTCATCGGTGCTCGACCAAGTGCTGCTGGACCTGTATCGCCAGCCGAAGCTGGCAGCAGCGGCACCAGGTCTATAGATGCGGACTCAATGTGGGAGCGGGCTTGTGTGGGAGCGGGCTTGCCCGCGATAGCTGTGGGTCAGTCAGCACATTTGGCACCTGATACACCGCCATCGCGGGCAAGCCCGCTCCCACACAAGCCTGCTCCCACATTCGGTATACGGTACTCAGGCAGGCATGCGCTGCGCCTCGACCCGATCCCGGCCCGCCTGCTTGGCCGCATACACCGCCGAATCCGCACGCAGCAACAAGCTATCCACCCCCTCATCGACCCGCCAACTGGCCACGCCGAAACTGGCCGTTACCGTGCCGACGCCGTCCATTGGTGTACTGCGCAGCACTTCCCACAACTCAACGGCCAGGCTGTAGGCCTGAACGCCATCGGTGTTCGGACACAACACCATGAACTCCTCACCGCCCAGGCGACAGAACACATCGCTGCGGCGCACACGCAGGCGGATACGCCGGCACAGCTCCTGCAGCACGCCATCCCCCGCCGCGTGCCCATGCTGGTCATTGATACGTTTGAAGTGATCGATATCCAGCATGATCACTGCCAGTGCTCCCGACGTGCGCCGCACCCGGCTCATCTCGGCCTTCAGCCGGTCCTGGAAATAGCGACGATTATGGATACCCGTCAACGAATCGGTGATGGACAACGCCCGCAACTCTTCCTCTACCCGCTTGAGATCGGAGATATCCGACACATAGCCATGCCATAGCGTACCGCCGCCAGGTAACTCTTCCGGCGTCGCCTCGCCGCGAATCCAACGCAGGCCCCGACCTGGCAGTTGCACCCGGTACTCTTCACGCCAGTGGCTCAATTGCAGCGCTGACAGGCGGATGGAGGCGCGGATGCGCTCGGCGTCCTGGGGATGAATTCGCTCGAAGACTTGCTTGGCATCCTGTTGCAGCAACCCCGGATCGATTTCGTAGATATCGCGAATACCGTCGCTGGCGTAGATAAACCGCCAATTGTCGTTGGGCTCCAGGGTGAACTGGAAGATCCCGCCCGGCACATGGGCGCTGAGTTTTTTCAGCAACCGATCCCTGGCCGCCAGGGCCTCATAGGCGCGTTTCTGTTCGGTGACATCCAGGCAGATCGCCAGGTGCCCGACCCACAAACCATGCTCATCAAGCAAGGCTGTGGCCAGCATATTCACGGTCAACTGGCTGCCGTCCTGGCGCACCAGCGTCCACTCCCGGGCCTCATGCAGGCTGTCGGCGCCCTCCACCAGCATCGCCTGGCCGGGCATGATCCGCTTGCCGAGGGCATGGCTCAGTTGCATGGCACGGGTTTCCAGCTCCACCGCCAGGTGCAGGCTTTCGAGGGTCATGTGGCCCAGCACCTGGTCAGCCGGATAACCCAGCATTTGCTCGGCGCCGGCATTGAAGGTGCTGATCACGCCCCGCAAATCGGTGGCAATGATCGCCACCTGGGTCGCGGCGTTGAGCACACTGCGCAACTGGCCGTGGGCACCGCGCAACTCGTACTCGCGCTGGTGCAATTGCCCGGTGCGTTGCTGCACCAGCCGCACCGCCCGTTGACGCTGGCTGACCAGCACATAGAGCAAGGCACTGAGTAACAGGCTGAGCAAACAGCCCATGGTCAGGATACTGGCGACGGAGGAATGATTGGCCTGGGCGAATACCTGGCTGGGGCGCAGGCTCAGGGCGTAGACATGATCCCCAAGGGTCAGCCGGCGGATCGCTTCCAGGCCACTATCGCCCAGGGCATTGTCCGACGCATACAACACCCGCTGCTGGGTATCGGAAGTATCCACAATCTGCATCACCAGGTTGTCCCGCGCAGGTTTGGGCAGACCGTCGGCGACCAATTGGCGCATGCTGATCACCGCCATGACGAAACCGTAGGGTTCGTTGTAGGGCATTTGCGCGGTGGGCGCTCGAGTGACGGGCGCCACCAGCAACACCCCCATGGCATACGCCGGCTCGACGCCCACCAGCGACATCGGTTGGGACACGGCGATGGTGCCGGAACGGTACGCCCGCTCGACCGTCGATCGGCGCAGTGGCTGCGCCAGCAAGTCAAACCCCAAGGGTGAGCCGAGCAGGCTTTGGGTCTGGCTGTACAACACCGGCACATATTCGTCGCGCTCGCCCGCCGTCACCAAAGTCCCGGCTTCGTTCAGCTCGCGAATGGAGAACGACATGCCACGCTGGAGTGACACTTGCTGTTCAAAAGCCTGGCGCTGATCGCGAAATATCCGTGGCGCCCAGGCGTAGGCACGCGCGCGCAACAGTAGCGGCTGGGCGAACCCATCGAACTCTTCGCGGGAAACATCATGGGAGTTGACGAAAAAACGCCGCAGGCTGCCCAGGCGCTGTTCCTGGTCTTCAAAACGCTCTTCCAGGCGGCTATAGCGTTCGTTGACCAACAACTGAAAACGCTGGCGGACCTCCTGGTGATGCAGGTCGGCCGTGGCCAGCGCCAGTACGCCGGTAAGCGCCACACCCACCAGCAAGACCACCAAAGCCACCAGCCAAGCCGACGCCTGTTCGCTGATAAATCCCAGTATTTTCGGGCGGACGGCTTGCAACGGCATAGGCAAAACTCGCAACACCAGCGTGCAGGGGCGCCACTTTGGCTAAGAGAATAGTTATAGCCATCGAGCCCACTTTTGACCAGCGCAAAAAAGCCGCGAGCCCGGAAAAATCCAGGCTCGCGGCTTCAAGGTCGATCAGCGTGCGGTGATTTTCCAGGCGCGGTGGATTTTCGGGTTACGGGCGAAATCCGGATCGATGGTTTTGTCGCTGATTTCCTCGACGGCATAGCGCTCGCCCAGGTTGTCTTCCAACTGGAACTTGCGGAAGTTGTTGGAGAAATACAGCACCCCGCCCGGTGCTAGGCGGGCCATGGCCAGGTCCAGCAACTGCACGTGGTCACGCTGGACGTCAAACACGCCCTCCATGCGCTTGGAGTTGGAGAAGGTTGGCGGATCGATGAAGATCAGGTCGAACTCATCACGACTGGCTTCCAGCCACGCCATCACATCACCCTGCTCCAGGCGGTTCTTGTCGGAGAAGCCATTGAGGGACAGGTTGCGACGTGCCCAGTCCAGGTAGGTTTTCGACAAATCGACGCTGGTGGTGCTGCGCGCACCGCCTTTGGCCGCGTGCACACTGGCAGTGGCGGTGTAGCAATACAGATTGAGGAAGCGCTTGCCGGCGGCTTCTTTCTGGATGCGCATGCGCATCGGGCGGTGGTCGAGGAACAGACCGGTGTCCAGGTAGTCGGTCAGGTTGACCAGCAACTTTACCCCGCCTTCGCTGACTTCCGTGAACTTGCCCTGGGCACTCTGGCGCTCGTACTGCTTGGTGCCGCTCTGGCGCTCGCGGCGCTTGACCACCACACGGCTCTTGTCGATGTTCAGCGCCTGGGGAATTGCGGCCAGGGCATCGAACATGCGCGCCGAGGCTTTTTCCGGGTCGATGGATTTGGGTGCCACGTATTCCTGGACGTGCACCCAGTCGTGGTACAGATCGATAGCCATGGAGTATTCCGGCATATCGGCGTCGTACACACGGTAGCAATCCACACCCTCGCGCTTGGCCCACTTGCCTAGCAACTTGAGGTTCTTTTGTAGGCGGTTGGCAAACATCTGCCCGCCTTCGCTCAAGCGCGCCTGCTCGACCACCGGAGCCGGTGCCGGCGCGGGTTTGATCGGGTTACCGTTCTTGTTGTACTGGCGCTCTTGCGGCTCGGTCGGGGCCTGGTCGTAAGCGGCTTGCTCACGTTCGGCCTGGCGCTGTTCCGGGGTGCGGCGCTCGCCGGTGACGAACTGGTCCGGGTTGACCTTGATCAGCAGCAGCTTGCACGGCAAGGCGCCGTTCCAGAACGAGTACTGCTTGTGGCTGCGGATACCCATGCGCTTGCCCAGGTCTGGCGCGCCGGTGAACACCGCCGCTTCCCAGCCCATGCACGCCTGGCGCAGACGCTCGCCAAGGTTCTGGTAGAGGTACAACAGGCTGGCTTCATCACCCAGGCGCTCGCCGTACGGCGGGTTGCAGATGACCAGGCCTTTCTGGTTCTGGTCCGGGCGCGGTTCGAAGGTGCCGACTTCACCCTGGTAGATCTTGATCCAGTGGCTCAGGCCGGCGCGCTCGATGTTGTTGCGCGCGGGCTGGATCAGACGCGGATCGGCTTCGTAGCCACGGATCCACAGTGGTGGCTTGTTCATGCCGATAGCCGCACGCTCGCTGGCCTCGGTGTGCAGTTTTTTCCACAAGGCCGGCACGTGGCCGAGCCAGGCGGTGAAGCCCCACTGCTCGCGATTGAGGTTGGGGGCCATGTCGGCGGCGATCATCGCGCCTTCGACCAGGAAAGTGCCGACGCCGCACATCGGGTCAGTCAACGCGCCGTTTTCAGCGGCAATGCGCGGCCAGCCGGCACGAATCAGAATTGCCGCCGCGAGGTTTTCCTTCAACGGTGCCGCACCCTGCTGCAAGCGGTAACCGCGCTGGTGCAGGCTATGGCCGGACAGGTCAAGGGAGAGGATCGCTTCGCCACGGTCCAGGCGCAGGTGAATGCGCAGGTCGGGGTTGATCTTGTCGATGGACGGACGTTCGCCGGTCGGGGTACGCAGCTTGTCGACAATCGCATCCTTGACCTTCAGCGCGCCGAAGTGAGTGTTGTCGATACCCGAGCCATGGCCGCTGAATTCCACCGCGAGGGTGCCATCAGGGACCATATGGTCTTGCCATTCGATATCCAGCACGCCGTGGTACAGGTCTTCGGCATCCTTCATCGGGAAGCGCTTGAGTACCAGCAACACGCGGTTGGCCAGGCGCGACCAGAGGCACAGGCGGTAGGCGGTTTCCATGTCGGCCATGCCGCGCACGGCCGAGGTGTGCTCGCGCGCGTCTTCAAGGCCAAGCCCGACGGCTTCCTCGATCAGCAGGCCTTCGAGGCCCTTGGGGCAAGTGAGGAAGAGTTCGTAACGGTCCGACATGGGCATTCCAGGCTTTTCAGCAATAAGTGAACGGGCGACGCATCGCGCGTTCGGTTTTCAATCAAGCGCTTTTCTTGAAGAGCGCTCGCGTGGCACGAATGTGTGCCGTTCCACCCCGGTCTCCTGGCCTATTGGCCTTGATTGCCGGGGCAGAGAGATAATTTGTGCAACAAAATGAAATATTCTGACCCTTCGTCGAATAATAACCGACTGCAAGCGGCGGGTATTCTCACTAAAGGATTAAACCCATCCTCTATACAGGGCACATCATAGCTGGCTTTGCCCTGTAAATGGGGCGAAAAGCCATCCCAGCTTATGGCTATAGCATCGTTATCGTTACGTGCTTATGACAAAACGATCATTGAATCCATGTGACCTATTGGTTAGAACTCAACACAGGTTAGCGCCGCAACGACGCTGACACAGAGGCTCGCCACGCCGGCAGCGAGCCACACCAACGGCAGAAAAACTCTGCCCGGCCTCGGATGAGGTCGAAGGATATCAAGACAGTCAACAAGTGAGGGAAACACCCTATGAGAAGACTTAAGCGTGATCCGTTGGAAAGAGCATTTTTACGCGGATATCAGTATGGCGTTCATGGCAAATCCCGTGAGCTTTGCCCCTTTACTCTACCGTCGGTACGCCAAGCCTGGATTAACGGCTGGCGCGAAGGACGCGGCGACAATTGGGACGGTATGACCGGCACTGCGGGGATCCACAGACTCAACGAACTTCACGCCGTCGGCTAATCAGGGCACTTAATTCCGACAACCACCTTGAAGAATGTAACGACTTAACCACGCACGCCCCATCCGGGCGGCGGGCTTCGGCCCAGGGGCTCCTTCGAGGAGCCCTTTTTTATGGGCCGGCTCCTACAGGGGCTCAGGATTTGGAGAGCGCCGCGATAGCGTCGACCGATTGGCGAATCAGCGCTGGCCCCTTGTAGATAAACCCGGAATACAACTGCACCAGGCTGGCCCCTGCGGCGATTTTCTCGGCAGCGTGCTTGCCTTCTGTGATCCCGCCCACGGCGATGATCGGCAAACGGCCGGCCAGTTCGGCCGCCAGCACCTTGACGATATGGGTGCTCTGGTCACGCACTGGCGCACCGGAAAGGCCACCGGCTTCGTCACCGTAGGCCAGACCTTCAACGCCGACACGGCTGAGGGTGGTGTTGGTCGCAATCACCGCGTCCATCCCCGAATCCACCAGAGCCTGGGCCACCAGCACGGTTTCTTCGTCGCTCATGTCCGGGGCGATCTTGATTGCCAACGGCACGCGCTTGCCGTGGCGTACCGCCAGGTCTTCCTGGCGCTGGCGCAGGGCTTCGAGCAGTTGCTTGAGGGAATCGCCAAACTGCAGGCTGCGCAGGCCCGGGGTGTTGGGCGAACTGACGTTGACTGTCACATAGCAGGCGTGGGCGTAGACCTTGTCCAGGCAAGTCAGGTAGTCATCCACCGCACGCTCCACCGGGGTATCGAAGTTCTTGCCGATATTGATCCCGAGGATGCCCTTGTACTTGGCGGCCTGTACCCGGGACAACAGGTGGTCAACCCCCAGGTTGTTGAAGCCCATGCGGTTGATGATCGCCTCGGCTTCCGGCAGGCGGAAAATGCGCGGCTTGGGATTGCCCGGCTGCGGGCGCGGTGTGACGGTGCCGATCTCGACAAAACCGAACCCCAACTGCGCGAAGCCATCGATGGCCGCGCCATTCTTGTCCAGGCCAGCCGCCAGGCCCACCGGGTTGGGAAAATCGAGCCCCATCACCGACACCGGCATCTTCGCCGGCGCCTTGCACACCAGGCCATTGAGCCCCAGGCGGCCACCCGCGCCGATCAGGTCCAGGGACAGATCGTGGGAAGTTTCCGGGGAGAGTTTGAACAACAGCTGGCGGGCCAGGGTATACATGGGCGGGCTTGACTCGGATGGCGGCAAAAGGTGGCGGCGATTATAGCCGGGGTGGCGGGTCCGTGCGAGGCATGGCACACCGCCGGTCGATCATCCATTGCGATGGGCCATCAACTCTTCATAGCGGCTCCAGATCTTCTGCGCGTAGCGCAAGCGCAACGCGTCACGCTCGGCCCCCGCCCCAGGCCCGACGTTATAGGCGCCCACGGCAGTCCAGTTGTAGCCAAACTGCTTGATGAAGCCGGCCAGGATCGAGGCCCCCACCTCGACCGACAGACAGGGCTCATCCAACAGGCGCTGCTCGGTAATGCCCTGCTTGAGCAGGCGAGGCAGATGGATGCTGTTGATTTGCATCAGGCCAATATCATAGGTGCCGTTGTTATTGCTGTAGTTCATGGCCTCGGCGCGGTAGCCGGACTCCACAGCGGCAATCGCCTGCAACAGTTCCGGCTCGATATCGTATTGACGAGCGGCCTCGGCCCAGCAGTAAGCCCGGGCTTCGCCTGCCCCGCCCAGGCAAAGCAACAACAGTCCCAGCCGGCAGGCGCGTTTCATGCCCGCTCGCCATACCATCCACAGGCAGGGCACGCACGGGGCGCTTTGCCCGCCGCCTGCGCCGGGCCAGGTGGCTCGATCACCCGCACCCGGCCATTGAAGCGATAACCGCGGCCATACACGGTCGCGATCAACGCCCGATCGCCCTCCAACTGCTTGCGCAGCGCGTAGATGCACCGGGTCAGGGATTCTTCGGCGATATCGGTATGGGGCCAGACCTGCTCCAGCAGGTGGTCCTTGCTGACCAGCACGCCGGGCGTGGCCAGCAACAGGCGCAACACGTGACATTCCTTGGGTGGTAACTGAATGTCGCGACCTTCAGTGGTCAACCTGCCATCCGCCTGCAACCTCCAATGACCAAAGGCGAGGGACGCCGCCATCAAGCCCTCAACTGCAACAACCATTCAAACCTCTGTACCTGTCTGCGGACATTCACGGCGCCCTGATTTTCCATAGCGCACCGTCTGGGAGATAGGGCGACTATAGAAACCCGCAGCCAGTTTCACGTTAGGAAAAAGCCCGCTGCTTCGAAGTTTTCCGGGAGTGTTGCGTAGGAACTTTCGAAGTCTGTACAAACCCCGCTACGGCTCAGCGATCCGCGCAAATGCACGCCGCACACGCTCGTATTGCTCGGCACTCAAGGGCGTCGAAGTGACGGAATGCGCGGGTGTGTCCAGCTCAGCCACCAGTTTTTTGATCAGCCTCAACTGCTGCTCACTGCCTTTGACCAGCAGGCTGTTGGTCTCTGGGTAGGCGATTACCACCGCGCCGGTGCCGGCCTTGCGCCCCAGCGTGGCGAGCTGTTTCTCGAGCAGCGTGGCGACACCCGGCACGGTGATGGTCTGCGAGCCCATGTCATACCGACGGTCCGAGACGTCGGCATTCTGCACCTGGACTACGCCCACTTCAGGCGGGGCCTCGCGTCGCGCCGGGCGCGGGCGATCCATCAACTGGGCCAGGCGCAGGACGTGGTCGACGTAATTGGCGGGCCCCGACACATAAAACAATCGGGCGCCGGCCTTGCGCAGGGGGTAACGCGCCTCTTCGAGCCCCGCGCGGCGCATGACCTGGCGCAATCGGTCGACGGTCATGTAGCGCAGGGTCACCCCGGAACTCTTGGCCTCGCTGGCGTCGTAGAGATGCAGCACCTGGCCGTCGCTGTACCAGATCAGATCGTGCTGCAACGCCACGCTCTCCAGGACCGCTTGTGCATGGGCAAAATCAAAATGCCCGGTAATGCGCTTGCCCGCCGCCAGTTTGCTGACCACGATGGGCTGGCCCAGGGGCACCGCAAGCCGTCTGAAGAAGCCTTGTAGGCTTTCGTCCCACATCAGATAGGACTCGCCCATGGCCGGCAAGGCATTGAGCATCAACAGCCCGCCCAGCAGCCAGCGCCGTAAAAAGCCACGACAGGTCGTTGCAGTAGATCGATCAAGGAGCACGCCGGGTTTCCTGGACGGTGTTGCGTGAAAGAGCGCCATAGTGAAAGCCCACCCGGGTGCAATCTTGATGAAAACCTGATCAACCACCACTCGCCCGGGCGCCGTGGCATGTGCCTTGCTTTGCCCTACCCAGCGCAGCCCGCGCCAACGCCGGAACGGGCTCACAGACAAAGGCGTCGTTGCCTGCCGCGGCTTGCATGCCGCCTGGCATGACGACGCCTTTTTTCATACAGAAGGTAGGTGTAGATGAGTGATCAGCTCGGCAACAGCCAGGCCAACAACCCTCTGGCCTGGGTCAACGGCAGCGATGCCCCGGAAAAGAGCAGCCTCGACCTGGGCTTCATGGCCTTGAGCGATTGTGCCTCGCTGGTGGTCGCGGCGACCCAGGGGTTTGCCCAGCCCTACGGCCTGACGCTAAACCTCAGGCGCCAGTCATCCTGGGCCGGCCTGCGGGACAAGCTGGTCAGCGGCGAACTCGACGCCGCCCACAGCCTGTACGGCCTGATCTATGCGGTGCACCTGGGCATCGGCGGCGTTGCGCCGACCGACATGGCGGTGCTTATGGGCCTGAACCAGAACGGCCAGGGCATCAACCTGTCCCAGGGCCTGCAGCACCAGGGCGTGACCAGTCCTGAGGCACTGGCGCGCAAGGTGCACCAAAGCCGGACAAAACTGACCTTCGCCCAGACGTTTCCTACCGGCACCCACGCCATGTGGTTGTATTACTGGCTGGCTAGCCAGGGCATTCATCCATTGCGGGATGTGGACAGTGTGGTAGTGCCGCCGCCGCAGATGGTCGCGCACCTGCAAGCCGGGCGGATCGACGGCCTGTGTGTCGGCGAACCCTGGTGCGCCAGCGCGGCGCAACAGCACCAGGGTTTTACCCTCGCCACCAGCCAGGCGATCTGGCCGGACCACCCGGAGAAAGTCCTGGGCTGCACCCAGGCGTTTGTCGAGCAGTACCCCAACACCGCCCGGGTGCTGGTGATGGCGGTCCTGGAAGCCAGCCGCTTTATCGACGACAGCATCGAAAACCGACGTTCCACCGCGCAACTGCTGAGCGCCCGGGAGTACCTGGACGCCCCGCTCGACTGCATCGAGCCACGGCTGCTGGGCGCCTATGCCGACGGCCTGGGCAACCACTGGCAGGACGCGCACGCGCTGCGCTTCCATGGCGAGGGCGAGGTCAACCTGCCGTACCTGTCCGATGGCATGTGGTTCATGACCCAGTTCCGCCGCTGGGGCCTTTTGCGGGAAGACCCCGATTACCTCGCCGTGGCCCGCCAGGTGCAACAACTGGATCTCTATCGCCAGGCCGCAAGCGCCGTGGGCGTGGCGGCCATGGACACGCAGATGCGCAGCAGCCAATTGATCGACGGCAAGGTCTGGGACGGCTCGGACCCGGCCGGTTATGCCCGCAGTTTCCGCCTGCATGCCCTGGCCGACGATGTCGTCCGCCAGGCATTGCGCTGATGGGAGGCCACCCATGTTGCGAATCCTGCTGATCAATGACACCCCACGCAAAGTCGGGCGCCTCAAGAGCGCGCTGACCGAAGCCGGTTTTGAGGTAATCGACGAGTCCGGCCTGACCATCGACCTGCCGGCGCGCGTCGAAACGGTGCGCCCGGACGTAATTCTGATCGATACCGAATCACCCGGGCGCGATGTGATGGAGCAAGTGGTGCTGGTCAGCCGCGACCAGCCGCGGCCCATCGTGATGTTTACCGACGAACATGATCCCGGGGTAATGCGCCAGGCGATCAAGTCCGGGGTCAGCGCCTACATCGTCGAAGGCATCCAGGCCCAGCGCCTGCAACCGATCCTCGATGTCGCCATGGCGCGCTTCGAGAGCGACCAGGCCTTGCGCGCACAACTACTGGCCCGCGACCAGCAACTGGCGGAACGCAAGCGCATCGAGCTGGCCAAGGGCTTGCTGATGAAAATGAAGGACTGCAATGAGGAACAGGCCTACACCCTGATGCGCCGCCAGGCCATGAGCCGCCAGCAGAAGTTGATCCAGGTGGCGGAGCAGATTATTGCCATGAGTGAATTGCTAGGCTGAGCCACACAACCGCAATCGCCCAAGGTGGGAACGGGCCTGCCCGCGAGGGCAATGTCACGGTTGGCGCAAGACTTGCTAACTAAACACCACAGGTAGCCAACGGCGGTTGCCCCTCCACGACAAAGACGTCGCACATCCGGTTTGCCCAGGCGAACCCGGTGGCGGCGTTTTTTCGTTTGGATGGGGCGGCCTTCGCTGGCCGTTCCATCACCAGGCCTTCTACAAGATCCCCAATCTGAGGTGCGTGATGAAATCAAGCTTCTGGAAATCCGGGCACACCCCGACCTTGTTTGCCGCGTTCCTGTATTTCGACCTGAGTTTCATGGTCTGGTACCTATTGGGCCCGCTGGCGGTGCAGATCGCCGCCGACCTGCAACTGACCACCCAGCAACGCGGGCTGATGGTCGCCACGCCGATCCTGGCAGGGGCGATCCTGCGCTTCTTGATGGGTATGCTCGCGGACAAGCTGTCGCCCAAGACTGCCGGCCTGATCGGCCAGGTGATCGTGATTGTGGCGCTGTTCTGTGCCTGGAAACTGGGGATCCACAGTTATGAACAGGCGTTGCTGCTAGGGCTGTTCCTCGGCATGGCCGGGGCCTCGTTTGCCGTCGCCCTGCCGCTGGCCTCCCAGTGGTACCCCGCCGAACACCAGGGCAAGGCCATGGGCATCGCCGGTGCCGGCAACTCCGGCACGGTTTTCGCCGCGCTACTGGCACCGCTGATCGCCGCCGCATTTGGCTGGACCAACGTGTTCGGCTTTGCCCTGATCCCGCTGATCCTGACTTTGATCGTGTTCGCCTGGCTGGCACGCAATGCGCCTGAGCGACCCAAAGCCAAATCCATGGCCGACTATTTCAAGGCCCTGGGCGACCGCGACAGTTGGTGGTTCATGTTCTTCTACAGCGTGACCTTCGGTGGTTTCATCGGCCTGGCCAGCGCCCTGCCCGGCTACTTCAACGACCAATACGGCCTGAGCCCGGTCACCGCTGGTTACTACACCGCCGCCTGCGTGTTCGGCGGCAGCCTGATGCGGCCCCTGGGCGGCGCCCTGGCTGACCGTTTCGGCGGGATCCGCACCCTGCTGGGCATGTACGGCGTGGCGGCCGTGTGCATCGCCGCAGTGGGCTTCAACCTACCGAGTTCCTACGCGGCACTGGCACTTTTCGTGTGCACCATGCTCGGCCTGGGCGCCGGTAACGGTGCGGTATTCCAACTGGTGCCCCAGCGCTTTCGCCGCGAGATTGGCGTGATGACCGGGCTGATCGGCATGGCCGGCGGTATCGGCGGTTTCGCCCTGGCAGCGGGCATGGGCGCGATCAAGCAAAGCACCGGCAGCTACCAGTTGGCACTGTGGCTATTCGCCAGCCTGGGCGTGCTGGCGTGGTTCGGCCTGTATGGCGTGAAGCGCCGCTGGAGGACCACCTGGGGTTCGGCTGCCGTCACCGCCGCGCGGGTCTGATGAGCCTGCAACTGAGCGTGGCCCAGGCCAGCGCCATCGGGCCGCGCGCGGAAAACCAGGACGCCCTGCGCCTGGTCACGCCGGCTCCGGAACTGGCCGCCAGCAAAGGCTATCTGTGTGCTATCGCCGATGGCGTCAGCCAATGCGCCGACGGCGGCCTGGCCGCGCGCTCGACCGTGCAGGCCCTGGCCCTGGATTACTACGCCACGCCACAGACCTGGGGCGTGGCCCAGGCCCTGGAGCGGCTGTTGCTGGCACAGAATCGCTGGCTGCAGGCCAATGGCGGCGGCCAACCGTTGCTGACCACCCTTAGCGCCCTGGTGTTTCGCGGCCAGCGCTTTACCCTGGCCCATGTTGGTGATTGCCGGGTGTATCGCTGGTTTGACGGTGAGTTGCAGCGCATCACTCAAGAGCATGTCTGGGAGCAACCCGGCATGCAGCATGTGCTCAAGCGCGCCCTGGGCCTGGACCAGCATCTGGTGGTGGATTTTCTCGACGGTGAACTGCGCCAGGGCGAATGTTTCCTGCTGCTCAGCGATGGTGTGTGGGCGACCCTCGCCGACCACAGCATCCGCGCGATCCTGCGCGAACAGGCCGACCTGGACGTGGCGGTCAATACGCTGGTCAACGCCGCGCACCTGGCAGGTAGCCAGGACAACGCCAGTGCCCTGCTGGTGCGCATCGACCGGCTCGGCGCCGCGACCCTGGGTGATGCGCTGGTGCAGTTGCAACAGTGGCCATTGCCGCCACTGTTGAAGGCCGGGCAATCCTTCGAAGGCTGGCAGGTGGAATGCCTGCGGGCACACAGTCGCCAGTCGTTGCTGTACCGGGTGCGCGATGCCCAGCAGCAACCCTGGCTGCTCAAGACCCTGCCCCCTGACCACGATGATGACCACGATGCCGCCCAGGCCCTGCTCGCGGAGGAATGGTTTCTGCGCAGGGTGGCCGGGCGGGCATTTCCTGAAGTCCATCCGGGCGGCGGGCGTCAGCATTTGTACTACGTGATGCGTGAATACAGCGGGCAAACCCTGGCGCAGCTGTTCCAGCGGCAAGGCCCGTTGCCACTGGCGCAGTGGCAATCCATTGCCGAACGCTTGCTGCGGGCAGTGGGCATGCTGCATCGCCGGCAAATCCTGCACCGCGACATCAAGCCGGAAAACCTGCTGCTGGGCGACGACGGCGAACTGCGGGTGCTGGATTTTGGCCTGGCCTATTGCCCTGGGTTGTCCGAAGACCGCGCTCACCTGTTGCCGGGCACGCCCAGCTTTATCGCGCCCGAAGCCTTCAGCGGCGAACGTCCGACCCCGCAGCAGGATTTGTACAGCGCCGGTGTGAGCCTGTATTACCTGCTCACCGGGCATTATCCCTACGGTGAGATCGAAGCTTTCCAGCGGCCCCGGTTCAACACGCCGGTCAACGCCAGCCGCTACCGGCCGGACCTGCCCGATTGGTTGCAGCAAAGCCTGGAACGCTCGGTTGCCGCGCAAGCAGATCAGCGTTACGAAACCGCCGAGCAATGGCTGCTGGTACTGGAACAGGCCGACCGCCGCGAACTGAGCCTGCGCCCGCGGCCGCTGCTGGAACGCGAACCGCTGAAGGTCTGGCAAACCCTGGCGTTGGTGTCGCTGCTGATCAATCTGCTGTTGCTGTATCTGTTATCCCTGTAGGAGCCAGCTTGCCGGCGCAAAACCCACAATCACCGTATTCATCCAGGTACCTCGCGTTATCGTTAACGTCCTTCGCCGGCAAGCCGGCTCCTACAGGAGGTCGACGCGCCAGTTGTGGGCATCGCGCCTTTAAATGGTGCGAAACAGCCTTGTGGCAGCCGCCAGAACCTCAGTAAATCCGGCTTTTCACGACTTGGCACAACCGCTGCATTAGCTCCTGCAACACCCCCACATACAGCCCACCCTTCAACGACGAAGGTGGGGCTCTCCCGAGAGAACGGGACCAGGACAAAGGCGTCCTCGCTAGGCAACTAGCGGGACGCCTTTTTTGTTTGCGCGTGATTTGTCGAGCCACTGCGGAGAACGACATGAAGAAACTCAAACTGGTGATGATCGGCAACGGCATGGCCGGGGTTCGCACCCTTGAAGAACTGCTGAAACTGAGCACCGAGCTGTACGACATCACGGTGTTTGGTGCCGAGCCCCACACCAACTACAACCGCATCCTGCTCTCGCCGGTGCTGGCCGGCGAGCAGACGTTCGAAGAGATCGTGCTCAACGACCTGGACTGGTACCTGCAAAACAACATCAAGCTGCTGCTCAACCGCAAGGTGGTGCAGATTGACCGGGTCAAGCGCAAAGTCATCGCCGAAGACGGCACCGAGGCCGAGTACGATCGCCTGCTGATCGCCACCGGTTCGACCCCGTTTATCCTGCCGATCCCCGGCAACACCTTGCAGGGCGTGATTGGCTACCGCGACATCGCCGATACCCAGGCCATGATCGACACCGCCAAAACCCACAAGCACGCGGTGGTCATCGGTGGTGGCCTGCTGGGCCTGGAAGCGGCCAATGGCCTGATGCTGCGCGGCATGCACGTGACCGTGGTGCATATCGGCGAATGGCTGCTGGAACGCCAGCTGGACAAGACCAGCGGCCAGTTGCTGCAAACCGAACTGGAAAGCCGGGGCCTGGTGTTTCGCCTGTGCGAACAGACCCAGGCCCTGCATGACGCCGGCAATGGCCGCGTGGGCTCGGTGCAGTTCAAAAATGGCGAAGTGATTCCGGCCGACCTGGTGGTGATGGCCGCCGGTATCCGCCCCAACACCGAACTGGCGGAACGGTCTGGCATCCCGTGCAACCGTGGGATCCTGGTCAACGACACGCTGCAAACCTACGACCCGCGCATCTATGCCATCGGCGAGTGCGCCAGCCATCGTGGGATTGCCTACGGCCTGGTGGCACCGCTGTTCGAACAGGCCAAGGTGTGTGCCAACCATCTGGCGCAGTTGGGCTTCGCCACCTACAAAGGCTCGGTGACCTCGACCAAGCTCAAAGTCACCGGCATCGACCTGTTTTCTGCTGGCGACTTCATGGGCGGCGAAGGCACCGAGACCATCACCCTTTCCGACCCCATTGGCGGCGTCTATAAGAAGCTGGTGATCAAGGACGACATACTGGTCGGCGCCTGCCTGTACGGCGATACCGCCGACGGCGGTTGGTATTTCCGGCAGATCCGTGAGAACCATGGCATTGGCGAGATCCGCGACCACCTGATGTTCGGCGAAAACGCCTTGGGCGATGTAGGCCACCAAGGCCAGGACAAAGCCATGAGCATGGCCGACAGCGCCGAAGTCTGCGGCTGTAACGGGGTGTGCAAGGGCACCATCGTCAAGGCGATCCAGGAACAGGGCCTGTTCAGCGTCGATGAGGTAAAAAAACACACCAAGGCCGCCAGCTCCTGCGGCTCCTGCGCCGGGCTGGTGGAGCAGATCCTGATCAATACCGTGGGCGGCGCCGCCGACGTCAAGCCCAAAAGCGAAAAAGCCATCTGCGGTTGCAGCGACCTCAACCACGGGCAAATCCGCCAGGCCATCCGCGACCAGCACCTGCTGACCATCGCCGACACCATGGGCTACCTCAACTGGCGCACGCCCAACGGCTGCGCCACCTGCCGCCCGGCCTTGAACTACTACCTGATCTCCACCTGGCCAGGCGAAGCCAGGGACGACCCGCAATCGCGCCTGATCAACGAACGGGCCCACGCCAATATTCAGAAAGACGGCACCTACTCGGTAGTCCCACGGATGTGGGGCGGTGTGACCAATCCTGCCGAGCTGCGGCGGATTGCCGATGTGGCCGACAAGTACAACGTGCCAATGGTCAAGGTCACTGGCGGCCAGCGCATCGACTTGCTGGGCATCAAGAAACAGGACCTGCCCGGGGTCTGGAAAGACCTCGATATGCCGTCCGGGCATGCCTACGGCAAATCCATCCGCACCGTGAAGACCTGTGTCGGCAGCGAGTTCTGCCGTTTCGGCACGCAGAACTCCACGCAACTGGGCATTGAGCTTGAGCATGACCTGTTCAATATGTGGTCGCCCCACAAGGTCAAGCTGGCGGTCTCCGGGTGCCCGCGCAACTGCTCGGAAGCCGGGATCAAGGACGTGGGAATAATCGGCGTCGACTCGGGGTGGGAGATGTATATCGGTGGCAATGGCGGGATCAAGACCGAGGTCGCGGAATTTTTCGTCAAGCTCAAGACCGCCGAGGAAGTGCGTGAGTACAACGGCGCTTTCCTACAGCTGTACCGCGAAGAAGCCTTCTACCTGGAGCGCACCGTGCATTACCTGCAACGGGTCGGCATGGACCACATCAAGAAGGCCGTGCTGGAAGACCCGGCGCGGCGCCAGGCCCTCAATGAGCGCCTGCAATTTTCCCTGTCGTTTGAACAGGACCCGTGGAAAGAGCGCCTGGAGCAGCCATTGCTGAAAAAGGAATTCGACACCATCGCCGTCAAACAGCTGGAGGTAGTGCTATGAACTGGCTGGATATCTGCGCCCTCGAAGAAATCAACGCCCTGGGCTCGCGCATCATCAGCGGCCCGAAAGGGGAAATCGCGATTTTTCGTACCAGTGACGACGAGGTTTTCGCCCTCGACGACCGCTGCCCGCACAAGGGCGGCCCACTGTCCCAGGGGCTGATCTATGGCAAACGCGTGGCCTGCCCGCTGCACAACTGGCAGATCGACCTGGCATCCGGCGAAGCCCAGGCCCCGGATATCGGCTGCGCCCACCATCACCACGCCCGGGTGGAAAACGGCCGGGTGATGCTGGCCCTGCGGGACGCCGGTTGATGAACCGCCAGGTCACCGCATCGACCTGCTGCTACTGCGGGGTCGGCTGCGGCGTGCTGATCGAACATGATGGCACGCAGATCCTCGGGGTCAGCGGCGATCCGGCGCACCCGGCCAACTTCGGCAAACTGTGCAGCAAGGGGTCCACCCTGCACCTGACCGGCGACCGGTCGGCGCGGGCGCTGTACCCGGAACTGCGCCTGGGCAAGGGCCTGGCCCGCAGCCGCACCGACTGGGACACGGCCCTGGAACACGCGGCCAATGTGTTCGCCGATACCATCACCGAGCATGGCCCCGACAGCGTGGCGTTCTATATCTCCGGGCAACTGTTGACCGAGGACTACTACAGTTTCAACAAACTCGCACGGGCCCTGGTGGGCACCAACAATATCGACAGCAATTCCAGGCTGTGCATGTCCTCGGCGGTGGTCGGCTACAAGCGCAGCCTGGGTGCCGATGCGCCACCGTGCAGCTATGAGGATCTGGAGGCCAGCGATTGCGTGATGATCGTCGGCAGTAACATGGCCTACGCCCACCCGGTACTGTTTCGCCGGCTGGAAGAAGCCAAGGCGCGCCGACCGGACATGAAGGTGCTGGTCATCGATCCCCGACGCACCGACACCTGCGACCTGGCGGATATGCACCTGGCGATCCTGCCGGGGACTGATGTGGCGTTGTTCCATGGGATTTTGCATCTGTTGCTGTGGGAAGACTGGATCGACCGCGACTTTATCCAGGCCCATACCGAGGGTTTGGTCGAGCTGAAACGGCTGGTGCATGACTACACGCCGCAGATGGTCACGCAATTGTGCGGGATCAGCGTCGAACAACTGCGCCAGTGTGCTGAGTGGGTCGGCACCTCGCCGAGTTTCCTGTCTTTGTGGTGCATGGGGTTGAACCAGTCCACTGCCGGCAGCGCGAAAAACAGTGCACTGATCAACCTGCACCTGGCCACCGGCACCCTTGGCCGCCCAGGTTGCGGGCCCTTTTCCCTGACCGGCCAACCGAATGCCATGGGTGGCCGGGAAACCGGCAGCCTGTCGAACCTGCTACCGGGCCATCGCGACGCCGGCAACGCCGAGCACCGCGCCCAAGTCGCCGCTTATTGGGGGGTTGAGCAACTGCCATCCAGCACCGGCTTGACCGCCATCGAACTGTTCGAGCAGGTGCAGGCCGGCAAGATCAAGGCATTGTGGATCGCCTGTACCAACCCGGCGCAATCAATGCCGGACCAGAACAGCGTGCGCCTGGCCTTGGCCGCGTGCCCGTTCGTGGTATTGCAAGAGGCCTTTCGCACTACCGAAACCGCGACCTTTGCCGACCTGTTGCTGCCGGCTGCCAGTTGGGGCGAGAAGGACGGCACGGTGACCAATTCCGAGCGGCGCATTTCCCACGTCCGCCAGGCCATCACCCCACCGGGCGAAGCGCGACCGGACTGGGCAATCACCGTGGATTTCGCCCAGCGCCTGGAACGCCGCTTGCGCCCGCAGAAAACCGGCCTGTTCACCTTCGAAAACCCGGCGCAGGTGTTTGATGAATACAAACAGCTGACTCGTGGCCAAGACCTGGACCTGTCAGGCCTCAGCCACGCGCTGCTCGACCGGATCGGCCCGCAGCAATGGCCGTTTCCCGCAGAGGCCCAGGCCGGCACGGCACGCTTGTACACCGACGGTATCTTCCCAACCGCCAATGGGCGGGCGCGGTTTGTCGCCGACCCTTATCGCGCCGCCAAGGAGCAGCGTGATGCGCGCTTTCCCCTGACCCTGATCACCGGCCGCCTGCGTGACCAATGGCACGGCATGAGCCGTACCGGCACGGCGGCGCAACTCTTCGGGCACGTCAGCGAAGCGTTGCTCAGCCTGCATCCGGACGAATTGCGTCGGCATCGTTTCAAGGAAGGCGACCTGGTCAACCTCAAGAGCCGTCGTGGCAATGTGATCGTGGCGGTGAGCAGTGATGACAGCGTGCGCCCCGGCCAGGCGTTCCTGCCGATGCATTGGGGCGATCGCTTCCTCAAGGGCGGCGTCAACGCCCTGACCCAGCCGGCGTTCGATCCACTGTCGAAACAACCGGAACTCAAGCACAGCGGCGTGCGCCTGGAAGCCGTGCAATTGCCCTGGCACTTGTTCGCGCTGATCGAGGGCGATGTGCAGCAACACTTCGAAGCCTTGCGCCCCCTGTGCGAGGGTTTTGCCTATGTCAGCCTGAGCCTGGCCGGGCGCGAACGGCCTGCCCTGCTGGTACGCGCGGCACATAGCGAGGCGCCGGACCTGCAACTGCTCAAGGCCATCGACCAACTGCTGGGCCTTAATGACGGCCCGGTCATGGCCTATGACGACCCGCGGCGCTCTATCGGCAAACGGGTAAAAATCGAGAAAGGCCGGATTACCGCGATCCGTCTGGCCGGCGAAACCCTCGCCCGTCACTGGCTGCAAAGCCTGTGGCTGGAAGGTCGGGCCGACGAGCAATTGCGCCGTTGGCTGCTGGCACCGCTGAGTGCGCCACCTGGTGGTGAAATGACCAGCAACAGAACCCTCTGCAACTGCAAGAACGTCAGTGAAAGCGCGATATGCGCCGGCATCGGCCGTGGTTTGGATCTGGATGGGCTGAAACAAGCGTTGGGCTGCGGTACGCAATGTGGCTCCTGCGTGCCCGAAATCAAACGGCTATTGGCGAGCACCTCGCAGCCAATCGCTATCAGTGTGTGAGGGCAATACCTATGAACGCAAAAGTCTGGCTGGTGGGCGCAGGCCCAGGTGATCCGGAGTTGTTGACCCTCAAGGCGGTACGGGCCCTGCACGAGGCCGATGTGGTACTGATTGATGACTTGGTCAACCCTGCAGTACTTGAGCATTGCCCCGGTACGCGGGTGATAACCGTCGGCAAGCGCGGGGGATGTCGTTCTACGCCCCAGGATTTCATTCACCGCTTGATGCTGCGTTATGCACGCCAGGGCAAATGTGTGGTGCGCCTGAAAGGCGGCGATCCGTGCATTTTTGGGCGCGGCGGCGAAGAGGCGAGTTGGCTGAGGGATCGAGGGGTGAGCGTGGAGTTGGTCAATGGCATCACGGCGGGGCTGGCGGGTGCCACAAACTGCGATATACCGCTGACGTTGCGGGGAATCAGTCGCGGCGTAACGCTTGTCACCGCCCATACCCAGGACGACAGCCGCCTCAATTGGCGGGCATTGGCCGAGGGTGGCACGACACTGGTGGTGTACATGGGTGTGGCGAAGCTTTCAGAGATTGCCCGGCACTTGCTCGAAGGGGGCATGGCCCCTGATATGCCGGTGGCGATGATCGAGAACGCCTCGCTGCCCCAGCAGCGTGAGTGCCGCAGCGCCCTGGCGCACATGCAGGAGGATGCCAAGGCGTTTGCCTTGAAGAGCCCGGCGATCCTGGTGATCGGAGCGGTAGCTGGCAACGTGGTAGAGGTCGCCTTGCAGGCCAGCGCCTGAGGCAAATGGCAGGCGAAAAAAAGCCCGGCCTAAGCCGGGCTTTTTTCTACCACTCAGTAATTACTGAGCTTGAGCTTCAACCGACGCTTCTACACGACGGTTAACAGCACGACCAGCTTCAGTTGCGTTGTCAGCAACTGGGCGGGATTCGCCGTAACCTACCGCGGTGATGCGGTTGGCTTCAACGCCATCATTGGCCAGGACTTTCTTAACAGCGTCAGCACGACGCTGGGACAGCTTCTGGTTGTAGGCGTCTGGACCGACGGAGTCAGTGTGACCAGCAACTTCTACGTTGGTAGCTGGGTACTGCTTCATGAAGTCGGCCAGGTTTTTCACGTCGCCGTAGCTGTTAGGCTTAACAACGGCCTTGTCGAAGTCGAACTTCACGTCCAGCTCAACACGAACAACCTGAGCAACCGGAGCTTCTGGCTCTGGAACTGGCTCTGGAGCTGGTGCTGGGGTAGGAGCTGGAGCAACTGCGCCAGCGTTACCGCCGAAGTTTACGCCCAGGCCGACCAGTGCGGAGTAGTCCCACTTGCCGTTGTCCAGACCGTAGTCAGCTTCAACACCGGCACGAGCGTACAGGTTGTTGGTGAAGTAGTACTTAACGCCGGTACCAACGGTAGCGAAAGTAGTCTGATCGCGACCAGTGTGGCCATCAGCACGTACGTTGCCACGGCTCTGGTGACCGAAACCACCTTCTACGTATGGACGCAGGGAGTCGACGCCAGCTTGACCGAAGTGGTACTGAGCAACGAGGCTGCCGGTATCACCTTTGATCTTCTGGTTGCCAGTACCGTCAGTCGAACGGGTGTGGTTGGTCTTGTCGTAGGACAGGTTCAAGGACAGGTCGTCGGTCAGGAAGTAACCGATGCGAGCGCCAGGATTGAAGCCGTCTTCGATGTGCTTGACGCTATCGTTGTACTGCTTCTTGTAGAACAGCTCGCCTTCAACTGCGCCTTGGCCTTGTGCCAGAACGCCGAAAGAAGTAGCGGCAATAAGAGAACCAATGGCCAAGCCCAAGGTGTTTTTCAGTTTCATCCGTTAAATCCCCATCTGGTGATTGTAAAGCAGTCCCACATACCGGGGGACAACTCGGCGACAAGTCTAACAGAACTTGCCTACACGTAAGAGATATTTGCACCGAACTAAGTTTCAGTACTGTCCGCAAATTTCTCACGCAATTTATCAAGAGCACGTTTGTAACGCATTTTTGTAGCACTCAAACCCATATGCATAATGTCAGCAATTTCCTGAAATTCCAGTTCTGCGACAAATCGTAGCACCAGAATTTCCCGGTCAATTGGATTCACATGCACCAACCAGCGATCAAGCCCGCCCTTCTCCTCGGGTGCCGGCGTCTTTTCTTCAGACGCCTCCTCAAGGGGGTCCAGGCTCAATGCGTCCATCAAGCGACGCTTTCGCCGTTCCTTACGATACTGCGTGATGCACTCGTTGTACGTGATGCTGTAGAGCCAGGTTTTGAACTTCGATTTACCCTCGAAGTTCTTCAGGCCATACAACACCTTGAGCATCACTTCCTGACAGACATCATCCGCATCACGATCGTTCCCTAAATATCTTGAACAAACGTTGAACAGAGTGCGTTGATACCTGCGCATCAATTCTTCGTACGCGCGTGTTACGTGAAACAGCTCCGTGTGCGAGCGCGCGACCAACTCCTCATCAGAGAGCTCACGGGGGTCATAGCGCGTGGACAGCGTTTGGGCTTTATTCAAAACAAGTCGTGCCGACAGTCAGGTCAATGTCCGCCACAGCCTGGATACCCAGGTTTGCGGCGGCGTACATTAGCAGGGTTTACCGGGTTAGCGGCTATTGACCTGCTGTTCCAGCAGAACCCGATTGGACAGCGACACTAGTTCGCCATCATCGGTCAGCACCGTGGTTTTCACCGTACCGATCTCTTCAATCTGCCCTTCGACCTCGCCAACACGCACGTGTTGCCCAACCTGATACAACTCACGCACATAGATTCCCGCAAGAATCTGACCGGCAATTCCCCGGCTTCCCAACCCCATGGCCAGTGCAACGGCCAGACCAACGGTAATCAAAGCGATCACGATCACATGGTTGAGCAGGTCAGTCTTGACCTCCAACTGGCTGATCGCCACCGAAATACTGATGATGATTACCAGCCCCTGGGCGATTCGCCCCAGGCCGCTGGCATAGTCCAGGCCCACTCCTTCGGCAGCGCCGCGTACCAGCCCATTGGCCAGTTGCGCCAGCAAAACCCCCACCAGCAACACCAACGCGCCGCCGAATACCTTCGGCAAATACAGCGCCAGCATGTCGAGCGTAGCTGAAACTCGCTCAAGTCCAAGTGATTGCGCCGCAGAAACCAGAAAAATCAGCAAAACAAACCAATAGACGATCTTGCCGATCAGTGTCGAGATCGGCACTTGCAGCCCGGCACGCCCCAGCAGCTTGGTCAATCCGGTGCCGGCCATCAGGCGATCGAGGCCCAGCTTGGCGAGCAATTTTGAGAGCAGGGTGTCGAGCAACTTGGCCACGACAAAACCCAGCAGCACCAACACCAGCGCACCAAACAGGTTGGGAATGAAATTCGCCACCTTGGTCCACAACGCAGTCATTGCAGTGACCAGACTCTGCGTCCAGAGATCAAGTTCCATATTCAATCAGCCTTATCAGCAGTGCGAGCAATAGGTTTACGACGAGAAACAGGTGATACGTGGGCCGAACCATTGTTCAGGGCCATCATCAATGCCGGCACCCAGCGGCCGAGCAGACCAAACAGATCGCCCGCACCTACCTGGCGGTTGGCAGTTTTCAGTACGCGGCCCAGGCAAGCGTCGTCGTCACGGTTGGACGGCGAAGCATTAAGCATGTCACGCAGAGACTGTTCAAACGGATCGTGCATAGGGACCTCTCGCAAGTGAGTTAAAAGACGAGGGCAAAATTCGTCGGGTCACATGACCTCTCCCGCCGTTCAGGTCACGTTCAGGTCAAACCCAGCGTAAACGTCGAAACAACCACCACTGCCCAAGGGCCACCGAGACCATCAACAGGCACGCTAGCGCGAAACCATATGGGCTCTCGGAGAACGGAATTCCGCCCACGTTGATCCCCAGCAACCCTGTCAGAAAACTCATCGGCAAAAAGATCCCGGTGATGATCCCGAAGCGGTACATGGTGCGGTTCATGCGCACGCTCAAACGCCGATCCTCGGCCTCCAGCACCAGCCCCACGCGCTCCCGGCTCAGTTCCAGCTCTTCCAGGTAACGGGTCAGGCTGTTATTCAATTCATTCCAATAGTCAGCATCGTCATCGGCAAACCATGGCAGTTTTATGCGTGTCAGTTGCGCGAAAATATCGCGCTGCGGCGCCAAAAAACGCTTGAGCGCGGCGGCACGCCGACGGATCTGCAGGACACTGCCATGCTCCGGGGTATACCGTTCGTCGGTATCGAGTTTTTCTTCTTCGATATCGACGATTTCAGACAGGTCACTGACCAGATCCTGCACTTTATGGGTCAGGTACTGCGCCATGTAGAGGATCAGCTCGGAAGCAGTCCCGGGGCCTTTACCATCCGCCAACTGCACCAGCAACTCGTCGGTGGCGCGCAATGGCCGCAGACGCAGGGAGATGACCCGGTCAGCCGAAGCAAAGATACGCACCGACACCATATCTTCCGGCTCGGCTCCTGGGTTGAGGTTGATCCCGCGCAGAAACAGCAGCAATTCGTCGTCCGGCAACGGCAGCAGACGCGGGCGGGTGTTCTCCTCCAGCAGCAGGTCACAGGCAAACTCGCTCAGGCCACTGGATTTGCGCAACCAGGTCTGGGTCTGGGGATGACTGCGATCCCAATGCAGCCACAGGCTTTCCTGAGGCTGCAGTTGCAGCTCGTCAAGCTCAGTCCGGGCAATTGAACGCGCACCGCCTTTACCGTCCAGCACCAGGGCATGCACCAGCCCCCACTGCGCGTTTTCTTCCTCGAACATCCTCACCCCTGTCGGCTGCTGCGGTTATTCAGGCATTTTCAAAGGGCTTGGCGAAACAATCACGCCATTATTATCGGCATAGACATATTCGCCTGGACGCAATGTCACGCCGGCAAAGGTCACGGCCCCGCCCACGTCACCCACACCCTGACGATGACTCTTTTTAGGGTGGCTGGCCAGGGCCTGCACGCCCAGGTCGGTCTGCGCCAGTACGTCAACGTCACGCACACAACCGTAGATCACCAAGCCCTCCCAACCATTCTTTGCGGCTCGATCAGCGATCATGTCGCCCAGCAAGGCGCAACGCAGCGAACCACCACCGTCGACCACCAGCACTTTGCCAGTGCCGTCCAGCTCGGCCTGTTCCTTGACCCGGGAGTTGTCCTCAAAACACTTGACGGTCACGATCTGCCCACCGAAGGAGTCCCGGCCCCCAAAGTTGGCGAACATCGGCTCCAGCACCTGCACCAGGTCCGGGTAGGCGTCACACAGGTCGGGGGTAACGTAATGGTTCATCGAGAAACTCCTGTCGGTGAAAGAAGGTGTCGAACATCCACAGCCACATCAAGAAAACGCATCGCAACGGGCATTCTTTAAGACCTGCCGCTGCAAGGGCGACAATGATCAGACCCACCAGACTGTAACGCAATAGCCACTGCGCGACTGAATATGACCAAAATAGCTCGGTGCGTCATATCTTAGCCGTAAGCCACTTCAAGCGAAACGCCCTCTTTAGAGCCTTTTCTCAGACAGTCGCAGGCACCTGCACCTGTGCACCCACCGGAGGTGTCAGGGGATCTTTCAGCCAGCGCTGCACCAGTGGCCATACTTCGGCCTGCGCCGCTTTGCTGACCAGCATCTCGACATGCCCGAAATCACCGCTGAACCCATGCTTGCGTCCCAGGCACAGATAGTGGCGATGCTCGCTGCCCACCTGCTCAAACAGCTTGCGGCAGGCCCAGTCCGGATCCTGATGATCGCCAGCGGCGCTCACGGCCAGTAGCGGCACATCGACCTCGGCCAGGCCTTTCCACCAGTCGCGCTCGGCATCGCCGAAACGCCCGAACAAGCCGTGCCAGCGCATGCTTTCCAGGGCCAGACCGATAGGCTCGTCTTCCGGACCACGCTTGAGGCGCGAGCCGGAGAGCTGGGCAAAGCGCTTGAGGATCAAGCGTCCACCCCACTCCACCGGCGGAATCTTCAACGGCCAGTAAGTGCGGCTGACCTGGCAGCCAAACAACGCCACCGACGCCACCGCCGGCGCGCCCAGATAGTGGCCGCCCAAGGCTGCCGCCAGAGTCGTGCCACCCAATGAATGGCCGATCCAGTGCGGGATCTGCGCACTTTGCTCACGCACAAAGGCGGCAATGGCTGGCAAATCGTAACGAGCATAGTCGGCGACACGATTCTTGGCGTAGTCCTGGTTGCGCCGGGAAAGCCCGTGGCCGCGCATTTCCGGGATCCATACATCAAAGCCCTGGCGCGCCAGGTACGCCCCCAGGCCGATACCTTTGGGCGAATACCAGAAGCGCCGGTTGGAAAAGCTGCCATGCACCAGCACCACCGGTATGCCACGGCTTTGCGCGACATCGGCCAGGCCCAGGCGTGTCACCGCCAGCTCTACGGTGCTGTCGGGGCTGTTGCCAGGCTTGAGGCGATAGACATCTTCACTCAGGTCGCCACGACGCTCAGCGCTGATCAAGGCGACGGGAAACAGGTTGCTGCTGCTTTGCATAATGTTCTTGCACAAAAAAGGGCGGCGTCCGGTAGGAGTTCCGCCCTGTACAGAATGAGAAATGCCGGCCAGCCGCACTGGCTGGCCGGCAAATGGCAATTACGCCGAGGCTTGACCTTCAGCCAGGAAGAACCAGGTTTCCAGCACGGAATCGGGGTTCAGCGAGACGCTTTCGATGCCCTGTTCCATCAGCCATTTGGCCAGGTCCGGGTGATCGGAAGGGCCTTGGCCGCAGATGCCGATGTACTTGCCGGCCTTGTTACAGGCCTGGATGGCGTTGGCCAGCAGCTTCTTGACCGCAGGGTTACGCTCGTCAAACAGGTGCGCGATGATCCCGGAGTCACGGTCCAGGCCCAGGGTCAACTGGGTCAGGTCGTTGGAACCGATGGAGAATCCATCGAAGAACTCCAGGAACTCTTCGGCGAGGATGGCGTTGGACGGCAGCTCGCACATCATGATCACGCGCAGGCCGTTTTCGCCGCGGGTCAGACCGTTCTCGGCCAGCAGGTCAACGACCTGGCTCGCTTCGCCCAGGGTACGCACGAAGGGCACCATGATCTCGACGTTGGTCAGGCCCATCTCGTTGCGCACACGCTTGAGGGCGCGGCACTCAAGCTCAAAGCAGTCACGGAATGCTTCGCTGATGTAACGCGAGGCGCCACGGAAGCCCAGCATCGGGTTTTCTTCTTCCGGCTCGTAGAGCTTGCCGCCGATCAGGTTCGCGTATTCGTTGGACTTGAAGTCGGACAGGCGCACGATGACTTTCTTCGGCCAGAAGGCCGCCGCCAGGGTGCTGATGCCTTCCACCAGCTTCTCGACGTAGAAGCCCACCGGGTCGTTGTAGCCGGCGATGCGCTTGTCGACGCTGTCCTTGATTTCCACCGGCAGGCCGTCGTAGTTCAACAGGGCCTTGGGGTGCACGCCGATCATGCGGTTGATGATGAACTCCAGGCGGGCCAGGCCCACACCGGCGTTCGGCAACTGCGCAAAGTCGAAGGCGCGGTCGGGGTTGCCGACGTTCATCATGATCTTGAACGGCAGGTCCGGCATGGCGTCGATGGAATTTTGCTTGATATCGAAGCCCAGCTCACCTTCAAAGATGAAGCCGGTATCGCCTTCGGCGCAGGACACGGTGACGCCCTGGCCATCCTTGAGCAGTTGGGTGGCGTTGCCACAACCCACCACTGCCGGGATCCCCAGCTCACGGGCGATGATCGCCGCGTGGCAGGTACGCCCGCCACGGTTGGTGACGATGGCGCTGGCGCGCTTCATCACGGGTTCCCAGTCCGGGTCGGTCATGTCGGAGACCAGCACGTCACCTGGCTGGACCTTGTCCATCTCGGACACGTCCTTGATGATCCGCACCTTGCCCGCGCCGATGCGCTGGCCGATGGCACGGCCCTCTACCAGCACGGTGCCGGTTTCTTTCAACAGGTAGCGTTCCATGACATTGGCCGAGGTGCGGCTCTTCACGGTTTCCGGACGGGCCTGGACGATGTACAGCTTGCCGTCGTCGCCGTCCTTGGCCCATTCGATGTCCATCGGGCACTTGTAGTGCTTCTCGATGATCATCGCCTGCTTGGCCAATTCGCTGACTTCGGCATCGCTGAGGCAAAAGCGCGCACGCTCGGCCTTGTCGACATCAACGGTTTTCACCGAGCGACCGGCCTTGGCCTCGTCGCCGTAGATCATCTTGATGGCCTTGCTGCCCAGGTTGCGGCGCAGGATCGCCGGGCGACCGGCCTCAAGGGTGTGCTTGTGCACGTAGAACTCGTCCGGGTTGACCGCGCCTTGTACGACGGTTTCGCCCAGGCCGTAGGCGCCGGTGATGAACACCACGTCACGGAAGCCCGATTCGGTATCCAGGGTGAACATCACGCCGGCAGTACCGGTTTCCGAACGCACCATGCGCTGTACGCCGGCAGACAACGCTACCAACTTGTGGTCGAAACCCTGGTGTACACGGTAGGAAATGGCGCGGTCGTTGAACAGCGAGGCAAATACTTCCTTGGCTGCCCGGATAACGTTTTCCACGCCACGGATATTCAGGAAGGTTTCCTGTTGGCCGGCGAACGAGGCGTCGGGCAAGTCTTCGGCGGTGGCCGAGGAGCGCACGGCGACGGCCATGTCCGGGTTGCCGGCCGACAAGGTGGCGAAGGCTGTGCGGATTTCGGCGTTGAGCTTCTCGGGGAACTCGGCTTCCATGATCCACTGGCGGATCTGTGCGCCGGTCTTGGCCAGGGCATTGACGTCATCGACGTCCAGCGCGTCCAGGGCAGCGTGGATCTGGTCGTTGAGGCCGCTCAGTTCGAGGAAATCGCGGTATGCCTGGGCCGTGGTGGCGAAACCACCGGGCACCGAGACACCAGCGCCCGCAAGATTACTGATCATCTCGCCGAGGGATGCGTTCTTGCCCCCCACATGCTCTACATCATGGACGCCGAGCTTATCGAGGGAAACTACGTACTCTACCAAGGTGATCTCTCCACTAACTGTGTTGGAAAAGCTCAGGGCGCCGGCGGCTCAGTAGGAGCATTTACCGGCGTTTGTGGCCTGGACCTGGAAAATAAGTGAGAATGCGGCCCACTGTGGGACGGCAAAATCGCGCCTATCATATCCAAGATTCGTCATCAGCTTAAGGCCCAAGGCTCAAATGAAACGATCTGCTTTCTTTATCTCCGATGGCACCGGCATTACCGCCGAAACCCTGGGTCAGAGCCTGCTGGCGCAGTTCGAAAGCATTACCTTTGCCAAATTTACCCGGCCTTATATCGATAACGTGGATAAAGCGCGGGCCATGGTACAACAAATCAATCTGGCCGCCGAAAAAGACGGTGTGCGCCCGATCATTTTCGACACCATCGTCAATCAGGACATCCGTGAGATCCTCGCGACCTCCAATGGTTTCATGATCGACATCTTCTCGACCTTCCTCGCGCCCCTGGAACAGGAGTTGAGCGAACACTCCTCGTACTCCGTGGGCAAGTCCCATTCCATTGGCCACAACTCCAACTATATGGAGCGGATCGAGGCGGTGAACTTCGCCCTGGACAACGACGATGGCGCCCGCACCCATTACTACGACAAGGCCGACCTGATCCTGGTCGGCGTATCGCGCTGCGGCAAGACCCCGACCTGCCTGTATATGGCCATGCAATTCGGTATCCGCGCGGCCAACTACCCGCTGACCGAGGACGACATGGAGCGCCTGCAACTGCCGGCGGTGCTGCGCACCCATCAGCACAAGCTGTTCGGCCTGACCATCGACCCGGACCGCCTGACAGCGATCCGTAATGAACGCAAGCCCAACAGCCGCTATTCGAGCTATGCCCAGTGCGAGTTCGAGGTGCGGGAAGTGGAAAATCTATTCCGTCGGGAGAACATTGCGCACATCAATTCCACGCATTTTTCGGTGGAAGAGATTTCGGCGAAGATCCTTGTGGAAAAGGGCGTCGAGCGGCGCTTCAAGTAATTTGCATTGCTTGAGCCAGCTCCCACATTTGATCGGGTTCACACGTCAAATGCGGGAGCTGCGGTGCGACTTGCCTGCGATCAACGATAACCCAGCCTCACAGATGAAACCGGTCCCCACCCTGCCCCAGCGCCGTGGCCAGCGCATCAAACCCTGCCCTTAGCAGCTGATCATCCCCAGACGTATTGCAGATACTCGCCCGAATAAACTGCGGCACGGCCGTCTGCCCCACGGCGAAGGCCTCGGCCGTCGCGATCAGGTAATTGTTCTGCTTGAGCTCAGCCTCGATTTCCGACGCACGCCATGGCTCCGGGACTTCAATCCAGAAGTGCGGGCTATTGGGGTGCGTCCGGTATTCCAGGCCGCTCAGCAGGTCCTCGACCAACGCCTTGCGCCGGCTGATTTCGTGGATCTGCTGACGCAACAGATGCGCTGCCGTGCCGTTTTCAATCCACTGCGTGGCCAGTTCCAGGGTCACAGGGGTGGCCATCCAACAGGTTGAGCGCAGCGCTGCGGAAATACGGCTGACCAACGCCGGCGGCGCATGCACATACCCCACGCGCAAGCCCGCCGATACCGCCTTGCTCAGGCTGCTGATCAGAATCGTGCGCTCCGGGGCAAAATGACTCAGGGGCGGCGGGCGATCCTCCACCAACACACCATGGGCCTCGTCCTCCAGGATCAGCAGGTTGTGCTCACGGCAGACCCTGACCAGCGCCTCGCGACGGGCAACCGACAAGACCGCCGTCGTCGGATTCTGGATAGTCGGCGTGCAGTACAGGGCAGAAACCCGGTGATTACGACACACCTCCTCCAGGGCCGTCGGCAGCACACCCTCCTCGTCCATTTCCAGGCCGATCAGGCGGATGCCAAGCATCCGTGCGGCAGTGATCAGACCGGGATAGGTCAACTGCTCGGTGACGACCGTATCGCCCGCGCGCACCAACGCCATCAACGCGCACAACAAACCATGCTGGCCGCCGTTGACACAGATGACCTGCTCGGGAATCGGATGAAAATCACGCTGCACCAACCATTGCGCGCCCGCCGCGCGGTAGCGGGGCAAGCCGGCGTCCGGGGTGTAGGCACTGATGTCCTGCAGGAACTTGGCATTGGTGGCCAGGGTTTCAAAGCTCTGGGCCAGGAACGTGGTCTCCTGCCCCGGGATGTGCATATTGCGGCTCATATCGAAGTACTGGCGCGGTTCCTCGCTGACGTTGCGAAAGCCTTCGTCGCGCTGGCGCTCCATCCCACGCTTGCGCACGAATGTGCCGTCGCCCACCCGCGCCACCACCAGGCCCAGGCGTTCCAGTTCGCCGTAGGCGCGGCTGATCGTGCCGATGGTCACCCCCAGGTTGTCGGAAAGCACCCGATGAGGCGGCAGTTTGCGCCCTGGTTCGATCAAGCCCTCGAGGATGCCCCGCTCCATCACATCAGACAGGCGTTTGTACTTCACGCCCTGCCCACTGGACAGTCCCTCCCGCATAATTGACACCATGTCAATATTTGTTTTGACAGCCATCATTCGCCCTAATAGTGTGCTTTTACGGGTTCAATCACCGGGTGAAACCTCTAATTACAAGTCCAATATAGAGTTCAATTCCGGCTCAGGGAAGCAATAAACGATGCCAATGTCCGCCGTTCTCGAAAATTCCGAAAAAACCAAATCCCCCAAACAATGGCTGGCTGGCCTGATCACCAGTGTGATGTTCCTGATTGTCTGCCTGAGCTGGGGCACCACCTGGCTGGGGATCAAGATCGCCGTGGAAAGCGTGCCGCCCCTGACGTCGGCGGGCCTGCGCTTTTTGATCGCCTTCCCGCTGTTCCTGTGTTTTGCCTTCCTGCGTCGCGAGCCGATCCTGTTTCCACGGGAAAGCCGCTGGTTCTTTGTGTTCGTGACCCTTTGCTATTTCAGCGTGCCCTACTACCTGCTCAACTATGGCGAGATGCACGTCTCGTCCGGCCTCACCGCCCTGCTGTTCAGTTGCATGCCGGTGTTCATCCTGATCTTCTCCGCGCTGTTCCTGCGCGAGCGCATCTACTTTTCCCAGGTCGTGGGGATCGGCATCGGTTTCGCCAGCCTGTACATGATCATCAAGAGCCAGGGGCTGCACCTTGACCATGCCGAGTTCTTCGGCGTCCTGGCCATTCTGAGCGCCGCGATCATGCATGCCTTGTGCTATGTCATTACCAAGCAAAAAGGCAGCGCCATCAGCGTGATCACCTACAACACGCTGCCCATCGGGATTGCCGGGCTGATGCTGTTCGTCGCCGGGCTGTGGTTTGAATCCCCGACCTTCGAGGCCATTACCCTGCGTTCCTGGAGCGCCCTGTTCTACCTGGGCCTGGTGGCCTCGGTCGGTGGGTTTATCGTGTACTTCATGCTGCTCAAGCGCCTGAGCCCGATCATCCTGTCATTCGTCTTCATTATTTTCCCGGTGTTCGCCGTGATCATCGGCGCCTGGTACGAAGGCCTGGAACTGTCCCGGGACCTGATGCTGTATTCGGCGATCCTGCTGGTCGGCTTTGCCATCACCAAGTTGCCGATCGAAAAGCTGCTGGCAAAACCCAATTGACCCTTTCCCCACCACGCGAGAGAAACATGGACGTCCTCCGCCAAACCGCCCTGGCACAGATCTACGCCCACGCCAGCAGCACCTACCCCGAAGAGTGCTGCGGCTTTGTCTTCGCCGACGGCAGTGTGTACCTGGGCAGCAATATCCAGAACGAGTTACACCGCAAGAACCCCGAGGCCTACCCCCGCAGCGCGGCCAACGGCTACACCTTCTCGGTGACCGACACGCTGCTGATGAACAAGGCCTTTCGCACGGATAACCCGGTGGTGGTGATCTACCACTCCCACCCGGATGTCGGTGCCTATTTCAGCGACGAGGATCAGGGCAAGGCCCTCTACATGGGGGAACCGATCTACCCCGTCAGCTACCTGGTGGTGGATGTTCGCCAGGGCAAGGCCCTTGGGTCGAAGCTGTTTGCCTGGGATGGCACGCACTTCGCCCTCAACCCCTTCAACGACCTGCAAACGGAGTTGTACATGAACGCTGTCTCTTTCCCCGACATCCTGGCCCGTGTGGCCAAGTTGCCAGAATCGACCCTCGAGGGTGCCGGATCGACATTGCGCGAAGTCATTGAAGGCCTCTGTGCCCGCTACCCGCATCTGCGGGCGCACCTGTTCCACGAGAACAACGGCCGGCTAAAGGAACACTTCCTGTTCACGACCGGGAAAGAACTGATCGATCCCGACGAGCCGCTGCCCGAAAAAGCAAAAATCGAAGTGCTGCTCGCCACCTCCGGCGGCATGGACATCGAGTCCCTGAGCAACGAGGAAGTGCAGCGCTATGTGCGCCATATCACCCTGCCCGGCGTCGGCCGCGAAGGGCAACTGAACCTGAAGAAAGCCAAGGTGCTGATCATCGGTACCGGTGGCCTGGGCTCGCCCATCAGCCTGTACCTGGCCGCAGCCGGCATCGGCACCCTGGGGCTGGTGGACTTCGATGTGGTGGAAAGCAGCAACCTGCAACGCCAGGTCGTGCACGGCAACAGCACCCTGGGCCTGCCCAAGGTCGAATCCGCCAAGCGCCGGCTGCAGGACCTCAACGCCCATATCCGAATCAACACCTACGACACCGCGCTGAATGCCGACAACGCCCTGGAACTGGTCGGCGCCTACGACCTGGTGATCGATGGTACTGACAACTTCGAGACCCGCTACCAGGTCAATGATGCCTGCGTACAGTTGGGCAAGCCGTTGGTGTACGGCGCGATCTACCGCTTCGACGGCCAGATCAGCGTGTTCAACTATCAAGGCGGGCCCTGCTACCGCTGCCTGTACCCCCACGCGCCACCCGCGGAACTGGCGCCCAATTGCAGCGCCGGTGGGGTGATCGGTGTATTGCCCGGTGTGGTCGGGATGATCCAGGCCACCGAGGCGATCAAGCTGTTGATCGGCCTCGGCGAATCCTTGTCCGGCCGGTTGATGCGCTTTGATGCCCTGGCCATGAAATTCAGTGAACTGCGTTTCAAGCGCCGCGCCGACTGCCCGTGCTGTTCCGACTTGCGTGAAGAACACCAACCCGCCGCCGTGTGTGCCGATACCCTCCGCGGCCCCCAGGGCCTGGCAGAAGAGCACTACATCAAGCCCCAGGTGCTCAAGCAACTGCTGGAGCAGCGCCGCAGCGCCGATATCCTGCTGGATGTACGCGACGCCAGCGAGCTGGAGGTCTGCCAACTGCCCGGCGTGGTGCACATCCCCCTGGCCCAGCTCGACGAGCAACTCGATACCCTCAGCCGTGACAACACCCATTACCTGATCTGCTATGCCGGCAGCCGCGCCGAGCAAGCCGCCAGTACGTTGCTGGCCGCAGGCTTTGCCAACACCCGGGTGCTGCAAGGCGGCATGAAACACTGGGTACGCGACGTCGAACCCGACATGCCGTTGTACTGACCACAGGCCTTGGGGTACTTATCCGATGCTGCATAACTCCATACTCGACGCCATTGGCCAAACGCCTATCGTGCGCCTGGAACAATTCTCCGAAGACCTCGGCATCGAGGTCTTCGCCAAGCTTGAATCCCTGAACCCGGGCGGTAGCCACAAGGCACGGATTGCCCTGGGAATGATCCTCGACGCCGAGCGCCGGGGCATCCTGATTCGCGATTCGGGGCAAACCATCATCGAACCCAGCGGCGGCAACACGGGCATCGGCCTGGTGATGGCCGGCAACGTGCTGGGCTACAAAGTGGTGCTGGTGATTCCCGACAACTACAGCCCCGAAAAGCAAAAGCTGCTGCGCCTGTATGGCGCCAAGGTGGTGCTGTCCGATAGCCGCCTGGGCAATAACTCCCATGGCGAAAAGTGCATGGAGTTGCAGCTGGAAAACCCCAGCTTCGTCATGCTCAACCAACAGCGCAACGGCGCCAACCCCCAGACCCACCGCGACACCACCGCCCCGGAAATCATCCGTGCCTTTGGCGAGCGCCAGGTCGACTATTTCGTCAGCGGGATAGGCACCGGGGGCCACATCACCGGGATCGGTGAAATCCTCAAGGCCACCTGGCCGCAGATCCGCGTGATGGGCGTGGAGCCCGAGGAGTGCGACCTGCTAAGTGATAGCCATGCGCCGCATCATATCCAGGGCCTGTCCATCGGCCTGATCCCGAGCATTCTCAACCTGAACGTGCTGGACGGCATGCTCAAGGTCTCGCGCCTCGATTGCCTGGAAATGATGAAACGCATCATGCGTACCGATGCCATCAGCCTGGGGCTGTCGTCGGCCGCCAATATGGTGGCCATCGCCAAGCTCGCACCGGAACTGCCCACCGACACCGTCGTCCTGACCATGGTGTACGACAGCGCCGACAGTTATCTGCCCTGCTTCGAATAACGACAATTACGGGGGTGCCTTCCATGGGAGGCTTTATCGACATGCAACAGCTGCACGATGAGCTGCTGACCCACCTCATCAAGACCCTGTCGCCGGCGCAGATGGCACAGTTGCAGCCACACCTGGCGGCGTTGATCCAGCCCGCCGCGCAGGAGGTGGCCGAGGACTTGATCGCCTATGCCTGGCGCGATCCGGCGTCCAGGGGCCGCGGCGAACTGATCCTGGAGTCCTACGCCTCATTCAAGGCCGTGCTGTATTACCGGCTGGCGCATCGGGTATGGAATCTACCCGACCAGGCCCACGGCCAGTTCTGTGCGATCGCGCTGACGTTGAGCAACCAGGGCAAGATCCTGTCCGGCGCCGAAATCCACCCCGCCGCCCGCATTGGCCGGCGCTTCGTCCTGGATCATGGCTTTGGCACGGTGGTCGGCGAGACCTGCGAGATCGGCAATGACTGCTACATCCTGTGTGGCGTGACCCTGGGCGCCCGGGGCATCGCCAACAACCCGGACGGCAAGCGTCACCCACGCCTGGGCAACAACGTGGAAGTCGGCGCGGGCGCGAGGGTGCTCGGGTATGTGCTGATTGGCGACAACGTGTTTATCAGCCCCTCCTGTGTCATCACCCAGGACGTGCCCGCGGGCACCAAGGTCAAGGTGGTCAACCAGATCCAGTTGCAGAAAAACGACGAAGCTGACGCCAGCAATTACCTCGGGGCATTTGCCCTCGACGAGCGCCTGCACGTGGTCGGCGAAGTCAACATCAGCTACCGGGTCACGGTGCTGGATGCCGACTTCCACCCACTGTCAGGCCTGGTGCTGGAACCCACGGTCAAGGAGCGTCATCACCTGCAGTTTCGCCTGCGCACGCTGCAGGCCCCCACCTACCCCCCGCGCCTGCCGCTGAACCTGAAGGTGTGCGGACCGAGGTTCGAGGTCACCCTGCTCTCCCCACCCGGGCTGAGCGCAATGGTGCGGCGCCTGCTGCAAACCAGCCCACTGATCGTTGGAGGATGAACATGTCCGTACACACCATGGAAACCTTGGCGCTGTTCGACAGCGCGCCTTACCAGAACGCCTTCAGCGCCCGGGTAATCGCCGTCAGCGAACAGGGCGTGGCCCTCGAACACACGCTGTTCTACCCCACCGGCGGTGGGCAACCCGGCGATACCGGTTACTTCACCCTGCCGGACGGCAGCCGGGTCAATGTGACCGGCACCGTACGCGACCCGGTCCTGCGCTCGATCATCTGGCACCAAGTGGAACACTGCCCCGAGTCATTGCGTGCGGGGGTACAGGTAGATGCCGGCCTGAACTGGGAGCGTCGCTACCAACACATGAAAATGCACACCTGCCTGCATCTGTTGTGCTCGATCATCGACGCACCGGTAACCGGTTGCAGCATCAGCGCCGACAAGGGCCGCCTGGACTTCGACCTGCCGGAAATGACCCTCGACAAGGAAAGCATCACCCGCGACCTCAATGCCTTGATCGAGCAGGCCCATGGGGTCAAGTCGCTGTCGATGCCGGCCTCCGAATATTCCACCCTGCTGCAAATCACCCGCACCCAGGCCGTCGCGCCTCCGGTGATCCAGGGCGCGGTACGGGTGATAGAAATTGCCGACATCGATATCCAGCCGTGTGGCGGCACCCATGTGGTCAACACCGAGGAAATCGGTCGGGTGTTCTGCGAAAAAATCGAGAAGAAGAGCAAGCACAACCGACGGGTGATCCTGCGGTTCGAGTGAATCGGCAAGCAGCCAACAGGGAGGCCCAGCCTCCCCTTATCGACGCGTTTGCCCTTACTTCGACTGGGCTTTGACCTGGGCACTCAATTGCGCTATTTGCTGTTGCAGTTGGGAAATCACCTGGGTGAACTCAGTCATCATTTGATCGATGCGAGCGCGCAATTGCTCGTTCTCGCGCATAAGATCATCAACACTGCGGGCCGACGGCGCCGTGGCTTCATCGGCCTGGGCCGATGGGGTGGCGTCCTTGGCACGGGGCGCTTGCTCAGCCGGCGCAGAGTCCGACGCGGCATTGCTGTCAGCCTTCGGGCCTGCGCTAGGAGCCTGATTTGCGGAAGTACCGGCCCCCGTTATTTTCTGGCTCAACGCCTGGATCTGCTCTTGCAGCCTGGTAACCACCGTCGTGAACTGGGTTTGCAACCGCTCGACCGTTTCACGCAGTTGGTCGTTTTCAGCAGTCAACTGCTCAAGATTACCCGGCGCTTCGGGGCCTGAAGCCGGCGTACTTTCTGCGCGGGCCGATGCTGCAGGCGCTGTTCCGTCCTGCTGCACCGCTGTGTTGTCCTGCCGAGCCGCTGGTTTTTCACCCGCGCCCTGATTGGATGGAGCGTCCTCTTTCTGCGGTTTTTGCATCGTGTTGACTTGCTGAGCCAGCTCAGCCACTTGCTGCTGCAGCGCGGTGATTATCGGCGAGAACTTGGCCACCAACTGGTTAAGCTGGTCGCGCAGCTGATTGTTTTGCTGGGAAAGCTGTGCGAGCTGGGCCGGGGCGGTATTGGTCGCAGATGACGGTGAGTTGACCAAGCCCTTGTGGGCCGCAAACTGCCCGCGCTGCTGTGCAGTCATAGGCTTTCGAGGGGATGCTGAATCTGCTGGAGTCTGGGTTTTGGCGCTGTTTTCGGACTGCGCGGATGCAGGCTTGGAGGGCATTTCATAGCCGTGGTAGGGCGCGTACTGCTGCTGGTTTACGCTAGTCATGGCGAACCTCTCATTTAATTCACAGGTCTTGCTTGCCAGACGACCCGGTACAAAAGGTCATCTGGCTACCTGATTGGCAATTATCTGAAGACGGTTCCGAAGATGTAGGACATACGATTGGCAAAGTGTGTCGACTGCAAATCCTGCCACCTTGCAGCGGCTTTTATTACATCACCCACAGATCCACAAACCGATTCACCGGCGTCCCTTCCAGCCGTGCCTGGTCCTTGCACAGTGCAAAAATCTCAGCGCTGCGCTGCGCAGTGAAGCGTGTCGCCAGGTTGGCCTTGAACTTGTCTTCCAGCAACGGAATGCCATCCGCCCGGCGCCGACGATGGCCAATCGGGTATTCCACCGCGACCTGTTCGGTGCTCGAACCATCGGTGAAAAACACCTGCACGGCGTTGGCAATGGAACGCTTGTCAGCTTCCAGGTATTCGCGGCTGTAACGCGGGTCTTCGACGATGACCATTTTTTTGCGTAACTCATCGATGATCGGGTGTGCGGCATGGAATTCATCTTCGTACTGCTCGGCCACCAGGTTGCCAAACGCCAGGGGCACAGCGGTCATGTATTGCAGGCAGTGGTCGCGGTCGGCCGCATTAGCCAGTTGGCCGACCTTGGAAATGATGCGAATGGCCGACTCGTGGGTGGTGATCACGATGCGCTCGATTTCATGCAAGCGCTGCTTGACCTGCGGGTACAAGGTGACGGCGGCTTCACAGGCGGTCTGGGCGTGGAATTCGGCGGGAAAGCTGATCTTGAACAGCACGTTTTCCATCACATAAGTGCCATAGGGCTGGGGCAGGCTGAACGCGCGCTTGCCCTCAGGTTTGAGGGCCAGGTCCTTGTTGGTGTGGCTGAACAGCACGTCATAAAAACCCCATTGCGGCGCGCTCAACACACCCGGGATGCCCATTTCGCCGCGCAGGGCGATATCCGCCAGGCGCACGCCACGGCTCGACGCATCCCCCGCCGCCCACGACTTGCGCGACCCGGCATTCGGCGCGTGACGGTAAGTGCGCAGCGCCTGCCCATCGACAAACGCCTGGGACAACGCCGCCAGCAGTTGCTCACGATTGGCACCCATCAACTTGGCGCAAACCGCCGTAGAGGCGACTTTGACCAGCAGCACATGGTCGAGGCCGACGCGGTTGAAGGAGTTTTCCAGGGCAATCACGCCCTGGATTTCGTGGGCCATGATCATCGCTTCCAGCACCGCGCGCACGGTCAGCGGCGCCTCGCCATGGGCCACGCGTTTTTGTGACAGGTGATCGGCAACGGCCAGGATGCCGCCGAGGTTATCCGAAGGATGGCCCCATTCGGCGGCGAGCCAGGTGTCGTTGTAATCGAGCCAACGCACGATGCAGCCGATGTCCCACGCGGCCTTGACCGGGTCCAGGCGATGGGACGTACCCGGCACCCGGGCACCGAACGGCACCACTGTGCCTTCGACAATCGGTCCCAAATGCTTGGTGCACTCAGGAAAGCGCAGGGCCAGCAGGCCGCAGCCGAGGGTGTCCATCAGGCAGTTGCGGGCGGTGTCCAGGGCGTCCCGTGAGTCGATGCGGTAGTTGAGGACGTAATCGGCGATGTCCTGCAAAACCTGATCATAGTCGGGGCGGTTGTTCTGGTCGACGTTGGCGCTCATGGCAGTACTCCAAAATAGGTGGGTGTGTTCCTTCCTCAGGCTCAGGGTTGGTCGTTTGTGGCAGGTCTGAATGCCTGCTCTCGTACATAAATCCAGAGGCCGCTGACGCTCCCTTGTGGGAGCGGGCTTGCCCGCGATAGCGCTGGATCAGTTGGTATCTGCGTGACTGACACGCCGCAATCGCGGGCAAGCCCGCTCCCACACAAGCCCACTCACACATGGGGGCCGGCTTTAGAATGCGTCGCCGGGCACGCGCACGTAGCCTTCCATCAAGACCCGTGCACTGCGGCTCATGATGGCCTTCTTCACCACCCATTCGCCGTTGACCTGGCTGGCCTCTGCGCCCACGCGCAAGGTGCCGGACGGATGCCCGAAGCGCACCGCATTGCGTTCCACACCGCCCGCCGCGAGGTTGACCAGCGTCCCGGAAATCGCCGCCGCCGTGCCAATCGCCACCGCGGCCGTGCCCATCATCGCGTGGTGCAGCTTGCCCATGGACAGCGCCCGCACCAGCAGGTCCACATCGCCGGCCTTGATCGCCTTGCCACTGGAGGCCAGGTAATCCGCAGGCTTGGCCACGAACGCCAGCTTCGGTGTGTGCTGGCGCTGGGCCGCTTCGTCCAGGTGCTTGATCAGGCCCATGCGCAACGCCCCATGGGCCCGCACTGTCTCGAACATGGCCAGGGCTTTCGGATCGCTATTGATCGCGCCTTGCAGCTCGGTGCCGGTGTAGCCGAGGTCTTGCGCGTTGATAAAAATCGTCGGGATCCCCGCGTTGATCAGCGTCGCCTTGAAGGTGCCGACACCCGGCACTTGCAGGTCGTCGATCAGGTTGCCGGTGGGGAACATCGAACCGCCGCCGCCCTCTTCTTCGGCTGCCGGGTCGAGGAATTCCAGTTGCACTTCGGCCGCCGGGAAAGTCACGCCATCCAGCTCGAAGTCGCCGGTTTCCTGCACCGCGCCGTCGGTGATCGGCACATGGGCGATGATGGTCTTGCCGATATTCGCCTGCCAAACCCGCACCACGGCCACGCCGTTAGAGGGGATACGCGCTGCGTCCACCAGGCCAGCACTGATGGCGAATGCACCCACCGCTGCCGACAGGTTGCCGCAGTTGCCGCTCCAGTCGACAAAAGGCTTGTCGATGGACACCTGGCCAAACAGGTAGTCCACGTCATGCTCGGCGCGGGTGCTCTTGGCGAGGATCACGGTTTTGCTGGTGCTCGACGTGGCACCGCCCATGCCGTCGATCTGCTTGTCATAGGGGTCGGGGCTGCCGATCACCCGCAGCAGCAGGGCATCGCGCGCCGCCCCCGGGACCTGGGCCGATTCGGGCAAGTCCTTGAGGTTGAAAAACACGCCCTTGCTGGTGCCGCCACGCATGTAGGTGGCGGCGATCTTGATTTGCGCTACGTGTGTCATGGTTATCCTCTTCAGGCGGTCGCCGCCGATTCCAGGAAGTCCTGGGCAAAACGCTGCAACACGCCGCCCGCCTCGTAGATCGACACTTCTTCGGCGGTGTCCAGGCGGCAGGTCACTGGCACTTCGACACGTTCGCCATTCTTGCGGTTGATCACCAGGGTCAACTGCGCACGCGGGGTGCGCTCGCCGATTACGTCATAGGTTTCGCTGCCATCGATCTGCAGGGTCTTGCGGTCGGTGCCCGGCAAAAATTCCAGGGGCAGCACGCCCATGCCCACCAGGTTGGTGCGGTGGATGCGTTCGAAGCCTTCGGCGGCAATCGCTTCCACACCCGCCAGGCGCACGCCCTTGGCCGCCCAGTCGCGGGACGAACCCTGGCCGTAGTCGGCGCCGGCAATGATGATCAGCGGCTGCTTGCGCTCCATGTAGGTTTCGATGGCTTCCCACATCCGCGTGACCCGGCCTTCCGGTTCGATGCGCGCCAGGGAACCCTGCTTGACCTTGCCGTTTTCCTGGACCATTTCATTGAACAGCTTGGGGTTGGCAAAGGTCGCGCGCTGGGCGGTCAGGTGGTCGCCACGGTGCGTTGCATAGGAGTTGAAGTCGACTTCCGGCAAGCCCATTTTCGCCAGGTATTCGCCGGCGGCGCTGTCGAGCATGATCGCGTTGGACGGCGACAAGTGGTCAGTGGTGATGTTGTCCGGCAGCACCGCCAGCGGGCGCATGCCCTTGAGCGGACGCGCACCGGCCAGGGCGCCCTCCCAGTACGGCGGGCGACGGATGTAGGTGCTTTGCGGGCGCCAGTCGTACAGCGGGGTGACTTTCGGGCCGGTGTCTTCATGGATCGCGAACATCGGGATGTAGACCTGGCGGAACTGCTCAGGCTTGACCGATGCCTTGACCACCGCGTCGATTTCTTCGTCGCTCGGCCAGATGTCCTGCAGGCGGATTTCCTTGCCGCTCGCGTCCAGGCCCAGTACGTCTTTTTCGATATCGAAACGGATGGTGCCGGCAATCGCGTAGGCCACCACCAGCGGTGGCGACGCCAGGAACGCTTGCTTGGCGTACGGGTGGATGCGCCCGTCGAAGTTGCGGTTACCCGAGAGCACGGCGGTGGCGTACAGGTCGCGGTCGATGATTTCTTGCTGGATCACCGGGTCGAGTGCACCGGACATGCCGTTGCAGGTGGTGCAGGCGAAGGCAACGACGCCAAAACCCAACTGCTCCAACTCGCTGGTCAGCCCGGCTTCGTCGAGGTACATGGCCACGGTTTTCGAACCCGGGGCCAGGGATGACTTGACCCACGGCTTGCGGGCCAGCCCCAGCTTGTTGGCATTGCGCGCCAGCAGGCCGGCGGCGATCACGTTGCGCGGGTTGCTGGTGTTGGTGCAACTGGTAATGGCAGCGATGATCACCGCGCCGTCGGGCATTTGCCCCGGCACGTCATCCCATTGCCCGGAAATGCCCTTGGCCGCCAGGTCGCTGGTAGCCACACGTGCATGCGGGTTGCTCGGGCCGGCCATATTGCGCACGACGCTGGACAGGTCGAAGCTCAGGCCACGCTCGTATTGCGCGCCCTTGAGGTCATCGGCCCACAGGCCGGTGTGCCGTGCGTACTGCTCGACCAGGGCGACTTGTTCGTCTTCGCGACCGGTGAGCTTGAGGTAGGCGATGGTCTGCGCGTCGATGTAGAACATCGCCGCCGTGGCGCCGTATTCCGGGGCCATGTTGGAGATGGTGGCGCGGTCGCCCAGGGTCAGGGCCGAAGCGCCTTCACCGAAGAACTCCAGCCAGGCACCGACGACTTTCTGCTGGCGCAGGAACTCGGTCAGGGCCAGCACCATGTCGGTGGCGGTGATGCCCGGTTGCAGCTTGCCCGTCAGTTCGACGCCAACGCTTTCCGGCAGGCGCATCCACGACGCGCGGCCAAGCATCACACTCTCGGCTTCCAGGCCGCCGACGCCAATGGCGATCACGCCCAGGGCGTCGACGTGGGGGGTGTGGCTGTCGGTGCCGACGCAAGTATCCGGGAAGGCCACGCCGTCACGCACCTGGATCACCGGGGACATTTTCTCCAGGTTGATCTGGTGCATGATGCCGTTGCCCGGCGGGATCACATCGACGTTCTTGAAGGCCTTTTTGGTCCACTCGATAAAGTGGAAACGGTCTTCGTTGCGGCGGTCTTCGATGGCGCGATTTTTCTCGAAGGCCTGTGGGTCAGAACCACCGGCCTCGACCGCCAGGGAGTGGTCGACGATCAGTTGGGTCGGCACCACCGGGTTGACCTGGGCCGGGTCCCCCCCTTGCAGGGCGATGGCATCACGCAGGCCGGCGAGGTCCACCAGGGCGGTCTGGCCGAGGATGTCATGGCATACCACACGGGCCGGGAACCAGGGAAAGTCGAGGTCGCGCTTGCGTTCGATCAACTGGCTCAGGGACGCGTTGAGCGTCGCCGGGTCGCAGCGGCGCACCAGGTTTTCGGCGAGCACGCGGGAGGTGTAGGGCAGCGTGGCGTAGGCACCGGGGGTGATGGCCTCGACAGCCGCACGGGCGTCGAAGTAATCCAGGCGGCTGCCGGGGAGCGGTTTGCGAAATTCAGTGTTCATCGTCAGGACTCGGTCACGGTAGATTCACAGGGCGAACTGTCGACACTGGCCTGGCTATTTTGTGGGAGCGGGCTTGCCCGCGATAGCGGTGTGTCAGCCGACAATGATGTTGGCTGACAGTCAGTCATCGCGGGCAAGCCCGCTCCCACAGAGAAGCACAATCGCCAGTGTGCTCGGCTCATCCCACTCAGCGACGTTCGATTGGCACGAACTTGCGCTGCTCGACGCCGATGTACTCGGCGCTTGGACGGATGATGCGGTTGTTGGCACGCTGCTCGAACACATGCGCCGCCCAGCCGGTGAGGCGCGAGCAGACGAAGATAGGCGTGAACAGCTTGGTCGGGATGCCCATGAAGTGGTACGCCGAGGCATGGTAGAAGTCGGCGTTGGGGAACAGTTTTTTCTGTTCCCACATGGTTTTGTCGATGGCTTCGGAGACCGGGAACAGCACCTTGTCGCCCACTTCATCGGCGAGTTTTTTCGACCAGCCCTTGATCACTTCATTACGCGGGTCGTTGTCTTTATAGATCGCGTGGCCAAAGCCCATGATCTTGTCCTTGCGCTCCAACATGCCAAGGGTGCCTTTCACGGCTTCTTCGGCCGAGGAGAAACGCTCGATCATTTCCATCGCCGCTTCGTTGGCGCCGCCATGCAGCGGGCCGCGCAGCGAGCCGATGGCGGCGGTGACGCAGGAATACAAGTCGGACAGGGTCGAGGCACACACACGAGCGGTGAAAGTCGAGGCGTTGAACTCGTGCTCGGCGTACAGGATCAGCGACACGTTCATGACTTTTTCGTGCAGCGGGCTCGGCTTCTCGCCGTGCAGCAGGTGCAGGAAATGCCCACCGATGCTCGGCTCGTCGGTCACGCAGTCGATGCGCTTGCCGTCATGGCTGAAGCGGTACCAGTAGCACATGATCGCCGGGAACGCGGCCAGCAGGCGGTCGGTGACATCGCGCTGCACGCTGAAGTCTTGTTCCGGCTCGATGTTGCCGAGGAACGAGCAACCGGTGCGCATCACGTCCATCGGGTGGGCGTCGGCGGGGATGCGCTCCAGTACTTCCTTGAGCGCCTGGGGCAGGTCACGCAGCTTGCTCAGCTTGGCGCTGTAGGCCGCCAGCTCGGCCTTGCTCGGCAATTCGCCGTACAACAGCAGGTAGGCGACTTCTTCAAACTGCGCGTCGGCGGCCAGTTCACGCACGTCGTAGCCGCGATAGGTCAGGCCGGCACCGGCCTGGCCCACGGTGGACAGTGCCGTCTGCCCGGCCACCTGGCCACGCAGGCCGGCGCCACTGAGTACTTTTGCTTCAGCCATGGTTCTTCTCCAATTTTGTAGTTATCTGGGAGGCGCTGCGCTTATTTCTTGGCGGCGAACAGCGCGTCGAGCTTCTGCTCGAAGGTGTGGTAGTCAATGCGATCGTAAAGCTCCATGCGGGTTTGCATGGTGTCGATCACGTTCTGTTGGGTGCCGTCGCGACGGATCGCGGTGTAGACGTTCTCGGCGGCCTTGTTCATGGCGCGGAATGCCGACAACGGGTACAGCACGATGGAAACATCGGCAGATTTCAACTGTTCGGTGGTGTACAGCGGCGTCGCGCCGAATTCCGTGATGTTGGCCAGGATCGGCGCCTTCACACGGGAGGCGAACAGCTTGTACATCTCCAGCTCGGTGATGGCCTCGGGGAAGACCATGTCGGCGCCGGCCTCGATGCACGCGGCAGCGCGTTCCAGGGCAGACTCCAGGCCTTCCACGGCCAGGGCGTCGGTGCGCGCCATGATCACGAAGCTGTCATCGGTGCGGGCATCCACGGCAGCCTTGATGCGGTCGACCATTTCCTGCTGCGAGACGATTTCCTTATTCGGGCGATGGCCGCAGCGCTTGGCGCCCACCTGGTCTTCGATATGGATCGCGGCGGCGCCGAACTTGATCATCGACTTGACGGTACGCGCCACGTTGAACGCCGAGGAACCGAAACCGGTGTCTACGTCCACCAGCAGCGGCAGGTCGCATACGTCGGTGATCCGGCGCACGTCGGTCAGCACGTCATCCAGGCCGGTGATGCCCAGGTCCGGCACACCCAGGGAGCCCGCGGCGACACCGCCACCGGACAGGTAAATGGCCTTGAAACCGGCGCGCTTGGCCAGCAAGGCATGGTTGGCGTTGATCGCGCCAACCACTTGCAGCGGGTGTTCGCTGGCTACCGCATCACGGAAACGCTGGCCTGGGGTGCTGTTTTTATCGGAACTCATGACTCACCTCTCGAGGGGGCGCCGTCGGGGAAGTGACGGGCGATATTGCGTTTGGAAGCGCCGATATGACGGCGCATCAACAACTCGGCCAGTTCACCGTCGCGATCGGCAATCGCGTCAAGAATGCGGTGATGCTCGGCAAATGCCTGGCGTGGACGATTGGGGGTGGCGGAGAACTGGATGCGGTACATGCGCACCAGTTGATACAGCTCGCCGCACAGCATCTGGGTCAAGGTGCGGTTACGCGCGCCCTGGATGATCCGGTAGTGAAAGTCGAAGTCGCCTTCCTGCTGGTAATAGCCAACACCGGCCTGGAACGCAGCATCGCGCTCGTGGGTGTGCAGGACCTGGCGCAGCTCCTCGATTTCTGCGTCGGTCATGCGCTCGGCGGCCAGGCGGCAGGCCATGCCTTCGAGGGATTCGCGGATTTCGTAGAGTTCCACCAGTTCCGCCTGGCTCAGGGACACCACCCGCGCGCCGACATGGGGCACGCGCACCAGCAGGCGCTGGCCTTCCAGGCGGTGGATCGCCTCGCGCAACGGGCCACGGCTGATGCCGTAGGTGCGCGCCAGCTCAGGCTCAGAGATCTTGCTGCCGGGGGCTATCTCGCCCTTGACGATGGCGGCCTGGATACGACGGAAGACGTTCTCGGACATCGTCTGGGAATCGTCCTGCCCTGCCACCGGAATTTCCAGCTGATCCAGCATGATTGTCGACACCTTTAAAAGCAATGCCGCAAAAACTAGCCAATCAGCCCCTGATAGTCAAAGAATAAATGCACATTGTCGACAATCGTCTAATAACCCGCTCTGCACGCGACAAGGCATGGCCGGCTGCCAGCGCTGGCGCCAGAAAACCTTCATGTTAGAATGCCCGCCGCATTTGCCTGACATCTCCGGATGAAAAGGCGCACGAGGGAGCTTGCGCAGCAATGCCAGTCGCCTTGAATCAAACATCGCACTGCACCGCCTCAGGATCTATGAGACTCAAGCCCTTCCCCCTATTGTTCTGCCTACTGATGTTTCCGGGCCTTGGCATCGCTGCCGAGAAGACGGTTTACGGCCTCAATGAATACGCCAAGCTGGCGGGCATTGACCTGGAAGTCGCCGCCAAGCTCGACACCGGCGCCAAGACTGCGTCCTTGAGTGCCCGGGATATTCAGCGCTTCAAGCGCAATGGTGAGTCCTGGGTCCGCTTCTACCTGGCCATCGACACCGCCCATTCGCACCCCATCGAGCGCCCCCTGGCCCGCGTCAGCAAGATCAAGCGCCGCGCCGGCGACTACGACCCCGATGAGGACAAGAACTACACCGCCCGTCCGGTGATTGCCCTGGACATCTGCATGGGCACCGCTTTACGCAGCATCGAAGTGAACTTGACTGACCGCAGCGCCTTCCAATATCCGCTGCTGATCGGCTCCGAAGCCTTGAAACGCTTTGATGCGCTGGTCGACCCCAGTCTTAAATACGCAGCGGGCAAACCTGCCTGCGCCACCGACGCTCATACCGCCGAGTAATTCCAATGCGCTCTCTTACTATGCACCTGAAGATTCTGATCGCCGTCCTGGTGGTACTGGGCATTTCGGTCACGGCCTATCAGATCTTCGTCCTCGGCATCCCGGTGACCGAAGACGCCACTGACGACCTGTGGAACATCGACGCCAAGGTCGAGTTCGTCGCCAATGCCAAGGACCCGGTCAAGGTCCAGATGTTCGTGCCGCCCCTGAGCCGCGACTTCGTCAGCCTCAATGAGAGCTTCATCTCCAATAACTATGGGGTGAGCGTCAACCGCATCGACGGCAACCGCAAGGTCACCTGGTCGGCCCGGCGCGCCAAGGGCAACCAGACCCTCTACTACCGCCTGGTGCTGACCAAGCGCTACAGCGGCGAGAAGGTCAAGGTCAAGGGCCCGACCTTCCGCGACAGCATTGCCGTGGAAGGCCCGGAAAAAATCGCCGCCGAGGCCCTGCTGGCACCGATCCGCCAGCACTCGGCCGATGTCGAGACGTTTATCAGCGAAGCCATCAAGCGCACCAACAACCTTAACGACGATAACGTCAAGCTGCTGCTGGCGGGCGATCCGTCGACGCCCCACAAGGCCAAGATCGTCGAGTTACTGCTGTCCATCGCCCACGTGCCGGTAGAAAAAGTCCACACCATCCGCCTGGTGGCCGACCAACCGCAAACCCCGGAGCTGTGGCTGCGCAGCTTCAATGGCAACGACTGGCTGTACTTCAACCCGGAAACCGGCGAACAGGGCCTGCCCTCGGACCGCCTGCTGTGGTGGACCGGCGATGAAAACCTGATCACCGTCGATGGCGGCAAGAAAGCCGCCGTGACCTTCAGCCTGAACAACAGCGAGATGAACGCGATCCGCCTGGCCAAGCTGACGGACGAGAACACCGACGCCAACTTCCTCGAATACTCGCTCTACGGCCTGCCGCTGCAAACCCAGCAGACCTTCATGATCATGGTGATGATCCCCATTGGCGTGCTGGTGATCCTGATTCTGCGCAACCTGATCGGCCTGCAAACCCTGGGTACATTCACCCCGGTACTGATCGCCCTGGCATTTCGCGAGACGCAGCTGGGCTTTGGCATCGTGCTGTTTACCGTGATTACGGCGCTCGGGCTGTCGCTGCGCTCGTACCTGGAGCACTTGAAGTTGCAGATGCTGCCGAGGCTGTCGGTGGTGCTGACCTTCGTCGTGGTGCTGATTGCGGCCATCAGCCTGTTCAGCCACAAGCTGGGCCTGGAACGCGGCCTGTCGGTGGCGCTGTTCCCGATGGTGATCCTGACCATGACCATCGAACGCCTGTCCATCACCTGGGAAGAGCGCGGTGGCGGCCATGCGATGAAAGTCGCGATTGGCACCCTGTTCGCCGCGTCCCTGGCCCACATCATCATGAGCGTGCCGGAGCTGATCTACTTCGTGTTCACCTTCCCGGCGATCCTGTTGATCCTGGTGGGCTTCATGCTGGCCATGGGTCGCTACCGTGGCTACCGCCTGACCGAGCTGGTGCGTTTCAAGGCCTTCCTCAAGGCTGATTCGTAATGTTCGGGTTCTGGAAGACCTGGAAGGCCCTGGAGGCGCGGGGCATCATGGGCATCAACCGGCGTAATGCCGACTACGTGCTCAAGTACAACAAGCGCAGCCTGTATCCGATTGTCGATGACAAGATCATCACCAAGGAGCGGGCGATTGCGGCCGGGATCCATGTGCCAGAGATGTACGGGATCATTTCCACCGAAAAAGAAATCGACAAGCTCGACGAAATCATTGGTGGCCGTAGCGATTTCGTGATCAAGCCGGCCCAGGGCGCCGGCGGCGACGGCATCCTGGTGATCGCCGACCGCTTTGAAGGGCGCTATCGCACTGTGTCCGGCAAGATCATCAGCCATGAGGAAATCGAGCACCAGATCTCCAGCATCCTCACCGGCCTGTATTCCCTGGGCGGCCACCGTGACCGCGCACTCATCGAGTACCGCGTGGTGCCCGACCAGATCTTCAAGAGCATCAGCTACGAAGGCGTGCCGGATATCCGCATCATCGTGTTGATGGGCTACCCGGTGATGGCCATGCTGCGCTTGCCGACCCGCCAGTCCGGCGGCAAGGCCAACCTGCACCAGGGCGCGATTGGTGTCGGTGTGGACCTGGCCACCGGCCTGACCCTGCGCGGCACCTGGCTGAACAACATCATCACCAAGCACCCCGACACCACCAACGCGGTGGACGGTGTGCAACTGCCCAACTGGGACGGTTTCATGAAACTCGCCGCCGGCTGCTACGAGTTGTGCGGGCTGGGTTACATCGGCGTGGACATGGTGCTGGACCAGGAAAAAGGCCCGCTGATCCTGGAACTCAATGCCCGGCCGGGGCTGAATATCCAGATCGCCAACGATTGCGGCCTGACCTTGCGCACCCATGCGGTAGAAGCTCGCCTTGAAGAGCTGAAGGCGGCGGGCGTGACGGAAACGGCTGAAGAACGCGTGCGGTTTGCCCAGGAAATGTTTGGGCATATTCCACCGGTAGAAGGCTGAGTAACCCACCCGGCCGCGCCCCTCAACCAACAATCCCCGACATCCCCTCTAGGAGCAAATCCTACAGGGGACTACAATCCCCTCCCCCGCGCCCATGGCTGATACACCCCCGCATGTCGACCTGCTCCGTACACCCGCTGCCCTACCACGCCAACCCCGCCGAGTATTTTGCGGCGATCCGCCATGCGCCTGGCGCCGTGCTGCTGGACAGTGGCCGGCCGGCAGCCGAGCGTGGTCGTTATGACCTGCTCAGCGCCTGGCCGGAAGCAACGTTGGCGGTGTGGCCGGATGAAAGCGGTAGCGATTTCCTGGAGCGTCTGAGGGAAAACCTGACGCTGCTGGGTGACGCCAGCCTGCCCGCGCCTTATGAACTACCGTTTGCCGGCGGCTTGATCGGCTACCTGAGCTACGACTTTGGCCGCCACCTGGAACAACTCCCGCAGCAGGCAATCGATGACATCGGCCTGCCCGACGCACGTTTTGGCCTCTACTCCTGGGCGTTGATCAGCGACCACCAGGCACGCACCAGCCAATTGGTGTTCCACCCGAAACTGCCGCAAAGCGAACGGCAAAGGCTGCTGGACCTGTTCCGCCACCCTGCCGCCCACACCCCGGCCAGCTTCAAGCTGCACAGCCGAATGACCCCAGACCTGAGCGCCGCCGCCTATGAACAGGCCCTGGCGCGGATCCAGGACTATATCCAGGCGGGTGACTGTTACCAGGTCAACTTTGCCCAACGCTTTCGCGCGGCGTGCAACGGCGATCCCTGGGTCGCCTATTGCGCCTTGCGGGCCGCCTGCCCGACGCCGTTCTCGGGCTTCCAGAGCCTGCCGGATGACGGCGCGGTCGTAAGCCTGTCACCGGAACGCTTCGTGCGGATCAGCCAGCGCCAGGTGGAAACCCGCCCGATCAAGGGCACCCGCCCCCGAGGGCGAACACCCAACGAGGATGCAGCCAACGCCGCCGAACTCCTGGCCAGCCCCAAGGATCGGGCAGAGAACCTGATGATCGTCGATCTGTTGCGCAATGACCTGGGGCGCACCTGCCGCACCGGCTCGGTCAAGGTGCCGGAGCTGTTCAGCCTGGAAAGCTACCCGAATGTGCATCACCTGGTAAGCAGCGTCACGGGCGAGTTGGCTGACGACAAAGACGCCCTGGACCTGATCGCCGGCAGCTTCCCCGGCGGCTCGATTACCGGCGCACCGAAGATCCGTGCAATGCAGATCATCGACGAACTGGAACCGACCCGGCGCGGGCTGTACTGCGGCTCGCTGCTATACCTTGACGTACGCGGCGAGATGGACAGTTCCATCGCCATCCGCAGCCTGCTGGTCAAGGACGGCCAGGTCTGTTGCTGGGGTGGCGGCGGGATCGTCGCCGATTCCCAGTGGCAAGAGGAGTACCAGGAATCGATGACCAAGGTGCGGGTGTTGCTGGAGACGCTGGAAGGGCTGTAAACGCATATCCCAGGGAAAGCACCTGAATCGACCGCCGTGGACCGTGCTGGAGCGCAACGATAGCGTCTGATCACATGGCGCGACGGCTTGTTGCCCTTATCGTTTTATCGCTTGCGCCGTTGAAGCACAGCCCTTTTTCGAGGACCTCATGGTAAGCAAGCCCACCTTCGACTGCGTTCCCAAAGGATAAACGCGGTCGAAGGTGGGCTTGCTGGCGATGAGGCATCCAGCCTCGCTAAATCACTTACAGGCTCAACGAACGATTCGAAGCCTTGATGAACTCCCGCTTCAAGTCCTCAAAGGTATGCACCGCCGGAAATTGCGGGAACTCGCGGATCACGTTTTCCGGTGCATGGAACAGAATCCCACGGTCCGCTTCACCGAGCATGGTGGTGTCGTTGTAGGAATCGCCCGCAGCGATGACCCGGTAGTACAGGGTCTTGAAGGCCAGCACCGACTGGCGCTTGGGGTCTTTCTGGCGCAATTGATAGCTCACCACCCGGTCATTTTCATCGGTAATCAGGCGGTGGCAAAGCAGGGTCGGAAAGCCCAGTTGACGCATCAACGGCTGGGAAAACTCATAGAAGGTGTCCGACAGGATCACCACCTGGAAGCGCTCGCGCAGCCAATCGACGAACTCGATCGCACCTTCCAGCGGCTTGAGGGTGGCGATCACTTCCTGGATATCCGACAGCTTCAAGCCGTGCTCGTCGAGAATCCGCAGGCGCTGCTTCATCAGCACGTCGTAGTCGGGAATGTCCCGGGTGGTGGCCCGCAAGGATTCAATACCGGTTTTTTCAGCGAAGGCGATCCAGATTTCCGGAACCAGCACCCCTTCCAGGTCGAGACAGGCAATTTCCACAAGACACTCCCATTTGGATTTTTTTCAGTTGAGCGAGCAAAAGGACTGCCGAACTCTAGCGATTCGCGCTGGCCGCCGCAACGCAGGGCGGATTTTGTTAACATCCCACTCCTATAGAGCGCTCAGCGCCACTGACCTGTAGGAACCGTCCTGATGAACCAAGCCTTCGACGTCGCTGAACTCGCCGCGACCTATGCCAACAAGTCCGCCCAGGACATCCTCAAGCTGGCGTTCAGCCAGTTCGGCGATGACCTGTGGATTTCCTTCAGCGGTGCCGAGGACGTGGTGCTGGTGGATATGGCCTGGAAACTCAACAAGAACGTCAAGGTCTTCAGCCTCGACACGGGCCGCCTGCACCCGGAGACCTACCGGTTTATCGAGCAGGTGCGTGATTTCTACAAGATCGATATCGAATTGATCTCGCCAGACCAGAGCAAGCTGGAACCCTTCGTCAAGGAAAAGGGCCTGTTCAGCTTCTACAAAGACGGCCATGGCGAATGCTGCGGCGTACGCAAGATCGAACCGCTGCGCCGCAAGCTCAGCGGCGTACGCGCCTGGGCCACCGGCCAGCGCCGCGACCAGAGCCCCGGCACTCGCAGCCAGGTGGCGGCCCTGGAAGTCGATAGCGCGTTCTCCACGCCCGAGCGCACCCTCTACAAGTTCAACCCCCTGGCACAAATGACCAGCGAAGAAATCTGGGGTTATATCCGCATGCTCGAACTGCCTTACAACAGCCTGCACGAACGCGGGTTTATCAGCATCGGCTGCGAGCCCTGCACCCGCCCGGTGCTACCGAACCAGCACGAGCGCGAAGGCCGCTGGTGGTGGGAAGAGGCAACCCAGAAGGAATGTGGGCTGCACGCGGGAAATATCATCAGCAAGGCCTGAAGCCTGGCCTGCCAAGCATGTCGCAACAAGCTCGTGTGGGAGCTGGCTTGCCCGTGATCGCATCACCTCGGTGTAATTGAATACCGGGATGATGCGATCACAGGCAAGCCAGCTCCCACATTTGTTTCCATCGACCATGAAACCTGTACACACAAACGTTACAACCAGTGCCATTTTTGTGTGCACTTTAATAATTACGCACCGAAAAGTTACACCCTGTTTTTGCCTACTTCCTACATCCTCCATTCCCACAATCCCGCAAAAAAATAAATACCTGTTCGAACGGTCAATTTATAACTGTTTAAATTCAGCTAATTATTAATAAACCCTGCAAAAACGAAATTAGCCTAACTTTTTATAGATGAAAACCTGGCACACAAGTGGCTAAGGGAGTTGAAGTCTTTGTATACAACTTCAACAACAACCTTCATACACTTTGTGTCTGCACGCTAGCCGCGCCTTACCCACGCGCTCGCTGCAGATGCCAGGAGCCTGCCGGAATGCGTACAACTCTGCCCAACACTCTCGCACTGGATCTGCCCTCCTCCACAGCAATACCCACGGCCCCCAACCTCGGGCCACTGGTACTCAGCCCGCGCCTGCACAACAAGGACCTGGCACCCACCAAGGCCGAAGGCCGGCGCTGGGGTGGCTATAGCATTTTTGCCCTGTGGACCAACGATGTGCACAACATCGCCAACTATTCATTCGCCATTGGCTTGTACGCTCTGGGCCTGGGTGGCTGGCAGATTCTGCTGTCCCTGGGGATCGGCGCGGCGCTGGTGTATTTCTTTATGAACTTGTCGGGTTACATGGGCCAGAAAACCGGCGTGCCATTCCCGGTGATCAGCCGGATCAGTTTTGGCATCTATGGCGCGCAAATACCTGCGCTGATCCGGGCCGTGATCGCGATCGCCTGGTTCGGGATTCAAACCTACCTCGCATCAGTGGTGTTCCGCGTGCTGTTGGTGGCGATTCATCCAGGGTTCGCCGACTACGACCACAACTCGATCCTCGGCCTCTCCACCCTGGGCTGGGCCTGTTTTGTGATGATCTGGTTCGTGCAACTGGTGATCCTGGCCTACGGCATGGAAATGGTCCGGCGCTACGAGGGCTTTGCCGGCCCGGTGATCCTGCTGACCGTTGCGGCGCTGGCCGGCTGGATGTATTTCCAGGCAAACGGCACTATCGCCTGGTCAATCCGCGAGCCCCTGAGCGGTGGCGAGATGTGGCGCAATATCTTCGCCGGCGGCGCCTTGTGGCTGGCGATCTACGGCACCCTGATCCTCAACTTCTGCGACTTCGCCCGCTCATCGCCCTGCCGCAAGACCATCAAGGTCGGCAACTTCTGGGGCCTGCCGGTGAACATCCTGGTGTTCGCGATCATCACCATCCTGTTGTGCGGCGGGCAGTTCCAACTCAATAGCCAGGTGATCGAAAGCCCCACCCAGATCATCGCGGCCATTCCCAACACCTTCTTCCTGGTGCTGGGCTGCCTGGCATTCCTGATCGTCACCGTGGCGGTGAACATCATGGCCAACTTCGTTGCCCCAGCCTTTGTATTGAGCAACCTGGCGCCCAAGTATCTGAATTTCCGGCGTGCGGGGCTGATCAGCGCGTTCCTCGCGGTGCTGATCCTGCCGTGGAATCTCTACAACAGCCCGCTGGTGATTGTGTACTTCCTCTCCGGCCTGGGTGCGCTGCTGGGCCCGCTGTATGGCGTGATCATGGTGGATTACTGGCTGATCCGTAAGGGCCGGATCGACGTGCCGCAGCTGTACAGCGAGGACCCCAACGGGACGTATTACTACAGCCGCGGGGTGAACATGCGGGCGGTCGCCGCGTTTGTCCCGGCTGCGGTGATTGCCATTGTGCTGGCGCTGTTGCCGGGTTTTGCCAGTGTCTCGCCGTTCTCCTGGCTGTTTGGCGCGGGGATTGCCGGGGTGCTGTATCGCCTGATCGCCAAGCGCCAGCCGTTCTATGCCGATATCAGCGGCGAGAGCATCGCTGTCGACAACGTCAGTCATTGATCAGGGAGCATTCCATGCGCATTCTCGTCGTCAACGTCAACACCACCGAATCCATCACCCAAGCCATCGCCCAACAGGCGCGCAGCGTTGCGGCAGCGGGCACCGAAATTGTCGGCCTGACCCCGTTTTTCGGCGCCGAGTCGGTGGAAGGCAATTTTGAAAGCTACCTGGCAGCCATCGCGGTGATGGACCGGGTGATGGCCTACGACCAGCCATTCGATGCGGTCATCCAGGCCGGCTATGGCGAACATGGCCGCGAAGGCCTGCAGGAACTGTTGAACGTGCCGGTGGTGGATATCACCGATGCCGCCGCCAGCACCGCGATGTTCCTTGGCCATGCTTACTCGGTGGTCACCACGCTGGACCGCACAGTGCCGCTGATCGAAGACCGGCTCAAGCTTTCCGGGCTGTTTGAGCGCTGTGCCTCGGTGCGCGCCAGCGGTATGGCGGTGCTGGAACTGGAGGAACACCCACTGCGGGCCATGGAGGCCATCGTGCGCCAGGCCGAGCTGGCCATCAGCGAAGACAAGGCCGAGGTGATCTGCCTGGGTTGCGGCGGCATGGCCGGGCTCGATGAGCAGATCCGCCAGCGCACCGGCGTGCCGGTGGTCGATGGCGTGACTGCAGCGGTAACCCTGGCCGAATCCTTGGTGAGGCTGGGGTTGTCGACGTCGAAGGTGCGCACCTATGGAACACCCCGGCCAAAGACCATCATCGGCTGGCCTGGCAGGTTCGCACGCTGAATCGCCGATCTCGATCAGTTCAAGACGTCATTGAGCACTTCATAAATGATCCCGGTGGCAATCGTCACCAGGATCAGGTCGGTGCCAGCCTGTTGCCATTCGTAGCCGTCGTAATGGGGCAGGCGCCCCAACAGGCGTCCATCGAGTTTCTTGGCGATTCCCGGTGGCAGGGGTTTGCCACGGGCCAGGTTTTTCTGGATGCCTGGCGGCAGGGACGAACCACCGCGCCAGTAGTCGCGGTTGTCACCAAGGATTACCCGCACACCCCCGATATCAATTTGCGGGCCGCTGTAATGGGCGCCTGCACCCTTCTTGCCACCACCCTGGCCCTGATTACCCTGGCCGCCACCCTTATTGCCATGGGCACTGCCTTTGTCCTTGCCGTTGCCATTGCCATTGCCATTGCCGGGATCGGCCAGCAGCGCCGGGGAGCCTGCAATCAACGCCAGGCTGGTAAATACGAGTAAAGCGCGTGATATGGACATGATCGGTCTCGACAGTCGCAAGCCCCATTGGCCCGTATCAGCTTAGAACACTAGCGGGCAGCGAGTTCAGCAGTGAGTGCTATACCGCGCTGAACCGCTGCGCCAACTGCTGCTGGGCAAACTGCTCGAGGATGAAGTCGACGAACACTCGGGTCTTGCCCGGCAGCAGTTTGTGCTCGGCGTAGTACAGGGAGATGTTGCCGTCATCGACGTACCAGTCGGGCAGCACCCGCACCACGGCACCACTGTCGAGGAACGGCACGGCCATCGGCATGCTGACCAGGGCAATCCCCAGGCCTTGGGTGCAGGCGCAGCACGCGGCTTCGGAGTCGCCCATGGTCATGCGTGGCTTGAGCATCAGGGGCCGCTGTTCGCGGGCGCGGTTGGTCAGTTGCCAAGTGCGCACGCGGCCGGTTTGCGGCGAGCGAATCAGGATGCCATTGCACAAGCCCAGGTCTTCGGGAACACGCACGGGCAGGCGCTTGGCCAGGTAATCGGGCGAGGCCACCAGAATCCGGTGGGCCGGGGTCAACTTGCGTGCGACCACGCCCTGGGGTAGCTCGAACCCGCCGCCGATGGCGGCGTCGAAGCCCTGGCCGATCAGGTCGACCTGGCGATTATCAAAATGCCAATCAGGGCTGATATCGGGAAAGCGCCGCAAAAACTCCGCCAGCAACGGCACCACATAACGGTTGCCAAATACCGTGCCCATACTCACCTTGAGCGTGCCCACCGGCCGGCCTTCGGCGCTGGCCAGGTTGGCCACGGCATTCTGGATGGTGGTGAGGCTGGCGCTGACCTCTTGCAGGAACAACTTGCCGGCTTCGGTCAATGTGAGCCGCCGGGTGCTGCGCTGGAACAGCCGCACGCCTAAACGCGCCTCAAGCTTGGCCACGCTTTTGCCGACGGCCGCCGGCGTCAGGCTCAGGTGCCGCGCCGCTTCGGCAAAGCTGCCGCCTTCGGCGCTGCGCACGAAGCATTCGATACTGCCGAAGCTCTCCATACCACCTCACTCTAAACTTTTGGTTTACACAGACTATAGCAATCACGGTCTACCGAGGGATGCCCGCGAGGTCGATACTCGGCAACAACACAAGGCATTCGCGCCTTGCCTAATTGGAGATCGACATGACCACGCAAAACCTCAGCGGCAAAGTTGCCTTGATCCAGGGCGGTTCCCGCGGTATCGGCGCCGCCATCGTCAAGCGCCTGGCCGCGCAAGGTGCAGCCGTTGCCTTTACTTACGTCAGCTCTGCCGACAAGGCCCAGGCCCTGCAGGACAGTGTGATCAACGATGGCGGCAAGGCCCTGGCGATTCACGCCGACAGCGCCGATGCCGTGGCCATTCGCAATGCGGTCAACGCCACGGTCGAAGCGTTCGGGCGCCTGGACATCCTGGTGAACAACGCCGGGGTGCTGGCGGTCGGCCCGCTGGAAGAGTTCAAACTGGAAGACTTTGACCAGACCCTGGCCATCAACGTGCGCAGCGTGTTTATCGCCACCCAGGAAGCGGCGCGGCACATGGGCGAAGGGGGTCGCATCATTAATATCGGCAGTACCAACGCCGAGCGCATGCCCTTCGCCGGCGGCGGCCCGTATGCCATGAGCAAGGCCGCGCTGGTGGGCTTGACCAAAGGCCTGGCGCGCGACCTGGGGCCACGGGGAATTACCATCAACAACGTGCAGCCGGGCCCGGTGGACACCGATATGAACCCGGCCAACAGTGAGTTTGCCGAGAGCCTGATTGGCTTTATGGCGGTGGGCCGTTATGGGCAGGTGGCAGAGATCGCCAGCTTTGTTGCCTACCTGGCAGGGCCGGAGGCGGGCTATATCACCGGGGCCAGCTTGACTATTGATGGTGGCTTTAGCGCCTGATTGCAGTGTGCTATCGGGCGCCATCGCCGGCCGCCGGCGCCTACGCAGGCGCCGATAGCTTTCAGCGCATCGGTGGCAGGCCGTAGGCCGCCAGGTCGAAGTCCGCGAGTTTGCGGATGATCTGGTCGGCATGAGCGTACTTGCTGTCGGCCATGGCCTCATCAGGCACGGCGATGGCCGTCATGTTCGCAGCCTTGGCTGCGGTCACGCCAAACGGTGAGTCTTCAAACACCAGGCAATCCTCGGGCGCAACGCCCAGGCGGCGGGCAGCGGTGAGGAAGATGTCTGGCGCAGGCTTGGCTGCGCCGACTTCCGGGTCGTCGGCGGTGACGATGGTGCCGAACAGGCCAAACCACTCCCGGTGCAGCGTGGTCTTGTGGCCAAACGAATTGCGCGACGAACTGGTGCCCACGGCTATGGGGATATTGTGCGCACTTAAATGCCGCACCAACGCCTCGGCGCCCGGCATGCCCAGCGCCTTGGGAAAACGCTCGCTCATCAACGGCTCACGGATGCGCAGGAACTCCTCGGGAGTGATCGGCAAGTCCAGCGCCTTGACCACATACTCGGCCAGGTCCTGGGCGCCACGGCCGATGATGTGCTGCTTGATGCCCCAGTCGTAGGTACGACCATAGCGTTCGGCAATGATCTGCGTGACTTGGGTATAGATGCCTTCAGTGTCCAGCAACAACCCGTCCATATCGAAAATCACGGCCTTGATCGGGCCGACAGCAGTACGCGATGCGCTCATCACAAAAGATCCGTGGCAAAGGACTAAAAGGATTCAGCACAATAACGGCCCTGCCAGCCTGCAAGCAACCCATTATCCCTTAGACTGGCGCCCTATCCGTTCAAGCGAACCCGATATGTTTTTGCGCATTGCCGCCGACAGCCTGGTGCTGTTTCACCTGTGTTTTATCCTGTTTGTGCTGTTCGGTGGCCTGCTCGCCCTGCGCTGGCGCCGAGTCATCTGGCTGCACCTGCCCGCCGCCGCCTGGGGCATGGCCGTCGAGTTCTTCCACCTGCCCTGCCCCCTGACCCGCTGGGAAAACCTGCTGCGCCACCTCGCCGGGCAAGAAGGTTATGGCGCGGGTTTTATCGAGCACTACATCATTGCCCTGATCTATCCGGCGGGCCTGACACCCCAGATCCAACTGGGCCTGGGCGCCCTGGTCCTGCTGATCAATATTGCGGTGTATACGCGCCTGGCCAGGCGCTCGTAGCCTGACTTCGTTGCATGCATGGGTATCCCGATCACTACTGCTCGCTATATAGTAAAAGATATAGCGATTAGCCAATAAAAATCGAGGATACCCCGTTGAACGCACCTTCGAAGGAAGCCGTGGGCGCCGCCTACAGCATCGACTCCATGCGCCACGCCCAAGCCATGACCTGGCGCGCCATCGAACAATTGTCCCAGCAGATCCGCCCCGGCATGCTCGAATCCCAAGCCCGGGAACTGGGCAAGCAGGTGCTTGCCGATCTGGACATGCAACGCATCTGGCACCCGCTGCTGGTGCGATTTGGCGCCAACACCCTCAAGACCTTCAAGCAACGCTCCGACGGCGACCCGGTACTGGCCGAGGACGACATCTTCTTTATCGACATGGGCGCAGTGTGGCAGGGCCATGAAGGCGACGCCGGCGCCACCTTCACCACCGGCAGCGACCCACAAATGGCCGCCTGTGCCAGCGCAGCCAAAGCGCTGTTCGAGCGGGTGCAGTTGCGTTGGAAAACCGAAAAAGTCGTCGGCCTTGAGCTCTATCGCTATGCCCAAGAACAGGCCCGGGACATGGGCTGGGAACTGAACCTAAGCATCAAGGGGCACCGCGTCAGCGACTTCCCCCATGCCATCCACCGTGGCGGCGACCTGGGGGATTTCGAACATTACCCCAATGAAGGGCTGTGGATCCTGGAGATTCAGATTGCCCACCCGAGCAAGGCTTATGGGGCGTTTTATGAGGATTTGCTGGCCTAGCCTGTTTAACGAGCCAGAAATTCAACAAGCAGGGAAGTGACCTGCTGCTGGATCACCTCACGCGGGCGGGCACCTTCGCCATCGCGGCAGGTCATGCCGTCGCCTGGCGAGCTTTTTTCAATCAACGCCTCCCCGCCCGGCTTGCACACGGCCATAAAACTGAAATGAGTGGCGTCGCTGATTTCGACATAGCGCGTCGATGCCGGGGGCAGGCGCTTGGCCAAGTCAGCAGACTCCAACTCAGCGGGAAGCTCTGTTGAGGGCACGCCCGCAGCAATCACCAACGTCGGCACCGGCAACGCCGCCAGGCTTTGATCGGTAAACCCACGCGACAGGCCCAGGTCCAGCGAAACAATGGCAGTGACCCGCTTGTCACTCAAATCCTCTGCCAACGGCGCCTGCGCGGGGTTCAACTGCTGGTAGACCGCGCAAGGGGCCAACTGCCGGTGAACCTTGCAGTCCTGGGCAAAACGCTCAGGGTCGAAACGGGCACCGGCGACTTCCAGCGCCGTCCAACCACCCAGCGAATGACCCACCACTGCAATTCGACCGGGCAGCACCTCGCCAAACTGGTTTGGCTGCGCCAGCACCGCGTCGATAGCGCGGCGAATATCCACCGGCCGCTGCCATAACTGCGCGGCGGCACGAGCGCTGCGGTCCTTACTGGTAGTGCCAGGATGATTGACCGCCGCCACGATAAAACCCCGCTGGGCCAACGCACTGGCCAACCACTCCTGATTGCCCCAACTGCCGCCGAAACCGTGGGAAAGCACCACCAACGGATGCTCACCCACCGCCGCAGGCGCATCACGCACGGCCAGGGCACTGAAAAACACCGGGTTGTCGTCGATCACCTTTGGCGTGGCGGTAGTGGAGCCGGGATACCAGACCACCATCTCCAGCGGGCGTTCTTTGTTTGGGTCTGCCAGGGTCGAGGTTTGGAAGCCGACAGGGTTACTGGCAAAAACGGTGGAAGTAACACAGGTAAGGAGCAGAGCGATTAGGGCTGCTTTCAATGGGAATCTTCCTTGATGGGATGCAATGCACGGCAGACACTGCGCGTGTGGCCACATTATTCCCATATCACTGATTTTCATGCAGCAAAAACCACAAACCCCCGGCTTTCTCTAGGAAAACCGGGGCGATTCAAACGGCTTCGTCCGTACATTCACAGCATTCGCGGGCGATGGCGAGAGCAAAGTGCAACAGTCAATAGTTCCCTTAAAACTGGAAATCGACTGCGAGTCTGATGTTTTGTCCAGCGATGCATGGACGGCTTGATGCCGGAAATGGAAATGTCTACGAGCCCTGTTCGGTAATCGCTATAACGGTCTGAGTTCAAAGCACCCTGCGCAAACGAATACTACGTGTGGGTTGAACTTTTGGTGGGTCGATCGTGCGCATAAGGCTTCTTATCGCCCGCTCATCAGGTGTTCGCGTGAGTTTACTAATTACTTTTGATCCCGGCGCCGGGACTGTCACCAGGTCGTCAACTGGGAGGCCGTCATAAACTAACGTATGACGAATAGCCGGACAGTTCATAAAAAAATCATCCAGGCTAAACGTTACATCTACTCCCAAAGCACTGTTTATCACCAAAAGGTCAAAGGGCTCGACGGCGTTTTCAACCATTGCCAACAATTCCGCAAATGTTTCCACGGGTGCGATTCGGTGATACCCCTGCTGATTCAGCATTTTCTCAATACTCAACCGTTGTGCAGGTTGATCGTCAACAACCAAAATTCGTAAATAGGGGGTCGGCATTCTTGATCCTTGTAAATTGCGCAAGCACGCAGTAACTGCATGCAGACAGCGATGCAGGCCTACAAACTGATGCCAACGTGTTATCGGGGTGTGAGCGAGCGCAACCTTCGCTCCTCGGGATTTGGATAACGCGATTGAAGCCAACTTTCCAGGCCGTGCTTCGTCATCGGTTTGGCAAAAAAGTAGCCCTGACCATGCACGCAGCCAAGATCCACTAATTGGTGGTGTTGTTCCTGGGTTTCGATACCCTCAGCCACCACCGTCATACCTAAGGACTCTCCTAACGCGATGGTGCTGCTGATGACAGCCCGGGAACGAGGCCCATCACCCAGTGACTGAACAAACTCACCGTCCAGCTTGATCTCGTTGAAAGGCCACTGACACAAACGTTGCAATGACGAAAAACCACTGCCGAAATCATCAATGGATAGCCGGCATCCCATCATGCGCAGCCGCACGAGATTTTCCATGCAGGTAGCTGAAGCTTCCACAAGGCCTGTTTCGGTCAGTTCGAAAGTGACGCCGGCTCCAGGCAACCTGAAACTCGCCAGGGTTGCTTTAATCCTTGTGACCAAAGCCGCATTGGAAAGCTGTGAAGGTTGCAGATTGAATGCAATGTTCAAAGGGGTTCCGTGCATCAAAAAATGCCGCTGCAACTGCAACCCCTGATCAAACTGGGCGAAAAACAACTCATCCATCAAGTTGCAACGCTCAAGAGTCGGCATAAAAACGACCGGTGAAACAACGCCACCGGTTGGGTGGTTCCAGCGCGTCAGAGCCTCGACACCTGATACCTCACTGCTCAACAGATTGATTTTGGGCTGAAAGTAAGTCTCCATCTGCGCGCATTCCATTGCACGGCGGACCTGCGCTTCATCAGCTACCAAATCGATGTTAGGGGAATCCGATGGGGTAGCCGGCTGATTCAAGTAGTTTTTCAGCAACCTGCTCAACGTATCAAACTGCAGAGGCTGCCCCAGCTCCCCCAACATTCTCAATCCTAATAAAGGGATCAGTTTTGTGGCGGCTCTGCGCACGTCCTCCGCAAGCGAACTGTTGACAATGACCGACTTGACTAATCCGTTTTGTGCCGAGCACCGTAAAAAATCGAGGCTATCGAGGCCGTGCATACGTAGATCGCATAACACAACATCTACGGGCCCGACGCTTTGCAGGGTGTGTAGCGCATCCAGCGCCGAGAGAGCACTGAACACCGACTCACAGCCCAATTGCCGCAACATATTGACGGAGATTGCTCGTTGAAAAAAATTGTCGTTCAAGACCAGAACACGTAATGGTAGTACTTGCATGAATAGCTCTCCGGAATACGGTAAAACTTTAATTTTCTATACTCCTTAACTTTCGAGTGCTTTTCCCTTCCTCTAAACATGACGTACTACACGCGGGTCAAACACGTATCTTGATGCTTTAGTACGATCTAGTTGGATTCCTTATTATCGCTATCCTTCACCGTGCAAACGCCTAGAAATCTCCCGCCACAACGTAGGAAATTTCTCACAGAAAGAAATACGGAATGACCGCTCGCGTCCGAACGTCACGAGGAAATTTCCTACAATTCAGAAGGAACGAGACTACACACACCTTCATTCCCCCCAGACAAACTATTGCCAATTCGATCTGCACCATACAACCACTACGCAACGTTAGTGCTCGTCGAAGTTGGTTTCTACTCTGCAGAGATTCACTGGTCTTGCAAGGTAAAAACCTAATACGTACCTTAACCAAGCAATGGAATTTTTATGATCAAGCACGCTTTCTCCCTGGTAGCACTGACCGCCGCACTGACCTCTGCAAATGTAATGGCTGCCGACAACGCCGCCGGTGGTGTTATTTCCTTCAGTGGCGCAATTACCGACACTACTTGCACTATTAACGGCGGTAAAAGTGCAGACTTCACCGTTGCCCTGTCGCCTATCTCTGTTAACGACGCCGGCACCACTGTTGGCCCGCTGACCAAAAACAAAAAATCGTTCTCGCTGACCTTCTCGGGTTGCACCCCAGCAGCAGGAACTGCTGGCACTCCATTGAAAATGTATTTCTCGTCCGCAGATAACATTTCCACAGACGGTAAGTTCTTGCTGAACAACACAGTCAACGAAAGTGATGCTGCTGTTGCCAAAAACGTCGGCTTCTCGTTGGCGAAACCAGGTTCCACCACACCGATCCAATTGAACGTGCCGTTCAACACGCTCATCAGCGGAGCCGGTACAACACCTGAAACACTAGTACTTGATGCGTACTACTACAAAACCAACACCGCCGCCGCCAAAGTTGGTGCCCTTAGCTCCAACCTGACCTACACCATTTCCTACTTGTAATACAACCCGTGTGCCAGGCCCATCCCATGGGCCTGGTTCAGGAAAACATCATGATAAAGCAACTAGTTTTAGCAGGGTTACTACTTGGCTCGGTGTCTGCGCAGGCCAACATTATCATCAATGGCACTCGGGTGGTTTATCCAGAAGCAAACAAAGATGTGATAGTTCAACTCATCAATAATGGGAGTGACTCATCCTTGGTACAAGCCTGGATAGATGATGGCGACATCAACTCCACGCCGGAAACAGCGAATGTTCCGTTTCTGCTATCTCCGCCGGTTGTCAAAGTATCCGGCGATAGCGGTCAACAGCTCCGAATTACAAAAATCGGCGCCCCACTGGTTGCGGATCGGGAGTCTGTTTTCTTTTTAAACGTGCTGGACATCCCGCCAACTCCAGAAAATTTGCAGGGTGCAAACACACTGCAACTGGCGATCAAGTCTCGCATAAAAATGTTCTATCGCCCGAGCGGACTAAAAGAGAAAGCCAGCAGCAGCGTCGAAAAAATCGAACTGCAAGCGGTCGCGAAAGGTTTTAACGTGATCAATAAAAGCGCGTACTTTTTCACACTCGCCAACATTGACCAGCACGATAAAAAACACCTGCTCGTTGACTCAGTCATGGTCGCTCCTTTTTCCTCCGCATTCGTCGAGAGCAAAGAGTCCGTCAGTAAAAATACACCCTACACCATGATGTATATTGATGATTTGGGTGCCTACAAAACTAAAGCTGTAGTATCGCACTAAGGTGAAGCCCCAGAATGAAACAGCATAAACCCCTTATTAAAGCTCTCACGATGTCCTCGCTGTTTCTACTGGACAAAGCCTATGCAGAAACCTTTGATACTTCGCTTATGGCCGGTAAATCTCGCGAATCCGATCTTTCACGCTTCTATGCAAACTCCGAGATACCTGCGGGCAAACAAGATGTTGATATTTATGTCAATAACACTTGGAAAGGTCGCTATTCATTAGTGTTTGGCGGCGTAAAAGACGACATCAAGATCAGCTACGAAGATAGCGCACTTCTTGGGATCAACATGGGTGGCTTGCCCGCTGCGCAGCCAGGCGCGGACAGTCTACAAGTCAGCCAATTGGTTCAAGGCGGTTCTTTTATTTTAGATATTAGCACCCTGAGCCTGAAGCTGACTGTGCCCCAGTCTTATGTGAATCGTTCGGAAGCTGGTTATGTCGACCCGAAATTCTGGGATCATGGCGTGCCTGCATTTTTATTTGGCTACAATGCAATGCATTACAGCATACAATCGAAAAAAGGCGGCTCATCCAGCGACGAACTGTACTCTGGTCTGGATTTCGGTATCAACTTTGCTGGTTGGCAGTTCCGGGAAAATAGCTCGTTAAGAAAAAGCTCCTCGGAAAATTTAAAGTACCAAAAAAATACACGCTATCTTCAGAAGAACATTGCCTCCATCACCTCCAACTTCAAGCTCGGTGATTTTTACTCGGAAGGTGATCTCTTTGACTCGATTAGAGTTCGAGGTGTGGCGTTGACGTCCGACATCAATATGCTGCCTAACTCCAAACAGGGTTTTTCACCCATTGTGCGTGGCGTCGCACAAACCAATGCCCTGGTAAAAGTCATCCAGAACGGCAGCGTGGTTTATCAGGAGAGCGTACCGCCAGGCGCCTTTACCTTCGACAATATCCAGCCCACCGGCTCTGCTGGCGACCTGACGGTGGTGGTCCACGAGGCCGACGGTCGCGAGCAGTCGTTCAGCGTACCGTTTTCCGCCGTGCCTAATATGCTCAAGGAAGGGATCAGTAAGTACAGCCTGGTGGCCGGTAACGTAAACCAGACCAATACCGACTATAACCCTGGTTTTGTGCAGGGTACGTTCCAGTATGGGCTTAACAATCTGTTAACCGGATATACCGGCACAACCCTCAGCAATGATTACCGCGCCTACCTTGTCGGCAGCGGCTTGAACCTGCCGATCGGTGCAGTCTCTGTTGACGTGACCCAATCCAATACTCAGTTAAAAAACCAAAGCAAAAGCGGGCAAAGTGTACGGGTGTCCTACAGTAAGTTCCTGGATGTAACGGATACCAACTTTACCCTGGCGGCGTATCGATATTCTACCGAAGGCTACTACAGCTTCAGCGATGCCATTTATTCCCAAGAGGGATACCGTGAACTCGAAAGACAAATCAACGACTATCGAAACAGACTTGACGAAGATGATGCTCCGATCCTCGACTTGAATACTTGGGATGCTCTGCGAAGCGCACGCCCACGCAACACCTTCAATTTAAGTCTGAACCAGCGTTTGAAAGATAACTGGGGCACCGTGTTTTTTTCCGGAACACAACGCGACTACTGGACAAACAACACTAAGAGCCGTGAGTACCAATTTGGCTACACAAACGCTGTGGGGCAGGTTAATTACAGTATCTCTGCCAACCGCGTCAGAAACTCCAACCGTGACGAAGAGACGCGATTCTATCTCTCAATGACCATGCCCTTTGATATCGCCGGCAACAGGGTGTATCTCAACAGTGGTGCATCACTGGTGGACTCGCGCTACCAGCAAAGTAACGTTAGCGTGAGTGGCAATGCACTGGAATCAAACCGCCTGAGTTACACCGTAGCTGCCAGCAATCAAAACGGAGGGGATAACACCGCCAGCGTCAATACCTCCTACCGTAGCAATGTCACAACAGTAGGTGCCTCTTACGGTGAGTCGTCCGATTATCGGCAAACCGGCCTAGGTGCGCGAGGCAGTGTCGTGATGATTCCTGGGCATATATTGGCCTCCAATGAAATCGGCAGCACCATGATGGTAGTCGAGGCCCCCAAGGCCGAGGGCCTGATCGTCAATGGAGACCAAAGTATTGTGACCAATAAAGATGGCTTGGCGCTGGTTCCGTACGCAACACCTTATCGGTTGAACTCAGTTACGTTGTCCGACAGCGGTAACAGTTCCGGCGCAGAGATCGTCGGAAACATTGCCAATGCAGTGCCCTTCGCCGGCACAGTCAACCATGTAAAATTTGAGACTGACCAACGCCAGTCTTACATCGTGCAGACACGCAAGGCAGATGGTGGCCCTCTACCGTTTGGCGCGGAGGTATTAGATAAATCAGGCGAGTCTATCGGTTTCATCGGCCAGGCCAGCGTTCTGTATGTAAAGTCCAATGAAAAGCCAGAGTACCTTGAGGTTCGACTTAACAACGGCAGTTGCATTATTCACCGGCCTGACTTGGCCGAAACCACATCAAAAAATATCTGCCATTAATTCGAGACAATAAATTATCATGAACAGATTTTTTCTTATTTTTTTAGTAGCTGGACTATTCAGTAGCAATGGCTATGCACGTTGCTACGGTGAAACACCCACCCAATACGGAAACCCAATACTGATCGACATTTCAAATGAGTTGAGCGCAAAAAACCCTGTATTTGAGAAGACGTTTTATACCCAGTTTCCGGCAGCGTCTGTCAATTGCAATGGAAACTCAAAAATCGAAGCTTATTCCCCAATTGGCAATAAAAAATTACGCTTGGGATTTGATAAAGGGGCACGCTGGGTAGAAATGAGCATCGTTGGATCGTTCCCAGAGCAATCCATTCCGGCAGGTACTCACTCATCTGGAGAATTTAACACGCCTGTGACTCTGCGTTTTACTTTGGTGCCCCGGGGTGGTGGCGATCAGGTTGTAGCCGAAGAAGGCCAAGATACATTAAATATTAATGACGTAGCTATTGCGAGAGATACAACTAGCGGCGGTATGGGGTTTTTTGAATGGCTCGGGAAATTCCTCCGTTATGTAGGGAGTTTTTTCACCTATTGGCCAAAAGACTTCCAGGATATGTTTGCCCAGAACATAATAGTAAAATACACCCCAAGGATGACAACTTGCACCTTCAACAATGCAGGATTGATGGTAAATCTTCCTAAAATAGGCGTTGCGCAGCTGACAAAAATCCCTCAACCGGGTTATACGCCATTTACATTGAATTTCAGCTGTAACAACCTGCTGGCTAACGGCAGCACCGACCGCGCAATCGACATGTTTTTATCCAGCAATAACCTGCTTCCATCCGACAATAGCGTATTGATGGACAGCACGCCTGGCTCGGCGAAAGGCGTCGGTATAAAGGTAGCCAAACGCGACACTCCCAACGCACCGGTTGTCTTTTCCACCTCCACCTTAAACCGGGGAAGTGCCACCTCCATTTTCAGTGCCGCAGCAGGTGCTGTGGTTAATAGCAATTTCTCGGTTGGCATGGGCGCCTACTACTTCCCTTACAACCCCGCTCAACTTACCAGCGGTGAAGTCAGGGCAACTGCTACGCTGAACATCGTTTATCAGTGATCATCACCCCAGATCGATAAACGATTGACGATCAACAATGCCAACGACCCATTGATACAGCGGGGTCGTTGGCCATTCCCCAAGCTTCCGCTCCTGCGTAAACGCATCTGGTTCCCCTGACGCCTGGCTAGCCAGTACACTCCTCCAGACGCTGCGCCAATGCCTCCATTGCCTCGTGCAGAGCATCCACCGATTGGGTCAAACGCACGGCATCATGCCCGTTGCAGTCAGCTTGCAGTTGCTCGCAGCACTGGATCAGTCGATGCGCCTTGATGATACGTGCTCCCCCCTTGACTCGATGGCTCAGGTCAGACAGCCCGGTCAAGTCGTGATCACTGTAGAGCTTGAGCAGCCGTAACAAATCCTCTTCATTGCTACTGGCCAGATCCTTCAACAAGCTGTTAACCAGCGTGCGGTCACCATGAGCCAGTTGTTCGAGGCTGCTGAGGTCAATGTCGTCGGAGAGTGGTACTGACGCATCAGTGTCCCCTGCTTCCTCGAACACCGACTCCACGCCGGACAAGCGCGCAGTCAGGTCCTTCATACTGATGGGTTTGAATAGACAATCATCCATGCCCGCCTCCAGGCAACGATCCTTTTCCTCCGGTTGCGCGTTGGCGGTGAAACCCAGGATCAAGCAAGGCGCCGCGCCCGAATCAGCCTCCTCGGCGCGGATCGCCCTGGCCAGTTCGTAGCCTGTCATCACCGGCATGTTGCAGTCGGTAATCACCACATCGAAATGACCATTGCGCCAGGCACGCAAGCCGTGGGCTCCGTCGGATTCATCGGCAACCGTATGCCCCAGGTAACTCAACTGCTGCGACAACAGCAGGCGGTTGGCCGGATAATCATCAACCACCAGCACTTTTAACGGCTGGCTGAATTCGGGTAATACGGGTTCCGGCCGGATGAGCGGCAATGGCGCAAGAACCGCCAGCTCCAGTAACACCTCGGCCTCCGTGCCTTGCCCCATCACGCTACTCAAGTTCAACTCACCCTGCATCATCGAACACAGTTTACGGCTGATCGCCAGCCCCAAGCCTGAGCCTCCAGCCCCCGCATGACTGGCCTGGCTGAACGGTACAAACAGCCGCTGCTGATCGTCCTGGGAAATCCCAATGCCGGTATCGCGCACCAGCACACGAACACCCATGCTTTCGTCTGCGGCCGCACGCGTGACCTCTACACAGACCTGCACTTGCCCGACGTCCGTGAACTTGATGGCGTTACCCAGCAGGTTGGAAAGCACCTGTTTGAACCGTAGCGGGTCGATCAAGACCTCCTGGTTGGCGTCTTCATCGAATGACAGCGCAAGATTCAGTTGCTTCTGCCGGGCCAATCCCTCGAACATCCGTACCACCGACACCACCAGGTCTTTGAGTGCCGCCCGTTGCGGTGACAGCGTCAAGCGCTCGGACTCGATGCGCACCACGTCCAGAATGTCGCCGATCAGTTCCAAAAGCCCACGCGCGGCGCCCGACGCCACTTCGATGGCAAAACGGTCAAGAATGCCTTGGTCTGCCTTTTTCATGGCCAATTCCAGCATCCCCACCACTGCGTTCATCGGTGTGCGGATCTCATGACTCATGGTGGCCAGAAAGGTGGTTTTCGCCCGATTGGCCTTCTCAGCATCCTGCTTAGCGTCTTTGAGCTCCACCAGCAAACGCTCACGCTCACTGATATCGATCCAACCCGCAATGATGCCTTTGACCTCACCCGCGTTATTGCGAAACGGGAGAATCCAGTGATAAGCGGTAATCGTCTGCCCATTAAAAAACACAATCTCACGGTCGGTCAGCAGCTCCTGGCCGCCGTCCATCACCTCCAGATAGAGCTGCTCATAGGCCGCAACCTGGGCAGAATCGTCGTCCAGCGTTTGCGTTTCAGATAGGCGTTTACCAATAACTGTTTCAAGGGTGCTGCCAATCTCCTCCAGATAACGGCGATTGCACAATAACAAGCGTGTCTGGCGATCGCGTACGTAGATGGGATGAGGTAACCCATCAATAAGTACGCGCATGAACTCCATTTGTTCTTTCAATGCCTGTTCGGCCACGTCGCGCTTCTGGATCAGGCGTCGCAAATAGAGAATCCAGGCGAATGCCACCAGCAACAAGATCACAGCAATAGCAGAACCGCGGATGATTTCCGATTGATTGGCGTGCGTGCGCTTGTTATCCACCGCCACTTCACCGCGCCAGCGATTGGTCAGTTCGTCCAACTCCTTCGGGGAGATGCTGAGCATCACCTTGTCCAGGACCGAGTACAGTTCTAGCGATCCTCGATCGGTGGCAAGTGCCATCTGCGCGGGTGGAGCCCCCACGGCACCACTTACACGCAAACTGGATGGATACTGGGTAGCAATCAGATAGCGGGCATTGACCAGGGTCGTGACAGCGCCATCTGCTTTACCCTGTGCGACCATCGACAACGCTTCACCCGCCTCTCGCGCTTCAACCAAAACAATGCCCGGGTACTGCAGTTCAATGTAATTCCGGACGCCGCTGTCGTGCCTGATTGCCAAGCGTTTACCGGCCAGATCTTCCAAACGGCCAAATGCCCCATCGCCCTTACGAATACTCAATACATAAGGGTTGGTCAAATAGGACCGGGTAAAACGCAGGTCGCTGTTATCCGTATTCTGGTGAAACGCGGCAATGAAATCCACTTTGCCCTTCTTGACCAACGCCACCAGGCCATCCATCGAATCTGCACGTACCACCTCGAAGGTAAGGCCGGTACGCCGACGAATCATCGCCAACAAATCAGCGCTGATACCGCGAAAACTCCCCTGCTGATCGAAAAACGCCAGTGGAGGACTGCTCTCCAATACCCCTACCCTCAACTGCGGATGGTCTGCGAGCCAGCGCCTCTCCTTGGCGCTCAGGTCAACCGGGCCTTGGTCGCGTACGGTGATCGTATCTGCCCCCCAGCGTCGCAAGATGGTCATGCTTTCTTCGGCAGGAATCGCCGCCAACGCCCGATTGATGATTTCAAGAAGCTGACGGTCTTCAACCCGTAATGCAAAACCAATGCTGCTCACCTCCAGGCTCGCGAAGTCTGACAGGTGAACGTCGTGCAGGAAATTTCGGTTGATCAGATAATTGGAAGTAACCGCCCCTCCCAAGTACACATCAGCCTGGTCGAAAACCACAGCACTGATGGCGTCCAGATCGGTCGGGTAGATCTGCAGTTTAGCCAACGGGTAGTACGCCATGACCTCGGAAGGGGGTAAGCCATTCGCAGACATAGCCAAACGCTGCCCGCCAAGATCCTTAGGCAACTCCACGCCGGCATCACGCCGGCTAACCAACACCGGCTGATCATCGAAGTAAGACCTTGAAACTACAAGCTCGGGATCGGCCTCGTCGACATGCGTGGCGATCCCGAGCAGGTCAAACTCACCTCTTTTAAGTGCCTCTATCGCGTGTGCACGGTCGGGATAGCGTTGAACCTGGATGTCGATGTTCAACAGATCCGAAATCAGCTCCACATAGTCAGCCGTCACCCCTTCGTAATCGTAGGTACTTGCACTCAAGCCCAAAGGCGCCGAGTCGGTGATGGCAACCCCGACTCGCACGTTTTTTTTATCGCGCAACAAACGGTTGTCGGCGTCCGACAACTTCAGGTTCAACCCGGTGAGATGGGAGCGTCCCAATAACCTCAACGGCTCGATATCGTCGTGAAAATGCACCGCCTGAACAAGAGGGCTGATACAGAGTAAAAAAAACAGAAACCCGATTGGCCGCTTCATGCTTAAAGAAGGTTGTTGCGTTTGGCAAACTCGGCAAGATAGACCACTGACTTGACGTTGAGCTTTTCAATCAGTCGGGTTTTATAGGTGCTGATGGTTTTGTTACTCAGAAGCATCGAGTCGCCAATTTCCTTGTTGCTAAAACCCCGAGCCAGTTGCTGCAAAATGGTCAGCTCACGGTCGGACAGTTGACCAATCAAGTCAGACTCACTGACCTGATTGTCACCAGCGCGCACCGAGCTGTTGGAGAGCAATGGAAAATAGCTGTAACCATCCTTTATCGCCTTGATCGCGCGAGTCAACTCCTCAAGGCTCCCCGTCTTGGAAACATAGCCCGAGGCTCCGGCTTTCATGCAGCGCATGGCATAAAAAGAAGCCTCCATGGATGTCAGCACCAGAATTTTACAGGGCAATCCAAGCGCCGAGATGCGACCGATCACCTCCAGACCATCAAGTAATGGCATGGCGATATCGAGCAGGATCAGATCGGGGACATGCTCTCGCGCTAGGCGTACAGCCTCCACACCGTTAGCCGCCTCCGCCACAATTTCAAACTGTTCGGCACCAACCAGTAACTTTACAGAGGCACGAACAAACGAATGATCATCAACGACTAACGCTTTTAACATATGAACCTCTTCGGGAGACAACAACACACCATCACCAGAACAAGACATCCCGACCTTAAGCTCTATACAAAGTAGCTTAAAACGCGCCTGGCAAAATTATGGCATCTATTTTTTATGCAACCGAGGCGCGGCATTGCAACCACACTGCAAAGTCGTCAGCACTCATGGGGACCGCCAGATGAAAACCCTGGCCAAATGAACAGCCCAGATCGACGAGGGCGTTGAGCGTATAGGCATTTTCAATGTTCTCGACAACCAGATCCATCTTCAGCGCCCTGGCCAGCGCCACGCTACTTGAAATGACCGCCCTGTTCCCCAAATCGTCAACATCCCGGACAAAGACACCGTCTAGCTTGAGTTGGTTGAAGGGCAAATGCGCCAGTTGCGTCAAAGAGGAAAAGCCAATGCCGAAGTCATCGACCGACAAACCACAGCCGGCTTGATGCAGATGCAACAAATTTTCCACAGCAGAGGCTGGCAAATCCAGCAGACCGTTTTCGGTGATCTCGAACATCAGTGCAGCACCCGGCAATTCATATTGATGCAAGCGCTCGATAACGTGTTCGACCAGGTCGCTGCTCACCAATTGAGAGGCTGTCAGGTTGAACGCTAGCCCCGTATCAAACCCTTGCTCGCGTAGCCGGCTCATGAGTTCGAGCCCTTGGTCTAGAAGCCGCTTGAACATCTCATCGAGCAGGTCATAAGCCACCACTGCCGCCAACAGATCCCGAGGCAGTAAAAGCCCGCGCTGGGGGTGATTCCAGCGCACTAGAACCTCGGCACCAAACAATCGGCCATCGTGCAGGTTGAACTTGGGTTGGTACCAGGCCTGAAACTCTCCAGCCATCAAACCCAGCAGAACCTGCTGGCGAGGGATCAACTCAATCGCTGTCAGAGTCCCCCTCAGTGCAGAGCAGTACAACGGGGTGAAATCAGACAGGATCTTTTGCAAAGCCCGCAGTTGCAGGGGCTTTTCCAACACACCGAGTAAACGGATAGAAGATAAAGTGGTCAACTTCTCGACCGAACGCCGCAATGCCAGCGGCAACTCTCCATGTATAACCAGCGCACGTACGTTACCCAGTTCGCTGGCCACGCGCAGAAACTCAAGGTTGTTAATCGAACCGTCAGCCAGGTCAAAAAAAATGATGTCGATCACTGCTTGACTGCGAATTTGATCCACTGCTTGCATTGCATTTCCGGCCGACACAACGCTCGCCACCTGCAGATTCAGCAACCCGTTGACCAACACACTGCGTTGCAACGCATGGCTTTCTATGACGAGAACACACCCCTCAACCATCTGTTTCAACCTACCCATTATTAATGGGTAGGACTTTGCCAACTAACTATCCTGCGCCCTTAGAGAAACATCCTCCCGACATGTAGGAAATTTCCCAGGGATAGCCTTAATTACCGTGCCAGAAATTAAATAATCCGTAAGGCGACCTGCGGTTGGATCACCTCACTCGCACGAGCGCCGTCGACATGTCCAGTAGAACTCACGCAAGGCCTCAGGAGGCCAGCCAGCAAATGACCAAGCGACATTCATTGCCAGCTTAACCGACACGCAAAAAAACGTAGGGGGGGCGGATGGGGGAACAAAAAACATCAGACATGAAAAAGCCCCGTAAAACGGGGCTTTTTCATAACAATATGGCGGTGAAGGAGAGATTCGAACTCTCGATACAGTTTCCTGTATACACACTTTCCAGGCGTGCTCCTTAAGCCACTCGGACACTTCACCGTATCTCGTCAAACTGATTCAGTCTGTCGAGGCGCGCTAATGTAGTCGAAAGCTTTTCCGATGGCAAAGGTTTTTTTCAGAATTTTCATGCGCTTAGACGGTTATCCCATGCCGCCTCCCTCTGGCACGGTGTGGAGGGCGGCGATTGTGCCATTCTCAAGGCGTGTCGGTATGGGGCCAAGGTGGCTGGCGAGCCCTGACGTAGCCTACTCTGGGCCGGGAGGTTGGGAAAAGTCTGACTGGCCAGTCAGTCATGGCGCTTTACCGGGGCGGCCATGCTGGGTAACGTCTGCGGCCTGCCCTTCTATTAAACGTATTACAAGGAATCGCGTCATGAGTGAGTTGATTGCCTACCACCTCGAAGACGGTATCGCGACCCTGACCTTGAGCAACGGTAAGGTCAATGCCATTTCCCCTGCCGTGGTCAGTGCGTTTAATGAAGCGCTGGACCAGGCCGAGAAGGATCGCGCGGTGGTGATTATCACCGGTACGCCGGGGATTCTGTCGGGTGGTTATGATTTGAAGGTGATGACGGCCGGCCCTAAAGAGGCGGTCAGCCTGGTGACGTCGGGCTCGACCCTGGCGCGTCGCCTGTTGTCGCACCCGTTTCCGGTGATTGTCGCGTGCCCTGGGCATGCGGTGGCAAAGGGGGCGTTCCTGTTGCTGTCGGTCGATTACCGGATTGGTGTCGAGGGGCCTTTTAGCATTGGCCTGAATGAAGTGATGATCGGCATGACCATGCACCATGCCGGGATTGAACTGGCCCGCGATCGCCTGCGTAAGTCGGCGTTTCATCGTTCGGTGATCAATGCCGAGATGTTCACCCCGCAGGACGCCTTGAGCGCCGGTTTCCTCGATAAGGTGGTGGCACCCGAAGAGCTGCAAGCCGCGGCCCTGGAAGCGGCGCGGCAGTTGAAGAAGATCAATATGAACGCCCACAAGCAAACCAAGCTGAAGGTGCGTAAAGCCCTGCTGGATCTGCTGGATAACGCGATCATTCAGGACCAGGAACATCTGGGCTGAGTCTCCCGAGACCGCATCAAACAAAGCCCGACCCTGCGTCGGGCTTTTTCTTACAGCCCGTTCTGAATCACCTTGCAACCGCTCTAGATGGCATCTGTCTCCATCTGCTGAAACATGTACTTAAACATCGCCCATCTCCTACCTCTACAGGGGTAATTGCCGAATACAGTGCACGTCCGTACACTGCGCCACCTTTTGTCCCGATGGTCCGTGTCGATGCTCTATTGTTTACGCATGTTATTGATGGGCCTGCATTTTCTGATTGCCGGTGTGCTGGGCGTGCTGCTGGGGATCTGCCGGCCGTTCAACCCGGATAACAGCCGCCTGTGCGCCCGCCTGTATGCTCTGCCGGCCATGTGGATCCTGCGGCTGCGGGTCAAGCCGCAAGTGGACTCGCTGCGCAACAAGCCGAGCAGTTGCGTGATTATTGCCAACCACCAGTCCAACTATGATTTGTTCGTGTTCGGCAATGTGGTGCCCTATCGCACCGTGTGCATCGGCAAAAAAAGCCTGAAGTGGGTGCCACTGTTCGGGCAACTGTTCTGGCTGGCGGGCAATGTGTTGATTGACCGGGGCAATGCGCAGAAGGCGCGGCGGTCGATGTTGACCACCACCCATACCCTGCAACACGAAGAAACCTCGATCTGGGTGTTTCCGGAAGGCACACGCAACCTGGGTGAATCGTTGCTGCCGTTCAAGAAGGGCGCGTTCCAAATGGCGATTGCCGCCGGAGTGCCGATTGTGCCGGTGTGCGTCAGTACCTATGTGACGCAGATGAAGCTCAATCGCTGGAACAGTGGCGATATCTTGATCCGGTCATTGGCGCCGATTCCTACAGCAGGATTGACGATGGATGACATGCCCGGGCTGATGGAGAAGTGCCGGACGCAAATGGTCGAGTGCATTGAAGCCATGGATCAAGCACTGCAAAAAACCTGACGGCAAGCCGGCTCCTACAATGTGGCGTTTCAGGCTAAGCTGGCCGGTTACTGCCACTTGTGAAGAAGCGATCAGCATTATGGGTAGAGTTGTTGCGGCGGCCGTCTATAGCGCCGGTAAAAAAGTCCGGGATATCACCCTCGATGAAGGCGCCGCCTGGGCGGCCAAGCCTGATCACTTTGTATGGATCGGCCTGGAAGAGCCCGACGCCCAGGAACTGGCCAACCTGCAACGCCAGTTCAACCTGCATGAACTGGCCATCGAAGACGCCCTCGAAAAACACAGCCGGCCGAAGCTGGAAACCTTTGGCGACGCACTGTTTATCGTGACTTATTCGCCGGTGCGCCATGAAGGCAAGCTGGAGTTTATCGAGACCCATATTTTTGCCGGCAACGGCTATATCATCACCGCGCGCAACGGCCACTCGGCGTCCTACGGCTATGTACGCCAGCGCTGTGAGGCGCGGCCGCTATTGCTGGAGCACGGGGAAGATTTCGTACTCTATGCCCTGCTGGATTTTGTCACCGAAAACTACCAGCCCGTGAGTGAGGCGATTCATGCCGAGATCGATGCGCTGGAGCACAACGTGTTGTGCAACTCCCTGAACGAGCGCGATATCCAGAACCTGCACGGCCTGCGCCGCGACGTACTGCGGCTGCGCCGGCATGTGGCGCCAATGGTGGAAATCAGCGAGGAATTGCAAAAGCTGAGCTTCCCGTTTATCGACAAGAACATGCGCCCATACTTTCGCGATGTGGAGATCCACGTCACGCGGCAGATGGAAGATCTTTCGACCCTGCGCGACATCGCCAGCCAGACCATCGAGATCGGCGTGCTGCTCGAAGCCTCGCGCCAGAGCGTGGTGCAGCGCAAGTTTGCAGCCTGGGCGGCGATCCTCGCATTCCCCACGGCGGTGGCCGGTATCTATGGGATGAACTTCCAGAACATGCCGGAACTGCAATGGCACTACGGCTATTTTGCGGTGCTGGGATTTATCGCGGTGGGGTGTACGGGCCTGTGGGCCAGCTTCAAGCGCTCGGGGTGGTTGTAACCTGCCCACCCCGGCCGGCCGGGGTCAGGCGACCTGCGGCTTGTGGGCTACAAAACGCATCATCCATTCCGCCACGGTTACCCCGTGGTGTTCATGGGCAAGGCTGGCGACGCCCTGCTGGTAGATCTGTTCGCCAAGGTTGAGCTGGCGAATGTCGAGCAAGGCCCGGGAGTAATCGTGGATAAACTCCGGATGCCCCTGGAAACACAGCACCTGATCATTGATGTGATAAGCGGCAAACGGGCAGAAATCGCTGGAGGCGATCACCGTGGCGTTTTCCGGCAAGGCGGTGACCTGGTCCTGATGGCTGATCAATAGGGTCAGTTCTTCTACCACCGGGCTCATCCACGGCGCCTTGGCGGCCAATTGATAGTTGTGCGTGCCCACGCCCCAGCCCTGGCTCGCCCGCTCGCTCTTGCCGCCCAGCAACAGCGCCAGCAGTTGATGGCCGAAACAGATGCCGAGCAGCTTGTCGCCCCGCTCGTAACGGTTCAGCAGGTAGGCCTTGAGGGTTTCGATCCACGGGTCGGTAGCGAAGGAATCCGCCTTGCTGCCCGTGACCAGGTACGCGTCGAACACTTCGCTGTCCGCCGGGTAGTGGCCTTGCATCACGTTGTAGACGACGAATTCGGCGGCAATCGGCTGCTGCGAAAACAGGCGCTGGAACATCTGCCCATAACCTTGATATTGATCGACCAGTTCCGGACGCAGGATATCGGTTTCCAGAATGCAGACGCGTAGCGACATAAAAAATACCTGACACGGTGATGGGAATAACGCACACCCGCCAGCCTGCCCTGAAATACCCTTTCAAGGCAAGCCCCCACCCATGACCTGTCGGGAGGTTAGAACGTCGTGCCCTGGGCGGCCTTTTCCAGCAACAAGGCTGGCGGGGTGAACCGTTCGCCGTATTGCTCGGCCAGGTAACGCGCCCGCGCCACGAAGTCGTTCAAACCGTACTGGTTGATAAACTGCAGCGCCCCGCCGGTCCACGCCGCAAAGCCGATGCCGAAGATCGAACCGATATTGGCATCGGCGGTGGACATCAACACGCCCTCCTCCACACACCGCACTGTTTCGATGGCCTGGATAAACAGCAGGCGGTCGCGCACATCCTGTGCCGAAATCTGCTGGCCGGGCTTCTCGAAGCGCACCTTGAGTTCTGGCCACAGGTATTTCTGGCCACCGCTGGGGTATTCGTAGAAACCACCGCCCGCCGCCTTGCCCGGGCGCTTGTACTCATTGAGCAACAGGTCGATCACCGCAAACGCCGGATGCTCGGGCAGCGTCTTGCCTTCGGCGTGCAGATCCTTGGCTGTCTGCTGACGGATATGGCTCATCAGACTGAGGGAAACTTCGTCAGAAATCGCCAGCGGACCAATCGGCATCCCGGCCTTGCGCGCTTCGGTCTCGATCATCGGCGCAGCCACGCCTTCGCCGAGCAGGGTGATGCCTTCGTTGGTGAAGGTGCCAAATACCCGCGAGGTGAAAAAGCCGCGACTGTCGTTCACCACAATCGGGGTTTTCTTGATTTGCAGTACGAAATCAAAACCACGAGCCAGGGTTTCGTCGCTGGTATTGGCGCCTTTGATGATTTCCACCAGTGGCATTTTTTCCACCGGGCTGAAGAAATGCAGGCCGATAAACTTGCCTTGGTCTGGCACCGCATTCGCCAGGCCGCTGATGGGCAAGGTGGACGTATTGGAAGCAATCACCGCGTCAGCGCCTACCACGCGCTGGGCCGCCGCCGAGACCTTGGCCTTGAGGTCACGGTCTTCGAATACGGCCTCAATGATCAGGTCGCAACCGGCCAGGTCGGCATCGCTGTCTGTAGGATGGATCCGCGCCAGGGTGCTTTCCCGCTGCTCAGGCGTCAGTTGCCCACGGCTGACTTTCTTGTCCAGCAGCGCCGCCGAGTGGGCCTTGCCCTTCTCTGCCGCCGCCAGCGTCACGTCCTTGAGCACCACTTCCACTCCCGCCGATGCACTGGTGTAGGCAATCCCCGCGCCCATCATGCCGGCGCCGAGGATGCCGACCTTGCGCGTGACATACGGCGCAAACCCCGCAGGCCGTGAGCCCCCGGCGTTGATTTCGTTGAGCTGGAACCAGAAGGTGCCGATCATATTCTTCGCCACCTGGCCGGTGGTGAGCTCGGTGAAGTAGCGGGTCTCGATCAGGTGCGCGGTGTCGAAGTCCACCTGGGCGCCCTCCACGGCCGCACAGAGGATTTTCTCCGGCGCCGGGAAGCAGCCATTGGTTTTACTGCGCAGGATCGACGGCGCAATGGCGAGCATTTGCGCGACTTTTGGATTGGACGGTGTGCCACCTGGAATCTGGTGACCCTTGATATCCCAAGGCTGTTTGGCCGTCGGGTTGGCCAGGATCCAGGCCCGGGACTTGGCCAGCAGTTCATCGCGATCCGCCGCCAACTCGTCGATCAACCCGGCTTGCAGGGCCTTCTGCGCGCTGATCTTCTTGCCTTCCAGCAGGTACGGCAAGGCCTTCTCCAGACCCAGCATGCGCACCATGCGCACCACCCCGCCGCCGCCCGGCAACAGGCCGAGGGTGACTTCCGGCAAGCCGATCTGCACGGCTGGATGATCCAGCGCCACGCGGTGCTGGCACGCCAGGCATAGCTCCCAGCCACCGCCGAGGGCGGCGCCGTTGATCGCGGCCACCACCGGCTTGCCGAGGGTTTCCAGGCTGCGCAACTGCGCCTTCAGGCCCAGGACCATGTCGTAGAACGCCTTGGCATGGGGCTTGTCGACTTTGATCAGCTCATTGAGGTCACCGCCGGCAAAGAAGGTTTTTTTCGCCGAGGTGATTATGACCCCGGCAATCCCATCCTTTTCCGCATCCAGGCGTGCGACGGTGGCGGCCATGGCCTCGCGGTAGGCGGCGTTCATGGTGTTGGCACTCTGGCCGGGCATGTCGAGGGTCAGCACCACGATCTGGTCCTGGCCTTTTTCGTAACGAATGGCGTCGGTCATGACAGATTCCTTAGGCTCAGAGGCGTTCGATAATGGTGGCGATACCCATGCCGCCGCCCACACAGAGCGTGGCCAGGCCGTAGCGCTGCTGGCGCACCTCCAACTCGTCGAGCAAGGTGCCGAGGATCGCGCACCCCGTGGCCCCCAGTGGGTGGCCCATGGCAATTGAGCCACCATTGACATTGACCCGGGCGGCGTCGATGCCCATGTCCTTGATGAACTTGAGCACCACCGAGGCGAAGGCTTCGTTGACCTCGAACAGGTCGATGTCCTCGACCCGCAGGCCGGCCTTGGCCAGGGCCTTGCGGGTGGCCGGCGCGGGGCCAGTCAACATGATGGTCGGATCGGTACTGGTGACGGCGGTGGCGACGATACGCGCACGCGCTTGCAGGCCCAATTCACGGCCCCGGGCCTCGGAGCCGATCAGCATCAAGGCCGCGCCATCGACAATCCCGGAACTGTTACCCGGTGTGTGCACATGCTGGATGCGCTCGACATGGCTGTAGACCCGCAAGGCCGTGGCATCGAAGCCCATCTGCCCCATCATTTCGAAGCTCGGCTTGAGTTTGCCCAACCCTTCGAGCGTCGAGTCGCCACGGATAAATTCGTCGTGATCGAGCAGTACGATGCCGTTCTGGTCCTGCACCGGGATCAGGGATTTGTTGAAGGAACCATCTGATCTGGCCCGCGCCGCTTTCTGCTGGGAGTGTAAGGCGAAGGTGTCGACATCTTCGCGGCTGAAGCCTTCCAGGGTGGCGATCAAGTCGGCGCCAATCCCCTGGGGCGTGAAGTGGCTGTGCATATTGGTCTGCGGGTCCAGCACCCAGGCACCGCCATCGCTGCCCATGGGCACGCGGGACATGGACTCGACACCGCCGACCACCACCAGGTCCTCGAAGCCGGAACGCACCTTCATCGCCCCAAGGTTGACCGCCTCCAGGCCCGACGCACAGAAGCGGTTGACCTGCACACCGGCGACGCTGACGTCCCAGTCGGCTACCAACGCGGCCGTCTTGGCGATATCCGCGCCCTGGTCCCCGACTGGCGTGACGCAACCGAGCACGATGTCATCCACCTGGCGCGTGTCCAGGTCACTGCGCTGTTGCAGGGCGCTGAGCAAGCCGGCCAGCAGGTTCACCGGCTTGACGCTGTGCAAGGCGCCATCGGCCTTGCCTTTGCCCCGGGGCGTACGTATCGCATCAAAGATCAAAGCTTGAGTCATGACGTCCTCGAACCACTGTGCAATGGAGCTCTCAAGGGGAGAGCCGACCGTGCCCTTACCTTAAGCGCCGCCAGGGCAGATTCAATGACCGATGCGCTCATTGGCCTTGACGAGCACGCTCAGACGAACGGTAGGAGGCTGGCGAAAACCCCAGGTTAATCGTTTTAGCTGTCTAGCCAAGGGGCTGGCGCGAAGATGGCCATATGCCTCATGCGTTTTTAAAAGGATTTCAATCTAAGTTGATATGAAAGCGATCTAAGCCACGCCCGACATGGGCTCTAAGGTTGAATCAGTAAGAAGTGTATGACGCTGCTGCCGGGTCTTGCTGGAGCAGCTGTAAGAAAAATGCCATCTCGCAGGCCTAACGTAGTCAATGATGGTGCTTGCATCGGCGCATTTGACGCTCAGGAATAACAACAAAAGGCAGTCAGCCATGTTCAAACAATCGAAAGTCCGCCAGGCGGGGCTCATTCTCTTCGCCACCACACTGATTCTGATTTTGCCCAACCTGACCAAGATCATTGGTTGAGCGGGCCGATCACACCTAGACATTGCAGCCTTTGGCAGCACCGCCCGGGAAACCGCGTAGAGCGTTCCCGTGACCGGGGCTGTCTTTTTTGCGTACGGTTTCGTCGTCGATGTCCGGTATCCTGAGCCCAGACCGCCACTGCCACATGGGACTCGCCTTGAAACACATTATCGTCCTGCTGATGCTGATCCTGGCCTACCCCGCCAGCGCCGCCTCGTTGACCATCGAGCTGGATCACAGCCGCACAACCTGGCAAACCGCCGAGTTGCTCAAGCACCCGGCAGCGCAAACCGTGCAGATCGTTGATGACGTTTCCTACAAGCGCAACATGACCTATCGCGCAGTACCGCTGGCCGTACTCTTGCCGGGCGTGTTGGCGCAGAACCATGTGCAGGCGGTAGCGCTCGATGGTTTCGCCGCCGAACTGGCTGCCGCGCCGCTGCTTTCGCAAAGCGGCGCCCAGGCGTGGTTGGCGGTGGAGGATCCGGCCCAGCCATGGCCCCCGCTGGCCAAGGGCAAGCCCAGCGCCGGGCCGTTTTACCTGGTGTGGACCCAACCCCAGGCGAGCGGGATCAGCCCGGAACAATGGCCCTTCCAGATCTCGACGATCAAACAGTTGAAAACCGTTGCCGAACGCTTCCCGGCGCTGCTGCCGGACCCTGCGCTGGCGGTGGACGATCCGGTCAACCAGGGGTTCGCCCTGTTCCAGAAGAACTGCCTGGCCTGCCATCGCCTAAACGGCGCAGGTGACGCGCAGGTAGGCCCGGACCTGAATCTGCCCTACAGCCCCACCGAATATTTCGGCGGCGACTTTCTCAAGCGTTACATCCGTGATCCCCAGAGCCTGAGGCATTGGCCGCAAGCCAAGATGCCGGCGTTTACCGCCAGCGTGTTGCCAGAGGCCGACCTGGAGTTGCTGGTGGGCTATTTGAAGCATATGGCCACTCGCAAAACCGACACCCCCTTGTAGGAGTCGGCTTGCGGACTCCTACAAGGGGGCGTGCTTCTAGGGATTACGCGCCAGATGCTCCGACGGCAATACGCGCTTGGCGCTCAGATAGGCATTCTGCCAGTAGGCCTTGGACAAGGTATCAAGCTTCACCGTACCGCCGGTTTGCGGTGCATGGACGAAACGCCCTTCACCCACATAGATGCCGGCATGGCTGACCTGCGAGCCGCCGCCCGTGGCGAAGAACAGCAAGTCGCCGGTCTGCAGCGCATCTTCACGCACGTCCTGGGCCCGCATCACGATCAACTCGCGAGTGGTGCGCGGCAGGGAAATACCAGCGGCATCGCGGTAGACAAAACCAATCAGGCCACTGCAATCAAACCCCGAATCCGGCGTATTGCCGCCCCAGCGATAAGGCGTGCCGACCAGGCCCAGGGCACGAAACAGCACATCTTCAGCCGCTGGCGAAAAGTTCTGGGTGGCGTAGTTGAAGACCGGCTTGGGCTTGACGGCCACAGGCGCAGGCGGAGGACGGCTGGCGCAGGCACTGAGCAGTGCGGCGCAAACAAGAAGAGTTAGGCGGGCCGAGGTCGACATGGGCAGAACAATCCTGATCTGGATGCGGCTTTCGCTGCCGAACACTGAAAACTAGACCGCGCCAGCAAGCTTGCGCGGTCAGGTTCGCAACAATATCTCAGGATTCTAGCGGTTACGCGTCAAACTTCAAGTATCACTTTAACTTTACTTGCGAGCGGTAACGGTAGTCGGGGCCATCGCCAATGCACGCTTGGCTTCGATGAAGGTTTTGCTCCAGTAGCTGTCGCCCAGCTTATCGACCCGCACCCCACCGCTGCGGCGGCTGCTGGAGTGGATGAACTGGTCATCGCCCAGGTAGATACCGGCGTGGCTGACACGACCACGGCCATTGGTACTGAAGAAAAGCAGATCGCCAGGCTTGAGGTTGTTCCGTGCGACCAACGGTGCATCCACGTTGATCATTTCGCGGGTGGAGCGCGGCAGGTTCATGCCGGCCTCTTCACGAAACAGATAGCCGATAAAGCCACTGCAGTCGAAACCGGCTTCAGAGGTACCGCCGAAACGGTAACGGGTACCGATCAGGGACATGCCGCGTTCGAGAATGCTATCGGCCAGCAGCGGCAACTGGTAAGGCTTGCTATCGGCGAACTGGGCCAGTTCTTTTTCGGTCGCCATCTCTTCTTCATAAACAGAAGAAGACTGTGCTGCGACGAATTTGGCTTGATGCTGTTGTTGCGGCTTTTGCTGCTCGACCACCTGCTGGGGGTGGGTGGCGCAACCAAACAACAGGGTAACGAGTGCGAGAGGCACGAGGGGTGCGAAGCGATTTAGCATGGGCACGACCGTGGCTGATATGTAAAGAAGTCGAGACTATGCCTTCTATGACATCGATTTGCAAATTCAATCGTGATCTATGTGACTTCTTGTTTGACCTATGTCATCTAAGCCCTTACACCCCATTTAAACCCTTTTGCGTGGCCATAGCGGCTCAAGCGCAGGTTTTCTGGCGCCTGGAATTTGCCAGGAGCACCGGTTTCAAAGGGCTGGCTACCAGCCGAGGGTTTCTTTGAGAAAGGGGATAGTGAGCTTGCGCTGGGCCTGCAAGGAGGCCTGGTCGAGCTGCTCGAGCAAGTCGAACAGCGCGCTCATGCTGCGGGTGCCGCGGGTGAGGATGAAATGCCCGACTTCATCGGTCAGGTGCAAGCCACGGCGCGAGGCACGCAGTTGCAGGGCCCGCAGCTTGTCTTCGTCGGACAGCGGGCGCATCTGGAAGATCAGCGCCAGGGTCAGGCGCGACTTGAGGTCTGCCAGCTTGACCGGCAATTCCCGCGGCGAAGTGGACGCGGCAATCAACAGGCGCCGGCCACTGTCGCGCAGGCGGTTGAACAGATGGAACAGTGCTTCTTCCCAGTCTGCCCGGCCGGCGACCGCCTGCAGGTCGTCCAGGCACACCAGTTCGTATTGCTCAAGGTTGTCGAGGATGCCGATGCCACGGTCCAGCAGCTCGGCCAACGGCAGGTACACCGCCGGCTCACCCAACTGCTCAAAACGCAGGCAGGCGGCCTGCAACAGGTGGGTCCGCCCCACGCCGTCCTTGCCCCAGAGGTAGATCAGGCTTTCCGTCCACCCGGCGTCGGCTTCGCAGAGCCGCTCGACATAGCCGAGTGCAGCGGCATTGGCGCCTGGGTAGTAATTGATGAAGGTAGCGTCGTCACGCAGACGCACACCTAGGGGCAGCTGAATCGGTTTCATGCTGACTGAACGGTTCCAATCGAACCGTTAGTGGCCTCTGTGAAAAGTTTGCAAAGTTTATACCCGTGACGCCGGGCGCACAATGCAACAGACCACAAGCAAAATCAAAGGTTTGCGTTAACTCATTGGATTTTTTGGAGATTGTTTGACGCGATGGCTAAATGCCAAGCCCTAGAGGCAACAAACCCGGCCTTGAGCCGGGTTTGTGATCAGCCTTACAACTGAGGGTCATCGGCGCCCGTATAGACGTCCGAATCCTTGTACACATCATGCACATGGCGCACCAGCACCATGATCACCGCCGCCACCGGCAGCGCCAGGAGGATGCCGGTAAAGCCAAACAGCTCGCCGCCCGCCAGGATCGCAAAGATCACGGCCACCGGATGCAGGCCAATGCGGTCGCCCACCAGCAACGGCGTCAGCACCATGCCTTCCAGGGCCTGGCCGACCATGAACACCGCGACAATCCCCAGCATCGGGTACAAGTCGCCGCCAAACTGGAACAGGCCGGCCACCAGCGCCGCGCCAATCCCGATGACAAAGCCCATGTACGGCACAATCGCCGCCAGGCCGGCGATCATGCCGATCAACAGGCCCAGTTCCAGGCCAATCGCCATTAGCCCGCCAGCGTAGATAATCCCCAGCGCGACCATCACCAACAACTGCCCGCGAACAAACGCACCCAGTACCTCATGGCACTCCCCGGCCAGGGACACGATGCGCTCCTCGCTATCACGGGGCAGCAGGCTGCGGATCTTGGCCATCATGATGTCCCAGTCACGCAGCAGGTAGAACGCCACCACCGGGATCAACACCAGGTTGGTCAGCCAACCGATCAGCGCCAGGCTGGAGGCCGTGGCTTGGCTGAGGATCACCCCGACGATATCGGTGGTCTGGCCCATATGCTCGCTGATCGCGGCCTTGACCTTGTCGAACTTCCAGAAGCCATCGGCCAGGCCGAGCTTGGACTGCGCCCACGGCATGGCCGTGTGTTGCAGCCAGTCGAGCATTTGCGGCGCCAATTCGTACAGGCGGATCATCTGCTTGGCCAGCATCGGCACCAGCACCAACAGCAGCGCCATGACGATCAGGGTAAACAGCGCAAATACCGCCACCACGCCCCAGGTGCGCGACAGGCCGAGTTTTTCCAGGCGATCGACCACCGGGTCGAACAGATAAGCCAGCAGCAAGGCGACCAGGAACGGCGTCAGGATCGAATGCAGCAAGAACACAAAGACGCACAGCAGGACAATCCCGCCAAGCCACACCCAACGACGCGTATCCGCCATAAACCACTCCATCTGTCAGTTGCTTCTATATAAGGAAGAACATTTACCAACGAAAACGCAGCTGCGGCTCGGGCTCGGCTTGCGGCACGGGTGCCGGTGAAGCGCCTTCGACCACTGGCGCCGGCACAGGTTGTGGCGCGAGCGCCTCGCCGGGCGGCACTTCCTGCAGCTTGGCCAGGCTCAACTGGCTGCGCAGTTGCTCGCTGCTGCCATTGACCCGATAGACGATCCGGTCGCCATCCACTCGCTGCAACTGCGCACCAAAGGGCTCCAGCAGGTGACCGAGGGCGGCGTAGCGTTCCAGGGTCATGCCCTGCACTTGCAGCAACTGCTCGCTCGACACCCCGGCTTTTACCGCAAACCGTGGGGCAAGCCGCTCACTGACCGCCAGCAAGACGGCATCGGCCAAGGCCGCAGTGTCGGCGCCCTGTACGGTGCCCTGCTCGGCTTTGTCACCCAGCCACAGGCGCCACTTGGCTTGCCATTGGCCCGCGTCTTCACGGGCATGCACCGCCAGCAGCGCATCGGCGCCATAACGCTCGGAGGCCGAACGCAGGGGCGCGGGATCTGCGCTCTCAAGATTAGGCGCGGTGGCAACGATCTGTTCATCGAGGTCACCCAGCGGCAGGCGCAACGGCAAGCCCCGATGCTGGGCCGCACGGCGCAGCGGCTCGGCAGCGGCCTGGCCATCACCCACCAGGCTGCTGCCTTCGGTGGAATCGCTGAGCCACCAGCCAAGGATCGATGGCCGATTGTTACCCCACAGCGCCAGGCCGGCATCGCGCAGGGCCCGGTCGGTGCTGACCGGATCGAAATCCACTTGCAGGCTTTCCGGCGGACCGGCGTCGTAGCCGTACTGGCTGATGATCTGTTGCGGATCCTTGCGAATTGCCGCCAGGCCAGGGCCCTGGGCGGCCTTGGTGTCGCCGGTGAGGCGGATCACCAGGGTTTCCAGGGCGCGCTGGGTAGCTTGTGCGCGCTCCTCGGGCGCCTGGCTGCTGACCGGCTCCAGCACTTGATAAAGACCATTAACGGTTTCGGCATGACTGGCCAGGCTGACCAACGACAAACAGCCCACAAAAAAATATCTACTCAGACCCATGAAAAAAGATTCCCGAACGACAAAAAAGCGGCTGGAACAGGCCGCGTGAAGAAGGTTAAGCAAGGCTGTGACCACAGCGACCGGCAAAACATTCACAAGGCCCCGGTAAGTTTTCGTACTGTCATAACGATAGCGGGTTAAAGGCTATACCTTAATACAGGCGATCGCGGCGCCGATTAAGGTTTTTTTAGCACCATATGCCCCTGCCCGTCGGCCCGAGGATGGCCGCTGCCCCTCAAGCCTGATAAAATCGCGCGCCTTCGCAGACCGTCAACGGCTGGGCGTCCTGAAGTGTTCGACTTCCGTACCCCCACCGCATCGGTCGTTACCCCTGAATCCCCCCCTAAAGGCCTGGATCATGAGCAAGCAACCCTCCCTGAGCTACAAGGACGCCGGTGTAGACATCGACGCCGGTGAAGCATTGGTCGAACGCATCAAGAGCGTCGCCAAGCGCACTGCGCGCCCCGAAGTCATGGGTGGCCTGGGCGGTTTCGGCGCCCTCTGCGAGATCCCGGCCGGCTACAAGCAGCCTGTGCTGGTCTCCGGCACCGACGGCGTGGGCACCAAGCTGCGCCTGGCGCTGAACCTGAACAAGCACGACACCATCGGCATCGACCTGGTCGCCATGTGCGTCAACGACCTGGTGGTATGCGGTGCCGAGCCGCTGTTCTTCCTCGACTACTACGCCACCGGCAAACTGAACGTGGAAACCGCTGCACAAGTGGTCACCGGTATCGGCGCTGGCTGCGAACTGTCGGGTTGCTCCCTGGTCGGCGGCGAAACCGCTGAAATGCCGGGCATGTACGAAGGCGAAGACTACGACCTGGCCGGCTTCTGCGTCGGCGTCGTGGAAAAAGCCGAGATCATCGACGGCTCCAAGGTGGCTGCCGGTGACGCCCTGCTGGCCCTGCCATCGTCCGGCCCGCACTCCAACGGCTACTCGCTGATCCGCAAGATCATCGAAGTGTCCGGCGCCGACATCGAGAACACCCAGCTCGACGGCAAGCCTTTGACCGACCTGCTGATGGCCCCGACCCGCATCTACGTCAAGCCGTTGCTCAAGCTGATCAAGGACACTGGCGCAGTCAAGGCCATGGCCCACATCACCGGTGGCGGCCTGCTGGACAACATCCCGCGCGTGCTGCCAAAAGGCGCCCAGGCCATCGTCGACGTGGCCAGTTGGCAGCGCCCGGCGGTCTTCGACTGGCTGCAAGAGAAAGGCAACGTCAACGAAACCGAAATGCACCGCGTGCTGAACTGCGGCGTGGGCATGGTCATCTGCGTGGCGCAAGAGCACGTGGAAAGCGCGCTGAACGTACTGCGTGAAGCCGGCGAGCAGCCATGGGTGATCGGCCAGATCGCCACCGCTGCCGAAGGCGCTGCCCAGGTTGAACTGAAGAACCTCAAGGCTCACTGATGCCAGCAACCTGTGATGTCGTGGTGCTGCTTTCCGGCACTGGCAGTAACTTGCAGGCCCTGATCGACAGCACGCGCGCCGGCGACAGCCCGGTGCGCATCGCTGCGGTGATTTCCAACCGCAGCGACGCCTACGGCCTGCAACGCGCCCAGGACGCGGGTATCGATACCCGCTCCCTGGATCACAAGGCGTTCGAAGGTCGCGAGGCCTTCGATGCAGCCTTGATCGAACTGATCGACGCCTTCAACCCCAAACTCGTGGTGCTCGCCGGCTTCATGCGCATTCTCAGCGCTGATTTCGTGCGCCATTACCAGGGGCGCCTGCTGAATATCCACCCTTCCCTGCTGCCCAAATACAAAGGGTTACACACTCACCAGCGGGCCCTTGAGGCCGGCGATACAGAGCACGGCTGCAGCGTGCACTTTGTCACCGAGGAACTCGATGGCGGGCCACTGGTCGTACAGGCAGTAGTTCCGGTAGAGTCTGCGGACTCAGCGCAGAGCCTTGCGCAACGGGTTCACACCCAGGAACACAGGATTTACCCGCTGGCGGTTCGCTGGTTTGCCGAAGGACGCTTGGTTCTCGGTGAACAGGGTGCATTGTTGGACGGCCAGTTACTTGCGGCCAGCGGCCACTTGATTCGTACCTAGGAGATTTTATGCGTCGCGCCCTGCTCTTCGCTTTTGCTCTGCTTGCCCTGCCTACCGTGCACGCGGCAGATCTTCAGCCTTTCTCCGCCAGCTATACCGCCGACTGGAAGCAGTTGCCCATGAGCGGTACTGCGGAACGCAGCCTGGAAAAAACCGCCGACGGTACCTGGAAGCTCAGCTTCAAGGCCTCGATGATGATCGCCAGCCTGACCGAAACAAGTACCTTGACCCTGGACAAGGATACTTTGCTGCCACAGTCCTACCACTTTGAACGGGGTGGGCTGGGTAAAGCCAAGAAAGCCGACCTGGACTTCGACTGGACCGCCAAGATGGTCACCGGTACCGATCGCGGCGATGCAGTGAAGATCCCGCTGAACCGTGGCATGGTCGACAAATCCACTTACCAGTTGGCCCTGCAGCATGACGTGGCCGCCGGCAAGAAAACCATGAGCTACCAGGTGGTGGATGATGGTGAAGTCGACACCTATGACTTCCGCGTGCTGGGTGCCGAGAAAGTCGACACCAAGGCCGGCAAGATCGACGCCATCAAGGTTGAACGCGTACGCGACCCGACGCAAAGCAAGCGCACCACCGTGATGTGGTTTGCCAAGGATTGGGACTACCTGCTGGTTCGCCTGCAGCAAGTCGAAACCGACGGCAAGGAATACAACATCATGCTGTTGGACGGCACGGTCAATGGCAAGGCTGTGAAAGGCATCTGATCGTTGATGGGTTGAAAGAGCCTCGCTAAATGCGGGGCTTTTTTTCGCCTGGAGTTTGTGGTGAAGCGACTGGCGCTATCTATCGCAGGCAAGCCAGCTCCCACAGGTGAGCGCATTCCAAGCTGGCTTGCCTGCGATAGCGGTGGGATGCCCGGCACACGGCCAAAGCCTCACTCAAACATGAAACTTTTGTCATAAAACCCCGCCCCCTGCGACGCAATGTCGCGGTTTACGTGGCCTGGAGCATTGTTGCGTTTGCTGCAATGAATTGTTGCGCGCAAAGTCAGTTTACTTAGCAAGCTAACAAAATATATAACAAAGGCCTGCGACGCCTTGCCGCAGATCAACCAGAGACTGGAGCAAGCAGATGACAGTAAAAGTAACGGAACGCGACGATGCCCATATGTCCCACGAGGCCCTGGCCCACGGAATTCATATCTGGGATGTACATCAACAAGACCTGCTGGTCGGTATGTTTCACAACGAGTGCGACGCCCATAACTATAAAAACGAGCTCGAAACCCTCGAAATGAGACGCCAGGCATCTAGCTCCTGAGTAACTGAAATCCCATAGCCACCCGGCCCACGCAGCCGCAGTGCCTATAAACACAAACCCCGCCTTTTGAGCGGGGTTTGTTGTTTTAACGCCTTACCACATCAGATCGTCAGGGATCTGGTAGGCGGCATACGGATCATCTTCATCCGGCACCTGGGCCTCGGTGAGGATGTTCATCTGCACGATACGCTCAGGGGCGCGCTCCTGGATTTTCAGCGCGGCCTCCCGCGGGATCACTTCGTAGCCGCCGCCGTGATGGACAATCGCCAACGAGCCGTTGCTCAGCTTGTTGCGCATCAAGGTGTTGACCGACAGGCGCTTGACCTTCTTGTCGTCCACGAAATTGTAGTAGTCCTCGGTGGTCAACTTGGGCAGGCGCGAGGTCTCGATCAATTGCTTGACCTGCGCGGCACGGGCCTTGGCCTCGACCTTTTCCTGCTGCTGGCGGTTGAGCTCCTGGTCGCGCTTGACCTTCTCGGCCTGCGCTTCCAGGGCCAGGCGCTGCTGGGTGTCATCGGCCTGGGCCTGGCCTTTGTGAACCAGGCGCTGCTGCTTCTGCTTGTCTTTGCCGACCTGCTTGGCCTGCTTCTGATTGACCAGGCCTGCTTTGAGCAACTGGTCGCGAAGGGAAATGCTCATGGTGCTTACTCACTTAGGCAACTGCTCAACCGCAGTTGGACACATTCTTTTCCTGGCGTTTGGCTTCGCCCCATAGGGCGTCCAACTCTTCGAGGGTGCAATCTTCCATGGGACGGTGGGTGTCGCGCAATGCCTGTTCGATAAATCGGAATCGCCTTTCGAATTTGGCATTGGCACCGCGCAGGGCGGTTTCCGGGTCCACCTTGAGGTGCCGCGCCAGGTTGACCGCCGCAAACAGCAGGTCACCGACTTCATCGGCAATCGCTGCCGGGTCGTTGTCGGCCATGGCTTGGAGCACTTCATCGAGCTCTTCACGTACGTTATCCACCACCGGCAACGCCGCCGGCCAGTCGAAGCCGACCTGGCTGGCGCGCTTTTGCAATTTGGCCGCGCGAGACAGGGATGGCAAGGCGGTAGGCACATCATCGAGCAGGGACAGTTGCTGCGGGGCGTCGGATTTTTCTGCGCGCTCCTCGGCCTTGATTTGCTCCCAGCGCGCCTTGACCTGCTCTTCGTTTAACTGAGGAATATCCAGCGGCGCATACAGGTCACCGGTGGGGAACACATGGGGATGGCGGCGAATCAGCTTGCGGGTGATGCTGTCGATCACGCCGGCAAACTCGAAGCGCCCTTCTTCCCGGGCCAACTGGCTGTAATACACCACCTGGAACAACAGGTCGCCCAGCTCGCCTTGCAGATGATCAAAATCCCCGCGCTCGATGGCGTCGGCGACTTCGTAGGCTTCTTCCAGGGTGTGGGGCACGATGCTGGCGTAGGTTTGCTTGATGTCCCACGGGCAACCGTATTGCGGGTCGCGCAGGCGGTTCATCAGGTGTAGCAGGTCTTCAAGTGAATACATCGTTCTCTATCCGATCAAGTGGGAAAACCACCGAGCAAATGTGGGAGCCGGGCTTGCCCGCGATGCAGGCACCTCGGTATCGGGTAGACCGAGGCGCCTGCATCGCAGGCAAGCCAGCTCCTACACAAGCCCGCTCCCACATTTCAGGCCGCACTCATCCAGCGACTCATGGCGTGCGGTTACGCCGGGTCTCGATGATGTTCGGCAACTGGGAAATACGCCCCAGCAGCCGCCCCAACGCGTCCAGCCCCGGAATCTCGATGGTCAGGGACATCAACGCAGTGTTGTCCTCCTTGTTCGAGCGGGTGTTGACCGCCAGTACGTTGATCCGCTCGTTGAGCAGCACTTGCGAGACGTCACGCAGCAACCCCGAACGGTCGTAGGCGCGGATGATGATGTCCACCGGGTAGGTGAGCACCGGCACCGGGCCCCAGCTGACCTGGATAATCCGCTCCGGCTCGCGCCCGCCCAGTTGCAACACCGAGGCACAATCCTGGCGGTGAATGCTCACCCCACGGCCCTGGGTGATGTAGCCGACGATCGCGTCGCCCGGCAACGGCTGGCAGCAGCCGGCCATCTGGGTCATCAGGTTGCCCACGCCCTGGATCTGGATATCGCCGCGCTTGCCCGGCTTGTAGCCCGTGGCCTTGCGCGGAATCAGCTCCAGTTGCTCGCTGCCGCGCTCCGGTTCCACCAACTGCTGGGCCAGGTTGACCAGTTGCGCCAGGCGCAAGTCGCCGGCGCCGAGGGCGGCGAACATATCCTCGGCAATCTTCATGTTGGCTTTTTCGGCCAACTTGTCGAAATCCACCTGGGGCAGGCCCAGGCGTCCCAGTTCGCGTTCGAGCAGGGTCTTGCCGGCGGCGACGTTCTGGTCCCGCGCCTGCAGCTTGAACCAGTGGACAATCTTCGCCCGCGCCCGCGATGTGGTGATGTAGCCCAGGTTCGGGTTCAGCCAGTCGCGGCTCGGCGTGCCGTGCTTGCTGGTGATGATCTCGACCTGTTCCCCGGTCTGCAGGCTGTAGTTGAGCGGCACGATGCGCCCATTGATCTTGGCGCCACGGCAGTTGTGGCCGATCTCGGTGTGCACGCGATAGGCGAAGTCCAGCGGCGTCGCGCCCTTGGGCAGGTCGATGGCGTGGCCGTCGGGGGTGAAGATGTAGACCCGGTCAGGCTCGATATCCACCCGCAACTGCTCGGCCAGGCCGCCGATATCGCCCAGTTCCTCGTGCCACTCCAGCACTTGGCGCAGCCAGGAGATTTTCTCTTCGTACTGGTTGGAGCCCGCCTTGACGTCGGTGCCCTTGTAGCGCCAGTGCGCGCAAACCCCCAGCTCGGCTTCCTCGTGCATGGCGTGGGTGCGGATCTGCACTTCCAGCACCTTGCCCTCGGGGCCGATCACCGCGGTGTGCAGCGAGCGGTAGCCGTTTTCCTTGGGGTTGGCGATGTAGTCGTCGAATTCCTTGGGAATATGCCGCCACAGGGTGTGGACGATGCCCAGCGCGGTGTAGCAATCGCGCATTTCCGGTACCAGCACACGCACGGCGCGCACGTCGTAGATCTGGCTGAAGGCCAGGCCCTTGCGCTGCATTTTGCGCCAGATCGAATAGATGTGCTTGGCGCGACCGCTGATATCGGCCTCGACACCGGTGGCCTGCAACTCCGAGCGCAACTGGCCCATCACATCGCTGATAAAGCGCTCACGGTCCAGCCGCCGCTCATGCAGCAGGGTGGCGATCTGTTTGTATTGATCGGGTTCGAGGTAGCGGAAGGACAAGTCCTCCAGCTCCCACTTGATATGGCCGATCCCCAGGCGGTGGGCCAGGGGCGCATAGATGTCGAAGACCTCGCGGGCGACACGGTTGCGCTTTTCGTCATCGGCGGTTTTCACCGCACGGATCGCGCAGGTGCGTTCGGCCAGCTTGATCAGGGCGACGCGCACGTCGTCGACCATCGCCACCAGCATCTTGCGCAGGTTTTCCACCTGGCCCTGGGTGCCCAGCACCATCGACTGGCGCGGGCTGAGGCTGGCGCTGATCGCGGCCATGCGCAGCACGCCATCGATCAGCTTGGCCACCACCGCGCCGAAACGCTGGCTGACCAAGGGCAACGCGATATGCCCTTCGCGCACGCCGCGATAGAGCACCGCGGCGATCAGCGAATCCTGATCCAGCTTGAGGTCGGCGAGGATCTCGGCGATTTCAAGCCCGGTACGAAAACTGGAGGTTCCTTCGGCCCAAAGATTCTTGGCCGCATTGTCTTGCTGTTCAGCCTCGCGAGCGAACTCGCAGGCGGCTTTCAAGGCTTCACGGTCCAGTGCCGGATCGACACTGATGGCATGATCCAGCCATGCCTCGAGATTGATACTGCCGTCGGTGTTGATCGGCTGGTGTGCTCTCACCTGTACCATCTTGCTTACCTTCCCTACGACGCGCCTGTAGCGCGTCAAAATCGCTGACCCTTGTACCGCGAACTCCCTGGCAGGTCACAGGCCCTGGAGAACGCAGGCCAGTCGGACTAAGCGAGCATCCTAGCTCGCTTCAAATAACGCCATCGCCTCGACATGCGCGGTTTGCGGAAACATATCGAGGATCCCGGCACGTTTTAGCCGGTAGCCTTGCTTGACCAACTCGACAGTGTCCCGCGCCAGCGTGGCTGGATTGCAGGACACATACACCAGGCGATCAGCCCCCAGAGTGGCGAGCTTGCGCACAACCTCCAGGGCACCATCGCGGGGTGGGTCCAAGAGTACCGCACAAAAGCCTGCTTTGGCCCATTGCGCATCACTCAAAGGCTGGGACAAATCGGCCTGAAAAAACTGCACATTATGCAAATTATTGCTGCCGGCGTTGAGGGCTGCGCGGTCCACCATGGCCTGCACGCCCTCTACCGCCACCACTTCACGCACTTGGCGAGCCAGGGGCAAGGCAAAGTTGCCAAGGCCGCAGAACAGGTCCAGCACCCGTTCGTCGGAACGCGGGGCCAACCAATCCAGCGCCTGGGCCACCATCGCCTCGTTGACCCCGGCATTGACCTGCACAAAATCCCCCGGCCGGTACGCCAGCTCCAGGTCCCACTGCTCCAGACGATAGCCCAGGGCCGCCCCGGCCGCGAACGGCTGCGGCTCGCCCTCGCCATGCAGCCACAACTGGGCGTCATGGAACCCGCAGAATTCTTGCAGCACCAGCAGGTCTGCCTCCGACAGGGGCGCCATATGCCGCAGCAACACGGCAATCGACGAGCCACTGAACAGTTCCACATGCCCCAGGGCCTGAGGTTTGCTCAGGCGCCGCAACATGTTGGGCAGGCGCTGCATGATCGGTTGCAAGGCCTGTACCAGCACCGGGCAATCATCGATGGCGACGATGTCCTGGCTGGCCACGGCGCGAAAACCCACGTCCAGGCGCTTGGCCTTGGCATCCCAACGCACGGCGACCCGCGCCCGGCGGCGATAGCCGAACTCGGGGCCGCTCAACGGCGCTGCCCACTCCTGGGGCTCGACCCCGGCAACACGGGACAATTGCTCGGCGAGCATGCGCTGTTTCAGGGCAAGCTGTTCGGCATGGGGCAGGTGTTGCAGGCTGCAACCGCCACAACGGCCAGCATGCACGCACGGCGCCGGGCGGCGCAGTTCGCTGGCCTGGAACACCCGCTCGGTGCGGGCCTCGACCACTTTGCCATGGGCTCCGAGCACCCGCGCCTCGACCTCTTCGCCGGCCAGGGCGCCCACCACAAACCAGGTGCGACCTTCGAAAAACACGATCCCCCGGCCGTCATTGGCCAGGCGCTCGATGGTCAGGCGTTGTTTCTTGCCGACCGGGATTTGGGGCGCCCGGCTGCCGCCCGTGGGCTGGAAGCGCAGGCCTCGCTCTTGCTTGGCCATCAGTTGGGCGCGTCGAAAATGCCGGTCGACAGGTAACGGTCGCCTCGGTCACAGATGATCGCGACGATCACCGCGTTTTCCAGTTCTGCAGACAGGCGCAACATGCCGGCCACGGCGCCACCGGAGGACACGCCACAGAAGATGCCTTCTTCACGGGCGAGGCGACGGGTGGTGTCTTCGGCTTCGCGCTGGGCCATGTCGATGATGCGATCGACGCGGGCAGCGTTGTAGATCTTGGGCAGATACTCTTCGGGCCAACGACGGATCCCCGGGATCGCCGCGCCTTCCATCGGTTGCAGGCCAACGATCTGGATCGCCGGGTTCTGCTCCTTGAGGTAGCGCGAGTTGCCCATGATGGTGCCGGTGGTGCCCATGGAGCTGACGAAATGGGTGATGGTGCCCTGGGTCTGGCGCCAGATCTCCGGGCCGGTGCTGGTGTAGTGCGCCTCGGGGTTGTCACCGTTGGCGAACTGGTCCAACACCTGGCCACGGCCTTTGGCGGCCATGCGCTCGGCAAGATCGCGTGCGCCTTCCATGCCCTCTTCCGGGGTCACCAGTACCAGCTCGGCGCCATAGGCGGTCATTGCGGCCTTGCGCTCGGCGCTGCCGTTGTCGGGCATGATCAGGATCATTTTGTAGCCTTTGATCGCCGCGGCCATGGCCAGGGCGATCCCGGTATTACCGGAAGTGGCTTCGATCAGGGTGTCGCCGGGCTTGATCTGCCCGCGCTGCTCGGCACGGGCGATCATCGACAGCGCCGGGCGGTCCTTGACCGAGCCCGCCGGGTTATTCCCCTCGAGCTTGAGCAGCAAGGTATTGCTGGTGTTACCCGCCATGCGCTGCAAGCGGACCAAAGGTGTGTTGCCGACGCAATCGGCGATGGTTGGGTATTGCAGGGTCATGGCGTATTCGCAATCCAGACTGCGGGGGCGCCTATCATACCGGCAAACGCTGGCGGGCCATATCACGCAAAGTATGGTGCTTATAACTCAATGCGCTAACAGCGCCAAAAACGCCTGTCGGCGATGGCGACCTATTGATCGCCATCGTCGGCAAGCCGGCTGCTGCACAGTGTTTTGCGTTGCAAGGATCCGCTCAGACCGTATCCACCTTCAACGAATGGTCATTCAACATCCCGTTGATGATCGTCGCGGTATCCGCGCCACCCGCAATCAGCCCGCCCGCACCCGGTGTCACACCGTATTGGGTCGCCAGGTTGACCCCGGCCAGGTCGATGGTCTGGGTCGGCGTGGCACCGGCCACGGCGCTGATGTCGATGGTGGTCAACAACGTGGCCCCACTGCCCGTGACCTTGAAGTGCAGGTAGTCATCCAGGGACGCCGCCGTCGCATTCTCCCCTTGCAACAATTGCGAGAGGTCCAGCTTGTCGGTGCCCACGCCAAAGTCGGTGATGACATCGTGCCCGCTGTTGCCCGTCAGGTACTGGAACGTATCGGCACCAGGGCCACCGGTCAGGGTGTTGTTGCCCGGGCCGCCGATCAGGATGTCATCGCCACCCTCGCCCTTGAGGGTGTCATTGCCCAGCCCGCCGGAGATCAGGTTGTTGTTGCCGTTGCCAGTGAGGAAGTCATTGAAGTTGGAACCCACCAGGTTTTCCAGGGCCATCAATGTATCGGTCCCGGCCCCGCCGGTGATTTGCGCGCTCGCCAGGCCAAGGTTGACGGTCACGCCTGCCGTGGCGTGGGCATAGCTGACCGTATCGATGCCCGCCCCGCCATCGAGCAGGTCGTTGCCGATGCCACTGAACAGCAGGTCATTGCCATTGCCGCCGTGCATCTCGTTGTTGCCGTTACCAGCGCTCAGCACATCGTTGCCGTCGCCGCCATTGAGGATATTGTTGCCCGCTCCGGCCAGGATGATGTCATCGCCGCTGGTCCCGTTGAGGGTGGTGCCGGCCTGGTAGCTGATGTCCACGGCAGCGCTGTCACTGCCGCCGTGGTTATCGCTGACCGAGTAGTTACCGTGGTAGTCCGGCGTGTAGTCCTGGGCGCCGGAGTAGTTGATCTTCATGCTCAACTGGTAGTTTTCGGCGCTATTGACCCCGCTGCCTGTCGGGTTGGTGACGTTGGTGATATGGATCTGATAGGTGCTGTCCATCGCTGCAGCAGGCAAGGTCGTGCCATCGGGAATGACGGTCTCGGGGCCGCCATTGATCGAGTACGCCATGATGACGTTACCGCTCGCCAGGTTGTGATCCAGGTTGAGGGTTTCACCCGCCTTGAGGCTGACCGTAATGCGGTCTTCGGCATTACTGTTGCCGACCGCGCCGAGGTTACCGCTGACCACGAGTAAAGCGGTCATGGCCGCCGAGTCGCGGGCAAAGGAGGTACGCACATCCGCCAGGGTTGTGCTGCTGGGGTTGATGAACGATCGGCTCCCCGACCCGGTAAAGCTGACGCCCTTGGTGGCCACCCAGCCGGTTGGAAAACTGGTAGGAATAGCCGTCAGGTTGTCATGGTTGGCATCACTGTCATTGGCCAGCAGCAACTCGGCAGGCACCACGATATTGCCCGACAGGATATTGGTGATCACATGGTCGTCACCGGCCACCGGCGCCACGTTGGGGTTGACCTTGACCACCAGGCTGGAACTCGCCAGGTCGCCGTCGTTGTCGCTGACGATCACCCCAAAGGTTTCGGTGACCAGCGAGCCGGTCAGCTTGGGCGGTGTGTAGCGGAACTCGCCGTTGTCCATGTCCACTATCAGCGTGCCGCCCTGGTTGGTGGTGATGGTGACGCTGTTGCTGACGGTGTCGAACGTGCCATGCCCGCCCGGCAGGTTGGCGCTCATCGAGCCCCCCGCCGCGGGGTTGTAGGTGTAGGTGATGCCGTCCACCGTGAGGGATTTGACGAAGCCACCATCGGCACCGAACGAGCCGTCCGTCAGCAGGCTGCCGGTGACCGGCGCGCCCTGTACCGTACCGGCCAGCACCGCATCCAGGCCCGCCAGGTTGGCCACTACCACCGCGTTGGTGTTGGTGTGGGTGCTGCCGTCGTAGGCCACCGGGTCCAGGTAAATACTGTTGACCCCCGCCCCCAGGCCAATGGCATAGGCCTTGATGCCGTTGGCATCGAGGAAGGCGCGCCATACACCTTCTTCAGTGGCGTCGATCCCATCACCGTATTCCGGGTTGACCACGTTGCCGGGGTTGTTCGGGTTATTGGTGTTGGACGTGGTGGGGTTACCGTCCGAGAAGAAATACGCCACGTTCTGCGCACCTTCCAGCTTGCCGGCAGTGCCGTAGGCGGTCTGCGCGGTGCCGAGGGCCGAATCGTAGTTAGTGCCGTTGAACGCGGTGAGGCCGTTGACCAAGGACTTGGCCGTGGCGACGCTGACCCACTGGCTGCTCAATTGCTGGGAGCTGTCATTGAAGGTCACGATCTGCACCTTCACATCACCCATCTCGTCATAGCGGTTGAGCAACTCGACGATGGAGGCCTTGGCCAGGTCGAGCCGCGAACCACCGGCCCCGGACGGGTCGTTCATGCTGCCGGAAATATCGATGATCAGCAGCAGGTTGGAATCTACCTCCGTGGCCGTGACCTCACGTGCGCTGGACACCACTTTGGGCACGTCATCGACGATGCTCACCACGATGCTGCTGGTGGTGGAGTTGCCCAGTTGGTCGGTGGCCTTGTAGGTGAAAGTCTCGGTCAGCACATTCGGCCCATCGTTGCTGTTGGGCAAAGTCTTGGGAGCCGACGTCAGGGTGTAGGTGTAGGTGCCGTTGGGGTTGAGCAGGATCTGCCCATAGCTGCCCGTTGCGCTGCCCACCAGGCTGAAACTCAACGGGCCACTGCCACCCGTGGCCGACCCCACCAGGGTGCCGCTGGCGGTTTCGCTGGTGGCGGTCGGGTCGCTGCCGACCACGGTGCCGGGCGCCAGGTCCTGGCCGTCGAGGTTCAAGTCCAGGGCTTTCTCGTAGACCGTGACGTCGCCGTCGACTGTCGCCACCAGGCCGCTGTCGGCCACCGTAATGGTCAGGGTCGTGGTGCTCAAGTCACCGTCGCCATCGCGCACGGTATACACGAAGGTATCCACGGCTCCCGGCGGGCTCACCGAGTTGGGGTTGCTGTGGTACACGGCATTGCCGTTCGCATCCAGGGTCAGGTAACCGAAGTTGCCGTTGATATTCACGCCCAGGCCACCACTGGCCGGGGTGCCGGTATTGCTCCCCGCCCGCACCCCGACCACCGCGCCGGCCAACGTGGGGCTATCGGCGCCGCCGACGTCATTGCCCAGCACATTGGCGCTGACCACACCGCCTTCTGCCACCGAGCGCACGTCAGGGTTGGCGGTGGGCAGGTCGTCGATGATGTTGATATCGATCGTGCCCGTGGCCGTATTGGTGTCGTAATCGCTGGCCGTGACCGTGATGTGCTCGGGCAGGCTGTTGTCACCGCTGGCATTGGGGTGCATTTCATTGTCGAGCAGGGTGTAGCGGTAGCTGACCACCCCGGTGTTGGGGTCGTAGCCGACCACCGTAAAGTTGTTGCCCAGCAGGGTGCCTTCCGACAGCGGGAAGGTGGCTACGACGCCGTTGGTCACCACGTTCAGGCCGCCGACCGTGAGGTTCTTCAAACCGTCCAGGGCCGTCACGGTGAAGGTACCGGTCTGGGTCAGCAAGGGGGTGTTGGGGCTGGAACCATCGATCAGGTTTTTTTCAAAGACGGTCAACTCACCGCCGGTGAGGTCCAGACCGGTCAGCACCACCGGATCGTTGTTGTTATGCACCTGTAGCACCAGTTTGGCGGTGCTGGTATCGCCATCGCTGTCGTTCAACTGATAAGTGAAGGTCTCGGTGCCGTTCCCCCCACCGTGAAGGGCGACGAATTGTGGGTCGGTCTTGTCGAGGGTGTAGGTGTAGCTGCCATCGGCAAACAGTTGCAGGGTGCCGTAGGTGCCGACGATGGTGTTTGGCGTAACCGGGCCGGTGGCGATGCGGTCGGCGCCTTGTACGTCGTTACCGAGAACACTGCCGCTGAGGATGAGCTGGCTTTCGGAGGCGATACCCGCCGGATTGTCGTCGACGGCTTTTGGCACATCGTCGACCACATTCACGTCCAGGGAGCCATTGGCACTGCTGTTGTTGCTGTCGGTCGCAACCACCGCAAACGACTCACTGATGCTATTGATACCCGCGCCGGTTGGGTGGCTGTCAGTGCCGTTGAGGGTGTAGCTGTAGCTGATCACCCCAGTGCTGGCGTTGTAACCGGTGATGGTCAGGGTGTTGCCGAAGCCGGTGGGTTCCGACTGCGGGAACGTCGCGGCGACGCCGTTGGTGACGACGCTAATCCCGCCCACAGTAAGGTTTTTCAAGCCGTCCAATGCCGTCACCGTGAAGGTGCCGGATTGGGTCAGCGCAGGCCCGTCAATAGCACTGCCCAGCGGCAGGTTTTTCTCGTAGACCGTGACTTCGCCGCCGGTGACGTCTAAGCCGGTCAACACCACCGGGTCGTCGTTGTTATGCACTTGCAGCACCAGGTTCGCGGTGCTGGTATCGCCGTCGCTGTCGTTCAGTTGGTAGGTGAAGGTTTCAGTGCCGCTGCCACCGCCATTTAGGGCCATGAACTGCGGGTCAGTCTTGTCCAGGGTGTAGATGTAGCTGCCGTCGGCGAACAGTTGCAGGGTGCCGTAGGTACCGACGATGGTGTTTGGCGTAACCGGGCCGGTGGCGATGCGGTCGGCGCCTTGTACGTCATTGCCCAGCACGCTACCGCTCAGGGTCAGCAGGCTTTCGGAGGCGATGCCTGCGGGATTGTCGTCAACAGCTTTTGGCACATCGTCGACCACATTCACGTCCAGTGAACCGTTGGCGCTGCTGTTGTTACTGTCGGTCGCAACCACCGCAAACGACTCACTGATGCTGTTAGTTCCAGCGCCGGTTGGGTGGCTATCGGTGCCGTTGAGGGTGTAGCTGTAGCTGATCACCCCAGTGCTGGCGTTGTAACCGGTGATGGTCAGGGTGTTGCCGAAGCCGGTGGGTTCCGACTGCGGGAACGTCGCGGCGACGCCGTTGGTGACGACGCTAATCCCGCCCACAGTAAGGTTTTTCAAGCCGTCCAATGCCGTCACCGTGAAGGTGCCGGATTGGGTCAGCGCAGGCCCGTCAATAGCACTGCCCAGCGGCAGGTTTTTCTCGTAGACCGTGACTTCGCCGCCGGTGACGTCTAAGCCGGTCAACACCACCGGGTCGTCGTTGTTATGCACTTGCAGCACCAGGTTCGCGGTGCTGGTATCGCCGTCGCTGTCGTTCAGTTGGTAGGTGAAGGTTTCAGTGCCGCTGCCACCGCCATTTAGGGCCATGAACTGCGGGTCAGTCTTGTCCAGGGTGTAGATGTAGCTGCCGTCGGCGAACAGTTGCAGGGTGCCGTAGGTACCGACGATGGTGTTTGGCGTAACCGGGCCGGTGGCGATGCGGTCGGCGCCTTGTACGTCATTGCCCAGCACGCTACCGCTCAGGGTCAGCAGGCTTTCGGAGGCGATGCCTGCGGGATTGTCGTCAACAGCTTTTGGCACATCGTCGACCACATTCACGTCCAGTGAACCGTTGGCGCTGCTGTTGTTACTGTCGGTCGCAACCACCGCAAACGACTCACTGATGCTGTTAGTTCCAGCGCCGGTTGGGTGGCTATCGGTGCCGTTGAGGGTGTAGCTGTAGCTGATCACCCCAGTGCTGGCGTTGTAACCGGTGATGGTCAGGGTGTTGCCGAAGCCGGTGGGTTCCGACTGCGGGAACGTCGCGGCGACGCCGTTGGTGACGACGCTAATGCCGCCCACAGTCAGGTTGTTCAGGCCATCCAACGCCGTCACGGTGAAGGTGCCGGATTGGGTCAACGCAGGCCCGTCGATAGCACTGCCCAGCGGCAGGTTTTTCTCGTAGACCGTGACCTCCCCGCCATTCACCTCGAGTCCCGTCAACACCACCGGGTCGTCGTTGTTATGCACCTGCAACACCAGGTTCGCGGTGCTGGTATCACCGTCGCTGTCGTTCAGTTGGTAGGTGAAGGTTTCAGTGCCACTGCCACCGCCATTCAGCGCCATGAACTGCGGATCAGTCTTGTCCAGGGTGTAGATGTAGCTGCCATCGGCGAACAGTTGCAGGGTGCCGTAGGTGCCGACGATGGTATTTGGCGTGACGGGGCCGGTAGCGATGCGGTCGGCGCCTTGCACGTCATTGCCCAGCACGCTGCCGCTCAGGGTCAGCAGGCTTTCGGAGGCGACACCCGCTGGATTGTCATCGACGGCTTTGGGCACGTCGTCGACCACATTCACGTCCAGTGAACCGTTGGCGCTGCTGTTGTTGCTGTCGGTCGCAACCACCGCAAACGACTCACTGATGCTATTGGTGCCCGCTCCGGTTGGGTGGCTATCGGTGCCGTTGAGGGTGTAGCTGTAGCTGATCACCCCAGTGCTGGCGTTGTAGCCAGTGATGGTCAGGGTGTTGCCGAAGCCGGTGGGTTCCGACTGCGGGAACGTCGCGGCGACGCCGTTGGTGACGACGCTAATGCCGCCCACAGTGAGGTTTTTCAGGCCGTCCAATGCCGTCACGGTGAAAGTGCCGGATTGGGTCAACGCAGGCCCGTCGATAGCACTGCCCAGCGGCAGGTTTTTCTCGTAGACCGTGACCTCCCCGCCATTCACCTCAAGTCCCGTCAGCACCACCGGGTCGTCGTTGTTATGCACCTGCAACACCAGGTTCGCGGTGCTGGTATCACCGTCGGCATCCGTCAAGGTGTAGGTAAACGTCTCCGTCCCATTGCCGCCACCGTGCAACCCCAGGAAGTCGCTGTCGGCCGGGTTCAGCGTGTACACATAAGTGCCATTCGCCGCCAACTCCAGCGTGCCGTAGAGCCCCGTGAAGGAGCCCGGCGTCACCGGCCCGGACGCGACCCGATCAGCGCCTTGCACGTCATTGGTCAATACCGTGCCGCTCAGGGTCAGCAGGCTTTCGGAGGCCACTTGTGCATTGCTGTCATCGGCAGCTGTCGGTACATCGTCCACCACACTCACGTGCAGGGTGCCGGTGGCGGTGCTGTTGTTGGTGTCATTGGCGATAACGCTGAAGCTCTCGGTCAGCTCATTCACCCCTCCCGCCGACGGGTGCGCCTCGGTGCCGGTCAGGGTGTAGCTGTAGCTGATCACCCCGGTGGCCGGGTCAAACCCGGTGATGGTCAGGGTATTGCCCAGGCCGGTGGCGATCGATTGCGGGAAGCCGGCGGCGACACCACCGGACACCACGTTGATACCGCCCACGGACAGGTTCTGCAAACCGTCCACGGCCGATACGGTCAGGCTGCCGGTGCGGGTCAGCGCGCCAGCGTCGGGGCTGCTGCCATCCACCAGGTTTTTTTCGTAAAGGGTCAGGTCAGCGCCATTCACGCTGATGCCGCCGATCACCACCGGGTCGTCGTTGTTGTGCACTTGCAGCACCAGGTTGGCGGTGCTGCTGTCGCCATCGGCGTCGGTCAGGGTGTAGGTGAAGGTTTCCGTGCCATTACCGCCGCCCTGCAGCGCGACAAAATCAGGGTCGGCGCTGTTCAACGTGTAGGTGTAGCTGCCATCGGCCGCCAGCACCAAAGTGCCATATTGACCCGTGAACGTACCGCCCGTGATCGGGCCACTGGCGACTCGGTCGGCGCCCTGGGTGTCGTTGTCCAGGACGTTGCCGCTGAGGGTCAACAGGCTTTCCGAAGCGCTGCCCTCATGGCTGTCATCCAGCGCCTTGGGCACGTCATCGACAATGGTGATATCCAGCGAGCCGGTGGCGGTGTCGTTATCGCTGTCGGTGGCCACTACCGCAAATTGCTCGCCCAGGCTGTTGGTGCCGCCACCTGACGGATGGGCCTCGTTGCCGGTCAAGGTGTAGCTGTAGCTGATCACCCCGGTGGCCGCGTTATAACCGGTGATGCTCAGGGTATTGCCCAGCCCGGTGGTGATAGTTTGCGGGAAGCTGCTGGCCACCCCGCCGCTGACCACACTGATGCCGCCCACCGTCAGGCTTTGCAGACCATCGGGCGCTGTGACGCTGAAGGTGCCGCTTTGCACCAGCGCCGCCGGGTTGCTGGCCGAGCCTTGGGCAAGATTGGCCTCGTTGAGCGTCAACTCGCCGCCCTCGACCTCCAGCCCACCCAGGCTCACCGGGTTGTCGGGAGGCACCACCACAGGCTGGCCGTTGCCGGTGTCCGGCTGGCCGGCGACCTGGAACAACGGGAACTCGGGAATCCCACCAAACCCTGCCGTAGGAAAGCCGATGACCGGCTCCACGCGCCCGGCGACTTCGGTCAACAGCACAAAGGAGTGCCCGCCGCCCAACTCACCCGCCGCCGTGCTGCCGGTTTGCCCGGCAGCCGTGGCTTCAGCGGTCTGGGTCGGGTCGTCACCGGCGGCGATGGCTTTTTGCAACTGCTGCACATCGGTCAACTGCGCCTGGCTCGGCGCAAGGTCTTCGGAGGCGTGAATCTGCGGCGCCTGGCCAGCCAGCAATTGCGGGGAAAGGCCCAGGCTGCTGTCGCGCCCCAGGGTCAGCTCATGGCCGTTGGTCAGTTGCACCGCCACCGCACCGGCCGCGCCGGTCTGCAGTTGCTCGCCGGCAAACAGTCGGTCGCCTTCGACCAGGCTTCGGCGGCTGCCATCTCCCGCCACCGCGAAGACTTCCCCAACCACCTTGCTGACAACACCGATTAACTTGGCCATGTGCTTATCTCCCTGTCCGACCCCAGTAGTCGGCACCTCGGTTACGTGCACAAGCGCAGTGGATCGGGTGGCCCGCAGGTGGCACAAAACTGATTCAAATCAGCCGCCAACCAGCGTTTTGACCTACCTGCAGAGAGCCTTCCAAGGGAACAAGTGACAAAAAACCGTCACCCTGAAATTCCCTTTTTTCCGCTACCCCATCATCCGCTTGCACTTGCGATTGAACTTTCCAAGAGCCTCAAAACGCGCCGAAGCGCACATAACTCAAGGCTTGTGCTTTGAACAATGTCTTGCTTCGCGCAGAACGCATAAGTTTTTTTGGACATAACCATTATGAGAAATCCTTCTTAGGTCCTCCCGCAAATGTTCTTAGCTCTGTTGTTACAAGCCTGAGACGGTTTGACCCCTTAAATTCGTCAAATAAATGGCGACAGACCAGCAACATTGATACACAGGAGAGGTACCCATGCGCGTCTTTACCCCCCTCTGCAGCGCGATTCTGATCGCCATGGCCTGCACCAACACCCAAGCGATGTCGCTGACCCAAGCGATCCAAAGCACGCTGGACACTCACCCGGAACTCAATGCCAGCCGTAATAGCCGGCTGTCGGCTGATGAAGATGTGAAAGTCGCCAAGGGCGGTTTCTACCCCAGCCTCGACCTCAACGCCGCCTACGGCCGCGGTTACAGCGACAACAGCACCACCCGCGCCCGTGGCGGCAACCACCACACCGAGACCGACAACTACACCCAGTCGGAACTGCGCCTGCGTCAGATGCTGTTCGACGGTTTCAACACCTCCAACGAAGTGCAGCGCACCGGGGCGGTGGTCAACTCCCGCGCCTATTACACCCGGGGCACCGCCGAAAGCCTGGCCCTGCGCACCGTCGAGGTGTACCTGGAAGTGCTCAAGCGCCGCGACCTGCTGACACTGGCCAAGAACAACCTGCAGGCGCACCTGCGGGTCACCGACCAGATTGGCCTGCGCACCGAGCGCGGCATCGGCAGTACCGCTGACCGCGATCAGTCCACCGCCCGCCGGGCCCTGGCAGACAACAACTACCAAACCGCCCTGGTCGACCTGCAAGACGCCGAATCGAACTTCTACAGCGTGGTCGGGCGCATGCCGGACGAACTGGAAAGCCCGGCCTCGATCAAGGGCGAACTGCCCAGCGACCAACTCGGCGCCCGGCGCAGCATGCTGGAGAACAACCCCTATCTGAAATCGGCCCAGTCCGACGTGATGGCCGCCGAGAGCCAGTACGAAGTGGCCAAGTCGCCGTTCTACCCACGCTTCGATGCCGAGGCGGCGGTGGGTGCCAATAACAATGTGCAGGGCGACCTGGGCCACGACAACGAATGGCGGGTGGGCGTGGTGATGAACTACAACCTGTTCCGTGGCGGCAGCGACAAGGCCCGCCTGGCGTCGGACTCGCACAAGATCAACCAGGCCATGGACATCCGCAACAACGCCCTGCGCATGCTCAACGAGAACCTCAACCTGGCCTGGCATGCCATGGACAACGCGCGCATCCAGACCCCCACCGCCCGCGAATACGCCGAAACCACCCAGCGCGTACGCGCGGCCTACCAGGACCAGTTCGGCTTGGGCCAACGCACCCTGCTGGACCTGTTGGACAGTGAAAACGAGCTGTACAACGCCAATCGGCGCTACACCGAAGTGCGCTACACCGAAGAGTTCTCCATGTACCGCGTGCTGGCCAACATGGGCGAGTTGCTGAACAAGGAGCGCGTGGTGGTGCCGGCCGAAGCCATTGCCCAGTCGGAAGTCAGAAGCGAAGCCCACCTGCCTGACCTGAAGTAGCCAACACGTGGAGCAGATCGCCGTGAGCCAGATGGAACCGCTGAACCCGGGTGTCGACCCGCGCCAGAGCTTTGATGACCCGTTGCTCGACGGCCTGCTGATCCTGTGCAAGCTGCACGGCTGTACCGTCAGCCGCTCCAGCCTGAGCGCCGGCCTGCCCTTGGCAGAGCAACGCCTGAGCCTGGACTTGCTGCCACGGGCGGCGGCCCGGGCCAGCTTGCAGGCGCGGGTATTGCGCCGGGACTTGAAGGCCATCTCGGCGTTGAACCTGCCAGTGCTGTTGCTGCTCAAAGAAGGCCGCTGCGCGGTGCTGCGGCGCTGGGGCGAGGATGGCCAGGCGCTGATCCTGCCCAGCGAAGCCGAGGGCGGCGAACAGTGGGTCAGCCGCGAGGAGCTCGAGGCGGCCTACAGCGGCCAGGCCCTGTTCGCCCGGCCCCGGCACGAGATCGAAGACCTGCGCGCGCCGCTGGTGCCACGGGTCGAGGCGTGGTTTCGCGACACCCTGAAGCTGTCGCGCTGGCTGTACAGCGATGCGATCCTCGCCAGTTTGCTGATCAACCTGCTGGGCCTGATGGTGCCGCTGTTCGTCATGCAGACCTACGACCGCGTGGTGCCGAACCAGGCCACCTCGACCTTGTGGGTGCTGGTGATCGGCCTGCTGATCGGCACGGGCTTCGAGCTGGTGCTGCGAGTGGTACGCGCCCATCTGCTGGACACCGCCGGCAAAAAGACCGATGTGATTCTTTCCGCCACCCTGTTCGAGCGCATCACCGGCATGTCGATGAAAGCGCGCCCCGCGACCATCGGCGGTTTTGCCCAGAGCATCCATGACTTCCAGGGCCTGCGCGAATTCCTCACCGCCGTGACCCTCACCAGCCTGATCGACCTGCCTTTCGCCGTGCTGATGCTGGTGGTGATCGGCCTGCTCGGCGGCTGGCTGGTGATCATCCCGTTGTGTGCGTTCCCGCTGACCATCGGCTTTGCGATGCTGATCCAGGCGCGCCTGCGCGACACCGTGCAAAAAAGCCTGAGCCTGGGCGCCGAACGCCAGGCGCTGTTGATCGAAACCCTCAGCGGCCTGGAAACCCTCAAGGCCTGCAGCGCCGAAAGCGAGCGCCAGCACCAGTGGGAAAGCACCCACGGCGCCCTCACCCGCCTCGACAGCCACGCGCGCAACCTCTCGGCGCTGGCCACCAATGGCACGCTGTTCATCCAGCAGTTTTCCGGGATGGCCACGATTGTCGCCGGGGTCTACAGCATCATCGCCGGCAGCCTCAGCGTCGGCGCGCTGGTGGCCACCTACATGCTCGGCAGCCGGGTACTGGCGCCGCTGGGGCAGATCGCCGGGTTGATCACCCGCTACCAGCAGGCGCAGTTGACCATGCGCAGCACCGACGCGCTGATGGCCCTGCCCCAGGAGCGCGACCCGCAGCAGCGCCCACTGGAACGCACGCAACTGAGCGGCGCCCTGGAAGTCAGCCAGGTCACCTTCCGCTACGCCGGGCAAAATGCCCCGGCCCTGAGCCAGGTCAGTTTCCAGCTCAAGGCCGGCGAACGCGTGGGGATTATCGGCCGCAGCGGCTCGGGCAAAAGCACCCTGGGCCGCCTGGTGATGGGTTTTTACGCGCCAGAAGAAGGCCAGTTGCTGCTCGATGGCCTCGACCTGCGCCAATTGGATGTGGCCGACCTGCGCCAGCAAGTCGGCTATGTGGCCCATGACCTGCCGCTGTTGGCCGGCAGCCTGCGCGACAACCTGACCCTGGGCGCGCGCTACATCAGCGATGCGCGGATGCTCGAAGTGGCCGAATTGACCGGTGTCAGCGAACTGGCCCGCCAGCACCCTCAAGGCTTCGACCGGCCGGTGGGCGAGCGCGGGCAGTTGCTGTCCGGCGGCCAGCGCCAGGCGGTGTTGCTGGCCCGCGCGCTGCTGCTCGACCCGCCGATCCTGCTGCTGGACGAACCCACCAGCGCCATGGACAACAGCAGCGAAGAAACTCTGCGCCAGCGCCTGGAACTGTGGGTCAAGGGCAAGACGTTGCTCTTGGTCACACACCGCACCTCGATGCTCAGCCTGGTCGACCGCCTGATCGTGCTGGACAACGGCCGCATCGTTGCCGATGGTCCCAAAGAAAGTGTGATCGATGCTCTGCGCAAGGGCCGTGTCGGCTCGGCCGCCGTCTAGGAGCCCCACCATGTCAGCCACTCCCACGTCACCGGGCTATTTCAAGAGTTTTGGCAAAACCGCCGACAGCGAATTCATGCCCGAACTGGCGGGCGCTGCGCTGCAGGACTCGCCGCGCCGCTCACGGATTATCGTGTGGCTGACCGCCGGCCTGATCATCTGCGCCCTGCTATGGGCCAACTTTGCCGTACTCGATGAAGTAACCATGGGCGAAGGCAAGGCCATCCCGTCGAGCAAGGTGCAAGTGATCCAGAACCTGGAGGGTGGCATCGTCACCCAGATTTATGTGCGTGAAGGGCAGATGGTGGACAAGGGCGACAAACTGCTGCAACTGGACGACACGCGGTTCCGCTCGAACAAGGGCGAAAGCGAAGTCGACCGGTATGCCCTCACCGCCCAGGTCGAGCGCCTGTCGGCCGAGGCCGAGGGGCGGCCGTTCAAATTGTCCGATGAAGTGATCGCCAAGGCCCCGCAAGTGGCCGAAGACGAACGTTCACTGTTCGAACAACGCCAGCGCCGCTTGAGCAGCGAGCAACGGACCTTGAGTGAACAACTGCGGCAGAAAACCCAGGAACTGGCGGAGTTTCGCTCCAAGCAGGGCCAATTCAGCTCCAGCCTGGCGCTGTTGCAACAAGAGATGAACATGTCGGCGCCCCTGGTGGGCACCGGTGCGGTATCGCCGGTGGAAATCCTGCGCCTCAAACGTAGCGCCGTGGAGATCCGCGGTTCGCTGAACGCCACCACCCTGGCGATCCCCCGGGCGGAATCGGCGATCAATGAGATCAAGAGCAAAATCGACGAATCGGTACAGACCTTCCGCTCGGAAGCCGCCAAGGAACTCAACGAAAAACGCACCGACCTGTCAAAAATCACCGCCACCAGCATCGCCATCGATGACCGCGTCAGCCGCACCACCGTGGTCTCGCCGGTGCATGGGGTGATCAAGCAATTGAAGGTCAACACCATCGGCGGCGTCGTCCAGCCAGGCAGCGACATGGTGGAAATCGTCCCGCTGGAAGACAACCTGCTGATCGAGGCCAAGGTGCGGCCCCAGGACGTGGCGTTCTTGCATCCGGGGCAGAAGGCGATGGTCAAGTTCAGTGCCTATGACTACACCATCTACGGCGGGCTGGCGGCGAAACTGGAACTGATCGGCGCCGATACAATTACCGACGACAAGGGCAACAGCTTCTACCTGATCCAGGTGCGCACCGATAAGAACCATCTGGGTGGGGAGAAAAAACCGCTGCTGATCATCCCGGGGATGGTGGCGACGGTAGACATCATTACCGGGGAGAAAAGCGTGTTGGATTACTTGCTCAAGCCGGTGTTGAAGGCACGCACGGAGGCGATGCGCGAGCGTTAGCGGTGTTTGGGTGGGCGCCATCGCCGGCAAGCCGGCTCCTACACTGACCGCGCATGTCTTGAGCAACGCGGTCAATGTGGGAGCTGGCTTGCCAGCGATGGCCCCACCTCGGTGCCCCTGCTAGTCACCCCCATGATTGCGCTGGAAAACCTCTTCCCCCATCGCCGCAATCTGCCCCTCGATCAGCGCCTCGAACGGCCGCAACAAGGGCTCGAATGACTGCGGCGCCTCCAGCACCTGCAACGCCTGCACGATCGCCTCCACCGTCGACAGCGCCCCCGGCCCCGGTGCCTTGCGCAGCCGGTAGCGGGACACGGCCCCTTCAGCCAGCGTCACCCGTGGCAACGCCGCCAGCAGCGGGTTGAGGTGCAGCAACTTGCGCGCCTTGCGCCAGGTGCCGTCGGGCACCACCAGCAGCAACGGCTGACTGGATGGGCTGTAGGCCTGCAAAGGCGGCGCATCCTCGGCGGGAAACAGCAGCCGCGCCTGATAACCCGGCGGGTTGAGCAAGGTCTGCAAGTCTTCGAATATTTCACCTACCACCAGTTGCGCATTCACCAGGCCCAACGCGGCCAGGCGTGCGGTGTTGAGCGCATGGTTGACCTCGCTGGGATGCTGCAACAGCAACACCCGGGTGCGGCTGTCGAGGCGCGGGATCAGTGCGCACAGGCAGTGGGTGGTTGGCCGCAGGCAGCGGGGGCATTGGGGTCTGGACATGTTCAGGCCTGATTGAGCTGTGCTTTGAGTAAATCGCGGAAGGTCTGGATCAACGGCTCGCGGCTGCGCCCACGGCGCATGATCAGCGAAAACGGCGCCTGGTAGCCAAAGGTCGCCGGCAGCAGCACCCGCAAGTCGCCCTTGTCGGCCCAGGCCTGGGCGTAGTGTTCGGGCAAATAGCCGATGTAGGCGCCGGACAGCACCAGGATCAACTGCGCCTCCATACTTTCTACGGTGGCGGCGCTGTGCTTGAAGCCGTGGCGCGCCAGTTCCGCCTGGCTCCAGTAACCGCGCCCGACCATGCGTTGCTGGGTGATCACCTGCTCCGGAATGCGCCTTTCGCTGAACAGCGGATGCCGCGAGCTGCAATAGAGCCAGTGCTGTTCGCGGTACAGCGGCATGTAGACCAAGCCGCTCATGCGGTTGGAGAAGGCGCCGATGGCGAGGTCCAGGCGATTGTCCTGCACCCCCAGTTGCAGTTCGTAGGGGCTCATGACCGATAAGTGCAGATGCACCGCCGGGTGCTCAAGGCTGTAGGCGCCGATGACTTCGGCGAATGGCAGGGCCTTGTCGCTGACCGTGGAGTCGAGCACACCCAGCTTGAGCGTGCCGCGCAGTTCGCCCTTGAGCGCCGCCGCGTATTGCTCGAAGCCCTCCAGTTCGCCCAGTAGGCGCAGGGTCTCCTGGTGAAACAACTCACCCTTGCTGGTCAGGCTGAAGCCGCCACGCCCGCGATGGCACAACACCAGGCCCAAGGCGCCTTCCAGCTGGCTCATGTAAGTACTGATGGCCGAGGTCGACAGGTTGAGCTCGTGCTGGGCACTGGCAAACCCTTGGTGGCGCACCACGCTTGCGAAGATGCGCAACAGTTTCAGGTCGGGCAAGGCGCTGGCCATGGAACCTCCAGGCAAAAAATCGGCTGACAGGCCCATTCCCTGTAGGAGCGAGCTTGCTCGCGAAAAACCTGAGAGCGCCGCGTACATTCTGAATGCCCGCGTAATCGTTAACGTTTTTCGCGAGCACGCTCGCTCCTACAGGGAACAGGGTTTGCAACCCGGTGGAGTCTACCCCAGGCATTAGTTCAGAAAAATCTGAACTAAGTATTTCCCCACAGCGATTCTTCCCTTGTCTGACATTTCGCAGAATCGACCCCTGATAACCACAACAACGATGAGGCCCTGCCGTGGACAAGATCTTTCACCAACCACTGGGCGGCAACGAAATGCCGCGCTTTGCCGGCATCGCCACCATGATGCGCCTGCCCCACCTGCAAACCGCCGCCGGCCTGGATGCGGCCTTTATCGGTGTGCCCCTGGACATCGGCACTTCACTGCGCGCCGGCACCCGCTTCGGGCCGCGTGAAATCCGCGCCGAATCGGTGATGATCCGCCCCTACAACATGGCCACCGGCGCTGCGCCGTTCGACTCGCTGTCGGTGGCCGATATCGGCGATGTGGCGATCAACACCTTCAACCTGCTGGACGCCGTGCGCATCATCGAAGAGTCCTACGATGAGATCCTCAAGCACGATGTGATCCCGCTGACCCTGGGCGGCGACCATACCATCACCCTGCCGATCCTGCGGGCGATCCACAAGAAGCACGGCAAGGTCGGGCTGGTGCATATCGATGCCCACGCCGACGTCAACGACCATATGTTCGGCGAGAAAATCGCCCACGGCACCACCTTCCGCCGGGCCGTCGAAGAAGGCCTGCTCGATTGCGACCGCGTGGTGCAAATCGGCCTGCGCGCCCAGGGCTATACCGCCGAAGACTTCAACTGGAGCCGCAAACAGGGGTTTCGCGTGGTCCAGGCCGAAGAGTGCTGGCACCACTCCCTCGCGCCGTTGATGGCCGAAGTCCGGGAGAAGGTCGGCGGTGGCCCGGTGTACCTGAGCTTCGACATCGACGGCATCGACCCGGCCTGGGCGCCGGGCACCGGCACCCCGGAAATCGGCGGGCTGACCACCATCCAGGCGATCGAGATCATCCGTGGCTGCCAGGGCTTGGACCTGATTGGTTGTGACCTGGTGGAGGTTTCGCCGCCCTACGACACCACCGGCAACACCTCGTTGCTGGGCGCCAACCTGCTGTACGAAATGCTCTGCGTACTGCCGGGCGTCACGCACCGTTGATGTAGCGCTACCTGATCAGTCAATAAAAACAATAACTGGAGAAGCGCCACCATGGCCCTGGATCTGTTCGTCGTACTTATCTACGCCGCCGGCATGCTTGTGCTCGGCTATTTCGGCATGCGCCGGGCCAAGACCCATGAAGACTACCTGGTCGCCGGGCGCAACCTGGGGCCGACGCTGTACATGGGCACCATGGCCGCGACGGTGCTGGGCGGCGCGTCCACGGTGGGCAGCGTGCGCCTGGGCTATGTGCATGGCATTTCCGGTTTCTGGCTGTGCGCGGCGCTGGGCACAGGGATCATTGCGCTGAACCTGTTTCTGGCCAAACCCTTGCTCAAGTTGAAAATCTTCACCGTGACCCAGGTCCTGGAGCAGCGCTACAACCCCACGGCCCGCCAGGCCAGCGGCCTGATCATGCTGGCCTACGCGCTGATGCTGGCGGTGACCTCGATCCTGGGGATTGGCACCGTATTGCAAGTGATGTTCGACCTGCCGTTCTGGGCTGCCATCCTGCTGGGCGGTGGCGTGGTGCTGGTGTATTCGACCATCGGCGGCATGTGGTCGCTGACCCTGACCGATATCGTGCAGTTCGTGATCAAGACCATCGGCCTGATGTTTATCCTGCTGCCGATCTGCCTGTACCGCGTAGGCGGCTGGGATGAGCTGGTGGCCAAGCTGCCGGCGGCCAGTTTCAGCTTCACCAGCATCGGCTGGGACACCATCATCACCTACTTCATGATCTACTTCTTCGGCATCCTGATCGGCCAGGACATCTGGCAACGGGTATTTACCGCCCGCGACGCAAAGGTCGCCCAGTATGCGGGGACCTTCGCCGGTTTCTACTGCATCCTCTACGGCCTGGCCTGCGCCCTGATCGGCATGGCGGCCCACGTGCTGATCCCGGACCTGGACAACGTCAACAACGCCTTCGCCGCCATCGTCAAACTGTCGTTGCCCGATGGCCTGCGCGGCCTGGTGATTGCGGCGGCCCTGGCGGCGATGATGTCCACCGCCAGCGCCGGCCTGCTCGCCGCATCCACCGTGCTTACCGAGGACCTGCTGCCGCGCCTGCGCGGCGGCAAGCAGTCTAGCCTGAACATCAACCGCCTGTTCACCCTGCTGACCGGCTGCGCCGTGCTGGCTATCGCCCTGGTGGTCAGCGATGTGATCAGCGCACTGACCCTGGCCTATAACCTGCTGGTTGGCGGCATGCTGATCCCATTGATCGGGGCGATCTACTGGAAACGTGCCACTACGGCGGGCGCGATCAGCGCCATGGCATTGGGGTTTGTCACATCCCTGGGGTTCATGATCAAGGATGGTTTGGAGGCAAACACACCGATCTACTACAGCCTGGGCGTGAGTGTGGTGAGTTTTGTGCTGGTGAGTGTGCTGTCGCGTCGGCCAGAGGTGGCCGCGGCCGACGCAGCCTGAGTGAAGCTGGCTTGAGCGGGTGCGATAAACACCAAACAAAAAATGGGAGCGGGCTTGCCCGCGATTACGGTAGGTCAGTCAAACTTTCAGTGACTGATTTAGCGTAATCGCGAGCAAGCCCACTCCCACATCGAATCTGCGGTGTTGCGTGCTCCTACAACCGCGCTCAAACCCTGTGTCTGAGCGCTTTTGCGGACTTACCTGCGACGCGGGCGGCGCTGTTCGTCATCGGTGCGGATTGGCACCGGTTGCAGCGGTGGCTCGATCAAGCCGAGTGCGACGCCGAGGTCGTGCAGCCAGTTTTGCAGTTTTTCTTTCATGGTGCCCCCTTTGAGGGTAGTGCCGAGCAGCTGGAATTCTGTGGCTGCTTCCTACAGATAGTAGTACTAAGTCCTACGCAATGCTTGCCTGAAACCGCAACGAACCATTACTGAATTGATACAAATCCTGACGGGGTGGTCAGGCAATCGCGTGCGCCTGCTGTTCTGGACGCGTCTTGCCCGCTTGCTGCAGGTCAATCCACGCGTTGAGATTAGCGCCGAGCATGCCCTTGCGCCACATCAGCCAGGTGGTGGCATGGGCAAATGGCTCGGCCAGGGGGTGGATCGATACACTGTCCTTGCCCGGCAGACTGTCGAGCATCGACTCGGACATCAACGCGACCCCGGAACCGGCGATCACGCACGCAAGCATGCCTTGATAGGACTCGATCTCGATGGCCCGGCCCATGGCCACGCGATCGTGGGAAAACCACGCCTCCAGGCGCGCCCGATAGGAACAACTGCGTCGGAAGGTGAACACCGCGCGCCCGGCCACATCCTGCGGGCCGCGTACCGGTGGGTGGTCCGCCTCGCAAATCAGCAGCAAACGTTCCTCGCACAATGGCACACCATCCAGGGTCGCCAACGCCAGCGGGCCATCCACCAATGCCGCATCCAGGCGCCCGGTGATCAGGCCCTCGAGCAGCTCGCCACTGGGCGCCGACTGCACTTGCAGGTTCACCATCGGGTAAGCCTTGTGATAGCGCGCCAGCAGTTTTGGCAAATGGATCGCGGCGGTGCTGTACATGCTGCCCAGCACAAAGTCCCCGGCCGGCTGCCCGCCCTGCACGGCGCCGTGCGCTTCATCATGCAGGGCCAACAGCCGCGTGCTGTAGTCGAGCAGCACCTTGCCCGCGGGCGACAGTTGCAGGCGCTGGCGCTCGCGCACGAACAACTCGACACCCAATTGCTCTTCCATTTGCTTGAGCCGGGTCGAAAGGTTCGACGGCACCCGGTGCAGACGCTCTGCAGCACGGGTGATGGAGCCCTCCTCGGCCACGGCCTGGAAAATACGCAATTGGCTGAACTCCACGACCATTCTCCTTAACTGAACAAGTTACTCAGCATTATTCATTTTTACTGAACAACAATCCACCTTAACCTGGGGTCATCGCTTCTGCAGGAAGGTGCCCCATGTCTCCCCTGATCCGTTTACTCGCCAGTTTTATCGCCCTGATGATGGCCATGGGCATTGGCCGCTTCGCCCTTACCCCACAGATGCCGCACTTGCTCAGCGAAGGGCAAATCGACCTGACCGAGGCCGGGCTGATCGCCGCAGCCAACTACCTGGGCTACTTCGTGGGGGCCGTGGACTCGATGTTCGCGCGCAGTCATCACCACATACGCGGGCGGTTGCTCGGCGGGTTGTGGTTGTGTGTGCTGCTGACCCTGGCGTCGTTCTGGGCCAACGGCTTCTGGTCGCACCTGCTGCTGCGCTTTGGCACGGGCGTGGCCAGCGCCTGGGTGCTGGTGATGATTACCGGCCTGAGCCAACCCCTGGCGATTGCCGCCGGGCGCCCGCGGCTGGGCGCATTGGTGTTTGCCGGGCCGGGGCTGGGGATCCTGCTGACGGGATTGCTGGCACTGGCCTCCAACCTGCTGGGCAAGGATTCGGCGACGCTGTGGCTGGTGTATGGCGTGGTCGCTCTGGGCATGTTGCTGGTGATCCTGCCATTGCTGCCCAAACCGCACAGGGAGGCGCTACAAAGCAGCGCCGCTGCCGGGCGCAACGCCAGCATCGCGCATCTGGGCTGGGTTTACCTGCTGTATGGCCTGGGCTACATCATTCCCGCCACCTTCCTGTCGCAAATGGCCAGCGCGCAGTTCCAGGGCGCCTGGCAGGCAGACCTGTTCTGGCCATGCTTTGGCTTGGCGGCGGCCCTGGGCGTGTTGCTGGTCAGCCTGCGCAAGCCCAACCCCGACACCACGCGCTACTGGTTGATGGCCACACTATGGCTGCAAGCGGCTGGCGTCTTCGCGTGTTTGTTGGGCAATGGCGTGGGTTTGGCCCTGGGCGTCGTGCTCTGCGGGCTGCCGTTCCTGGCGTGCATGCAACTGGTGATGCAACGCCTGCGAGAAATCGCGCCCCACGCGGCGCAACGCGGCACGGGGTTGCTGACGGCGTGCTTTGCCCTGGGCCAGTTGAGTGGGCCGTTGCTGGCCTCGTTAAGCAGTCACCTGAGCGGCGGCTTGCAACCGGCACTGATGGTGGCGGGCAGCGGCCTGATACTGGCCGGCGCATTGCTGCTTCGACCTGCCCGGGCACTGATTGATTGCCGGGCGCGGGTCAGCCGCTGACGCGGCGCGCCGCCCCGTACCCCAACAAGCAACAGGCCGCCGTGAGGCAGGTGCCCCACGCCATGTCCATCAATGCGAGGCCCGCAGACCAGCCTTGCAAGGTCGCCCAGTTGCTCAGGTCATAGGTGCCATAGGCGACCAACCCGAGCAACGCGCCCAGGCGGGCGGCCCGTTGCCAGCCTCCACTGGCCAGCGCCGGCACCACCACAAAGGCTACACAGCCCAATACATAAAGGAAGTAGAACAGCGCCGCCGGCAGCCATCGCGGTTGTTCCAGCATCAGCGGCCCCAGCAAGGCCTTGTAGGTCGGCCCCATCAACACGCCAAGCCAGAGGCCATCGAGCACCAAAAAAGCCAATAACGTGCCGAAGTAAGCAAACACGACTTTTTTGCCCATGGCGACATCCTACTGTAGGAGCCGGCTTGCCGGCGATAGCGACTCCTACCCAAGAGCAGCTTGCAGTCAGCTTAGTTCAATGCGATCGGCATGAATCACGATCTGACCCTGCTTGTACAGCGCACCAATGGCCTTCTTGAAGTTGCCCTTGCTCACGCCAAACAAGTTGCTGATCACGGTCGGATCGCTCTTGTCGCTGACCGGCAGGCTGCCGTTGTTTTCACGCAACTTGGCGAGGATCTTCGAGTTCAGGCTGGACGCCGCTTGCTCGCCGACCGGCTGCAGGCTCAGGCTGATATTGCCATCGGCGCGGATTTCCTTGATGAAGCCCTTCTCTTCCTTGCCCGGACGCAGGAACTTGAACACTTCGTTCTTGTGGATCAGGCCCCAGTGCTTGTTGTTGATAATTGCCTTGAAGCCCATATCAGTGGCTTCGGCAACCAGCAAGTCGACTTCCTGACCCACGGTGTAGTTGGCCGGCGTCTTGTCCAGGTAACGGTCCAGGCGCGCGGTGGCGGTGATGCGCTTGGTGTGTTTGTCGAGGTAGACGTGCACCACGCAGTATTCACCGGCGGTCAGTTGGCGCTTTTCCTCGGAGTAAGGCAGCAGCAGGTCCTTGGGCAGGCCCCAGTCGAGGAACACCCCGATACTGTTGACTTCGACCACTTTCAGGCTGGCAAACTCACCCACCTGCACTTTTGGTTTTTCAGTGGTGGCGATAAGTTTGTCATCGCTGTCCAGATAAATAAAAACGTTAAGCCAGTCTTCATCTTCACTGGGAATATCTTTGGGAATATAACGATTGGGCAAGAGGATTTCGCCATCTTGCGCACCGTCCAGATACAAACCAAAGTTAGTGTGTTTAACCACTTGCAAACTGTTGTAGCGCCCGACTAAAGCCATTTCCAATACCCTCATTGCGTGGGCGGCATTCTACCCGAGTTGAAGGCGGCGGTCCCGTGTCCGGGCGCGCAACCCTGAAAAATCGCGGGTTTGCCGGGCAGTTGTGGGCAATTGCCCCGCTCGTCAGGTCAAGCCCGAGCTGTGCAGCAATGGCCAGGTGCTGTTTTTACCCATGGTTTCTATTTAAAACAGCGAGTTAGGGCCTTCGATCAAAGACCAACTTCGGGCTTTTATAATAGCGCAGCTTATTCCTGGGAGATATTTACCAAGCAATTGTCAAGCTTTTCATGTACGATGCCTGGCCAAGTTAATTTTCTACAGGTTAGTGGCCGCCATGCGCGTAAAAGCATCCAACAGCAAAGCAAAGCCAGCTCCCGCCGTTGAAACCAGCGAATCGATCAACAACCAAATCGCCGCGTTCCTCAAGTCCGGTGGCGAAATCCAGCAGATCGCCAAGGGCGTGAGCGGCCAGACTTTCGGCCCGTCCAAGCAGATCACCCTGGGTAAAAAGTAAGCGCGCAGCCGCCTACGCACCCCACCTGGTCCCTAAGCGCCTTGCCATCAAGGCGCTAGGACTAGAGCAAGCAACCTCCCCCTGACACACATTCAACTGCGCCAATCGACGAACGGGCCTCAACCCCGGACTTTCGCCGGTATGCTTGCACACCTCTAGAACGGGCGTTTGCCCGATTCCTTCGGTTACTGCTCCTCGCTTTTCATGGAGTGACGCATGCTCAAGCCCTGCATATTCCTGGTCAGCGCCCTGCTCGCCAGCCCCCTCGCCCAAGCGCAGGTTTTCCAGCGTGAACTGGGCGACTTCGACTTGAAACTGGGAACCACCCCCAGCCGCAGCATGGCCCAGGGCCTGGTCAAACCCACCGCTCCGGGCAGCAACTCGTTCCACGGCGGCCTCGACCTCACCCACGCCAGCGGCCTGTATTTCGGCCAGTTTTCACCGAGCATGGGCCTGTCGCCCGCCAGCAACCTCGAAGTCGATTCCTACATGGGCTTCAAGCGCCCGTTCGACCAGACCCTGGGCTATGAGCTGGGGATGATTCACTACAGCTACCCCAAGCTCAGCCCCCTCGACAGCCAGGAGTTCTACGGCGGCCTGAACCTGCTGGGCAATCGGTTTGGCGTGTCACTGGGCAACGACCCCGACCGGCGCGACAGCACCCTGTTTGCCGACCTGGGCGGGACCCAACCCTTCGGCATTGGCGTGAGCATGAAGTACACCACTCATCAGTTGGGCGCCCCAGCCTCGGTGGAGGGCGGCTCAATCCGCAGCTTCAGCGACTGGTCGGTGAAATTCTCGCGGCCATGGATGGGCATGGACCTGGACCTGATCTACAGCGACTCCAGCCTCAACGGCAGCGACTGCTCGGCCTACTCCGGACACAATTCGCAATGTGATGGCCTGTTGACCCTAAAGGCCGAGCGGTCGTTTTATTGATGGGCTGAACTGTCACGCCCCCGGCGGGTTCAGATAAACATCCCTGGTCTGTGCAAGGACTCGCCCATGCTGCGTCGGTTAAGAATCCTGGTGGCCTTGCTGGCCCTGAGCGTCCTGCTGGCCGGCTGCAATCGCGTGGGCCTGGCCTATCGCAATCTCGATGTGATCATCCCCTGGACACTCAACGACTACCTGGACATGAACGCCGGGCAGAAAAGCTGGTTCAACGACACCCTCAAGGAACACCTGGCCTGGCACTGCACCACCCAATTGCCCGGCTACCTGGACTGGCTCGACCGCCTGCAACAGATGGTCGACAACCATCAAGTCAGCGATGCCGCCCTGCAAACCCGCACCCTCGAAGCCAAGCTGGCAATCGCCGACGTCGCCCGGCAGATCACCCCGTCAGCCATCGAGTTGCTGCGCGGGCTGGATGAGCAGCAGGTGCGCGAGATGGATCGAGCGCTGGCCAAGGACCTGCGCAAACGCCAGGACGAATACCTCAAGCCGCCCTTGGAACAGCAGATCAAGGACCGCAGCGAGCGCATGAGCGAACGCCTGAATGCCTGGCTTGGCCCGTTGAGCATCAGCCAGCAGGAGCGTGTGCGGGCCTGGTCCACCGCCCTCGGTGCGCAGAACCAGCAATGGATCGGCAACCGCGCCCATTGGCAGGCGCAGTTCATCGCGGCAGTCAATCAACGGGCCAATAGCGATTTCCCGCGCAAGATGGAGCAACTGCTGGTGGACCGTGAAAGCCTGTGGACGGCGGACTATCGCCAGGCCTACGCCCAGACCGAAGCGGCGGCCCGCAGCCTGCTGGTGGACTTGATGGCCGAAAGCACCGTGCAGCAACGCCAGAAGCTGGTGCAGCGGATCGATAAGGTGCGCAGCGACTTCCAGTCACTCAAGTGCCTCAAGGGCAGCGCGGCCTAGGCGACTGCAGCGCCCTCAGAACCACAGGCGCACGCCCAGGACCCAGCGCACTTCACTGCGGTCCTCGCCCTCATCCCTGGCGTATTCGGCCGTCTGGCCATAGGCGCGATTCCAGGTCACGCCGACATAAGGGGCAAACTCGCGGCGGATTTCGTAACGCAGCCGCACCCCGACCTCGGTGTTCGCAAGGCCGGAACCAATCCTCCTCTGAGGGTCGTTTTTCCCGTAGACGTTGGCCTCGGCGGTGGGCTGCAGCACCAGGCGATTGCTCAGCAAAATGTCGTAGTCGCCCTCCAGGCGCGCGGCAGTCTGGCCACCTTCACCGACAAACAGCGTGGCCTCGGCCTCGAAGTTGTACAGGGCCATGCCTTGCAGGCCCAGCGCCGCCCAGCTCTGGCTGTCGCCCGGCTTGAAATCCTGGCGCATACCGGCCACTACATCCCACCAGGGGCTAATGGCGTGGCCCCATAACGCCTGGACCTCGGCCTTTTCGGTATTGCCCTTGGGGCGCTCGCCCTCGCTGCGCAGCCATAGGCGGTCGATGTCCCCGCCGACCCAACCCTTGGCATCCCAGCTCACGGCATGGCCATCGCCGGCCCCCTGCCATTCCAGCTGGTTGATCACAAACAGTGAGTTGATAGCGCTGTCATGCACCACATGCCCACCCGGCGCGTCGTACACCGCTGCGCGGTCGGCATCGGTCAGCAGCGGGATCGGCGTGCGGCTCTGGCTGGGCGGCGTCATGCCGTGCATCTGGCTGTGGGCCAGCGCTACGGGGGCGAATGTCGTAATCAGCAGCGCAACGCGGCGAAATAGAGGGTTCATGTTCGGCTCCTCACTCTTGCACCCGGACTTCACGGAACATGCCCATTTCCATGTGGTACAGCAGATGACAGTGGAAGGCCCAGCGCCCCAGGGCATCGGCCGTCACCCGGTAGCTGCGGCGGGAACCTGGCGGCATATCGATGGTGTGTTTGCGCACCATGAACTGGCCGTTTTCGTCTTCCAGGTCGCTCCACATGCCATGCAGATGGATGGGGTGGGTCATCATGGTGTCGTTGACCAGCACCAGCCGCACGCGCTCGCCATAGGTCAGCCGCAGCGGCTCGGCATCGGAGAACTTCACCCCGTCGAAGGACCAGGCGAACTTCTCCATATGCCCGGTCAGGTGCAACTCGATGGTACGGCCGGGTTCGCGGCCATCGGGGTCGGCAAAGCTGCTGCGCAAGTCGGCATAGGTCAGGACCCTGCGCCCGTTGTTGCGCAGGCCCATACCCGGATCATCGAGCTTGGGTGAGGTGCTCATGGCCTGCATGTCCACCAGCGGGTTATTGGTTTCGCTGGCCGGGTGGCCTTGCATCGGCATCGCCATCCCTGCCATTGCGCCGTGGCCCATACCGGGCATCGCACTGTGGTCCATGCCAGGCATAGCCCCCGTGGCACCGTGATCCATGCCGCCCATGCCCATGTCGTCCATGGTCAACCAGGGGCGCGGGTCCAGCGCGGGAACCGGCGCCCGCAAGCCCGGCTGGCGGCTGAGAGTGCCGCTGGCGTAGCCGGTGCGGTCCATGGATTGGGCGAACAGGGTGTAGGCGGCGGCGCTCGGTTCGACGAGCACGTCGTAGGTCTCGGCCACGGCGATGCGCAACTCGTCCACGCGGATCGGTTTTACCGGCTGGCCATCGGCAGCCACCACCGTCATCTTCAGGCCCGGAATACGCACATCGAAGTAGGTCATGGCCGAACCGTTGATCAACCGCAGACGGATCTTCTCACCGGCGCGAAACAGCCCGGTCCAGTTTTGCGCAGGTGGCTGGCCGTTCATCAAGAAGGTGTAGGTCGCGCCGCTGACATCCGCCAAGTCCGTGGGATTCATCTTCATTTGCGCCCACATCAGACGGTCGGCAGCGGTGGCCGACCAGCCCTTGTCGGCCACATCCTTGATGAAGTCGCCCACCGTGGGTTTATGGAAGTTGTAGTAATCGGACTGTTTCTTCAGGGTCTTCATCAGGCTGGCGGGATCTTCATCGGTCCAGTCCGTGAGCATCACCACATAGTCGCGCTGGTAGGTGAAGGGTTCCGGCTCCCGCGGATCGATCACCAGCGGGCCATAGACCCCTTGTTGCTCCTGGAACCCGGAGTGGCTGTGATACCAGTAGGTGCCGTGCTGGTTGACCTTGAACTGGTAGACATACACCCCGCCCGGCTCGATCCCCTTGAAACTCAGGCCCGGCACGCCATCCATATTGGCCGGCAGGATAATCCCATGCCAGTGGATCGACGTCGGCTGCGCCAGGCGATTGCGCACGCGCAGGGTCACGGTATCGCCTTCACGCCAGCGCAGCAGCGGGCCCGGCAGGCTGCCGTTGATCGTCAGCGCGGTGCGCACGTGGCCGGTGATATTGACCGCAGTCTGGCCGATAGACAGCTCGAACTCGCGGCCCGCCAGCACACCTGGCTCCCCGGGGCTGGCCAGGGCCCAGACCGGTGGCCGCCACAGGCCTGCGCCACCCAGCAGGCCGGCCGCAGCCAAGCCTTTGACGAAGGTTCGTCGAGAAGTGTTGGAGTGCATGCCGATTCCATTCCCGTCAATTGAATGACCGCAGAGTAGGGACCGGCGCCTGTCAGTTGGCTTAGCGCCAGATTACCTATTTGACAGTTTGCGCGTGCTCAGGCGATCTGCGCCTTGGAGGCCACCACCTCGAACGTCGCCGGGTCCAGCGCGTCAGCCTGCTCGTCCAGCACCTGGCGCGGATGATTGTTACCCGGGATGGAGCTGTCGATCAGCGCCAGCAACCGCGCACCCAGCGGCGTCAAAATGAAGTTCTCACCGTTGCCGCCCTCATCCTCGGGCCGGGACTCGATAAAGCCGCGCTTGAACAACAATGCCTCGTAGTCGGCGGCAGTCTTCTTCAGCGCATCAAGGTCACCGTTGAACTCACCCGCCGTGGCCTTCTCGGCGGCTTCCTGTTCGGCATATTTGCGCGGGGCAAAGCTGCCCTCGCCGTTTTGCACTTCATGCAACAGACGTTCGATCAGATCCCAATTGTAAGTGCTCATCCTCAATCCTCCTGCAGGCACACCGGCTGGCTGCCTTCAAAGGTTGTGACCTGTGGGTGCGGGCGCCGTTCAGCCGGGTCGACGGGCGTGATTGCACTGAACTTTTCGCCGGCCGGTGCCCTCAACCGGGTATCACCGCCAAGGAGGTCTACCCCATGAAAACCCTGATGCAACTGGCTGTCGCCGCCACCCTGTTGAGCGCCTTGCCCGCCTGGGCCTGTACCCCGGAAGAAGCCACGCAAAAACGCGAACAACTGGCCAAGGAGGTCAGCACCCTCACCCAGCAGAACCCGACCAAGGCCAAGGAAATCAACGACGAACTGCAGCAGATGGACCTGGACACCGAAAGCGCGAAGTTTCCGGACAAGTGCCAGTTGATCGAGGCGCGGCTCAAGGAGTTGAAGGAAGCGGCGGCCAAGGCGAAAAACTGAGGGCATAAAAAAACCGGACATTGTCCGGTTTTTTAGTGCGCTGGCGTATTACTCGGCAGCCGGCGCTTCTGGCTTGCGGCGCTTGAGCGGCGCCATGCCGTCCTTGCTGACCAACGACAGGTTGTCGGTCTTCGGCCGGTTGGCGATCTTGCGCTTGGTCGGCGACTTGGCGCCGGTTTTCTTCTTGTCGCCCTTGGCGTCGACCTTTTTCTTCTTCACGCCCACGGCCTTGCCCGAAGCCTTGACCTTCTTCGGCCCGGTGTAGGTGCCTTTGACTTCCTTGATGGTGCGGCGCTCGAACGACTGCTTGAGGTAGCGCTCGATGCTCGACATCAGGTTCCAGTCGCCATGGCAGATCAGCGAGATGGCCAGGCCATCGTTGCCGGCACGCCCGGTACGGCCGATACGGTGCACATACTCGTCGCCGCTGCGTGGCATATCGAAGTTGATCACCATGTCCAGGCCTTCGACGTCCAGGCCGCGCGCGGCGACGTCGGTGGCCACCAGGATCTTCACGCCGCCCTGCTTGAGGCGGTCGATGGCGAGCTTGCGGTCCTTCTGGTCCTTCTCACCGTGCAACACAAACGCCTTGTACTCCTGAGCCACCAGGCGCCCGTAGATACGGTCAGCCATGGCCCGGGTGTTGGTGAACACGATGGCCTTCTGATAGGTCTCGTTGGCCAGCAGCCAGTTGAGGATCTGCTCTTTGTGCACATTGTGGTCAGCGGTGATGATCTGCTGACGGGTAGTCGAGTTGAGGTCGCTGACGTTATTGACCTGCAGGTGCTCGGGGTTGTTCAGGACCTTGGCGACCATCTCGCGCAGGGTCGAACCGCCGGTGGTGGCGGAGAACAGCATGGTCTGCTGGCGGTTGACGCATTCTTCGACCAGGCGCTGAACATCGTCGGCAAAGCCCATGTCGAGCATGCGGTCGGCTTCGTCGAGCACCAGCACTTCGACTTCCTTGAGGTCCAGGTTGCCGGCGTTCAATTGCTCGATCATCCGCCCTGGGGTGCCGATCAGGATATCCGGGACCTTGCGCAGCATGGCGGCCTGCACCTTGAAGTCTTCGCCACCGGTGATCAGGCCGGACTTGATGAAAGTGAACTGCGAGAAGCGCTCCACTTCCTTCAAGGTCTGCTGGGCCAGTTCGCGGGTAGGCAGCAGGATCAGGGTCTTGATGCTGACGCGGACCTTGGCCGGGCCGATCAGGCGATTGAGGATCGGCAGGACGAAAGCGGCGGTCTTGCCACTCCCGGTTTGAGCCGTCACCCGCAGGTCACGCCCTTGGAGCGCGAGCGGGATGGCCGCTGCTTGCACAGGCGTAGGCTCGACAAATTTAAGCTCGGCCACGGCTTTGAGCAGGCGTTCGTGCAGGGCGAATTGGGAAAACACGGGTGCTACCTCGAAGAAATACAAAAAATCAGCTGCATAGGGTAACGGTTTCGGGCGCTCAGGCCGAGTTTCTTTACGCGAAGTGGGCCAATCAGGTGGTTTTTTGTCAGGTGATTTGTCTGCCTGCACAACTTTGCAGGACTTAAATGCTCTAATCGCCCCGTCATGTCTTACAGAAGAATCGCGTTAAACCATGGATATCAAACAGCTCTGGCTCAACGTCCAAGACCTCTGGGGTGCCTTGGACCAACACCCGCTGCTGCATTCAAGCCTGGCTTTGCTGGTGCTGTTGGTGGTGGCCCTGCTGGTCGGACGGGTGGCACGCTACCTGATCCTGCATGCCGTCAAGTTGCTCGGCCGCCAACCTGCCCTGCATTGGCTCAATGACCTGCGCCACAACAAAGTCTTCCACCGCCTGGCACAGATGACGCCGTCGCTGGTGATCCAGTTCGGCCTGCACCTGGTGCCGGAATTGAGCAAGACCAGCGCGCTGTTCATCGGCAACGTGGCGCTGGCGTTCACCATCCTGTTCCAGGTATTGGCCATGAGCGCCCTGCTCAACGCCCTGCTGGATATCTACGCCCGCACCGAACATGCCCGCACGCGCTCGATCAAGGGCTATGTGCAACTGGCGAAAATGGTGTTGTTCGTGTTTGGCGCAATCATCATCGTCGCAACCTTGATCGACCGCTCGCCGCTGTTGCTGCTGTCGGGGTTGGGTGCGATGTCGGCGGTGATCCTGTTGGTGTACAAGGACACCTTGTTGTCGTTTGTCGCCAGCGTGCAATTGACCAGCAACGACATGCTGCGAGTCGGCGACTGGATCGAAATGCCCCAGGTCGGCGCCGATGGCGACGTGGTGGACATCACCTTGCATACGGTCAAGGTGCAGAACTTCGACAAGACCATCGTCTCGATCCCCACCTGGCGCTTGATGTCCGAGTCTTTCAAGAACTGGCGCGGCATGCAGGCCTCGGGCGGGCGGCGGATCAAGCGCAGCCTGTTTATCGACGCGGCCGGCGTGCGTTTCCTGCGTGACGATGAAGAAGTGCGGATGACCCAGGTCCACCTGCTGACCGACTACATCAGCCGCAAACAGGCAGAATTGAAAGCCTGGAACGAAGCCCAGGGCCACAGCGCGCAACTGTCGGCCAACCGCCGGCGCATGACCAACCTGGGCACCTTCCGTGCCTATGCCCTGGCGTATCTGAAGAGCCATCCGGATATCCAGCCGAACATGACCTGCATGGTGCGCCAGATGCAGACCACCTCCCAGGGCGTGCCGCTGGAAATCTACTGCTTCACCCGCACCACGGCGTGGGCGGATTACGAGCGGATCCAGGGAGATATTTTCGACTACCTGCTGGCGGTGCTGCCGGAGTTTGGCTTGAGTTTGTATCAGCAACCAAGTGGTAATGACCTGCGGGCCGGAGTACTGCCGGCGGTGTTGGGTGCCAGCCATTTGCCGGCGCCGGAGAAGGCTACGCTCTAACCAGGCGCGAAGCTGCCCCCTGTGGGAGCGGGCTTGCCCGCGATAGCGGTGTGTCAGTCAACACAGCTGTTACTGATCGTCCGCTATCGCGGGCAAGCCCGCTCCCACCTTTGGGAACGATCATTGCCGGCAGAGTGGCGCCGGGCGAATCCCCAACCGGCTGATCCACACTGCCGCCACAATCACCGCCCCGCCCAGGAACAACCGCCCCAGCGGCTCATGCTGATTCCAGATCAGCAGATTCAGCAGCAACCCCACCGGCACATGCAGGTTGTTCATCACCGCCAGGGTGCCGCCATTGACCAGGCACGCGCCCTTGTTCCACCAGTACAAACCCAAGGCGGTGCTGACCAGGCCAAGAAACAGCAGCACCCCCCATTGCAACGGCGCTTCGGGCAGGAAGTTGGCCTTGCCGAACAGCAGGAACGCCGGCAATACCACCGCCAACGCTCCCAAATAGAAGTAGCCAAAGCGCCGGTAGTGCGGCAGGTCGCTCGGGTGCCGCGCCACCAGGCGCCGATACAGCACTTGCCCAGCGGCGTAGGTGAAGTTGGCCAGTTGCAGCAGCAAAAAGCCCATGAAGAAGTCCGGGTTGATCTGGTCAAAACGGATCACCGCCGCCCCCGCTACCGCCACCAGCGCGGCGATCAGCGCCCAGGGGTTGAAGCGCCGGTTCAGCGCGTCTTCGATCAGGGTCACATGCAACGGCGTGAGGATGGTGAACAGCAGCACCTCCGGCACCGTCAACACGCGAAAGCTCAAATACAGGCACACGTAGGTCACGCCGAACTGCAACGCGCCGATCAGCAGCATGCCGCGCATGAACGCAGGCTCCACCGAGCGCCAGCGGGTCAGGGGGATAAACACCAACCCAGCCAGCAGCACACGCACCAGCACGGCGAAGTAGCTGTCGACATGACCGGCCAGGTATTCGCCGATCAAGCTGAAGGAAAACGCCTGGATCAGGGTGACAATCAGTAAGTAGCCCATGTGCGCCTCATATTTGAATGGGCGCGACATTAGCGTCTTTCACGGCGGGGCGAAACTCGGGGCAAAAAAAACCCGACCTCGCTAAAGCGCCAGTCGGGCAGGAGCACTCAGGAGCAACGAGCGCAAAGGGAGGTTCGATACGCGTACTTGAAGGGTTGCGTGGAGCTATAAAAACATCGCGCGATTATCTGGCGATTAACGCTTCAGGCAACTTGTGCCAGCAGGGCCTTGGCATGGTTCACGCCCTTTTCCTGGAAATCGCCACCCAGGTTCACCCCTTCGGCATGAATGAAGGTCACGTCATGGATGCCGATAAACCCCATGACCTGGCGCAGATACGGTTCCTGGTGATCGCTGCTCGCGCCGGTGTGGATGCCACCACGGGCGGTCAGCACAAAGGCGCGCTTGCCGGTCAACAGGCCCTGGGGGCCGGTGGCGGTGTACTTGAAGGTCACGCCGGCACGCAGCACATGGTCAAGCCAGGCCTTGAGGGTGCTGGGGATGGCGAAGTTGTACATCGGCGCGGCCATCACCAGCACATCGGCGGCCAGCAACTCGTCGGTCAGGTGGTTGGAACGGTCCAGGGAAGCCTGCTCGTCGCTATTGCGCTGCTCGACCGGCTTCATCCAGCCACCCAGCAGGTTTGCGTCCAAGTGCGGCACCGGGTTGACAGCCAGGTCGCGCACGGTGATCTGATCGGCCGGGTGGGCCGCCTGCCATTGGCTGATGAACTGTTGGGTCAACTGGCGGGAGATAGAGTCCTGCTGGCGAGCGCTGCTTTCGATGATCAGAACGTTGGACATGGCTTTGTAAGCTCCATCGGTAATTGCTGTAAGTCGATGGAGTGAAGGTTAAACAGAGCCCGTTCGATAAAAAAGCGCAAAAAACTGCTATAACCCATCTATAAAGTTGTTTATAAGCGGAGCATCGTCAGTGCTCCGCAGCACCTTACTTGGGTTCGCAGGTCAGCTTGATCCGCATCTTGATAATCGCGCGGCTGAACTTGACCGTGGTGTTGGTGCTTTTGCCGGCGGGGACCGTGACCTTGCGCACCCGCGCTGGCTCCGGGCCATTGGTAAACGCGACCGTACACGCAGCGTCATTGCTGCCGAAGTTACTGAGCTGGATGGAGCTGATATCGCCGTCCACATCGGAGGCGTTGTAATCGATGCTGACCCCTTTGATCGACTTTGACACGTCGATCGGATAGGCAAACGCGCTCAACGGCAACAATGCCAGCACTACACAACAGAATTTTCTCATTCGGCAGTCTCCAATAAGGACCGCCAGCTTAGGACAAGAGGAGCTCATCTTGAAAGCGCCCCGCGTGACCCTTGATCAATGGCGCACGTTGCAAGCCGTGGTCGACCATGGCGGCTTCGCCCAGGCGGCCGAAGTGCTGCACCGCTCGCAATCCTCGGTGAGCTACACCGTGGCCCGCATGCAAGACCAACTGGGCGTGCCCCTGTTGCGCATCGATGGGCGCAAGGCCGTACTCACCGACGCCGGCGAAGTGCTGTTGCGCCGCTCCCGGCAACTGGTGAAAAACGCCAGCCAACTGGAAGACCTGGCCCACCATATGGAACAAGGCTGGGAAGCCGAAGTACGCCTGGTAGTCGATGCCGCCTACCCCAACGCCCGCCTGGTACGCGCCCTCACCGCCTTTATGCCGCAAAGCCGGGGCTGCCGTGTGCGCCTGCGCGAAGAAGTGCTGTCGGGCGTCGAGGAACTGCTGATCGAAGGCGTGGCCGACCTGGCGATCAGCGGCTTCAGCATCCCCGGCTACCTGGGCACGGAAATGAGCGACGTGGAATTTGTCGCCGTGGCCCACCCCGAACATCCGTTGCACCGGCTCAACCGGGAATTGAGCTTCCAGGACCTGGAAAGCCAGATGCAAGTGGTGATCCGCGACTCCGGTCGCCAGCAACCGCGGGACGTCGGCTGGCTCGGCGCCGAACAGCGCTGGACCGTGGGCAGCCTGGCCACCGCCGCCACCTTCGTCGGCAGCGGCCTGGGGTTTGCCTGGCTGCCCCGGCACATGATCGAGCGCGAACTCAAGGAGGGTGTGCTCAAGCAACTGCCCCTGGAGCAAGGCGCCAGCCGCCACCCGACATTCTACCTGTACTCGAACAAGGACAAGCCCCTGGGCCCGGCCACGCAGATTCTCGTCGAACTGCTGCGCACCTTCGACACCGCACCGCTGGACGCACCCTTTGCCGCTCCCCGGCAAGCCTGACACGGAGTTCACCGATGGCCTATTTCGAACATGAAGGCTGCACCCTGCATTACGAGGAATACGGCCACGGCGAGCCACTGATCCTGATCCACGGCCTGGGCTCCAGTTGCCAGGATTGGGAGCTGCAAATACCGGTATTGTCCCGGCATTACCGCCTGGTGGTGCTGGATGTGCGCGGTCACGGGCGCTCCGACAAGCCCCGGGAGCGCTACAGCATCGCCGGTTTTACCGCCGACCTGGTGGCGCTGATCGAACACCTGCAACTGCCCGCCGCCCACGTGGTAGGCCTGTCGATGGGCGGGATGATCGCCTTCCAACTGGCGGTCGACCAACCGCAGTTGCTCAAAAGCCTGTGCATCGTCAACAGCACACCCGAGGTCAAGGTGCGCAGCGCCGATGATTATTGGCAATGGGCCAAGCGCTGGAGCCTGGCGCGCGTGCTGAGCTTGAATACCATCGGCAAGGCGCTTGGCGACCGGTTGTTCCCCAAGCCCTCACAGGCCGACCTGCGGCGCAAGATGACCGAACGCTGGGCAAAAAACGACAAACGTGCTTACCTCGCCAGCTTCGATGCGATTGTGGGCTGGGGGGTGCAGGAACGACTTTCGCGGATTACCTGTCCAACCCTGGTCATCAGCGCCGACCACGACTACACCCCGGTGGCGCAAAAACAAATCTATGTAAAACTGCTGCCTGATGCGCGGTTGGTGGTGATTGCGGACTCACGTCACGCGACACCGCTGGACCAACCCGAGACCTTCAATACAACCCTGCTCGATTTTCTCAAGACCGTCCAAACCACTTCCCAGGATCACTGACCCATGCTGAAAAAAATCGCCGTTTTTGCCGGTTCTGTTCTGTTTGCTGCCAACCTGATGGCGGCCACGCCGACCAAGGCACCACACGTATTGATCTCCACTACCAATGGCGACATCGAAATCGAACTGGATCCGGTCAAGGCGCCGATCAGTACCGAGAACTTCCTGTCCTACGTCGACAAGGGCTTCTACACCAACACCATTTTTCATCGGGTGATCCCGGGTTTTATGGTGCAAGGTGGCGGGTTCACCCAGCAAATGTCGCAAAAGCCTACTGAAGCGCCGATCAAGAACGAAGCCAGCAACGGCTTGCATAACGTGCGCGGCACCTTGTCCATGGCCCGCACCAGCAATCCGAACTCGGCCACCAGCCAGTTCTTTATCAACGTGGCCGACAACGCCTTCCTCGACCCAGGCCGCGATGCGGGCTACGCGGTGTTCGCCAAAGTGGTCAAGGGCATGGACGTGGTCGATATCATCGTCAACTCGCAAACCACTACCAAACAAGGCATGCAAAACGTGCCTATCGACCCTGTCCTGATCAAGTCGGCCAAGCGCATCGACTAAGGTTCACAGGGAGTTCCGCGCGCCGCCCACAAGGCCGCGCGCGTATTCAACAAGGAGAGCCCGCCCGGCGGGCGTCAGACCTAATGCTCTATCGTCGTTTTGAACAACTGATCGATATCTTCCGCGACGCTCCCAGCGCGGCACCTCCCGATAAAGTCCTGCCCTTCTACCTCTATTACCTGCGCCAGGTCTGGCCGTGCTTTGCCGCGCTGCTGGTGGTGGGCCTGATCGGCGCGCTGATCGAGGTGGCACTGTTCAGCTACCTGAGCCGCATCATCGACCTGGCCCAGGGCACGCCGCCGGCCAATTTCTTCCAGATCCACGCCACCGAGTTGATCTGGATGGCCGTGGTCGCCCTGCTGCTGCGCCCGATCTTCGGCGCCCTGCACGACCTGCTGGTGCACCAGACCATCAGCCCCGGCATGACCAGCCTGATCCGCTGGCAGAACCACAGCTATGTGCTCAAGCAGAGCCTAAACTTCTTCCAGAATGATTTTGCCGGGCGCATTGCCCAGCGCATCATGCAAACCGGCAATTCGCTGCGTGATTCGGCCGTGGCTGCCGTCGATGCCATCTGGCACGTGGCGATCTATGCCATCAGTTCCCTGGTGCTGTTCGCCGAGGCCGACTGGCGCCTGATGATCCCGCTGGTCACCTGGATCATTGCCTACAGCCTGGCGCTGCGCTACTTCGTGCCACGGGTCAAGGAACGCTCGGTGATTTCCTCCGAGGCGCGCTCCAAATTGATGGGGCGCATCGTCGATGGCTACACCAATATCACCACCTTGAAGCTGTTCGCCCACACCCAGTCCGAGCAGGAGTACGCCAAGGAAGCGATCATCGAGCAGACCGAAAAAACCCAGCTGGCCAGCCGCGTGGTCACCAGCATGGACGTGGTCATCACGACCATGAACGGCCTGCTGATCGTCACTACCACCGGCCTGGCCCTGTGGCTGTGGACGCAATCGCTGATCTCGGTCGGCGCCATCGCCCTAGCGACCGGCCTGGTGATCCGCATCGTCAACATGTCAGGCTGGATCATGTGGGTGGTCAATGGCATTTTCGAGAACATCGGCATGGTCCAGGACGGCCTGAAAACCATCGCCCAGCCGCTGGCGGTAATCGACCGCGAGAACGCCCCGCGCCTGCGCGTGCCCCACGGCGAAGTGCGCTTCGAACAGGTGGATTTCCACTACGGCAAGAGCAGCGGCATCATCAGTGGCCTGAACCTGGTGATCAAGCCAGGGGAAAAGATCGGCCTGATCGGCCCGTCCGGTGCCGGCAAGTCGACCCTGGTCAACCTGCTGCTGCGCCTCTACGACCTGCAAGGCGGACGCATCCTGATCGACGGCCAGGACATCGCCGAAGTGGCCCAGGAAAGCCTGCGCGAACGCATCGGCATGATCACCCAGGACACCTCGCTGCTGCACCGCTCGATCCGCGACAACTTGCTGTACGGCAAACCCGATGCCACTGACCAAGAGCTCTGGGAAGCGATCCGCAAGGCGCGTGCCGATGAATTTATCCCGCTGCTGTCGGACGCCGAGGGCCGCATTGGCCTGGATGCCCATGTGGGTGAGCGCGGGGTGAAACTCTCCGGCGGGCAACGCCAGCGCATCGCAATCGCCCGGGTCCTGCTCAAGGACGCACCGATCCTGATCATGGACGAAGCCACTTCGGCCCTGGACTCGGAAGTGGAAGCGGCCATACAGGAAAGCCTGGAAACCCTGATGCAGGGCAAGACGGTAATCGCCATCGCTCACCGCCTGTCCACGATTGCTCGAATGGACAGGTTGGTGGTCCTGGAAAAAGGCCAGATCGCCGAAAGTGGCAGCCATGCGCAATTGCTGGCACATGGCGGCCTGTACTCGCGATTGTGGCAGCACCAGACTGGAGGATTCGTGGGTATCGACTGATTCTGGACTACTAACCGCGCGATCAATTCCGAACAATTCTGACAGTTTTTTCTAACTCGCTGGCCGTGTATCACAATCCTGCTGTACTGCAATCAGGGCCCAGGGAGGGCCCTGACATCAGACTGCAGGGAAGCCTCACCGACCAGTTGATTTAGAAGGACGCGTTCATGTCTCTGTTCAAACGTTCCGTTACAGAAGGGTTAGGTACGTTTTGGCTGGTGTTGGGTGGTTGCGGGAGTGCGGTTCTGGCCGCAGCGTTCCCCGATGTCGGAATCGGCCTGCTGGGTGTCTCGCTGGCATTCGGGCTTACCGTACTGACCATGGCATTTGCCATTGGCCATATCAGCGGCTGCCACCTCAACCCGGCAGTCACCGTGGGCCTGGTGGTCGGCGGCAGGTTTTCGGCCAGGGAAATGCCAGCGTATATCGTCGCGCAAGTCATTGGCGGCGTAGTGGCAGCGGCCCTGCTGTACTTCATTGCCAGCGGCAAGCCGGGTTTTGAACTGGCTTCGGGCCTGGCATCCAATGGCTACGGTGAACACTCGCCGGGCGGGTATTCGATGGCGGCTGGGTTTGTCACCGAACTGGTGATGACCGCGATGTTCGTGCTGATCATCCTCGGCGCCACTGACCGTCGCGCACCGGCTGGCCTGGCACCCATCGCCATTGGCCTGGGGCTGACACTGATCCACCTGATCTCCATCCCGGTCACCAACACCTCGGTCAACCCGGCCCGCAGCACCGGCCCTGCGCTGATTGTCGGCGGTTGGGCGATCCAGCAACTGTGGCTGTTCTGGCTGGCGCCGATCCTTGGCGCAGTGATCGGTGGCATCACCTACCGTTGGTTGGGCAAAGAAGAAACCGCCTGATCCAACAGTATTGACCCACCCTGTGGGAGCGAGCTTGCTCGCGAAAAACTGAGGGCGCCGCGTTTATCCAGAATGAACGCGGTGTACTTGAGTTCTTCGCGAGCAAGCTCGCTCCTACAGGGGAACAGGTTGAGTTCCCTGAGCGTTATTCCTGTCGATACGGCAACGCCGACCGCGCCTCCTCGGCATACGCCAGAATCCCCACCCGCTCGCGCTCCAGGAAATCCGCCACGGCGCTTTTCAAGCCTGGATGGCGCAAGTAGTGCCAGGAGTGGGTAATCACCGGCTCAAATCCACGGATCAACTTGTGCTCGCCCTGGGCCCCGGCGTCGAAACGTTGCAGGCCATTGGCAATCGCGTGGTCCATGCCTTGATAGAAGCAGGTCTCGAAATGCAGCCGGTCGAATTCGCCCAGGCAGCCCCAATAGCGGCCATATAGGCTGTCGCCGCCGACCAGGCTGAACGCCATGGCTACCGGGCGCGGCCCTTGCTTGGCCAGCACCACCCGTATTGCCTGCGGCATGCGTTCGGCCAGCAGGCTGAAAAACGCTCGCGTCAGGTACGGTGACTGCCGGCGCACCGCATAGGTGTTGGCGTAGCAGGCGTAGACAAAATCCCACTGGGCCTCGCTCAGCTCATGGCCGTGCAGCCACTCGAACTCGATGCCCTGCCCCGCCACTTGTTCGCGCTCCTTGCGCATCTGCTTGCGCTTGCGCGAGCTCAAGGCGTCGAGGAAGTCCTGGAAGTCGCGATAACCACGGTTCTGCCAGTGGAACTGGCAACCCAGGCGCGCAAGCCAACCGGGTTGCTGGCCCAGCGCGGCATCGGCCATGGCATCGGTGAAGTTGATGTGGGCACTGGAAAGCCCTTCGATCTCCAGGTAGCCAGGCAGGCTCTGGAGCAGCTCCAGGCCATCCGCGCCACTGGCCGTCAACAGGCGCGGCCCGCTGACCGGGCTGAAAGGCACCGCTGTCAGCAGCTTAGGGTAATAGTCGATACCCGCGCGCGCGCAGGCGTCAGCCCAGCCATGGTCGAATACGTATTCGCCATAGGAGTGCCATTTGCGATAGCTGGGCAGCGCCGCCGCCAGCCGCTCGCCCTCGTAATGCAGCAAGTGCTCCGGCTGCCAGCCAGAATGCCGGCCAAGGCTGGCACTGTCTTCCAGCGCACTGAGGAAAGCATGGCGCAGAAACGGCTGATCCTCGGGAACCAATGCGTTCCATTCATCAGGCGACACTTCGGACAGGCTATTCAAACGTTTCAACGGCATGCCATTCCCCGACGGTAAACGCTCGCTCACAATATTCAGGCCATTCTGACAGAACCTGCCACCCGCGCGGTCAGCAAAAAAAAACCCCGCCAGTTGGCGGGGTGAAAAAGAGGATCGCGCTTTAACGGATGAAGAAAGAGCGCGTTGGAGCGGTATTACAGTTGCTTAGAACACGTACTGCACACGACCGACGATGGAGTCACCGCTGTCATCGCCATTGGCGTTGGTGATTTTGTCGGTGCTGACCTTGCTGTAGTTCACGGACAGCTTGACCGCTTCGTTGGCGTACCAGTTCACACCCAGGGTGTTCACGTTGGCCTTGGCGTCGCCGGTTTCGCGGGTAGCGCTGCTGACGACGATGTTCTTGTCGTCAACCTTGATGCTGTCGTAGCGGTAGAACACTTCCCAGGCGCCGTACTGCTTGTTCTCAGGCTTGATGGCGTCGAACTTGCCGCCGTCGAGCTTGTAGGCACGGGATTCGCCGGTCAGGGTGTAGGCCAGTTGGCCGTAGAAACCGCTGGTTTTCACGTCCTGGTAGGCATTGCTGTCAGCCTTCATCTTGCGGCTCAGGGCTTCAGCCTGTACCGAGAATGGGCCAGTGGCGAAGGCAAACTCACCACCAAACACGGTGTCGGTGTCATAGGCGCCGACTGCGGTCAGGTTGCTGGCGTTCAGGCCCACACCGCCGCCGAAGGTAGCGCGGTTGCCGTTGGAGCCAGCATCGTTGCCACCGGTCGTCGCCACGCCACGGGCGCCAAGACGCGGACGGATCCGCGAGTCGAAGGCCGCGTCGTTGAGGTCACGTGCCGCCACGTTCAAGCCGAAGTGCAGGACGTCGCCGCCTTTGTTCATCGGCGCCAACACGATACGGCCGTTGAATTGCTTCACGCCCTTACCGTCTTCGTCGTTGATGTCTTTGGAAGCCAGGCTGGCGGAGCCGTAGAACATCTCAGCCGCAGTGCCGCTGACCTGGATGCCCATGCCGTTTTCGTGGGTGTTGACCCAGTCTGCAACCTCGTAGGCCGAGTTACGCTCCATGGCGGTGATCCACTTGGAGCTGGTAGCTTTTTCCAGGCCGAAATCCGGGTCAAAACGACCAACGCGGATAGTCACCGGCTTGAAGCCCACATAGGACATGGACGCTTCGTCGAAGTAACCGTCGTCGGAGTTACCCGAGTTGTGGGAGAAGTCGTAGTTGAGCTGGTATTTGAAATCCTTGTAGACGGTGCCACCCAGCTCCAGGAAGGCGCGACGGAAGTAAGCGGCGTCGCCCGAATCACCGTTCTTGGTGTAGAAGCCGTCAAATGTGCCGTAATCGGCTTGCAAGCGACCACCCAGCTTGAAGCTGAAGTTCTGGTCGGTAGTAGCAACCTCAAGGCCGCCCTTGGTTTTGACAACGATATCGGCGCCGTCAGTAGTGACAGTACCAGCGAAAGCCTGGGCGGTAACGGCCAGGGCCAGGGCGCTGGCCGCGAAACCGGCGAAGTGCTTACGGATCATCGAAGAATTCCCCTAATTGGTGGTCTTTTGCGTTGGAAAACACACGGGTTCTGCCCCGCTGGTGTTGGGAGGGGATCTTGGCGAGGGGATATTTCAGCCAAGTTGCTGCAAGATAAATATTTTATTACAGGGGAACTTTCTTACAACCACTTGGAATAAGCGCAACGCTACGGCCGGCGTGGGCTTGAGCGAAAAAAGTACGAGAAATGCCAAGTGAAAAAAAGGTGAAAAAAAATGACAAACCTGCAAGGTTTTTCAGCGCATAGCTTTTCGCCGACACAAAAAAGCCCGCGACGGGGACGTCGCAGGCCTTGGCAACCGCAGACAGCGTTGGGTCAGGAGTTGCGCTTGAGCTCCGAGGCCAGGCGCTCGGCCAACCCTTGCGCATCGGCCACTTCGGGTTCGGGCAGGATGCGCAACGTGGCTTGCATCAGGCGCATCTGGCGAATGAAGCGCCGGCAATTGGCGCAGAACATCAGGTGATGGCGCATACGCAGGCGATCACCAAAGCTCAGTTGCCCATCGAGAAAATCGCTGGAACGCGCCACTTGTTCTTTGCAGGTCAACATTCGCCAGTCTCCTCGAAATGCTCCACCGTAGCGAAGACTTTAAGCCGCGCCCGGTGCAGCAGCACTCGCACATTGGAGAGCGAGATCTCCAGAAGATTACAAATCTCTTCCAGTTCCAGCCCCTGGCGCTCGCGCAGCAGCAGCACACTGCTTTGCAGCTCGGACAGACTTAGCAACGTGTGCTCCAGACATTCACGCAGCTCGTTTTCGGTGAGCAGCGCCTCAGGGGTGTCCTGGTGCCAGGCAAATGGCGCGACCAGCCAATGCTCATCGCCGGCGGCAAAACGCTCATCGCCGATGGTGCCGTGGGGCGACGGCAGGTCGTCCAGCAGCACTTCCCGTCGATTCTGCTTGTAGCGCCCCTTGGCCGAGTTGGCGGTGATGGTCAGCAGCCAGGTCTTGAGGCTGGAACGCCCTTCAAACCGGGCGAGGCTGCGCACCACCGAAAGCCATGCGTCCTGGACCACTTCGTCGGCATGGCGCTGGCCTACGATGGCGTAGGCCACCGCACGCATCGCGCTCTGGTAGGTGGTGACCAATTCCTTGTAGGCCCGCTGCTCGCCCTTGAGCAGGCGTTCAAGCAGGTGCGCGTCGTCGGCTGCTGCCATTCAAAACCTCATTGTGCAAGACGTGGCCGCAATCGCCTGGTTCCTAGCGCTTGCGCAGGATCACGCTGCCAATCGAATACCCGGCGCCAAACGAGCTGAGTACCGCCAGCGCGCCCTTGGGCAAGTCGTCCTGATAGGTGTGGAACGCGATCACCGAGCCCGCCGAACTGGTGTTGGCGTAGGTATCGAGGATCACCGGTGCTTCTTCGATCTCGGCTTCACGGCCCAGCAGCTTCTTGACGATCAGGTGGTTCATGCTCAGGTTGGCCTGGTGCAACCAGAAACGCTTCACATCGGTGACGCTCAACTGATTTTCCGAAAGGTGCTGGCCGATCAACTCGGCAACCATCGGGCAGACATCACGGAAGACTTTGCGGCCTTCCTGCACGAAAAGTTTATCTGGCGCACCAACGCCCTCTTCCGCCGCGCGGTTGAGAAAGCCAAAGTTGTTGCGGATGTTATTGGAGAACTTGGTCAGCAACTTGGTGCTGACAACGTCGAACTGGTGTTCGGAAGTGGCCAGGTCGGCACGCTCCAGAATCACCGCGGTCGCCGCATCGCCGAAGATGAAGTGGCTGTCACGGTCGCGGAAGTTCAGGTGGCCGGTGCAGATCTCCGGGTTGACCATCAGGATCGCCCGGGCCTGGCCCAACTGAATGCTGTTGCAAGCGTTCTGGATACCGAAAGTCGCCGAAGAACACGCCACGTTCATGTCAAAACCAAAACCCTGGATGCCCAGGGCTTCCTGGACTTCGATGGCAATGGCCGGATAGGCGCGTTGCAGGTTGGAGCAGGCGACGATCACCCCATCGATATCGGCGGCAGTCTTGCCAGCGCGCTGCAGGGCTTGCTCGGCGGCGCCCACGGCCATCTGACAGAGAATCGACCACTCGTCGTTGGAGCGCTCGGGCAAACGCGGGGTCATGCGCTGGGGGTCAAGAATGCCTTCCTTGTCCATGACAAAGCGGCTCTTGATACCTGAGGCCTTTTCGATAAAGGCGGCGCTGGATTCGGTCAACGCCTGAACGTCGCCCTGCTCGATGGCCACGGCGTTGTCGGCATTGAACTGTTGAACGTAAGCATTGAAAGACTGCACCAGCTCTTCGTTGGAGATGCTGTTGGCCGGGGTGTACAGGCCTGTGCCGCTGATGACGACGTTATGCACGGTCGTTCCTCTAAATCTGTTCAGGCAGAAGGGATTGGTACCTTCGTACCAAACCGTAAATCGCTCTAGTCCGCCGCGCGGACATCAAACGGGGAAACGCTTTGTCCCGGCGCGTCGAGGCTGATACAGCCAATCTAGACGATCCTGGCATTTATAGCGGCGAAGTTTGCCATAAACCGGGGGGTTTGGCGCCTGTCGCGCGCGCACCCGCCCCCGGTACGCCAGGTCAAGGCTCGACCTGGCTCCACTGTTTGCTCAAGCGCTTGTCGGAAATCGGCGCCTTGGTGCCCAACTGCTGGGCAAACAACGACACCCGGTATTCCTCCAGCCACCAGCGGTAAAGCTCCAGTTGCGGGTCGCGCTTGCCTTCCTGGGTGTGCTTGTTCAGGCGCGTCTGGTACTGGCTCCACAGGCCGCTCAACTCACCGCTCCAGACCCGGTCCTTCTGCACCTGGCTGGGCAGTTTTTCCAGGCGTAGCTCGATGGCCTTGAGATAGCGCGGCAGTTCCTTGAACCACTGCGCCGGGGTTTCGCGCACAAACCCTGGATACACCAGGTTGCTCAGTTGCTGCTTGATATCGTTGAGTGCCACGACCTGGGCCAGGTCGATCTTGCCTTTGAAGCGCTTTTGCAGGCCATGCCACAGTTTCAGCACTTCCAGGGTCAGGCGCGCCAGGCGTTCGGCATGTTCGGTCCAACTGCCGCGCTTGCGCTCGGCCAGGGCGGCCAGGCCCGCGCCATCCCTGGGCAGGCTGGCCTCGCCTTCCAGCACGCAGCTGTCGAGGCTGGCCAGCAGAATGTCCTCCACCAGGGCCTCGATACGTCCCAACTCGCGGTACATCAGCCCCAGCTCTGTCAGGCCCGGCAATTTGCCGCGCAGGAATTTTGCCGGTTCGGCCAATTGCTGCATCAACAGGCGCTGCAAGGCGCGGCGATGCTGGAACTCGGCTTCGGCAGCCGTAGAGAAACGTCCTTCCTTGACCGTGCCGTTTTCTTCTACCAGCGCCGGATACACCGTCATCGACAGGCCAGCAATCTTCTGCTGGGTAGTCTCGGCAACCGCAGCGAAGACCTTGGCCTCCACCGGCTGCTGGCTTTTGGCAGTCTGCGGCACTGCCAGGGCAGCCTGGCTGGCTTCGACAAACCGCGCAGTCAACGCTGCCAGGTCGCGGCCTTCGCCGAGGAACTTCCCCTGGGCGTCGACCACTTCCAGGTTCATCTTCAGGTGGTTTTCCACCTGCTGCGCCGCTTCGCTCCAGGCTTCATCGCTGACCCGTACACCGGTCATGCGCAACAGTTCGCGCCCCAGCGCCTGGGGCAGCGAGCCCTGGGCAAATTCGATACGTTGCAGCGCGGCCTTGACGAAGTCCGGCACCGGCACGAAGTTCTTGCGCAGGGCCTTGGGCAGGTTGCGCACCAGGGCAATGCACTTGGCTTCGATCAGCCCGGGCACCAGCCATTCCAGACGCTCGGCGGGCAAGGCCGGCAACAGCGGCGCCGGCACGCGCAAGGTCACGCCGTCGCGCGGGTGGTTGGGTTCAAAGTGGTAACTCAAGGCCAGGGCCAGGTCGCCCAGGTGCAAGGTGTCGGGGTAATGGGCGGCGGTGACCTCGCTGGCCTCGCGGGCCAGCACGTCTTCTTCGCGCATGATCAGCAGTTGCGGGTCTTTCTGGCTGGTGATCTTGTACCAACTGTCGAAGGTCGCCGTCTGATGAATCTCCGCCGGCAGGCGCGCGTCGTAGAAGGCGTACAGGGTTTCCTCGTCGGCCAGGATATCGCGGCGCCGGGCCTTGGCTTCCAGCTCGTCCAATTGCTCCAGCAACTGCTGGTTTGCGGCCAGGCACTTGGCCCGGGATTGGATCTCGCCACGCACCAGGCCTTCGCGGATAAACAGCTCGCGGGACACCACCGGGTCCACCGGCCCGTAGTGCACGGGCCTACGCCCCACCACAATCAAACCGAACAACGTGATCTGCTCAAAGGCCACGACCTGGCCGCGCTTCTTCTCCCAATGGGGTTCGAAGTGGTTTTTCTTGATCAGGTGCCCGGCCAACGGTTCGATCCAATCGGCATCGATCTTGGCCACCATGCGCGCATACAGCTTGGTGGTTTCCACCAGTTCGGCGGTCATCAACCATTGCGGACGCTTCTTGCCGATCCCCGAGGAGGGATGAATCCAGAAGCGCCGCTGACGGGCCCCCAGGTAATCGCCGTCTTCGGTTTTCTGGCCGATCTGGCTCAACAGGCCGGACAGCACCGCCTTGTGCAGTTTCGGGAAGTCCGCCGGTTCCTTGTTGACCGTCAACTGCATATCGCGGCAGATCAGGCTCAACTGGCGATGGGAATCGCGCCACTCGCGCAGGCGCAGGTAGTTGAGGAAGTTCTTGCGACACCAGTTGCGCAGCGGGCTGGCGGTCAGTTCCTGGCGCTGCTCTTCAAAGCCGCGCCACAAATTGACCAGCCCGGCGAAGTCCGAATCGGGATCCTTCCATTGCGCGTGGGCCTGGTCGGCCGCTTGCTGGCGCTCCGGCGGGCGCTCGCGCGGGTCCTGGATCGACATGGCGCTGGCGACGATCAGCACTTCCTGCAAACTGCCAAGCTTGGCCGCTTCCAGCAACATGCGACCCATGCGCGGGTCCACCGGCAGGCGCGCCAGTTGCCGGCCCAGGGGTGTCAGTTGGCTATTGCGGTCTACTGCCGAGAGTTCCTGCAGCAGGTTGAAACCATCGCTGATGGCCTTGCCATCCGGGGGCTCTATAAACGGGAAGTCGGTGATTTCGCCCAGGCGCAGGTGCAGCATCTGCAGGATCACGGCCGCAAGGTTGGTACGCAAGATCTCCGGGTCGGTAAATTCCGGGCGCCCGATAAAATCTTCTTCGCTGTACAGGCGCACGCAAATGCCCGGCTCGACCCGGCCGCAACGGCCTTTACGCTGGTTGGCGCTGGCCTGGGAAATCGCCTCGATCGGCAGGCGCTGGACCTTGGCGCGGTAGCTGTAGCGGCTGATGCGAGCGGTGCCGCTGTCGATCACGTAGCGGATGCCCGGCACGGTCAGCGAGGTTTCCGCAACGTTGGTCGCCAGCACCACGCGCCGCCCCGGATGGGACTGGAAAATGCGCTGCTGTTCGGCCGGTGACAGGCGCGCGTACAACGGCAGGATTTCGGTGTGCTTGAGCTGGGCCTTGCGCAGCATATCGGCGGCATCGCGGATCTCGCGCTCACCGGGCAGGAACACCAGCACATCACCAGGGCTCTTGCGCTCGCTGCGCTCAAAGGCGGCGATTTCATCGAGGGTGGCGAGGATCGCCTGGTCCACGGTCAAGTCGTCTTCGACGCGGTTGCCCTCTTCGTCCTGTTCCAGGGTCAGCGGGCGGTACCAGGTTTCCACCGGGAACGTACGCCCCGAGACCTCGACAATCGGCGCATCGTCGAAGTGCTTGGAAAAGCGCTCCAGGTCGATGGTGGCCGAGGTGATGATGACTTTGAGGTCGGGACGGCGCGGCAGCAGGGTCTTCAGGTAGCCGAGCAGGAAATCGATGTTCAGGCTGCGCTCGTGGGCTTCGTCGACGATGATCGTGTCGTAGCGTTCGAGGTAGCGATCGTTCTGGGTCTCGGCGAGCAGGATGCCGTCGGTCATCAACTTGATCAGGGTGTTGGAATCGCTCTGGTCCTCGAACCGCACCTGATAACCCACCAGCGCCCCCAGCGGCGTGGCCAACTCGTCCGCGACCCGGCTCGCCACACTGCGCGCGGCAATACGCCGGGGCTGGGTATGACCGATCAAGCCGTACTGGCCGCGACCGATTTCCAGGCAGATCTTCGGCAACTGCGTGGTTTTACCCGAGCCGGTCTCGCCCGCGATGATCAGCACCTGGTGCTTTTGCAGCGCGGCCTTGATCTCGTCGCGCTTGGCGGCGATGGGCAGGCTGTCGTCATAGCGAACCTGCGGCACGCTGGCCGCGCGCGCCGTGACCTGGGCACACGATGCCTGCATGCGCGCCACCCACTGCGCCAGCTTCTCCTCATCGGGTTTCTTGCGCAGCTCAAGCAACTGCCGACGCAAGCGGTGGCGGTCGGCGAGCATGGCGTGATCGAGGTTTTTCAGGAGTTGGTCGATAGCGGGCGCTTGGTCAGTCATCAGGTACTTTGAAGGTCGTCTATTTATGCACGGCCGGCAATTGTGGCAGAAAAGCGCACACAACGTTAAAGGCCGCGTAAATCACCTGTAGGGGCTGGCACGGCCGGCATCGCTGTTGGCTGGCCCAGCGCTATCGCAGCCTCGCCGGGGCTCGACAGCTCCCACAGGGTCTGGCGGTATTGATGCCCTTATTCGTTATCCAGGCCCTTGCGCCGATACGGGAACACATCAATCACCTTCCCCGCCCGAATCGCCTCTTGCAGGCCTTTCCAGTAGTCGGCGTTGTACAACTCGCCGTGCAGTTCATCGAACAGGCGCCGCTGCCCGGCGTCGGCAAACAGGAACGGCGGGAATTCCTCGGGGAACACGTCCAGCGGGCCGATGGAATACCAGGGCTCGGAGGCCATTTCGTCTTCCGGGGTGCGCGGTGCCGGGATGTGGCGAAAGTTGGCTTCGGTAAGAAAGCAGATCTCGTCATAGTCGTAGAACACCACGCGACCATGACGGGTGACGCCAAAGTTTTTCAGCAGCATGTCGCCGGGAAAGATATTCGCCGCCGCCAGTTGCTTGATGGCCAGGCCGTAGTCTTCGAGGGCTTCGCGTACCTGGGCCTCGTTGGCGTTTTCCAGGTAGAGGTTGAGCGGGGTCATGCGGCGTTCGGTCCAGCAGTGGCGAATCAGTACCGTGTCGCCTTCGACTTCGACCGTGCCGGCAGCCACTTCCAGCAGTTCGGCCAGGCATTGCGGCTCGAATTTGCTCAAGGGAAAACGGAAATCGGCGAACTCCTGGGTATCGGCCATGCGCCCGACCCGGTCGACACTCTTCACCAGGCGGTACTTCTCGATCACCGTGGCACGGTTGACGTTTTTCGACGGCGAAAAACGGTCCTTGATGATTTTGAACACCGTGTTGAAGCCCGGCAGGGTAAACACGCTCATGACCATCCCACGCACGCCCGGGGCCATGATGAACTGATCGTCAGTGCTGGCCAGGTGGTTGATCAGCGCCCGGTAGAACTCCGACTTGCCGTGTTTGTAGAAGCCGATGGAGGTGTACAGCTCGGCGATGTGCTTGCCCGGCAGGATGCGCTTGAGAAAGCCGATGAACTCTGCCGGCACCGGCACATCCACCATGAAATAGGAGCGGGTGAACGAGAAGATGATCGACACATCGGCTTCATCGGTGATCAGCGCGTCGATGCGGATGCCCTGCCCTTCGCGGTGCAGCAGCGGGATGACCAGCGGCCATTGTTCATCGCGGGTGTAGAGGCGGCCCACCAGGTACGCGCCCTTGTTGCGGTAAAGCACCGAGGAAAACAGCTCGACGTTGAGGTCCGGGTCCTTGCATACCCAGTCCGGCAGGTTCTCGCGCAGTTGTGCTTCGAGACGCTGCAGGTCGCCGGCCAGGTCGGCGTAGGGTTCGCTGAAGCGGTAGTCGCTGAAAATTTGCTCGAGCATCCCGGCCAACTGGCCCTGGGGCTTGTAGGTGCGGGTTTGCGCGGCACGGGCGCGGCGCAGGCTCGGGCGGGTGGTGTGGATGAACATACAGCCGTCGCTGATCAGGTCGTGGCTGAACAGCCCGCAAAAGATCGAGTTGTACCAGGTCTCGGACAGTTCATCGTCAAACCGCAGGTCGATCAGGCTGATATAGGCGCTCTTGACCAGGGGCCAGGACTGGATATCCAGCAGCGCCCCCGCATCGAAAGTGGCTCGCAGGCGCGTGGTGACTTCGCCGACCTTCTCTTCATAGAGGTTGATCCGCGCCGCCGAGGCGGCTTGCGCCTCTTGCCACTGGGCCTTTTCAAAACGCTCGCGGGCGCCGTCGGTGATCTGGCGAAAGTGCTCGCGGTAATCGTCGAAGCCATCGAGGATCATCTTGGCGATGGACTGCGCGGTGTCGATGGCAGGCGTTTGCTGCGGCATGTCGTAGACCTCTGCGGGCATTCGGAAGACCTGAGATTAGCCAGAGTCCTCATGCAGGAGAAGTACATTTTTTACCGGGCGCTGGCTCCTCACGGGGGCGCCTCAAACAATTGTTTACGATTTTTTAATTCGACCATAGGGTCAATAAAACACCCATAAAGTCACCTCGCGTTGATTAATCGATTCATCTGAAGGCCACAAAACACGGGCGCTGGCACCGCGAACAGGAAGAACCCCAGGCCGGGCGGGGTTTCGCGACCTTATACGGACTTGGATCCAACGTAAGGGAAACCCCGATTACCTCAATGATGGCACTTTGCTATACAGCCCAGCGTTTTCCCTGATAACAAGGTCCTAAGACCGGCTCGGGAATCGATTTAAATCGCCCAAGGAGCATTGATATGTCATTGAGGAACATGGGAATCGGCCTGCGTGCCAGTCTGAGTTTTGCGGTATTGGCCGGCCTGCTGGTGCTGGTCGGGTTGTTTGGCCTGGGGCAGATGGCCAAGCTGCGCGAAAGCGCCGCCATCATTGAAACGGCCTGGATGCCGAGTATCGAGAACATCCACAACAGCGCCGCCAACGTCGCGGCTATCCGCCTGGAGGCGTTGCGCTTGCTGACCACCGATGAATCGGCGGTGCGCAAGCGCAGCAAAGAGGTGATCACCAAGGAGCGCGGCTATTTGCAGGAACGCCTGGACAATCACCAGGCCCTGCTGAGCAATGACCAGGAGCGCCAGCTACTGGAGCAGCTCAAGGCCACCGCGTCGGACTATATGACCATCGTCGACCAATTGATCCAACTGGTGGACCAGGATAACCAGATGCAGGCCCTGACCCTGCTCACCGATACGTTGACGCCCCAAGGCGTGATCCTCAACCGGAGCCTGGGCGCCTTGATCGACTTCAACCAGCAAGGCGCCCAGGATGCGGCGCAATCGGCGGCGCAGATGTACCAGAGCGCACAGTGGATCGTCGGCCTCATCATCGCGGTCGCCCTGATCGCGACGCTGCTGCTGGCCTGGCTGTTGACCCGCAGTATCACCACGCCCCTGGCGCAGGCATTGCACGCGGCACGCACGATTGCCGCCGGCGACCTGAGCCAGCCGATCCACGTGCACGGCAAGGACGAACCGGCACAGTTGCTGGGCGCCCTGGCCACCATGCAGGAACAGTTGCAGGCGACTATTCGCGGCATCAGCGAGTCCGCCCAGCAACTGGCCTCGGCAGCCGAAGAGATGAGTTCGGTGATGGAGCAAAGCACTCGCGGCCTGCAAGCACAGAACGATGAAATCGAACAGGCCGCCACCGCCGTCACACAGATGAGCGCAGCGGTGGATGAAGTGGCGGGGAATGCGGTCTCCAGCGCCGAGGCATCCCAGGCGTCCGATGAGGACAGCAAGCACGGCCATTTCCAGATCAGCGAAACCATCAGCTCGATCCAGAGCCTGGTCAACGAGGTGCTCGACGCCTCGGGCAAGGCCGAGGGCCTGGCGCTACAGGCGCAAGACATCAGCAAGGTGCTGGAAGTGATACGCGGGATTGCCGGGCAGACCAACCTGCTGGCGCTCAATGCGGCCATTGAAGCCGCCCGCGCCGGCGAGGCCGGGCGGGGGTTTGCGGTGGTGGCCGACGAGGTACGCTCGCTGGCGCAGCGGACCCAGGATTCCACCGAGGAAATCGAGCAGATGATCACCGGTATCCAGCAAGGCACCCAGGCCACGGTCGGCGCCCTCACCAGCAGCGCCGAGCACGCCAGCCAGACCCTGCAACGGGCCAACAGCGCCGGCAATGCCCTGGAAAAAATCACCGCTGCCATCTCGCAGATCAGCCAACGCAACCTGGTGATCGCCAGTGCCGCCGAGCAACAGGCATCGGTGGCCCGGGAGGTGGATCGCAGCCTGGTGAATATCCGCGACCTGTCGACGCAAACCGCCGCCGGTGCGACCCAGACCTCGGCCGCCAGCCAGGAGCTGTCGCGCCTGGCGGTGGACCTCAACGGCCTGGTGACGCGCTTTATTGTGTAGTTGATACGTAAAAGATTGTGTCAGGCAGGCCCCTGGGCAACACTCTCGCCCTTGTTGAAAAGGAGCTGTCCGTGAGACCTGTCGACACCCTCTACCTGCTGCTACTGGCCGCCATCTGGGGCGCGAGCTTTCTGTTCATGCGGATTATCGCGCCGCAGATCGGCACCTTGCCTACGGCGTTTTTCCGCGTTTCGATTGCCGCCGCCGGCCTGCTGGTGATCCTCGCGATGCTACGGGTGCGCTGGGATTTCCAGGGCAAGTTCAAGATCGTGTTGTTGCTGGGGGTAATCAACTCGGGGATTCCCGCGACCATGTATTCGGTGGCGGCCCAGGTCTTGCCAGCGGGTTACTCGGCGATTTTCAACGCCACCACGCCGTTGATGGGGGTGTTGATTGGCGGGCTGTTTTTCCATGAGCGGCTGACGCCCTCGAAGATTGCCGGGGTGTGCCTGGGCCTGTTCGGCGTGGGCATCCTCACGCGCGCCGGGCCGGTGGCGTTTGACCTGGAGTTGCTGATGGGCGCCCTCGCCTGCCTGCTGGCAACCACCTGCTACGGCTTCGCCGGTTTCCTGGCACGCCGTTGGCTGGATCAACAGGGTGGCCTGGACAGCCGCCTTTCGGCACTGGGCAGCATGCTCGGCGCCACATTGTTTCTATTGCCGTGGTTTGGCTGGAGCGCCATCAGCCACCCGCCCGCCAGTTGGGGCGGCTGGAATGTGTGGCTGTCCCTACTGGGCCTGGGGCTGCTATGCACGGCATTCGCCTACATCCTGTACTTCCGTTTGCTGACCTCCATCGGGCCGGTGAAGTCGATGACCGTCACCTTCATGATTCCGCCATTCGGCGTGTTGTGGGGCGCATTGCTGCTGGACGAGCCGTTGTCCATGGCCCATCTGTATGGCGGGTTGTTGATCGCGGGGGCGCTGTGGCTGGTGCTACGGCGAGGGAAATTGATCAAAGCTGTGTAGGAGCCGGCTTTTCGGCTCCTACACAGGGATATCAAGCTTTACGGAAGACGAATACCAACCCGATGATGATCAACCCCATCCCCAGCACGCTCAGCACTGCCAGCCGATTACCGAAGATCAAGTAGTCCATCACCGCAGTGACTGCCGGCACCAGGTAGAACAGGCTGGTGACATTCACCAGGTTGCCCCGGGCAATCAGGCGGTACAGCAGCAGCGTCGCCAACAGTGACACCACCAGCCCCATCCACAGCACCGGCAGGTAAAAGCCACTGTTGTGCTCGAAAGCAAAGGGCTGGAACGGCACGAACACCGCGCACAACAACAAACCCGCCAGGTACTGCACCGGCAAGGTACCCAATGGGTTATCGGTGATGCGCTTTTGCATGATCGAGCCCAGGGTCATGCTCGCCAGCGCCAGCAAACCAAACAGCATGCCGGCCAGGGACATGCCAGCCAGACCGATGCCCTGGTACACCACCATGATCAGGCCCGCCAACCCCAACGCCAGGCCGAACATCCGGCGCCATGAACGCTGGCGCTCCATCAGCACTACGGTGAGGATCGGTTGCACGCCCATGATGGTCGCCATCACGCCGGGGGTGACCTTCAGGTCCAGGGCCAACAGATAAAAAATCTGATAGGCCCCCAGCAACACCAGCCCGGTGGCCGCCGCATACCACAGCGGTTTGCCCGGGCGCGGCAACCTCAGTTTGAGAATCGGCGCCAGCAACACCAGGCCCGCCAGGGCAATGGCAAAGCGGATCAACAGGAAGGCAAAGGGGGACGCATGGGCCAGGCCCAGCTTGGAGAAAATCGCACCGCTGCTCCACAGCAGCACAAACAGGCTCGTCGAGGCCGCCGCGGCCACGGATTGTTTCGAAAGAACAGACATGATGAACACCTGTAGTCAGGCAAAAAGCCAACTCAGCCAAGGCTGAAATTCAGTAGGTTCGGTACAGGCAGGCAACGGGGAACAGCGGTCTGCTGATCAGCCCGAAATGCCAACGCCCGGCGGTGATACGAGTGCGTACACCGGGATGCTACTGACAGGTGGGGGGTAATGACTGATCTGCACAGGCTGCTGATTCCCGCACGGCACGACCGCAGCGTTGACCGCTGAATCGACTACCGCTATGCGTGGGGAAGCAGGCATGGGCTGATCTTTTTTGAAGGGATGAAAGGTGCTGCGAAACACCTGGCGCCGACTATAACCAGCCGCTGACACGCTTTGCAATGGCTTTGCCAAAAGGCCAGTAAGGACATGTTGAAAAACCACCTCTAGCCTTGGGAAAACCCAACGCCCTCCGCTTCAGGAGGCTCTCGACTCATGACCGCCAATGCCAAAAAAACGCGACCCCTTGCGATACCAGCTCTACCGATCAAAAGCCTTACGCCTTGTGAATGCATCGACTCAACAGTGGTACAAAAACCTGAAACACACCGCCGCCCAAGGCACAGAGATCGACTTAACCCATGTCCGTTTTGAATTGATCGACAGCCATGCATTGGCTGCCTATCAGGACTGGGCAGCAGACTCTCACTTCTCATGGGACGAGGTTGCGACGTGGAAAGGCCGTGAACCGATGGCGTTCGATTTGTCCCTCTGGTACGAAGAGGAACTCTGTGGGCTGTGCTTTGCCAATCCCAATCAAAGCCGATTGCGGATCAAGGTCATCCGCCTGGAGGGAAGACCTGGAAAATCCCACCCGTTGAAAAGCCGCATAGCTTCACTGACGATGATTGCCATCGACCATTACGCGAGAATCATTGGCAGCCAATGGATAGAGATTCAGGAGCCCGCACCCGGTGCTATTGCCCTCTATCAAAACCTGGGCTTTGACTTCGATTCACGGGGCAGGCTTGTGATAGCGGTAGAGAACGAATAGCATCGAAAAAATGTTCAATTAATGATCAATTGTGGAGGCTGCATGGGAGAACTTATTAAAAAACCCGGCGCCCGAAAAGCGTCGTCCAAGGCCCGCCAGGAACTTAAAAGCACTGTACTGACTGCCAATCAGCGCCGTTTTCTAAACGCGGCCCTGGCCGGCAACGTTGAAGAACCAAGCCTTTTGGCGGGGCACCCGGAAAAATAAAAGTCATAAAAAAACCGCTCATACGAGCGGTTTTTTTTGAACCCATCAGCCAAATAACCAATACACCAACGCCACAACCACCACCGCCGCCAGCACCGGCCGCATGATGCGATAGGCTTTGGGGTGCTTGCGCTTCCACTGCTTGACCACCCCACTGAAACGATCACTGAAGCTCTTGCTCCAGGCATAGGCCTGGTTGATCCCGCCCACGCGCTCGTCATCCAGGTTCTGCGGCGCGGTTGCGCGGCCCAATTGGGCACTGACCCAGCGATTGACGCGAGTCATCAACCGGTTGCTCAGTGGCCGCTCGATGTCACAGAACAAAATCACCCGGGTCTTCTCGGTTTCGTTCTTCACCCAGTGCACGTAGGTTTCGTCGAACATCACGTCTTCGCCATCGCGCCAGGCGTAGACCTGGCCATCGACGAAAATGCGGCAGTCGTCGGAGTTGGGCGTCGACAACCCCAAGTGATACCGCAGGGAGCCGGCAAACGGGTCGCGATGGGGGTTGAGGTGGCTACCGCCCGGCAACAGCGCGAACATGGCGCCCTTGACGTTGGGAATGCTGCTGACCAGGGCCACGGTCTTGGGGCACAGCAACTCGGCCGATGGCAGCGGTTTGTCGTACCACTTGAGGTAGAAGCGCTTCCAGCCCTTCTTGAAGAACGAGCCAAACCCGGCATCGTTGTTCTTCTCGGCGGCGCGGATATAGCCTTCGTCGAACAGGTGCATGGCCTCCTCGCGGATCACCTCCCAGTTGTCCTTGAGCACATCCAGTTCCGGGAACTTGCTGCGATCCAGGTAGGGCTTGGACGGTACAGCCGAGAAGATGTACATCAACGCGTTGTACGGGGCGAACAGCGCCGAATGGTTGACGAACTGGCGCAGCACCGGCAAACGCGCCTTGCCGCGCAAATGCACGTAGAGCGTACTGCCGATAAACAGCAACAGCACCGACAGCTTGGCGGCCAAAGAAAAGGTCATGCAGCAACTCCTGGAAATAGCCTCCCGGCAGCGGGAAACCAGACATAGCAGCCGGCCATGATAAACACTCCGGGCCGGAGGAAAAACCCGCGTCATCCAACAATCCGTTTTAAGGGGCGCGCGGCGAGCAATCAATTATGCATAAGGGGCATAAAACCGGGCTGATATGGATCAACCCGATTTCCCTGGAACGGCACCTACCAGGGTCAGGCCTGGTTTTCCTGGTCGGTGAACAGATCGCTGAACAACATGCTCGACAAGTAACGCTCGCCGGAGTCCGGCAGGATCACCACGATAGTCTTGCCCTGCATTTCCGGTTTCTCGGCCAGGCGCACCGCAACGGCCATCGCCGCGCCACAGGAGATCCCGCACAGGATGCCCTCTTCCTGCATCAAGCGCAGGGCCATGGCCTTGGATTCCTCGTCACTGGCCAACTCCACCCGGTCGACCATCGACAGGTCGAGGTTCTTCGGTACAAAACCGGCACCAATGCCCTGGATCTTATGGGGGCTGGGCTTGATTTCTTCACCGGCCAGCGCCTGGGTAATCACCGGCGAGCTGATGGGCTCCACCGCCACCGAGAGGATCGGCTTGCCCGCCGTGTTCTTGATATAGCGCGACACGCCTGTGATCGTCCCACCCGTGCCGACGCCCGCCACCAGTACATCCACCGCGCCATCGGTGTCGTTCCAGATTTCCGGGCCAGTGGTTTTCTCATGGATAGCCGGGTTGGCCGGGTTGTCGAACTGCGCCGGCATGAAATAGGTCGCCGGGTCGCTGGCGAGGATTTCGCCGGCTTTCTCGATCGCGCCTTTCATGCCCTTGGCCGGCTCGGTCAGCACCAGTTCGGCGCCCAGGGCCTTGAGCACCTTGCGCCGCTCGATACTCATGGACGCAGGCATGGTCAGCAACAATTTGTAGCCACGGGCGGCGGCGACAAAGGCCAGGCCAATCCCCGTGTTGCCCGAGGTCGGTTCGACGATGGTCATGCCTGGCTTGAGTTTGCCGCTGCTTTCCGCATCCCAGATCATGCTCGCGCCAATCCGGCACTTCACCGAATACCCAGGGTTACGCCCTTCGATCTTGGCCAGGATGGTCACGCCACGGGGCGCGATACGGTTGATCTGAACCAAGGGCGTGTTACCGATGGAGTGCGCGTTGTCTGCAAAAATGCGGCTCATGGCGGGGTCCTTTAGGCAGTTTTCATGAAGGCAACAAGGGTATGCCTCGTACTCCAAGGCGTCCAGTCGAGGAACGTTGCCGCTGCCGGCGTAGTCAACCGCCTATACACAGGGAGGAAAAACCTATGAAGCGTCGCTACAGTTGGCCGATATGGACGGTCGCCGGGCTGGTGGTCGTGCTGGTGGCACTGGACATCGCACTGCCCTACCTGGTGCGCAACTACCTCAATGAAAAACTCGCCGACATGGGCGACTACCGTGGCCAAGTGACGGACGTAGACCTGGCCCTGTGGCGCGGCGCGTACCGGATCAATGGCCTGCAGATCGTCAAGGTCGACGGCAAGGTGCCCGTACCGTTCGTCAAGGCGCCGGTCATTGATCTGTCAGTGAGCTGGCATTCCTTGTGGTATGACCATGCGGTGGTGGCCCAAGTGCAATTCGTCAAGCCAGAGCTCAACTTCGTCGACGGTGGCGCCAACAAACAGGCATCCCAGACCGGTCGTGGCACCGACTGGCGGGCGCAACTGGGCAAACTGCTGCCCATCACCCTCAACGAAGTGCGCATCGACGACGGCAAGATTGCCTTCCATAACTTCAACTCCAAACCGCCGGTCAACATCGGGGCCACCCAGGTCAACGCCAGTTTCTACAACCTGACCAATGTGGTGGACGTCGAAGGCAAGCGCGATGCGCGCTTTGATGGCAAGGCCCTGTTGCTGGGGCATGCGCCGCTGGAAGCCAGCGCGACTTTCGACCCGCTGAGCAACTTTGAAGACTTCGAGTTCCGCTTTCGCGCCCGCGATATCCAGCTCAAGCGCATGAACGACTTCGCCTCGGCCTACGGCAAATTCGACTTCAATGCCGGCACCGGCGACGTGGTAATCGAGGCCCAGGCCGAGAAAGCCCAACTGACCGGCTATATCAAGCCACTGTTGCGGGATGTGGAAGTCTTCGACTGGCAACAGGACGTGGAGAACAAGGACAAGGGGATTTTCCGCTCGATCTGGGAGGCCGTGGTCGGCGCCAGCGAAACGGTGCTGAAGAACCAGAGCAAAAACCAGTTCGCCACCCGAGTCGAGCTCAGTGGCAGCGTTCACCAGCAAGATATCAGCGCGTTCCAGGCGTTTTTGCAGATTTTGCGCAATGGTTTCGTCCAGGCGTTCAACGCCCGCTACGAACAACCCAAACCCAGCGCCGATTGAACCTGGCGTGACTGGTCATTCAGAGACTGAATAACCCGTCTGCGTTCACAGTCACCGGGGCTGCGCGCTATAGTCGCAGGCATGCTGACTACCGGCGTCATGTTCGAGGATTGAGAAATGAAGTTCGAAGGCACCCAGGCCTACGTTGCCACCGATGACCTGAAATTGGCCGTCAACGCTGCCATCACGCTGGAGCGCCCGCTGCTGGTCAAGGGCGAACCGGGTACCGGCAAGACCATGCTCGCCGAACAACTGGCCGAATCGTTCGGCGCGCGGTTGATTACCTGGCACATCAAGTCCACCACCAAGGCGCACCAGGGCCTGTATGAATACGATGCGGTCAGCCGCCTGCGCGACTCGCAGCTGGGTGTGGACAAGGTCCATGACGTGCGCAACTACCTGAAAAAAGGCAAGCTGTGGGAGGCTTTCGAGTCCGAAGAGCGGGTGATCCTGCTGATCGACGAGATCGACAAGGCCGATATCGAGTTCCCCAACGACCTGCTGCAAGAACTCGACAAGATGGAGTTCTACGTCTACGAAATCGACGAGACCATCAAGGCCAAGAAACGCCCGATCATCATCATTACCTCCAACAACGAGAAAGAGCTGCCAGACGCGTTCCTGCGTCGCTGCTTCTTCCACTACATCGCCTTCCCCGACCGCACCACCCTGCAAAAAATCGTCGACGTGCACTACCCCGACATCAAGAAAGACCTGGTCAGCGAAGCGCTGGACGTGTTCTTCGACGTGCGCAAGGTGCCGGGCCTGAAGAAAAAGCCCTCCACCTCCGAACTGGTGGACTGGCTCAAGCTGCTGATGGCCGACAATATTGGCGAGGCGGTGCTGCGCGAGCGTGATCCGACCAAGGCCATCCCGCCACTGGCCGGCGCCCTGGTGAAAAACGAGCAGGATGTGCAACTGCTTGAGCGCCTGGCGTTCATGAGCCGTCGCGGCACTCGATAAGGGCTTTTGCCATGCTGCTCAACCTGTTCAATGAAATGCGTGCAGCCAAGGTGCCGGTCTCGGTGCGTGAGCTGTTGGACTTGATCAACGCCCTGAAACAACGGGTGACCTTCGCCGACATGGACGAGTTCTACTACTTGTCCCGGGCGATCCTGGTGAAGGACGAGCGCCATTTCGACAAGTTCGACCGGGCCTTTGGGGCCTACTTCAACGGCCTGGAAAAACTCGACGATCACCTGCAGGCGCTGATTCCCGAAGACTGGCTGCGCAAGGAGTTCGAGCGTTCGCTGAGCGATGAAGAGCGCGCGCAGATCCAATCCCTGGGCGGCCTGGACAAGCTGATCGAAGAGTTCAAGAAACGCCTGGAAGAACAAAAGGAACGCCACGCCGGCGGCAACAAGTGGATCGGTACTGGCGGTACCAGCCCGTTCGGTTCCGGCGGTTTCAACCCCGAGGGCATTCGCGTGGGCGATGCCGGCAAGCGCCAGGGCAAGGCGGTCAAGGTCTGGGACCAGCGCGAGTACAAAAACCTCGATGACTCGGTGGAGCTGGGCACACGCAATATCAAGGTGGCCCTGCGCCGCCTGCGCAAATTTGCGCGCCAGGGGGCGGCCGAGGAGCTGGATATCGACGGCACTATCGACCACACCGCCCGCGACGCCGGCCTGCTGAATATTCAGATGCGCCCGGAGCGGCGCAATACGGTCAAGCTGCTGTTGCTGTTCGACATCGGCGGCTCGATGGATGCCCACGTCAAGACTTGTGAAGAGCTGTTCTCGGCCTGCAAGACCGAGTTCAAGCACCTGGAGTACTTCTACTTCCACAACTTTATTTATGAGTCGGTGTGGAAGAACAACATGCGCCGCACTTCCGAGCGCACCTCGACCCAGGACCTGCTGCACAAGTACGGCGCCGACTATAAGGTGATCTTTATCGGCGACGCGGCCATGGCACCTTACGAAATCACCCAGGCCGGTGGCAGCGTGGAGCACTGGAACGAGGAGCCGGGGTATGTGTGGATGCAGCGGTTCATGGAGAAGTACAAGAAGCTGATCTGGATTAACCCTTACCCGAAAGACACCTGGGGCTATACCTCGTCGACCAACATCGTGCGGGATTTGATTGAGGACCAGATGTATCCGTTGACCTTGCGCGGGCTTGAAGAAGGGATGCGTTTTCTCTCTAAATAGGCGGTGAATTCACCGCCGCTATCGCAGGCAAGCCAGCTCCCACAGTTGAATTGCATTCACAAATCAAAAGATGTGAACGCCGCTCAACTATGGGAGCTGGCTTGCCTGCGATGCCTTTAGCGATTCGTAAATCGCTGCAAATAGCTCAGATGCTCGCGATGCGCTGTCTCCTGCATCACCGGCGCCAGCCTCACCTTCTCCCCCGGCAGGCACTGCGCCAGGCGCGCCAACGCCAACGGCGTCAACGCCCCCAACCGCGGATAGCCGCCAATGGTCTGGCGATCATTGAGCAATACAATCGGCTGCCCATCCGGCGGTACCTGGATCGCACCCAAGGGGATGCCTTCGGAGATCAGCGACGGCCCCTGATACGCCAATGGCGTGCCCAGCAAGCGCATGCCCATGCGGTCGGCGCGGCTGTCCACGGCCCATTCGGTATTGAAGGCATCGAACAGGCTCTGGCCGCTGAACTGGCCGATCTGCGCGCCGAGGATCACGTCCAGGGGCGCGGTAGCTTGCAACCGCTCAACCGGCAACTCCCGCAACTGACTGCCGGTGCCGGAATACCCCAGGGCCGCACCTTCGGCCAGGGCCCGGCCAAAACCGTCCAGCCCGCCCAGGGCTTCGCGCCCGACGCTGGCACAACTGCCCAGCACCTTGGGCGCGTCAAACCCGCCCGGCGCCGCCAGGTAAGCCCGCGCACCACGGTGTGGCTGGGTGAAGCGCAGACGCTGGCCTTTTTGCAGAATGAAACTGCGGCCAGGGCTGATGGCGCGCTCGTCGATATACGCCCCCAGGTCCGCGCCGGCCAGGGCCAGCACGCATAGTTCCTCGGCCTGCACGGTAAAACCGCCCAGGGTGATTTCCACCACCGGCGCATCCAGCGGGTTGCCCAGCAGCCAGTTGGCCCAGGACATCGACACCCAATCCAGCGCGCCGCCCTGGGTCACGCCCAGGTGCCGCACACCAAAACGCCCGGCATCCTGCAACAGGCACAGCGCGGTGCTGGCCTCGATCAACAAGCGGCTCATACCTGGGCCTCCAGGGGCGTGTCATCGCCACCCAGCTTGATAAATTCAGCGCGGCCAATAGCTTCGAAACGCACGCTGTCGCCTGGCTGCATCAGGCTGTAGCCGTCGCGCTCGCGGTCGAACAGTTTGGCCGGGGTGCGGCCGATCAGGTTCCAGCCACCAGGAGATTCCACCGGATAGGCTGCGGTCTGGCGCTCGGCAATACCGACGCTGCCCGGCGCCACCCGTTTGCGCGGGGTGCCCAGGCGCGGCGCGGCAAGCTGTTCTTCCACCAGGCCCATAAACGCAAACCCAGGAGCAAACCCGAGGGCGAAGACCTGATAGTGATGCTGGCTGTGGCGGCGAATCACCTCGTTGACCGCAAGCCCGCTACGCTGGGCGAGCAAGGTCAGCTCAGGGCCGACGCTCAGGTCGTACCACACCGGCAATACATGACACTGCCCACTGCCCTGGGCCTGCGGCTGCAAGTCCGTCAGGGCGTGCTCGATCAGTTCCCGGGCCTGTGCCGGGCTCAGTGCCAGCAGGTCGTAATGCACCATCAGCGTCGTGTAGGAAGGCACCAAATCCACCAGCGCCGCGCCAAACCCCTCGCGCAGCCGGCACGTGGCAGCAAGCATCCAGGGCATGTTGTCTTCGGCGATCACGTCAAACAGGCGCACCATCAGGCAGTCAATGGCGACTACTTCAATCCGTGGCTTCATGCTGGCGTCAACGCCTGGCGAATGCGCTGCACCGCCGCCACCGAGCTGGCGTTATCGCCATGCACGCAGAGGGTGTTGGCTTGCAGCAACAGCGGGCTGCCATCGCTGGCGACCAGGGTTTGGCCACGGGCAATGGTCAAGGCCTGCTCAAGGATGACCTGCGCATCGTGATGCACCGCGCCCGGTAACTGGCGCGAGACCAGGTGCCCGGCGTTGTCGTAGGCGCGGTCGGCGAAGGCTTCGAACCACAGGGTCACGCCATATTCATCCCCCAGGGCCTGGGCGGCGCTGTTGTCACGGGTGGCCATCAGCATCAACGGCAGGCTGGCGTCGTACGCCGCCACGGCCTGGATCACTGCGCGCAGTTGCGCAGGCTTGGCCATCATGTCGTTGTACATCGCGCCATGGGGTTTGACGTAGCTGACCCGGCCACCCTGGGCCCGGCAGATACCGTCGAGGGCACCGATCTGGTAATGCAACAGGTCCTGGAGTTCCTGGGGCGCATAGGCCATGGAGCGGCGGCCGAAGCCTGCCAGGTCCTGATATGCCGGGTGCGCACCTATCTGCACGCCATGCTGCAACGCCAGGGCGACGGTCTTGCGCATGATGCTCGGGTCGCCGGCGTGGAAACCGCAGGCGATATTGGCGCAATCAATGAATGGCATGACCTCGGCATCCAGACCCATGGTCCAGGCGCCAAAACTTTCGCCGATGTCGCAGTTCAGTAGCAGGCGGCTCACACTGAAGACTCCTGTAGGCTTTATTTTTTTGTAGTGTGGGATCTTTTACCAAGATCCCGCAACGATGTTGTCCTGAGCCCCGACGACGCTTATCGTGAGACAGCCCGATTTTTGGCGCGCAGCCCCTGCTGCGTCCAACTAATAAAAACCGATCCATGCATAAGAAAAAGTTGATCCCATGAATTTGAAGTTCCTCGAAACCTTCGTCTGGGTGGCCCGGCTCAAGAGCTTCCGGCTGACCGCAGAGAAACTGTTCACCACCCAGGCCTCGATCTCCAGCCGCATTGCAGTGCTGGAAAGCGAGCTGGGGGTGAAGCTGTTTTTGCGAGACTCGCGTGGCGTAAGCCTGACCCCGGACGGGATGAAGGTGCTCGATTATGCCGAACAGATGATGGTCACCATGCAGGGGCTCAAGCAATCGCTGGAAACCACCAGCAGCAAGGTCGGACGCATCCGCATCGGCGCAATGGACACGGTGATCCACACCTGGCTCAGCCCGTTGGTGACCGAGCTGATGGACCACTTCCCCCTGGTTGAGATCGAATTGGTCGCCGATACCGCGCTGAATCTCTGCGATCAGTTGCAAAAAGGCTTCCTCGACGTGATCCTGCAAACCGACCTGATGCGTCAGGAATCGGTGCGCAGCCTGGAACTGGCCAGCCACCCCATGGGCTGGATCGTCGCCAGCAACTCGATCTACAACCGCGACTACGCCTCCCTCGCCGAACTGGCCCAGGAACGAATTATTACCTACTCGAAAAACTCCCATCCCCACCAGGACGTGTTGAGCCTGATGCAGGCCCATGGCGTGGCGGCGCCGCGCATGAACTGCGTGAACTCGGTGTCGGCCATCACCCGCCTGCTACGCGACGGCTTCGGTATCGGCGCGTTGCCGCCGGTGCTGGTCAGCGAAGAATTGGCGCGGGGCGAGTTGCTCGTGCTGCCGATGGCGCAGCGCTTGCCGAACCTGCAGGTGGTGGTGTCGTGGCGGGTGGGGGTGGAGTTGGTGGAAGAGATTGTGGCGTTGTGCCAGAGCGTAGTGGCGCGGTATGCCGAGGAAGTGGGTGAAGAGCGCATGGTGCTCAACCAACCAAACCCGCTGAGGACACCCGATTAAACCTGTGGGAGCTGGCTTGCCTGCGATGCAAGCACCTCGCTACATAAGCTGCACCGGGGTGACGCCATCGCAGGCAAGCCAGCTCCCACACAAACCCGCTGCAACCTTGGGATTTGTGGCGTAGTTACAGGCCCTTGAGGTCCCGCTCTTCAATCGGCCGGCTCTGGCGCAAGCGCTTGCCGCCCAGCACCACCCAGTCGATCAGGCGGAACAGGCACTCCAGGCCGAACGACAGCAGCATCGCCCCACCCAGGCCCCAGCCCATGGCTTCGGGGGTCAGGAGGATCTGGTAGCTGTAGCCATTCCAGGTTTCCCGGCGGATATCCGGGTCGGCGGCCACCGCCACCTGCAAGGCGCGGATGTACCACGGCCCCTGCATGGCCTGGAATTGCTTGTCCAACGCCACCTGGCGATCGAGCAAAGTGCCGAGGCTGTTGGCATCGCTGCGGAACACCGGGTCATCGCTGGCACGGTAATGCGCCACCAATGCTTGCAAATCGCCATTGAAGAACTGCTGGGCCGTGCTTTCAAAACCGCGCAAACCGGTCTGGGCTTCGATCAGGTGGGCCTCGACCCGCTTGGCGTAGTCGTTGATAAACCCCGGGACTTGCACCCCGACCAACAAACCGATGGCAAACAACACCAGGCGCAGATAGCTGAGCAACATAATCGACGTCCTTATGCGGTTGTGCCCTGGCGCACGCATTCGCCGCGCCGCCACAGGCTCCACTGGCCCGGTTCGTAGCGGGTCCAGGTCTCGTTTTCGGTCAAGGGTTCGGTGGCAATCACCGTCACCACATCGTTTGGCGTGGTTTCAGCCTGAAAATCGACGATCACGTCGACATCTTTCAACCGTGCAGGGCCAAACGGCGCACGGCGAGTGATCTGCGCCAGCTTGGTCGAGCAGTAGCAGAACAACCAATCACCATCACTGAGCAGGCAGTTGAACACGCCCTTGCTGCGGTATTCGGCGCAGGCCGCGATCAGGTCCGGCAACACTTGCTCGATATCCACCGGCTCTGGAAACGCCTCGCGGATGCGGTTGAGCAGGTCGCAGAACGCCGCTTCGCTGTCGGTATCGCCCACCGGGCGGTAGAACGTGGCCTGGGGCGTGAAGTCGGCGAGTTGGCCATTATGGGCGAAACACCAGTTGCGCCCCCACAGTTCGCGCACGAACGGATGGGTGTTGGACAGGCTCACCTTGCCGACGTTGGCTTGGCGGATATGACCAATCACCACTTCACTTTTGATCGGATAACGCTGCACCAGCAGGGCCACTTCAGACTCGCTGCTGGCCGCCGGGTCCTGGAACAGCCGCAGGCCACGGCCCTCATAGAAGGCAATGCCCCAGCCATCGCGGTGTGGCCCGGTGCGCCCACCGCGCTGCATCAGCCCGGTGAAGCTGAACACGATATCGGTCGGTACGTTGGCACTCATGCCCAATAATTCACACATGCCAGGACTCTCGATGCAGGGCTTACAACGTTAAAGACGCGGCTCGACCCGCATACCACTGACCGGGGCCGGCGCACGGCCATAGGGTTCGTCGTCCTCAGGCTCGGCCGCGACCGCTGCCGCAGCGGCGGCCTTCTGCTCACGCCGGGCCTTGGCGGCACGCTCGATGGGCCAGCGAATCAGCACAAAGACCAGGTACAGGCCAAAGGCGATCATGGCGTACATCAGCAAATCGGACACCGCCCGCCAGGCGTTATTGCCCACTTTGAGCAACAGATCCAGGGCGGTGATGGCCACGGCCGGGGCGAATTGCTCCTTGACCGGGTCGACAATGGTCGGGCTCAACAGCAGCACCGCCATCAGCAACCGCAGCGGTTCGCGCAGCCAGCGCCAGATCCAGCGGGTCAGGCGAAACCACACCAGCAGGCAGCCCAAAGCGGCGAAGGCGTAGAGGCCCCAAGCGGTCAGATAGTCGTTCTCGGTCATGGTGTCCATGGCAAGGTAGGCAAACAGGCCCGTATGATAACGGCTTTTGAGTGCCACGGCTGCAATGCCGTCGGCCCGCCACCAGACAGAGAGTGATCCATGCCTTCATCGACCCACGCCGCTGCCGCCCCGATTGCCCGCCAGGACTCAGGCCAGGACCCGTATGCCTGGTTGCAGGAACGCGACAACAGCGAGGTGCTCGACTACCTCAAGGCCGAAAATGCCTGGCAAGAGGCGCAGCTTGAGGACCAGAAAGCGTTGCGCGAAAGCCTGTTCCAGGAGATCAAGGGCCGTATCCTCGAGACCGACCTGTCACTGCCCTCGCCCTGGGGCCCGTACCTGTATTACACGCGCACCACCGCCGGTGACGAATACGCGCGCCATTACCGCTGCCCGCGCCCGGCCGACGACAGCCAGCAGATCGATGAAAACGCCGAAGAACTGCTGCTGGACCCAAATGTGCTGGCCAATGGCGGCTTTTTCTCCCTCGGCGCCTTCAGCATCAGCCCGGACCACAAGCGCCTGGCCTACAGCCTGGATACCAATGGCGAAGAGATCTACACCCTGTACGTGAAGGAATTGTCTTCGGGCAAGGTCAGTGAACTGGCCTTCGAAGACTGCGATGGCAGCATGACCTGGGCCAACGACAGCCTGACGCTGTTCTTCGGCGAACTGGACGACACCCATCGCCCGCACAAGCTGTATCGCTACCGCCTGGACGGCACCGCTGCCGAAGAAGTGTTCCACGAGCCCGACGGCCGCTTCTTCCTGCATTGCTACCGCTCCAGTTCCGAGCGCCAATTGCTGCTGTCCCTGGGCAGCAAGACCACCAGTGAAATCTGGGCCCTGGACGCCGAGCAGCCGCAACAGGCGTTTGCCTGCCTGGCGCCACGGGTTGAAGGCCATGAATACGATGTCGATCACGGCAAGCTGGACGACCAATGGACCTGGTTTATCCGCAGCAACCGCGATGGCATCAACTTTGCGCTATTCCAGGCGGCCGACACCGGCGGCGTGCCCACCGAAGACCAGTGGCACAACCTGATTGCCCACGATGACGCGGTGATGCTCGATGGCGTGACGCTCAATGCCCGGGCCATGACCCTGAGCCTGCGCATTGGCGGCCTGCCGGTGATCGACGTGCACCCACAAGGCCTGCCGGCTTATCGCGTGGAGCTGCCGGACGCGGCCTACAGCCTGTATGTGCAAAACAGCCTGGAATTCGACAGCGACAAAATCCGCCTGCGCTATGAAGCACTCAATCGTCCGGCCCAGGTCCGCCAATTGGAGCTGGCCAGCGGCGCGCAGCACGTGCTCAAGCAAACCCCGGTACTGGGCGTGTTCAATGCCGACGATTATGTCAGCCAGCGGCTGTGGGCTACCTCTGCCGATGGCACCCAGGTGCCGATCAGCCTGGTGGTCAAGCGTGACCAGGTGGGCCAGCCGACGCCACTGTACCTGTACGGCTACGGCGCCTACGGCTCGAGCCTCGACCCGTGGTTTTCCCATGCGCGCCTGAGCCTGCTGGACCGCGGCGTGGCGTTTGCCATTGCCCATGTGCGCGGGGGCGGCGAATTGGGCGAAGCCTGGTACCGCGCCGGCAAGCAGGAGCACAAGCAAAACACTTTCAGCGATTTTATTGCCTGCGCCGAACACTTGATCGCCGAGGGCCTGACCACCTCCAAGCAACTGGCCATAAGCGGCGGCAGCGCCGGCGGGCTGTTGATCGGTGCCGTGCTCAACCAGCGCCCGGAGCTGTTCCAGGCAGCAATTGCCGAAGTGCCCTTTGTCGATGTGCTCAACACCATGCTCGACCCGGACCTGCCACTGACCGTCACCGAATATGACGAATGGGGCAACCCTCAGGAACCCGAAGTGTACGAGCGGATCAAGGCCTATGCGCCGTACGAAAATGTCAGCGCCCAGGCCTACCCGGCGATGCTGGTGATCGCCGGCTATAACGACAGCCGCGTGCAGTACTGGGAAGCCGCCAAGTGGGTGGCCAAGCTGCGCGCCACCAAGACCGACGACAACCTGCTGCTGCTCAAGACCGAACTGGGCGCCGGCCATGGCGGCATGAGCGGGCGTTACCAGGGCTTGCGTGACGTGGCCCTGGAATACGCCTTTGTGTTCAAGGCTCTGGGGCTGGTTTAAGAACCCGCCGCCTTGGGCTTGCTGTCGTTTTGCTGCAAGCCAGGCAAGGTCTGGTCCTTGGGCGGCTTGGGCATTTCAATCGGCGGCAACAACGGCGCCCCGCTACCTTGTGGCTTGGGCGCCGTTGGCGGCGTGACTTGCGGATAGGGGGTCGGCGTGGCAGTGCCCGGCGCCCCCGTGGTGGTCGCCGGCGTGTTCGGCACGGGTTGCAACTGCTGGGCATGTGCGGCACCCAATGTGAGCACACTCCCTACAATGACCGCTAGAATGCTGCACTTCATCGATGGCTCCATGGCCTGACTGTTAACCAGTCCCAAGGCTACTCCCAACCGCGCAAGAATGCCCTTCCCAATGAGATTTCCATGAAACGTTTCGTGCTGCTCGACACCACCCCGATCCCCGATAACGGCGGCGCCCTGTGCCTGTTCGAGTACGGCGAGGATTTTGTGATCAAGATCCAGGGCGGTGACGGCGGGCAATTGATGAACACGCGCATGCACGGCTCCGAAGATGCCCTGGCCGAAATCCCCTGCCGCAAGGTCGCCGGCCGCCCTGGTTCACGGGTATTGATTGGCGGCCTGGGCATGGGGTTCACCCTGGCCTCGGCGCTCAAGCACCTGGGCAAGACGGCCGAAGTGGTGGTGGCTGAATTGGTACCGGGCGTCGTGGAGTGGAATCGCGGCCCGCTCGGGGAAAAATCCGGCAACCCGCTGCTGGACCCGCGCACGGTAATCCGCCTGGAAGACGTGGCCAAGGTGCTGCAAGCCGAGCCCCAGGGCTTTGATGCAATCATGCTCGACGTCGACAACGGCCCCGAAGGCCTGACGCAGAAAGCCAACAGCTGGCTGTACTCCGCCGGTGGCCTCAGCGCCTGTGCCAAGGCCCTGCGCCCCAAGGGCGTGCTGGCCGTGTGGTCGGCCAGCGCCGACAAGCAGTTCAGCGACAAACTGCGCAAGGCCGGCTTCAAGGCCGAGGAAGTGCAAGTGTTTGCCCATGGCAACAAGGGCACCCGGCATACCATCTGGATTGCCGAGAAACTCAAGGGCTGAACGGCGCGCCGCTCAGATCGAGCGACGCAGTCGACTCAGGTGCCGCAAGCCTTCCAGTACCAACACCACCACCGCCAGCCAGATGGGCAGGTAGGTCATCCACTGGCCCGGCTTGAGGCTGTCGCCCAGCATCAACGACACCGCCACCAGCAACACCGGCTCAGCGTAACTGAGCAGGCCGAACAGGCTGAAGGGCAACAGGCGGCTGGCCAGGATGTAGCAATAGCCTGCCGCCGCGCTGACCAGGCCCATCACTGGCACCAGCCAGTACAACGCCGGGCGCTGCGCCAGCGTTTCGCCAATGGGTTGGCCGCCGAGGATGAGCCACAGCGCCACGGGGATCATCAGCATCATGTCCAGCCACAATCCGCCCAGGTTGTCGGTGCCACAGCGCCGGCGCAGGACGAAATACAGCGGGTAACCAACACACACCACCAGGGTGGTCCAGGAAAACCCGCCCGTGCGGTACAACTCATTGCCCACGCCCACTGCGGCCAACACGGCGGCAATCTTTTGCAGATGGGAAAGGCGTTCGCCATAAACGATACGCCCGGTGATAACCATGGTCAGCGGCAACAGGAAGTAACCCAGGGAAACGTCCAGGCCATGGCCGTTGAGCGGCGCCCACATGAAGATCCACAACTGCACACCCACCAACGCGCTGGTCAGCACCACGCAAGGCAACAACCCCGGCTTGTCGCGCAAGCGCTGGTAGATCAGCGGCACCCATTTCCAATCCCCGGACAGGCACAGCAGCAGCGTCATGAAGGGCAACGAAATAAGGATTCGCCAGCCAAATATCTGCTGGCCGTCCAAAGGCTCAAGAAGAGAAGTAAAGAAATACAGCACACCAAACAGCAAGGACGCGGAAACCGCCAGAACAACACCTTTAGACACAACAGCCTCTACAACAAATTGCATGTATTGAATTGAAGCTGGCAGTTGAATGTAAGCGAGACGAACATCAAAACTTATTAACGCGCACCACAAACTTACAACTCACACAGAATAGAATTCCAGAGTCATGAATTTATAAGCACAGGGTAACTCGTCGATTTTTTATTATTGGCAAGACGCTGATCAAACTCTTCAACCAACCCGACTTCGGTGATTGGCAGCAGTACGCTCTGCACGAGCGCCTCTGATTTGAAACGCCACAACGCCAGCCGCGGGGGCTGATATCGTGATGGGAAAACCCGATTGCACGGGAAACTAACGGTCGCCAGGCAAGACCTGGCTTATTGAGAACCTGACACCACCACACAACAGCGGCAGTGGGCCAAGAGACGCCACATTAAAGAACTTGGCAAAGTTAGTCCAACACTTTCTCAGCTAAAACTAACGTTGGCCTTATTTAACTTCCCAACGGTATTCAAACACAGCGTTGGCCAGCCATTGTTAGTGTGCCCCAAGCCGCCCAATCGCCGCCCGGCACCCGGACTGAAAAAGCCAAGGGCTTATTGCTCCGCGAGCAGCTAGAATCAACGCCATCCGTGATCCACTAAAAACAGGAGCCATGATGAGCTCAAGCAACCCGCCCTCCCACACCGCCAAGCTGGACCGTATCCTCGCCGATGCCCAGCGCGACCGGGAAATGGGCTACCGCGACAAAGCCCTGAAAATGTACCCCCACGTATGTGGCCGCTGCGCCCGTGAATTTGCCGGCAAGCGCCTCAGCGAACTGACCGTGCACCACCGCAACCATAACCATGACGACAATCCCCAGGACGGTTCCAACTGGGAATTGCTGTGCCTGTACTGCCACGACAACGAACACTCGCGCTACACCGACCAGCAGTATTTCGGCGAAGGCTCCACCAGCAGCCCGACCATTGCCAAGGCCACGCACAACCCGTTTGCGGCGTTGGCGGGGCTGATGAAGAAGGACGACTGACGGTCGTCGCTGAACGTTACGACGTCATCGCGGCGATGCGGCGCGATGACAATCGCCCAAACACGCCATTTCTATAGCGACCGCTGCTCGAGCAATCCCCGTATAATTGCGGTTTTTCTCGAAGGCACCCTCTCCCGTGGGCAATAAACGCTACAGCTGCATCGGTCTGTACAACCCCAAATCCCCCGAAAACGTCGGTTCGGTCATGCGCGCCGCCGGCTGCTATGGCGTGGCTTCGGTGTTCTACACCGGTAAACGCTATGAGCGGGCCCGGGACTTTATTACCGATACCAAGAAGGTCCACCACGATATCCCGCTGATCGGCATCGACGACCTGAAAAAAATCCTGCCCCTGGGCTGCATCCCGGTCGCCGTCGAGCTGGTGGACGGCGCCCGCCCGCTGCCCGAATACACCCACCCAGATCGCGCGCTGTATATCTTCGGCCCCGAAGACGGCTCCCTCGACAAAGAGATCCGCGACTGGTGCGAAGACGTGATCTACATCCCGACCACCGGTTGCATGAACCTCGCGGCCACGGTCAACGTGGTGCTCTACGATCGCCTGGCCAAGGGCAATAACACCCGTTCGGGTCCCAAGTACTGATTTGGCGGGAACATCCACGAACTGCCGGCAGTCAGTTGCATATCAATGGCCCTTTGTTGGAGACAGACCATGAGCGACAGCAAAACCCTCAACCCTGTAATTGAATCGACGCCGTTCCAAACCCAGCCGACCCAGAATGTCCAAGGCTGGGAGCGCATTGGCTCCTTGGCCGGTGGCGTGGTGATGATGGGCAAGGGCATTCGCCGGGGCGGTTTCTTTGGCCTGATCCAAGTGGCGATTGGCGGTGTGGCCTTGGCACGCGGGATCAGCGGGCATAGCTCGGCCAAGTCGCTGCTGGAAAAAAGCCGCCAGGATATGAACAGCGTACGCACTAAAATCGAACGCGCCGGCGAAGAACTGAAAAACCTCAAGACCCGCGCGCAAGTGGCTGCCGAAAAAACCACCCCGTGACGCAACTTGTGTGGGAGCTGGCTTGCCTGCGATGCGTGCGGCTCGGTCTTTTAGTCAGACCGAGGTGATGCTATCGCAGGCAAGCCAGCTCCCACACAAACCCAGTGCCTACACAAGCTGTGTTTGCACCATTGAGTTTCAGCGCAGCAGTTTGCTGTCGAGCACCACCGAGGATTCGCCAATCACGCTTTCGGCCAACTGCACAAACTCCCTGGTCGTGATGCTGTCCAGGCGCATCAGCGCCTGCGTCAGGTCATCCAGGGAACGCTTGTTGTGGGTTTTCAGGCGGATTTCGCGATCCAGTTCCTGCAACACCACCACCGCCCGCGCCACCGTGGCGCCGCTGACGTGCTCGCCGCGCAAGGTCGTCACACCCTTGCCGTCCTTGCTCAAGCGCGCCTGTATTGCCTCATAACGCTCGTCGCTGATGCCACCCGCGCGGCGTAGCAGTTCAATGGAGTAATACTCGGCAAGCCCTTCGCTGATCCAATCGCTGCCCTGATGGTCGTTGAACCGGCCGATGGCCTGCACCACTTCGCGAATCAATGGGCTACTGCCGTTTTCGCTGACCAGCGGCGTGCGGCTATTGAGGTACACCGAATCGCGCCCGGAAAACGCGCCACGGCGCATCGGATCACTGGCCCCCACGACCAGCAGTTTGGCCGGATGCCGGGGAAACGCTGCTTGCACCTGGGGCCAAACGAATGTCAGCAACGTCAACACGTCCATGCGGCGCATGGCCTGGCCCTTGGGCGAGGTCACGGTGATTTCAGTTTCGCCCAGGCGTACCCGGCGGCTGCCCAGGTTACCGGCGAGCATCCAGCCCGTGGGCCGGTCGAACAGACGGGACACGTTGTCGATACGGAACTTGTGCTTGCCGATCCGCGGCCAGGGGGTCTCGACGCTTTTCCATCCTGGCGGCAGCTCGAAGGTCAGCCGCGACACCAACTCCACGCCGTCCTGCTGGTCAAGCCGGGCCGCAGGCACCAGGTCTTCACCACGAAACAACGCCCAGTTGGGGGTCATGCGCGATTCGTAGATGCCGGGCTTGCGCGCATGGCTCAGGCGCACGCGGTAGGTCAGGCTGGCCTTGTCCGCGCCCGGCTGCCACAGGCCACGCCGGGCGCCCGTATCGGGCGTGACCTGCCACTGGCCGTCGGCCTTGAAGTCGCTGTAGTCACCGTCGCGCCCCAGGTCGAAGTTCAGGCTGCGCACCGCCGAGCCCTCGGACAGGCTCAGGCGCACCTCGGCCTGATCGCTCTGGGGTAATAGTTTGACGTGATAGTCGAGGTCGACTTTTTTCGCCGACCATGCCGACGTGCTCAACCCCAGCAACAGCAGGCTTGCCGCCAGCCTGGCTTGGACCGTCATACGCTCTCCTTTTCAGCCTGCGCGAAAAATCAGGTAATCCTCCCAATCGTCCTCGGGCACGCTGCCTTCGCTGAGCATGCGGCCGGACTGGGAAATGCGTTCGTGGTGCACGGCGTCGCGATCACCGCAGACCAGGTGGTGCCATAGCGGCAAGTCCTTGCGCTCACTGACCAGGCGATAGCCACAGGTCGGCGGCAGCCATTTGAACTGATCGGCCTGGCCCGGCGTGAGCTGGATGCAATCGGGCACCGAGTCCCGACGGTTAGGGTAGTCGGTGCACTGGCAGGTTTTCAGGTCCAGCAATTTGCAGGCGATGCGCGTGTAATAGACGCTGTTGTCGTCTTCATCTTCAAGCTTTTGCAGGCAGCACAGGCCACAGCCGTCGCACAGCGACTCCCATTCCTCCTGGTCGAGGTGCTCGAGGGTTTTGCGTATCCAGAAAGGTTCGACTTTGGCGGCCATGGCTCTACATCAGTATCGGTAGGTGAAAAGGCCGCCAGTCTAGTGCCCAAGCCCCCTGGGGCCAAGCGCTTACGACTGCCGGTAGGGCAAGACTTGTCAGGCGCGCGGCGGCGCAGTAGCTTTGAGGGCCGTTTTTTTCACCAGGATCCGCTTATGAGCACTGAGCCACGCGTTGCCGATTACCCGATCCACCCGCAGTTCACCGAGCGTTGGTCGCCGCGTGCGTTTACCGGGGAAAGCATTCCGGAGGAAACCCTGCTGAGCTTCTTCGAAGCTGCGCGCTGGGCGCCTTCGGCCTACAACTCGCAGCCTTGGCGGTTTCTCTATGCCCGTCGCGATACACCGCACTGGCAGCGTTACCTGGGCCTGCTCAATGAATTCAACCGTGGCTGGGCGCAACATGCCTCCGCACTGGTGATCGTGGTGTCGAAAACCACTTTCGCAGTGCCCGGCGCCAGCGAAGAAACCCCGGCGCTGTGGCACACCTTTGACACCGGCTCGGCCTGGGGCCACCTGGCGCTGCAAGCCAGCATCAGCGGCTGGCATACCCACGGCATGGCCGGCTTCGACCAAGAGCTGACCCGCAAGGAACTGAAGATCCCCGAGGGTTATGCGCTGCATGCGGCAGTTGCGGTGGGCAAACTGGGGGACAAGGCGACCCTGGCGGACTACCTACAGGCCCGGGAAGCCCCAAGCCCCCGCCGGCCGTTGAGCGAGTTGGTATCTGCTGGTGACTTCAAGCTCTAAGCCCCCGGCTGCATAGGCCATCGCCTGGCGTATGCAGCTGGTTGAAAGCGCCAAGGTGCAGATCACGACGCTCAGGCAAGCAGGCGCGCAAAGGCCTGGCGCAGCGCCTCTCTTTGACGTACATACGCGGCCATCACCACCGGCACCATGAACTCCAACGGCTGGGAATCCATATCCACCGGGTAGATCTTCTGGTCTTTCGCCGAGTACATAAAGTTCTTCAGTTGCAGATCATTGTGATAGATATCCTTCGCTTCCATTTGCGCCAGGGCATCATCCAGCAAGGACCGTGCTTGCGGCGGCAAACTCCCTCTCTCAAAATGACTGAGCGCCACCCCATCAAGCTTGCGCATCTTTATGTATTTAAAGCCGTCCTCAATGATCCCTCTTGCAAAACTATCGCCATAATATTTATTCAGCGATATCACCTCCATGTTGAGGTAATTGGCCGAAGGTTGCAGTGAAGTAGGCCCAAGATCCTTGTAGACACTTTTGCCATCGCGGCTGGCGTAAATCACACCCTCGCCACCGGCCGCGATTTCCGGCCCCAGATCGTCCGCGACTGACACAGGCCCCGCCCCGCGCAGCGTCAACCGCCGCCATTGATCGCCCTGGACGTGCTCGACCAGCAACGGCGTTTGCCGGCCATTGTGATAGATCCGTGCCTGGACAGTGCTGTCCTCGGCACGACTGACTTGCCGGACTTCATACACCGCGGTCTGACCGGCACTGTCGATGTGGCGGATATGAGACAGATGGCCATCAGCGGCGAGATAACCCCCCTGGCTGTTGCGCGAAAGCCCGGCGATTCGCGAGGGCGCAACGCTGTACTCGGCAAACATCCGGTTGCCCAGCTCGCTACCCGGGGCGATACGCGCCATGGCCAGTGCGCCGTCCACGGCCGTGGTTTGGGCAACAAACCCTTCAAGGGGGCTACCATAGGGCCGTATCCTGTCAACATCGAAGGCATACCATTTACCGTTGCGCAGCACCGCGCCACCTTCGATACGCCTTCCTGCAACTATGTAGGTGCCCGTTGCCGCAACACCAGACTCCCTACTGACCGCCTTCAATAGGTCATAGCTGCCGCTGCTCCCCCTGAGCTTGTTAACCGCCTGGATACCTTTGGACAATCCTTTACCGGCCAGTTGCGCACCGCCCACGGCCAAGTCGCCCAATCCTCCCAGGGGGTTAAACGCGCCAATCGTGGCCACACCGATTATCTTCGTCCCCCGTAATACCTTGGTCACCCCGGAGACAGCAGCGCCGCCCAACCGCCCCAGTTTCCCCGCCACTGCCGCGCCGGCAGTCAGGAAGCCAAAGATGTCCAGCGCCAGGTCCACAGCCCCCTCGCCGTAGTTGCCCTGCTGAAAATTGACAATCGCCGAGCGCAACGGAACAAGGTTGAGCACAAACTCTTTAACCGCCCTGGCTGTGCCCTTCTGCTCGTCCAGCGTGGTCTGCCCCCTGGCATGTTCCTTTATCTGCGGGTCATCCAGATCAAGATGCTCAACGAATACATTGGCAATGTATTGAGTACGCGGCGTCGCAAAGCTATCAAGCAACCCGTTACCCCGTGGGGTTCTTTCATTTCTCTGCTGAGGGGCACCCTCAGGGCTGAACACTTTGGTCTCGTACACGACATTGGCATTTCTTGAACTACGCTGCGCCGCCCGCCAGAGATCCACGGGCCGAATAACCCCTTGGGCAAAGTTGATTTCATAGGCTGCTGGAGGCTTTCCCTCGCGCTCAACTTTCAGCAGCAGTTCCTGGCCTTTGGGGTGCTGGGTTCTGTCGGTAAAGCCTAGGCCCAAGGTGTGGGATAGATTCTGATAGAAGGTCAGCTTTCCATACTCAAGGTTCTCCCGATCGACCACCGGCAACTGCGCGACCAGATGCTTGATGGTGATGCCGATAGCTGCCTTTTTATTTTTTATCGTGTCATCGAACGGCTGGTTGAACGCCTCGGTGGTGCCAAATCGGTGATTGGCGTTCAACTCGGCCAGGGGGATGCGGCTGTCTGCGCAATCAAATACGGCGGGCGAAGGTAGGTCCATCATCGCGATATCCAGCAGCGAATGGCGCCCAAGCAAGTAGGTTGCTGGCGTTCCAGGACCACCTCGCGGATGGCCTGTAGTACTGATCAGTTTCTCTTCAAACAACGCGCCCAGGTCGCCAAATCGTCGCTTGAGTTCGGCCAGCGCCAACGCTTTTCGACTGGGAATCGCCTTATCCAATGCCTGGCTGGCGCTGATCATTTGCCGCTGGCGGCTGTTGAAGGTGTCTTTGAGTATGTTCAGTTCCTGGTCGCTGTAGCCCTCATCATCCCGGCGCTCCAACAGTCCATTGGCACCCCCCCAGTCCAGCAGGGCGGCCTTCTGCGCCCGCCAGGTGACGCCCGGATCAGCCAGGCCCGCACTCTCGGCCTGTTGCATGACCTGCACAAAGGTCATGTTCGGTACCTTGCCCGGCGATTGAGCTTCTATCGTGCGCGCCGCAACCGCCAGGTTTACCCAGGCCGAGCTGCCATAGGTGACACTGGCGGGGATGTCCTTGATCAGGAACTCGGGGGCCATCCTGGCCAACAACAGATAGGCGCCTACCCCAGCCATCTCCGGGCGGGTTCTGCCACTGGCGCTCAGGTGCGTGCGCAACCCGTCGACCACCACTGAAGCGGGTTTACCCCAGTGCCGAGCGCTTGCGAGGTCAAAACCCGCCACCTTGGTGCGATGTGGCGCGGTGATGGATTCGGGATCCATCTGCACAGCAATGGCAGCCAGCAAATAGTCGTTGATACTGCGGTCGGTAGCGACTGCGTCCATTTGCTGTTGCAGGTACTGTCCCAGCCGCTGCCCTGGCGCGCAACTGATCAGGGATTGCAGGGCCTCGATGGGGTTGCTGCGTACCTGCAGGTCGACGGGCTGCTGATCGTTCAGGTAATCCAGCACCCCCTTATTACCGAGCCGGTCCAGAGCCACCGCGCCCAGCCTGCGTTGCTCATCAGGACTGATAGGCACCGGCCACGATAAGCCGCCGCCAAGATCGCCAAGTGGGTGCTCCAGGGCTTTTTGAGTGACCGCATCGGCGAGGCTGGCAAGGTGAAAATGGCTGGTGGGCTGGAAAAATCCAAGGTGCCGGATAAAAGTCGTCAGGGTGATGCTGCTACCGGTATCCAGCGGATAGGACGACCCAGGGTCTATGCCCATCGGGGTACTGCCCAGCGCCGCCAGCACAGCTTGCGGCGTGGCATCTACGCCCAGGCGCGTGGCGACCTCGAAGAGCTTTTGCCCCAGGACCTTCAGGTTTTCTCTGTCGGCCAGGGCAGCCTGCAGGCCAGACTTGGGTTTGGCCTGTGTCGGGGTGACCGGGCCACCAGCGGCGCCAGTTGCCGGCAAAGGGTCAGGCTGCGCAAGCCTGGCGCCTTCAGCGACACGGTCAGTCAAAGACGCGGGAAACAGAGGTGTTTGCGGGGGGATAGCACGCAGATCGAACATTGAGAGGCCTCCCTGATTAAGGTCAGCGAGCCTCCCACGATACCGTCAGCGATAAAATCAGATGCGGGCTACGCAGCCTGTGGGGGAGTTCAATATCCGCGCTCGAAACTCACCTCGCCACGCAGCGAATCCTTGGCCTGGTATGCCCCAAGGTTCTCGACAAACAGCGCCACCATGCGTCGCGGGCAGGTCGGCGCCGAGCTGTGGCCCGTCAGCAACAAGCCCCAGGCAGTCCAGAACGGATGGCGCTGGGGCAAAGGCTCCTGGCGACACACGTCGATGACCGCACCGGCCAGGTGCCCTTCTTTCAGGGCCTCGACCAGATCGGCATCCACCACCGCCACGCCCCGGCCGACGTTGATGAACAGGCCGGTCGGCTTGAACTGCTTGAACAGCGCCGCATCGTACAGATCGTGGGTGTTCGGCGTGTTGGGCAGCAGGTTGACCACATAGTCCACCTCGCCCACCAGCCGGCCCAGTTGATCCGGCCCGGCCACCTCGAGAAACGGGGCCTGCTCCCGGGCTTGGCTGGCAACGCCGTATAACTCCACGCCAAAGGGCAGCAGGAACTGCGCGACGCTCTGGCCGATATCGCCGGTGCCGACGATCAGTACCTTGCGCCCCGCCAGGCTCTGGCCCATGCGGTTGTCCCACTTGCGCTCGACCTGGCTGACCAGGCGCGCCAGCACCTCGCGCTCGTGGCCGAGCATGTAGGTGAGCACGTACTCGGCCATCACCTGGCCAAAAATGCCGACGGCACGGGTCAGTCGATAATCCCGTGGCAAGCCATCAGCCAGCAGCGGCGTGATACCGGCCCAGGTCGATTGCAGCCATTGCGGGTGATGGCCCTGGCGCAGCAGGGTTGCCAGCAGGTCCGGCTGGCCCAGCCACACCGGGCAATCGGCGGCCAGGCGTGACAGTTCAGCCGAGTCGCCGCTGGTCAGGACTTCAATATCCGGCGCCGCTTCGCGCAGCAGTCGGGCGTACAGCGGGTGGTCCTGTTCTGCTATCAGAACGCGCATGGTTCAAACCTTTCAAAAACAGTGCAGGCGACCACCGGCAGCAGACTGACTGCTGGGCTCGGGGCTCGCCAGGTCATTCGATTCAAACGTGTCCCGAGCGGGACACGGGTCGATCACATCGGGTCGTTACGGCGCAGCAGTTCTTCGGGCAGGTGTTCGATGTACTCATCGTCCGGCGGTGGCATCTGCAGGTGGTAGCCCTGCTTTTGCAGGTTGGCCAGGACTGCCACGATATCTTCCTGCTGCAGCTTGCGTTCCGCCGTCAGCACCAGGTTGAAGGCGTGTACCGGCTTGCCGAACACGGTCAGCAGGCCTTCGGGCACGCGCTCCAGGGCATCGCTCTTGAGCACGTAGAGGTACATGCCGGCGCGTTTCGGGCTGCGGTAGATGGAACAAATATGTTTCAAGGCTGTTCTCCGGCAGTGGCCAGGCTGTCCAGCAGCGCCTGGCCCATCAACTCGCGGCGCCAGCCACGCAGCGAGTCAGGCAATTGGTAAGGCCCATCGGGGTAGCCACTCTTGACCAGCGCCTCGAGGGTTTTCTTGCGCAGCATCAGCTCCGGGGCCATGTCCAGGCGTTCGGCGAAGGTTTGGCCCAGGGCGCGCAGTTGCTTGATCAGCACCGCGGCATCCACCGGCAATGGCTCAGGCACGGCCGGCGGCCATTGGTCCATCGGCACACTGGCGGCACGTTTGATCAGGCCCAGCAGAAACTCGCCGTCCTGGCGCACGGTGCGCGGGTGCATGTCTTCGATTTTGCCCAGGGCCGCGAGGTTATCCGGCTGCGACTTGGCCAGGGGCCATAGCGAGTGTTCACGCAGGATACGGTTGCGTGGCAGGTCGCGGGCGCGGGCTTGCTGTTCGCGCCAGGCGCACAGCTCGCGCAGCACAGCGAGTTGGGCACGGGACAGTTTCCAGGCCAGCTTGGCGTCGCGGTAGACCTCATAGGGGTCGATTTCCCGACGCAGGTTGGCCACCAGTTCCGCGCCATCTTCCAGGATCCAGGCGTATTTTTCGTCGGACAGGCGCGGGCGCAGCCGTGTGTAGACTTGCGCCAGGTGCACCGCGTCTTCGGCGGCGTAGCTGACCTGGGTCTCGGACAATGGCCGCTGCAGCCAGTCCGAACGGGTCTCGCCCTTGGGCAGTTCGATGTCGAGCACAGCTTGCACCAGGCGCGAGTAGCCCATGGAGAAGCCGAGGTTCAGGTAGGCAGCTGCCAGTTGGGTGTCGAACAGCGGCGCCGGCAGGCTGCCGGTCAGGCGCAGCAACACTTCCAGGTCTTCACTGCAGGCGTGTACCACCTTGATCACCGCTGGGTTTTCCAGCAGCGCGGCCAGGGGTTGCCAATTATCGATGGTCAGGGGATCGATCAGATAAGCGCGTACACCATCGCCGATCTGGATCAGCCCGGCGATGGGATAGAAGGTATCGACCCGCATGAATTCGGTGTCGAGGGCGACGAATGGCAACTGCTGCCATTCGGCGCAATGCTGGCCGAGGCTATCGTTGTCGCAGATCCAGTGAATATCGATGGCCACACGGCTCTCCCTTGAAGAATGGCGCGCAGTATATATCGCCAGAGGGACTTTCGAGCACCCGCAGTGTGCCAGCCATCATGAAAACTCTGACAGGAGACGAAGAATAGCCCGACAGCTGAGGGTTATCCTCGTTTGCGCAGCACATAAACCCGCCACAAGGTCGAGCCGGGCATGAACTCTTGCTGATTGAGCACCGTGAACCCCGCCTGGCGGAACTCCGCTTCCACCTCGACACGATGGGACAGCAAGGCTTGCCCCGTGCCTGGCGGGTGGAGCTCACGATGGCGGCTGTCGCTGTCCACCGAGACAATCACCGTGTCGCGGCTGACCCGGTGAAACTCGCGCAACAGCGCCAGGCGCGCGTCGGCCGTGGGGACGTGGCGAAACAGTTCCAGGCAGAAAATGCAGTCCACCGCGTTGGCCGACAGGCCGATGGAAAAGGCCGAGCCCTGGAACGTCTTGATCCGGCGCAAAAATGCCGCGCCGTGATGGCTCTGGGCATGATCGAGCATGGCCTGGGATGGGTCCGAGGCGAGGATCACACGGTTGCTGTGTTCGGCCAGCACCGGCCAGAAGCGCCCCGCCCCACAGGCCAGGTCCAGCAGCAGCCCGGGCTCCCCCGCGACTTTCAGGGCCTGGCGCACCAGGCGCTCATCGCGCCATAACCATAGGCGCCGCCGTAAAGTCGGGGGGCGCGGGTCGCCGCAGACCCGAGCGTGGTCACGATCACAGCGCGCGGCGAATTCAGCCTCGATGGACGATGGGGGTTGCGACGACATCACGGGACTCATGTAGATGAACCGGTCTCTACGGACACTGGACCCTCAGCTTATCCACCCGCTCGTGAAAAAAAGGTCGAAAGCATCGCGCTTCATCATCACGCCTGGTGCAGGTACCAGCGCCAGTCCTGCTCGCCCACCTCGCCCATGAACTGCCGGTACTCAGCCCGCTTGACCGCCAGGTACACGCCGAGAAACTCCTGGCCGAATGCTTCACGTGCCCAGGTCGAACCTTCCAATGCACGCAAGGTGGTCAGCCAGTCGGTGGGCAGCAGCTCCTTGGCCTGGGCATAACCATTGCCCGTGACTGGCGCGCCGGGATCGCGCTGCTCACGAATGCCACGGTGGATCCCCGCGAGGATTGCCGCCGCCGCCAGGTACGGGTTGGCATCGGCGCCGCAGATGCGGTGTTCGATATGCCGCGAAAACGCCGGGCCGCCGGGCACACGCAGGCTCACGGTGCGGTTGTCGACCCCCCAGGTGGCCGCCAGCGGCGCATAGCTGTTGCTCTGGAAGCGTCGGTACGAGTTGGCGTTGGGGCAGAACAACAGCAAGGAGTCGAGCAAAGTACTGAGCATCCCGCCCACCGCCTGGCGCAGCAGCGGCGTACCATCGGGCGCCTCGCTGGCAAACAGGTTGTTACCGTCGGCGTCCGCCAGGCTGACGTGCATGTGCATGCCGGTGCCGGCCAGGTCGTCGAACGGCTTGGCCATGAAACAGGCCGTCATCCCGTGCTTGTGGGCCACGCCCTTGACCAGGCGTTTGTAACGCACCGCCTCGTCCATCGCCTGCAACGCATCGCTGCGGTGTTCGAGGGTGATCTCCACCTGGCCCGGCGCGTATTCGGAGATCGCCGTGCGCGCGGGAATGCCTTGCAGCTTGCAAGCGCTGTACAAGTCGGCCAGAAACGGCTCGATCTGCTCCAGCTCGCGCAGGCCATAGACCTGGGTCGAGCGCGGGCGACCGCCGTCCATATCCCGCGCCGGTTGCGGGCGGCCATTGCTGTCGGGCTTCTGGTCCAGCAGGTAGAACTCCAGTTCCGCCGCCATCACCGGGTAATAACCATCGGCCTTGAGCCCGTCGATGACCTTGGCCAGCAAGTGCCGGGGATCAGCCACCGTCGCCGGCAGGCCCTCCACCGGGTGCATGCTGACCTGCACCGCCGCAGTGGGAATCAACCGCCACGGCATGCGCTGCAAACTGCCGCTGATCGGGTAGGCGCGGCAGTCGATATCCCCTACCTCCCACACCAGGCCGGAGTTTTCCACGTCGTCGCCATTGAGGGTCAGGCCCAGGATGGTACTGGGCAGCGGGCGGCCACTGGCGTAGACCGCCAGCAGTTCATCACGGTGCAGCAACTTGCCGCGAGGCACGCCGTTGCTGTCGAGGATGAACAGTTCGAACATCTCGATATCGGGATTTTGGTCAAGAAACGATTGGGCTTCGTGCAGGCTGGCAAAGACGGTACTCATGGCAACTCTCTTACGTATGCGTCAGGCAGGCGCGCACGACGGCGCACCCGTGAGGGGGCAATCAGCGTAAGGGAGCGGTATCCGGCGGGCGGGCGTGGCGGCAGTGCCACAGCGCCCAAAAGGCCAGTTCAGAAGGCAATGCATCAACGCCCAGCCGACACACCGGGCGGCTGGGCGTTGATGCGCCAGGCGAGGCCTCGGGGTGAGTGTCGGGGGAACCGTCCATGCAGGGATCACAGTGAAGAGATAAGCGCCAGCGTCACACGCCGGGTTAAGCCATTAAATTCAGTCTTGATGGAGTTCACTTTCAGGATGACTAAACATTCGCCACCCACTCACCACATCGACAAACGCCCGGCATGCAGCACTGCGATAAGCGCCCTTGCGACTGAGCAGGGCCACCGTGCGCTGCGGCAACGGCGGGCGCAGTTGCACCGCGTGCAAGCCCTGCTGGGCCATGGCCACCTCGCGGGGCAGGATCGTCGCCAGTTGGGTATGGCGAATAATTTCAATCACCGCACTGATCGAATTGGCCTGCATGGCAATCTGCGGCGTTATCTCCAGCGTCCGGCAATAGTCATCAATGTAACGTCGCGTCGCAAATCCGCTGTTCAACAGCACCAGGGGTTGCTGCTTGAAGTCAGCCAGCTTGAGCCACTGTTTGCGCTTCAAGGTTGGATGACTGGCGCTGGCCACTACGCTCAACTCCTCGACAAACACCCCTTGGCATTCGATGTCTGGCATGTGCTCGCCGCTGAAGCCAATGCCGATATCCAGTAAATCCTCGGTCAGCGCGCGCTCAAGACGGTCCTGGGGCATTTCCTCGACGCTGACGGTGATCCCCGGATACTGCTGATAAAACTGGGCCAGTAGCGGCCCGATCAGGTACGCGGTGAACGTCGGAGTCATGGCCAAGCGTAAATTGCCACGGCTCAGGTCCTGCACGTCATGCATGGCCCGGGTGCCCGCCTGCAGATCCTGCAGCGCCAGGCGGGCAAACCGCACATAGGCCTGGCCCGCGTCGGTCAGGTTGACACTGCGCCCGGAACGATCCAGCAGCGGTGCCCCCAGGTTCTCTTCGAGTTGCTTGATCTGTTGCGACAATGTCGGCTGCGACACATGCAACGCTTCGGCAGCCCGCGTGAAGTTACGGTGTTCGGCGACGGCCAGCAGGTAGCGGATATGGCGTAGCAGCATGCAAAACACTCCAACTATAGGCATTACTTATAGAAACTATAATAATCCGGCCTTGGACGCTATAACCAAAAACTTCCATCCTTGCCCCATTAGCGACGCAAGGAGAAACACCATGCAGCATCTCATCGACGGCTTGCGCAAGTTCCAGAGCGAAGCCTTCAGCCAGCGCAGTGACCTGTTCAAGCAACTGGCAACCACGCAACACCCCAGCACGCTGTTTATTTCCTGCTCCGACAGCCGTGTAGTCCCGGAGCTGTTGACCCAGCAGGAACCAGGCGATCTGTTTGTGATCCGCAATGCCGGCAATATCGTGCCGTCCTACGGCCCGGAGCCGGGCGGGGTCTCGGCCACGGTCGAATATGCGGTGGCCGTGCTGGGGGTCAGCGATATCGTGATTTGCGGCCACTCCGACTGCGGCGCCATGACGGCCATTTCCACCTGCAAATGCCTGGATCACTTGCCCGCCGTGGCCAACTGGCTGCGCCATGCCGAGTCGGCCAAGGTGATCAACGCCGCACGTACCCATGCCTCGGATGCAGAGCGACTGAGCGCCCTGGTACGGGAAAACGTGGTCGCACAATTGGCCAACCTCAAGACTCATCCCAGCGTCGCCCTGGCGCTGGAACAGGGCCGGCTGAGTCTGCATGGCTGGGTCTACGATATCGAAAGCGGCTGCATCAACGCCCTGGATGGCCGCACCGCTCGCTTTGTATCCCTGCTGGACAATCCACAGACCCGCGCACACGCCGCCTGAACCTTATTTAACCGAAGAGGAAGTCATCATGCTGCAATCCCAATTGTCCCAAACCCCACGCCTGGCCCTGGCCGACACCGTGATTGATATCAAGGCCCGCAAAAACCTGTCCTGGCAGGACCTCAGCGACGGCACCGGCCTGAGCCTGGCGTTCGTCACCGCAGCCCTGCTCGGGCAACACCCGCTGCCCAAGGACGCAGCCGATGTGGTGTGCGCCAAACTGGGCCTGGACGCGAACGCCAGCCGTCTGCTGCAAAGCGTGCCTCTGCGCGGCAGCATCCCCGGTGGCATTCCGACGGATCCGACCGTGTACCGTTTCTATGAAATGCTGCAGGTCTATGGTTCAACCCTCAAAGCCCTGGTCCACGAGCAGTTTGGCGATGGCATCATCAGCGCCATCAACTTCAAGCTGGACATCAAAAAGGTCGAAGACCCGGACGGCGGCTCCCGCGCGGTCATTACCCTGGACGGAAAATACCTGCCGACCCAGCCGTTCTAATCCCCGGGCAACCGTCTACGCTCTTGGGACATTCACAAGAACGAGGGACGGGTAATGAAGGGAATGCTCCGCGCCACCTGGCTGCTGCTGTTGCTGGGTTTCAGCCAGGCCCAGGCCGCAACCGCCCATGAACAGGACGCCCAGGCCGCCAAGGCGCTGCTGGAGAAGGCCCTGGCTTATTACCACGACAACGGTGACAAGGCCTTCGCTGCCTTCAGCCGCCAGGGCGAGTTTGTCGACAAGGACCGCTATGTGTTCGTGGTCGATACCAAGGGCGTACTGCTGGCCAGTGGTGGCCCATCTTCGGCGCTGATCGGTCGCGACGTGTCCGAAGTGCTCGGGCCGGACCTGCGCCAGTCGTTCAAGGACGCGCTGAAGATCCCGGAAGGCAATGGCATCCAACAGGCCGAATACCGCTGGCAGAACTGGAACGACGGCAAGGTGGAACGCAAGCATGTGTTCTACCAGCGTATCGGCCAGCGCATCCTGGCCGTCGGCTATTACCTGCCCCGGGCTACGCCCGAGCAGGCCAAGGCCCTGCGGGACAAGGCAGTCAGGGAACTGGAGAAAAACGAAGCCGGCACGTTGAAGGCAATCAATGCGCTGCAAGGCGGCTTTTTGCAGGACGACTTGTATGTGTTTGTGGTCGACCTGGATACCGGGCGCTATGTGGCCCACGGCACCAACCTGCGCCTGATCAACACCGACTTCGCCAAGATCAAGGACCCGGACGGCAAGCCCGTGGGTGAACCGATCCTGGCACTGATGAAGGAGCAGGGTCAGGGAGAATATGAATACCGCTGGAAAAACCCGGTGACCGGCAAGGTGGAAAACAAGCATGCCTATCTGCGCAAGAGCGGGCATTTTCTGGTAGCGGTGGGTTACTACAGCCCGTAAGCGCGCAACTGCACGCCTTGTAGGAGCAGGCCGGCGCCTACGCTAGCGCGCCTTGTCTTCGCGCCCGCGCAACAGCTGGTTGGGCATCGCAATCGCCGCTGCCAGCCCCAGCAGCGACACCGCCGCGCTGATCATCAACAAATGCCGGAAGGTCCTCAACAGCTCCCCACGCAAGGCGTCCTGCGCCGGGCCGGGAGCCGCGTTGAGGCCATCGAGCAGCACGTTGCCGGAGCTGCCTTCGGCCATCATCGAGCCACTGGCCAGGTGGGCAAAACTCGAGTCCTGCAACAACGCCAAAAGCAAGGCCGACATACACGCCACGCCGACCGCGCCACCCAGGGAGCGAAACAGGTTGGTGGTGCTGGTAGCGACACCGATGTCGTGTTGCGCCACTGAGTTTTGCGTACCCACCAGGGAAGTCGGGAACTGCATGCCCGAGGCAATGCCGCTGAGCACCATGAACAAGCTGCTGAGGATCAGTGACTGGGGTGCGCTGAAGGCCATGCCGAGGATAGCAATCGGCGTGAGCAGCGCACCGGTAAGGATCATCGGTTTATAGCGGCCGGTGACTGAGGTCATGCGCCCGGCAAAGAACGCACCCATGGGCAAGCCTATCGCCAGCGGCAGCAGATGCAAGGCAGCGCTGTCGGCACCGGCCCCCGTGACGCTCTGGTAGCGCAGGGGCATCAGCACGATCAGCGAGATGGCCTGGAAGCTGGTGAAGAAAATCGTACACCAGCACAACACCGCGCTGCGGTTGGCGAACAGGTGCATGGGCAACAACGGCTCCCGCGCCCGGCGCTCATGCCAGACAAACACCGTCAACGCCACCAGCGCACAGGCCAGCAGGCCCAGTACTTGATCATCGCGCCAATGATGGCCCTGGCCGATTTCAGTGATGCCCAGCAACAGCGCGGTCAGGCCGATGATCATCAGCACCGTGCCAAGGTAATCGATGATCGGCTTGCGCTGTGGCACCGGCAGCCCCACCAGCGTGCGATGGGCCACCCACCAGGCGCCCGCGCCCAATGGCAGGTTGATCAAAAATACCCAGCGCCACGACAGGTACTCGGTCATATAGCCGCCCAACACCGGCCCGGCCACGCTGGCAACGGCGTACATGCTGCTGAAGTAACCCTGGTAACGCCCACGCTCGCGGGGCGGAATGATGTCGCCGATGATCGCCTGGCTCACCGAAATCATCCCGCCCGCGCCGATGCCCTGGAGGATCCGCGCCAGCACCAACTGCTCCATGCTTTGCGCCATGCCACAAAACAGCGAGGCCACGGTGAACAGGCCCATGCCGATCAACATCATCGGCCGCCGCCCATACAGGTCGCCAAGCTTGCCGTAGATCGGCACCGCCACGGTCATCGCCACCATGTAGCCGGAGATGACCCAGGCCAGCAGGTTGACGTCGTTGAACTGGGCGGAAATGGCCGGCATCGACACGGCGACGATGGTCTGGTCCAGCGCACCGAGGAAAATCGCCAACATCAGGGCGGCAAGGACACTGCGTACAGAGGGTGTGGATTGGGTCACGACAGAACCTGCAGGCAAGCGGCAATGCCCGCCATGTTACTCGATAGCCGGCTATTCGATAGCCTCGTAAGGAAGCCCGACGTAATTTTCTGCAATGGTTGCGCGTCCAGCCTGCGACTCGACAAAGTACTCCAGCTCGCTCTGGGCAATCCGTTGGCTGAAGCCATCCGCCTCGGGAAACTGGTGCAGCATCGAGGTCATCCACCAGGAAAACCGCTCGGCCTTCCAGATCCGCCGCAAACAGATCTGGGAGTATTTCTCCAGCAGCTCCACGCGCCCTTCCCGGTACACCTTGCACAAGAGGGTGAACAGGGTGCTCACGTCACTGGCCGCCAGGTTCAGGCCCTTGGCGCCGGTGGGCGGCACGATATGGGCGGCGTCCCCCAGCAGGAACAGGCGCCCGTACTGCATCGGCTCCACCACGAAACTGCGCAGCGGCGCGATGCTCTTTTCAATCGAAGGCCCGGTCACCAGGCTGGCTGCCAGATCCGCCGGCAAGCGCTCCTTGAGCTCCGCCCAGAAGCGCTGGTCGGGCCATGCATCAAGCGACTCCTCGGCCGGCACCTGCAGGTAATAGCGACTGCGGCTGGGCGAACGCATGCTGCACAGGGCAAAGCCACGCGAATGCTTGGCGTACACCAGTTCCCCGTGGACCGGCGGGGTGTCGGCAAGGATGCCCAACCAGCCGAACGGGTAGACCCGCTCGAAGGTCTTGAGCACATCGGCGGGGATCGACTGGCGCGACACGCCATGGAAGCCGTCGCAACCGGCGATGTAGTCGCAGTCCAGGCGCACCTGCTGGCCTTGATGCTCGAAGGTCAGCCAGGGCCGCTCGCCCTTAAGGTCGTGGGGCTGAACATTGCGCGCTTCATACAGGGTGATCGCGCCGGCGTGCTCGCGGGCGGCCATCAGGTCGCGGGTGACTTCGGTCTGGCCGTAGATCATCACAGTCTTGCCGCCGGTCAGGGTCTTCAGGTCGATGTGGTGCAAGCGCCCATTGAGGGCCAGCTCGAAGCCTTCATGCACCAGGCCCTCGGCGTCCATCCGCTGGCTGACACCCGCCTGGCGCAACAGGTCGACCATGCCTTGCTCCAGCACTCCGGCGCGAATTCGCCCGAGAACGTAGTCCGGGGCCTGGCGCTCAACAATCAGGGTTTCAATCCCCGCGTTATGCAGCAATTGGCCGAGCAGCAGCCCCGAAGGACCGGCGCCGATGATGGCGACTTGAGTTTTTAGGGTTTTCATTATTTTTATGGCCCGCCGGCTTCCCCCGAACGTTATCGGTGAAAGCGTTGTCATTGGTTTTGGTACTGGCATTTTTCCCTTGAGTGAGCCCCACAAGAAGGTGAAAACTGAGCCAAAGCCTGCGCTTTTCGCCAATCGGGGCGATTACCGAACCACTGTCCTGAGTATCGGATAAAAACATGACCAAAAATGCCAGTCCCGCGATTCCAGTGTTCAAACTCTACGGAGAAAGCCAGCAGTGGCCGACTCCGGATTTGCTGCATTGCGAGACCATCTCCCGGCGCAGCCGCGAGTACCAGTGGGAGATCCAGCCCCACCGGCATGCGGACCTGTGCCAATTGCTCTATGTGTACAAGGGCCAGGCGCAATTGGAGATCGAGGGCCAGCGCACGACGCTGACCGAATCGACCCTGCAAGTGCTGCCGCCGCTGTGTGTGCACGGGTTTCGGTTTGCCGAGGATGTAGAAGGGTTTGTGGTGACACTGGCCGCGCCGCTGGTGGCGCACCTGCAGGGCCAGTTGGGCTCGGCGGTAGACGGCTTGAGCGCCCTGGGCAGCTACCCGGCGGGCCAGGACAGTGACTACCTCAATAGCCTGTTCACCCGCTTGCAGAATGAATACACCGATGACTTCCCGGCCCGGGACATGATGATGCACGCGCTGGTCAGCGTGCTGCTGGTGTGGATCAGCCGCCAGGCCATCCAACGCCGCCATCCACGGGCACCTCGGGGCCGCGAGTACTTCCGGCACTTCACCCAGTTGGTTGAGCAGCACTACCGCGAACACCCGAAGATCGAAGACCTGGCGCACAAGCTGGGGATCTCGGTGTCGCACCTCAACGGCACCTGCCGCGAGCTGGGCGGGCAGCCGGCGTTGCAGATCATGCACGACCGCCAACTGCTGGAGGCCAAGCGTCTGTTGACCTACACGAGCATGACCATTAATGAAATGTCTGACGTGCTGGGGTTCTCTGACCCGACGAACTTTTCTCGATTGTTTCGCAGGCGCGTAGGATTTTCACCCAAGGCATTTCGCGAACAACTGAACGCGGACTGACCGACCACCCACGCACTGTTGCAGGAGCCCGCAAGCCGGCTGCTGCAACAGGTTGCGTGTCAGCGCAGTGCGCTCAGGGTCGCCGAGTAGGTGCATTGCCCATGGTTGCAGGCAGAAGCCATGCCGGGTTGCAGGCGGGCCTGTTCGGCGCGGTAGGCTGCGGTGCCATAGAGGGCCGTGGCAAAGGCGCAGAGGGCAAAAATCGTCAGGTACTTTCTGGTTTTGATCGTCATGGCATCAACCTCCGGACAGATCAAGAAGGTGCTGTATTGAGCATAGGCCAGCCAGGGCCAGTTGCCAGTATTGACGGGTATTCAGACGCCTTATAGGGCTTACAGCCCCACGTCCCATTGCGGCTCTGGCGGGAACCTCAAGACCAGGAAATCCAGAAGGCTGCGCAATGCCTGGGGCATGTGCTTGCGCGAGGCATACACCGCATACATGTTCATCTGCCGCGGTTCGGCATGGGGCAGCAGGCGGACCAACTGGCCGCTGCGGATGTAGTCGCCGGCCTGATAGGTCGGCAACATCGCCACCCCTGCCCCGGCCAGGGTCAGCCGCAGCAAGGTGCTGGCTTCATTGGCGCTGATATTGCCATGCACCGGCACCGACACGGGCTCAGCGTTCTCCTCGAAGTGCCACAGGCTCTTGCCGAAGTAGGAATGGGTCAGGCAGTTGTGCTCCGCCAACTCTTCTACCCGCTGGGGCTGCGGGTGTTCCTGCAGGTAGGCCGGCGACGCGCAGATCACCGAGCGGCACACGGTCAACTGACGCGCAATCAGATTGGGATCCAGGTCGTTGCTGGTGCGGATCGCCAGGTCGATGCGCTCATCCACCAGGTTCACCGTGCGGTCGAGCATTTGCAGGTCAATGCTGACCAGCGGATAACGCTTGACGTACTCGGCCATGGCCTCGGCCAACTGCGCCTGGCCAAACGAGGTGCTGACGCTCAGGCGCACCAGGCCGCGAGGGGCGTCGTCCGGTTCGCTGACGGCGGCCTGCATGTCGTAGGACAGTTCCAGCATCTGCCGGCAACGCGGCAGGGTCTCACTGCCGGCGGCGGTCAGGCTGAGCTTGCGCGTAGTGCGGTGCATCAGGCGCGCGCCCACCCAGTCTTCCAGCTCCGCCAGATAGCGCGACACCACTGGGCGCGACAGGTCCAGATGATCGGCGGCGGCCGATTGGCTGCCCAGGTCGACCACGGTGACAAACACCCGCATTGCTTGAAGACGATCCATGATTTGCCCGGTTTTAGAAACAAACTATGTCCAAGCATCGCATTTTTTGCTGCGTTCAGTGCAACTAAGCTCTGTCCATCGCCTGCCAAGGCATCCCTGACCTGGACTTGAACATGCTCACTACCCTCAAGCGCTTTGTACTGGCCACTACCGTTCTCGGCTTTGCCGCCCACGCCGTCGCCGCCGACCTGACCCTCGAGGTGTATAACCCAGGTGAATCGGCGATCTTCCCCGTCAGTTCGGTGCTGGTCAGCGGCGAAAAAGACGCGATCCTGGTGGACGCGCAGTTCGGCAAAAGCCAGGCCGAACAACTGGTGCAGAAGATCCGCGCCAGCGGCAAACAGCTGACCACCATTTACATCAGCCATGGCGACCCGGATTACTACTTCGGCCTCGACACCCTGGCCAGCGCTTTCCCACAGGCCAAGATCGTCGCGCCACAACCGGTGGTCGAGCATATCAAGGCCACCGTTGCCGGAAAGATTGAATATTGGGGCCCGAAAATGGGCGCCGATAAACCCGCCAAGACCCTCATTCCCCAAGTCCTCGACGGCCATAGCCTGACGCTCGAAGGGCAATCGCTGGAAGTCATCGGCCTGGACGGCCCGCAGCCGGACCGCAGCTTTGTGTGGATCCCGTCGATCAAGGCCGTGGTCGGTGGCGTGGTGGTCTCGCAGAACATCCACCTGTGGATGGCCGACACCCAGGGCGCACAGTCCCATGCCGATTGGTTGGGCACCCTGCAACGTATCGAAAAACTCAAGCCGGTCACCGTGGTTCCCGGCCACTACTTGGGCACGCCTTCGGTCAAAGCTGTCGCCTTTACGGCCGACTACATCAAGGCTTTCGATGTAGAAACCGCCAAGGCCAAGGATTCCTCGACCCTGATCGCAGCCATGAAAAAACGCTACCCGAACCTGGCCGATGAAAGCTCCCTGGAGCTGAGCGCCAAAGTCGCCAAGGGCGAAATGAAGTGGTGATTTGATCCAACCCTTACCCACACTGGAGAACGTCATGAGCAAGATTGCAATCATTGGTGCCACCGGCCGTGCCGGTAGCCAACTGCTGGAAGAAGCCTTGCGTCGCGGCCACACCGTCACGGCCATTGCCCGTAACACCGGCGCGATCGCCGCGCGTCCCGGCCTGACCGTCAAACAGGTGGACGCACTGGACGCCCAAGCCCTGCAACAGGCCATCAGCGGCAGCGACGTGGTGATCAGCGCCGCGCACTTCGCCACCCTGCCTGCGCCTGCGGTGATCGGGCCGGTCAAACAGGCCGGCGTGAAGCGCCTGCTGGTGGTGGGCGGTGCGGGTTCGCTGCTGCTGCCGGGTGGCGGGCGGGTCATCGACAGCGAAGGCTTCCCTGCCGAATACAAGGCCGAGGCCAGTGCTGGCGCAGCGTTCCTCGACACCTTGCGCCAGGAAAAGGAGCTGGACTGGACGTTCCTTTCGCCCTCGGCAGAGTTTGTCGAGACCGCGCGCACCGGTACATTCCGCCTGGGCCAGGATGACCTGTTGGTGAGCAGCGAGGAGCGCAGTTGGATCAGCTTTGCCGACTTCGCCATTGCCTTGATCGACGAAGTGGAAACACCCAAGCATTCGCGCCAGCGTTTCACCGTGGGCTACTAAGCCCACAACCCTGTAGGAGCCGGCTTGCCGGCGATGGCGGCGATGGCGGCTTATCTGACAGACCACTATCGCCGGCAAACCGGCTCCTACAGATGCAGTTTTTCAATAGCTCCTGCGACTTTCTGATTTGCCGCCGGGCCCGCGCGGTCGCCTAATGGCGACCTTGTCCGCTCAAGGCCCGCCCATGGAAAACGTCCACGCAAAACCCACTACCGCCCTCTGGCTGATGATCAGCGTCGTGCTGGTGGCCCTCAATCTGCGTCCGTCCATGGCGGCGGTCGGTCCTTTGTTATCGTCGATCCGCGGCGATGTGCCGCTGAGTTTCAGCACTGCTTCGCTACTGACCATGTTGCCGGTGATGGCGATAGGCTTGGCGATGTTCTTCGGCATGGGCCTGGGCAAACGCTTTGGCGAGCATCGCAGCATTGTCCTGTCGCTGGTGGTGATTGGCCTTGCCACCTTGTCGCGGCTGTTTCTCGACTCTGCCGCCGAGTTGATCCTCAGCGCCATCGCCGCCGGCGTGGGCATTGCGCTGATCCAGGCGTTGATGCCGGCGCTGATCAAGTCGCGCTTTAGTGACAACGTTTCGCTGTTCATGGGCTTGTACGTCACCGCGATCATGGGCGGCGCGGCATTGGCTGCGTCGTTCTCGCCATTCATCCAGGTACAGACTGGCAGTTGGCGGATGGGTCTGGCGATCTGGGCGGTGCTTGCCGTGTTGGCGCTGCTGTTCTGGTATGCCCAGCGCGCCGCGTTGCCACCACTGCCCCAAGCCGGCAGCGGCCCGCAGGAATCGTTTTTCGGCAATCGCCGCGCGTGGTTGCTGGCGATTTTCTTCGGCCTCGGTACCGCGTCCTACACCTGTGTACTGGCTTGGCTGGCGCCGTACTACGTCGAGCAGGGCTGGAGCGAACAGAACGCCGGCCTGCTGCTGGGCTTCCTGACGGCCATGGAAGTGGTCTCCGGACTGATCACCCCGGCTATCGCCAACCGACGCCAGGACAAGCGCGGCGTGGTGGCCGTGCTGCTGGTGCTGATCATCGCCGGCTTCTGCGGCCTGATCCTTTCCCCGCAACACCTCACACTGCTGTGGCCATGCCTGCTGGGCCTGGGCATTGGCGGGCTGTTCCCGATGAGCCTGATCCTGTCCCTCGACCACCTGGACAACCCGCGCCGCGCCGGTGGCCTGACGGCGTTTGTGCAAGGCATCGGCTACCTGATCGCTGGGGTGTCGCCGCTGATTGCCGGGATGATCCGCGACCAACTGGGCAGCTTCGAATGGGCCTGGTGGTCACTCACCGCCGTGGTGGGGGTGATGTTACTGATAGTCCTGCGCTTCGACCCGCGCCACTATGCACGGCATATTCGTTAGGGCGTCGTGTTCCAAACAGTATCTGTCCCACAATGAACATAGAAAGGTCCGACAGACCTTTCTATTGGGACGAGCGTTCCGTTAACATTTTGTCTTGTTTGCGCTGCGGTCGCGCAACAGGCTCACGGACGGAACGAATGCTAAACAGTAACTTGCTTAGAAAGCTCGATATGCAGGATCTGATGGTGTTTATCGCTGTGTATGAGCAAAGCAGCGTCACCGATGTGTCCGAAACCCTGTTTGTCAGCCAGTCCACGGTCAGTTACAGCCTGAAAAAGCTGCGCACCAGCTTTGAGGACGACCTGTTTATCAACACCCGTGCCGGCATGCGCCCAACCTACAAGGCCAGCACCATGTACGGGCATGTGCAGAAAATCCTCGAAAGCATCAACCTGTGCCACGCGGGCGCGCAGACATTCGATCCCACGCAAAAAGCTGTCACCTTCAACCTCTGCGCGCCCGAATACTTCGAGCAACTGATCCTGCCCAGATTGTTGAAACACTTCGATCATGCCGACCTGCCGGTGATCGTCAATGTGCAGAAGCTGGAAACCGAGATCCCTGTCGAGGCGCTGCGTGACGGGCGCCTGGACCTGGTGATCTGCTTCGGTCCGCACTTTCACCGTGAGCACAAGGACCTCAGGACCCAGATGCTGCTGGAAGACGACTTGGTCTGCGTCTTCGACAAGCGTGCGGCCCCCCGGGAGCCGGCGTTCAGCCTGCAGTCCTTTGTGGCCCGGCGCCATGTGTTCCCCACGCCCTGGACCTCGGACACCAACATGATCGACGGCTGGCTGAGCCGCCAGGCTCACAAGCGCCAGGTCATCGCCCGGGCCAACAGCTACAGCGCGGCGCTGAAGATGATTGCCGGCACCGACTTTATCGTCACCCTGCCCCGGCGCGTGCAACAACTGCTGGCCGTGGAACCACAGTTCGGCCATTGCGAAGCCCCCAACGGCCTGCCGGGGTTTACCCTGGAGATGCAGTGGAACGATGCCAGCGAGCAGGAAAGCGCCAACGCGTGGTTTCGCGAGCAGGTGGCGGCGGTTGCGGCCAGTTGCAAAGTGGACGTGGCAAGAGAAGCAAACGCCTAACTTGCCGCGCTCACGCCCCCATGAACGCTTCCAGCCGCGAGCGCATCCAGCGTTCGGCGGGGTCGCTGTCAACGTGGCTGAGCCAGACCATGGACAGGTCCAGGGTCGGTGTATCGAACGGAAACGGCTCACAAAACAGGTTGCCCGCCGCCGCCATGGCTTGGGCCGTGTAGTCTGGCAGGCTGGCGATCATATCGGTGCCGGCCAGTAATGCCGGTAAGGAACTGTATTGCGGCACGGATAACACCACGTGCCGCTTGCGACCGATCTCCGCCAGCCACTCATCGGCAAACCCCGCGACGTTAGCGGTGTGAGACACCAGCACATGGGGCCGTGCGCAGTATTCGTCGAGGGTCAGCGCCTGGTCCGAGGCATCGGCGCGCAGCACGCTGGGACGGATGTGGCGCAACAGTTTGCGCTTGGCATTGGCCGGCAGGCCACGGGTCTGGGTGATGCCGACGGTGATATCGCCAGAGGCCAGCAAATCGGGAATCCGCCAGTAATCGACGTGCTGCACCACAAACACCACCTGCGGTGCTTCGGTGCGCAGGGCCCGCAACAGCGGTGGCAACAGACCGAACTCGACGTCATCGGACAGGCCGATACGAAAGGTCATGGTACTGACAGACGGGTCGAAATCATGGGTAAGGCTCAACGCCGCCGACAGCGAGTCCAGGGCCGGCGACAGATGCAGGATGAGCTCCTCGGCCCGCGCCGTCGGCTCCATGCGGTGGCCGACACGGATAAACAGCGGGTCGTTGAACAGCGTGCGCAGGCGGTTGAGGGCCGAACTGACCGTGGGCTGGCCAAGGAACAGCTTCTCTGCCACACGCGTCACGTTGCGCTCGAGCATCAGTGTTTCAAAGACCACCATCAGGTTGATGTCGGCCTTGCGTAATTCATTGCGATTCATGGCAAGCGCCCCACTGCCCAAGACAGTCGGCAGTTTAGGAACACAGCGGGGCCTGCGTCTATGCGCCGACTATCCAACCCACGTATTTGGGACTATAAATCAGCTTCCATGGCAACCGAGAACATCCCCGTGCTGGTCATTCTTGCCCTGGCCATCCTGATGGCCGGGCTGTGCATCTGGAGTATCAGGTTCATCGCCCATCCAACCGCCAGGACGCTGCTGCGGGTATTTATCGGGTTGTGCCTGGCCGCCATCGTGGCGTACCTGGTCTTGGCGTCGGGGTTTCCCACGGCTCTGCTGGTATCGGCAGGTTGACGAGCCTGCTGGCACTTCCTCTAATAGGCATCTTTTTCAAGCACGGAGCGCTTAGCCATGAAATTCGCCTACACCATCGTCTACGTCCCGGATGTCGCCGCGTCGCTGCAGTTTTTTGAAACGGCCTTCGGCTTCAGTCGACGCTTCCTGCATGAGTCTGGGACCTATGGCGAGCTGGAAACCGCAGGCACCACCTTGTCCTTCGCCGCGCATGAACTGGGGGAGTTGAATTTCAAGGGTGGGCACGTCGCTGCTCATTCTTCTAAGCAACCGCTGGGGGTGGAACTGGGATTTGTGACCGATGACGTCCCGGCCGCCCACGCCAAGGCTGTGGCCGCGGGTGCGACCGAGCTATCAGCACCGAGCAGCAAGCCCTGGGGCCAAGTGGTGTCTTATGTGCGCTGCCCGGATGGGACGCTGGTGGAGTTGTGTACGCCGATGTCCTGTGAGCCGGCTTGACGGCGGGGGCCTGTCAGCGTTATGCCCATCGCGGGCAAGTCGGTTCCTACAGTTATGGCTTCAGGGGCGTTCCTGATCGCGTTCGGATAGCTCCGTCCCGTCATCCGGATGCTTCCAGGTCTGTGGCTTCTCTTCCTCGCGACGCTGCCTGGCGCGCTCCTGCTCCGCGTCATCGCGCGGTTTGGGTTCAGTGGTCATACCTACCTCCCGTCCTTAAGAATGAGTCAAGCCAACTAAGCATAGAGTAGCAATCGCATTTGTTGCAGTTGGCGGGCGCGACCAGTTGCTTGCGGGCTTATGGGTTTTCGACCGCCCAAAACAAAACCCCAACTGCTTTCGCAATTGGGGTTTCGGAATTTAATCTTGACGATGACCTACTCTCACATGGGGAAACCCCACACTACCATCGGCGATGCATCGTTTCACTGCTGAGTTCGGGATGGGATCAGGTGGTTCCAATGCTCTATGGTCGTCAAGAAATTCGGGTACTGAGTCGTGGCAAGTGCCTCGCTTCAGCAAATTGGGTATGTGACAGCTTTCGGTGTTTTGTGAGATTCGAACTTTCGGTTCATTTCGTCTTCACACACCGCAATCTGATGCTCTTTCGAGAAACAAATTGCTTGGGTGTTATATGGTCAAGCCTCACGGGCAATTAGTATT